>CAVVCP010000010.1:0-264418 GCA_963746695.1 uncultured Solirubrobacterales bacterium | reverse complement strand
CAAAGATATCTGTGCCGCTCGCACGTGAGCCTCGGTGATCACCGCTGATGGCATTCGCCCTGGTAATGCTGCAGATCAGCGCGAGCGCCAGGTGCTCAGCCTTGACCAGCTTCGCCCAATGAGCAGTGCACGAAATGTGCACGCGCCTCCGACTCCCGCCGCCCGGGATGCGGTTCGCCCCGGCGATGACCCACCCGGCCGATCAACTCCGAAACTACACGTGCCCGAAGTGCTCGATGTGGTTGCGCTCCAGCTCGGCCAAGAGCGTGTCGACGAGCTCCTCGCGCTTGTTATGCGGCATCGCGCTGCGGTCGCTGTTACGGTCGTCGAGGAAGTACGCCTCGTCGGCGTTGACGCGGATCGTGATGTCGACGGCGTAGCCGCTGAGGGTCCCACCTCCACGCTTACTCTTCGTCCGGCGCTCGATCCGGTATGGCACGCCGCCCTTCGTCTTCATACACGACGATGGGCCGGGCGTGCCGGGATGCTGCTGGGACATGGATCCACCTCCATCTTCGGCCGAGCGCTAGCTCTCAGCCGGCCGCGTAATTGTGCGCGAGCAGGGTAGCGCGATCGCCCCCGAAGCCGTAAGCGGCTAACCGTGAGCAACCGGCGTCCTGCGCCCGGGCCGCCGGGGGCCACGGCCACGGATCCCCGAGGACCGTATGCGTGATCTCGGTAGTCGTGAGCCACGATCAGCCGAGCGCATCAGTCCAGCTCGGGCGCGTCGACCCTCGCGGGGAACAAGGCTGTGCGAGCGTCCTCGACCCCCGGCGCAACCCGCGGGAGGAAGGACAGCATGATTTCGCGCCGGGCCCGAACGCCTTTTGCTCCGCGTTCGATGAGGCCAAGATTCTCGAGTGCATTCAGGTCTCGCGTAACGGTCTTCGTTCCCTTATTCCCGTAAGCCTCGGCGAGCCGCGAAGTTAAAGGTCCGGATCTTGGATCTCGGGACAAACTCGTTTGCGGGCAACGCGAGGGCGAGGTCGCGTTGGCGTCGGATGGTGATTGTGTGGCCCTCCGCGAAGACGCTATGGACGTAGTTGGTCCACGCGGCGTTGAAGATCCACCCGTGAACATCGTCGAGCTCCTGCTGAAGCTCGCCAACAAATCCTTCTGCCGCATAGGAGAGAAACTCCGTCAGTTCGCCTCCTGACTTAGATGCGTAATCGAGTTGCTGGTAGTACCGACTCCGCGTTGCGTTGTAGTGATTTGAAAGGAGATGGGCGGCGACCGAGGGTATGCCAGCGGCGGTCAGGATGCCGAACTCGACGAGCCGTGCTGTACGGCCATTGCCGTCTCCGAATGGATGGATCCAGGCGATATAGACGTGAGCCACGGCCGCTTTGAAGAATGCGACGACGAAGTCCCAAGCTCTTCCGTCTCCCTTCGGCTGGAAGTCCGAGCCGTTGAGCCACTCGCATAGCCTTTCGACGAGATACTCGCAGTCGCGCCACGGCGCACCGCGGTACACGCCCCCCACGACCACGCTACCCGTGCGATATTCGCCGGGGATCACGTGGTCAGGAACCTTGAGACCGCTGAGGACACGACGGTTGAGGTCTTTCAGCCGGTCCGGCGTGACCGCGAAGCGGTCGCCTCCATAGATCCCGATCTCCAAGTCCCGAATCGCCTCGATGACGTTCTCGAGCTCCTGCTTCAGATACTGCTGGCTCTCAGGAACAAAAAGCTTGCCTTCAACCGCCGCATATGCCTGCTCCTCGGTCAGAGTGTTGCCCTCGATGGCGGTCGTCGCGCGGGCTCCCTTCGCCAGGTATACGCGTTCCATCTTTCGCGCCAACGCCGGGGGAAGCGGTGTCCTGGATAGATGCCGACACTTAGAGCGCGCCTCGCCCAGGTTGTGCCACATCGTCCACGGCGCCTTACTGACGTCTAGCCCGAAAACGATCCACGGATGGGTCCTCTTGTACTCCCGCTCAGTGTCCGAAGTTATGTCCGTTATCGTCGCCAAAAAAGCCGCCAATTTGCTGGCTAAATGAGATTATGAGTCCCTTTTTGTCCATCCCAGTGTACCAGGCGATGTCCCGGTCCATGTCCGGGTTGCTACACAAGGCACTGCGGACCCGGACGAGGAGGTCGGCGGTTAAGCAGGGAGAGGCGAGCCGCATTGCGCCAGCCTGCACGGAATGTGCACGTTGGATGCTCGCGCCCTTGCGGTAGTGGTCCCAATCACTACAAGACCGCCACGTTTGCAGGTATTTCGCGGAGTGGGCGATCCAGGACTCGAACCTGGGACCTCTTCCTTATCAGAGAAGCGCTCTAACCGACTGAGCTAATCGCCCGACTGAGGCCGGATTCTACCCACGGTCTCGAGGGGCGCAGGAGCGCGGCGCCGAGGGCGTCGGCTCCGGTCAGGAGACGGCGCGGACGCGGAGGCGACGCGCCACGTCGAGCGCGTCGTCGAGCGACTCGAAGCTGAGCTGGACGCGGTAGCCGGATCCCTTGGCGGGCGCCACGTCGACCTCGCGGCCGAGCGCGGCGCCGAGGGCGTCGGAGATCAGCTCGAGCGCGGCGGCCTGGTCGGGGTGGAGGGCCGTGCGGGGGCGGGCACGCCGGCGCTTGCCGTCGGGGCCGTCGGCGGCGCGGGCGCGGGACTCGAGCTCGCGGACTGACCAGCGGGCGCGAGCGGCGTCGCGGGCCAGCGTTCGGCGGGCGGTGTGGTCGGTGGCGAGCAGGAGTGCGCGCCCGTGGCCCTCGGTGAGCGCGCCGCGCTCGATCAGCTCGAGCGCCTCGTCGGGGAGGTCGAGCAGGCGGATCAGGTTCGAGACAGCGACGCGGCTGCGGCCGACCCTGAGGCCGACTTCCTCTCGGGTGAGGCCGAGCTCTTCGACGAGCGCGGCGCAGGCGCGGGCCTCTTCGACCGGGTTCAGGTCCTCGCGCGCCATGTTCTCGATCAGCGCCACCTCGAGCGATGCCGCATCGTCGTGACGGCGCACGATCGCCGGGATCGCCACCAGCTCGGCGAGCTGGGCGGCGCGCCATCGGCGCTCGCCGGCGATCAGCTCGTACCGGCCGCTGACCAGCGGGCGCAACAGAACCGGCTGGAGGATGCCGCAAGCGCGGATCGACCCCGCGAGCGCGATCAGCGAGTCCTCGTCGAACGTGTGGCGTGGCTGATTCGGGCTGGGGTCGATCAGGTCGATCGGGACCGCGCGGAGCTCCTGGAGCTCATCGCGGGGGGCTACGGACAGGATCGCCGCGAGCCCTCGGCCCATGCCCTTCGGTCGTTCAGCCACGAGCGGCCACCTCCTTTGCGAGCTCGAAATAGGCGTCCGCGCCGGCGCAGTGCGGATCGTGGTGGATCACGGGCTTGCCGAAGCTGGGCGCCTCGCCGATCCGGACGTTGCGGGGGATGACCGTGTCGAACACCAGCTCTGGGAAATGCTCGCGCACCTCGCGCTCGACGTCCTGGGCGAGTCGCGTACGGCCGTCATGCATCGTCAACAGCATCCCAGCCACAGTAAGCCACGGATTCAGCTCGCGCTGGACGAGCGAGAGCGTGTCGAGCAGGCCGGCGAGGCCCTCGAGCGCGAAGTACTCCGCCTGGACTGGAACGATCACTCGGTCAGCGGCGACGAGCGCGTTCACGGTGAGCGGTCCGAGCGACGGGGGGCAATCGAGCAGGATGAACGAGTAGCGGTCGCGCACGGGCGACAGCGCCTCCCGAAGCAGCATCTCGGAGCCGGCGGTCCGGGGGAGCTCGACGTTGGCGCCGGCGAGGTCAGGGCCGGACGGGACGACCGACAGCCGATCGATCCCGCTCGGCCGGACCACCTCGTCGATCGGCATCGAGCCAACCAGCACGTCGTACACCGTGTGAGGCCCGTCCTTGCTGATCCCGAGCCCGATCGTCGCGTTGGCCTGTGGATCGATGTCGACGAGCAGGGTGTCGTAGCCCGCCTCGGCTACGCAAGCGGCCAGGTTTACGGCGGTCGTGGTCTTGCCCACTCCGCCCTTCTGATTGGCGATTGCGTACACGGTCCCCATCTCGCGTGAAGCTACCGGGGTGGGCGGTCAGATCCGGGGGGGCGCAAGCGGTATTGCAGCGGCTATCTCGCGCCGAGCGGACGTTTCAGCGCCATGCCGGGACGACGCGGAAATCCCGACGGTGTCTTCATAACCTTCGACATCAGGTGTAGGTATCGGCTCTGAGCACGGGGATATGGCTGCACCCGGCGGATTTCGCCCGGCTCGAGCCCGAGCGCGGCCGCCGCGCGGGCGGCCATCTCCTCGCCCGCCGGGTCGCGGCGGCCGCGCCAGGCCACGAGCGTGCCGCCAACCTCGAGCAACGGCGCGGCGTACTCGACGACGACCTCGAGCGAGGCCAGCGCCCGCGCGGTGACGAGGTCGAACGCCTCGATGCCGTCAGGCCAGGCCTCGGCGCGGGCATGGACGACGCGGGCATTGGCCACGTCACACTCCACGATCGCGCGCTCCAGGAACGCGGACTTGCGAGCCGCGCTCTCGACAAGCGCCACGTCCGCATCAGGCAGCGCGATCGCCAACGGCAGGCCCGGAACGCCGGCCCCGGAGCCGAGGTCGGCCAGGCTCCGCGTCTGCCGGACCTGCTCGAGCTCGAGCGCGACCAGCGCGTCGGCGAGGTGATCGTCGACGACCTTCGCGGGGTCGCGGACGGCGGTTGGTGCGAGCGGATCGTCCACGAGCAGACCATGAAGCAGGCGCAGCCGGCGCGCAGCGTCACGAGACAGGCCGTAGCGTTCCGCGAGCGCCGCGATGCGTGTCTCCAAACTCGGGGCGTGCACCTCACATCTCCAGGCGCGCGCGCTCGCGGGCGATGTAGGCGGCATATCGCTCGCACATCGCGTCGAAGCGCTCAGCGGCATAGCTGTCCAGACCGCCGTGGAGCTCGCCGTCGAGCAGCGGCAGCACGTCCCGGACGAGCGCCGGTCCGCGGGCCATCCATTGGTAATAGGAGCGCCCGCCGTGGTGATACGGCCCGTACAGGCGCGTCTCGGGGAAGCGCTCCATCAGCCAGTTGAATAGCGCCTCGTGGCGAACGTGCATCCGAACGGTGATCTGAGGCTGCTTCCCGTCGCCGCCGAAGGAAGCTTCGCCGATCATCAACCCGACGAGCATGCCTCGGTCGAACTCCGATAGCTGCATCACATCGGAGGTTCTACACGGAAAGCTGTTTCACCGCGTAAAAAAACGTGAAACGGTCGCCAGTCGTCAGTCGACGAGCGGCGCGACCACGAGACGCCGGTCGGGCTCCTCGCCCTGGCTGTACGTCTCGACGTCGCGGCGGGTCTTCAGGTGCTCGTGCACGACCTTTCGCTCGAGCGCGGTCATCGCCTCGAGCGTCACCGACCGGCGGTCGTGGACCGCGGCCTCGGCGGCCTGGTCGGCGGCAGCGCGGAGCGCGACGGCGCGGCGCTCGCGGTAGCCGGCGGCGTCGACCACGACCCGCTTGCGGACCGTGGTTCCCTTGCCGGCGATCCGGTAGGCGATGTGCTGGATCGCGTCGATCATCTGGCCGTGGCGGCCGATCAGCAGGCCGAGGTCGTCGCCCTCGAGGTCGGCACGGACCTCCTCGTCATCCTCCTCGACGTGGATGCTGGCTTCGATCCCGACGCCGGCGAGGATCTGCTCGAGTAATTCCTGCACGCGTGAACCTGCGAGGCCAATCTCAGCGTTCACCATCATCTCCTGCGTCCGGAGCGCTTTTTCTTCTTGCGCGGAGGTGGCGGGGGTGTGCCGCCCTTTCCGCTGCGACTGCCCGCCGCAACCGGCTCGGCCTCGCGCTTGGGCTTGCCTCTGATCAAGCCGGACAGGCCGCCACCGCCGCTTCCTCCGGAAGTCCCGTTCGGGCCGGAGTCGTCCGGCGGGGGTGAGTTACCACCACCGCCCTTGTCGCCCTTGCCCGACCCGGGCCCACCACCCCCTCCGTCGCCCGGTGGAGCGCCACCCGCCGTCGCAACCGCAGGAGTAGGAGTCCCGATCAATCTTCGCACCGTGTACTGCTGGCCCATCGTCCAGAGGTTCGTGGTGATCCAGTAGACGAGCAGGCCTGCCGGGAAGTTGATCACGATCACGACGAAGAACAGCGGCAGCAGCAGCATCAGGCGCCGCTGCTGCTTGTCCATCATCGGGCTCGACATCATCAGGCTCGACGCAAGCTGCGAACCGATGTAGAGCAGCAGCAGCACGATCAGCACCGCGCCCGTGGCCTTGTCGGTCAGGTCGGGGATGAACAGGAACCCGGCGCCGTTGTTGGGCCCGCACGGAGTCGTGTGCGCGGCCGCCTGCGCCGTCGTCACGTGGTGAGTGATCATGTACTGATGCTGGTAGGCCGCCTGGGTGTCCGGGCAGATGTTCTTCCGGAGGTCCTGGCGCAGCATGTAGAAGAGCGAGATGAACACCGGGATCTGCGCCACGAGGGGCAGGCAGGACCCCAGCGGATTGATCTCGTTCTCCTTGTAGAACTTCATCATCTCCTGCTGCTGGCGCTGCTTGTCGTCCTTGTACCTCGCCTGGACGGCCTTCATCTGCGGCTGCATCGCCTGCATCTTCTGCATCGAGTGGAACTGCTTCACCGTCAGCGGCAGCAGCAACGCCCGCATGCAGATCGTCAGCAGCACGATCGAGAAGCCCCACGAGATCCCGACGTGGTTGTGGAAGAACTTCAGAACCGCTTCGAAGATGTCGATCAGCGGTTGGAAGATGTTCGCGTAGACGACAAGCATGGTCAGGCGCTCGGGGCCGGGGCTCGGGACTTGAACAGCCGCTGGTCCTCGACGGGATCGAATCCCCCGTGACTCAAGGGGTTACATCTGAGCAGCCGCCAGCCGGCCAGGACAAGCCCCCGGAGTATGCCGAATCGGCGAATCGCCTGCGCGGCATATTCCGAGCACGACGGGTAGTAGCGGCAGCGCTGTCCGAACGCCGGCGAGATCAACCGCTGATATAGCCGAATCGGAAGCACGGCGAGCGACCGCAGCGCGTTCACCGACCGCCTCCGCCGCCGTCCGCGCGGTCGAGCAATTCCCCCAGAGCACGGCGCATTCCGGCCAGCCCCTCACGTTCAGCTAGAGCGTTCGCTTCATGCCTCGCGACGACGACGGCATCCGTTCCCGGCGGAAGCCGCTCGCCCTCGGCCGCGAACGCCTCACGCAACAGACGCTTGACGCGGTTCCGCTCAACCGCGCCGCCCACCTTCCGCGATACGGACAGACCGAGCCGCGGCTCGTCCTCCGCCTCGCCGCGTGGAAACACGTACAGCACGAGCTCACGTCCGGCGTGCGAGCGGCCCTGCCGGAACACGCGGTCGAAATCGGCGCTGCGCGACAGCCTCATCCGCCCGGTCCGCGGACGGGCGCCAGGCACGCCCATCATCAGACCGTGAGGCGCTTGCGGCCTTTGTCGCGCCGGCGCTTGAGCGTGAGGCGACCGGCACGGGTCTGCATTCGGGCGCGGAACCCGTGCGTGCGTGCGCGTTTGCGCTTCTTCGGCTGATAGGTGCGTTTCATGGCTCACGGGCCCGAAGCGGGACTGAGGCCAGTATACGCAGCGCAGATTGCGACAGATTCGCATCGCCGGGGAATCAATCCAACGCGGTCCGTAAGGCAACGCCAAGCACGCATGCGACTTCGCTTCACCCGGCTCGAAGACCCGACCCGGCGCTTTTTCCCGCGCTTTGCGCCAAGGCCCCCCGGCCCGGCCATCTCACCCGAGCGCCGCTGGTATATTCGCCGCCCCGGCCGCCCTGTGGGCGTCCCCTCGCCAATCAGTCCGTCTTCGTCCCGCAAGGGGTTGCTTGTCGCTGTCCGCGCATCTCGAGCCCAACGTTGCATGGCGCGAGTTCCGCGCGGAGCTCCGTCGGGCCGTGAGCGAGTCCACGTATGAGATCTGGCTCGCTGCGCTCGAGCTCAAATCGCTCCGCGACGGCAGCGTGATCGTCGACGTCCCGGCGGCCACCCACGACTGGGTATCCAAGCGGTTCGGGCGAATCCTCGAGAGTTGCGCCCGAATCGCCTTCGGTCCCGACGTCACGCTCGAGCTCGTCTGCCACGGCACCGATCGACCACACCGCCCGGCCACGCAGGCCGAGACCGTCGACCTCGCCGCCACCGCGCTCAACCCCCGCTACAGCTTCGAGCAGTTCATCATCGGCGACGGCAACCGACTCGCCCATGCCGCATCGCTGGCGGTCGCCGAGCTTCCCGGGCAGGCCTACAACCCGCTGTTCCTACACGGGCCTCCCGGTCTCGGCAAGACGCACCTGCTGCACGCGATCGGAAACTACGTGCTTTCGTTCGGCGGTGGCGCCGTGGTCCGCTACACGACCGTCGAGGCGTTCACGAACCACTTCATCCGGGCGCTCGGGTCGCGATCGATCGATCGCTTCAAGCAGGCCTATCGCGACGCCGACGTGCTGCTGATCGACGACGTGCAGTTCCTCGCCAGCAAGGCGAAGACCGAAGAGGAGTTCTTCCACACCTTCAACGCGCTGTACGAGACCGGCCGCCAGCTCGTGCTCACGTGCGATCGGCTTCCACGCCAGCTCCTGTCGGTCGAGGACCGGTTGCGCGAGCGATTCGAGGCGGGCCTGGTGGCGGTGATCAAGCCGCCCGACTTCGCGACTCGAGTGGCGATCCTTCGCAAACGGGCCGCGCTCGACCACATCCCGGTCACCGACGGCGCCGTGCTCGAGTTGATCGCGGAGCGGATCACCGACAACGTCCGCCTGCTCGAGGGGGCGTTGATCAGGATCGTCGCCTATCACTCGCTCACGCAGATGCCGATCGACATCCGGCTCGCAACAACCGTCCTCGACGAGATCCATCCGCGGACGGCAACCTCCGCCTCCGCCTCTGTCGATGAGATCCAGCACGCGGTCGCGTCCTACTACGGGCTGGCGCTCGCCCAGCTGATCTCCTCGAGCCGAATAGCCAGCGTGAGCTGGCCACGGCAGGTCGCGATCCACCTGACCCGTTGCCTCACCGATGCCTCGCTACAAACGATCGGTGAGGCGTTCGGCGGGCGCAACCACACAACCGTCCTCCATGCCTGCAAGCGCGTCAATGAGCGGATGGGCGTCGATCAACAAGCTGTTCACGAAGTCGAAGAGCTGACCGGCATCATCGGCCGCTCACGTTCCGACCGACCTTCTTGACAGACTTGCCTGTTCTTTTCTCACGCCTGTTTTCCCGCTCGGTGCGGCCAATCAGACAGTTTTCAACACCCTTGAACCCCCTATGACTTCTACATTCCATTTGAGGTATTCATCGTGAAGATCTCCTCCGAGCGCGAAGCTCTGCTCCGACAACTCCAGACCGTGAGCAGGGTGGCATCGACACGAAGTGCGATCCAGGCGCTCTCAGGCGTTCAGCTCCGTGCGGCCTCGAGCGGCTGCGAGCTCCAGGCCACCGACATGGACGTGGGTCTTCGGGTCCCACTGGAGGCGGAGGTCACGCGCGAAGGCGTTGTCGTGCTTCCAGCTCGCCTGTTGCTCGACGTCGTCCGGCTGCTTCCGGCCGACACCGTCTCGCTCGAGCTCCGCGCCGCCGAGCAGGACGTCGAACTGGTCTCGGGGAACGCCACGTTCCACATCCGGACGCTCCGGGCCGAGGATTTCCCGCCATTCCCCGAGCCGGAGCCTGATTCGGCCGTCTCGCTCCCGGTTGCCGCGTTCGTCGCAACCGCGCTGAAGGTCGCCAACTCGGCCTCGCGCGACGAGACGCGCCCCGTGCTCACCGGCATTCTCGTCTCGGCGTCCGAGCAAGCGAGCTTCGGATGGTCGCCACCGACTCCTACCGGCTGAGCGTCAAGGAGACGACGCTCGAGGCGGCGCTCCCGTCCGGCTTCGAGGTCAACGTGCCGGCTCGGGCGCTGCAGGAGCTGGCTCGCGTGGCCGGCCACGTCGAGGATGAAGAGCTCCGGATCAGCGTCCGCCAGAACCAGGTGCTGTTCGAGCTCGGCGGGATCGTGCTCTCCTCGCGGCTGATCGACGGACAGTTCCCGAACTACCGCCAACTGCTTCCGGAGACGTACGAGCACGAACTGCGCATCGCCGGCGCCGAGCTGACCGAGGTCGTACGCCGGATCAGCCTGCTCGCTCAGAAGAACGCCCCGCTTCGGCTGGCGTTCAGTCCGGGCGAGCTGACGATCTCGGCGCAGACACCGGACATCGGCGAAGCGCTCGAGTCGATGCCGGTCGCGTTCCAGGGTGAGCCCCTCGAGATCGGCTTCAACCCCGAGTTCCTGCGTGCCGGGCTCGAGGCGATCGAGGAGGGAGATGTGCTGATAAAGCTGATCAGCCCGCTGCGTCCTGGGTTGATCGAGTCCGAGGAGAACCGCTTCCGCTACCTGATCATGCCGATCCGCCTGAACGTCTAGTAGTGGCCGCCGCGGGCACCAGCGAGGCGGCGTGCAGGTCCTGAGCCTGAGCCTGCGCGACTTCCGCGGATATCACGACGCCGAGGTGGCGTTCGGCGAGGGGCTGACGGTCGTGACCGGACCGAACGGCGCCGGCAAGACGAACCTGCTCGAAGGCCTCTACTTCGCGTGCACGGGCCGGTCGTGCCGCACGAGCAACGAGCGTGAGGTGGTGAAGTTCGGCGCCGGCGCTGCCCGCACTGTGCTGAGCTGCGAGGCCGACGACGGGCTCCACGAGTTGTCGGTCGGCTTCGTGCCCGGCCAGCCCAAGGCGATGCGTGTCGACGGTGCGGCGGTCGAGCGAATGCTCGACGTCGACAGTCGGCCGCTGGTTAGCGTGTTCCTCCCCGATCGGCTGGAGCTGATCAAGGGCGCGCCCGCCGTTCGACGTGCGCACCTCGACCAGTTCGTCTCGGCGCTGTGGCCGGCGCGGCGAGATACGCGCCGGCTGTACGGGCAGGCCCTTGCGCAGCGGAACGCGCTGATCGCCCGGATCCGGGCGGGCCGCGGCTCCCGCGAGTCGCTGAGGAGCTGGGACGCCCAACTCGCGGGCCACGGCATCGCCCTGATGAGCGACCGCCGCGGCGCGGTCGAGCTGTTAGCCGAGACGTTCGAGCGTCTGGGCGCCGCGCTCGGACTCGAACGGGCGCCCCGCGTGGCGTACCGGCCGCGATCGCGCGCCACCGAGGCCGCGGAGCTGGTCCAGGAGCTGGCCGACCGACTCGACGCCGACCTCGAGCGCGGTTTCACCGGCCACGGCCCGCATCGCGACGATCTCGCCACCGAGCACGACGGCCACGACCTGCGGGCGTATGGCTCGCAGGGTCAGCAGCGGCTGGCCCTGCTGGCGCTCCTCTTGGCCGAGCGCGAGGTGATCGCCCGCCACCGAACCGCCCCGCCGCTGATGCTGCTCGACGACGTGATGAGCGAGCTCGACCGCGACCGCCGCCAGGCACTTGTCGAGCTGCTTCGCTCGACCGCCGGACAGTCGGTGATCACCGCCACCGACCTCGAGCACGTGCCCGGCTCGACCGACGACGACGTCACGCACCTGGCGGTGTCAGACGGACGGTTACTGGCGATGGCCGGCGAATGACCCACTACCGGCGGAGCCCTCGCCCGCTCGCGCTGGCGCTCGATCCGATCCGCGACGACCTTGAGCCCGCGAGCCTGCTCGCTGACGTGCAGCGCACGTGGCGGGTCGCGGTGGGTGTGGCGATCGCCGGCGAGGCGCAGCCGACCGCCGAGCGCGGCGGGGTCGTGACCGTCTCCTGCTCGGCGTCGGTCTGGGCCCAGGAGCTCGACCTGATGGCGCCGGCGATCCTCGAGCGCCTGAATGGGCTGCTCCGCTCCGGCCGTGTCTCACGCCTGCGCTGCGTGGCCACACCGCCGCGGGACTACTCAGAAAGCTGAAAGGCCGGCAGCGGGATGCGGGACCCGCCACCGGCCTTTATTCAGCCCCCACCAGCCCTTTCAGCCTCCGGGTGGCTCAGCTCAGCGGCACCGTGTTCCAGGTGCCGAGTCCCCACGTGCCCAGCGTCGAGCTCGCCGAGCTCGAAGACGTCGCCGAGCAGCCCTTGCAGATCCAACTCGAGGCGGCGTAGCCGGCCCGGAGCAGCCCGTTGGCGCGGCTCCAGGTGGCCAGGCTCCAAGTACCGAGCGTGGGCTGGACCTTGCCGTTGCCGCTGGTGACCAGCGTGCTGGGGGTCAGGCCCTGATCGGCGACCGGCGGGTTCCAGTCGAGCGCCGCCTTGATCGCGTTGGGCTCCTGGAAGGAGGAGTTCTCCGTCACGTTCGGGCTGGTCAGCACGCCCTTGACCTGATCGGGCGTCCAGTTCGGATGGATCTGGAGGAGGTCAGCGACGAGGCCGGAGATCGCCGGCGTCGCCATCGACGTGCCACTGGTCTGGATGTACTGGCCGTTGCCCTGAATGCAGGTCGGGCAGCTGCTCGCGAAGACGCTGTTCGGGGCGAGCACGGACACGATGTGGGCGCCCGGGGCGTACACGTCCGGCTTCTGGAAGCCGTCCTGGGTCGTGCCCTGGCTCGACCACGACGCGATCGCGTCGTTGGCCGGGTCGCCGGACCCGTTCTCATCGACGCCCCCGACCGTGATCACATAAGGATCGTTTGCCGGCGAGTACTGCACGGCGCCCGGGGCGTTGCCGCGATTGCCGGCGGCGGCGACCACGACGATGCCGTGCATCCAGGCGGCCTCGACAGCGGCGTCGAGCGGGTCGGTCTTGTAGGACTGCGGCGTCGCCGAGTTGAGCGACAGGTTGATGACGCGAATGTTGTAAGCGGCCTGATGTTCCACCGCGAACTGAAGCCCGTAGATCACGTCGAGCACGGTCGTCGCGCCGGTCTCGTCGGAGACTTTGACCGAGACCAGATTCGCATTCGGCGCGACGCCGACGTACTGACCGTACTGGGGATCCGAGGCGCCGCGGTTGTCACCGTCACCAGCGATGATTCCGGCGACGTCGGTGCCGTGACCGTAACTGTCAGTCGCGGTGGTTGCATCAGTGTTCGCCACGGCACTCGCAACGACCCGCGAGTGACCATGGTCCTTGGAGGCGAAGTCGGGAAGCGCACCGTCAACGCCCGTGTCGACGACGGCCACTCCAACTCCGGTGCCGGTGATACCGAACTTCCAGAGCGGGAGCACGCCGAGCGTCTGGTCATAAGTCGTCTGCAGCTGTCCTCCGGAGACACCCATGCCGCTCATCTGGAACGGGAGGTGACCGTTGGGGAGGCTCTGGCTCGTGACCGTGGTGTTCAGTGACACCGCGTGCACGTCGTGGTTCGTCGCGAGTGACTTCGCCTGAGCGGCGGTCATCTCGACGGCGAGACCGTGGATGATCGGCAGGTTGCCGATCACGCGACCGTGATCTCCCGCGGCGTCGGCCTTGGCCTTAGCCGGGGCGACCGGCGCGTTGAACTGGACGATCGCCTGCACGAGCGCGCTCGGGCGGTGTGCGGCGAGGGTGGCAATGCGAGGATCGAGCGGGGCCGACGAGCCCGCGGCCGACGGCGCCGAGATGCTGGGGGAGCCGGGGACAACGGCCCGCAGCTGTCCGCCCGTCGTGCCGAGCACGATGGCGAACACGATCGCCAGCACAGTGGCGCCGGCGATCGCGGACATCCAGCGCATCCGCTCAACGATTTGGACAGAACGTGTCATCTCAGGGCAACCTCCGTGTTGCAAAACCATTAACCAGTGACTCAACTGGCGGCTGGGCTATCTCGCATCCTTACGAGACCCCTGGCTTTGCGCCCCCGCCTCGCGACGGGTTTGCCCTGAGCAGTCTTATTAATAATCGAACTGGCGGCTGGGCCGTCTCGCTTGTGAGTACGAGACCCCTGGCTTTGCGCCCCCGCCTCGCGACGGGTTTGCCCCTGCAGTCCTTCGTAGGAAGGTCATCGGCCCCGGCGGGGTGTGACCTGAGCGGTTTGGACGGATGTATGAGATCCGTCCGGACGGGGTGCCGCCGGCCGCGGTCAGGCCGCCGAGCGGAGCGGAAGCTCAGGCTTCACGGGCTCGGGCCGGCCCAGATGGAAGCCCTGGCCGTAATCGCACTCGAGTGTCACGAGCGCGTCCGCCTGTTCCTGGGTCTCGATGCCCTCGGCGATCACCGCGACGCCCAGCGTACGGGCGAGTTCGATGATCATGCGCACGAACGACGCCTCGCGGCCTCCGCGTGACAGCCCGTCGACGAACGATTTGGCGATCTTCAGGATGTCGAACGGAAGCGTGTGCAGGTAGCTCAGCGAGGAGTAGCCGGTTCCGAAGTCGTCGAGCGCGAATCTGGCCCCGAGCGCGCGCAGCTCGGCGATCGTGGTGGAGACCCGTGCGGAGTCGTCGAGCAGCACGGTCTCGGTGATCTCGAACACGAGGCTTCGCGGGTCCACCCCGGCGTCGTCGAGGGTCGAGCGGACGCGGCCAACCAGCTCGGGGTCGCGGAGCTCGACCGCGCTGAGGTTGACGTGGACTGCGACCTGAGGCCCGTCCGGGTCGGCCGCGCGGCGCGCCTGCCACCGGCAGGCCTGCTGGCAGGCCTCCTCGAGCACGTACTGTCCGAGCGAGAGGATCAACCCGGTCTCCTCGGCCAGCGGGACGAACTCTGACGGGCCGACGAGGCCGCGGCGGGGATGCTGCCAGCGCACGAGCGCCTCCTCGGCGACGAGCGCGCCCGTGTCGAGGTCGATGATCGGCTGGAAGTACAGGGTCAGCTGCTGGCGCTCGATCGCGAGTCGCAGCTCCTCCTTGAGCCCGTGGCGCTCGAGCACCGCCTCGCCCATGCTCGGGTGGAACACCTCGAAGTGGCCCTTCCCGGAAGTCTTGGCCTTGTACATGGCGACGTCCGCGTCGCGGATCAGCTCCTCGGCGGTGGACCCGCCCCCGTGGCTGGTGGCGATCCCGACGCTCAGGTACACCGACACGCTCTCCGAGCCGACGCCGACCGGGAGCACGAACGCCTCCATGATCCGGCGTGCGACGGTGACCGCCGCGACCTCGGCGTCGTGGTCGTCCTCGACCATCACCGCGAACTCGTCGCCGCCGAGACGCGCGACCACGTCCTCGGGGCGCAGGCACGCACGCAGGCGCGAAGCGACAGACACGAGCAGCTCGTCGCCTGCGGAGTGCCCGAGGCTGTCATTGACCGTCTTGAAGTCGTCGAGGTCGATGAAGAGCACCGCGAGCTCGCCCCGGCGGTCGCTGATCGCGGCCTTGACCTTGTCGGTGAACAGCGCCCGGTTGGCGAGGTTCGTGAGCGGGTCGTGGTAGGCCTGGTGGTGGAGTTGCTCCTGAAGGACCGAAAGCTGCATGACCGCCTGCTCGAGACGGTCGTACTGGAGCGCGACGCTCGCGTTGCCGGCCAGCGTGTCGAGCAGGCGCAGGTCCTCGTGGTCGAACGAGCGGACGACCCCGAACCGGTTCGCGAGCATGATCGCGCCGATCACGCGCTCCTCGCCGGGAAGCGGGGCGATCATCGCGTGGGTGACCCCGCGGGCCTCGAGGTAGCGCTGGAGGCGACCGCCCCCGAACGGCCGGTCGAGCGTGAAGGCGCCGCTGCCGCTGCGCTCGAGCAGGTCGCGGAGCCCGTTGGCGACGTCGGAGTCGACCGGCTCCATCAGCTCGCGGTAGCTGCCCGGGCCGAGCACCGTTCGCAGCGACGGATTGTCCTCCGAGCCGAACAGGACGATCTCGGCGACCTCCGCCCGGAACGCTTCGAGCGAGCGGACGAGCAGACCTTCGAGCGCGTGGGCGATCTCACGCGAGCGCGCGAGCGTCCGGTTGGCCTCGTACAGAAACTCCAGGCGCTTGTGCCGCTCGCGCTCTGACAGGTACGCGCGGTACGCGGCGAACAGCGTCACGGACGGGATCAGCAGCAGCGGCAGTGCCCGGACGTCGGCCGCGGTGATGACCGCGCCGCACAGACCGAGGCTCGCGTTGCTCATCGTCACGACCAGATCCATCGAGAGCATGTGCGCGACCGTCCGCAGCTTGACGAGCCCCTCGGAGAGCGAGATCGCGGCGGCGATCAGCGACGAGGCGACCATCGAGGAGGCCAGCGTGGCGACGAGCGCGGCGGCCCACGTCTGGGTACCGACATCGCCGGTGGCCGGCGTCAGCGCGTGGACGACGAGGATCGCGATGCAGGCGTGCAGCGCGAGCTGGCCCATGTTGAAGACGAACTTGACCGGCGGCAGGCGGCGATCGAACAGGAGCACCAGCCCGCATCCGAGCAGGCAGCCGAAGCCGAGCGCCTCGGCGCTGCAGAAGATCAGCCCGAATACGAGCGGAATATCGCCGAGCGAGAACGAGTGGGCGCCGCGACGGAAGTGGAGATGAACGACGCAGCGCTCAGCGATCGCGAACGCGATCGCGATCGCCCACCAGGGCACATGTGGATTGGCGAGCGGCGGCTGGCCATGGACCGGGCCGAGGTAGAGCGCCACGGCGGCGGCGATGATGAGGACGTTCAGCCCCCAGACCGGCTGTAGGTTGCGGGCACGGCCCAGCGCCACCGACAGGCGAGAGGACGTCTTGGGCTGTGGTTCGGTGGCGGTTTCGGCTCGCATCCTGAGTGCGCCGACGTCGTCGTGCCGGCAGCCCTTCGCGTAAGCATCGGCCGAACCGCACGAAAGTTGAGCATCGTGTACGGAGAAGGCGATCTCGAGGCGCGATCGGGCGCCCGCGTAGCGGTGCGCTGCAGAGCCCGACACAGGCGCTGAATACCCCCTGTCCGAGCCGCGCCGAAGTCGCTTCGTTTTTGCGAGTTTGCAGGCAAAACGCGGTTCGGGCAGACCCCGTTTCCGCCCCTCGCTGTGCTATCGTTATGTACATAATTCTCGACGCCCCGGGGCGCGCGCCAGGTTGCGTGGATCCGGGGCGTCTCGATGTCATCGGAGGATCGTTGGCACTTGACGATGGCGCCACAGGGCGCCCCAACCAGCAGAGCACTTATGACGCACAGGACATCACGGTCCTCGAGGGACTCGAGGCCGTCCGCCGCCGCCCCGGCATGTACATCGGGTCCACTGGCCCGAGGGGTTTGCACCACCTCGTCTACGAGGTCGTCGACAACTCGGTCGACGAGGCCCTCGCCGGACACTGCGACGAGGTCCTGATCTCGATACACCCCGACAACTCGGTCACGGTCGTCGACGACGGTCGCGGCATTCCCGTAGCGATCATGGAGAAGGAGCAGCGCCCGGCCGTCGAGGTCGTCCTCACGGTCCTGCACGCCGGCGGCAAGTTCGGCGAAGGCGGTGGCTACAAGGTCTCGGGTGGTCTGCACGGCGTCGGTGTGTCGGTCGTCAACGCGCTGTCCGAGCGCCTAGACCTCGAGATCCGCCGCGACGGGTTCCACTGGACCCAGTCCTACGCACGCGGCAAGCCGCTCGGCGATCTTCAGAAGGGCGAGCCCACGAACGAGACCGGGACGACCATCACGTTCCTCCCCGATGCCGACATCTTCGAGACGCTCGACTTCGACTTCACCACGCTCGAGGAGCGCATGCGCGAGACCGCGTTCCTGACGCGCGGCCTACGGATCGTGCTCGTCGACGAGCGCGGCTCGGGTCACCGGGCCGAGTTCCGCTACGAGGGCGGGATCGTCGACTTCGTCAAGTACCTGAATGGGAACAAGGAGCCGATCGGAAAGAAGGTCATCGCGTTCCAGGGTGAGAGCGAGGAGGGCGCGGTCGAGGTCGCGATGCAGTGGAACTCCTCCTACCAGGAGTCGGTCTTCTCGTTCGCGAACAACATCAACACGATCGAGGGAGGCAGCCATCTCAGCGGCTTCCGCTCGGCGCTGACCAGCGCGCTAAACAAGTACGCGCGCGACAAGGGCGAGCTCAAGGAGAAGGACGACAACCTCAGCGGCGAGGACGTCCGCGAAGGCCTCACCGCGGTCATCTCGGCCAAGCTTCAGGACCCACAGTTCGAGGGCCAGACCAAGACCAAGCTCGGCAACCCCGGCATGCAGGGCTTCGTCCACTCGATCGTCAATGCGCGTCTGGCCGAGTTCCTGGAGGAGAACCCCCAGGACGCGCGCGCTGCGATCCGCAAGGCGGTCCAGGCCGCGCAGGCACGCGCCGCCGCGCGCAAGGCGCGCGACCTGACCCGGCGCAAGTCCGCGCTCGAGAACTCGACGCTTCCGGGCAAGCTCGCCGACTGCTCGATCAAGGATCCGTCGCTGGCGGAGTTGTTCGTGGTCGAGGGAGACTCGGCCGGCGGCTCGGCGGTGAGCGCCCGGGACCGGAGTACCCAGGCGATCCTGCCCCTGCGCGGGAAGATCCTCAACGTCGAGAAGAGTCGGATCGACAAGGTTCTGGCCAACACGGAGATCCAGGCGCTGATCACGGCGATCGGGACGGGAGTCCGCGACGAGTTCGACATCGCCAAGGCGCGCTACCACAAGGTCGTGCTGTTGACCGACGCGGACGTCGACGGCGCCCATATCCGCACGCTTGCGCTGACGCTCCTGTTCCGCGAGATGCAACCGCTGATCGAGGCCGGCTACGTGTATATCGCCAAGCCGCCGCTGTACCGGTTGACCCGCGGGCAGAAACACCGATACCTCGAGCGTGAGTCCGAGCTCGAGGACATCCTGCTCGGCGACAAGTTCGAGAAGATCGACGTCTTCGATCGCCACAACAAGCAGTTCAGGCTTACCGACACCCGCTGGAAGCGGTTCTGCCGGCTGCTCAAGCAGTACGAGGGGTGGGCGTCCGCGCTGCGCGCCGCGCACGGTCACGGGATCGTCGAGTTCCTCCAGCAGGCACGGCTGCTCGAGCAGCAGGTGACCAGCGCCGAGCAGCTGATGAAGATGCTGTCCGAGGACGGCAAGAACGGCGAGGCGTACGCGCTCTCCCTCATCTCCGAGCAGCCCGACTCCGTCGTGGTTCGCACGATCGAGGTCAAGACGGGGCTGGCGACGACGCACACCGTCCAGCGTGCTGCGCTCGATGCCCACGAGTACCGGCGGATGGCCGACGTCCACCGGGAGCTCGACGCGCTCGCGGGCACGCCGCCATTCCGGGTCAAGCTCGGCGAGACCACGAACGATGCGGCCAGCTACGAGGAGCTGCGGGCGGCGGTGCTCACGGTCGCGCAGAGGGGGATCGACTACTACCGGTTCAAGGGGCTGGGCGAGATGGACGCCGATGAGTTGCGCGACACGACGATGGACCCGGCCACGCGGACGCTCGTACAGGTCACGATGGAGGACGCGGCATCGGCGGACATCGTGTTCTCGACGCTGATGGGCGACCAGGTCGAGCCGCGGCGGGCGTTCATCGAGGAGAACGCCCGCTACGCCACCCTCGATACCTAGGAGCGCCTGATGTCAGCGATCGACACCATCGGCGGCGGCAACATCGAGCCTCGCGGGCTCGAGGAGGAGATGCGCTCGGCGTACCTCGATTACGCCATGTCAGTCATCGTCGGGCGCGCACTGCCCGACGTCCGGGACGGTCTGAAGCCAGTTCACCGCCGCGTTCTGTACGTGATGAACGAGCTGAACCTCCAGCCGAACCGCAAGCACGTCAAGTGCGCGCAGATCGTCGGCGAGGTCATGGGCAAGTACCACCCGCACGGCGACTCCGCGATCTACGACACGCTCGTCCGGCTCGCCCAGGACTTCTCGATGCGCTACCCGCTCGTCGACGGACACGGGAACTTCGGGAACATCGACGGCTATTCCGCGGCGGCGATGCGGTACACCGAGGCGCGTCTCGACCGGCTCGCGACGGAGATGCTGCGCGACATCGACTCCGAGACCGTCGACTTCGTCCCGACCTACGACGGCAGCCGCCAGGAGCCGGTCGTGCTGCCGGCGCGGTTCCCGAACCTGCTTGTCAACGGCGGCTCGGGGATCGCGGTCGGGATGGCCACGAACATCCCGCCGCACAACCTGCGCGAGGTGATCGACGCGACGATCGCCTACATCGAGAACCCCGAGATCGATGTCGAGGGACTGATGCGCCACATCAAGGGGCCGGATTTCCCGACCGCGGGGATCATCCTCGGTCGCGAGGGGATCCGCGAGGCATACGCCACCGGCCGTGGCCGTGTGCGGCTCCAGGGCAAGGCGCACATCGAGCCGATCGGGCAGGGCAAGGAGGCGATCATCATCACCGAGCTGCCCTACCAGGTCCGCAGGGACGGCGAGGGCGGCCTGATCCTCAAGATCAAGGAGCTGCACGACCAGAAGAAGCTGCCCGAGATCAGCGACCTGCGCAACGAGTCAGACCGCCACGGCATGCGGATCGTGGTCGAGCTCAAGCGCGACGCGATCCCCAAGGTCGTGCTGAACAAGCTCTACAAGCACACCCCGCTCCAGACGACGTTCGGGGTGAACATGGTCGCCCTGGTCGACAACGTCCCGCGCACGCTGTCGCTGCGCGAGGCGATCGGCTACTACATCGACCACCAGCGCGAGATCATCATCCGCCGCACCAAGTACGAGCTGCGGCGCGCCGAGGAGCGCGCCCACGTGCTCGAGGGATTGCTGATCGCGCAGGACAACCTCGACGAGGTGATCGCGCTGATCCGCGGCTCGCGCGATCCGGAGACCGCGCGTAACGGCCTGGTCGAGCGATTCGAGCTGACCGTCGTTCAGGCCCAGGCGATCCTGCAGCTGACGCTCAGCCGGCTGACCGCGCTCGAGGCCGACAAGATCAAGAAGGAGCACGCCGACCTGGTCGAGCGGATCGGCGAGCTGCGCGAGATCCTCGGGGACGAGGAGAAGGTCAACACGCTGATCAAGGACGAGCTGCGCGAGATCGCCGAGGCGTACGGCGATGACCGGCGCACCGAGATCACCCACGCCGAGGGCGAGATCGACATCGAGGATCTGATCGCCGACCAGCAGATGGTCATCTCGATCACGCAACTCGGGCTACATCAAGTCGCTGCCGCTGGCGACCTACCGCCAGCAGCGCCGGGGCGGCATCGGCGTGACCGGGATGGACATGAAGGAGGACGACTACATCGAGCACCTGTTCGTGTCCTCCACCCACGATTACCTGCTGTTCTTCACGAACCGGGGCAAGGTCTACCGGCTCAAGGTGTACGAGCTGCCCGAGGCCTCGCGTACGGCGCGCGGACGCGCGCTCGTCAACCTGCTGCCGCTGCGCGAGGGTGAGCGGGTGCAGTCGGTGCTGGCGACGCGCGACTTCGGCGAGGGCAAGTACCTGGTGTTCGCCACCCGCAACGGCATCGTCAAGAAGACCGAGTTCGGCGCGTACAACACCCCGATCAAGGCCGACGGGATCATCGCGATCAACATCCGCGACGACGACGAGCTGATCGCGGTGCGCCGCACGACCGGCAACGACGACATCATCATGGTCTCGCGCTCCGGGCAGGCTGCGCGGTTCAGCGAGGCTCAGGTCCGGCCGATGGGCCGGGACACGAGCGGCGTGCGCGGCATGAACGTCTCGCAAAAGGGCAACGCGGTGCTGGCGATGGACGTCGCCCGCGACGACCAAGAGCTGCTCGTGGTCACCGAGAACGGCTACGGCAAGCGCACTCCGATCCCCGACTATCCGGTCAAGGGCCGCGGCACGATGGGCGTGAGGACGATCCAGCTCACCGAGAACAAGGGCGCGCTGGCCGGCGCGCTGGTCGTGCGCGAGCACCAGGAGCTCGTGTTCATCTCCCAGAACGGCATGGTCCAGCGCACGTCGGTGCGCGGCATCAACAAGTACGGCCGCGCCTCGCAGGGCGTGAAGGTGATGAACATTCGCGACGACGATCAGGTGAGCGCGGTGGCGCTGGTGGTCGAATCCGAGGCATCCACGGCGGCGCCGGTCGTCGAGGACAACGGCAATGTCGTCCTGCAAGACGACCTCGCCGTGGACGACGGCATTGCGCCCGAGGACGACCTCGGCGGCGATGAGGACCTTGCCGGCGAAGACGACCTCGTGGGCGATGACGACCTCGCCGGCGAAGACGACGCGCCCTTCGAGGGCGACGCCGACTCCGAGTAGCAAACCAGCCAGCGCCGGGTCTGCGGCCCGATTCGCTCAAGGACCGCTCCGAACCTACCGATAAGCGGTCAAATGGGACCTAGGCCGCCACACCTGCGGTCGTTGCTTGCGCACACCGTGGGCACGCGCGAGCCGGTTGCTCGCTCCGTTGCCAGGCGACGGGGTCCACGACGCCTTGTGCTGGCGCTGGTCATCGGCTGGCTGGCGCTGATCGCGGCCGGCAGCTGGCTACTGGCTGCCTCGCAGGCGAACAACCGCACCGCGATGGCGGCACGGCTCCAGGCGCGCGTTCAACTCGCCGCCAATTTCGTGTCGATCTACACGAGCGATCTCCTGACCAGTCAGCGAGCCCAGGCGCTGACGTGGTTCGCCAGCCCGGCGATCGCGCGGGACACCTTGAATCGCGAAGCGGCCGCCCTCGGCCTGCGCGCGGCGGTGGTCCTCGACGCGCACGGAAACGTGATCCGAGCGGCGACGTCGGCGCCGGCCCCTCTCGTCGGCATGCTCGCGGCGAGGTACGGAGAGCTCGGCGGCACATTCGCGGGGCCCGACGCGTCCGGGGTCGGTGTGACCGACGTCGACGGCACGCCGATGCTCAGCTTCGCCGTCGGCTACCAGACTCCGTCGGGCCGGCGCGTGTTCACGGGCGCGTACGCGATGTCGGCGTCGGTACTGCCGACCGTGCTGGGCACCTTCCTCTCAAACCGTGGTTGGCAGGCGTATCTCGCCGATCCCCACGGAGGGCTGCTGACCGCGATCGCGTCCGGAGGCCCCCAGGCCAGCACGCTGGCACAGGCCGATCCGCGGCTTTGGGTAGCCAGTCGCCACGCCATCAACGGCTCGTACGGCAGCCCGCAGGGCACGCAGTACTTCGTCATCCGCGGGCGTCGCGGGGACCTCGTGGCGGATCGTCCTGCGCGATCCCGAAGCGCAGCTATTCACCTTCCTCAACGGCACCGGCAGATGGCTCGCGTGGCTCGCGATCGCCGGGCTGGCGGTGGCGGGGCTCGCGATCATCATCCTGATCACCCGGCTTCAGGGGCGGCGCGAGCAGCTCACGATGCTGAACACCGAGCTCGCGCGGCTGGCCGCGATCGACTCTCTCACCGGCCTGCGCAACCGTCGCGCGATCGACGAGTATCTGCACGACGCGCTCAGCGCCGCCCGCCGGCACGACCTCGATCTGTCGGTGCTGGTGGTCGACATCGATCACTTCAAGACCGTCAACGACACCCTCGGCCACCGCAGTGGCGACGCCGTGCTCGCGCACTCCGCCCAGGTGCTGCACCGGGCGCTGCGCACCGAAGACGCGATCGGCCGCTGGGGCGGCGAGGAGTTCCTGGTCGTGCTGTCCAGCACCGACGAGGAGGGCGCGCTCCGCGCCACCGAACGGCTGCGCGAGGCCCTCGCCAGCGACCAGCCCGAGGAGGCCCGAGCCCACGGTCTGGCCGTGACGATCACGATCGGCGCCGCCGAGTGGCGCGGCGAGGAAATGGACGAGCTGGTCAGTCGCGCCGACCGCGCTCTGTACGTCGGGAAGGGCGCCGGGCGGGACAACGTGCAGGTCGCCGGGCCGGTTATCGAGGTCGCGTCGGTGGCCGAACCGGCCTAACGAGCGCGAGTCCCTTCGAACTCGCCCGCGTCGCTGGTAATCTGATCATCACCAGAGAAAGGAGGTGGTCCGACTGTCTGAAAGTACTTCCGGGACCCTGGAGGTGTCCGGCCGCTAAGTCGGAGGCTGACCCCGCCTAGCGGAGTCCCCCCGAGACACCGCCGGCGCGAGAACCGGGATTGGTCCCACCGGTCCTTATCCAGCTCGCTTCGGTGATGCCAGCCAAACTGTGAAGGGCGCCGGGTCGACGGCGCCCTTCGCTTTTTAAGGGTTGGTTTGTGGGGGTTGGCTGCGGGCCCCGCCCGCGTCCCGCGCGCTTGCCACTGTGGTCGCGATCGGCCGGTATCGGGCGCGAGGGACGCGGGTCGGGGCTCCGCGGCCGACCCTCGTGCCGAAGACGTTGGCGTCGTTAGCCCCGCGCTGGTGGGAGCGCGGGGAGGCGTCCCTGAAGGTTCTTCCGTGGGGGCGCCGCGAGCGGGTGCTGAGCGGGGGCCGTTGGCTAGCGCGGAGGCTGCGATGCCGTGGCCGCGGCGCTCGCGCGCGATAGCCGCCCGCCAACGCCGGCGATCCGAAACAGCGCGCGCCGCGGGCACGGCGGGCAGCCGCAAGCGCCGCCTACGCAGCGACCAGATACTGCTGCCAGGCGACAGGGATCGTGGGGCTCGCCACGTGGATGAACACGGTGGCGCTCGGAGTGCGGGGTTGCTTGAGCAGCCGCATGCCGACCTGGCGCGGGAGCGCGTCGCCCTTGCGCCGGTTGCACGGCGCGCACGACGCGACGATGTTGTCCCAGTTCGACCCGCCACCCTTGGACCGCGGGATCACGTGGTCGACGGTGAGGTTCGAGCGCGAGCCGCAGTACTGGCAGGTCCAGTTGTCACGTGCGAACACGGCGCGGCGCGTGATCTTGCGCCGGTGGGTGTCGCGCGGGATCCGAACGTAGGTGACGAGCCGGATCACGACCGGACGGGACATCGTGGTCGTGGCCGAGTGGAGCTCCCAGCCGCCCTGCTCGATCACCTCGGCCTTCTCCTTGAGGAGCAGGACGACGGCGCGCCGGACCGTGCACACGTTGATCGGTTCGTACGTCGCGTTCAGCACGAGCACCCGGCCAACCTCACGTCCGCGTCGCTGGTGCTCTGGAGGCGACGCGGACCACACTGGCGCTGGTACTGAAGTGGCCATGGCTGGTTCGGCAGTCTACCGGTGGCGTCGGTAGACCTGATAAGGGTTTGTTACGTGCTCAGACAACCGCGGCCGGGAACGAACCGAGCACGCGCAGGACCTCGACGTGGGCGCGGAGGCCGACGAGGGCGTCGGCGACATGAGGCTCGATGTCGCGACCCTCGAGGTCGAGGAAGAACATGTAGCGCCCGAGCCCCTGCTTGCGGGGCCGCGACTCGATCCGCGTCAGGTTGACCTCGCGGCTGGCGAACTCGGCCAGGCAGTGGACGAGCCAGCCCGGCGCCTCCGAGCCGACGCCCCAGAACACGACGGCGGTCTTCCACGGTCCGAGCGGCGGATCGGGGGAGCCCGGTCCGCCCGGTGGCGCGCCGACCGGTCCGAGCCAGACGAAGCGGGTCTCGTTGTCGGCGACGTCCTCGACGCCGGCCCGCAGCACCTGGCAGCCGTAGCGCTCGGCCGCGACGCGGTTGCCGAGCGCGGCCCACGGTCCGTCGTGCTCGGCCACGGTTCTGACCGCCTCGGCGGTCGACGCGCCGGCGAGCACCTGCGCCCCCGGTAGCCGGGTGCGGATGAAGCGCGCGCACTGCGCGGTCGCCTGCGGATGGGACACGACCGTGCTGATCTCCGAGAGCTCGAGCGGGGTTCGCGCGATCAGGCAGTGGCGGATCGGGTGGACGACGTCGCCGAGGATCGCGACGTCCTCGGTCTCCATTGCCAGCGCGTCGAGTGTGGCGTTGACCGAGCCCTCGAGGGAGTTCTCGATCGGGACGAGCGCGCGCTGAACGGCTCCGAAGTGGACGGCCATCACCGTGTCGTAGATCGTCGGGTAGGGCACCGTCTCGACCGGATGGGCCGCCGTCGCGGTGAGCAGCGCCTCCTGGGTCCAGGTGCCTTCGGGGCCGAAATAGGCGACGCGCATCGGCCCGGGATGAGCCTCCATCAGCCGGTCGGGGGTCCACTACCCCGACGGTGGTCGCTCCGCCCCGAGCGCACGCTTGATCGCCTCGTCCTCCTCCGGCGAGAGCTCGAGCTCGGGCTTTCCCTCGCGCACCTCCTTGGCGTAAAGCCGCGCCTGGTCGCGGTGGTGGATCGAGGACAGCACCACGCCGGAGCGGTTGGCGTCGAGCAGCGCTATCGACGTGGATTGCCGACCGGACATCTCGCCGTAGGCGTCGTAGCGGATCAGCGCGCGGTAGGCGACGGAGCCGTCGATACGCCGCTCGGCCGTCTCCATACGGCGCTCGAGCCGTTCGGAGGCGTCCTGAACGTAATCGGACAGCGCTTCGAACTGCTGCTGGAGCCCGGCGGCGTGCGCCACCAGATCCTGCTCGTGGTTGCCGAGGATCGTTCGCTGGGCCGAGCGGACGCGGCGCAGCTTGAGGCCGAGCACGGCGCAGAAGAGCAGCGCCAGCAACGCGACAGCCCCGGCCGCCATCGCCACGATCCCAGCCGTGCTGGTCAGGTTGTGCACTGCCGACAGGATACGGTCACGTGCAGCTACATCACTGGAACGTGACCGGGAATGTCAGCGAGTTGTTCGCGGCGTTCTTTTCGCCTGGGACCGGCACGACCTCCGCTTTGACCGTCTGAGACCCCTTCGGCGGCGCCGAGCTGAGCGTGACCTCGCAGTTCGTCGTCTCTCCGGCCGTGGTCTGCGGGATGATCGTCTGGCCGGTGACCTTCGAGCCGGCGATCGTCACCTTGCAGATGACGTTCGTCTCGGTGTTCTGGCCGCTGTTGGTGAAGTTCAGCGTGAACGTCGCCGGTGGGCTCGCGGGAATCGAGTTGCTGGAGCCCGTCTGGAGCGCGGTGCCGCCGACGGTCACAGAGTTCAGCTTGTGTCCGTGGAGGCCGGGAGCGATGTTCTTGGGCTGGCTTGGCGAGGAAGGCAGGGAGACGTGGAGCACGCTCGCGACGTGCACGGGGTCGAGCCATTGGATCGAGGGCAGGAACTGGCTCGAGTTGAGCTGCTGGCCCCCCAGGCCGCCGACGGTGATCCCAGCGGCGCGCAGCGCGCCGACGATCATCGGGACGCTGTAGTCCTTGTAGAGGACGTCGGACCCATAGAACCGGGCCATCTCGGCCGCGATCGTGTCCACGGCGTCCTTGCTCGTCTGCGATTGGAGCGCCGGCTGCACGTTGTTGGCGATGTTCGCCATGCCGTCATGCCGTAGCTGCAGCGCGGAGACGAAGTACTGCTGGGCGCCCTTGACCTCGTCCGGGACG
Source organism: uncultured Solirubrobacterales bacterium (assembly GCA_963746695.1). Taxonomy (GTDB): domain Bacteria; phylum Actinomycetota; class Thermoleophilia; order Solirubrobacterales; family Solirubrobacteraceae; genus Palsa-465. Next base: position 237,474 of record CAVVCP010000010.1, on the reverse strand, counting down.
CTCAGCCCCTTGGCCTTGCTGAGTTGGGTGGCGCTCTCGCCGACCGCCTGGTTGAGCCGGGTCTGCAGCGTCGTGGGATCGCTGGTCCCGCCCGAAAGCACGCTGAAGAAATTGCTGCCGGTCTGCACCGACTGCTCGTTGAGCGACGCGACGCTGTTGTTGTAGTCCTTCAGCGCGCTGTTCCGGGCGCTGGTCTCGCAGCTGTTGACGAGTACCGCGATCAGGATGATCGCGATGATGACGACCACCGCGAGGCCGACGCGACGAACCCTGATCGCCTGACGGTCGGTCGTCGGGGGCCGCCGGCCACCTCCCGTCGGTTGGCGCCTGCGCGGCGCTGTTCGTGGCGCTGTACGAGTCTCCTCCGGCTCGTCGAAGAACGACACGCTGCTCGCTCCTTGCGGGGTCGGGAAACGCTCAGTATGACCGGACCGACGGCGGTAAGACGATTCTGAACGATTGCTGGCAAAGGGGAAGACCGTGCTCGCCGCGAAAAGATGCCGGTGCGCGCGCGTAATCCTCCCGGCTCCCAGGCTCCGACCGTCCGGTCCGGGCGCTCGGAGGCAGGGTCGCAGGGGCCCACGATCCGGGCGTCGAGAGCGCCGGCCGATCCGGAACACGCGACCGGCCCCGGGCCAACAGCACGCGATCAGCAGCGGCCACGGCCCGACGCGCCGATGGTGCTCGACCGCTATCGCCTGCGCCGCCGCCTCGGCACCGGCGGGTTCGCCACCGTATGGCACGCCCACGACGAGCGCCTCGATCGCGAGGTCGCAATCAAGATCCTCCCGCGCGAGCGCGTTGCCGAGGGCCGGTTCGAACGCGAGGCGCGGGTGGCCGCCGAGGCTCGCACACCCCGGAATCGTCACTTTGTACGAGGCCGCGGTCGACGACGAAGGCGCGTACCTGGTCTCGGAGCTGGTCCACGGCGCGACGCTCGATCGACTGCTGCAGACAGGTCGACTGTCGGATCGCGACATCGTCCAGATCGGACTCGCGCTGTGCGACGCGCTCGCCCACGCGCACGCCCAGGGGGTGATCCACCGCGACGTCAAGCCCTCCAACGTGCTGATTCCCGAGCGGCCGACAACGCCCGCGCAGCTGGCTCGCCTGACCGACTTCGGCGTCGCCCGCGTGCTCGACGGCGACTCGCTGACGCGCACCGGCGACGTCATCGGGACCGCCGCCTACATGGCGCCGGAGCAGGCGGAGGGGTTGGTCGCGGGCGCGCCGGCGGACCTGTTCTCACTCGCGCTGGTCCTGTACGAGGCGCTGACCGGCGTCAATCCGGTGCGGACCGGGATCGCCACCGGGGGCAGGCGGCGGCTCGGCACGCATCTGCCACCGCTTCGCCGGCAACGCCGAGAGCTGCCGCGCGAGCTGGGCCAGGCGATCGACCTCGCGCTGCGCCCACGGCCGCGGGAGCGTGGAGGAATCGAGGAGCTGAGGGCCGCGCTGGCCGCTGTCGCCGGCAGGGTCGGCGACGAGCCCGGCGTGATCGAGGAGCCCCGGCGGCCGCGGACGATGGTCGACCGGGCGGGCGGGCTCGGCACCGACGAGCTCCACCTGCGGGTCGAAGATCACCGCAGACGAGCCGACGCCGCGGCCCGCGGCGGGCTGGGAAACGCCGACGTCGATCGTGACGAGCTCGAGGCCGATCGGCGCCAGCTCGACGACTCCCCGGGAAGACGTGAGAAGCCTCACATTCGCTGGCCCAGACGCGCACTCGCCGGCGTCGCCGCCGCCGGCCTAGCCGCCTGGCTGGCCCGCCATGCGCCAGGTTCCTCGCCGATTCCGACAGCACTCACCGCGTGCATCGCCGGCGTGGTCGTCGCCGCACTCCCCCGGATCGGATGGCTCGCACTGACCGCGTTCATGGCGACCTCGCTCCTCACCACCGGGCACGCGGGCGGCGCGGTGATCCTCGCGGTCGGCGCGCTCATCCCGGTGGTACTGATGCCGCGCGACGGTCCCGCGTGGCCGCTGGCGGCGATCTCGCCGGCGCTCGGCGCAATCGGCCTCGCCACCGCGTGGCCCGCCCTGGCCGGCATGTCCCGATCCGCCTGGCGCCGCGGGGCGCTGGCCGTGACCGGCTGGCTCTGGCTCGCGCTCGCGCGCGGGCCGTGGACCGCCTCGGCGGCCACCACGGTCCATCAAGCGCTCGTGCCGCTCATCACTGTCGGCACGCTCGTCGGCGCGGGAGCCTGGGCGGTAGCGGCGATAACGCTTCCCTGGGCCCGCCTGCGGAGCTCGGGGTTGCTCGAGGGCGAACTGCTCGCGCTGTGGGCGATCGGCCTCGCGGTGGCCACGATCACTGCCACCCAGCTGGGTTCTGGAGACCCGTCAATCCCCGCCGGCGCGGCGTTCCTGGGAGCCTTCGCCGGAGCGCTAGTGGCGCTTGTCACGAGGCGATCTTGGCGCAGGGTTAGGCGGGCGAGATCGGCGAAAGATTGCGCTCCGACCGCGTAGCATGGAACTCCGGCAAATCCCGCCAAACCCTGCCGGCGACGGGAAGTCGCGGTTCACGTATGAGCGTCCTGAAGAGTCTGGAAAACAAGATCGCCGGCCTGGTCGAAGGCACGTTCAGCCGCGCGTTCCGGTCCGAGGTCCGACCGGTCGAGATCGCGCGCAAGCTCGCCCGGGAAATGGAGGAGCACAAGTCGTTCTCGGTGTCCCGCACGTATGCGCCGAACGAGTATCGAGTGTTCCTCTCCCCCCGCGATCGAGAGCGCTTTGCCGGCTACGAAGCTGCGTTGACGGCCGAGCTCGCCGGGTATCTGCTCGAACATGCGCGAAGGGAGCGTCTGACGCTGTTGTCTCGGCCCGTGATCGAGTTCGAGACCGACGACCGCCTTGGCCTGGGCGAGTTCGGCATCCAGACGCGCGTGGCCCAGCCCGACGACGAGCCGGTCAGCGCTCCGGCCGAGGCACAGTCGGGGCGCACGATGGTCTACAGCAACGCCGAGCGAGTCTCGGAGCCGCTCGAGGAGCGCGGACGCGTCCGCGCCCAGAAGGCGCTGCTCCTGGTCGACGGCAACCGGGTCGTGGTCGGCTCGGGCGGCGCCACCCTGGGACGGGGCCGTCAATGCGACGTCGTGCTGAACGATCCGAACGTGTCGCGGGAGCACGCCGAGATCCGTCCCCGGGGCGGATCGTGGGTGCTCACCGATCTCGGCTCGACGAACGGCTCGCAGCTCAACGGGCACAAAATCGACGGCTCAGAGGTGTTGCGCACCGGCGACGAGATCGAGCTGGGCGAGTCCGTGATGACGTTCACGCTGGAATAGCGCCTCGCCATGCTCGCGCCCGTCTCCGTAGGTCTCAAGTTCGGCTTCTTGATCGTGCTGTACCTGTTCCTGATCTGGGTCGCCTGGAGTGCGATGCGGGATCTGCGACGCGGTCGCCGTGGCGTGGTGCAGGCCGATCAGGCTGGCCGTTACGACGCGACGGGCATGTACCCGGCCGCCAACGGCCTCGGCGATCACGAGATCGACGACTTCGAGCCGCGGCTCCAGGTCGAGCGTGTTCCGGGCCACGAGACCGGGAGCGCGTACGAAATTCCCAACCAGGGCGCTACTCTCGGCCGCGGAGACGTCGAGATCAGGCTCGACGATCCGTTCGCCTCCGCGCACCACGCCCGCATCTCGCGGGAAGGTCACGTCATCGTGATCGAGGACCTCGGATCCACCAATGGGACGTACCTGAACGAGGAGCCGCTAAGGGGTCCTCAGCCGCTGCATCCCGGCGATCGGATCAGGATCGGCGACTCCGAGTTCTCTTACCAGCAATGAGAATCCACCTGCTATGAGGACAGGATCATCCTGACCATGCTGCGTGCGGCAGAGACCATCTGCAAGACCGATACCGGCCGCCAGCGCCGGGACAACGAGGACAGCGCGTTCGCGCGCGCTCCGGTGTTCGTCGTCGCCGACGGTATGGGCGGCGCGCAGGCCGGCGAGGTCGCATCGCGGATCGCGGTCGAGGCATTCGAGCAGGGATTGCCGGATTCCGGCAGCCCCGAGGAGCGCCTGGCCACGCGCGTGCGCGAGGCCAACCAGCAGATCTACGAGCGCTCGCGCGCCGACCGGGGGCGGGCGGGGATGGGAACGACCCTGACCGCCGCGTACGTCGACGACACCCACGTCGCGATTGCCCACGTCGGCGACAGCCGCGCCTACATGTTCCGGGACGGCTCGCTGCAGCGCCTGACTCAGGACCATTCGCTGGTCGACGAGCTCGTCCGTCGCGGGAAGCTGACCGAGGAGCAGGCCGCCGAACATCCGCAGCGATCGATCATCACTCGCGCGCTCGGTCCCGAGCCGGATGTCGAGGTCGACACGTGGACATATCCGGCGCGGGCCGGGGACGTCGTGCTGCTGTGCAGCGACGGGCTGACCTCGATGATCTCCGAAGGCCGCGTCCGGGAGATCCTCGCCGAGCACGACAATCTCGATGAGGCCGCCGACGCGCTGATCCGCGCCGCAAACGACGCGGGCGGTAGGGACAACATCACGGTCGTGCTGTTCCGCTTGGAGGAACTGGGCGAGGACGCCGCCGCCGGCGAGGAGACGATGGTCGGCGTCTCGGTGCCGCGCGAGACGCTCGCGGCGCACGCCGAGGAGTCCGACGGGGCCGGCTCGACCGCCGTGGCGGTGGCGCCGCCTCCCACGCGCGCTGTGCGCCGCCCGCCGGTCACGCCACCGCCCGGCGGGCGCCGACTGGAGCCGAGGCCCCCGGCCCCCGAGCGCCGCGAGCGGCGGTTCGCCACGCCGATTGCCGCGCTCCTGGCCACGCTGATCGTGGTGGGCCTGATCGGCGGTGGCGGTTACCTGGCCACCCGCCAGCTGTACTTCATCGGCACCGACGCACAGGGCATCGTCACCGTCTACCGCGGCCTTCCGTACGACCTTCCGTTCGGCGTGCCGTTGTACGAGACGTACTACGTCTCGGGCGTCCCCGCGTCGACCATCGCGGCGGTCCGCCGCGGTCAGCTGCTGAACAACGACCTGCGCTCGCAAACGGATGCGACGTCGCTGGTGATGGACCTCGAACAGGGAAAGATCTCGCCGTGAGCTTGAGAGGGGGCCCGCCCGCCCGGGCGGTGAGTGCGCGAAGAGGGCTGACGCAGTGAGCGCTCGTAACCGAGAGCTGCTCGGCCTGATCCCCGCGTCCCTGCTCGTGACCGCGGGCTTTGCGGGGGTGTTCATACAGCGCTCGAACGCGCTGTCGAACGTGTCCCTGACCTACGGCGCGCTGTTCCTCGGGCTGTGCATCGGGGCCCACATCTTCATTCGGATCACGCTCCCGCGCGCCGACCCGTACATGTTCCCGCTGGTGGCGGTGCTGGCGAGCTTCGGTCTCGTGATGGTCTACCGGATCGACCCGACGCTGGCGCGCCAGCAGGCGCAGTGGTTCGTGCTCGGCCTGGTCCTGTTCGCGGGCACGATCATCGTGTTCCGCGACTACCGCAAGCTCGAGCGCTACCGCTACACGATCGTGTTCGTATCGCTCGGGCTGCTGGTGCTGCCACGCCTGCCGGGGATCGGCTACCAGGCCAACGGCGCCTACCTTGGGGTGAGGATTCCCGGCCTGTTCGTGTTCCAGCCCGCCGAGTTCGCGAAGATCGGCCTGGTCATCTTCCTTGCGAGCTACCTGCGAGACACCCGCCAGGTGCTCGTGACCGGGTCGCGCCGCATCTTCGGGATCACGCTGCCGCCGATCAAGCACTTCGGCCCCGTGGTCATCATCTGGGGGCTGGCGATGGCCACGCTGGTCGTGCTGAGCGACGTCGGCTCCTCGGTGATGTTCTACGGGGCCTTGCTGGCGATGCTCTACGTCGCGACGAACCGGGTGTCGTTCGTGGTGATCGGCCTGATCGCCGCGGCGGTCGGCTTCTGGTACCTGGGCACGCACATACCGCACATTCACGCGCGCGTCGAGACCTGGCTGCATCCGCTGGATCCGCGGCTGTACCACGCTCCGCTCGGCAGCTATCAGGTGGCCAATTCGATGTTCGCCCAGGCGGCGGGCGGGCTGTTCGGTCAGGGCTTCGGCCAGGCCGCGCTCACTCTGCCCGGCGGCGGAGCGCTGCTGCCCTTTCCGCAGACCGACATGATCTACGCGGTCATCACCGACGAGCTCGGGCTGTTCGGCGCGGTAGCCGTGCTGATCACCTACCTGCTGCTCGTCGCTCGCGGCTTCAAGGCCGCGGCGCTGGCGCGGGACTCGTTCTCGACGCTGCTCGCCGCCGGCCTCAGCGCGATGCTCGCGCTCCAGGTGTTCGTGATCGTCGGGGGCGTGACGCGGGTGATCCCGCTGACCGGCGTGACCCTGCCGTTCATCTCCTACGGCGGTTCGTCGATCGTCGCGAACCTCGTGCTGGTGGCGCTGCTCCTGCTCGTCTCCGATCGCGCCCGGAGGCCTGAGTGAACGCCCCGATCGCACGGCTGTTCGGTGTGGTCATCGTGCTGTTCGCGCTGCTCGTGGTGTTCACGTCGCGCTGGACGGTGTTCGAGGCCTCCTCGCTGAACAACAACACGCTGAACGTCCGCACGCTGCTCGACGAGCTTCACATCAAGCGCGGCCGGATCCTCGCGGCCGACGGCACCGTTCTGGCCAAGTCGGTGCCGGCACCGGGCCACACGTGGTCGCGCGCCTACCCCACGAAGGACCTGTTCTCCCAGCCGGTCGGCTATTCGATTGCCGCCCAGGGCCGGGCCCAGGGCCTCGAGCTCTCGGATGGGTCGGACCTGCGGGGCCTCCAGACCGGCCTCAGCTCGATTTTCGGCCAGCTGAGTCCGCGCCCGGTCGGCGACGACGTTTACACCACGCTCGATGCGAAGGGCCAGCGCGCGGCCCAGCAGGCTCTCGCCGGGCGGGCGGGCTCGGTGGTTGCGCTCGATCCCACCACGGGCGCGATCAAGGTCATGTACTCGAACCCCACGTACGACAACAACAATCCGCCGACCAAGGCCACCGACACCAACACCACGTTCAACCGCGCGACCCAGGGCGCCTACGCCCCCGGCTCGACGTTCAAGATCGTGACCGCGGTGGCCGGGATCGACAGCGGGAAGTACACCCCGGACTCGCTGATCAACGGCAACTCGCCGCGCTTGGTCTCGGGTGTCCCGCTCGCCAACGACGGCAACAAGAGCTGGGGGCTGCAGACGCTCACGACCGCGATGACGTACTCGATCAACACGATCTTCGCGCAGGTCGCCGAGAAGGTCGGCCGGCCGCTGATGACCAAGTACATGCAGCGGTTCGGCTTCTACTCCAAGCCCCCGCTCGACTATCCCTCGTTCGAGATCAACACGAGCAAGCCGGTCGGCCCGAATGGCCACGCGTATCCGCCGGCGAGCCCGAACGAGGACATCGGTCGCATCGGGATCGGTGAGGGCGGGCTCCAGGTGACGCCGCTGCAGATGGCGATGGTCGCCGCGGCGGTGGCGAACGGCGGCACGCTGATGAAGCCGCATCTGACCGACCGCGTCGTCGATCAGGATGGGCGCACGGTCAAGACGATCACCCCGAGCGTCATGAGCCACGTGATGAAACCCACGACGGCGGCCGAAGTGACGAAGATGATGGAGAAAGTGGTTGAAGAAGGGACCGGAACGGCCGTTCAGCTCGCCGGAATCAGCATCGCCGGCAAGACCGGCACGCCCCAGATCGGGCCTAACGGCTCGAATCTGACCCAGCCCGCGTTCGTCGCGTTCGCGCCGGCCGACCACCCGAAGATCGCGATCGCGGTGAACGTCGACGAATCCAACGGCGGGTTCGGCGGCTCCGTTGCGGCTCCGATCGCGAGACAAGTGCTCCAGGCCCTGTTGTCGGAAGGTGGTTAGGTGAATGGCAGGCCTCGCCCCCGGCACGATCGTCGACAGTCGCTACAAGATCGTGTCGCGGCTGGGTGCGGGCGGGATGGCCGACGTGTTTCTCGCCGAGGATGAACAACTCGGGCGCAAGGTCGCGCTGAAGCTGCTCTATCAGCGCTTTGCCGACGACCCCGGGTTCGTCGAGCGGTTTCGCCGCGAGGCCCAAGCCGCCGCCGGGCTCCAGCACCCGAACGTCGTCAGCGTCTACGACCGGGGCTCATATGACGGGACGTACTACATCGCGATGGAGTACCTGCCGGGCCGCTCGCTCAAGCAGCTGATCCGTCAGGAGGCGCCGCTCGATCCGGTCCGGGCGATCGACATCACGATCCAGATCCTCAAGGCAGCCCGGTTCGCGCACCGCCGCGGCGTGATCCACCGCGACCTCAAGCCCCACAACGTGATCGTGGACGACGCCGACAACGCCAAGGTCACCGACTTCGGGATCGCCCGCGCGGGCGCCTCGGACATGACCGAGACCGGCTCGATCATGGGAACCGCCCAGTATCTGTCTCCGGAGCAGGCGCAGGGCCACGCGGTCAGCGCAGGATCGGATCTCTACTCGGTCGCGGTCGTCCTGTACGAGATGCTCACCGGTCGCGTGCCGTTCGACGCCGAGTCGGCGGTGACGATCGCGCTGAAGCACGTGTCCGAGGCGCCGCCGCCGCCCACGGTCATCAACTCGAGCGTCCCGCCCGAGCTCGAGCAGGTCGTGATGTGGGCTCTGAACAAGAATCCCGTCGACCGCCCGGCGAACGCGGACCAGTTCATCACCGCGCTCGAGCAGGCCAAGGCCGCGATCCTGTCCGGTGAGCGCGGCGAGCGGACGGCGAGCATGCCGGCGCTGGCCGGGGTCGTCGCCGGACGGTATGCCGCCTCTTCTGCGCTGACGGCGCCCGTCACGGCGCCGCCTCCCTCGGCCGGCGAAACGCTCGACGGCGTGGTCGTCGGCCCGTTCCCCGAGCACGAGCCGCCGGAGGAGCGTCGCCGCATCTGGCCGTGGGTCGTGCTGCTGATCGTCGCGCTGCTCCTGGCCGGCGGTGGCGTGGCCGCGTACCTGCTGACCCGTCCGACCAAGATCGTCGTCCCGCACGTCGCCGGCGAGAAGTTCAGCGTCGCCCAGGCCCAGCTCCAGAACGCCGGCTTCACCGTGAGCCAGCTCCCGGTCACGAGCCAGGAGAAGGCCGGAACGGTCATCGCCCAGGACCCACTGGCGGGAGCCAAGGCCAAGCAAGGGTCGAACGTCGCGCTGAACGTATCGACCGGACCCGGCAACGCGACCGTGCCGACGGTCGTCGGCGAGACGCTCCAGCAGGCCAAGTCGTCGATCCAGATCGCGAACCTCGAGGTCGGCAAGGTCGTCAAGCAGTCGAGCACGCAGTTCAACTCCGGTCAGGTGATCGGGACCAGCCCCCAGGCGGGCCAGACGCCGCCGGTCAACTCACGCGTGACGATCTTCGTCTCGACGGGGCCGCCGCCGGTTAGTGTCCCCGACGTGACCAGCGACACCGTCGGTCAGGCGAAGGCCACGCTCGAGGCGCCGCCGAGGAATTTCAACGTCACGACCACGTCCGAGGTCTCGATGACCGCGACTCCCGGCACCGTGCTCAGCCAGGACCCGACCGGGGGCGAGTCGGTCAAGCCCGGAACGACGGTGAATCTGGTCGTGGCCAAGGCTCCGCCCACCGTGGCCGTGCCGAACGTCACCGGCCAGAAGCGCGGGGCTGCGGAGGCCACGCTCGGCGCCTCCGGGTTCCCGGCGACCGTGCAGACCCAGGACGTGAGCACCAAGAGCCAGGGCGGCGTCGTGCTCAGCCAGAACCCGGCTCAGGGCACGATGGAGAAGAAGGGGACGGCGGTGACGATCGTCGTGGGCCATTACGTGGCCCCGACGCCGACGACGACCACCAGCACGACGACCCCGACGACCCCGACGACGCCGACGAGCGGCGCGACCACCACGCCGAAACCGTGAGGGCCGCACGCGTCGCGGTGCTCGGTGGAGGTCGCTCCTCCGAGCGTGAGGTATCGCTCGCCTCCGCGGCCTCGGTGCGGGCGGGGCTCGAGGAGGCCGGACACGTTCCGATCGCGATCGAGATCGGCCCGGACGGCATCTGGCGCCGCGACGACGCCCCGCTCGAGATCGAGCTTGGGCGCGGACTCGACGGCGTCGACGTCGTGTTCCCGGTGCTGCACGGGCCGTTCGGCGAGGACGGCACGGTCCAGGGGCTGCTCGAGTGCCTGGACGTGCCCTACGTGGGCGCCGGCGTGCTCGCGTCCGCGCTGTGCATGGACAAGGTGATGTTCAAGGAGCTGATGGCCCATGCCGGGCTCCCGCAGGTCCGCTACCGGTCGGTCCGCGCCGACACGTTCTCCTACGAGCGCGAGATCGTGCTGTCGGACCTCGCCGGACTCGGGCTGCCGGTGTTCGTCAAGCCGGCTCGGCTCGGCTCGTCGGTCGGGATCGCCCGGGCCGGGACCGAGTCCGAGTTGCCGGCGGCGCTCGAGACCGCGTTCGAGCACGACTCGCTGGCAATCGTCGAGGCGGCCGCCGGCGGCCTCGAGGTCGAGTGCTCGGTAATCGGCGGCAACGATCCGATCGCGTCAGAGCCCGGCGAGATCGTGCTCGGGGCCGGAGAGTCGGGCTGGTACGACTACGAGGCCAAGTACAGCCCCGGCGGGATGCAGCTGATCGTCCCCGCCCGGGTCCCGGACCGCGTCCGCGACCGGATCCGGGAGATCGCGATCAGCGCGTTCCGGCAGGCGGGCTGCCACGGGCTGGCGCGGGTGGACTTCTTCGTCGACGGCGAGCGCGTGCTGCTGAACGAGCTCAACACGATGCCGGGCTTCACCACCACGAGCGTGTTCGCCGCGCTGTTCGAGGCCAGCGGGATCCGCTACGCCGAGCTGCTCGACCAGCTCCTCCAGCTCGCGTTCGAGCGCCACGACGCCAGCCGGCGCTACCGGCACTGAGCAGGCGCTCTCGCGCCGCGGTTAAGCTGCCGCGCATGCTCGAGATCGAATCTGTCGCGATCGTCGGTGCGGGGTTCATGGGAACCGGCATCGCCGAGACCATCGCGGTCGCGGGGATCCCGGTGATCGTCCGCGACGTTGACGACGCGGCGCTCGGGCGAGCCGGTGAGCGGATCGAGACCTCGCTGGCCCGCGCGGTACGGGGCGGCAAGCTCGACCCCTCCGCCGCGCAGGCGGTGCAGCGAGCGGATCGACCTGACCACGCAGCTCGAGGCGGTCTCGCGAGGCCGACCTCGTGATCGAGGCCGTGCCCGAAGACGCACCACCTGAAGCTCGAGGTCATGGGCGCGATCGCCGAGGTCGTGTCCGACGACGCGATCGTCGCCTCGAACACGTCCTCGATCCCGATCGCCGAGCTCGCGCAGGCGATCCGCAAGCCGGAGCGAATGCTCGGGTTGCACTTCTTCTCTCCGGTCCCGGTGATGATGCTGGTCGAGGTCGTCGTCGCGCTCGACACCAACCAGACCACGATCGACAGGGCGAAGCGGTTCGTCGAGCGGCTCGGCAAGCGTCCGATCGAGACCAAGGACCGCTCCGGGTTCATCGTCAACATGCTGCTGGTCCCGTATCTGATGGCAGCGGTCCGGATGTACGAGGAGGACTTCGCCTCGCGCGAGGACATCGACAACGGGATGAAGCTCGGCTGTGGTCACCCGATGGGACCCCTGACGCTTTGCGACTTCATCGGGTTGGACGTGCTGTACGCCATTGGCGCCTCGCTGTACGACGAGTTCAAGCGCGACGAGTACGCGCCGCCGCCGCTGCTGAAGCGGATGGTCGCGAGCGGCCGCCTCGGGCGGAAGTCCGGGCGCGGGTTCTACGACTACTCGTCGTAGCGCACGGGTCTCCGCTGGTGGTCGTCCCCGCGCGGGGACGACCCCTAGCTCGTCAGCCTGTAGAGCGCGACCTCGTTCAGGTCGACGAGCATCTTGCCCGCGGGCAGCGAGGTGATCCACACGAGGTAGTAGCGGTAGCCGTTCTTGGCGGGGGTGAGTGAGATCGGCGTGGTCCGCGCCACCGAGGCGACCTGCGATAGCTGGGTCCACCCGCCCGGGCCGGTGTCGAACACGTCGGGGTCGGGCAGTGAGTTGCTGCCCCAGATCTGAACGGACCAGTTCGGGGTCTCGGTGTAGATCACGAGCTTCCGCGCCTGAACTGGGCGGCTGGCGTCGACGTAGAGCCCGACGCCGGCCTTGTCGAGCTTCCCCGAGTAGTAGTGCTCGGTCGGCCACGCGGTGTTCACGTTTCCGTCGATGGCCAGCCCGTCGTCGCCGGGGTTCTGGCTCTTGGGGCCGCTGACCGCGTCGGGGTTGTAGTCGTGGGCGCAGTGCTGGCAGAGGTCGATCAGGGTCAGGTGGCGAGCGGCGGCGGGCGGGGTCGCGGCGAGCTTGGGGGTGCCGTGATGCGCCCGGGTCGCGATGTACGCGATCGCACCGCCGACGAGCGCGAACAGCACGAGCACGAGCATCGCGGCCCAGACCCTATGGCGGACCCTGAACGGGACCCGGCGCTGGGTCTGGGTCGGGAGCGTCCGCAGCACGCTCGTGACCTCGCCGGTAGCGCTCCCGGAGCGGGCGGTCTCGATCGCGAGCACGTCCTCGAGGTCGGCGATCAGCTCGGCGTCGTCGGCATAGCGGTCCTCGACGCGCTTGGCGGTGGCGGTGTCGACGATCGCCGCGAGCGCGGCCGACACCTCGGGGCGCTTGGTCTGCACGTCCGGAAGCTCCTCGCGGACGTGCTTCATCGCCACCGCGATCTGGTTCTCGCCCTTGAACGGAACCTCGCCGGTCAACATCTCGTAGAGCACGACGCCGAGCGAGTACAGGTCCGACTGGCCGGTGACCGGCCGGCCGAGGGCCTGCTCCGGTGAGACGTAGTCGGTCGTTCCGAGCACCCGTCCGTCGGCGGTCAGCCCCTCCTCATCGAGCGTCCGGGCGATCCCGAAGTCCGTGACCTTGGCCGAGCCCTCCTCGTCGATCAGGACGTTCTGCGGCTTCACGTCGCGGTGGACGATGTGGCGGGCGTGGGCGGCGCCGAGCGCGCGCGCGATCTCGATCGCGTACGCGACGGCCTCGGTGGTGGGCAGGCGGCCGGTCCGGCGAATCCGCTCCTTGAGCGTCTCGCCCTCGACGTACTCGAACACGATGTACGGCCGGCTGTCGTCCTCGCCGTAGTCGATCACGCCCACGATGTGCGGATGCGATAGCTGCGCCACCGCCCGTCCCTCGCGACGGAAGCGCTCGAGCTGATCCGAGTCGGTGGCGATCTCGCGGTTCATCAGCTTGATCGCGACCTGACGCTGCAGCGTCTCGTCGGTGGCGCGATACACGGTCGACATGCCTCCGGAGCCGATCCGGGCTTCGAGCCGGTATCGACCGCTGAGCGTGGTGCCGAGGATCGTGCTCATTTACTCAACCTCTATTTTGCGACAGATCACCGTGGTCCACACCTACTACTACACCGATCCGGCCTGTCCTTGGTCCTGGGCGCTCGAGCCGGCTCTCCGGAAGCTGAGCCACGAGCTCGCCGGCAGCCTCGAGGTGACGTATGTGATGGTCGGCATGGCGCGGCAGTTCGGCGACGCCAGTCCGCTCGTCGGCGAGATGCTCGAGGCGGCCGACCGCAGCGGAATGCCGGTCGACGTGCGCCTGTGGCTGGCTGCCCCCCCACGCAGCTCACACCCGGCCTGCATCGCGGTCAAGGCCGCCGCCGAGCAGGGCGATCCGGGCCCGTACCTGCGCCGGCTGAGAGAGGGCCTGATGTGCCGCCGGCGCAAGCTCGACGGCACCGACGCGCTGATCGAGGAGGCCCGCTCTGTGCCCGGGCTCGACATCGACAAGCTCCGCCTCGGGCTCGGGTCGCATGCGATCCTCGAGGCGTTCGGCGCCGACCTCGACCGCGCCGGCGCCGTGCCCGCCGAGCACCACGCCCCCGGAACCGGCCGGGTCAAGCTGCCCTCGCTCGAGTTCCGCGGTTCGGACGGCGTCGTGCATGGGGTGTACGGACCCACGGACTACGCGTCGCTGGCCGCGGCGGCGATCGCGGCGGGGGCGCAGCCGGCAGGCGGCGCCCCGCCGTCGGTCGAGGACGCGCTGCGGCAGTTCGGCTCGATGGCCACCGCCGAGGTCGCCGCGGTCTGCGACCTGCCCGGGCCGAGGGCGCCGGCGGAGTTGTGGCGCCTTGCCACCGAATGGCGGGCGCGGCCCGACCGGGTCGGCACCGGCGAGCTTTGGACGCTGGCGTGACACCGGTGCACCCACCCGCCCGGGGCCCGAACCCCCGGCCGCGACCACGATCAGGAGGCCGACAAACTCGTCACTCGACGCGCCCCGCTGGCCGAGTGCGACGTAACTCGTGCTATGGCCGACTGAAGCGCCGTTCACCTCCATCGGGGTGCCGAGTGGCGAGTTAGTCGGGCGCGCTATCCGCGCCCGCCCCGCGCCTTCCCCTGCGCCAGTCGCCGAGCGATGACCGCCGCCAGCGCTATCCGGTACAGCGCATACGGCAGCAGCGAGCTGTCGCGCTCGAGCGCCTGGATCAGCCGGGTGGACGCGAGCGTCGAGACGAACGCCGCCGCCGCCCCGGCGGCGAACGGCACCGCCGCTCCCGCCGGCAGGCCGCGGCTGTGCAGCCGGACGCCCTTGAGGAGCGTGGCGCCGGCAATGATCGGCAGCGCCGAATGGCGCGAGAAGCGGTTGGCGTCGACCCGCGTGAAGCGCCGCCACCGCGCCGCCGCCAGCGTCGCCCCGTTGCGCGAGACGCCCGGCAGCAGCGAGCACGCCTGCGCCACGCCGAGCCACAGCGCGTCGAGCGCTCCCGCGTCTGCGTGGGTGCGCTCCTGGGGCGAACGGTCGGCCACCGCCATCGCGATCGCCCCCACGAACAGCCCGGCAGCGACCGTCGGCGGCGTCCCCAGATGGCCCTCGATCCAGCGCTCGAACCGGTAGCCGATCGCCGCCGGCGGGGCGAACGACAGCCCGATCATCAGCACGCTCCGCGCGTTCAGCCCGCGCACGGCGTCATCGACTTCAGCGCGCAGGCTGATCAGCAGCGCGGCCGCCGTGCCGGTGTGGAGCGCGACCTCGAACGCCTTGCGCAGCTCGTCGTCGAGGCGGGTGTACTCCCAGCCGGCCAGCCACGGGACGACCGCGATGTGTCCCGAGGACGAGATCGGCAGCAGCTCGGCCGGCCCGTGCAGCGCGCCGAGGGCGACCGCTTGCCATACGGGCACCTTGTCAGCCACGTCAGTGCGCCCCGGCCGCAGCGCGACGGGGACCACTACGCCACGGCCGTCGGGTCGCCGCGCCGGGTCCGCGTCCAGCGCACGATCAGATAGGCGATTACCGCGACCAGTGCGGCGGCGCCGACGTAGTCGACGTATTCGAGGTTGTGGCGCCAGCTCTGCCAGCTGCTCCCGACCTCGCGGCCGAGCAAGCCGAGCGCACCGATCCAGATGATCGACCCGAGCGTGGCGAAGGTCACGAAGCGCACGTATCCCATCCTGGCCACGCCGGCCGCGTACGGGAACGCCGCTCGCGCGAACGGGATGCACCGCGACACGACGATCACCGGGGCGCCATAGCGCTCGAACCAGCGCTGGGCGCGCTCGAGGCGCTGGTGCGAGATGTGCAGCTTGTTCCCGTGTCGCTCGACCAGCTCTTCGCGGCCCCAGTAGCCGATCGCGTAGGCGATCGAGGCGCCGATCATGTCGCCGAGCACGCCGAACACGATGATCCCGAACAGGCTCAGATGACCCTGGAACACGTTGAAGCCGGCGAACAGCATCGTCGGCTCGGAGCCCGGCATGCCGATCACGCCGGAGGTGAGCGTCAGCAGCGCTACGCCGGCGAGACCCAGGTCGCGAATGACGTGAGTCGCGAGGGTGACGAGCGAATCGGTCACCGATGCGTAGAGGAGCAGCACCGGGGGCTAGCGTAGCGGTGCGGTGGCGCACCGGGCGATCGCGCCCGAATTAGGGTTTACTCACGCCCCAGCGCAGGATGAGGATCTGGGTCGACCTGACGAACTCACCGCACGTGCTCGTGATGCGACCCGTGATCGCGAGCCTGCATGCCCGCGGCCACGAGGTCGAGGTCACCGCCCGCGACTTCGCCCAGACGCTCGGCCTGCTCGACCGGTTCGGAATCGAGCACACCGCGATCGGGCACCATCGCGGCGGCCGGCTCGGAGCCAAGGCGCGGGGCCTGGCCGAGCGGTCGCTCGAGCTGACCAAGTGGGCCCGAGGCCGCCGGTTCGACCGCGCGCTCGGCCACGGCTCCAACGACATCACGATCGCAGCGGCGCTGCTCCGGATCCCCTCCTCGACGATGTTCGACTACGAGTGGGCGACGGTCCAGCACAACGTGAACTGCCGGCTGGCCGAGATCGTCGTGGTCCCCGACGCGATTCCGCCGGAGCGGCTCTACCGGTACGGGGCGCGGGGCAAGATCCACGGCTATCCGGGGCTCAAGGAGGAGTACTACCTGGCTGATTTCGAGCCGGACGCCGCGATCCTGAGCGACCTCGGCCTCGACCCGAGCGATCCGATCATCGTCGTGCGCACCCCGCCGGCGGTCTCGCTCTATCACCGGTTCGAGAACAACCTGTTCGCCCAGGTCCTCGACCGGCTCACGTCAGTCCAGACGGTCGTGCTCCCGCGCACGCCCGAGCAGCGCGCCGAGCTCGAACGCGCCGGCCATTTCATCGTCCCCGAGCGCGCGATCGACGCTCAGTCGCTGATCGCGTTCGCGGACGTCGTGGTGTCGGCCGGCGGGACGATGAACCGCGAGGCGGTGGCGCTCGGAACCCCTGTGTACACCGTGTTCGAGGGGCGCCCGGGCGCGGTCGACGAGCGCCTGATCGCCGAGGGCCGGCTGCGGCGCCTGACCAGTGCCGACGACCTCGCGATCACCAAGCGAGGCGGCGCACCCGACGGCGCTGCCCGCGTCCGCCGCGACCCTGCGCTCCTCGCGGACCTGCTCCTGGGCGCGTACCGCCAGCCGTGAAGCGGGGCGCAACCTTCGCCGTCCGGGGCGTGTTAGGGTCCTGAACCGCTCGAGGAGGCCCGTCCGTGTCCCGCACCATGTTCAAGCTCCGCCTGCCCGCTGCGATCGCCGCATGCCTTGCCGGCGCGCTGATGTTCAGCGCGGCGGCCGCCCAAGCTGCGCCGATCGCCGCGTACACGACCAAGAACGCCTGGAGCTTCGTGTCCGCGCCGAAGCTGCACCCGCCGAAGCTGACGACCACCCAGAAGACGCAGTTCAAGCAGCTCGCGCCGGGCTACTTCATGGTCGCGAACTTCAAGAACCAGGGTCTGAAGGTGCCGATGGCCGGCCAGAGCGGTCCGCTGATCCTCGACCACAACCTGCAGCCCGTCTGGTTCAACCCGGTCGGCGTGAATGCGTTCGCGGGCAACCTCCAGGTCCAGAGCTACAACGGCAAGCCGGCGCTGAGCTGGTGGCAGGGCGTGGTGTCCGGAACCGGGGTGACGACCAGCGGCGAGGACGTCGTCGTCGACCAGCACTACAAGCACGTGGCGACGCTGAAGGGCTCAGGCGGCTGGATCATCTCCGAGCACGAGATGATCATCAGCGGCGCGAACGCCTGGGTGACGGCTTACAAGACGGTCCCGATGAACCTGAAGTCGCTCGGCGGCTCGGCCAACGGCCAGGTGCTCGACTCGGCGGTGCAGGAGTACAGCCTGGCCACCGGCCAGCTCCTCTACACCTGGGACGCGCTGAATCCCGGGGGTACTCCCAACGTCCCGCTGACGGAGTCACAGACCAGGCCAGTGCCCGGGGTTCCGTGGGACGCGTACCACATCAACTCGATCCAGCTGACCGGAAACGAGACCTTCCTGGTGTCGCTGCGCGACACGTGGTCGGCCTACCTGATCAGCCGGACCACCGGTCAGGTCCAGTGGACGCTGAGCGGCAATCCGAAGCTCAGCACGTTCGCGCTGCCGAAGAACGCCCAGTTCCAGTGGCAGCACGACGTCCAGTTGCACAACGGCAATGTGGTCAGCATGTTCGACGACGCCTGCTGCAACATCAGCGTCGACAGCAAGGGAAAGGCCACCGTCGGCAAGCCGAGCGGCCCCACGCGCAGCCTGGTGCTGAAGCTCGACCTGACCAAGCACACGGGCGCTCTCGTCAACCAGTACGACCGCGGCAACAACTTCAACGCGGCATTCCTCGGCAACACGCAGCTGCTGCCGAACGGCAACGTGGCGATCGGGTGGGGCTCGCAGCCGTTCTTCTCGGAGGTCAACAACAAGGGCAACGTGCTCCTCGACGCGCTCTGGCCCGCCCCCGACGTCAACTACCGGGCGTACGTCCAGAAGTGGGTCGGGACCCCGTTCTTCCCGCCGAGCGGCGCAGTTCGCAACAATGGTGCGAAAGCCACCGTGTACGCGAGCTGGGACGGAGCCACCCAGGTCGCAGGCTGGAGAGTCCTGGCCGGTTCGAGCGCCCAGAGCCTGAAGACAGTGGCAACTAAGGCGAAGAGCGGTTTCGAGACGACTATTGCGCTCAGCAAGACGTACAAGACGTACGAGGTGCAGGCAGTTGGCGGCCAGGGCCACGTGCTGGGCACGTCCAAGCCGTTCCCGACCTCAAACTCGTCTGGCGGGCTCCCCGGCGAGTACTGAGCCAGGGTGCCTCGGGGGGCGGGCAAACGAGTGAGCGGCCGAGGGCGCCGACGCATAGTCACCGCTCGGCCTGGTGGTGCTGCTGTGCCTGTCGGGCGCGGCGATCGCCGGCGCCAAGACCAAGAAGAAGCACCCGCCGGCGCCCAAGGCCCCGAGCGGCCCCCCGCCGGTGTACGTGTTCCCGAGCCCGGGAGGGCACTTCGCCTCTCCGAGCACCCAGATCGCGTTCCGCGGCGTGTCGGCCGGCCAGCTCGGGACGATCACGGTGACCGGGTCGGTCAGCGGAGCCCACGCCGGGACGGTGCAGGCGGACTCGGACGGCGGCGGCGGCAGCTTCATCCCGAGTGCACCGTTCACGCCCGGGGAGACGGTGACCGTCGGCACCTCGCTGAACATCGAGGGGTCCGGGACCGGCGCCTACCAGTTCGTGGTGGCGACTCCGGCCGGGACGATCCCGCCCGCCCACAGACCAGCGGCGCCTCGGGTAAAGGGGGACGTGTGGACGTACCGCTCCCGGCCTGATCTCACCCCGGCCGCGGTGAGGATCACCAAGCGCGACCCGGCCGCCACCGGCGACATCTTCATCGCCCCGCAGATCGGCCCCCTCCAGCAGGGCCCCGAGCTCATCAGCCCGAACGGCACGTTGATCTGGTTCAACCCCCTCCCCAAGGACGTCGCGGCGAGCGACTTCCGGACCCAGACCTACCACGGCCAGCCGGTCCTCACGTGGTGGCAGGGCAACGAGGCCGCCGGCGTGGGCTCCGGATCGGACGTGATCGTCTCGAGCTCCTATCAGTTGGTGAAGGTGGTCTCGGCGGCGAACGGCCTCACCGCCGACCTGCACGAGTTCGAGCTGACCCCGCGCGGCACCGCGCTGATCGCCGCCGAGTACCCGGTGATCGTGAACGCCGCATCGGTCCACGGCTCGACCCAGGAGGTCGTGCTCGACTCGGTGGTGCAGGAGATCGACATCCCGACCGGGCTGGTCGAGTTCGAGTGGGACAGCCTCGACCACGTACCGCTGAGCGCGACCCACTCGAACCTTCCGACCAAGGCCCACGTTGCCAACGGGATCGGCAACCCGTTCGACTACTTCCACCTCAACTCGATCGAGCCCGACCACGACGGGAACCTGCTCATCTCCTCACGCAACACGTGGGCGGTGTACAAGGTCAATCACCAGACCGGGGCGATCATCTGGACGCTCGGGGGTAAGGACTCGAGCTTCAAGCTCGGACGGGGGGCGTCGTTCGCGTTCCAGCACGACGTGCGCGTCCGGGCATACGGCGATCAGTTCCTGACGATGTTCGACGACGGCGCCGGCCCGCCCTACGTGCACTCGCAGTCGCGGGCGCTCAAGCTCGAGCTGAATCTCAAGAACATGACCGCCGAGGTCGCCGACCAGGACGATCACTCCCCACCGCTGCTGGCCAGCTTCGAGGGCAGCGTCGAGCAACTGCCCGACCAGGACGACTTCGTCGGTTGGGGCGAGGAGCCGTACTTCAGCGAGTACAACGCGCAGGGCAAGCTGGTGTTCGACGGCCGGTTCGTCGACGACAACATCACCTACCGTGCCTATCGCCTCCCGTGGAACGGCACGCCGACGACGCCCCCGGCGATCGCGACCTCCCGCCAGGGCAAGAAGATGACCGTGTACGCGAGCTGGAACGGCGCTACGAACGTCACGGGATGGCGAGTGTTCGCCGGCGACACCACTTCGAAGATGCCCTCGGTGGCACAGGCGCCCAAGCGCGGCTTCGAGACCGCGATCAAGGCGCCCGCGCACAAGTTCGTGTACGTGCAGGCGCTCGGCGCCAAGGGCCGTTCGCTGTCCCAATCGGCCACCGAGACAGTCCCGTGAGCCAGGGAGGCCGGGCGCTGAGCCAGTGCCTGGACCCCGGCTAACTCGGTCTTAGCCGGCGTTTACGGGGATCCTGATTAGAATCCCCGCCGCATGCGGCGGCGGATCAGATCCGCGGCCTTCCCGGTTCATCGGCACTCCGTGCCCCAGCTGCTCGTGGACGGGATCTTGGTCGCGCTCGCTTACTACCTTGCTTTCCGGCTGAGGTTCACGGACGGGCTCGAGCGGGACGAACGAGCGCTACGGAGACCTCCTTTCGCACACGATCTGGTGGGCCGTCCCGGTGACGCTCGTGGTCCTGGCCGCGTTCGGCCAGTACCAGCGGCTGTGGACCTACGTCGGGCAGCGGGACTACGAGGCGGTCGTCAAGGGAGTGGTCGTCTCGACACTGGTGATCGTCGGCGCGATCGCGCTTCTGCACCCGGTGACGACCACGGTCGGGTTCCAGACCACGCCGGTCAACCTCCCCAGCAGCGTGATCGCACTGTACTTCCTGCTCGCGCTGGCGTTCCTGATCGGCGCCCGATTCCTCGTGCACATCGTCGTCGAGGGGCGGGTTCACAGCTTCCGCATGGCCAAGGGCGCGCGCGACGTGCTGATCGTCGGCGGTGGTCAGGGAGGCCACCTCGTGGTCCGCGAGCTGATCCGCAACCCGCAGCTGCGGCTGCGGCCGGTCGGCTTCGTCGACGACGACCCTCGCAAGCAGGGGACCAAGGACGAGCACGGCCTGAAGGTGCTCGGCACGACCGACTCCGAGGAGCTGGCGCGGATCCTCGACGAGGTCGAGCCTGATGAGGTGGTGATCGCGATTCCCTCGGCTCCCGGGACGCTTCGGGCCCGGGTGGTCACGGCCTGCCGCGCGCGCGGTATCCAGGTTCGGACCACCCCGACCGTGTTCGAGCTCCTCCAGGACGGGTCGGGGCGGCTGAACGTCGCTCGGCAACTGCGCGAGGTTCGCGTCGAGGACATGCTCGGCCGCGAGCCCGTCCGGATGGAGATCGAGCGGGTCGGCGCCTACCTGTCGGGCCAGGTCGTGATGGTCACCGGCGCGGGCGGATCGATCGGCTCCGAGCTGTGCCGCCAGATCGCGCGGGTCGCGCCGCGCGGCCTCGTGCTCGTCGATCACGCCGAGGACAACCTGTTCGAGATTCTGCGGGAGCTCGAGGAGGATCGCCACGTCCGCACGGCGATACCGGTGCTCGCCGATTGCAGGGAAGAGGAGCGGATGCGCGAAGTTCTCACCGAGCACCGGCCGAGCGTGATCTTCCACGCGGCCGCGTACAAGCATGTGACGATGATGGAGGTCAACCCCGTCGAGGCGATTCGCAACAACGCGCTGGCGACGCGTGTCGTCGCCAGGATCGCCGGCGAGTCCCAGGTCGGCAAGTTCGTGATGGTCTCGACCGACAAGGCGGTGAAGCCGGCGACCGTTATGGGCGCCTCCAAGGCGCTGGCCGAATGGGCTGTCGAAGCCGCCGCGTTCCGGTATCCCGCCACCAACTTCTCGACGGTCCGGTTCGGCAACGTGCTCGGCTCCTCGGGGTCGGTGGTGCCGATCTTCCGCCGCCAGATCGCCGGCGGCGGCCCGGTGACGGTCACCGATCCCCGGATGAAGCGCTACTTCATGACGATCCCGGAAGCGGTGCAGCTGATCATCCGTGCCGGGTCGCTCAGCGAGGGGAGCGGCGAGGTGTTCGTGCTCGAGATGGGCGAGCCGATCCCGATCATCGACCTTGCCGAGACCATGATCCGGCTTTCCGGGCTCGAGCCCGAGCGCGACATCGCGATCGAGATCGTCGGCGCTCGCCCCGGCGAGAAGCTCCACGAGGACCTGTTCAACCCGTACGAGCGCCCTCAGCCCACCCCCGCTCAGAAGATCGTGCGGGCCGCCCGCGAGCCGCTCGACCCCGCATCGGTCGAGCAGATCTTCGGCGAGATCAACCTGCTCGTGCTCGAGGGCGACGCGGCCGCGCTCGCGCAGCACGTGCGCAAGGTCTCGAGCTCCCGATTCTCGTCACCCGAGCCCACTGCCCGACTCCCCCGACTGCCGACGTAGACTGCCCGCTCGCGCATGCAAACGATCTCATTCGCCGTCTCGGTGCATCACTTCATCTCCTCGGTGGGGGCTGATGCCGGCTTTGCCGCCTTGATCGCGGTCGCGCTGCTGATCCTCCTGTACTTCGCCCAGGCCCGCGAGACGGCGACGCTCCGGCATCGTGCCGACGAGGCGGGGCAGCGGGTCCAGGAGCTCGAGGGCCAGCTGGCGGCGCTGGCCGACCACGTCGCCGCGCTGCCGGCGGAGATCTCGGTGCACGCGGTCGCTCCGAGGCCCGCGCACGCCTACGCAGGCGCCCACGTGCCCGTGCCCTCGGGCGTCGGCGCATCGTCCGACTTTCCCCCGGCCGCGCCCGCCGGCGTCGGCGCTCCCGCGCTCGCGGCCGCGACCAAGCTGATTCCGGATCCGGTGCGGCCGGCCGGCCAGCACGAGCCTGCGACCGTCGGCCTCATCGACCGGCCCGCCGGCGCCGGCACGGCGGTACAAGGTGCCCCGCCGGCCACCGTCGGCGGCGGCAACGGGTCCTCGGGCCGCAGCGTGGCCGCTGCGGCCACGATTCAGCGTGCGGCACGCCCTGCGGCCGGCGGCCCGCCACGACCTGGCTCAGGACCGCCAAGAGCACCTCAGGGGCGTCCATCCGGGCCTCAGGGGCGGCGGCCTGGTGGTCAGCCGCCCGGGACGATGAGTCTGCGGACGGGTGCCCGCAGGACTCGGACCGGAACCGTGCTGATGGTGCTGGCGGCGCTGCTCGGGGTCGGCGCGGTGGTTGCCGGCGTGATCATCGTCACGAACCTCCATAACTCCTCGAGCGCGAGCGAGTCGTCGGTGACCAGCAACAGCGCGGCGAGCCACCGCACGACCACCCCGCTGCCCGCGGTCGTGCCGTCCACCGTGACCGTCTCGGTGTTGAACGGGACCGACACCTCCGAGCTCGCTCGGACGGTGTCGGACAAGCTCGCCACATCGGGCTACAAGAAGGGCTACGTCGGCAACTACGGGAACAGTCAGACGAAGACGTCGAGCGTCGTCGCGTACATGCGGGGCGACAAGCGCGATGCGGCCGCGGTCGCCGCCGCGCTGAAACTCCCACCGACATCGGTGCAGCCGATCGATACGACCACGCAGCAGATCGCGTGCCCGCCCGCCTCCGGGCCCTGCACGTCCGCGGTCATCGTGACCGTCGGCAGCAATCTCGCCGGCCTGGCCACGTCCACGGCCACGCAGTAGCCCTCGGCACATGCGAGACCTGCTCAACCTCCCGGAGCGGAGCGGCAAGCCGCGTAGCAACGGCGTGACCCACGTGATCGACCGCGGGCTGTCGGTCGCGGAGATCGAGGGGATGGTCGAGGTCGCCGGCGAGTTCGTCGACATCGTCAAGCTCGGCTGGGGCACCGCGCTCGCGACCGGCAACCTCGAGCGCAAGCTCGACCGCTACCGGCAGTACGGGATCCCGGTCGTGCTCGGCGGCACGCTCACCGAGCTGGCGATCCAGCGTGGGCGGCTCGACGAGCTGATCGCGTGGGTCCACGAGCTCGGACTCGAATACTTCGAGATCTCCGACGGGACGATCGCGCTCGAGCACGAGCGCAAGCTCGAGCTGATCGAGCGGCTCGCCCAGGAGTTCACGGTGCTCTCCGAGGTCGGCTCCAAGGACGACACGGGCGCGATCACGCCGCCGTACGTCTGGGTCCAGCAGATGCGCGCCGAGCTAACCGCCGGCGCGTGGAAGGTGATCGCCGAGGGGCGCGAAGGCGGCACCGCCGGCATCTTCCGTCCGAACGGCGAGATCCGCGAAGGCCTGATCGGCGAGATCGTCCACGAGATCGCCCCCGGCCAGATCATGTTCGACTCGCCCCGCAAGGATCAGCAGGTGTGGTTCGTGCGCCGGTTCGGCCCCGAGGTCAACCTGAGCAACATCCCTGTCGGCGAGGTGCTCGCGCTCGAGACCCTGCGGCTCGGGCTGCGGTCGGACACGCTCGGCATCGGTGGGCAGTGACCGCGCCACCGGGGCTGCGATGAGCTCCTCGCTGGACGGCGTGCTGCTCGCGCGCCACGGCCAGACCAACGACAACCTCCAGCCGCCCCGCTTCCAGGGCTTTCGCGACACGCCGCTCAACGACACCGGACGCGAGCAGGCGCACGAGCTCGCGGCTCAGATCGCGGCCGAACCCGAGCCGATCCGTTCGTTGTGGTCCTCGGATCTGAGCCGGGCCCGCGAGACCGCCGAGATCGTCGGTGCGAAGATCGGGCTGACTCCCCGGCTCGACCCCCGGCTCCGAGAGGCCAACCGCGGCGAGTGGGAGGGGCGGCTGTTCCCAGATGTCGAGCGTGAAGATCCCGAGCGGTTCGCGGACTGGATGCACGCCGGCGCCGCGTTCCGGTTTCCCGGCGGGGAGTCGCTCCAGGATCAGCTCGACCGGGTGAGCGCCGCGCTCGAGGAGGTCCACGCCACCGGCGAGCTCCCCGCGCTGGCCGTCTGCCACGGCGGGTCGATCCGGGTGATGCTTTGCAGCCGCGATCCGCGGGGTCTCGACGCGTTTCACGAGTTCGAGGTCCCGAACGTGGCAGTCTTGAGGCTGTGACCAGGCTCTCGACCGGCGCGTTCGCGGTGCTGGTCGCGGCGACGATCGCGGCGTTCTTCGTAACCCAGCACCTGAAGGTGACCACGCCGCTGATCCAGGGCGCTCCGCGGCCGGTGCCCGCGGCGATCGATCCGCTGCACGGAGTGCCGTGCGTGGGCGGCAAGAACAGCGGCTCGACGACGATCTCGTTCTACCTCCAGCACCGGGCGGACACGGTGGACGTCTACGTGGTCGACGCGGAGGACGACCAGATCGTCCGCACGGTGGCGGACGGCCGCCACATGCGGATCGACGTCCGGAACCCCGACGGCGTGTTCCACTGGAACGGCCGCGAGGACAACGGTCTCCTCGCCCCCGACGGGACGTACTACTTCCGCGTTGCACTGCTCCACCAGGGGCGCACGGTCGACCTCAGCAACCTCCCGGTGAAGGTCAAGACCGTTCCACCGCACCCGACGGTCACCACGGTCACGCCGTCGACGATCTCAGCCACGGGCGGCGAGCACGTGACGATCCGGTACGCGGGCAACGAGAACCGCGGCGGGACGATCCTGATCTACCGCACGGATCTCCCTGGGGGCCCGCGACTGGTCAAGACGTTCCTGACGCCGTGGAACGGCCATACGGCAGTGTGGGACGGCACGATTGGCGGGCGTCCCGCGCCGCCCGGTACGTATCTGATCGGGATCGAGGTCTCCGACGCCGCTTGCGACACCGGTCGCTACCCCGCCCGCATCCGCTCGGCGCCCACGGGCGCCGGCGCCCCCGACGTGGTCACCGTCAGCTAGAGCCCGGCGGAAGCCCCCGAGACGACGCGTACCGTTTGCCACCGTGACGGCGTACCTGAAGCGCTTGGCGAGCTCGCTGGCGGCCTACCAGGTCGCCGACGTGGTCTCCAAGTTCATCGCGATCCTGCTCCTGCCGGTCTACACGCGGTACATCAACCCCGCGGGCTACGGCGTCGTCGAGCTGCTCGGCAACGGGGTGATCCTGATCAGCATCCTCGTTCGCTTCGGGATGATCGAGTCGTTCCTGCGCTTCTACTACGCCGACGCTGAACAGGAGCGCCGGGACGCTCTGGCCCGACGCGCCACCGGATTCCTACTCGTGACGACGACAGTCGTCTCGGTCGTGCTCGCCCTGCTCGCCGCGCCGCTGTCGAAGGTTGTGCTCGGCTATCGGGATCCGAGCATCTTCCGGATTGCCGTGCTCGGCCTGTGGGCGTTCACGAACCTCGAGATGGCCTACGCGCTGCTGCGCGTCGACGAGCGGTTGCGCACCTACGCCACCGCCACGCTGATCAACGTCGGGCTCACGATCGGCGCCTCGGTGGCGCTCGTCGTAGTCCTCGGGCAGGGCGCGCGCGGGCTGCTGCTCGGCAACTACGGCGCGTCGACGCTCGTGCTGCTCGGGCTGTGGTGGACGATGCGCGACCGCTTGGCGCCGCGCCATTACCCCGGCGTGGAGACGCACGGGGTGCTGTTCCGGTTCGGGCTGCCGACGGTCCCGGCCGAGGCGTCGGTGTACGCGCTGAGCATCGTCGACCGCTACTACATCTTCCACCACGGGGTCACGGGCCCGAGGCAGGCCGGGCTGTACTCGATCGCGGTCAAGCTCGCCGGCGCGGTCGCGTTCATCGTCCGCGCGTTTCAGTACGCGTTCCCGCCGCTTGCGTACTCCGTCCGCGATGATGCCGAGGCCGCACGACTGTATGGACTGGTGACCACGTACTACCTGCTCGTCAGCGGCCTGGTCGTGGCCGGCCTGGCGCTGCTCGGGCGTTGGGTGCTGCGCCTCCTGGCTGCGCCGTCGTTCTACGACGCTTACAAGGCGTTGCCCTGGGTGGCGCTCGGGTGGGCGCTGTACGGCCTGTGGGTGGTGTTCCTGGTGATCGCCGGCCGCGCCAAGGTGACCACCCGCAACTTCCCGGCGGCGCTGGCGGGGCTGATCGTCAACGTGGTCCTGATCGTCCTGCTGGTGCCGCCGCTCGGGATCGCCGGCGCGGGCGTCGCCCTGTGCGGGGCCTACGTCGTGATGATCGCGGTCATGCACTTCCTGACCCGCCGCGCGTTCGCGGCGTCGTTCGAGTGGCTCCGCCTCGCCAAGCTCGCGGTCGTGCTCGGCGGCATGTCCGCCGCCGGCGACCTGCTGTTGCCGACGAGCGGCTTCGTCGGGCTCATCTCTCGCGCCGCGGTGCTGGGGGCGATGCCGCTGGTGCTGCTGGCCACCGGATTCACGCATTCGCAGGAGCGCGACCAGGCTCGGGTGCTGCTCGCTCGAGCGAGGCGAGGGATTGCCCGTGAGCCGGCCTGAGATCAGCGTCGTGATGCCGTTCGCCGGTGACGAGGGGTCCGCCCGGGCCGCGATCGACGCGTTGCTGGTGCTCGACCTCGCGCGTGGCGACGAGCTGATCCTCGCCGACAACTCCGGGGTCGCGGTGGCGCGCGGCGGCGTCGCGGTGATCCCCGCGCCCGGCGAGCAGTCGCCCGCTCACGCCCGCAACGTCGGGGCCTCGCGAGCGCACGGCGAGTGGATCCTGTTCCTCGACGCCGACTGCCGCGCGCCCGCGGGGCCTGCTCGATGCGTACTTCGCGGCGCCCGTCGCCGACGACGTCGGCGCGCTCGCCGGCGAGGTCGTTCCGCTGTTCGAAGGCGACACGCTCGCCTCCCGGTACGGGTCGGCGCGGAACTTCCTCTCTCAGGAGGCCCATCTGAACCATCCCTACCGGCCGCGCGCGGTGGCGGCCAACCTGCTGGTCCGGCGCGCCGCGTTCGAGCAGGTCGGAGGGTTCTACGAAGGCGTCCGGGCCGCCGAGGACACGGACTTCAGCTGGCGGCTGCAGCAGGCGGGGTGGAAGCTCGAGGGCCGCCGGGGCGCCGTCGTCGAGCATCGCTACCGGGCGACGATCGGCGAGCTGCGGCGGCAGTGGCGCGGGTACGCGGCCGGTCGAGCATGGCTGGCCCGCCGGTACGACGGGTTCGAGCCCGAGCCGGCGGTGACGCGGGCGCTCGGCCGGTTGCGGCACTCGCGGTTCCCGGGTGGTGGCGCAGGCGCAGGCGTGGGCACCGGCACCAGTCTGGCCAGGGCGAGAGGCGCCCCGGCGGTCAGCGTCGGCCTGGTCGAGCGGGGCCGCTATCTCGCGATCGACGCGCTGCTGTCGGCGGACGAGCTCGCCGGGTTCGCGCTGTCGAACCGCCCGTCGCGCCGCCGGCGGACCGCCGTCGACGTGGTCGTCGTGGCCGACCGCTTTCCGGTCCGCGCCGATCCGCTGGTCGAGTTCACGCGGGCGCTCGACGGAGCGCGGGTCGAGGCCGCCGCGCGGCCCGAGTCGCCCGATCCCGACGTGGTTCGCGCGCTCCAGATCGACTACCGCGAGGACGACGGCATCGCGGCTCGGGCGGTGGCGCTGGCGGCGCTGTTCCTCCGCCATCCGGTGCGCTGCGTTACCGATGTCATCGGCCGCAGGCCCGGGGAGCCGCCGCTGTCCGCGCTGGCGCCTGCCGTGCGGCGGCTGGCCCGGGACGGGCGTGCGCGCGTCCACCCGGTCGGCGGCGGCGAGGTGCGAGCCACGGCACGGCGGATCGCGCGGCTGGCGGGACGGCCGCTCGACGAGGCGCCCCGGCGGCGCTGATGCGAGTACACGTCGTCGACCCCTCGGCCTTCACGGTGCCTTACGACCACGCGCTGTCGATGGCGCTGGCCGCTGCCGGCGCCGACGTGGAGCTGATCACGAGCCGGTTCGCGTATGGCGCGGCCCCCGCGCCCGACGGCTACGCGGTCCGCGAGCTCTTCTACCGGCACGCCCGCGGCGCGGCCGGGTCGCGGGCGCGCGTCGCGGCCAAGCTGCTCGAGCACGTCCCCGACATGCTCCGCTACCGCGACGTCGCCAAGACGGCGGACGTCGTCCACTTCCAGTGGCTCCCGGTCCAGGCGATCGACCGTTATCTGCTCCCGCGGCGCCCGACGGTTCTGACCGCGCACGACCTGCTCCCTCGCGAGCCGCGCCCTGGCCAGGCCTACGCGCAGCGGCGCCTGTATGAGGCCGTAGATGCGATCGTCGTCCACTCGCGCTATGGCCGCGAGCAGTTGGTGTCTGAGGTCGGCGTCGACGCCGCCAAGGTCCGTGTGATCCCGCACGGCGCGTTCAAGCACCTCACGCTCCTGCCGCACGAGGTTCCGCTCCCGAGCGAGCTGCGCGATGTGACCGGGCCGGTCGTGATGTTCTTCGGCCTGCTCCGGCCCTACAAGGGCCTCGACGTGCTGCTCGAGGCGTGGCGAGGGGTCGAGGGCGCCGAGCTGTGGATCGTCGGGCGCCCGCGGATGCCGATCGCAGATATTCAGGCCCGGGCTCCAGCCACCGTCCGGTTCATCCCGAGGTACGTCGCGGACGCCGAGGTGCCGGCGTTCTTTCGCCGCGCCGACGTCGTCGTCCTGCCGTACTCGCACACCGCGAGGTTCGACCAGTCGGGTGTGCTCGCGACCGCGCTGGCGTTCGGAAAGCCGACCGTGGTCAGCGACGTCGGCGGGTTCGGCGAGGTCGCGCGGGCGGGCGCCGCCCGGCTCGTGCCGCCGGATGACCCGGTCGCGCTCCGTGCCGCCCTCGCACGGCTGCTCGAGGATCCACAGGAGCGCGAGGGGCTCGCCTGGGGAGCGCTCACTGCCGCCTCGGGGCAGTACTCGTGGCAGGCCGCGGCCGACCAGACCCTTGCGCTTTACCGCGAGCTGGTTCCATAGCCGCCGTGGTCGTCGTCGCGATCGTGTTCTGGCTGTCGGTCGGCCTGGTGCTCTATGCCCACGCCGGCTACCCGGTGCTGCTCGGGCTGCTCGCGTGGGTGCGCGACCGAGGACCGGGGGCGCGCCGGCGCGCCCGCCCGCCCCAAGACGACCAGCTGCCGACGGTGTCGGTGATCGTCGCCGCCTACGCCGAGCAGGACGTGATCGCTGACCGTGTCGCGAACATCCGCGCGCTCGACTACCCGTCCGAGCTGATCGAGCTGATCGTCGCCTGTGATGGATCCCCCGACGAGACCGCGGCCCGGGCCCGCGAGGCCGGCGCCGACCTCGTGCTCGAGCTGCCTCGCGGCGGGAAGATCCGCGCCCAGGACGCCGCCGTCGAGCGCGCCGGCGGCGCGATCGTGGCGTTCTCGGACGCCAACGTGACCTGGGAGCGCGACGCGCTCCGCCGCCTGATGGCGCCGTTCGCCGATTCGCGGGTCGGCTACGTGTGTGGCGAGGTGCAGCTGGTCGATGCTCTTGGTTCCAACCAGGAGGGCCTGTACTGGCGCTACGAGCTTGCGCTGCGCGCGCTCGAGTCCCGCGTGCGGTCGGTCACGGGCGGCAACGGCGCGATCTACGCCACCCGGCGCGAGGCCTATCTGGTCGTCGACCCGATCATGGGCCACGACCTTTCGTTTCCGTTCAACATGGTCAAGCGCGGGTGGCTCGCGCTCGCGGTCCGCGAGGCGCAGGCGAGCGAGAAGATGGTGCCCACGATCGAGGGCGAGTTCGCGCGCAAGCGCCGGATGATGAGCCACACGTGGCCGATCGTCCTGCGCGGCGGGATGCTGTCGCCGCGCGGCTACGGCCTCACGTACGCGTTCATGATCGTCTCCCACCGGATCCTTCGCTACCTCACCCCGTTCCTGCATGTGATCGCGCTGTTCGCCAACCTGCTGCTGCTCGGCCAGGGGTGGGTGTACTCGCTCACGCTCGCGCTCCAGCTCGCGGTGCTCGTGGCCGCGGCGCTCGCCGGCGTCCTGCCATCCAAGCCGACGCTGATCGCCCGCTACTACGTGCTCACGACCGCCTCGCTGGCCGCCGGCCTGTGGGACTGGCTCGTCCACGGGACCGCGGCCGGGTGGGAGCCTGCCGAGGGGACGCGATGAGGTACCCGGCGCGGGTGCTCGATCTCGTGCTCGGCGGCCTCGGCGCGGTCATCAGTGCGCCACTTGTCGCTGCGCTCGCGGTGGCGATCCGGCTCGAGTCGCCCGGTCACCCGATCTACACCCAGACGCGGGTCGGTCGGGGTGGGCAGCTGTTCGAGATCTACAAGCTGCGGACGATGGTCCGCGGCGCGGAGTTCACCGGCGCCGGCCTGGCGATCCAGGAGGGTGACGACCGGATCACCTGGATCGGCAACTTTCTGCGCCGCTACTCGCTCGACGAGCTCCCGAACCTGTGGAACGTCGTGCGCGGCGAGATGTCGATCGTCGGGCCGCGGCCGACGCTCGCGGTCCAGGTCGAGCAGTACACCGAGCGCCAGCGGGGCCGGCTCGCGGTCAAGCCCGGGATCACCGGCTGGGCCCAGGTCAACGGGCGCGCGTCGCTCCCGTGGCCCGAGCGGATCGAGCTCGACCTGTGGTACGTCGAGCACCGGTCCCTGGCGCTCGATCTCGACATCTTGAAGCGGACCGTCCGAATGGTCGTGGGTGGCGAGGGGATCTACAAGGGAGATCGAGGCGGATGGACGCCACCGAGCGCGACGTAGCGGTCCTGCTCACGGGGGTCGGCAAGCGGTACGACATCGTCTCCGCGTTCGCCCAGCACGCCACCGTGGTCGCCGCCGACCCGAACCCGCTGGCGCCGGCCCAGTACGCCGCCCACCACCGGCGCGCCGTGCCGCGGATCGACGATCCCGGGTACGTGCCCGCGCTAAAGGCCCTGTGCGACGAGTTTGGCGTGGGTGCGGTCGTGCCTTTGACCGACCTCGATCTCGAGGTGCTCGCGCGGGCCCGAGTCGCGGGTGAGCTTCCCGCGCTCGTCCCTGAGCCGGAGATCGCCGTCGCCACGTTCGACAAGTACGAAACCCACCTGCTGCTCGAGCGCCTCGGCCTCCCCTCGCCTCCGACCGTGCTCCCCGGCGAGCCGGTCGAGTCCTATCCCGTGATGGTGAAGCCGCGGTGGGGGTCGGGTGCGCGCTCGATTCATCGCGCCGACGACGCACGGGCCGCCGAGTTCTTCGTCGACTACATCGGCGAGCCGGCGATGGTGCAGCGGCTGATGGACGGGCCCGAGTTCTCGATGGACGTGCTGTGCGACCTGCGCGGGCGGTGCCTGAATGCGATCCCGCGCACGATGATCGAGTCGCGCGGCGGCGAGTCGATCAAGGGCACGGTGATTGCCGACCCGGAGCTGATCGAGCTCGGCCGGCGCGTGTCCGAGGCGCTCGGCGTCCGGGGTCCCGCGACCATCCAGGCCTTCCGGGATCGGGAGATCGGCCTCGGGATCACCGACGTCAACACCCGCTTCGGCGGGGCGTTCCCGGCGCCGATGTACGCGGCGCTGCCCGGGCGCACCTACCCCGAGCTGATCGTCCGGATGGCCCGCGGCGAGGAGATCGAGCCGCACGTCGGCGAGTTCCGCGCTCCCGTCACGTTCACGCGCTACTACTGGCAGCTCGAGCTCGATGAGCAGCTGCAGCCGACCGGCCGCGACATCGTCGACCCGCCCGGCCCGCCCTCGCCCCGCTGACGCTTGCTGAAAAGGGGGTCGTCTGGACCGCTTTTTCAGCGAGCGCCCCAGCATGTGTCGACGAACTCGGCGATCTTGGCGGTGAGGCGCGCCGGCCTGACGCGTAGCTCGACGATCGAGTTCGCGTCGATCAGGCGGCGTTGGAGAGCTCGCCGGCGAGCTGGTCGGCGTCTGAGAACGGGTGGACCGGGTCGCGCGGATGCCCGATCACGAGCGCGGGCGCGTCGAACGTCTGCGCACCGCCCGCTCGGGCGCGGTCCGCCCGAACAGGATCCCCTGGAGCACGGCGCCGCTCGGCCCGGGGTCCTGGGAGATCGCGTCGAGGAGCAGCTCGACCGTGAACGGAACCGCCTGCCGCGGGATCCGCTGCGCGCCGCTGGCGAGCAGCTTCATCACCGGCTCGCCGAACGTGAGCGCGAACAGCAGCGGCGTGAACGCGGCCGCACAGGCCGGGATCGCGTTGTCGAGCACCGGCATCTCGATCACCATCCCGCGCAGCCGCTCGGGCGCCACCGCGGCGAGTTCGAGCGTCGTGTTCGCGCCGAGTGAGGTGCCGCCGACGACGGCCTGGTCGAGCTCGAGGTGGTCGAGCAGCGCGAGCGCCTGGCGCGCGAACTCCGCGATCGAGTAGCGCCACATCTCCTGGGGGCGATCCGAGGCCCCGTGGCCGAGGAAGTCGAACGTGACCACGCGGTTGCCGTGCGAGGCGAGGTCGCCGGCCAGCGGCATCTGCATCTTCTGCGAGAGCAGCAGCCCGGGCATCAGGATCGTCGTCCGGGGTCCCTTGCCGTGGATCGTGTAGGCGAGTTTGTGGCCCTCATAGCCGAAATGCGCCATACCCCGCAGAATACCTGGAGTGATCTGGCCAGCCAGCCAGTAGCACGGAAGGGCGATTCGCCCGGTACCGTTCGGTACCTAAACCACGAGGAGGACTGACTGTTATGGCAAGACGGCTTCGATCGCTGGACGGGCAGGTCGTTGCGATCACCGGCGGGGGCCGTGGGATCGGGCGGGCGACGGCGGCGGCGCTGATCGCGAAGGGCGCACGGGTGGCGATCGGCGACATCGACGCCCAGATGGCCGAACGGACAGCAGCTGAGCTCGGATCGGGGACGATCGGCCTGGCGCTCGACGTGACCGACAAGGAAAGCTTCAACGAGTTCCTCGACGCGGTCGAGAGCCGCCTCGGGCCGCTCGACGTGCTCGTCAACAACGCTGGGATCATGCCCGTCGGACCGTTCGTCGACCAGGCCGACGCGGCCACGAAAAAGCTCGTCGACATCAATGTCATGGGCGTGATCATCGGATCGAAGCTGGCGCTCGAGCGGTTCCGGCTGCGGGGCTCCGGCCACATCGTCCAGCTCGCGTCGATCTGCAGCAAGGGCGGGTTCCCCGGTGGCGCCACGTACTGCGCCACCAAGCACGCGGTGGTGGGGCTGAACGAGGCGCTGCGCGCCGAGCTACGCGGCACCGGCATCGAGGTTCACCAGGTGCTGCCGATCGGCGTCAACACCGAGCTCTACTCCGGTGTCAAGCAGGCCCGGGGATTCAAGACCCCCGAGCCCGAGGACGTCGCCGCGGCGATCGTCGAGCTGCTCCAGACCGGCCGCTTCGAGCAGTACGTGCCCAGGTACTTGGCGGCCGTCGTGCGCATGAACGCCCTGATGCCGCGCCGGGTCACCGAGGCAATCACCCGGATCACGAACGGGGATCGCGTCCTGCTGACCGCCGACCCGGGGGCACGCGCGGCGTACGACGCCCGCATGGCCCAGATGTTCGACGGCCCCGCCGTTCCGGTGGCGTTCCCCGACGATCGGGAGCGGGACGCGGCGTGAGGCGCTAAGCGCTGGGGCTGAGCCAGGAGGCGATCAGACCACCGATCTCCGCGCCCGCGTCCTCCTGGAGGAAGTGCGAAGCGCCGGCGATCACGTGGTCGATCTCGCCACCGAGCGCGGCCGCGAACCGCCGGCCGGTATCGAGCGGCAGCACCGGGTCGGAGTCCGCCCACAGGAACAGCTTCGGCCGCGCGTCGCCGCGGAGAGCGTCGAGCACGCGCTGGCCCGCCGCCGCCCCGGGGGCATCGGGCGACAGCGGCAGGATCAGCGGGAACGCCCGCGCTCCCGCCTTCGACGCCGCGTTGGGGAACGGCGCGTCGTAGCCCGCGATCACCTCGTCCCCGGGATCGTTCAAGCACGCGCGGCGCACCAGCAGCCCGACCGGCAGGTCCTCGGTCCGCTCGACAAACGCCCGGAACGCCATCCACGCGTCGTTCATCGGCTGGTGCCCTGTGAACAGGCCGGTGTCGAGCACGACGATCCGGGCGATCCGCGCGGCGCAGCGCTCGACCGCGACCCGCAGCCCGATCGGGCCGCCCCAGTCGTGGACGACGACCGTGGCGTCGCGGAGGTCGAGATCCTCCACGAGCGCCGCGACGCTGGCGACGTGCCGGTCGTAGGTGTACCAGGACAGATCCACGGGCTTGTCCGAGCGGCCGAATCCAGGCAGGTCGGGGGCGATGCACCGGAAGCCGGCGTCCCGTACGGGTGGGATGACCTTCCGCCACAGGAACGACCAGGTCGGCTCGCCGTGGAGGAACACGACCGGCGGGCCCTCGCCGACGTCCACATGCGCGAGCCGGAACCCGTCGAACTCGCGGTATGAGGGGTCGAACGGGAAGCCCGGGAGGTCGCTCAGCAGCTCGTCGGGGGTGCGAATCGCGTCGGTCATCGCTTGGCGGGCACGGTCCGCTTGAGCCACCCGGCGATCATGCGGCCGATCTGCGCGCCCGCGTCCTCCTGGAGGTAGTGGCCGACGCCGCGAATCACGTGGTCGACCTCGGCGCCGATCGCCCGGGCGAATCGCCAGCCGCTGTCGAGTGGCAGGATCGGGTCGCCCTCGCCCCAGATGATCAGCTTGGGCCGAGGGTCGGTGCCGAGCGCGTCGAGCACGCGCTGGCCGGTGGCGGCGCCGGTCATTTGCGGGGTGGTGGGCAGGATCAAAGGGAACGCTCGCGCGCCGGCCTTGGACGCCGGGTTGGGGAACGGCCGCTCGTAGGCCGCGATCACGTTCGGGGCGAGCGGCACCTTGCACCCGGCTCGGATCAGGAACGATATCGGCAGGTCCTCGCTCCGCTGGGCCAGCTCCCGGAACGCCATCCAGGCATCGGTCATCTTCTGATGCCCGGTGAACAGCCCGGTGTCGAGCACGACCATCCGACCGACGAGGTCCGGCTGCTCGACCGCGATCCGCAGGCCAATCGGGCCGCCCCAGTCGTGCACGACGATCGTGGCGTCGCGAAGCTTGAGCTCGGCGAACAGCCTCGCCACGCTCTCGGTGTGGCGATCGTACGTGTACCACTCGACGTCGATCGGCTTGTCGGAGCGGCCGAATCCGGCCAGGTCAGGTGCGATGCAGCGGAAGCCCGCATCCCGTACCGGTGGGATGACCTTCCGCCACAGGAACGACCAGGTCGGCTCGCCGTGGAGGAACACGACCGGCGGCCCCTTGCCCTCGTCGATGTGCGCCAGCCGCAGCCCCTCGTACTTGCGGTACCTCGGCTTGAACGGGAAGTCCGGAACCCGGGAGAGGAGGTCGTCAGGGGTGCGGACGATGCCCGGCATGGTGGCGTGAAACTACCCGCTGAGGGGGCAATTCAGGGGCCGTGCACGAGGACCTGCGAGGCGTCGGACGCCACCGTGACCTCGATCTCGGACGGGAACCGCTGCCACGCGATCACGTTGAGCGCCTGGAGG
Source organism: uncultured Solirubrobacterales bacterium (assembly GCA_963746695.1). Taxonomy (GTDB): domain Bacteria; phylum Actinomycetota; class Thermoleophilia; order Solirubrobacterales; family Solirubrobacteraceae; genus Palsa-465. Next base: position 201,191 of record CAVVCP010000010.1, on the reverse strand, counting down.
CGGTCGAGCATCGCCTGGAATGCGAGCGCCTGAGCGTGATCGACGTAGCGGCGCGCGATCGTGAACGACCACCCGGCGGCGGCCGGCGGGTCGCTGATTCCGAGCCCCTGCTGGTAGCGCTCGTCGGTGACCGCGCTCGTCACGATCAGCGGCGCGGCGCCACCGGACAGCGTGCGCACGCGGGCGGCGAGTTCGATCAGCAGGTCGAGCGCGGGTCCGCGCAGGCCGCGGTAGAGCGCGGGCGCGACCTTCAGCTGAGCCGCGAGCGAGCCGATCCCCGGGTCGTAGGCGAGCCCGAGCGCCCTCGCGTTCGTGGGCAGCGGCAGGATCGTGCGGTTGGCGTACGCGCGGTCGAGCGCATCCGGGGTCGCGAACGGGTGAACCGCGTCCGGCGGGTGCAACACGAACGCCTGCGAGTCGGTCGCCGTCTGGAGCGCGCTCAGCCGGGTCAGCTCGGCTCGGTCGGTCCGGTAGCAGCCGCATGATCTGCTGGGCCCCAAGCAGGCGCCAGTAGTACAGCGACGAGTCGTCGCCGAACCCCGCGAGCAGGTTGAACGCGCTCGCGTGGTGGTCGGGCGCGCTGTCGAAGTACAGCTGCGCGTACGGGACCGGCTTGCCGCCGTCGTAGTCGTTCAGCACGTTCTGCAGGTTGCCGATCCCCATGTGGTAGGACTCGACCGCGAGATCCGCCCGCCCGAAGTGCTGCTCGGCGATCTGGAGATAGCGAACGGTCGCGGCGAGCGTCTTGCGCGGGTCGAAGCGGTCGTCGATCTGGGCGCGCTGGCTCTGCAGGCGGGCGACCAGCGCGAGCTTCCCCTGTCCGGCCGCCTGGTCGATCTTCCCGGTCAGCTGCCGGCTGCGCGCGAGGTTGATGTGCATCCCGAGCAGCGACTGGCCGGTCTGGGCCAGGATCTGGGTCAGCCCCGAGGCACCCGAGGGATCGAGCCCGGCGATCACGTTCTGCCGGCCGGCGCTCTCGACGAACACGAGCGCCTCGAGGATGCTCGGGTCGATGTTCGTCCCCGCGACGGCCTGGTCGATCAGGCCCCGCCACGCCGCCACCCGTGCCGCCGTGGCCAGGGCCCCGCCCGGGCTCTTGACGTACAGGACGTGCGCGCCTCCAGCGATCGCCCGGGCGACGAAGTCCGATTCGCGGTCGGGCACGTACGCGAACGGATCGCCGGGCTTGGCCGGCTGCCCGATCCCGGGAAGCGGTAGCGGCGGCGGGCCGCTGTTGCCGCCCGAGGTGGCGATCGCGATCGCGCCGGCGATCAGGGCAAGGAGTACGACGCCCGCAATTGCGAGGCGTCTGCGGCCCGCGGTCCTGTGCCGGGACCGCACGGCGTCATGAGCCGTGGTAGACGAGGACCATCTTGCTGCACGCCGCCTGGTGCGCCGGGTCTACATGGCTCGGGAACACCTTCCAGCCACCGCCGGCGATCGGGTAGACGTTGACCAGCGGGTGCGGGTGCGCCTTCAAGTAGCCCGGGCTCACGTACAGCACGCCGGTCTTGACCCCGGCGTACCACGCGAACATGCTCTGGTACTCGATCGGGATGTTCGGCTGCCCGCAGGCGAACATGTTCGACGCCCCGAGCGTCTTGACGACGCCCGACAGCCGGCCGATCAGCACCGTCCGGGCTCGCTCGTGGCGCAGATCGACGCGCTCGAGCCGCTCCTGCCGGTGCGCCGCCGGGAGCATCGAGCCCGAGATCACCAGGACGGCCAGGACCGTGCCCCAGGTGCCGACCAGCGACGCCAGCCGCGGCGCATCGTTGACCCGCCGGACGAGCTGGGCGAGCAGCGCCGGGAGCTCGTGGACGACGCGCCCGATGAAGATCGCCGCGAGGATCCCGACGACGGCGCCGGCCTCGAACATGTAGCGCGGCACCGCCGGGAAGCCGTGCAGCGCGAACGCGATCTCGGCTAACACCCACAACAGCGCGCCCGCGGTGAGTACCAGGATCGCGATCCGCCGGCGCCAGGCCGCCCACACCACCGTCAACACCGCCAACACCCAGATCGTGTTCGGGAGCAGCTCGTGGAAGCGGTCGATCGTGCCCGTGATCTTGTTGCCGTGGATCGCCCGGGGGGAGTTCTCGGCGATGTTGCCGGCGGTCAGGAAGCTCTTCGACGACAGGCCCGGGATCCCGAACCACAGGAACGCGAGCAGCACCACCGACCCGTACAGCCAGCGCCGGTAGGACGGCACCTTCCACCACAGCCACAGTCCCGCCAGCCCGTAGAACGGCCACACCTCGGGCCGTCCGAGCGAGCCGAGCCACCAGATCCAGAATGCGGCCTTGTGACGGCCGGACAGATGCAGGTCGATCGCCAGCAGGCACAGCGACACGATCATCGTGTCGGACTCGGCGCTGAGGATGTAATGCACGTAGCTGTAGTGGCCGACCGGATCTTCCATCGCGAGCAGGAACGCCGCCGCGAACAGACCGGCCACGTAGGCGGCGTAGCGACGCTCGGGCCGGGCGTAGGTCAGCCGGAACGCGATCCGCCACGCGAAGATCAGCCCACTCAGCGAGATCGCCACCGAGGTCACCATCCACAGCCACAGCGAGTAGTGGCCGACGAGCGCGTACGGGACCGTGAACAGGTATGGCAGCGGCTTCCACGATGGCGCGCCGTTCGTGTCGAGCTTGAGGTGGATCGTCAGCTTGCCCCACACGAGCCATCCGTACGGGTCATAGCCTGGCCGGGTGCGCGCGTACAGCACGATCAGCAGCGACACGAACAGCAGGCCGACGGCGGTCAGCACCCACCGGTAGCGGTAGGCCAACTCCTTCCAGTCGACGTCGCGGTGACCCCCGCGTTCACGTGGTGCGTGCCCCGAGGTTTCGAGGGGCGGAGGGGCGTCTAGGGTCTGCTCTGACACGGGGCGGCGCGGACGGTAGCAGCAGGGATGTGGGGCCTCGCTACGCTCGGCGTCCGTGGGACCGGGCGACCCCGTCCGGACGGGGCCGCATGGCCCCATGGACGCCGCGAAGCGGCCCATCCCGCCGCACGTTAGCGACGCCGGTCTCTGTGAACGTCCTCTAATCTCCCGCGCGGGATAAAGATGACCGGCGGGCCGCTGACGGCTCGCGTACGGCTCGTCGGCTATCCTCGTGCGCTCGCAGGCCACGTATCGCCTGGAACTTGGCCTATTGACGCGCCACCTCGTAGGCCGAGCGCGCTGAAGACTTCCCCCAGTTCGAACTCAGGCATTGGAGCGCCCTTTATGCAAATCTTGGTTCTTGGCGGTGACGGATACCTCGGATGGCCGACCGCCCTCCATCTCTCTGCCCTCGGGCACGAAGTGGCGGTCAACGACAACTTTGCGCGTCGCGGCTACGACGAGGAGATGGGCGTCGAGAGTCTGGTTCCGATCGCCACGCTGGATGAGCGGATCGCGGCCTGGGCCGAGGTAGGCGGCAAGACGATCAAGTCCTACGTCGGCGACCTGTGCGACGCGGCGTTCGTCCACAACATGATCAGCGACTTCCGCCCGGACACGATCGTCCACTTCGGCGAGCAGCGCGCCGCGCCGTACTCGATGATCGACCAGGCGCACTGCGTGTACACGATGACGAACAACATCGTCGGCAACCTCAACGTGATGTACGCGATCGCCGACATCGACATCGACATCCACCTGGTCAAGCTCGGGACGATGGGCGAGTACGGCACGCCGAACATCGACATCGAGGAGGGGTGGCTCGAGGTCGATCACAACGGCCGCAAGGACCGCGTCCTGTACCCGAAGCGGCCCGGCTCCTTCTACCACCTCTCGAAGGTCCACGACAGCCACAACATCGAGTTCGGATGTCGCATCTGGGGGATGCGCGCCACCGATCTCAACCAGGGTGTCGTGTATGGCGCCGACACCGAGCAAACCAAGCTCGACCCGCGCCTGGCCACGCGCTTTGACTATGACGGCGTGTTCGGCACCGTGCTCAACCGGATGGTGATCCAGGCGGTGCTCGGCCACCCGCTGACCGTCTACGGCAACGGGTCACAGACCCGCGGCCTGATCAACATCGTCGATACCGTCGAATGTATCCGGCTCGCCTCGGAGACTCCGGCCGAGCGGGGCGAGTTCCGCGTGTTCAACCAGTTCACCGAGCATCTGTCGGTGCGCCAGATCGCCGAGACGATCGCCGAGGAGTTCCCCGGCGAGGCCGCGATCGAGACGGTCGAGAACCCGCGCGTCGAGGCCGAGGACCACTACTACAACGCCAAGCACACCGCGCTCGTCGACCTCGGGCTGAAGCCGACGCTGCTGTCGATGGCGCTGATCGACCACCTGTTCGACGTCGTCGAGCGCCACAAGGACCGCGTCGACCTGGCGGCGATCATGCCGACCGTGAACTGGCGGTCGACGACCAGCGATCTGCCCCAGACGTCGACCGGCGCGCTGGCCCAGACGTGAGCGAACGTCGGGTCCTGGTCACCGGCGGCTCGGGGTTCATCGGGCGCCATGCCGTCGCTGAGCTGACGCGCGCCGGCGCGCACGTCCGCGTCGTCGACCTCAAGCCCCACCCGGATCCGGCCGTCGAGATCGTCGTCGGCGACATCGGCGACCCCGACACGCTCGAGGCTGCCTTTGCCGGCGGGATCGACTCGGTCGTCCACCTGGCGGCCGTGACGTCGGTGCTCCGCTCGGTCGAGAATCCGGGGGGAACGTTCGACACGAACGTCGCGGGCACCCATGCGATTCTCGAGGCCGCGAGGGCCGCCGGCACGACCTCGCTCGTGTTCGCCTCGACCAATGCGGTCACCGGGCCGATGGACGCTCCCGCGATCGTCGAGTCCGCGACGCTGCGGCCGCTCACGCCCTACGGCGCCACCAAGGCGGCGGCCGAGATGCTGATGTCCGCCTACACCGCCTCCTATGGGCTGCGGTGCGTCTACCTGCGACTGACCAACGTGTACGGGCCCGGCATGCAGGCCAAGGACAGCATCGTCGCCCGCCTGATGCGGGCGATCCGGCTCGAGCAGACGTTCGAGATCTACGGCGACGGCCGCCAGGTGCGCGACTACGTCCACGTCAGCGATGTGATCGCCGCCGCCCGACTCGGGCTCGAGCAGGAAGATTGGAAGGGTCCGGTCGTGATCGGGTCCGGGAAGTCGCTGTCGGTGCTCGAGGTCGTCGACGCGGTCAGAGACGTCACCGGCGCCTCGTTCGAGGTCACGCACGGCCAGGCGCGACCGGGCGAGATGCCGGCGGTGATCGTCGACCCGAGCCGGGCCAAGTCTTTCGGGTGGTCGCCGCAGTTCGACTTCGCCTCCGGGCTGCGCGGCGTGTGGGACGAGTGGTCGGTCGCCGACGTCGACGCGATCGCCGCCGGCGCCCCGGCGGCTCCCGTCAGCGCCGGAGGCGGCCGATGACGACGATTCACGACTCTCAGGCCGTGCGGGCCGCGGGCACCGGTTTCTCGCTTGACGCCGCGCTCGAGGAGCTCGAGCCGGCCGAGCGCGGCGCCGCGACGGCGTTCCTGGCCACACATGGGCCCGGCCTGGGCGCGCCGCTGGCGATCGTGATCCCGGCCTATAACGAGGAGCCCACCGTCGCCGACGTGATCGCGGAGATCCCGCGCCAGGCCGCCGGGCTCAAGCTCGAGGTGATCGTCGTCGTCGACGGCGCCCGCGACGCGACCGCGTCCAAGGCGGCCGGCGCCGGCGCGCTCGTGTGCGACGTGCCGGTCAACCGAGGCCAGGGCGCCGCGCTCAAGCTGGGCTACTGGCTCGCGCGTGCCCGCGGCGCGAAGCTGATCGCCACGATCGACGCCGACGGCCAGTACGAGCCCGAGGAGCTGGCTCGGGTGATCGAGCCGATCCTGGCTGACAAGGCCGACTTCGTCTCAGGCTCCCGGCGTCTGGGCGCGGAGCTCACGACCGATCGCGTCCGCCACCTCGGCGTGCTCGTGTTCGGCGCGCTGATCAGCGTGCTCGTCCGCCACCGGATCACCGACCCGGCCTGCGGGATCCGCGCGATGCGCTCGGAGGTGACTGCGGACGTGGTGCTCGAGCAGCCCCAGTACCAGGCATCGGAGCTGATGATCTCGGCGGCGCTGCACGGTTACCGGCTGGCCGAGGTGCCGACCACGATGCGTGACCGGGGCGTGCACGCCACCGCCACCAAGAAGGGCGGGAACTTCGGCTACGGCGTGCGGTTCGCGCGGGCGGCGCTTCGCACCTGGAGGCGCGACCGCAAGCCGGCGCGGATGCGGCTGCGGCCCGAGAAGATCCACACCTCGTAAACCGCGAACCGCGCGACGAACAGGATCGCGAACACCGCGAGGTAGGACGCGGTCACGAGCAGCACCCGGATGCCGTGGTGCGCGGGAATGCTCTGTACGCGCCGCGCGGTCCAGCCGGTCGCCTCGGCGGTGATGAACAGTGTGGCCGCCGAGACCAGCACGTACGCGACGATTTCGCGTCCGAACGCGACTTGGCCCTCGACTCGCCACGCCCAGCGGCGGTTGAGGATCCAGTTCGGGACCGCGCCGGCGATGAACGCGACGACCGAGCACGCGGTCGTCCCGAAGCCCGTCACGTACATCACCGCGAACACGATCGCGCTGGTTGTGGCAGCGACCAGCGAGCCGAGCGTGTAGCGCGTCATCCGTGCGCGCAGGGGCGACTGGGTGATGTGAACCCCGATCCAGGAGTTCGCAAGCCGCACGCCGAGCCGAGAGTTGCGCAGCGCGTGATAGCGGTCAGTTAGCACCGAACGGCGATCGTAGCGTTTTGCGCCGTCACGCGAGCATAAGCGCCCCCATCTGGGGGGTCGCCGTTTCCGTCGATAGCGTCCCGCGCGTGCGATTCCAGACGGCTGCGGACCCGATCGTGCTCGACGACGACCTCGTGGTCGCCGGCGACAATGCGACCACGCTCGCGCAGCTTCCCGAGGGCGGGTTCGACCTGATCTACATGGACCCGCCGTTCAACACCGGGCGGGCCCAGACGCGGCGTTCGCTGTCGGTGGTCGCCGACGGGTCCGGCGATCGTGTCGGCTTTGGCGGCCGGCGGTACCGGTCGCGATTGTTGAGCTCGCTCAGCTACGACGACGCGTTCGGCGATTACCTGGCGTTCCTGGAGCCGCGTCTGGCGCGCGCGCGGATGCTGCTGGCCGCGCACGGAACGCTCTATTTCCACATCGACTACCGCGAGGCCCACTACTGCAAGCTGCTGCTCGACGAGCTGTTCGGCCGCGACGCGTTCCTCAACGAGCTGATCTGGAGCTACGACTACGGCGCCAAGCCGCGCCGCCGGTGGCCGGCCAAGCACGACACGATCCTGGTGTACGTCCGGACCCCGGGCGCGCATTTCTTTGACGCCGACGCGGTCGAGCGCGAGCCCTACATGGCCCCGGGTCTGGTCAGCGCCGAGAAGGCGGCCCGCGGCAAGCGGCCGACCGACGTCTGGTTCCACACGATCGTCCCCACCAACGGCCGCGAGAAGACCGGCTACCCGACCCAGAAGCCCGAGGGAGTTCTGCGGCGGATGGTGTCCGCGTCGTCACGGCCGGGAGGGTGGTGCCTGGATCCGTTTGCGGGCTCGGGCACGCTCGGCGCGGTGTGCCAGGCGCTCGGGCGACGGTTCGTGCTCGTCGACTCGAGCCCGGTGGCGATCGAGGTGATGCGCGGCCGCCTGGACTCGGGGGCGGTTCAGGGTGCGCTGCTGTGAAGCTACTCGGAGGTGCCGTGGACGAGCGGGACGAACTGGACCGCCTCGAGCTGCCGGCGGATTACGCGGTCGCCGCTCCGCCGGACCAGCACCAGATGCTGCTCCCTGGACCCGACTGGCGCGACCAACCGGCCGCCGTCGGCGAGCTGCTGCTCGAGCGCGCGGGGTATCGCGTCGGTCGCTGCCGCGACATTGATCGCGTCGAACGGGGCCTGGTCGGGCAGCCCGTTCCACCCGTCGGCCGCGACGAACGTGACGTTGTCGATCCCAAGGTCGGCGATCGCGCGCTCGGCGAGTGCGCTGAGGCCTTGATGTCGCTCGACCGTCCAAACGTGCCCGGCGAGCAGCGACAGGAGCGCCGCGTGGTAGCCCGAGCCCGTACCAACATCGAGTACGCGGTCGCTCGGCTTCAGCTCGAGCGTCTCCAGCATCCGGGCGACGACCAGCGGCTGCGAGATCGTCTGGCCGCTGGCGATCGGAAGGGCCACGTTCTCGTACGCGCGGTCCTGCTGATCGGCGGGGACGAACCGCTCCCGCGGGATGCTCGCCACCGCGGCCAGCACGCGCTCGTCCGCGACCTGAGGCCGTAGCCGACGCGCGAGCTCAAGCGCTTCGCGCGGGGACATCGGCCCTCAGAACTCCTCCGCGTCGGCGTCGAGCCACTTGTCGAAGAACTCCTCGGCCTCGAGGCTCGCGAGGTCGGTGCGGAGCAGCTTCAGCAGCTTCGAAGCCTGCTTGGCGTTGACGTTCCAGAACAGGATCACCTCGCCGTCGTCGACGGAGACGACCTCGATCCGATCGATCCGGCTCGGGTCCGACAGGAATGCCGGCTCGCGGCCCTCGCGCGAGACGATCAGGTGGTAGAGGCGGTTGGCCTTCATCGTGCGAGGTCGTAGAGGCGGTCGATCTTCATCGCGCACCGCCCAGGGCCATCGCCTCAGCCCCCTCGTAGGTGCGGCCGTCCATCTCGATGGCGGGTAGGGTCGTGACGCCGGCCGCTCGCGCGCGCAGGTTCGCGTTCGCCAGCGCATCCGCGGTCGACCGGAGCCCGATTCCCTTCATGAGCGCGGTCGGGTGCATCTCGCAGGCGGCGCCGGCGATCAGCACGGTGTTCTCGTCGCCGATGTCGCGCCCGCCGGCGAAGGTCTGGCGGAACGCCGCCATCGAGAAGGCGACGCCGCGCCCGATGCGCTTCGCGTACGTGGCCGCGAGCATCGCTCTCGTCGTGTCCGTGGGCGGCCAGGTGGTCGGCCAGCGCACCGCCTGCAGGCCGATCTCGCCCGCCACCCGCTCGACCTCCGAGCGGTCAGTTTCCGTTTGCGGTTCGGACCCGGCTATCTGCGAGGCGAGAACCGGCTCCCATTCCGGCACCACTGGCAACGTCGACATGATCGTCTCGCCGACTATGTAGCACTGCGGGCTGCCCAGGTCGTAATAGAAGACGGGCTGCGCCGGCGCAGCCACTATCCGTGGATCAGCCAGCCGTCGGCTGCGCGGCCGGCTTCCATGACCGCTTCTGACAGCGTCGGGTGCCCGTGGATGATCCGAGCGACCTCGGGATATCCGCCCTCGAGCGCACGGACGTTGACGAGTTCCTGGATCAGCTCGGTGGCCTTGGTGCCGACGATGTGCCCGCCGAGCAGCTCTCCGTACTGCTTCTCGCCGACGATCTTGACCAGGCCCGTGCGGTCGCCGTAAACCGTGCCGGCCCCGACTGCGCCGTACTGGAGCTTGCCGATGACGACGTCGTATCCCTGCTCTCGGGCCTGCGCTTCGGTGAGGCCGAAGCTGCCGACGTTCGGGGTGCAGAACGTGGCCCGCGGGACGTCGATGTACTCGATCGGGTGGGTCTCGAGCCCGGCCGCGTCCTCGACCGCGATCACGCCCTCGTCGGACGCCTTGTGAGCCAGCGCCGGGCCGGGGACCAGGTCGCCGATCGCGTACACGCCTTCGACGCTCGTGCGCAGCGCGCCGTCGACCTCGATCAAGCCGTTGTCGGCCAGCTTCACGCCGGCTTTGTCGAGGCCCAGGGCTTCGACGTCCGGAGCCCGGCCGGTCGCGATTACCAGCCACTCGGCCTCGGCGGAGTTGTCTCCGTGCGTGTACTTGCACATCGACTCGGTGCTCTCGATGTTCTCGACGAACGTGCCGGTGTGGATCGTCATCCCCTGCCGCTTGAGCCCCCGGTCGACGAGCTTCGAGATGTCCGCGTCCTCGGTCGGCAGGACCCGGTCGAGTGCTTCGAACAGGACTACCTCGGACCCCAGCCGCGCATACGCGGACGCGATCTCGGCGCCCGAGGCGCCGGCGCCGACGACCGCGAGCGATTTCGGCAACTCGCTGAACGCCCACGCCTCCTCGGTGCCGATGACCCGTCCGCCGAACTGCGTCCCCGGGATCGGCCGCTTGACCGAGCCGGTGGCGAGGATGATCGTCTTGGCTTCGATCTCGTTGCCGTTGACGGAGACCTTGCCCGGGCCGGCGAGAGAGCCTTCGCCCTCGATCACCTCGATCCCGTTCTTCTTGAACAGCCCCGCGACGCCACCGGTCAGCGTCTTGATCACCTTCTCGCGGCGGGCGCTGACGCCGGCAAAGTCCACCTCCGGCTCTGAGACCTTGATCCCGAAGTCGCCGGCCTCGCGAATCTCGGAGAGGACGTCTGCCACGCGGAGGACGGCCTTGGCGGGGATGCAGGCGTAGTTCAGGCAGCGACCGCCGACCTCGTCCTTCTCGATCACGGCGGTCTTCATCCCGAGCTGGGCGGCCCGGATCGCCGCGACGTAGCCGCCGGGGCCGGAACCGATCACTATGCAGTCATAAGAGGCGTCAGCCATTGCCGGCGCAGACTATAGAAAGGCCGTTGCAAAGCGTGCTCGGGGGGCGAATAACCCGCCACTCGACAGGTCCTGCGGGTCGAATGGCGACTTAGTCGGGCCAGGGCCGACTGAACGCGCATTCACGCCCGACGGGGTGCCGAGTGCGACGTTATTCGGGGCGTCGGACCCTGGTGCGGCGTCAGTGGCCCGGGTACTTCGGCATCTGGATCCGGCTGAGGACCCGGACGAGCTTGTAGAACAGCCACCCTCCGCCACCGACGACGATCACCGCCGCCACGACCGCGAGCAGGTTCGCGGCGCGCAATCCCAGCAGCGCGAAGAACAGGATCACGAACGCCAGGATCGCCTGGAACCCGAGCACGGCCCAGTACCGCAGCTGCCACATGCCGACCGCGCACACCAGCATCAGCACCGAGAAGACGATCACGCCGCCGGCGCCGGTGTGGGCGCCACCGACGTTGAACTGGCCGTCGACGAGCACCGCGATCAGGTCGCCGGCGCCGATCAGCGCCGCGATCAGCACCGCGATCTTCAGCGACCACGGTCGCTCGCCGGGCGCGAGTGGCGTCAGCGTTGCCCTGACCGCGGCGTTCCGCGCCTCGGACCGGCTCGGCGGCGTGGCCTCGGGCGCCGGCGGCGGCGGCGGCGACGGGGGCGACGGGGGCGACGGGGGCGACGGGGGCGGCGGTCCCGGGTTGCCGGCGCCGACCGCGCTTGCGGCTAGTGCGCTGAGCCAACCCGCACCTCGCCGGCGCCGATGATCGATGCGCGCAGCCGGCGGGCGACCGCGCCCGGATCGGAAGCCTCGGTCAAGGCACGGACCACCGCGATCCGGTCGGCCCCCGCATCGCGGACTGCAGCGACGTTCGCCGGCGCGATGCCGCCGATCGCGAAGAACGGGACGGTCGCGTGGGCCGCCGCGTAGCGGACGAGCTCGAGGCCGACCGCCCGTCGCCCGGGCTTGGTCGGGGTCGCGTGGACCGGGCCGACGCCGATGTAGTCGACCGAGACGTTTGCCGCGGCATCGACCTGCTCGGGGCTGTGTGTTGACAGCCCGACCAGCCGTTCCGGTCCGACGGTGGCGCGGGTGTCGGCCACGGCGGTGTCGTCCTGCCCGACGTGGACGCCGTCCGCGCCCACCGCCGCCACCAGCTCGGGGCGGTCGTTGAGGATGAACAGCGCGCCGTGTTCCGCGGCCGCCGCCGCAAAGCGCCGCCCCGCGGCCACGATCGCGTCGTCGGTGGCCTCCTTCATCCGCAGCTGCACGATGTCGACGCCGGCGCCAAGCGCGCTCGCGAGGAAGTCGTCGGGCTCGTCGGCGCACACCAGATACAGGTGCGCGGATCTCAGGCGTTCGCGGCGATCGGACACGGATCCCAAGTGTGGCAGGGGTCGAGCGGCCCGGCGGCGGCACACCCGCTCGCGCGGCGCGGTGGGTCTCGCGCCCCTGGACCCGCTCGCCATCATCCGTGCGATGAGCGTATTCACCGAATCCGAGCTGAGGTACATGACCGGCGGCCGGCAACTGGGCCGGATCGCGACGGTCGGCGCCGACGGCACGCCCCATGTGGTGCCGGTCGGATGGATCTACAACGCCGCCCGTGACACGATCGACATCTCCGGGGTCGATCTGGAGCGGACGAAGAAGTACCGCGACGCGGCCCGCAGCGGCCGCGCGGCGATCGTGATCGACGATCTGGAGAGCGTCGACCCGTGGCGTCCCCGCGGAGTCGAGGTGCGGGGCCGGGCCGAGGCGATTCCCCTGCCCACGCCGCTGATCCGGATCCATCCCGAGCGGATCGTGAGCTGGGGTCTGGGCCACGCCCGGAGCGCCCGCACGGTGGCGCCGTAACGGCGCCCCCCAGCTGCGACGCACCCCCAGGCGCACCACAACCCCGCGCTAGGATTGACCAAACGGGAGCCCTACCAGCGGGCTGAGAGGGCGGCCTTAGGCCCGCCGACCGTCTGAACCTGAACCGGGTAATGCCGGCGCAGGGAGCGTATGACCTTGCCGAACCGTTCAAGCTCATTCGATGTCGCCGTTATCGGCGCCGGCGCCGTGGGCCTCGCCGTCGGGTGGCGCGCCGCTCAGCGCGGCCTGCGCGTGATCGTGCTCGAACGGGCCGAACGGCCGGGCGCCGGCACCTCGTCGGTCGCCGCCGGCATGCTCGCTCCGATCGCCGAGGCTCTCGCGACCGAGCTGCCGCTGATGCGGCTCGGCCTCGAGAGCGTCCAGGCCTATCCGGAGTTCGTCGCCGAGCTCAGCGACGCCTCGGGCATCGACCCCGGCTACCTGCGCTGCGGCACGCTGATCGCTGCGCGCGACGGCGACGAGGCGGAGTCGCTCACCCGCGAGTTCGAGCTGCGCAATTCGCTCGGCCTCGCGGTGAACCGGCTGCGCTCGAGCGAGGCGCGCCGACTCGAGCCGGCGCTGGCCCCGACGCTCCGCCTTGCGCTCGAGATCCCCGACGACCACGCGATCGACCCGCGCCGGCTGACCGCGGCCCTGGCACAAGCACTCACCAACGCTGGGGGCACGCTGCGGACGAGTACGACCGTCAACGAGATCGATCGTCAGGGACGGCCGCGTCACCGGACTCCGCGCCGGCGATCCCACCGGCGAACAGATCAGCGCGGATAACGTGGTCGTGGCCGCAGGGGCGTGGACGGAAGCGCTCGAGGGACTTCCCGACGACGCGCGCGTGCCCATCCACCCGGTCAAGGGCCAGATCCTGCGCCTCCACGATCCCTCCGGCCCGGGCCTGCTCACGCGCGTGCTGCGAATGGCCGGCGGCTATGTCGTCCCGCGCGGCGACGGTCGCTACGTGATCGGGGCGACGATGGAGGAGCGCGGGTTCGACCGGACGGTCACCGCCGGCGCGGCGTTCGAGCTACTGCGTAACGCGTTCGAGTTACTGCCCTCGGTCACGGAACTGGTCATCGACGAGTTCTCGGCCGGGCTCCGGCCCACGACCCCGGACAACGCGCCGGCCATCGGTCCGGGCGCGATTCCGGGGCTGCACTGGGCCGTCGGCCACTACCGCCATGGGATCCTGCTCACGCCGGTGACCGCCGATCTCGTCGTCGGCGCGCTGATGGGCGAACCCGGCCGCGCGATCGCGGACGAGTTCGCGCCGATTCGATTCACAGCCATCCCGGTCGGAGTGGGCGCATGACGGTGTCGGTGACGATCAACGGCGATCGCCACGAGTTCCCGGCCGGCGCCACCGTGGCCAGCGTGATCGAGTCGCTTCCCGGCGCTCCCGAGGGTCGCGGGGTCGCGGTCGCCGTCGAGGGCGAGGTCGTACCCCGCGCGCAGTGGCCGAGGACCGAGCTTCACCAGGGCGCGAGAGTTGAAGTGGTCGTCGCGGTTCAAGGAGGATGACTAACACGTGACAACCCAGCGAAAGCCGTTGACCATCGCCGGCCGGCAGCTCGGCTCGCGCCTGATCCTCGGCACCGGCGGCTTCACCAACCACGAGGTCCTGGCGGCCGCGCTCGAGAACTCAGGTGCCGAGCTGTGCACGGTGGCGCTGCGCCGCCTCGACCCGGCCGCGCGTGGATCGATTCTCGACGTGCTCGACCGCGCCGGCGTCGACGTGCTCCCGAATACCGCCGGCTGCTACACCGCCCGCGACGCGATCATCACCGCGCAACTCGCGCGCGAGGCGTTCGAGACCGACTGGATCAAGCTCGAGGTGATCGGCGACGACCGCACGCTGCTGCCGGACGCCGTCGAGCTGGTTGCCGCCGCCGAGGCGCTCGTCGACGATGGGTTCGTCGTGCTGCCATACACGACCGACGATCCGATCCTGGCGCGCCGGCTCGAGGACGTCGGGTGCGTGGCCGTGATGCCGCTCGGCTCCCCGATCGGCAGCGGCATGGGGATCCGCAACCCTTACAACATCTCGATCATCGTCGAGCGCGCCCGGGTGCCGGTGATCCTCGACGCCGGCGTCGGCACCGCGTCGGATGCCGCGTTTGCGATCGAGCTCGGCTGCGATGCGGTGCTGTGCGCGAGCGCGATCTCGCGTGCTCACGACCCCACGGCGATGGCCACGGCGATCCGGCTGGCGGTGCAGGCGGGCTGGCTCGCGCGCGGCGCCGGCAGGATCCCGCGTCGCCGCTACGCCGAGGCGTCGACCCCCGACGAGGGGTTGCCGGTGTTCGACAGCGCCTCGCAATGACCGCCGCCGCCCACACCACTGCTCAGTGACGATCGACGAGCTCATCGACGGGTGGGAGGCGGCCTGGTCGGGCAAGGACGAGGCGGCGTTCGAGGAGGTGTGCGACCGCAGGGTCCACTACGAGGATCCGCTCACCCCCGAGCCACTCGAGGGCATCGAGCTGCTCGCCGAGCACGCCGCGCGGCTGTGGGCGTCGTTTCCCGACGCCCGTGTCGAGCAGACCGGCGAGCGTCTCGCCAACGACCAGTTCGTGGCCGCGCCTTGCAAGATCCTGGGGACCCATCGCGCGCCGCTCAACGGCCTGCCGGCGAGCAACCGATTCGTGGTCGTCCACGCGATCTTCTACTGCGAGGTCGCCCGCGAACGGCTCCTTCGCGTCCGCGGGTTCTTCGACCTGTATGACGTCGCGACCCAACTCGGGATCCTGCCCCAGCGCGGGACGCTCGGCGAGAAGGCACTGCTGATGCTCCGCGGCTTCGGGCTCCGCGCCGGCAGGAATCAGTAGCCGGCGCACCGTGGACGTCGCGATTCCGATCTTCGACGGGTTGACCGCACTCGACGCGATCGGTCCTTACGAGGTCCTGTCGCGGCTTCCCGACGCCCGCGTCCATTTCCTGGCGCTCGAGGCCGGCCCCAAGCGCACCGGGGACGGCATGCTGACGCTCACCGCCGACGGGGCCCTCGACGACATCACCGCACCTGAGGTGATCGTGATGCCGGGCGGCTACGGCACTCGCGAGCTGATGCACGACGAGCGGATGCTCAACTGGGTCCGCGCCGTCCACGAGACCTCGGCGTGGACCACGTCGGTGTGCACTGGCTCGCTCGTACTCGGCGCCGCCGGCATCCTCGACGGGCTCGAGGCGACCACGCACTGGGCGATGATGGACGCGCTCGGCAAGCTTGGGGCGACTCCGGTCAACCGGCGGGTTGTCGAGCAGGGGAAGGTCATCACCGCCGCCGGCGTGTCCTCGGGGATCGACATGGCGCTGACGCTGGCCGCGCGGATCGCCAGCGATCAGGTCGCCCAGGCGATCCAGCTCGCGATCGAGTACGACCCCGACCCGCCGTTCGACAGCGGCTCGGTCGCGAAGGCCTCGCCCGAGGTCATCGCGCTGGCGCGGAAGCGATCGTGACCGCCACCGGCGCGTGGTCGGACAGCCGGCCCCGGTCGAGCACGTCGGCGCCGCCGGCGACGGACAGGTCCCGCACGAACACGTAGTCGACGTCGTGGCCGGCCGCGCGCTCGAGCCCGTCGAGCGCCAGCCCGTCGATGTTGAAGTCGCCGCCAAGGACGAGCGGCGCGGCGCCGGCCCAGCGCACCGCGGTCTCGGCGGCCACCACAGCGTCCCGCATCGGTCCGCCGGCGTGCACGTTCGCCACCCATATGCCGGCGCCGTGAAGCCGCACGGCGTGCACCCACCGCCGCTCGGGCCACAGGCACAGGCGCCTCACCCGGTGCTCGACGATCGCATCCCCCCGAACCAGGATCGCATTACAACTGCCGCCGTTCGACTTGATCACGTCCGGCCAGCGCATGGCAACCGCGTGCCGCAACGGCAAGAGCGCGTTCCGGGACGTGAGCACGAGCCGCGACTGCGCCTCGAGTCGAAGGCCGAGGGGCAATGGCCACCACGGTGGCACCTCCTGCAACAAAGCCAAATCCCAATCCCATCCACTCAACGCCAGCGCAAACTCCTCGAACAGGTCATGCCCCGCGGACGGCACCGCGCGCCCGTGCTTCAGGTTCCACGTGAGCACGCGCCACACCATGCGGGGAACGTACACTCAGGTCTTGCCGCGCCACTTCATCACCGGTCGGGAGCTCAGCGATGACGAGCTCGAAGCGCTGATCGATCGTGCGCTCGAGCTCAAGGCGGCTCCGCACAGCTCCGACGTGCTGCGCAAGCGGTCGGTGGCGCTGATCTTCCAGAAGCCCTCGACGCGTACTCGAGTGTCGTTCGAGGCCGGCATCGCGGAGCTCGGCGGCTACCCGATGGTGCTCCGTACCGACGACCTCCAGCTCACACGGGGCGAGTCCGTTCGTGACACCGCGTACGTCCTCTCTCGCCACGTCGCCGCGATCGGGATCCGCACCGGCGACGACCAGCTCGTCGACGAGCTCGCCGAGCACGCGACCGTGCCGGTGATCAACATGCTGAGCCCGAGCCACCACCCGTGCCAGGTGCTCGCGGACCTGCTGACGCTGCGCGAGACGTTCGGCCGGCTCGAGGGACTCACGCTCGCCTACGTCGGCGACGGCAACAACATGGCGAGGTCGCTGATCGTCCTCGGCTCCAAGGCCGGCATGGAGGTTCGGGTGGCGGCCCCCGACGGCTACCAGCTCGATCCCGACGGCGCCGGCCTCCTCACCGACGATCCGCGCGAGGCGGCCCGCGGCGCCGACGCTGTCTACACCGACGTGTGGGTGAGCATGAGCGACGACCTCGAGTCGGCGGCCGAGCGGCGGCGGGCCCTCGCTCCCTACCAGCTCGACGACGCGCTGCTCGACATGGCTGCACCGAACGCGATCGCATTGCACTGCCTTCCTGCCCACCCGGGCGAGGAGATCACCGAGCAGGTCCTCTACGGGAACCGCCAGCGCATCTGGGATCAGGCGGAAAACCGCCGCCACGCCCAGAAGGCGCTGCTCGAGTTCCTGATCGGCGCGTAACGCGCGGCCGTTCGGCTACGCTCCGAGCAGTTTCCGGGAAGGAGAAACCAACGATGCCTGCACCGAAATCGCAGTCGGGCGGCTCGCGCGGGGCGAGTGGATCGCGCGCCTCGACGCGTTCGAACGCTTCCAAGCATTCCCGGAAGGGCGGCCGTCGCCGGACCGCGAACGGCGACGGCGACGACGGCGGGCTCGCGGGCTTGACCGAGCAGGTGACGAACGGGATCCTCAAGCCGCTGGGCCTCGTGGTCCTGACCACCGAGCGGATCCAGGAGGTCCTCGACGACGCCGCCGAGCGCGGCCGCGTCACCCGCTCGGACGCCAACGAGCTCGCTGCTCAGCTGGTCAGCCGCGGCCGCGAGCAGACCGATCAGCTTCTCGCGGACGTCGAGCGGCTGCTCGCGCGGGGTCGTCAGCAGTTCGGCCCGGCGACCGTGGGCTCCCGCTGGAGCGAGTCGATCGACCTGCTCGTCCGCAGCGCCGACCGGGCCCGGCGGACCGTCGGCGTCGGCCAGACGTTCCCGATCCTCGGCTACGACGACCTCACCGCGACCCAGGTGCAGGCCCGGCTCGACGGTCTCTCGCCCGGCGAGCTCCGCAAGGTGCGCGAGTACGAGCGCCGCCACGCCAACCGCAAGTCCGTGCTCGCGGCGATCGACAAGGCGCTTGCTCCCCGTTAGCGACCGCGCGCGTCAGGCCTTGGCCCTGGCCCAGGAAGAGGCGCGCGCCCTCAACCACACCTTCGTCGGCACCGAGCACATCCTGCTCGGGCTCCTGCGCGAGGAGGACGGGATCGCGGCCACCGTGCTCGCGTCGCTCGGCGTCACCTATGACCGCGTGCGCGCCTCGGTGGTGTGGATGATGGGACGGGGCGTCGAGCCCACCACCGGTGAGCTGCCGCTGACCGACCCCGCCGAAGCCGTGGTCGAGCGGGCCGGGCGCGAGGCGTCGGTACTCGGCGAGGAGCGGGTCGGCACCGACCACATCCTGGTCGCGCTGATATCCGAGCCCCGCGGGGCCGCGGCCCGCATCTTGCTCCAGCTCGACGCCGACGCCGCCGCGATCCGGTCCGCGGTGGCGGCCGCGCGCGCCGGCTAGCCGAGGCCCAGGTCCTCGAGCACGACGCCGAAGTCCAGGCGCTCGCCGGTCAGCTCGCCCAACAGCTCCTCGGCGTCCAGGCGCTGGCCGTCCCGCCACAGGCCGCGTAGCACCTCGCCGGCCTCCGGCGTATCGAACCAGGAAGGTCCGAACCGTTCGCTCAGGTACGAGCGCAGGTGGGTCTCGAGCGCCCATGCCCGCAGGTAGCAGGCGGAGTAGAAGCCCGGATCCACGTCCGAGACGAAGTTCTCGCGCGGCCACTCGATTCCGAGCGCCGCGCCGAGCAGCTCGGCGTAGCGGTCGGCGAGCGCGTCCCATCCCCCGCCGCCCTCTGCGCCATGCAGCTCGAGCTCGTAAGCAATCTTGGCGGTGTACCGGCGCAGATAGACGAGTCGGTAGGCGCGAGCATGCGAGGCGAGCTCCGACGCGTCGTCGATGTTCAGGTGCCGCGCGAGCCACTCGGGATTCTCGACGAGGTGCTGCATCAGGAACGCGTACGTCTCGGTGACCGAGTTGTCGCCGAGATAACGGAACTCGAACGGCAGCGCGCGATCGACGTTCGCGAAGTGCTCGGTGTGCCCGCCCTCATGGAACAGCACCGCATAGTCATCCCGTCCGCCGACCGGGGCCACGACCAGGTAGACCTCGTCAGGGACGCGCACCGGGGAGCAGAACGCGCGCGGCGATTTGTTCGGGCGCGGCCCGAGGTCGAAGGTCACGCCGGCCTGCGTCGACACGTCGATCCCGAGGCCCCGCATCGTGTCCAGGAAGCTCTGCGTGAGCCTCTCCGCGGGGAACTGCCGATCCTGCTCGGCGGCCCTGAAGAACCGGGGCAGGTCCGACCGGCGGAGCTCGCTCATGCCGATCCCGAGCGTCCGGCGCAGCTCGGGCTCGAGCACCCGCGGGTAGCCCTCGTCGCTGTTCCGGGCGAATGCGGCCGCCTGCTCGGACAGAGCCTTTAGATCGATGCCCTTGCAGTGCTGGCACATGTCCACGTAGCTGGTCCAGCCGAGCTCGGTGGCGCTCGCGTGCTGGCGCTCGATCAGCTCGCGATGGAACGGACCGAGCTGCTCCTTGTTGGCCGCCAGCAGCGCCGGCCTCGATCTCCGCCCGACGCCCGGCGTTCGGTTCGTTGGCCTGCAGGCCTGGCGCCTCGCGAAATCCGACGCGTTCGCCCGCGACGTCGATTGTCAGCGCGGCCTCGGTGCGCGCGAGCTCCTCCTCGACGGCCTTCGTGGCCTCGCCGACGTAGCCCTCGACCGCGAAGTCGAGCAGCATCCGAGCCTGCCGGCGCTGATCGCCGTTCGTGGAGGCGCGGGCGTCGTGATCCCGGAGCGCCTCGATCGACTCGCGCTTGAACAGGTCGCGGTGGCGCTCGTAGATCGGCTCGAGCTCGAACGTGTCCTGGAGCCCCGCGTAATGCCGGTACTGCTCGCCGGTCAGCTCGGTGAGGAACGTCTCAGCGGAGTGCCTGTAGGCGTCGAGATCCACGCTGCTGCCATGCTAGACGCGTGGACTCCGCGACCGACACCGCCCGAACCCGACCCAGCCGGGGCGACGACCTTACGCTCACGATCGACTCGCTCGCGTTCGGCGGCGCCGGCGTGGCCCGCCTCGACGGATACGTCGTGTTCGTCCAGGACGGCATCCCGGGCGACCGGGTGCGAGCCGTCGTCGGGAAGTCAAAGCGCGCGTACGCGGAGGCGCGGGTGGTCGAGGTGCTGGATCCGAGTCCGGACCGGATCGCGCCGCGCGCCGAGCACCCCGGCGCGCCGTGGCAGGTGCTGCCATACGAGCGCCAGCTCGAGGTCAAGCAAGGCCAGGTCGAGGAGGCGCTGACGCGGATCGGCCACCTCGACGGGTACGAGCTCGAGCCGATCATCGAGGCCGTCGAGCCGTGGCGCTACCGCAACAAGCTCGAGTACTCGTTCGGGACCAGCGGCGACGGCCGGCTCGTGTGCGGCTTCCACGCCCCCGGCCGGTGGGAGGAGATCGTCGAGGTGACCGACTGCCTGCTCGCCTCGGAGACCGGAAACGCCGCCCGCGAGCGGATCGTGCAGTGGTGCCGGGCGCAGGGACTGAGCGCGTTCGACCGCCGCACCGGGGAAGGCCTGCTCAGAAACCTCGTGGTCCGCGAGAGCCGGAGAAGCGGCGAGCTCCAGGTGCGCCTGGTGACGAGCCCGGGGCAGCTCGACCGCGACGGCCTCATCCGGGCGGCCGAGCCAGTCCGCGGCCTGCTGTGGACCCAGCTCGACAGCGTCGCCGAGACCACTCAGGGAGGCGACACCGAGCTCCTCGCCGGAGGCGACCGGCTCGATGAGGCGATCGGCGGCATGCGGATGCGGATCTCGCCCCATGCGTTCTTCCAGACCAATACCGAGATGGCCGAGCGCCTCTACCGGCTCGCGATCGAGTACGCGCAGCCGACGGGGTCCGACCGCCTGTTCGACCTGTATTGCGGGATCGGCACGATCGGCCTGCTGATGGCGCCTCGGGTCGCCGAGGTCTGGGGGCTCGAGATCGTGCCGGAGGCGATCGCCGACGCGATCGCGAACGCGCGGCGCAACGAGGTCGACAACGCGAACTTCTTCGCCGGCGACGTGCGCCTGGCGCTCCGGGAGCTCGTCGAGCGCGCCGGCCGGCCCGACGTGCTCATGGTCGATCCCCCGCGGTCGGGCCTGTCCCAGAAGATCGTGCGCCGGATCATCGAGGCTGCGCCCCGCCGGATCGTCTACGTGTCCTGCAACCCGACGACGCTCGCACCGAACGCCGCGCAGCTCGTCGCCGACGGCGGCTACCGCCTGCGCCGGGTGCGGGCGGTCGACATGTTCCCGCAGACGCCGCACATCGAGTGCGTGGCGTTGCTCGAGCGCTCGTAGCAGCTCCGGGCCGGGCGCAACGGCAAGTGTGCCGGACGCCCAAAGGGGTATTTTCGGTGCATGGGAGTTCGCAGCATCAGCGCGATGCTGCTCGCCGCGGCGGTCCTGCTTGGCGGCGGCGCTGAGCAGGCGCACGCAGCCAAGCCTCGCCCGCCTGCGCTGCGGCTCCTCGGCGTGTCTCCCAAGGCAGCCGCGGCTCCCGGCGACGCCACGATCGAGCTGCGGTTCTCCGCGCCGGTCGCGGCGCTGACCGCGCGGACCCAGCCCAAGCTGTCGCCACGGACTGAGGGCGCCTGGTCACAGCCGAACCCGACGACGCTCAGCTTCACGCCGAGCGACGGATACCTCCCGGGCACCGTCGTGCACATCACGATCCCGAGGGGGCTGGCGGGTGCGGACGGCACCCGACTGCGCCGGGCGGTCACCGTCACGTTCCAGGTCGAGAACGGGTCCGACGTGCGGCTCGCCCAAATGCTCGCCGAGCTCCGCTTCCTGCCCGTTCACCTCGCGTCCTCCGCGCATCAGCCGCGCCCGGAGGACACCGCGGGGCAGCTCCGCGCGATCTTCCACCCGCCGGCGGGCCGGCTGGTGCTCGGCCACGACTGGCCGTCGGAGCTGCGCGATCTCTGGATTCACGACCCCTCGACCGTGCTCAGGGGCGCGGTCATGGCCTTCGAATCCCAGCACGGGCTCGCTATGGACGGCGTTCCGAGCGCGGCCCTGTGGGGGGCGCTCCTGTCCGCCCGCGCCCACCGCCAGTTCAACGACGGTGGCTACAACTACGCGGTAGCCACCGAGAGCAGCCCGGAGTCGCTCACCGTCTACCACAACGGGCGGGTAGTCGTGCGCACCCCCGCGAACACCGGCATCGGCGGTAGGGGCACCGCTCCCGGAACGTTCCCGGTGTTCGAGCGCCTGCGAAGCCAGGTGATGCGGGGCACCAACCCGGACGGGTCGCAGTACGCGGATCTCGTGCAGTGGGTCGCCTACTTCAACGGGGGCGATGCCGTCCACTACATGCCGCGGGCGTCGTACGGGTCGCCGCAGAGCCTCGGCTGCATCGAGCTGCCGTACGCCGCCGCTGAGCAGGCCTGGGGCTATCTGTCCTACGGGACGCTGGTCACAGTCCTCTCGTAATGAGCTGGGACAAGTAGGGTTCCGCACGGCATGCGCGCGGTCACGATCAAAGACGGGAACCTCAGCGTCGAGGACCACCCCGACCCGACGGCGGGCGAAGGCGAGGTGCTGGTCGCCGTCATGGCCGCCGGGCTGAACGGCGCCGACATGATGCAGCGGCGCGGGCTGTATCCCGCGCCACCGGGCGTGCCGCCGGACATCCCGGGGCTCGAGTTCGCCGGCGAGGTCGTGCAGTGCGGCCCGGGGGCGACCCGGTTCGCCGAGGGCGACCGCGTGATGGCGATCGTCGCCGGCGGCGGCCAGGCAGAGCTCGTGGTCGCCCACGAGCGGATGCTGATGTCGGTTCCCGAGAACCTCAGCTGGAACGAGGCCGGCGGCGTCCCGGAGACGTTCACGACCGCGCACGACGGGGTCTTCACCCAGGCCGGTCTGAAGCCCGGCGAGCGGCTGCTCGTCCACGGTGGCGCCGGCGGGGTCGGCACCGCTGCGATCCAGCTCGCCCGCGCCTCCGGCGCTCGCGTCACCGCCACCGTCCGCAACCGCGACCACCACGAGGCGGTCAGGGCCCTGGGTGCGAACGTGATCTCGCACGAGGGATTCGTCGAGCACGGCCCGTTCGACGTGATCCTCGAGCTCGTGGGCGCGCCGAATCTCCCGGCCGACCTCGAGGCGCTGGCCCTGTGGGGCCGGATCATGGTGATCGGGATCAGCGCCGGCGCGAAGGCCGAGCTCAACCTGGGGCTGGCCATGCAACGGCGGGCCCGGATCTACAACTCGACGCTCCGCCCCCGGCCGCTCGAGGAGAAAGCGGCGACCGCGCGTGCGATGGAGCGCTCGGTGCTGCCTCTGCTGGAATCGGGTGCGGTTCACGTCCCGATCGCCGCGACCTATACGCTCGAGGACGCCCCCGCCGCGTATGAGAGGTTCGACGAGGGCCGCAAGCTCGGGAAGATCGTGCTGACGATGGGCGGCTGAGCCGCCGGTCCCTGTCGCCGCGGGTCGGCCGCGGGTCTACGCCGCGCCGAACCCTTCGTCCTCGTCGCCCAAGGGCACGACCTCGTCCGAGTGGACCGTGCACAGAGCCGGTCCGCCTGACTCCAAAGCCGCCTCGATCTCCGCCTTCGTGAGCTTCGCGCCACACTCCTCGCAGCGGTCACCGATCTGCTCGAGGGAATGCTCTTCTAGGTCCATGGCGGCGAGCGTACCGCGTCCGAGCGGTAACCGCATCCGGCTTTTGGCCTGCGCGCGCGGCGCTTTAAGGGTTCCGGGAGACCGCTCCACGCGCGCAGGCTATTACCACGGACCGGCGTCCGGCCGGCCCCTAATACGGCGGGAGATCGGCCCACCACTGACCAAGCATCCGGAACGCTGCCCAGAACTCCCGTTTGGCGCGCTCCTCGTCGAGCGACTCGTCGATGTTCGGCACGTACATGGCCTCGATCGACGGCGTCAGTCGCTGGAGCTCGCCCGGCGCGGGCCGGATCTCGCCGCTCAGCGGCAGATCGAGCTCGTTCACGACCGCGAGCGCGTCCGGCCCCATCACCACGACGATCTTCGGCGAGACGATCTGGATCTCCTCGACCATTCTGGCCACGCACGCGGGGTCGGCGAGGTCCGGGTCAGGCACCGGGCACTTGACGCACAGCGTGCCGTAGACCGCGAGCGGATCGATCGACAGCCGCTTGAGCGACTTCATCAGCGCGTTGCCGGCTCGGCCGTAGAACGCGACGCCCTCCTCGACCTCCGAGGGCCGGGCAGAATGCTTGACCAGGAAGATGTCCGCCTGAGGGTGGCCGGAGCCGAGCACGGGCATCAGCGAGCCCCGTGGGCAGTGCGCACACGACTGGACCTCCCGCGAGAACGCGTTCAGTTCGCGGATCGCCCGCTCGAGGTACTTCTCCCGAATCTCGTCATCGGTGGCCGGCATCGCTGTCCGATTGGACGGCTCGCGAGCTTGTCCTTGCGAGTGCATCAGGAGTTGCGGCTGTCGCGACCGTTCGTGCGGCGGCGATCGCGGCCCATCGCGCGCCGTACGCGGCGCTCGCGCGAGGCCTTCCGGGCGGCCTCGGGCAGCGCTTTCGTCTGCAGGAACTTGAGCGCCTGGACGTACAGCAGGCTGGCCGGATTGCGGACGATGTCGGCGTCTCTGAGCGACTCCATGAACTCCTCGGGGCCGTGGAACTCGCGCATCCGGATTCTGACCGAGCCGAGCCCCTGGGGGACGTGCGCGTCCGAGCCGGCGCCGGCCGGGATCCGGTACTTGGCCGCGAACCGGGCCGCCTCGTCGTTGAACTCGGTGATCGCCACCCGCGGGTTGAACACCTCGATCGCATCGACGTCCTCGAGTACGTCGAGCAGATGCTCGTAGTCGGGGACCGAGTGCATGCGATCGAACGGGTGCGGCACGTACACGAGCCCGCCCTGGCGCTTGATCTCGGCGATCGTCTCCTGGAGCGTCATCCCGCGAGGGATCTTCTCCTCGATGAACAGCCCGATCACCTCGCCCTGGTCGGCGGTCTTGACCTCCTCGCCGACGATCACCCCGATCCCGTCGGCCTGCGCCCGCGCCGCGTGTGCGCCGGATACCTCGTTGTGGTCGGTGACCGCGATCGCCCCGAGGCCGCGCGCCCGGGCCTCGGCCAGCAGCACCTCGACCGGCGTCGCGCAGTCGTAGGAGTGATCGGTGTGCATATGCAGGTCGACGTCGATCAGCCGCCGCGTGGTCAACCGGGTCCGGAGCTGGTCGTTCCCGCGGGTGTCGTGCCGCCGCGCCACCAGTCCGGCGTAGACCTCCTCGTACTCGTCGGCGACGCGAGACCACGCGAACCTGGCGCGAAGCTCTCGCGCCTGCTCGGGGCTGCGCTCGCGGAGCGCCGGCTCGTTGAGGAGCCGGGTGAGGTGACTCGCGAGCGTCTGCCCGTCTCCGGGCTCGAACTCGAACCCGAATTCGCCCTGGCCGAGCAGCTCCTCGTACGCCGGCAGACGCGAGGCGACCGGCACGACGCCGCCGGCCAGCGCCCGCACGAGCGCTCCGGGAATCGGTCTGATCCCCTCGGAGGCGAGCACCAGCACGTCAGCCCCGGCCAGTGCCTCGGATTCGGACAGCCGCTCGCCCTCGACGAACTCGACCCGCTCGCGCAGGGCGCGGCTGAGCGTCGCCGGCACGGTCAGCGGTCGCGGCGACCAGACCGTAGCGCGCCAGTCCGCCTCCGGTCCGAGCGCGCGGAGGACGCGCAGGAAGATGCGGAGCGCGCCGCGCTCCTCGCGGGCGTTGAACAGCAGTTGCACGGGATCGTGCGCGGTGTGATTCCAGTCCACATCGGCCCCGGGCAGGATCACCCGGTAGTCCCCGGGGAAATAGCGCTGGAGGAGGTCCCGGGTGGCGCCGTAGCTCGCGGTGCGGGCGTCCAGCCGGCCGAACAGCAGACGCGATAGCGGCGCCGTCAGTTGGGTCGAGAGGATCCGCTCGGTCGGCGCGTGGAAGGTCCCGACGTTGAGCGCGCGCGAGTGGCGCAGCGCGACGCTCGACGCGCTCGGCGCGAACGGCTCGTGCATGTGGACGACGTCGAGTGGCAGGTTGACGAGCGCCTCCTCGATCGTCCTGGCCACGTCGACCGGCAGCGACACGGCGCGGCGGCGGTTGGGCGAGCCTGGCAGTACCTCGCCGACTCCGAGCACCAGCGGCTCTCCGTCCGCGCGCTCGAGCAGCGCGTCGGCGCCGTTGCGGATCGCCCGGCGGCTGTCGCGCACGAGCGCCGCGGAATCCGACGGCGCGATGATCAGGACGCGATGCCCGCGCCGCGACAGCTCGTGGGAGACGCGCGCCACGTAGTCGTTGACTTCGTGCGATGCCTCCCAGGCATACGGCGTCACCTGCGCGATCGCGAGCCCCTCGCTCGTCACGGGCGGCAGTCTATTTCGTTATCTGTAGGGGCCGCATTCGCGGCCTTGGTTTCAGCTTCCGCGGGCCTTCTGCTTTGCCGGCCTGGCGGCGGTCGACTTGGCGGCGGTCGGCTTCGCGGCCGGGACCTTGCGGGCGTACTTGGCGATGAACTTCTCGGTGTCCTCGCGCGCCTCGGAGTCCGGCCGCTGGTTCATCGGCGACTTCATCAGGTACGAGCTCGGGCCGTCGAGCTGGCCGGAGATGCCGTTGTCGAGCGCCAGCTTGCAGCAGCGGACGGCGTCGATGACGATCCCCGCTGAGTTCGGCGAGTCCCACACCTCGAGCTTGAGCTCCAGGTTCAGCGGAACGTCGCCGAACGCCTGGCCCTCGAGCCGGATGTGCGCCCACTTGCGGTCGGTCAGCCACGGCACGTAGTCCGAGGGACCCACGTGCACGTCGTCGGCCGGCAGCTGGTGGCCCATGATCGACGTGACCGCGTTGGTCTTCGAAGTCTTCTTGGACTCCAGGCGCTCGCGCTCGAGCATGTTGTAGAAGTCCATGTTGCCGCCCACGTTCAGCTGCGAGGTGTGCTGCAGTTGCACGCCGCGCTCGTGGAACAGCCGAGCCAGGGCGCGGTGGACGATCGTCGCGCCGACCTGCGACTTGATGTCGTCGCCGACGATCGGCAGGCCGGCCTTCTTGAAGCGCTTGTTCCAGTAGTCCTCGCGGGCGATGAACACCGGGATGCAGTTGACGAAGCCACAGCCGGCCTCGAGGATCTGCTCGACGTACCACTTGGTGGCTTGCTCGGAGCCGACCGGGAGGTAGGAGACGACGACGTCGGTGTGCGTCTCCTTGAGGATCTCGACGATGTCGGCGGTGGGTCCCGGAGCCTTGGTGATCTTCTCCTTCAGGTACTTGCCGAGGCCGTCATGGGTCATCCCGCGCTGTACGGGGACGCCGAGCGAAGGGACCTTTCCGGCGAAGTTCAGCGTGTTGTTCTGGCCGGCGAAGATCGCCTCGGATAGGTCCTTGCCGACCTTGTCGGCATCGATGTCGAACGCCGCGCTGAACTCGATGTCGCGGACGTGGTAGCCGCCGAGGTCGACGTGCATCAGCCCGGGAACGGACTGTGTCGGGTCGGCGTCGCGGTAGTACTGGACGCCCTGCACGAACGAGCTCGCGCAGTTGCCGACGCCGATGATCGCCACGCGCACCTTGCCATTCTGGTAGCGCGCCGCGCCGTTGGTGGAGCCGTTGGTGGTGCTCACTGTGGCACTTCCTTTTTCTCTCTTCGGGGACTGCGCGATCCGATCCGTGCGCAGGCACTTCTACGTTATTCCTCGGCCGCGGGTTGGTTACACCTTTTGGTGCGGTCAGGCGGCCGCTAAGGACTTCAGCTGCTTGCGCACGTGGAGGATGCGCTGCAGGACCGTCATCACGGTCAGCGCGGCGAGCACGTACACCGCCGGCGCGAGGAGCTCGAAGTGGCCGAGCGACGCGCCCTTGGCGAACACGAGCCCGATCGACAGGATCACGACGCGCACCGGACGGGTGGCGAGCCCGACCTTGCACTCGACCCCAAGCGCCTCGGCGCGGGCGCGGGTGTAGGACACCATCAGCGATCCGAGCACGGCGGCAACCGTCGCGGCGGCGGCCACCTGGTCGTTCTTCGAGGCGAAGTACGCGCCGACCGCGATCAACACGATCCCCTCCTCGAGCCGGTCGAGCGTCGAGTCCAGAAACGCGCCGAACGGCGTGCCCTTGCCTGACATCCGCGAGTAGCGCCCGTCGAGCGTGTCCATGATCGACCCGACGATGAACGCGATGCCGGCGAGGAAGAACATGCGGCCGACGATCAGCCCGGCGGCGGCGAGGTTCAGGGCAAAGCCGGTCAGCGAGATCGCGTTCGGCGTGAGCCGCGACTCGATCAGCCGGTTGCGCATCATCTCCTGCGCGGTCGCGCCGTTCCGCGGCGGCCGGGGACGGCGCGGCGCACCGTTCCCTGGCGCCCGGGGGCGCTGGGTTTGCTCGGGCATCGTTACGCGGTGACCCGGGTCCGGCCAAATGCCCACGCATCAGGCCTTGCCCGCGCCAGCAACCTCTGTGCCAGCAGCGCTGCTGCGCCGGCGGTGAGGGCGCCGAGGAACACGTCGGTGAGGAAGTGGTTGGCGGTGGCGACGACCACGAACGTGATCACCAAGGGGTACAGCGCCCACATGATCTTGCCCGGGCGCCAACGGGTGAGCCGGAACATCGAGCCGCCGATCATCACCGCGAAGCAGACGTGCATCGAGGGAACCGCGGCGTAGAAGTTCACGAACGCCTTCGTCGCTCCGGTGTCGACCGAGCCGGTGCCGCCGGTCACGAACTGCGAGATCGCGTCGGTGAAGCCCCATTCGGGCATCAGCCGCGGCGGTGCCGTCGGATACAGCCAGTACCCGATCAGCGCCAGGCCCATCGCGATCATGAACATGTTGCGCACGAAGTAGAAAGAGTCGTTCCGGCGCGCGTAGATGAACGCGAGCACCGCGAGCGTCACGAAGAAGTGGCCGTTGACGTATACCCAATCGGCGCCGTCGATCAGCCAGTGCTTGTTGAG
The DNA here is from genome assembly GCA_963746695.1 of uncultured Solirubrobacterales bacterium. Lineage (GTDB taxonomy): Bacteria > Actinomycetota > Thermoleophilia > Solirubrobacterales > Solirubrobacteraceae > Palsa-465. The sequence goes on along the minus strand of CAVVCP010000010.1, from coordinate 172,208 downwards.
CGCCCACGCCTGAACGCTGGGCTCGATGAACACGTGGAGCGTGCGCTCGATGTCGATGATTCGCATCGCGTCGCCGAACGGGCGGTACGGGTTCCCGTCCTCGACGAGGCCCCGGACCAGGTCGTACAGGAGCAGGGCGCCCATGAACAGAACGATCTGCCGGAGCAGATCCATCCAACCACGCGGCAAGAGCCGCGCCTCTATGAAACGGAGGCCACGTCCCATGTCAGTCATAGATCGTAGCGATCCGGAACGCTCGACCCGCTTCAGCTACATCGTGGTGCGCGCGAACCGATGCGGCCGAGTGAGAACCGGATCGCCACCCGCATCGGTCCCGGCCGGCGGACGACCAGCTTTGTGAAGTCGCCATCGGGGGCGACGCATCCCGACCCCTGGACCACCGCCCAGTAGGGGCTGTACCGCACCCTTATGAACGCGGTTCCGGTGCGGTTTGCGGTCGAGTTGCAGGTAGTTAGCGCCGAGCGTTTGGAGCGTGGCGGCGCCCTCGACGATCGGTGACGCGTCCCGGACCTCGTACACGCGCCAGTGGGGCGTGCGCAGCACCAGCCGTAGATACGGCAGGCCGTGGTCGATCAGCGCGACTTCTTTCTTCGCCGAGTAGTCGAGGTCGGCGTCTGACACCGCGACGAACCGGACGGCGAGTTGATGGAGCCAGGCCTCGTATGTCGCCGGCGTGAGCGGCCCGCCGTAGAAGAGGTCGTTGTACTTGATGTCGAGCTGGCGCTCCCACCCGCGCGCGAGCGGGAACCGAGGTGCCATCACGTACGCCTCCCAGTGGAACAGCGTGAACGGGATCTCGATCCGGAACGGCGGGCCGCTCTGCCGGCCGAGGTAGTCGATGAGCGGTTGGAAGTAGGCCGTCGTGACCTCGCCGTTGTCGTCGGCGGTGCGCACGTCCCGGACCGGCGCCTGCCACTGGAGGTAGAGCAGGGGCACGATTGCGAGGAGCAGCGCGGTGGTTCGCCTTCGGGTTCGAGTGGGCCACCACAGCAGCGCCACGATCGGGCCGGCGACGATCGGCAGCAGCCGCGCCGCGTTGCTGCCGACCGGGCTCGCGATCGCGTACGCGGCGATGCACCCGAGCGCGTACAGGCCGGCGCCGGCCTTCAGCGCCAGATCGCGCTTGGGGATCACCAGCAGCCCCGCCACCGAGATCAGCACGATCGGCCACAGCGCCGAGAACGCGAACGGCTCGGTCCCACCTTCGGGGAACATCACGGCCAGCGCGATCACCGGCGCGAGCGCTCCGATCACGACGGCGATCCCTGGGAAGGCGGGCCTGATCTTGTCTGTGCTTGTCGCCGGAGGAACTCCGCGGTCGCGTACGCCGCGCCGGCAAGGGCGGCGAACAGCGCGTCCACTGGGCTGGCGAGCGCGGTGACGACCGCGAGCCCGGTGGCGAGCGCGGGGCGCCCGCGCTGGAGCGCGAGCGCGGTTCCGACCGCGGGCGCGAGACCGAACGCGAACGTCAGCCGCCCGCTGTAGAGACTCGATGCGGTCGCCACGCCGAACCACAGCGATCCGAGCCACGCCTGCTCCCCGTAGCGCCGGCGGGCCAGCGACTCGAACAGGGCCGTGCTGACGGGGGCCGCGATCCCGGCAACGAGCTGTGGCGTGAGCAGGGCCGCCGCGGGCGGGAACAGCACGCTGTACCCGGGCAGGTTGTGGCCCCCATACCACCAGTTGTTCCAGATCCCGAACCAGCCGTCGGCGGCGTACAGCTTCGCGCGCAGCAGGTGGGCGGCCAGATCCTCGCTGCGCGGCGCGACGAGCACGTACACGGCGGCGATCACCGCCGAGGTCAGCGTCGGCAGCAGGCGCTTGGCCATCGGTCCCAGCGAGCCGTCGCGGGAGCGCACTACTCCTCCAGGAAAGCCGCGACCCGCTCCACGACGTCCTCGCGGTCGAGCCACGGCCAGTGACCGGCGTCCGGGATCCGCTCGATCCTCGCTCCCGGAAGGTGGGCGGCGTACGCATCGGCGAGCGCCGGCGGGTACCAGGGGTCGCGTTCGCCCCAGATGATCAGCGTCGGTGGCGGTTGTCCGCTCGCCAGCCCCCGCACTCCCTCGGGCCCGGCGGCGCCACTACCACCAAGACTATTTTCCCCTGCGGACCGGACGAGACGGAGGATCGCCCGCTGGGTCCCCTGGTCGAACTGATCCCACACCTCTGCCACCCGTGAGTCGGGCCACGCATCCTCTCGGACGGACCCGTGCCGGAGCGCCCGCGCGAGCATCCCCCGCGTCGTCGAGCCCATCAGCGCCTCGCCGATCGGGAACGTGCGCCAGATCCTGGCCAGCCGCGGCCACTCGAACCCGCCGACGAGCGGCGGCGCGTTGCAGAGCACGAGCCGCTCCACCCGCTCGGGATGGCGGTCGGCGAGCGCGAGGCCGACCGCGACCCCCCAGTCGTGGGCGACCAGCTTGACCTCATCGACCTGCACCTCGGCGAGAAAGCGTTCCACGAACCGGGTGATTCCCTCGACCGAATAGTCAAGATGACCGCCCTTGCCCGAGCGCCCGAACCCGATCAGGTCCGGGGCGATCCCTCCGGTCCGCGCGAGGAACTCGACCCAGTCATCCGAGCTCGTCGGAATCCCGTGCAGGTACAGCGCCGGCACGCCCGGCGCCTCGGTCGCGCGGCGGTAGAACACGGGTGACTCGTCGAGGTTGATCGTGTGCTCGTCGACGCGCACCCGCCGGCGAGGATAACGTCCGCGCGCGTGAGCAGTGCGAGTCCAGATCAGCCGCCTCCCGGGGCGCCGACCCTGTGTCTGGGCGAGCCCGTCGTCGATCTGATCTGCGAGCGGCCGCTCGACGACGTCTCCGCCGCCGATGCCTTCGTGCCCCACTTCGGTGGCGCGGTCGCCACCGTCGCCGTGACCGCCGCCCGGCACGGCGCTCACGTCGTGCTCGCGGGCGGTGCGGGCGACGATCCCTGGGGCCGATGGCTTCGCGGGCGGCTCGACCGCGAGGGCGTTGGCACGGCGCTGTTCGAGCTCGTGCCGGGAGCGCAGACACCGCTCGAGGTCGTGTCGGTCGCGCCTGGCGGCGAGCCGCGCTTTCACGAGTACGGCGAGAAGGTGGCCAGGGTGGCCGACGCGATGCACGTGGGCCGGCTCGAGGAGGCGGTTCGGGGCTCGGCGGCGCTGTTCATCGGCTCGAGCACGCTGTCCGGCGCGGAGGAGGCCGCGGTGACGATGCGGGCTCGGGAGCTGGCGCTCTCCCTCGACCGCCCGGTCGTATTCGACGCGCAGCTTCGGCTGGAGCGGTGGCGCTCGCGCGCCGAGGCGGCCGCCACCGCGAACGCCTGCGTCCCCGATGCGCTGCTCGTCCGCGCCAGCGCCGGCGACGCCGCGCTGATGACCGGCGAGGACGACCCCGAGCGCGCAGCGCTGGCGCTGCTCAAGGCCGGCGCGCGGATGGTCGTGCTCACGCTCGGACGCGAGGGCGCGATCCTGCGGGGCGAGCTGCGCCTCGACGTCGACGTCGACGACGCCCCAGCGACGGTTTTGAGCACCATCGGCGCCGGACGCTGTGTTGACCGGGATCCTGCTGGCCAGGCTCGCGACATCTGCCTTCTACCCGGCGACGGTGGCGGCGTCGTTGCCCGACGCGATGGCGCAGGCGGCGCGGGCGTGCGAGCGATGGGGCGCCCTTGAATAGCTGGAAGCGCCCGACCCGCCGGCGCGTACGCGCGGTCCGCGATCGCCTCCGGCTCGTCTACGGGGTCCCGCTCGCCAAGCCCCACGGTCACCCGATCGCCGAGCTGGTTCTGACCGTTCTCTCGCAGTCGACGAACGATCGCAATCGCGACGTCGCCTATCTCGGACTCCGGGAGCGCTTCGAGGGGGACACCTGGGTGCTGATCCGGGACGCGCCCGTCGATGAGATCGAGGAGGCGATCCGCCCCGGCGGGATCTCGAAGGTCAAGTCCGCGCGGATCAAGTCGATCCTCCGCGCGATCACCGAGACCGCGCCCGGTGGCGAGCTGTCGCTCGACTGGTTGCCCGAGCTGACCGTCCCGGAGGCGCAGCAGTACCTGACGTCTCTGCCCGGCGTCGGGCGGAAGACGGCCGCGTGCGTGCTCCTGTTCGCATTCGGGATGCGGGATGTGCCGGTCGACACGCACGTCTCGCGCGTGGGGACGCGCCTGGCGCCTGTTCCGCCCGCGCGCGCCGTTCGAGGAGATGCACGACGCGATGCTCGAGATCACCCCGCCCGGCGAGGAGCTCGAGCTTCATCTGAACATGCTCCGCCACGGCCGGCGGACCTGCCACGCGCGCCGGCCGGACTGCGCGGGCTGCGCACTCCAGAAGATGTGCCCGAGCGCGTTCGCGGTGGGGTGATGCAGGGGCCGCCAGGGTCGAGGGGCGTCGCAGGCCGAATAAGTCGCCACTCGACTGCATGGCCGGGCCGAGCGCGACGTAAGTCGTGCTATAGACGACTGAATCACCATTCACCCCCGCGGGGGTGGTCGAGTGGCGAGTTTGTCGGGTTCGGTGCGCCCGCGCTGCGCCACCGCTGATGGTGGGTGGGAGGCGAAGGCCGTCCGGCCCGCCCTCGGGCGCCACACCGCGGCCGACCAGAGCCAAACGCGCCCAGCGGGCGGGCCGACGGCCTTGACTCCACCCCGGCGACCCAACCCAAATCTGCTACCCTGACGCTTAGATTTTTACGACGAAACAGGAGTAGAACTCGATGGGAAAGACGATCGGAATCGACCTCGGAACCACCAACTCGTGCATGGCAGTGCTCGAGGGTGGCGAGCCGACGGTCGTAGAGAACGCGGAGGGCGGCCGCACCACGCCGTCCGTGGTCGCGTTCACGCAATCCGGTGAACGTCTGGTCGGCACCGTCGCCAAGCGCCAGGCAGTCACCAACCCGCAGAACACGGTCTTCTCGATCAAGCGCTTCATGGGCCGCAAGGAGGCCGAGGTGCGCGAGGAAGAGTCGATCGTGCCGTACAAGGTGGTCTCCGGGCCCAACGGCGACGCGCGCGTCGAGGCCGGCGACAAGCAGTATTCGCCGCCCGAGATCAGCGCGATGATCCTCGGCAAGCTCAAGGCCGACGCCGAGGCGTACCTCGGCGAGACGGTCGACAGCGCCGTGATCACCGTGCCGGCGTACTTCAACGACGATCAGCGCCAGGCGACCAAGGACGCCGGCCGGGTCGCCGGACTGGACGTCAAGCGGATCATCAACGAGCCGACCGCGGCCTCGTTGGCCTACGGCCTCGACAAGGAGAACGACCAGACGATCCTGATCTTCGACCTCGGCGGCGGCACGTTCGACGTGTCGGTGCTCGAGATCGGCGACGGCGTGTTCGAGGTCAAGGCGACCGCCGGTGACAACCACCTCGGTGGCGACAACTTCGACAAGGCGCTCGTCGACTGGCTCGTGAGCGAGTTCAAGAAGTCCCAGGGCATCGACCTGAGCGCCGACCCGATGGCGCTGCAGCGGCTCTACGAGGCGGCTGAGAAGGCCAAGATCGAGCTGTCGACGACGCAGGAGACACAGATCAACCTGCCGTTCATCACCGCCGACTCGAGCGGTCCGAAGCACCTCGACACGCGCCTCACCCGCGCCAAGCTGAACGAGCTCACCTCGACGCTGCTTGACCGCACGGTGGCGCCTGTCCGCCAGGCGCTCGACGACGCCAAGGAGAAGGGCGTCGACAAGGTCGACCACGTCGTGCTCGTGGGCGGCATGACCCGCATGCCCTCGGTCCAGGAGAAGGTCAAGGAGCTGACCGGCAAGGAGCCGCACCGGGGCGTCAACCCCGATGAGGTCGTCGCCGTCGGCGCCGCGATCCAGGCCGGCGTGCTCGCCGGCGACGTCAAGGACGTCCTCCTGCTCGACGTGACCCCGCTGACGCTGGGTATCGAGACCAAGGGCGGCGTGATGACGAAGCTGATCGAGCGCAACACCACGATCCCGACCCGCAAGGGCGAGGTGTTCTCGACCGCCGAGGACAACCAGCCGTCGGTCGAGATCCATGTGCTGCAGGGCGAGCGCGAGATGGCGATGTACAACAAGTCGCTCGGCAAGTTCCAGCTGACCGGCATCCCGCCGGCGCCGCGAGGCATCCCGCAGATCGAGGTCGCGTTCGACATCGACGCCAACGGGATCCTGAACGTGTCGGCCAAGGATCTGGGCACCGGCAAGGAGCAGAAGATCGAAATCCGCTCCGGCTCGGGCCTGTCAGACGACGAGATCAAGCGCATGGTGTCGGACGCCGAGTCCCACGCCGAGGATGACCGTCGGCAGCGCGAGCTCGCCGAGGCCCGCAACAACGGCGAGAACGCGGCCTACCAGGCCGAGCGCCAGCTCAAGGACCTCGGTGACGCCGTCGACTCGAGCTCCAAGGAGGAGATCGAGGCGGCCATCAAGGAGGTCCGCGAGTCGCTGACCAGCGAGGACGCGGCCGACATCAACGCCAAGACCGAAACGCTGCACACGGCGTTCCACAAGGTCTCCGAGGCGATGTACCAGCACGCCCAGGAGCAGGCCGCGGCCAACTCCACAGATGGCGGCGAGGATGGAGCGGCGTCGACCAACGGCGCCGGCGCCGAGGAGGATGTCGTTGACGCCGAAGTCGTGGACGAGAAGTAATGACGACGCCCAAGCAGAACATCGCGGAGGCCCTGGACGGGTCCACGCGGCCGGCCGAGGAGGGGGCGCCCAAGGGCGCCCCTGAGCCGTCGGTCGCGGCCGGCGAGCCCGAGGCGCCCGCCGGCCCGGCGGTCCAGAACGCCACCGGGGCCGCCGACACCGCCGAGGCTGCCGAGGCCGATCACGAGCGCCAGCTCGAGCACGATCTCGAGGAGCTCGCGGCGAAGGCCGAGAAGGCCGACGAGTACCTCGAGCTGGCCCAGCGCACCCGCGCCGACTTCGAGAACTACCGCAGGCGCGCCACGCGCGAGGCGGCCGCCGCCCAGGAGCGAGGCATCGCCAGGCTGGCGAAGGAGCTCTTGCCCGCAGTCGACAACCTCGACCGGGCGCTCGACGCCGCCAGCGCGGGGAACCCGACGGACGGCGCAACCCAAGAGAACGGCACAGCGGCCACGCTCGTCTCGGGCATCAAGCTCGTCCACAAGGACGTGATCGCGGCATTGGCCCGCGCGGGCATCGAGCGGTTCTCGCCCGAGGGCGAGCGGTTCGACCCGCAGTTGCACGAGGCCGTGGCCCAGCTGCCAGTCGAAGGCACCGAGTCCGGGACGGTCGTCGAGGTCTACCAGCGCGGATACCGGCTGGGAGAGGTCGTGATCCGGCCCGCTCGCGTTGTCGTCGCGGCGTGAGGAAGGCTGACGAGCCATGGCCGGCAGACCCGACTACTACAAGACGCTCGGAGTAGGCAAGGGCGCCTCCGACGAGGAGATCAAGAAGGCGTACCGCAAGCTGGCGCGCCAGTACCACCCTGACCGAAACCCCGACAACAAGCAGGCCGAGGAGAAGTTCAAGGAGATCTCGCAGGCCCACGACGTTCTCTCGGATCCCGAGAAGCGCAAGGCCTACGACCGGGGTCAGGGCCCGCTCGGCGGGTTCACGAGCGGCAACTTCGACCCGGGCGCGTTCGGCGGCGGGTTCAGCGACATCCTCTCGAACCTGTTCGGCGGTGGCGGTACCGGCACGGCCGGCCGACCCGGTGGCGCCCGCGGGCGGACCACGTCGGACCGCACGACACGGGCGCAGACCCAGGGCCGCGATCTCGAAACCGAGGTCTCGCTGACCTTCGACCAGGCCGTGCACGGGGCCCAGGTGCCGCTGTCGGTTCCGACCTCGGCGCCATGCCCAACCTGTCACGGCACCGGCGCCAAGCCGGGTACGACGCCAAAGGTCTGCCCGGTCTGCAACGGCCGCGGGATCGAGTCCCAGAGCCAGGGGATCTTCTCGATCTCCCAGCCATGCTCGAACTGCGGCGGCTCGGGCACCGTGATCGAGGATCCGTGCCCCACGTGCCACGGCAGCGGCGCGCAGCGCAGCGTTCGCAAGCTGCGGGTGAACATCCCCGCCGGCGTTCACGACGGCAGCCGGATCCGCCTCGCCGGCAAGGGCGAGGCCGGCTTCCGCGGTGGCGAGCCGGGCGATCTGTACGTGATCACTCGCGTGCAGGAGTCGCCCGTGTTCAAGACCGCGGGCGAGAACCTCGAGGTCGAGGTGCCGCTGACGATCCCCGAAGCGGTGCGCGGCGCGATCGTCGAGGTGCCGACGCTGAACGGCTCAAAGCGCCTGCGGGTGCCCGCTGGAACGAAGAGCGGGACCGTGCAGCGACTGAGAGGCGAAGGCCCACCCAAAGCCGGCGGCAAGGGCCGCGGCGACATTCACTACCGGTTCGTGATCGACGTTCCCGACTCGCTCTCACCCGAGCAGGACGAGGCGATCGACCGCCTCTCGCAGGTCATGAACGGCGACCCGCGGGCCAAGCTCTTTGAGCAGGCCAGCGCGGGCGGCACGAAAGCGAAAGGGAGCAAGGACTGATGGCCGCGCGGCGCGTGCGTAGCTCCGCCCGGATCGAGGTCTCCTCGGACCGGGGCGTGTTCATGATCTCGGTCGCGGCGGAGCTCGCCGAGATGCATCCGCAGACGCTGCGCATGTACGAGGCGCGCGGGCTGATCGAGCCCAAGCGCTCGCCCAAGGGCACGCGGCTCTACTCGCACAAGGACGTCGAGCGGCTCCGCCGGATCCAGGCGATGACGGCCGAGCTCGGGATGAACCTTGCCGGCGTCGAGCGCGTGCTCGAGCTCGAGCAGCAGCTCGACGGCATGGAGCGCAAGGTCAGGGCGCTCGAGAAGCGCGCCGGCGAGCTGAAGGCCGAGGTCGAGCGGCTCGAAGCGCTGCGACGCGAGTTGCGCGCGGAGATCGTGCCCTACGCCAAGGGCGGCGAGATCGTCCGCAACGCCGACCTGCAGCGGTTCGCGCTCCGGGTGCAGCGCCCGTCCACGTGAGCTCCGCCGGCGAACCGCGCATCCTGGCGGAGCGCTACCGGCTCGACGAGGTGATCGGCCGGGGCGGCATGAGCACCGTCTACCGCGCCACCGATCTTTCGCTCGACCGCACGGTCGCGGTCAAGGTCGCGCTCGACCCGCTGGTCGAGCAGAGCCCGATCTATCTCGCGCGGTTCACCCGCGAGGCCCAGTCGGCCGCGGCCCTCAACAATCCCGCCGTGGTCACCGTGTACGACGCGGGAGCGGACGGACCCACGCGCTTCATCGTGATGGAGTACATCCGCGGCAAGAGCCTCGCCGAGATCATGAGCGGCCACAAGCCGCTCGAACCGCACGAAGCGGCGCGGATCGCCGAGCAGGTCGCCGGCGCGCTCAGCGCCGCCCACGCCGCCGGCATCGTCCACCGCGACATCAAGCCCGGCAACATCATGCTCGCCGACGACGGGTCGGTGAAGGTGCTCGACTTCGGGATCGCGCGCGCGCTCGAGGGCCAGGCGCTGACCCAGACCGCGACGGTCCTCGGCACCTCCGCCTATATGTCGCCCGAGCAGGCGCTCGGCCAGCCGGTCGACGCGCGCTCGGACATCTACTCGCTCGGGTGCGTGCTGTACGAGATGCTGACCGGCGAGCCGCCGTTCATCGCCGACGTCGCGGCCGCGGTGCTCCACCAGCACGTGCGGGTCGCGCCGAAGCCCGCCCGCGAGCGCAACCCGAACATCCCGCCCGCGCTCGACGCGCTCGTGATGCAGATGATCGCCAAGTCCCCCGACGACCGGCCGCAGACCGCCGCCGAGGTGCGCGACCGGCTTGCCCAGGCGGCCGGGAATCCGGGCCCCGCTACGGACGCGCTGACCACGATCGCGATGGCGGCGATGGCCCCCACGGCCGCGACGGTCCCGCTCGAGGCCAGCCCACCACCGCCGCCCCCGCCTCCACCGCAGACCCCTGCCGCCCGCCAGCAGCGCCCCCCGCGCCAGCCGCCACCGCCACGTAGCCGCACCGGTCTGTGGGTGCTGCTCGCGGTGATCGCCGCGCTGCTCCTCGGTGGCGGCGCCGCGCTGGCACTGGGCGGCGGCTCGGGCGGCTCGAGCTCGAGTTCGACCCCGAGTCAATCGACCCCGGCGACCAGCAGCTCGCACACGACGACCCACTCGAGCACCCACCCGACCACCAGCACCCCGAAGACGACCACGAGCACTCCAAAGACGACGAGCACTCCGAAGACGACGACGAGCACTCCGAAGCCCCCGACGACCACCACCAAGACGACCACCACCACCGCCCCGACGACAAGCACGAGCGGGGCGCCGACGACCGTGACCCCGCCGGCGGTCGGCACGCAGGCACCCACCACGGCCAGCCCACCGGCCCCTTGAGAAGCAGTCGGAATCTGTCATAATCTAAGTCTCACTGACTTAGATTTTTCGACACTTTCTCACACCTGATACCGAGAACGCCTATGCAACCAGACCGTTTCACGATCAAGTCACAAGAGGCGCTCCAGGCCGCTCAGCGGCTCGCCGATGAACGCCGGAATCCCCAGACGATGCCCGAGCACCTGCTCGCGGTCCTGCTCGAGCAGGACGGAGGCATCGTCGTGCCCGTGCTGCGCAAGCTCGGCGTCGACCCGACGGCCGTTCGCCAGTCGAACACGCAGGCCCTCGATGCGCTGCCGAAGATCCAGGGCGCCGCGACGGCCGAGCCCGCGGGCGGCTCAACCGAGCTCGTCCAGATCCTCCGGTCCGCCGAGACCGAGATGCGCGAGCTGAATGACGAGTACGTCTCGACCGAGCACCTGCTGCTTGCGATCGCGCAGCATCCCGGCAGGGCCGGTGACGCGCTGCGATCCAACGGCGCCAGCCACGACCATCTGCTCAAGGCGCTGGCCGACGTCCGCGGCAGCCATCGCGTCACCGACGAGAACCCCGAGGACAAGTACCGCGCGCTCGAGCGTTTCGGCCGCGACCTGACCGAGGCCGCCGCGCAAGGCAAGCTCGACCCGGTGATCGGCCGCGACGACGAGATCCGCCGTGTGATCCAGGTCCTCAGCCGGCGCACCAAGAACAACCCGGTGCTGATCGGCGAGCCGGGCGTCGGCAAGACCGCGATCGTCGAGGGCCTCGCCCAGCGGATCGTCTCCGGCGACGTCCCCGAGAGCCTCAAGGACCGCCGGCTGGTCGCACTCGACCTGAGCGCGATGGTCGCCGGCTCCAAGTACCGCGGCGAGTTCGAGGACCGACTCAAGGCCGTGCTCAAGGAGATCGCCGACGCCAAGGGCCAGATCATCGTGTTCATCGACGAGCTCCACACGATCGTCGGCGCCGGTGCCGCCGAGGGCGCGATGGACGCGGGCAACATGCTCAAGCCGATGCTCGCCCGCGGCGAGCTCCGCGCGGTCGGCGCCACCACGCTCGACGAGTACCGCAAGCACATCGAGAAGGACCCCGCGCTCGAGCGCCGCTTCCAGCCCGTGTACGTGGGCGAGCCGACCGTCGCGGACACGATCGCGATCCTCCGCGGCCTCAAGGAGCGCTACCAGGTCCACCACAAGATCCGCATCCAGGACTCCGCGCTGGTCGCGGCGGCGACGCTCAGCCAGCGCTACATCGCCGACCGGTTCCTGCCTGACAAGGCGATCGACCTTGTCGACGAGGCCGCCTCGCGGATCCGGATGGAGATCGACTCCAAGCCGACCGAGATCGACGAGGTCGACCGGCACATCATGCAGCTCGAGATCGAGCTCCAGTCGCTCGGCGACGACGATGACCCGGGCACGCTCGCGCGTCGCGAGCAGCTCGAGCGGGCGCTGGCCGAGGAGCGCGAGCGCTCGGACGCGATGCATGCCGAGTGGCAGCGCGAGAAGGAGTCCGTCGGTGCGGTTGCCGAGCTTCAGGAGCGGATCGAGCAGGCCAAGACCGAGCTCGAGCGCGCCCAGCGCGAGGGCGACCTGGGCCGGGCGGCCGAGCTTCAGTACGGGACGATCCCCGAGCTCGAGAAGCAGCTCGCGGCGGCTGAGTCTGCCCAGCACGACGCCGCGACCGACCAGCACACGCCGAAGTTCCTCAAGGACGTCGTCGACGCCGAGGACGTCGCCGAGGTCGTCGCCAAGTGGACGGGGATTCCGGTCACGCGCCTGATGGAGGGCGAGATCGAGAAGCTCGTGCACATGGAGGAGCGGCTCCACGAGCGCGTGATCGGCCAGGACGAGCCGGTCGAGGTGGTCTCGAACGCGCTCAGGCGCTCGCGCGCGGGCCTCCAGGACCCTGACCGGCCGATCGGCACGTTCCTGTTCATCGGCCCGACGGGCGTCGGCAAGACCGAGCTCGCACGCGCGCTGGCCGAGTTCATGTTCGACAGCCAGGACGCGATGGTCCGGATCGACATGTCCGAGTACATGGAGAAGCACGCCGTGTCGCGGCTCGTCGGCGCACCTCCGGGCTACGTCGGCTACGACGAGGGCGGCCAGCTGACCGAGGCCGTTCGACGCCGGCCCTACACGGTCGTCCTGCTCGACGAGATCGAGAAGGCCCACCCGGACGTGTTCAACACGCTGCTACAGGTGATGGACGACGGGCGGCTGACCGACGGCCAGGGCCGAACCGTCTCGTTCAAGAACACCGTGCTGATCATGACCTCGAACATCCCGGGAGGCCGGGCCGGCGTCGAGGCCCAATTCAAGCCCGAGTTCGTCAACCGCCTCGACGACATCGTCGAGTTCCACTCGCTGACGCGGGAGCAGATCTCCGAGATCGTCGATCTCCAGGTCGCTCGGCTGATCGAGCGGGTGCGCGAGCGCGGGATCGAGGTCGAGCTGACCGACGGCGCCCGGACGCTGCTCGGCAACCTCGGCTACGACCCGACGTACGGCGCCCGCCCGCTCAAGCGGGTGATCCAGAAGCGCCTCGTCGACCCGCTGGCGCTGGCGATCCTCGAAGGACGATTCACGTCCGGCGACCTCGTCAGAGTGGATAACGCCGAGGGCGAGTTGGTGCTCGAGCGAGCCGAGGAACCGGCGCACGTGTAAGCGTGGAATGCTTCGGCACGACCGCCCCCGACGGGGACGTGGATTCCCACCCACCCACCCCCCACCACCAAGGAGGCATCGTGCCGACTTACATCATGCTTTCGACGCTAAGCCCCGAAGGGGTCCAGACGATCAAGAACAACCCGACGCGGATCAAGGAGGTCAACCGCGAGGTCGAGCAGCTCGGCGCCACCGTCAAGGCGCAGTGGGCGACCCTCGGGCAGTTCGACTTCGTAAACGTCGTCGAGGCCCCCGACGAGAAGACGATGGCGCGGATCTCGCTCGAGCTCGGCTCGCGCGGGACCGCGAAGTACGAGACGCTGGTCGCGATCCCCATCGACGACTTCATTGGCGCGATCTGACACCTACCGAGTCCTGGTCGTCGGCGGCGGCGGCCGCGAGCACGCGCTCGTTCATGCGCTGGCCCGCTCGCCCCGCCGCCCGGAGATCCTGTGCGCGCCCGGCAACGCCGGGATCGAGGCCGACGCCCGGCTGATCGGGGTCGGAGCCGAGGACATCGACGCCGTCGTGTCCGCGGCCGCCGCCGAGCACGTCGACCTGGTCGTGATCGGTCCCGAGGCGCCGCTCGTGGCGGGCCTCGCCGACGCGCTCAGCGACGCCGGTATCCGCTGCTTTGGCCCGACCGGCGCGGCGGCGCGGCTCGAGGGCTCCAAGGCGTTCTGCAAGGAGATCATGGCGGCCGCCGGCGTACCGACTGCTGTTTATAAGGTGGTTCGGCATCCGCAAGCCGGGATGGACGCCATCGAGCGGTATCCGGTCGTGATCAAGGCCGACGGTCTCGCCGCCGGCAAGGGCGTGATCATCGCCGAGGACGAGGAGCAGGCCCGCGACGCCCTCCATCAGCTGCTCGTCGAGCGCAAGTTCGACACCGAGCAGGTCGTCGTCGAGGAGTACCTCGAGGGCGAGGAGCTGTCGCTGCTCGCGCTGTGCGACGCCCAGAACGCCGTGCCGCTCGCCTCCGCCCAGGACTACAAGCGGATCTTCGACGGCGACGAGGGGCCGAACACCGGCGGAATGGGGTCCTACTCGCCGGTCCCGGCGGTCGACGACGCCCGGGCCCGGGAGATCTGCGCCTCGGTCCACCAGCCGGTGCTCGATGAGCTCGCGCGGCGGGGGATCCCGTTCCAGGGCGTGCTCTACGCCGGCCTGATGATGACCGCGGACGGTCCCCGGGTGCTCGAGTTCAACGTGCGCTTCGGCGATCCCGAGACGCAGGCGCTGCTGCCGCGCCTGCGCTCGGACCTGGTCAGCCTGCTCGAGGCCGCGACCATCCCGGGCGGACTTGGCGGCGTCGAGCTCGATTGGGCGCCGGAGATGGCGGTCAGCGTCGTGCTCGCGAGCGGCGGTTATCCGGCCACCTCCTCGCACGGCGACGTGATCACGGGCCTCGACGCCGCGAGCGCCGGCGCGCTGGCAGATCACGCACGCCGGCACCGCGCGCAACAGCGACGGGCAGATCGTGACCGCGGGCGGCCGCGTCCTCAACGTGACCGCGCTCGGCGCCGATGCGCCGTCGGCACGCGAGGCCGCATATGCTGCGGCGGACATGATCCAGTTCGACGGCAGGCAGCTCCGCCGCGACATCGCGCTCCGCGTCGCGCAACCGATCGCATGAACGAGTTCCCGCGTCCCGCCCCCGAGGTGCTCGAGGAGCCGGTCGTCGAGCTCGAGGAGCTCGAGGTCGATGCGCCTCTGGTCGGGATCGTGATGGGCTCGAAAAGCGATCTCGAGCGGATGGAGGCGGCCGAGCGGGAGCTGATCGAGCGGGGGATCCGCTGCGAGGTGCGGGTGATGTCCGCCCACCGCGAGCCCGACAAGGTCGCCGACTACGCCCGCAACGCTCGCATGCGCGGATTGCGCGTGATCATCGCCGGCGCCGGTCTGTCCGCGGCGCTCCCAGGGGTGGTCGCGGCGCACTCCGACCTGCCCGTCATCGGGGTGCCGCTCACGAGCCGCACGTCGGTCGCCGGCGGACTTGACGCACTGCTGTCGATCGCGCAGATGCCGCCTGGCGTGCCGGTCGCGTGCGTGGGCGTCGACAACGCGCGCAACGCCGCCGTGCTCGCAGCGCGCATCCTCGACTGCTGAGCGGGGTTAGCCGGACGTGAGCGGGCGGCCGGGCGCGCATGCGCAGGAACCGCTCGCACACCGCGATCGCGCTCTTGATCGTCGACCAGTGCAGGTTGTCGGCGACGTCGTTCGGCCAGTGATAGTTCATCGGCAGCTTGGTCTCGTCGACCGACGCGAGCGTCGCCACCGCATAGCCCGCGCGCAACGGGATGATCGCGTCGGTGGCGGCCGTCGTCCGCAGCCCCCGCATGATCGGCTCGCCGGCATCTCGGGCCGCATCCGCGAGGGCCTCGCGCATGTGGGCGGGGTAGTCGCGCATCCGGAGCATCCCCTCGCCCTCGACCACGATCAGCGTCGGGCCGCCGAGGCACTCGAGGCACACCATCTCGGTTCGCGCGGGGTCGAGCTCGTCGAAGTGGCGCTCGCCGAACCCCTGCATACCCTCGCTGAACGATTCCTCCGAGCCGGTCGAGACGAGCAGGACGCGTGCTCCTTCGAGCGGGCGGTCGCGGAGCGCGGCGGCGAGCCCGACCAGCGCCCCGACCGCGCTCAGGTTGTCGTTGGCCCCGGGCACGACCGCTCTCATCCCGATGTCAGCCATCGCCGCGGTCGCCGCGCCGGCGAACGCGACGCCGGCGGCAAGCAGGCGGCGGGCGCCGAGGATCGATCCGGCGCAGACCATCACCGGCCCGATCCAGACCGCGTAGAGCAGCGGGAAGCTGCGTCCCGCTCGCGCATGCAGCCGCGGCGCGAGCTTGAGCGGGATCCGCGGCAGGATCGGGTGGAAGATCAGGCCCGAGTGGGCCGCATCGTGGTGGGCGATCAGCACGAACGTCCGCTCGGCGTCGGGATCGCCGACCTCCGCGACCACGTTCCACGTCGACCGGTGGGGCAGCACCGCGCGGCGGAACCAGCGCCGGCCGTGGCCGAGGTCATCCCACAGGGCGGCCGCGCCGACGCCCGCAACGCCCGCGGTGAGCGCCCGGGTCAACAGTGCGCTCCGCCGGCCGCGCAGCGCGAGCGCGCCGCCCGCGGCCGCGATCGCGTTGACGAGGCCAATCGGCCACCAGTAGCCGCCGTGGGCGCGTTCCTCCTCGATCGTCACCCGGCAGCCGAGCGCGCGCAGCCTCTCAGCGATCAGCTCGGCGCCGCGCCGCTCGCCGTCGGAGGCCGACGGGCGGTCGAACGCCGCGAGCTCGCGGATCGCCGCTTGCCAGTCGTCGGCGTGGTTCGCATTCGTGGTCATCGGTCCAGCTGCAGTCTCGCGTAATCTCGAAGCTGATGATCCCGCGCTACACCCGTCCGGCGCTGGCCGAGGCCTGGTCCGACCACGCGCGCTTCGAGGCGATGCGCCTGGTCGAGGTCGCCGCGTGCGAGGAGCTCGACGGCCCGACCGCCGACGAGCTCGACGCGATCCGAGCGGCGACGTTCACAGTCGATGAGATCAACGAACGCGAGAAGGTCACCGACCACGACACCGCGGCGTTCGTCGACGTGCTGTCCGCCTCGGCCGGGCCGGCGGGACGCTGGATCCACCACGGGCTCACCTCGAGCGACGTGCTCGACACCGGTCTCGCGCTCCAGCTCCGACATGTCGCCGAGCTCGTGCTGCCGGAATCGCGCCGGCTCGTCGAGGCGTTCGCCGCAGCGGCGCGCGAGCATGTCCACACGCTGTGCGTCGGGCGCACGCATGGGATCCACGCCGAGCCGACCACGTTCGGGATCAAGCTCGCGGGCTTCGCCTTCGAGGCCGATCGGAACGCTCACCGGCTCGAGCATGCGTTCGCGCAGGCGGCGGTCGGCGCGCTGTCGGGCGCGGTCGGCACCTACTCGGCGACCTCGCCTGAGTTCGAGGAGCGGGTCCTCGCGCGTCTGGGGCTCGTCCGCGAGCCGGTCTCGACGCAGGTGGTGCCACGCGACCGCCATGCTGAGCTGCTGCAGGCGATCGCGCTCGCCGGCGCCGGCCTCGAGCGGTTCGCGACCGAGCTCCGCCACCTCGCCCGGACCGAGGTCGGCGAGGTCCGCGAGCCGTTCGGCCGCGGCCAGAAGGGCTCGAGCTCGATGCCGCACAAGCGCAACCCGATCAAGTCAGAGCAGGTCGTCGGGCTCGCCCGGATCCTCCGCGGCAACGCCCAGGCCGCACTCGAGGACGTGGCGCTGTGGCACGAGCGCGACATCTCGCACTCCTCGGTCGAGCGGGTCATCCTGCCCGACTCGACGATCCTGCTCGACCACATGCAGCGGCGGGTTTTGTCGCTCGTGGAAGGGATGGTGGTCGACGCGGACAGGATGCGCGAGAACCTCGAGCTCACCCACGGCGCGCTCTTCTCCCAGCGCGTGCTGACGGCGCTCGTGGAGTCCGGCATGCTCCGCGACGACGCATACCGGGTCGTCCAGCGGTTGGCGCAGCAGGCGATCGATTCGAGGGTTCAGCTGCGCCAGCTGCTCGCGGCCGACCCGGCGGCCGCAGCACTCGACCTCGACGCGATCTTCGATTACGCGCCGTTCGTTCGCTACGCGGACGAGATAGTCGCCCGGCTCGACGCGATCAGCGCCCGCGAGCCGGTTGCTTCCGCGTAGCCCGCTGCGCCTGCACCGTCACCGCGGGTAGATCCCGCCGTCGAGCCCGACGACCTGGTTCGTCATGTACGCGTTGCGGAGGATCGCCAGCGCCAGATCCGCGACCTCGTCGGGCCGGCCGAGCCTGCCGACCGGGACCCGAGCGCGCAGCTCCTCGGGGTCGCCCGGAAGCATGCGGGTGTCGGTGATCAGGGCCGGCGCCAGGGCGTTGACCGTCACGCCCGAGGAAGCCAGGCGCGAAGCCAGGAAGTGGGTGAGGCCATGGAGCCCGGCCTTCGACGCGGCGTAATGCGGCCCCACGACCCCGCCGGTGAACGCGGCGACCGAGGAGATGAACAACACCCGCCCGAAGCCGCGCTCGCGCATGCCGGGGACGGTGCGCTGCGCGAGGCGAAACGGCGCGCGCAGGTTCACCGCGATCATCTCGTCGAAGTCGTCGATCGACACCTCCTCGAGGCTCTGGCGGTTCCCTGAGCCCGCCGCGGCGACGAGCACCTCGACCGCCCCGAGCTGCGATTCGACCGCGTCGATCAGCTCGTCCGGTGCGCCTGGCCGGCGCAGGTCGGCGGCGATCGCCACCGCAAGTCCGCCGGCGTCCACGATCTCCCCGGCCAGCTTCTCGGCCGGCTCTGCGTGCTCGCCGAATGCGAGCGCTACCGCCGCTCCGTCGCCGGCCAGGCCGCGCGCGATCGCGTGACCGATGCCACCGCTTGCGCCGGTGACCAGCGCTACACGTCTCGTGAGGGGTTTCATCGGACCGATAAATACCCGCATTGCCTACGATTGACCACAGCGTGCCCCCGCACAAGCATCAGGAACTGCTGACGGCGGCGATCGAGCGCGAGGGGGAAGCGCAGCGACAGCTCATCGACGGTCATCTCGAGGCGGCCCAGACCGAGTTCCGCGAGGTCTCCGACCTGTACCGCCAGTCGTGGGAGGCGGCGCACGCGAGCGCGTTTGGAAGGCTCGTCGGGATGCTGAAGGCCTCGGTGCTGGCCGGCGGCGGCGCCGAGCAGGCCGAGTACGCCCGGACGGCGCTCGCCGATGCCGACCAGGATTCGCCCACGGCGAACTACGCGCGGGCGCTCGCGGCGCTGATCGCCGGCGACGACCGGGACGCGCAGGCGCGCGCGAGCGCGATGGGCGCGGGCGGCGAGGCGTTCGCCCGGACCGCGGCGGCGATCGAGGCGCTCGCCGGTCGCGACGAGGCGGCGTACGCGGCGGCGATCGCGGAGATCGTCCGCGACTTCGAGCAGCGCAGCGAGCACCTGACCGGCGTGACCATCGCCGACACCGCGGTGATGCTCGAGGCGCTCGCCGGCCGCCGGGGGATGAGCGCGGCGATTGACAGCCCGGTGATGCCGGTTTCTTAACGGCTCGCGCACGTTCGGTGGGGTAGCGTCCGGCGCCTCATGGACTTCAGCCGGTAAGTCCAGTACACCGAGGGGAACGCACATGAAGGATCTATTGCGTCGCAGGCCATCCGCGGCCATGGTGGTCGCTGTGACCGCGCTCGTGGTCGCCACGTCCGGGACGGCGGTCGCAGCCAGTCAGCTGGTCAACGGCGATCATCTGATCAGGAAGAACTCGCTGTCCGGAAATCGGCTTCGCAACCACACGCTCACCGGCTTGCAGATCAGGCTGAGCGAGCTGGGGACGGTGCCGAACGCGAAGAATGCGGACGAGCTCGGTGGCAAGCCTGCGAGCAGCTATCTCGGGGGCGGGGGCGGAGGCGCCGGCGGAGGCGGAGGGGCGAGCGAGGTCGGCACGAATGGGGTCGTGAAGACCGCCGGCTCGGTCAACGGCACCACGGTGACCCTGTTCACCTCGGGGCCGTTCACGGTGACGATGACCTGCACCGACGACGGCAACGAGACCTCCAGCGTCATCAACGCAAGCTCGAGCGAGGACCAGTCCGATCTCGACGGCCTGTTCGCCGACGCGAACACCCCGACGGACACCGGCGCCGACGTCGACTCGAGCCCCGACGGGACGCCCGGGACCCTGTTCGCGCCGGCGACGATCACGCTCGTGGCGCCGAGTGGCGCGTCGGTGATCGTCAACGGCATGGCCGGGGTCAACAGCTTCGGTACGGCCTGCTGGGCCGACTTCGCCGGGGTTCATTAGCCCGTTTAGCCGAAACGCGCTCGTTGCGGACGGCGGTTCGGAGGGGCTCTTCGGACCGCCGTACCCGTTGCTAGGATCGGGCCAGTGAGCGCCCTCGGAGACCTGCCCCTGATCGCTTCGGGCAAGGTCCGCGAGATCTACGAGGGCCGTGATCAGACGCTGGTCATCGTCGCCTCGGACCGGATCTCCACCTACGACGTCGTTCATCCGACGCCGATCCCGGATAAGGGCGCAGTGCTCACGGGGCTCTCCACCTTCTGGTTCGAGCGGACGGCTTCGATCGTCCCGAACCACATGCTGTCGATCAGCGACGGCGTCCCGGAGGAGGCCCGCGGCCGAGGCATGCTCGTACGCAAGCTCGAGATGCTCCCGGTCGAGTGCGTAGTCCGCGGATACATCACCGGGTCTGGCTGGAAGGACTACCAGCGGACAGGGACGGTCTCGGGCATCGAGTTGCCGGCGGGCCTGCGCGAATCCGACCAGCTCCCCGAGCCGATCTACACCCCGTCGACCAAGGCCGACGTCGGTCACGATGAGGCGATCGACTTCGAGCGCACGGTCGGTCTGGTCGGCGATCGCGTGCTGGCCGAGCGCCTGCGCGATGTCTCGATCGCGGTCTACCTGCACGCCGCCGAGCACGCGCGCGAGCGCGGGATCATCCTCGCCGACACGAAGTTCGAGTTCGGTCTCGACGCCGACGGCGAATTGACGCT
This sequence comes from uncultured Solirubrobacterales bacterium, assembly GCA_963746695.1. Taxonomy (GTDB): domain Bacteria; phylum Actinomycetota; class Thermoleophilia; order Solirubrobacterales; family Solirubrobacteraceae; genus Palsa-465. The sequence continues at coordinate 151,705 of CAVVCP010000010.1, read as the reverse complement.
CGGCGATGAGGTGTGCACGCCGGACTCCTCGCGCTTCTGGCCCGCCGATCAGTACCAGCCGGGCCGCCCGCAGCCGAGCTTCGACAAGCAGTTCGTGCGCGACTGGGCCTCCTCGACGGGCTGGGACCGCAACCCGCCGGCGCCCGCGATCCCCGACGATGTCGTCGCGCGCACGCGCGAGAAGTACGTCGAGGCCTACGAGCGGATCACCGGCGAGCCGTTCGACGCTTGGCTCAGCCGAACCCGATGAGGGCGCGAGTGCTGGTCAGGCCCAAGGCCGGGATCCTCGATCCACAAGGCCAAGCGGTCGAGCGGGCGCTGCCGGCGCTCGGGTTCGCGGGCGTGCGCAACGTCCACGTCGGCCGGCTGATCGAGCTCGACGTCGACGATCCCGACCGGCTGCCGGAGATGTGCGAGCGGCTGCTGACCAATCCGCTGATCGAGGACTACGAAATCGAGCAATGAAGACCGGAATCGTTCGCTTCCCCGGCTCTTGCGACGACATCGACGCGTTCGCGGCCGCAGCCCGGGTCGGCGAGCCGGTGCTGCTGTGGCACGCCGACCACGACCTCCAGGGCGTCGACGCGGTGATCGTCCCCGGCGGCTTCTCTTACGGCGACTACCTGCGCGCCGGCGCGATCGCCCGGTTCGCGCCGGTGATGGCCGAGGTCGAGGAGTTCGCGCGCGAGGGCGGGCTGGTGCTCGGCATCTGCAACGGGTTCCAGGTGCTGTGCGAGGCCAACCTGCTGCCCGGCGCCCTGCTGCCGAACACCTCGCTGAAGTTCATCTTCCGCCAGGTGGACCTGGACGTCGTGGCTACCGACACTCCGTTCACTCGTGCGTGCTCCGCCGGTGAGCGGCTGTCGATCCCGGTCAAGCACATGACCGGCCGCTACTACGCCCCGGATGAGCAGCTCGATCAGCTCGAGGCCTCCGGTCAGGTGCTGCTCCGCTACGCGCCCGGGCACAACCCGAACGGGTCGCTGCGCGACATCGCCGGCGTGTGCAACGAGAGCGGGAACGTGTTCGGGCTGATGCCGCACCCCGAGCACGCTGTCGAGCCGCTCGGCGGATCGACCGACGGCCTGCGGATCTTCGAGTCGATGCGAGCGCATGTCGAGCACCACGTCCTCGCTTGAGTCCCGCCACCGCCAGCTCGGGCTGACCGACGGCGAGTACGCGCGAATCCTCGACCGGCTCGGGCGTGCGCCCAACGACGTCGAGCTGGCGATGCTGTCGTTGATGTGGTCAGAGCACTGCGGCTACAAGCACTCGCGCCGGCTTTTGCGCCGCCTGCCCACCGAGGGCCCGCACGTGCTGATGGGACCGGGCGAGAACGCCGGCGCCGTCGACGTCGGCGGCGGGCTCGCGGTCGCGTTCAAGGTCGAGTCGCACAACCACCCGAGCGCGGTCGAGCCGTTCCAGGGCGCCGCCACCGGCGTCGGCGGGATCCTCCGGGATGTGTTCGCGGTCGGCGCGCGGCCGATCGCGGTGCTCGACTCGCTCAGGTTCGGCGAGCCTTCGACGTCTGAGCGCTCCCGGTATCTGTTGGACAGGGCTGTGGCCGGGATCGGCCACTACGGCAACTCGATCGGGGTCCCGACGGTCGGCGGCGAGATCTACTTCGAGCACAGCTACGAGCAGAACTGCCTGGTCAACGCGATGTGCCTCGGGCTCGCGCCGCACGACCGGCTGATCCGCAGCGCGGCCGCAGGACCGGGCAACGTCGTCGTCCTGCTCGGGGCGCTCACCGGGCGCGACGGCATCGGCGGCGCGTCGGTGCTCGCGAGCGCCGAGCTCGGCGAGGGCGACGAGGCCAAGCGCCCGTCGGTCCAGATCGGTGATCCGTTCAGCGAGAAGAAGCTGCTCGAGTGCTGCCTCGAGCTGCTCGATCGCGAGCTGCTCGTCTCCTTGCAGGACCTGGGCGCGGCCGGGCTCACCTCGGCGGCGTCCGAGATGGCGAGCAAGGGCGACGTCGGCCTGACGCTCGACCTGTGCCAGATACCGCTCCGCGAGCCGGACATGGAGCCGTTCGAGATCATGGTCTCTGAGTCCCAGGAGCGGATGCTGTGCGTGGCCACGCCCGAGCGCGTCGGCGAGGTGCTCGGGGTGTGCGAGCGGTGGGAGGTGCTGGCCACGACCATCGGGTGTGTGAAGGAGGGCGACCGCTTCCAGGTGCTCCACCGCGGCGCCCTGGTCGCCGACCTGCCGGTGAGCGTGCTCGTCGACGACTGCCCGCTGTACGACCTCGAGCCCGAGCCGGCGCCGGCGGATCTGTACGAGGCGTCCGAGCCGGTCCTGAGCGGCGGCGAGACCCCCGCCGAGACATTGCTGGCGCTGCTCGGCTCGGCCAACATCGCCTCGCGGCGCCCGGTGTTCGAGCAGTACGACCCGATCGTGCAGTCGCGCACGGTGCGCCGCCCGGACGAGGCCGACGCTGCCGTGCTCGTCCTCCCCGACGGCTCTGCGATCGCGGTCGCGATCGATGGGAACGGACGCCGGGTGGCCTGCGATCCCCGGCGAGGCGCCGCCGAGGCCGTGTACGAGTGCGCCGCGAACCTCGCCTGTGTCGGCGCCGAGCCGCTCGGGCTCACGAACTGCCTGAACTTCGGCAATCCCGAGAAGCCCCACGTCGCCTGGCAGCTGGTCGAGGCGGTCGAGGGGCTGGCCGAGGCTTGCGAATCGCTGGGCGTGCCCGTTGTAGGGGGGAACGTCTCGCTGTACAACGAGGCCCCCACCGGCCCGATCTTCCCGACGCCGATCGTGGGGATGGTCGGCAAGCTCCACCATGCCGCTCGCGCTGGGCGGCTCGGATTCGCCCGAGACGGCGACATGATCGCGCTGATCGGACCGTTCGAGCCGTCGGCGGCGGGGTCGGAGCTGTCGAAGCTGCGCGGCCTTCCCCCGGTTGGTGAGCTGCCCGCCGCCGATGCCGCAAGGATCCGGATCGCACACGGGGCCGTTCGCGGGCGCGTCCGTTCGGGGGTCTTCCACAGCGCACACGACATCGCCGAGGGCGGGGCGGCCGTCGCCCTCGCCGAGTGCTGCGTCGCCGGCGGTTTCGGCGCGTCGGTGCGGTTGCCGGCCGGGCTCGATCCGTTCGGAGAGGCGCCGGGTTGCGGCTTCATCGTGTCCGGTCCGCGCGACGCCCTCGCCGGCTTCGTCATCATCGGCGAGGTCGGCGGCGACGCGCTGAGGATCGACGGCCTGCTCGACGTCGCAGTTTCCGAGTTGCGCGAATCTCGCGAGCGCGGGCTGGCCGGATGGGTCTAGGGCCACTGCTAGCCTTGGCCGCAGGTTGGGCATGCCCCCTCCCCTGAACGACCATCGCGACGGACCTCGCGACGAGTGCGGCGTCTTCGGCATCTTTGCGCCGGGACACGACGTCGCCAATCTCGCGTACTTCGCGCTGTACGCGCTCCAGCACCGCGGCCAGGAATCGGCCGGGATCGCCACCGCGCCGCGCGGCGGCGGGATCATGGCGATCCGCGACCAGGGTCTTGTCGCGCAGGTGTTCGACGAGCACAAGCTCCGCTCGCTTGTCGGCGACATGGCGATCGGCCACGTCCGCTACTCGACCACCGGCAAATCGGCGTGGGAGAACACGCAGCCGATCGTCCGTGACGACCGCCGCACGCTGGCCCTCGCGCATAACGGCAATCTGATCAACGCGGTCGACCTGCACTCCGAGCTGCAGGAACGGGGGTTCTCGTTCAGCTCGACGTCGGACTCCGAGATCATCGCGGCGCTGCTCGCGACTCACCCTGCCGACCGGATCGAAGACGCGATCGCCGACGTGCTCCCGCGGCTGAAGGGCGCGTTCTCGACCGTGGTGCTGACCGACGACTCGGTCGTCGCGTTCCGCGACCAGCACGGGCTGCGTCCACTGGCGCTCGGGATGATCGAGAACGAGGATTCCGGGACGACCTCATACTGCGTTGCCAGCGAGTCGTGCGCGTTCGACCTGATCGGCGCCAAGTACCTGCGCGAGGTTCTGCCCGGCGAGGTGATCACGCTCACCGACGGCGGCGTGCAGACCCGTCTGATTGCCGGTTCCGAGCGGCGCGCGTTCTGCGTGTTCGAGTACATCTACTTCGCGCGTCCGGACTCGAAGATGGCCGGCACCGTGCTCCAGGTGGCGCGCGGGCGGATGGGCGAGATCCTGTGGCGTGAGGCCCCGGTCGACGCCGACCTGGTGATCCCGGTCCCCGACTCGGGGAACCCGGCGGCCCGCGGCTTGGCGCGCGCGGCCGGACTGCCGCAGGACGACGGCTTCATCAAGAACCGCTACGTCGCCCGGACGTTCATCCAGCCCGGCCAGGAGCTGCGCAAGCATGGCCTGCGGCTCAAGTTCAACCCAATGCCCGAGGTGGTCGAGGGCAAGCGCCTGATCGTCGTCGACGACTCGATCGTCCGCGGCAACACCACCCGCCAGATCGTTCAGATGCTCCGCGATGCCGGAGCCGCCGAAATCCACCTGCGGATCTCCGCGCCACCGATCAAGCATCCGTGCCACTACGGCATCGACATGTCGAGCCGCGAGGAGATGATCGCCCACGGCCGGACCGTCGACGAGATCGCGGACGAGCTGGGCGCGGACTCGCTGCACTACCTCTCGCTCGAGGGCGTCTACGAGGCGGTCGGCGTGTCGAGCGAGTCGCACTGCGACGCGTGCTTCAGCGGCTCGTACCCGCTCGAGGGCACCGAAGAGGCTCTCGGCAAGTACGCGCTCGAGCTCCCGCTCGCCCGGGCTTAGCGCGGCGTGGGGACGAAGCGGGGGTGGGGGCGGGTCGCGGCCGTGGTCGTCGCGGGATGGCTGCTGTGGGCGGCGGCGCCGGCGATGGCGTCGACGTTCCCGGTCATGAACCTCGATGACTCGGGCGTCGGTTCGCTGCGACAGGCGATCATCGACGCCAACAACGACAGCAGTCCGCCGTCGGTCGTCGACTTCTCGCCGGGGTTGACCGGTCTGCTCAATCTCACCTCCGGCACCCTGGCGATCACCAGCGGCAACCTGACCATCGACGGCCCCGGCCCGGGCGTGATCGAGGTCGACGGTGACCGGGTCCAGATCCTCTCGGTGTCGGCGGCGAGCCGGGTCGCGATCTCGGGCCTGAGGTTCGCGGGTGGCGGCGCCACGGCGAACGGTGGCGCCATCGCGAACAGCGGGACGCTCGACGTCAGCGATGCGGTGTTCGACCACAACAGCGCCGTCGGGGCCGGGAGCTCGACCCTCAGTCAAGGTGGCGCGATCTACAACGCCGGTTCGCTCAACGTGACCGACAGTACGTTCACCGACAACACCGCGGGCGGCGCCGGGGGCGGGGATACGGCGAGCGGCGCCGGCGAAGGTGGCGCGATCTTCAGCTCCGGCTCGCTGACCGTGACCGGCAGCACTTTCGCCGGCAACGTCGCCGGCGGAGACGGCGGGGCTGGAACCGACAGCGGCGAGGGGGTCGGTGGCGCGATCGACAACGATCAGAACGGCGGCCTGACGCTGACCAACAGCACGTTGACAGCGAACACCGTCGGCGGGGCGGAAGGAGGAGGTTCCCTCAGCGGCGAGGGCTTCGGTGGCGGCGTCAGCATCGCCAGCGGAGCGACAGCGACGCTGCAGCACGACACGATCGACGCCAACTCGGTGGCATCCGTGGGCATCGGTGCCGGGATCGACAACGTCGGGGCGGTCACCGCCGACGGCACGATCGTCTCCGGCAACACAGGTGCAGGCAACTGCGCCGATCGGATGCTGTCGCGGGACAGCCTCGAGGGCCCGACGGTCCAGACGAGTTGCGGCTTCGATCTACCCTCGGCGGACCCGCTCTTGGGGCCGCTGGCCGACAACGGCGGCCCGACCCAGACGCAGGCGCTAGGTGCTGGAAGCCCGGCGATCGGCGCGGTCGTGCCCGCGAGCGATTGCCCGGTGTTCGATCAGCGTGGCGCGGCCCGATCCTCGGATGACTGCGATGTCGGTGCCTATGAGGTAGCGCCGCCGTTAATCAGCGCCGCGCAGGTGATCGTCATGGGGACGACGACCGCCACTCTGTTCGTCCCCGTCGCCAATCCCGACGTGCTGGCCGGAAGCGTGAAGTTCCAATACGGGACGAGCACGACGTACGGGTCCTCGACCGCCGCGACGGAGCTACCGCCTATCGGCGGGGCCCTGTTTTCGGACTTCGCGTCGCTCACCGGCCTCACACCCGCGACCGTCTACCACTACCGCGTCGTGGCCACGAATCCGGACGGGACGGTCGTCGGGCCGGACCAGCAGTTCACGACTCAGTCGCCACCGTCCCCGAGGCTGCCACCACCGTCGAACAGGTTCACGTTTGGCAAGGCGAGGGTTGCCCCGCGCGGGAAGATCACGCTGCCGGTCCTGGCTCCCGATGCGGGCAGGTTCATCGCGAAGGCGACGTTCACGGTTCGCCAGACGGTGATCACGCACAAGCACGGCAAGCGCGTCGTCAAGCACGTGACGACGACGTTCACCTACGGAACGGCCAGCGTGAAGAGCACCGGCACCGGGACGTTCAAGCTCGTAATCGGTCTGAGCGCCCGCGCCGCCAAGGAGCTGAAGCTGCTCGGCCGCCGCCAGGTGACGATCGCGGTCACGTTCACGCCGACCGGTGGAACGGCGCATCGCGAGTCCAAGAAGGTGACGGTCATCCGCAGCCGGACGGGCAAGTACCACTGAACCACGGCCACTGACCGTCGGCCTCCAGGGACCGCCGATCGCGCCGCTACAGTCGGGCGCCCCATGGATCCTGGTGACGCGCTCAGGCGGCTGTTCGGCTTCGAGCATTTCCGCCCCGGCCAGGCCGAGGCGGTGACGGCCGCGCTCGCCGGTCGCGACGCGCTGGTGGTGATGCCCACGGGCTCGGGCAAGTCTCTGTGCTACCAGCTGCCCGCGTTGATGCGAGACGACCTGACCCTGGTCGTCTCGCCGCTTGTCTCGCTGATGCAGGACCAGGTTTCGGCGGTTCGTGCGGTGGCGCCGGGGAGGGTTGAGCTCGTCAACGCCCAGCAGGGCGGCGCTGCGAACGCCGATGCCTTGTCGCGAGTGGCCGCCGGGAACGTGCGGCTGCTGTACGTTGCGCCGGAGCGGTTCGCGTCGCCCCGGTTCGCCGACGCGGTGGCGCGGACCCGCGTCGGGCTGTTCGTGGTCGACGAGGCGCACTGCATCTCGCAGTGGGGGCACGACTTCCGCCCCGACTATTTCTTCCTCGCCGACGCCGCCCGGCGGGTCGGCGCGCGGGCGACGCTCGGGCTGACGGCGACCGCGACGCCGGCGGTCGCCGACGACATCGCGCGCCGGCTGGCGATGCGCGATCCGGTCCGCGTGACAACCGGCTTCGACCGGCCGAACCTGACCTTCGCCGTCGTCCGCTGCGGCACCGCGGTCGATAAGCGCCGGCGGATCGCGGCGGCGCTGGCGGAATCGGATCCCGCCCACCCCTCGCTTCCGGCGATCGTCTACGCCGGGACGCGCCGCGTCAGCGAGGAGTTGGCCGCCTTCCTGAGGCGTACGCTCGGTGAGGAGGTGCTGGCGTACCACGCCGGGCTGCCGCGTGAGGCCCGTGCCGCGACCCAGGAGCGGTTCATGTCCGGCGAGGTACGGGTGATCGTCGCGACGAACGCGTTCGGAATGGGGATCGACAAGGCCAACGTCAGGACCGTCTGCCACGCCACCGTGCCCGGCTCGCTCGAGGCCTACTACCAGGAGGCCGGCCGGGCCGGGCGGGACGGCGCGCCGGCACGGTGCCTGCTGTTCGCCGAGCAGCGCGATAAGGGGCTGCATGTGTTCTTCATCCAGCGCGCGAGGCTCGACCCCGGCGTATTCGAGCGGGTCGCCGAACGGCTGCAATGGGCGGGGCTCGACGGGCGCTATGACGTGGCGGTCCGTTCGCTTGCTGCCGACGTGGGGTCGGGCGGCGACGAGGAGACGGTCCGGGCGGTGATCGGTCATCTGACCCGCGCTGGGTTGGTCGCGCCGGCGCCGGCTCCCCCGGATCGCGCCGCGGGAGCCATGATTGGCGAGTGGGGTCGCCGCACGCTGTCTTCATGCCTTGGCTCCGCCCGCGACGCCGAGCGCGCCCGCTGGAGCCAGTACCGCTCGGTCTGGGGCTTCGTCGAGGGGTCCAGCTGCCGGCGAGGGGCGCTGCTGGCGCACTTCGGCGACCAGTCGAGCGGGATGCCGACGGTGGCGTGTTGCGACGTCTGCTCGCCCGCGGTGGCCCCATCTCTGCCGGCGGCGGTGTCGCCTGGGCGCAGCGCGGGAGAGGCCGGGGACCTCGACGCCGCGATCCTCGGCGTGGTTGTCTCCGCCGCGCCACCGGTGGGCCGGACGCGCGCGGTCGAGATCCTCCGCGGTGGCCGCTCGAAGGTCATCGGCCAGTACGCCTACGATCGCCTCGCCGGATACGGAGCCTTCGCCCATCTGCGCTCGGGCGAGGTGCTCGGGCGGGTCGATCACCTGCTCGAGGCCGGCAAGCTCCGCTCCACCGGCGGCCGGTTTCCGAAGCTCCGCGCCGCATGAACGTGGCGGTCCTCGCCTCGGGGGCCGGAACGAACCTCCAGGCGCTGCTCGACAGGATTCACGGCCGCGAGGGTGTGCAGATCGTGGCCGTCGCCTCCGACAAGCCCGACGCCGTCGCGCTCGACCGGGCACGACGGGCAGGGGTCTCGGTGCGGGCGTTCCCGGGGGCGGAGTACGCCGGCCGGCTGGAGCGCGACCAGGCGATGGCCGGATGGTTGGCGGAATGTGGCGTCGAGCTCGTGGTGCTCGCCGGATACATGCAGCTGCTCTCAGGCGAGTTCCTGTCGCGGTTCCCCGAGCGCGTGATCAACGTGCACCCGGCGCTGCTGCCGGCGTTCCCCGGGCTGCGGCCGGTGCACGACGCGCTGGCCTACGGGGTCAAGGTGTTCGGCGTGACGGTCCATTTCGTCGACGCCGGCGTCGACAGCGGGCCGGTGATCCTCCAACGGGCGATCGAGCTGCCCGACGCCCGGGATTCGAACGCCGTGCTCGAGCACCTGCACCCGATCGAGCACGAGTTGTTGCCCGAGGCGGTGCGTCTGATCGCCCGCGGGGCGGTCAGCTTCGATCCCGCCAATCCGCGCCGTGTCGTGATCGAGCGATAGAGTCGAGCCGTCATGGAGCAGGGAACATCCCGCGTGAACCGGTTCGCTCCCGTCGCCTCTGAGGACGTGCAAGTGGCTCGGGCCCTGCTGTCGGTGTCCGACAAGACCGGCCTGGTTGAGTTCGCGCGCGGCCTGGCCGACCTCGGGATCGAGATCGTCTCGACCGGCGGCACCGCCCGCGAGCTGACCGACGCCGGCCTCCAGGTCCGTCAGATCTCCGATCTCACCGGCTTCCCGGAGATCATGGACGGGCGGGTCAAGACGCTCCATCCAAAGCTCTACGGCGGCCTGCTGGCGCTCCGCGACAACCCCGAGCACATGCACGCGGCCGAGGATCACGACGTCGAGTTCGTCGACCTCGTGTGCGTGAACCTGTACCCGTTCGAGCGGACCGCGGCCCGCCGTGGCGTCTCGGATCCGGAGGTGATCGAGAACATCGACATCGGTGGCCCCTCGATGATCCGGGCGGCGGCCAAGAACTTCCAGTTCGTCGCGCCGGTCGTGAGCCCGGAGAGCTACGACGCGATCCTGGCCGAGCTGCGCGAGTTTGACCGCCGGCTGTCGCCGACGACTCGCGAATCGCTTGCCGCGGAGGCCTTTGCCTATACCGCCCGCTACGACACCGCGATCGCGCGCTGGTTCCAGGAGAAGGGCGCTGACTTCCCGGCGCTGATGGTGCGTGCGTTCGAGAAGGTGCTCGAGCTGCCGTACGGAGAGAACCCCCACCAGCGCGCCGCCTACTACTCCCAGGTCGGGACGCGCACGCACGTGCTCTCGATGATCTCCCAGCTCGGCGGCAAGGAGCTGTCCTTCAACAACCTCTTGGATCTGGACGCCGGCCGGCTGATCATCAGCGAGTTCCAGATCCCGGCCTGCGCGATCATCAAGCACAACAACCCGTGCGGCGTAGCCGTCGGCAAGACCGCGCTCGAGGCCTACCAGAAGGCGTTCGAATGCGATCCCCTGTCGGCCTACGGCGGCGTTGTCTGCCTGAATCGCCGCGTCGACCGCGGGCTCGCCGAGGCGATCTCGAACCAGTTCGTCGAGGTGCTGTTCGCCCGCGGCTACGAAGAGGACGCGCTCGAGGCGCTCGAGGCCAAGCGCAACATGCGCATCCTCGACGATCGCGAGCGCCGCAACCCCGACATGATCGATCCCCATCTCCACCAGGTCGTCGGCGGGATGCTGGTCCAGGACCGCGACTACGACCTCGAGGAACGGTCCGAGATGCAGGTCGTCTCCAAGCGCGTGCCGAGCGAGGCCGAATGGGGCGAGCTCTCGTTCGCCTGGAAGGTCTGCAAGCACGTCCGCTCCAACGCCGTCGTGATCTGCCGCGACCTCACCACCGTGGGCATCGGCGCCGGCCAGATGAGCCGCGTCGACTCCGTCCGCCTCGCGATCGAGAAATCCCGCTCCAGCCTCGAGGGCTCCGTGCTCGCCTCCGACGCCTACTTCCCGTTCGCCGACGGCCCCCAGCTGGCGCTGTCGTCGGGCACGATCGCGATCATCCAGCCCGGAGGGTCGGTGCGCGATCACGAGGTGGTCGAGGCGGTCGACGCCGCCGGCGCGGCGATGGTGTTCACCAGTCGCCGCCACTTCCGCCACTGATCCGCGGTCTTGGGTGCGCTGGGCCGCGGCCCGCGCACGGACTTTGGCGATCAAGCCCGCGTATATGTCAGCTCCAGCGCCAAAGTCCGCCGGCCAGGCCCCCGATCGCCCGGTACGCGATCATGGCTGACACGCCGCCGTAGCTCAGCTGGCAGAGCAGCGGACTTTTAATCCGAAGGTCGTGGGTTCGATCCCCACCGGCGGCATCGCTTCGAGGCTGGAGATGGAGGTTTCGCGATTTAGGACGTTTCCGCGAGGGCCCCAAACGCCAGCCCACATTAGGTTCCAAGCCAGAGGGCTAATCCCTCGCCCCGCAGTACCCGGCGGGCGTCCGCGACGACCAGCCAGCGCCCGAGACCCACGGGTTTGGTGTGGCTGAAGCCAGCGCCGGCGGTCCGCATACCGATGCGCTCGTATCGCGGCAGCAGCTTGCTCGTCGCGTTGCCGACCACGATGGGCCTCGCCGCCCGAAGTGCTTCGAGCGCCGAGAACTTGAGGAGCGCGCGCAGCAGGTCGCCCCCGCGGAAACCGGGGTGCGTGCAGATACTTGAGATCTCGGTTGTCCGCTCCGGGACCAGAACAACTGGCAGCGACGTGTACGCCTCATCTTCGAGGGTCTCACCTGGACCGTGGAACACCAGCCGCAGTGAGGCCACGACCTCTCCTTTGTGCCGCGCGACAACGATCTCTGCGTTCAGATCGTGCCCGTCGCGAAACAGCTCGGGCGCGTTGGCATTCAGCTTGCCGGCTGCGGTATAGGCGAGGTCGTGCAGGGCGTAGGCTTGGCGGCGCTCATTCTCGCTATCCGCGAGACCGATCTCGACGGCGCGCGCCAAGCTCCTCACCGGCAGGCCGGCCTCGGCGAGCTCGACCTTGGTGACCCACGGACCGGACTGGAGCAGATACTGGCCGATCGCTTCCAACGCCGCCGTCGAGGGATTGCAGATCCTGCACAGCAGCCGAACCGCTTTATGCCGGCTCCCGCCTGGAGTCGCGGCTAATACCTTGAGCTTCACACGAGCACCACCGACTCCCGGGAAATAGGTCGTCGCGATGAACGGTGTCCGAGTCGAATTCGCCGCCTTGCTCTCGCTTGCCGACAGCAGCATGATGTTCGCGCCGATAGCCGCAATCGAGAATTGACCGAGGCCAGAGTCGCCTTCGGGACCGGTGGCGAGACCACTTGGAGCAGGATCCGAACCGCACGTCCAGAGATACGGCCGGGCGTCGTGCCAGCCTTGATCTCGGTCTGGGTCCATGGATGCGATCCGGTAGCCCTGTGCGATCCGGTGGAGCTCGATGTTCATCCAGGCCATGGCGCTCACCGTGTCTTCGTAGGTGTTCGCGTGTGTGTCACAGCGGTGCCCGTCTCGGTCGGGCCGAGATCGCTACGAGCGGTGTGTCGCTCGTACCTGGACTACGGATGGGTGCCCTCGGGTGTGGCGGCGCGTGACGGTGACCCCGCCTGCGAGCAGGGTGATGCCAATACCGGTGGCGATGCCGATCGTCTCCCACGCGGATGAGCCGGGGTCGTGTTGTGTGACGGTGGCGGTCGGGTGAGCGTGACCACGGACGCTGTCGACTGGGTAGGCAGATGCGGCCGGGGCGGCGATCGCGACGGCCGCGGCAGCGGTCGTGAACACGCGAACGGTTCGATGTAGACGCACGGTGAGTCCTCCTGGGATGCTTAGGCGCCGTTTCGGCGCTGGGATTGGGTTTGCTCGGCGCGGCTGCGTTTGGCTAGCGCTTAGTCGCGCCGGTCGGTGGGCTTGTGGATGCGTGTTGGCGACTTTCCTGGGTGCGCTGCGCGCTCCAGCGCCCTAGGGGAGGGGGATGCGCTCTGGCCGACGCGAGCCCTCCAGCTTTGCGCTGGCGACGATGAGGGAGCTGCCCGCGATCGCGATTGACGCCGAACCAGCCACGCTCGAACGGCGTGCAGCCTGGATGCTGTGGTGTTCAGCGGCCGGAAGGTGGCCGGGGCCTCCGCCGTCGCGGATGGGCCGGGCGTTCGCGGCGGGGGCGGCGAGCGCGCCGATAGTGGCGGCGGCAGCGAGCATGCGGGCGCCATGGTTTAGGCACATGTGAATCCTCCTGAGGTATGCCCCGATGGGGCCTGGTCGGCCCGGCCGGTGAGCTGTCAGCTAGGTTTGGCCGGCCGGGCGGTGGTCTTGCTTGGTGGGCCCACGCTACGCCGGCACTGAGCCCGTGTAAATCGGGGATCCCGCACGTTTGTGAGCCGGATCGACATGTTTAGGGTGCGAGGGCGTCGGCTTGCTTGCTGCCCGACTCGTCCGATACATTCGTCCTGCCGGTGCGGCGCCACCAGCTGCCGGATGAGGGGTCGCAAGAGTGTCAGGGCGCAAACCCGAGTGGGCGCGAGTTGAGCAGGTCCTCGACGCGGTTGCGTGCGGGTCCGGCCGGTCTGGTCCTCGAAGGGTGCCGGGGATCGGCAAGACGGTTTGGCGCGGGGCGGTCGGAAGGTCGACCGCACCGAGCGCCGGTCTCACGCCGGCACAGACGCGGGTCGCCGAACTTCTGCCGCACGGGATGAGCCGCCAGGAAATCGCGAGCACGCTGTACATGCACGTGCAGCGTCGAGTCGCACCTCATCAAGATCTACCGGGAGTTCGGCATCCGCTCCCGCGGATAGCTCATCGCGGCCTCGGCCGCGCGGCGCAGCGGTGCTGCCGGCGGATGGGAAGGGACCGAAGATGCAACGAATGTCCACACCGCTTTGGCTGTTCGTATCCGGGCTCCTGGCGGTGGTGCCGCTGGGGCTGACGGCGTGCGGGTCGAGCCGCTCCAAAACGGCTAGCGGCTCGGATATCAGCCAGCAGCCGGCCAAATATCCGCCGCGCGTGACAGCGCCGGTTGATGCCAAGCGCGGTGGGACGCTGACTGTGATCGCAAACGGTGACGTTGACAACATCGACCCGGGCGTTGCATACGCCGCCCCCACGTACATGATCGTGCTGGCGACCGACTCGCCGTTGATGGGTTGGCCGCCCGGTGACACGTCCGCGCCCGCGCCGCTGCTGGCAGCCAGGGCGCCAACCGTCAGCGCCGACGGCAAGACGATCACCTTCCACATCAGGCCGAGCATCCGCTACAGCCCGCCGCTGGGAGTTGGGCCGGGGTGGAACAAGCCGGTGATCGCCGCGGACGTCAAATACGCGATCGAGCGTGGACTGATGCCTGGAGCGCTCAATGGCTATCTGGCGCTGTATTTCGGCGACGTGGTCGGACTCGCTCATGCCGAAGCCGCGGTCAAGAAGAATCCGACGAAGGCGCCGGACATCGCCGGCATCACGACTCCGAACGACTCCACGATTGTCTTCCGACTGACCAGGCCGTCGGCGATCGGGGTGATTGACGCCCTTTCGCTGCCGCTGTCCTCGCCGGTTCCGGAGGGGTACGCGGCTAAGTACGACGCGAAGAAGCCGGCCTCCACGTACGGGGAGCATCAGATCGACGTCGGCCCGTATTACATCTCGGATTACTCACCCGGCAGGCAGATAGTTCTGCTTCGCAACCCGAACTGGACTCCGGGAGAGGACTTCCGCCCGGCGTACCTGGACAAGATCGTCGTGCAGGAGGGGTTCTCGCAGCCGGACGTAGCGGTGAGGAAGATCTTGACCGGCTCGGGCATGGTCAACTTCGACTTCGACGCCACGGGCGAGGGGCTGAAGCTCGCTGCGACCTCGTACCCGAAGCAGTTGTCGCTGACGCCCGCGGGCAATAGCCGGTACGTGGCTCTGAACACGTCGAAGCCGCCGTTCAACAACATCAACGTCCGCAAGGCGGTGATCGCCGCGTCGGATCGGGTGGCGCTTCTGGCGACGCGGGGTGGACCCCTGAGCGGGATCGTCGCGACCCACTTCATCCCGCCGGGAATCCCGGGCTTCCAGCAGGCAGGTAGTGTCGCCGGTCCCTCGGGCGCAGCCTACGACTTCATCCAGCACCCCACCGGCGATATTGCCGCTGGCCGAGTCGTACATGAAGAAGGCCGGATACTCGAGCGGCACGTGCTCCAACACGGAGGGCCCCGGTCATTGCACGATCACGATGGTCGGCTTTGACGTTGCCCCCGACAGCAATACGGCGCAGCTAATGAAGGCGCAGCTGAGCGTGCTCGGCTTCGACGTGCAGCTGCACCCGTTCGGCCCCCAGGTGGCTTACACGAAGTTCTGCTCGGTGGTCAGAAACGCGCCGAATGTCTGCCCGAACGTAGCCTGGGCTAAGGACTTCAACGACGGCCAGGCGATGATCGATGTGCCGTTCAACGGGGCAACGGTAACCGGTAGTCCGAGCAACAACGCGAACTGGCCGCAGTTGAACGACCCGGCCATTAACAGTGCGCTGGATTCGGCGAAGCTGATCACCGACACGACTGCACGAGCCGCGGCGTACGGCAAGATCGACGACATGATCGTCGCTCAGGCGCCGGCAATTCCCTGGGATTGGGATTACTTCACGAACGTGGCATCACGCGACGTGGTTCCAGTGATCAACCAATTCAACGCACTGACGGATCTCGCGTTTACTTCGATGAAGTGACTTGATCAGATGTTCGGACGAGAAGCCGAGCGGTCGCGAATCGAGCAACTGCTTGATTCTGTGGCCGAGGGGCCGGTGGGAGTGGCGCTCGAGGGCGTTCCCGGCATCGGGAAGACCACCTTGTGGCGTGACGCGCTCGACTCGGCTCGTCGGCGTGGGTACCGGGTCCTCGTCACCGCTCCGGGTGAGCCGGATAGCATGCTGGCGTTCGCAGGCTTGGGAGACTTGCTCGAAGGTGACCTCGACCTAGCGCAAGCCGGACTGCCGGATCCTCAGCGAAACGCTCTCGCCGCGGCATTGTCGCTGGACGGCGGATCCGAGGCGGGATCGCCCGATCCGCTGGCGCTACCGCGTGCGGTCCGTACGGTTTTGCGGAGTATCGCGGCGAATGGCCCGTTGGTGGTGGCGATCGACGATGAGCAATGGCTCGACCGTGCGTCCGCACGCGTGCTGGCGTTTGCGCTTTGCCGCCTCCGTGATGATCCAGTCTGCGTGTTGCTGACGCGTCGGGTACAGAGCGGTGGTGCCCTCTGGCCTGAGCTCGCCCGCGGCTACGGGTCTGGCGGTCTTCAAACCCTCACGGTGGATGCGCTCGATCTCCCCACGCTTGACGCGCTTCTGCGAGCCCAGCTGAGGCGGACGATCCCGAGGCCGGTGCTTCGCCGCATCCACACGGTCTCGGGCGGGAACCCGCTTTACGCATTGGCGATCGCTCGCGAACTCGCTCCGGAGCAAACGGGAGGCGGCGATATCTCGGTTCCACCGAGCATCGTCGAGGCGTTGGGGCAACGACTCCGCAGCGTCGACGCGCGGGGCCACGACGCGATGCTCGCGGTGGCGGCCGTGTCACACCCGACTCTTGCGCTTTTGCAAGTGCTCGTTCCGGGCTTCACGCTGAGCGATCTTGACAGCGCAGTTCGGGCGGACGTGATCGAGATTGCGGGCGAGCGGGTCCGGTTTACCCATCCGCTGCTCGCCTCGACGCACTACTCGAGCGTGAGCGTGGCCCGGCGGCGTGAGCTTCACCGTCTGCTGGCCGAGGTCCTAGAGGACGAGGAGGAGCGGGCACGCCACCTGGCGCTCGGAACCGAGTCCCCAGACCGGCAGATCGCGGTCGCGCTTGAGCAGGCAGCGGGCGCCGCGGCGCGGAGGGGCGCACCGGATGCGGCGGCCCTGCTGCTGGAGGACGCGGCCAGGCTGACCCCGCTCGCCGCCGCCGAGGCGCGCCGGTCCCGGACGATCGTCGCCGCCGAGCACCATTACGCCAGTGGTAATGCCGCCCGTGCGCGCGATCTGCTCGAACGGCTCATTCCCGAGTTTCCCCGTGGGCCGACCCGAGCGCGCGCGCTGGCTCTACTTGCGACTACCCGAGCAGATGACTGGGCATCAGCGGAGGCGTTGCTGCAAGAAGCGCTCATCGATGCCGGCGACAACCACCGGATGCGGGCGTGGATCGAGATTCACCTCTCGGGGAACGACTCGAGTCGGGCCAAATTCAGCGCGATGCTCGATCATGCGGACTCGGCGATCGCCTCGGCTGAGCTCGCCGGCGATTCCGGATTGCTGGCTCAGGCGTTGGCGATGCGCGCGCAGGCCTTGTTCTTCAATGGTCTCGCGGTCGACCCGGACGCGTTGCGCCGGGCGGTCGAGCTCGTGGACGCACCTGTGACGACCACGTACGACTCACCTACGGCAACCGTCGCCCTAATCCTGTTCCAGTCAGACGACTATGAGCGCGCGCGGCCCGCGCTTGAACGACTGATACAGCAAGCTCAGGATCGAGGCGAGGAGTACGACGTCGGCGGCTTGACGTTCTACTTGGCGATTCTCGAATGGCATGCCGGAAACCGAGAGACGGCCGAGCTTCACCTGGCAACGGCGGGGCAGACGGTCAGCGACCAGGGCGAGGCCTCGCTCGACCTGTGGCTGTCCTGGGGGAAGGCGCTGTTCACCGCCGGGCGCGGCCAGCTCGAGGAAGCGCGCGTGCAGGCCCTGCAGGCGATGCAGATGGCCGAGGGCACCGGGGACATATTGATCGGCATGCTTCCGACGGTCGTGCTCGCGTCGGTCGAGCTGTGGACCGGCCGCCCGGCACGGGCGCATGAACTCCTGCGACCGGTGCGCGAATCATTTCTGGCCGCGGGCTTCGGCCCGATCGCTGCGACGTCGCACGGCCTGTGGAGCTGCGACATTGAGGCGTTGATCGGGTGCGAGCGTCTGGATGAGGCACAGCTCGTACTCGATGACCTCAGCGTGCGTGCTCGGTCACGTCAGGCAATCCGAATGCTGTTGCGATCGCCGAGCGCTGTCGTGGTCTCCTGCTCGTCGCTCGTCGCGAGACAGCCGACGCGCTGAAAGCGCTCGAGGCCGCGCTCGCCGAGCATGCCGTACGGCCCTTGGCGCCGGAGATCGCGCGCACGCTGCTCGAGCTGGGGACGGTGCAGCGCCGGGCGAAGCAGAAGACGAAAGCCAAGGAGAGCCTCGAGCGGGCGCTGGCGATATTCGAGCCGATGGGTGCGCAGATGTGGGCAGAGAGAGTTCGAGACGAGCTCGACCGGATCGGGCTGCGCCGGCCGGCCGTGAGCGAAGGGCTCACGCCGGCGCAGACACGCGTCGCCGAGCTGGTCCTCGCCGGTATGAGCAATCGCGAAATCGCGAGCACGCTTTACATGAGTCAGCGAAGCGTCGAGGCGCACCTGACCAAGGTCTACCGCGAGTTCGGCGTACGCTCTCGGGCGCAGCTCGTCGCGAGCATGTCAGTCGCTCAGGCGACGGAAGACACCTGCGTAGCCGGCAGGGATCGGCGGCGTCGAACGAGTGGTCTCACCACTCGAGCACCGACAGCAACACCCGGAAGACCAGCCGTCCGCTTGCCGTTCCGAGGTCGATTCCGTCACATACGCTGACAAATCGGCCGCCCGCGGCTTCGATCCGCTCCACAGCGGAAACCGCTTCCTCCAGGCAGCGACCCAGATGCGTAAGCCGCGCGACAACCATCCCGTCGCTCTCCCGCGACTCAACCCGCTCGAGTATCTGTCGGAGCGATTGAGCGAGGGCTGTCTATTCCCCCCGATGCCGGCTCCTGGAACACGCAGCGAACCCGGCAGCCGTGGTGAACCGCCCATGCTCCGATGAGCGCACGCTCCACCGATTCCCGACTCCCGCCCCAAGCGCTCCGACGGCCACGAGCGGACGTAGCCATCGACCATCATCGCGCCGTTGCGGACGACTCACGCCGTGGACGGGGCACTCCAAGCCATCGGCCCTGCTGGGCCGCTCAGCGCAATCGACGGCCGAGCCCGGATCGACCGGGGCACGATGACCACCTTGGCGGCCACCGCTCAAACGACCTGCCAGTCGGCACGGGGGCGGCGCAACCGTGATCGTCACGGGCAGCTCAGCGCTCGGTTGCGACTCCGCAAGCGGCACGAGCATGTGGAACACCTTGAGCGAGAAACACCGAACGAACTCCTTGAGAGGATCGTCCAAGCAGGGTGGGCCGCCGCGCGACCGCTCTGTGTCCGCTTGCCGACGGGACGATTCAATTGCTTGCTGCGGGCCAGCCTACGTTACGGTCAAATGTGTGTAAATCGGGGAACCCGCACGTTTGACCTCGACCGTCCAGCCCGAAGCCGGCGGCCAGCTCGTCGCGCTGCACGTCGGTGCGAAGGCTCGGACGTGTCCCCAGATATGTCCCGAACTCGGCAATTCTGACCCGCTCTAACCTGCGCTGACTGCTCTCAGACGCCCGTACCTACGACAATTGCCCTGCATATGGACAATCTTTTAATCCGAAGGCCGTGGGTTCGATCCCCACCGGCGACATCGTGTTGGGCCTGCAATTCGGGGGTTTCTGAGGCAGGGACGTTCCCGCGGGAACGTTTCGTGTCCCCAATGTCGCCCCGAGATGGGCGTGCGATTTGTCGGGTGAGCTTTGTGCGTCCGCCGACTGCGCATGCTCCGATACCTCGAAATCGAGGGACGGGATCTACCGGACTGGTGGGCCGGCGAGCAACACCGTCAACCGCTGAGCCCAAGCCGTCAGCTGTGTGGGATTGATGTTCCGCGGTCGAGCTTGCGTAGCGCGAGTGGCGGGCATCGAAGCTCGTTCTCGCCGAAGCGCCCGGCTGGCCGCCATAGCCGGACGGTCACCGTGCGGTCGTCAACCTCTGTCACCTCGGCAAGTTCGTGCTCGAGGTAGCGAGGCCGAATGCGGTTGGTGAACATCACCGTGTCACCCACGCACAGCTGGGCGATCGCCTGCGCCGAACGGACCGTGTGAAGTAGCTGCCGGCGCGCATGGACGGCGTCGGCGATCGCGACCAGATGTCCATCAAGCTCGCCCGCCGCGATCGCGTCGAGCAGCCGACGCTCGGGATCCTTCAGACGGCGATCGTCCGTCTCGGGCCACAGCGACGACTGCGCGCCGTCGTCGATCTCGGTGCTCACGGCCCCTATCCTGGCTGCCGCGGCGGACGCCTTGCCCGCGCGGTGGCGATTCCTACGTCCTGCACTCATAGCGGGGGCCTAGGCCGATGGCGCGGCAGTTGCAATCCGGCGCAGGGCCGGATACGTTTCAGGCGTGGGGCGGATCGCGGTGGTGTTGGTCGTATCGCTGGTTTTCCTGGTTCCCGCTGCTCATGCGGCCGAGCGTTCGGACGGTTCAGTGCCAGCGCCGGCGCAGGTGACCCAACTCGTGACCAGCGTCCCGGCGAGCACGCTAAACCAGGTGGGCGTCGGCGACAGCCGTAATCCGATCGCTAGCTCGGGGTTCGGGATCTCCAAACGCGACGGACACTTCACGAGCGGCGGGAAGCCCCAGATCGTGTCGGTGGAACTCGCCTGGTGCCCTCACTGCGCGGCGAACAGCTGGGCGTTGGCGGTGGCGCTCAGCCGCTTCGGAACCCTCACCGGGCTGGGCGAGATCAACACTGGCACCCATTTCTGCAAGGTCGCCGAGGATCCGTGCAATCTGAACCCCCTGTCGTGTTTTCCGTACACGCACGGGCTCAGCTTCCTGGGCGCCCGGTACCGGAGCCCGTACATCAGCTTCACGTCGATCGTGTTGCAAGACGTCAATGGACACAACCTTGAAAAGCCGACTCGGCGCGAGGAGCGCTCGCTCGGGACGTTGCATCTACAAGGGATCGCTCCTGCGCTTGATATCGGGGGTGCCTGGGGCTTCAACGGGTCCGGATACGATCCTGGGACGCTCGCGCACAAGACGTGGTCGCAGATCGCGGGGAGCCTGGCGAACCCGCACGATCGAATCGCGCAACGTGCGGACGGCCTGGCCAACCTGTTCACGGCTGCGATCTGCAGCGCGACGAAGGGCCGGCCCGGCAATGTCTGCAAGTCACGAGGCGTGCAGGCTGCCGCGGCGGCCGTCCTTGGCAAGTACCCGTCCCAGCCACCGCCACCACCGTCGTGATGAACACGCCCAGATCTGCGCGACGTAGCGCGGTCGCCGTCGCCGTGGTGGCCGTCGTCGCCGTGCTGTTCGGCTCCGCCGCCGCTGCCGGCGCGGCGACCGCACCGAGAGACGCGCTGCGGCAGGCTCTTCGCCAGGTGCGCGCGCTCGCACCACAGGCAAGCGCGGGCGCGGGGCCGGCGAGCGCCGCCGCTGCGCTGGCGCAAGCCACGGCGCCGGGGCTCTGGATCACCGCTCGTGAAGCGGATGCTCCACCTTACGGGAGGAACGTTTTCACTGCTTCGGCCACGGCGGTTAGGAGCCTTACGGGATTGTCGGCGCCCGGCGGAGCGACAGCGGTCGAGTTGATCCTCGCGGCCGACCGGGCGGTTGCTGAAAGATGCGATCGCGAACGCGCACGGCGGTACCGCCACGTTGCTGGCGAGGGCAAAGCAGGCGGTCTCGGCCGGCGCCCGGCAGGCGCGCGCGGGGAAGCTGTCGGCCGCCGTGGACTTGTACGGGAAGGCTTGGCAGTCAGCCTACGGCGCCCTGGCCCATCTCGTGGCGGGCGAGGTCACCCGCGTTTCATCGGCCACGCTTGCCGCGGCGGCCGAGCAGGCGCTCAATGCGACGCGCTTCGGCCTAGCCGGGCCGATCACTAAGCAGGGGCTGACCCCGCTCACCTCGGGCGGCAAGCCGGAGGTCTTCTACGCCGGTTCGGAGGCGTGTCCGTTCTGCGGCGTCCAGCGCTGGGGCCTGATTGTCGCGCTGTCGCAGTTCGGAACGTTCTCCAATCTGCACCTCATGCAGAGCATCGCCACGACGCCCCCGCAGGTGAGGACGTTCACCTTCTTCGGGTCCAGCTACCGAAGTCCCTACATCGCTTTCGTTCCGGTCGAGGTTTGGAGCAACGTGCCAAAGCCCCCCGGCCTCGCGCGCCTGCAGCCACTCACTCATTCAGAGTCGGCGCTGCTGCACCGGTTCGACCCGCCTTACGAGACGCCGTTCATCGACGTCGCCAACCAGTTCATCACGGACAGCTCGACGGTGGCCCCAGAGCTCATCGCCCACAAGTCATGGACACAGCTCGCCGGTGCCCTGACTGACCCGAGCAACGTCACCACCCAGGCAATCGCGGGCGAGGCGGAGGTTATGACTGCCGAAGTATGCGAGGCGACCGGCGGCAACCCGCCGTCGGTTTGCGCGTCCGCCGTCGTCCAGCAGTACGAAGCGGCGTTGCCCACATTGACGGGAAGGGGTGGGTCGTGCCCCGCACCGCCGGGGCCTGGCGGGCCTGGAGGGCCACCCGCGAGCGACGCCACCGCGAGCTCGCTACGGTCCGCCGCGTGGCCGGACCCGATCGCGACCGCGGCCCGCTGTCAGTTCTAGCGCGTGGATGAGCTCGACGTGCCACAGCTGCTCGGCTGAGGTTCCATCCGGCGCGAAGTTCTGCGGCCAATGCGGGGCACCGCAGGCACTCCACTGTCCAGCGTGCGGAACGCTCACTAGCCAGCCGGAGCAGAAGTTCTGCCTTCAGTGCGGAGCGGCGATACCGCCGGCTGCCGGTCGGGGGGCGCCGCCCGAGATTGGGTCTGTTCCGGCGACTGGACCCGAGGCGCCAACGATCCCTCCGACATCGAGCATGTTCGATCTGCCTGCGGTCGAGCGCCGCCTGGTTTCGGTGCTGTTCGCGGACCTGACCGGGTTCACGTCCTTCAGCGAGAGCCACGACGCGGAGGATGTACGCCAGCTTGTGGCGACGTACTACGCGGCGGCGCGGAGAATCGTGTCGGCTTACGGCGGCACGATCCGCAAGTACGAGGGCGACGGCGTGATGGCCGTGTGGGGCGCACCGGTTGCGCGGGAGGACGATGCCGAGCGCGCGGTGCGAGCGGCGCTTGATTTGGTGGCGGCCGTCACCAATTTGGGTGACCGGCTCGGTCTGGACCTGCGGCTGCGGGTGGGGGTGCTCACCGGTGAGGCTGCGGTCGACATTGCCGGCGTCGGAGAGGGAATGGTGCAGGGAGACGCGGTCAACACCGCGGCGCGGCTGCAGTCGATCGCCGACCCCGGCACCGTGTTCGTCGACGACGTCACCCGGATGGCAACCGAGCGCGCGATCGTCTACCAGGACGCCGGGACCCACAGGGTCAAGGGCAAGTCGATTCCGGTGCAAGCCTGGCGTCCGATGCGGATCGTGGCCACGGTCGGCGGTGCCGGGCGACCGTTGCTCGAGATACCGCTCGTCGGACGGAGGGCCGAGCAGCACGGCCTGCGGGGCGCGCTCGATCGACTGCTCGAACCGGGGGCCGGGCTGGAGCTCGTGTCGGTTGTGGGAGAGGCTGGACTCGGCAAGTCGCGCCTGGCCTGGGAGCTCGAGAAGTACGCGGACGGCCTCGCCGCTCCCGTGCTGTGGCATCGCGGCCAAGCCTCGAGTTTCGGCGAGGGAATCGGCTTCCGGGCCCTTGCCGGCATGGTCCGCATGAGAGCCAAGATCACGCTCGACGACTCTCGGGACACCGAACGGACGAAGCTCGACGCGCTCCTCGACGACGTGTTCGCCAGCGATGCCCAGGGCCACGCTCGGGTCGGGCGGGCGCTCCGGCGCCTGCTGGGACTCGACGACGGCAGCACGCTGATCGACCGCGGCGAGCTGTTCTCCGCGTGGCGCTTGCTGTTTGAGCGCCTGGCCGACCGCCACCCGGTGCTGCTCCTGTTCGAGGACCTCCACTGGGCCGATCAGGGCCTGTTCGACTTCATCGCTCATATGGTCGACTGGGCGTCCAAGTCGCCGATTCTGATCCTCGTGCTCAGTCGTCCGGACGAGCGGCTCGACGCGCTCAGCCAGCATGGTCGGCGCCTCGACCTGACGCCGCTGAGTCCCGGAGAGATCGAGACGCTGATCGCAGAGGCGGTAAGCAACGCTCCCCCGGAGTTGTTGGCCGTCGTGCGGGATCACGCCGGCGGGGTGCCGCTGTTCGCGGTTGAGTCGCTGCGAATGCTCGCCGACCGAGGGGTGATGGTGGCCGAGCGTGATGCGGACACCTACCGTGTCGTCGGAGACGTGCACGAGCTGGCGGTCCCGCCCAGCATCCACGCGCTGATCGCCGGGCGCCTGGACACGCTTGGTGCCGACGAGCGTCACGTGTTGTTCGACGCGGCCGTGCTCGGTCAACCTTTCAGCGCGGCGAGCGCGGCGGCCGTCGCCGGGGCCTCCGACGTCGACGTGCGCGCTCTGCTCGACGGGCTCGTCACGAAGCAGTTCTTAGCGGTATCGACCGATCCGCTGTCACCCGAGCGGGGCCAGTATCAGTTCTCGCACCGCCAGATCCAACGGGTCGCGCTTGCCACCATGTCCAAACCGGCACGGAAGGCGAGGCACCTCGCCGCCGCCGAGTGGCTCGCTGAGGGAGAGCCCGATCCTGACGTCGCGGGCCTGTATGCCAGTCATATGTTGGCCGCCGCCGACACGGATCCGGGTGGAGACGATGCTCAGTTCATCCGCCGTCGGGCGCTTACGACCATCGCCGAGGCGGCCCGGCGCGCGGCGAGCGTCGGCGCGCTACGCGAGGCCGTGGCTCTGTTCGAACGGGCGGCGGAGATCGAGCCGGACGAGCGGCGAAGAGCGGAGCACCTGGTCGAAGCTGCCGGCTGGGCCGAGCACTACGGCGACCGAGCCGTGGCCGCAGATCACTATGCGACCGCGCGAGCGCTGCACGAGGCCGGCGGCCGCCCGCGCGAGGCGCTCGTGTTTCGCGCACGTGAGTTGTACGCCTATCGCTGGACCCGCCCCCCCGCAGAGCTGATCGAGCCGCTCCGTGCCGTGTACGACGCCCTCCACGGAACCGACGACGCGGCATTCGCCGCGGCCGCCGCCGCCCTCGCGGGCATGCTCTACGCAGACGGCGATGCGCACGCCGCCGAGGTGATCGCCGGCGAGGGCGCCGACGCGGCCAAGATTGCCCGAGCTCCGGTGGAGCTCGGCGCCGCGCTCAACTTGCGCGCGTCGGCGTTCGTCGAGTTGGGCCGTCCGGCGGAGGCGCTCGACCTGTTCCGAGCCGCACTGCGGGTGCGCGAACTTCATGCGCCGGCAGAGGTGCCGTTCACGCTCGCGAACCTGGCCATTTCGCTGTCGGCGCTCGGCCAGTTCGCGGAGGCTGCCGACGCCGCGCGAACGGCGATCGAAGCCGCCGAGCGGTTTGCGAGCAGCGCGAGCCGGGAGGGCGCAACGCTCCATCTCGGACGTACCCTGTTCTGCCTCGGGGATTGGG
Source organism: uncultured Solirubrobacterales bacterium (assembly GCA_963746695.1). Classification (GTDB taxonomy): domain Bacteria; phylum Actinomycetota; class Thermoleophilia; order Solirubrobacterales; family Solirubrobacteraceae; genus Palsa-465. The sequence continues at coordinate 126,718 of CAVVCP010000010.1, read as the reverse complement.
ATGAGGCACTCGAGACCATCGGCCGAGTAGAGCTCGAGGCGACTCCGGCTAACGCCGGCATGGCGATCGGTCCACCCGTGCTCGTGGCGCTCGCTCGCGGCGAATTCGACGCCGTGCGCTCGCTGATCGACGATTTCAATCGGCGCCACGGTCAGTCCGGCGCCGCCTTCGAAAGTGATTACCGCAGCGTTTTCACGGTGGCCCTCGCGCACGTCGACGGCGCTCCGGACCAGGCGCTAGCGGCGATCATCGACGCCGGGTCGGGTGACTACGCCGAGTGGCCAGCCTGGCTTCCGTTTGCAGTCGATCTCCTGGTTCGGTGCGACGACGACAGGCCCCTAAGGTGGCGCTCGAGGCGCTCGAGGGGCGAGTGGCGCCAAAGACCTCGCCGTATGTGACCGGCCAGGCTCGGCGGCTCGCTGCGCATCTGGTTGCTCGCTCCGGCGATCGCGACGCCGCCTTGACACACTGGCGCGCGGCTCGGCAAATCATGAGCGAGGCCGGCGTTGTGTTCGACGCCGCCGTGCTCGCGCTCGAGCTCGCCGAAGCCGCGTCCGACGTGGACGTCGGCGACGACCCGCTCCGCGCCGACACGATCGCGACGTTCGAGCGGCTGCGAGCCCGACCGTGGGTAGAGCGCGCACGCTCGTCGCGCCGCGCGCCCCATCCACTAGGGCTGTCTCCTACCGTGCGAGGTGGACCGGTGTGCCGGCGCGCGGTGCTGGGCAGATGCGGGTGATGCCGGGCGTCGCTGCGAGCAGGACGACGAAAAGCACCAGCCCGATCGCCAACACGGCGGCCAGGGAGGACCGTCCGGCAGAGATCGAGACGGAAGCGAGTGACTGTGACTCAGAATGGATGAAGGGCTCAGACACGAACATTGTGATCTCCTCGGGGCTGATCTCGACGGCGGGACAGTCAGTACTGTCTCAGCGGCGGTCTGGCGCGACCCCGCCTTCTCACCCATCCGGAGTGAGTCGTTTGACCCTAAGCCGGGTGCGGACGCGGGTCGTGGCGCGCCACCGTGTGTGGCGTTGACGATCGAGGTCGTCGATCGAACTGCGCCGGCTCGTCAACGCAGGTCACGACGGGAAGCAGGGGCCCGACCGAGGCGGCCGCACCCCGCGCTGCCACCCCGAGAGCCCCCAGTCACCGCCACGCGACGAGGGCGCCGCAGCTACGACTTGACTGTCACCGACTGACCAGTGCTGTAGTTGCGCAGCAGCGTCCCGTCCACGGTGCACGACGTCGGCACGAAGCCCTTGGCCTCGAACATGCGAATCTGGCGCACAAGCTGCTGTGCCGAGGCATGGCCGGCGTGCTGCTTCGCGGGACTCTGTGTCGAATGTGCTTCGCTAACGGCGACGGCGGTTCCCGCGGCGCCGCACACGCCGAGCACGGCGACGATCTGGACGATGCGATACTTGATGCCGCGGCGCCGGTCGACGGCCGTCCGCTTAGTGTGGCTACGGTGAGCGTTGATCGGACGGCTGATCATCTCCTGCTGACGGGCGCGGGCGATCTCGTAGTGCAGGTGCGGTGACATGGGCTCTTGGTCCTCCGACGGTTCTGGCGGCGTGTTCCCGGATGGCCCGTGGTTGGTCGTCCGGGCTGATGCCGGTACTGTCGCGCCAAGCGGTCGCCGCGCCCACGGCGGTTGACGCTGTAGCTATGCGTCCTTTGGCGCAGTCGCCCTTTGGGCGAGCGGCGCAGTGAATCGACTGGGAAGCAGGCCCTCAGATCTCGCCGTAAGCATGTCGGCGCAGGCTCGCGATGTCGCGGATGAGCACGCTACGCCGGCCCGTCGCAATACATCCCAGCGTGCGCAGCGCCGAGAGCGCCTTTACCGTGGCCTCGCGTGACGCGCCGCACCAGCTGGCGAGCTGTTCCTGGGAGAGCGGGAGTTCCACCTCGATTCCCTCGGCGGTTTGCTCGCCGAAGCGCTCGCTGAGCTCCTGGAGGCGCCATGCCACCCGTCCCAAGGTGTCGAGCGCGGCAAACTCCAAGCGTTTACGGTCAGCGTCGCGCAGGCGGCTTGCGAGCACGCGGAGCAGATCCATCGCGGTGCCGGCATCGCTCAGCGCGCGAGTGAGAGCCGAGCTTGGCGCGACGGTCGCCTCAACCGCGCCGACCGCGAGCGCCGTCGCCGAGCGGGGAGCGCCGTCCAGCGCCGACAGGTCGCCGATGAGATCGCCCGCGCCGCGCAGACCCAGCACGATCTCACGGCCCCCGGGAGCCATGCTGGTGATCAGGACCCAGCCACGCTCGATCACGAACACTCGCTCGGCACGATCGCCCTCTATGAATATCGCCTGGCCACGGCGGAAACGCACGAGACGCCCCTCCGCACGCAACGCTCCGGCCAGCAACTCCCCGCTCTCTGTCACCGCGGACACCGGCACAGTCTGACGGACGGGGGCCGGAAGAGCCACCGGCGTATGAGTGAGACGGCGTGGCCGAGCCCCGCGCAGATCAATCGGGGCGGGCTGCTCGGCCAGGGCGCGGAGCAGCCAGGCGCGCCTACCGTACTCACAGGCACGCGCGCAACGCCGTGGGATCCTGCTCCAGCAGGTGGCGCACGGCCTTCCGGCCAGCATCGTGCATCTGAGGCAGCTGATGCCAGTCGAGTAGCGAGCTACGTCCCGCCCCGAGATCATCCGGCGCACGCGCGCTCGCGGGGAGGAGCTCGGAGCACCACGCGGCCGCCACACCGAGGCTCGGCGGCATTTCTTCGATGGCCCTGTAAGTCGGCAAGCGGACTGACGCCCTAGGAGCCCGCGCCACCGGCTGGACCGTCCAACTCGCGGCGCAGTTTCTCGACCAGACCCTCGAACAGCGGGTACGCCCCGGGGCCGTGGGCCTGGTGAATCGCGGGCCTCCACATTTCCCATCGCTCGATCAGGGTGCGCCCCAGCAACAGTTTGATCAGCTCCAGGTCGAAGGCACCCCAGCGCTCGAGCGCGGCCAGCTGCTCAAAGTAGTCGAGCTCGCGGTACAGCACCCACGCCTCGGGGGCATCCGCGGCGACGTAAGCAGCGAAGGCGTCCCGCAGTTCGTCCGCGGACTTGAACCGCGCGACCATCCGCCGCGTCTCCACGAGCGCGTCCTCGTTCCAACGCCGGAAGAACTCGGCCGCCATCTGCGCCTCGCGGCTTCTGCGCGTCTCTCGCGCCTGTTGCGCTGCGAACACCGCCGCGGCGAAACCGCCGAGCAGGCCGATGGCCAGGATGGACGTGGCGATCGCCGTCACCGCGGCCCAGTTCACAGCCGCGATCAACGCTCATCTCCCGTCTCTCGCCCGTGACCAGACTCCGCCTCCACCATAAGGCGAGCACGATACGAGGTCGGGGTGTGCCCGGCGAGTCGGCGGTTGCGAGTGCTTTCACGACTCTGGGGAGCCATGACTCGCGCCCGTGTGACCGACGCGGAGGATTCCGATAGCCGGACAGACGGCCCTGGTCCGAGGCTGTGGCTCTGACGACCGAGGGGCTCAACCGGCCCGCCGCCATGCCTGGTCGAGATCGAGCGGGTCCGAGGCAACCCACGGCCGTTCCCAACCTCCAAGGCGGAGCAGCGCGGCGAGGATCTCGCCGGTGTACCCCCACACGACCGTCCCATCGAGAACGAACGCTGGGCCGTGCCAACCGAAGCGTGTGCTGAGCATGACGCGGTTCTCGGGGTCCGCCAACGCGGTGAACGGGATGCGCATCACACGGCTGGTCTCGCCGGGGTCGACCGCGCTGACCGTCGATGGTGTGCGCCAGTGGGCGAGCACGCCGGTCACGTCGAATCGCGACGGCGGGATGTGCACGCGCGGCAGCAGGATCAGCGGCTCGATGGCCGCCGGGTCGACTCCGGTCTCCTCGGCGGCCTCGCGGATCGCGGTTGCGGGCGGGCCTGCGTCGCCGTCTTCACGCGCGCCGCCGGGAAACGCGACCTCGCCGGCGTGGTCGCGGAGCTTGGGCGACCGCTGCACCAGCAGGACGTCCGGCCCGTCGGCACCGTCGGTCGCGATCAGGATCAGGACCGCGGCCTGCCGCTCGCCGACCGTGTCAGGTACGGGATCGTTGCGGCTCAGTGCTTCCGGGCGAGCCGCGGCAACGGCATGGACAAGGCCGACGAGCGGCGCCGGCACGACGGCCGCCCGGAGATCTGTCGGCGCCAGCCAGCGTGCGAGGTCGTCGGTCAGCGACCGGTCCACATTCAGAATTCTGACGCGCTTCTTTGTGACGCACGGTCATCGGCTCAGGGCGTGTGAATTACCGAAGCTTTGCGAGCGAGCTCGTCGTCGGTAGCGTGTGCCGATGGTCGAGCTTCTTGAATACGCGGCGTTCACTGCGGACCCGGCCGGAGGCAACCCGGCCGGTGTCGTTCTGAGTGCGGACGCTCTGAGTGACGCCGAGATGCTGGCGATCGCCGCCGATGTGGGCTACTCGGAAACCGCGTTCTTCTCGCGACGCGGGCAGCGGGAGTTCGATGTGCGGTATTTCAGCCCGTTGATCGAGGTGCCGTTCTGCGGCCACGCGACCATCGCCGCCGCGATTGCATTCGCTGAGCGTCACGGCACGGGCGCGCTGGTCCTTCACACCCGCGCGGGGACTGTCGAGGTTCTCACGACGGAACGAGACGCGACGTTGGAAGCGACTCTGACGACGGTTGAGCCTCAAACGGTCGCGCTGTCGGATCCCGACCTCGACTCGCTACTGCAAACTCTCGGCTGGGCGCGTGATGGGTTGGATCTCGATCTTCCCGTGCGAGTCGCGTACGCGGGCGCGTGGCACCCGATCATCGCCGTGCGGTCCCGTGCTCAGCTGGCCAGCCTGAGCTATGACTTCGACGCCCTGGGCGCGCTGATGGCGGACCGAGGCTGGGTAACGATCGATCTGGTGTGGCGTGAGTCGACGGCCGTCTTTCATGCACGCAACCCCTTTCCTCCGGGTGGTGTGGTCGAAGACCCGGCCACGGGCGCCGCGGCGGGAGCGTTCGGGGGCTATCTGCGCGAGCTGAAACTCGTATCGACTCCGTCGACGATCACGATTCATCAAGGCGACGATCTCGGCAGACCAAGCGTTTTGACCGTGCATATCCCGACCTCGGGAGGGATCCGAGTCGCCGGCACTGCCGTTCGGATCTGACCGAGCCGCCTGAGCGAACGCGCGGGATGAAACCGGCCTCGCCCGCCCCGGCTGGACCACCTAACTCGACCGTCAAGCGTTTGTCGTCTTGAACCGGGTGACCAGCTCGGTGAGCTGTATTGCATTGGCGGCCAGGTCCCCGGAGGACATCGCGATCTGCTGGGCTGACGCGGCCGTCTCCTCGGTCGAGGCCGACAGCTCCTGCGTGGTCGCCGAGGACTGATCGGCCACGGCCGCGACCTCGTCGATGTTGCCCAGCATGCTGCGGGCGCTGTCGGCCATGTGATCGGCGGCCACGGTAAGTTGCTCGATCTCGACGGTCATCTCGCGCACCGCGGTATCGATGGATTGGAAGGACTCGCGTGCCTGATCGACGGCGGTTGCGCCCGCGGCGGTCTGTTGCGCGCTGTCGGTCACGACGTCCACGGCCCGCGCGGTCTTGCTCTGGATCGTTCCGATCAGCCGCGATATCTCCTCCGCGGCATTCTGCGACCCCTCGGCCAGCTTGCGGACTTCTTCGGCCACGACGGCAAAGCCGCGGCCCTGCTCACCGGCCCGGGCCGCCTCGATGGCAGCGTTGAGCGCGAGGAGATTGGTCTGCTCGGCGATACCGGTGATCGTCTTGACGATCACGCCGATCTCCTCGGAGTGGGCCGCCAGCTCTCGGATGGCACCGGTGACGCCCTCCGAGGACTCTCGGACCAAGTGCATCGTCTCTTCGGCGCGCTCGGCATCCTGCACTCCCCTCTGAGCCAGAGACCGCGCATCACCGGCCATGGCCACGGTGCGTTGGACGCGATCACCGGCCTCGCCGGCAACGCTCACCACCTGCAGCGCGGCCGTCCGGGCGGCGTCGACCCTCTGGACCTGGAGCAGGGCGCCCTCGGCGACGCCCTCCACCGCGTGGGCGATCTCTCCAGAAGTGCGACCCGACTCCTCGGATGTCGCGTTCATCTGCTGGGAGGCCTGATGGACACCGGCCGCCGCGTGACCGACGCTGCCGACCAGATCGCGGAGATGCGCCATGGCCCGGTTGTACGCGTCGTAGGCGGCGATCATCGTCTCGCGCAGATCCCCGGTGAGATTGAGCATCACCCCGATCTCATCCCCGGCGCCTTTGGGGGGCGCGCCGGTCCCGCCGCTCCCCGGGCGCAACTCAACCGTCAGATCGCCGTCGGCGAGTGCCTCCAACCCCCTCATCAGCTGCAGCTTCACCGCCTTGGCGGCGCCGGCCATGTGCTGATGGGCCAGCTTTGCATCGCGGTGCAGCGCGCCCACCGTGGCGACTGTCAACACGACGCAGAAGACGACGCCGACACCCGCCACGATCAGCGAGACGTTCGGGCTCGAGGCTCCAGCTACGACCAGCGCTGCCTGCAAGACCATCACACCCGCGGATCCACCTGCCAGCAGGCAGAACTTCCATTTCAACGCAAGATTTCGGAATGCGCGCATCGTCTCTACCTCTCGCCCCGCCTCGTTGTGATCGCAAAGCCAGTAATCGGCGACCAGCGGAGAGACTTGAGGGCGACCGCCCCCGACCAGCGCAGCGCGGATCCTCCTCACGTGAATGAGGCCACGGGCCCGACTCGCGCTCGGCGCAGCGCGGGACGAGCGGGAGTCGTCGGGCGTCAGTGGTAGCGGTCGAAGTCGGCCGGCCAGGGCAGCGGGAACAGGTGCCGGTAGGGCCTCGCGTCCGCGATCACCTTGGCGAACGACGGCCGGTGTGCCAGCGCCCGGTAGTAGCGCGTCAGCTGCGGGTGGGTGTCCTCGCTCCACGGGTGAATCGCCAGGGCGTAGAACAGGCCCGGGGCGGCGGCACAGTCGGCGATCGTGAACGTGTCGCCCGCGAGGAACTCGTGCTGGGTGAGCTGCGTCTCGAGCATGCCGTAGGCCATGTCGAGCCGGCCTTGCGCATGGGCGACGGCGCGCTCGTCGAAGCGCTCCTCGATCGTGTCGAACACGATCGCCTGGACGGCGTCGGAGATGTATTGGTCGCAGATGCGGTCCCACTTGCGGGCTTCCAGAGACGGCACCAGTTGCGCGCCGGCGACGTGCTCGATGATGATCGACGTCTCGCCGATGATCTGGTCGCCGTCGCGTAGCACCGGGATCGACGCCGGCGGCCACAGTTCGGCCAGCTCGGCGCGGTTGAAGTCACGCTGTTCCTCGAGGATGTCGTAGGCGACGCCCTGCTCGTTGAGCGCGACCAGAACCTTCTGGCAGTAGAGCGCGAAGGGATGTTCGTAGAGGGTGAGCATCGGTCAAGTCCTCCTCTCCGCCGCCGTGCATCAGCGCGCGGATCTCCATACCCCAATGTTGGGCGTCTGGCCAGCGCGCGGCGATCTCCTCCGCCCGCTCCGGGGTCGCGGCGTCGATGATGCAGTAGCCGGCGAGCGCCTCCTTGGCCTCCAGAAACGGGCCGTCGGTGACGGTGACGACGCCGTCGCGTACGCGCGTCGACCGTGCCTGCGAGGCGTCGGCCAGCCCCTCGCCGCCGACCCATTCGCCGGTCGCGGACAGCTCCTCGACGATGTCGCCGGCGGCGTGCATGAAGACGTCCTTGTCCTCTTGGGAGAGGCCGTTCCAGGCTTCGGTGTTCTGGTAGATCAGCAGGATGTAACGCATCGGGCTGCTCCTCGTGAGTGGGGGGTGTTCACCCTACGGTCGGAGCCGTCGGCGGGTTCTCGACATCGCCCCGCAGCCGTTCGGCCTGGCCCTGCAGGTAGCGCTGCTCGGGGATGCTCGCGGCGCGGCGGGCGGCATCCTCGTAGCCAGCCAGCGCGGCCTGCGTGTCGCCGGCCATCTCGTGGAGATGAGCGCGGACGGACGCGAGCCGATGGTGCGAAGCGACGCGGCCGTCGCCGTCCAGCACGTCGAGGGCGGACAGCCCGGCGCGCGGGCCATCGACCATCGCGACCGCGACGGCCCGGTTGAGCGTGACCACCGGGCTCGGCGCGAGCGCGTGCAAGAGGTCGTAGAGCCTCAGCACCTGCCGCCAGTCGGTATCGGTAGCGGTCGGAGCCTCGGCGTGTACGGCGGCGATCGCCGCCTGCAGCTGGTACGGGCCGAGCGGCGCGCGTGACAGCGTGTGCTGGATCAACTGGGTTCCTTCCTCCAGCAGGGCACCGTCCCAGCTGAGGCGGTCCTGCTCGGCCAGCGGGATGAGCGTGCCGTCGGAGCGTTCGCGTGCGTTGCTGCGCGCCTGGGTCAGCAGCATCAGCGCCAGCAGCCCCGCGACCTCGCCGTCCCCGGGCAGCAGCGCATGTGTCATCCGCGTCAGGCGGATCGCCTCGCGGGCGAGCTCACGGCGCTGCAGGTGTTCGCCGGACGTCGCGGTGTAGCCCTCGTTGAACATCAGGTAGAGCACGTGCAGCACGACGCTAAGGCGCGCGGCGCGCTCCTCCTCGGGCGGCAGTTCGAAGCGGGCGCCGGCGTCAGCGATCGTCGCCTTGGCGCGGCTGATGCGCTGAGCCATCGTCGCCTCGGGCACGAGGAACGCGGCGGCGATCTGCGCGCGTCGTCAGGCCGCCGACGGCGCGCAGCGTCAGCGCCAGCTGTGACGGCGGCGACAGCGCCGGATGACAGCAAAGGAAGAGCACCGTCAGCGTGTCGTCCTCGTCGGGCACGTCGGCGCCGGGCGGTGGCTCCTGGACGAACGCGACCTCCTCGCGCCGTGTCCGCGACGTCTCGGCGCGTAGCGCGTCAATCAACCGTCGGCTGGCGACCGCGATCAGCCAGCCGCGCGGATTCATCGGGACGCCCTCGGCCGGCCATTGCTCCGCGGCCGCGATCAGCGCGTCCTGGGTGGCGTCCTCAGCGAGGTCGAAGCGGCCGTGCCGCCGGGCGACGGCAGCGAGGACCTGTGGCGCGAGCTCCCGCAGGAGGCGCTCGGTCACAGCGCCCGCTCAGCGGCGCCGGCCATCGTCCGAGTCGCGATCATCCCGTCTGTTCCCGTCGATCGTGAACGACACTCGGCAGCGACTCTAGCCCGCGGACCGCCGCCCGCAGCCCGATCCCCACCGGCGGCATCGCCTCGGGGTAGCAATCGGCGCGACCGTGATGATCGATCGGCTCTAGGCTCGTGGGGGTGAGCGCGACGGTGACCCTCGAGCCTTGGGGGAACGGCGACTTGCCGCTGCTTGAGCGGTTGATGGGCGACGCGCGGATGACCGAGCATCTCGGCGGCCCTGAGAGCCCGGACAAGCTGCGTGAGCGTCAGGGCCGGTATGAGCGCCTGGAGGGCGGCGATCGCATGTTCAAGATCGTCGAGGTGGCGAGCGGCGCGGGCGTCGGCTCGGTCGGGTTCTGGACGAAGGAGTGGCGCGAGGAGCAGGTCTACGAGGTCGGCTGGATGGTCGTGCCGGAGTTCCAGGGCCGCGGCATCGCGGTGGCGGCGACCGCGCAGGCGATCGAGCTCGCCAGGCGCGAGGAGAAGCACGGCTTGATGCATGCGTTTCCGAACCTCGAGAACGCGCCGTCGAACGCGATCTGCCGCAAGCTCGGGTTCGAGTTGCTCGGGGCGTGCGAGTTCGAGTTCCCGAAGGGGCACTTCATGACATGCAACGACTGGCGCCTGGACCTGCGCGCCTAGACAGAGCGAGCATCGCCGCTGATGCCTCGGCCCGGCGGGCTCGGTCTCCGCGATGACAGTTCGCTCTGCCTCTGAACCAGATGTTCCGGGTCCAGTTCGGAGATACTCGCCCGTGCACGCGAACCATCAGGAGGCCACATGTCGAAGCACCAAGAGCAGATCATCCAAGCCGCAAAAGGAAAGTTGGATGAGGAGATCCTCGGTGCGGCGTGGGGCAAGCCTCGCGGGGCGTCGACAGCAGCGTCCGGCGGCGGGGCGATCGTCGGGGAGATCGGGTCTCGTTGGGCTGGCAAGCAGCACAAGGGCGCGGAGGGTGCCGGCATCGAGATCGGCAACCCGGGCGCCGTCGCCATCACGCCGACGAGCCTCGTGACGATGAAGGTCAAGGTCAGCGCGATGGGCGCAATCAAGGAGATCGCTGACGTGCTGAGCGTCGTCCCGCTTGCCGAGGTGGACTCGCTCGAGGTCAAGCGCATGGGCCTGACGGGCGTCATGCAGATCACCGCCCGAGGGGGCTCGTTCAAGCTCGAGGGCAAGCCTGGAGACATGAAGGAGCTCGCCGAGGTCTTCCAGCGCGCCAAGGCCGGAGCCGCGCCGGTCGGCTGAGCGAGGCGCAGAAGGCGTGCCCCGACCTGACTGAGCGCCCGGTGGAGGTCGGCGTCTGGCTACGTGGCGATCAGCACGTACCGACATACCGTCCGGTCGGACGGCTCTATCCGCGAGTGCCGGCGGTGCGGTGCCGATGTACGTCGGACCGCTATGGGTACGAGCCTTATCAGCATCAAGGACGTGGCCAGCGCCCAGTTCGAGTTCCGAGTCGAGGACTGGGCCGACCGCTCCCGTTGGGCGCGGGAGCTGGCCCTGAGCATCAACGGCTACGAGGTGTCGCCGCGACCGCGCGGGTTCGCTTCCCATCGGCCGCTGTGGGTGTGGGTAGAGGCCGACGCAGCCGGGCGGAGGGTGCCCTGGAGCGATTTCCGGCTGCTCGTGCCGACCGATGCGCTGACCCCGATCACGCTGCACGTTGCCAACGCCCCCGCCTGAGCGCTAGCCGCCGGGCTCCCGGACTCGCCGCCGTCCGTGGCGGTGGCGTGGGCGCGCGGCTACGCCGCCATCGGCGGTCCGAACCAGGTGGCGAGCGCGTCAGGGAGCCCCCGGTCGGTGCCCTCTCCCACCCAGGCAACGTATCCGTCGGGCCGGATCAACACGGCAGTGGGAGCGGTGATCGCGCCCAGTACCGGAAGCTCCCACAGGCCGACGTAGTCAGCGTCGATCAGCTGGACGCGGTCGCCCCAGGAAGTGATGTCAAAGCCGCCGGGCTCACCGAGGTTGAGCAGCAACGGCTTGGCGTCGTGCAGCAGCTCGAACACTCGGAGCGGGCCGCCGGCGGTCACGAGGTCCAGATCGGGCATGCGGCGTCCGAGCAGCGGATGTCCCTCGCCGAGGTCGTAGTGGATGTCCAGCCCGGAGATCATCCCGGCGATCCGTTTGCGAGGCTCGTCCATGCTCATCAGCTCCGACACGATGTCGGTCACGGCCTTGATCCGCTCGTCCTGGCGCTGGAGCGTTCCCTGGGCCATCGTGTACCGAAGTGCGCGGGCAGTGACCGGGTGGCGCTCGGCGTGGTAGGTATCGAGGAGGCTGTCCGGGGAGGTCCCATTGACCACCTGCGCCAGCTTCCATCCCAGATTCACCGCATCCTGCACACCGAGGCTGAGGCCCTGTCCGCCCGCCGGATAGTGCACGTGCGCCGAGTCGCCGGCGAGGAGGACTCGTCCGGCGCGGTAGGCGGCGGCCTGTCGCGTCATGTCGGTGAACCTGGAGATCCACGTAGGGCTGTGGATCCCGAAATCGGTGCCGAACACCGTGATGAGCGCCTCGCTGAGATCGCGCAGGGTCGGCTCGCTGCTAGGCCCGAGCTGCCGCTCGGTCACGACGACCCGCACCGTCCTCCCATCCTCCAGCCTGTGCAGGCCGTGGACGCCAATGGCGTCGTGGCGGACGCCCCGCGGCGGTTCCTCGGTCACCTCGACCTCGGCGATGAGGTTGCTCTTCGTCGGATCCCACCCCGGGAAATCGATGCCGGCTGCTCTACGAATGACGCTCCGTCCACCGTCGCACCCGACGAGATACTGCGCCCGCAGGGACTGGCCGTCGGAAAGCTCGACGTCGACGCCGGCGTCGTCCTGCGTGAAGCCCGCCACCTCACGTCCGTAATCGATCCGCACCGGCAGCTCGGCGATCCAGGCGGCCATGATCCGCTCGATCTGGTTCTGGAAGATCCCGAGCGAGTACGGATGACGGGTCGGGAAGTCGCTCATGTCCAGCACGGTCGTGGCGAATGTCGCCACCTGAGCCACCTGACCCTCCGCGAGGAACCGATCAGCGACCCCACGCTGATCCAGTACCTCGATCGTGCGCGAGTGGATACCGCCGGCCCGTGAGCCGGCGAGCACGTGATCGGGACGCCGCTCGACGACGGCCACGTCCACCCTCGCCAGCGCCAACTCAGCCGCCAGCATCATCCCCGTCGGCCCTCCACCGGCGATCACCACTGCAAGCTCGGTCATAGCTGCCCGCCCGTCGTATACATCGAGAAAAACGCCCGCATTTCGCTGCTCCATTCCCCTAGGTTCTGGCTTGCGGCGGGCGATTATGCGGCATGAACCGGGCCTTCATGAAGGCCCAGTGTGGGGTGTAAAATTGGGGTGGAGAGGAGCAGGGCCGCCTCGCCGGATCAGATCTGCGATCAGCGGCGCTCGTCGAGCCCTTCTGAGACGACCCCGCGTCTCCGGGTTGTCAACATATGTGCAGCGCGAGCGCGGAACCACGACGAAGAGGAGCAGAGACATGGCTGAAACCGAGAAGGCGATCCTTGCGGGCGGGTGCTTCTGGGGGGTCCAGGATCTGGTCCGCAAGCTTGATGGCGTGACCGGCACGCGAGTTGGCTACACCGGCGGCGACACGCCAAACGCGACGTACCGCAACCACGGCTCGCACGCGGAGGCGATCGAGATCCTGTTCGACCCGGACCGCATCTCCTACCGGGACCTGCTCGAGTTCTTCTTTCAGATTCACGACCCGACGACCAAGAACCGCCAGGGCAACGACGTCGGCGCGAGCTACCGCTCGGCCATCTACTACGTCGACGACGAGCAGCGCCGCATCGCCGAGGACACGATTGCCGATGTCGACGCCTCCGGCCTATGGCCGGGTAAGGTCGTAACCGAGGTCGAGCCGGCCGGACCGTTCTGGGAGGCCGAGCCCGAGCACCAGGACTACCTCGAGCACTATCCCAACGGCTACACGTGCCACTTCGTCCGCCCGGGCTGGAAACTGCCGCGGCGCGCGCAGGAAGCGGCGCACTGAGCTGAGACATGTAACGACTCGTCGCCCGGGCGATTCCCGGGCGCCCACATCGTCTCCGGTCACATCCTCCTCGTGCCGCGTGTCATTTGAGTAATGACCCGGCGAACAGGGCCGGTGTCACCAACCAAGGAGACAACTATGAGCAATCGCGCCGAGACGACGTTCGCCGGGCGTTGGGAGCTTGACCCGCAGCGCTCGAGCGTGGAGTTTCAGACCGGGCACTTCTGGGGCTTGAGCAAGGTCAAAGGCCACTTCGACCAGTACGAAGGCCGGCTCGACATGAGCGCCGACCCGGCGATTGAGCTGACGATCAACCCCGCAAGCGTGCAGACCGGCAACCGCAAGCGCGATGAGCACCTGCGCTCGGCCGATTTCTTCGACGCCGAGAACCAGCCGGAGGTCCGCTTCGCGTCGGACTCGGTCGTCCTGCAGGGCGACACGCTGAGAGTGCGAGGGTCCCTGTTCGCCCGCGACCAGTCGATCCCGCTCGAACTCGACGTGCGGGTCCACCAGGCCGGCGGGCAGCTCGAGATCGAGGCGGTCACCACTGCTCGGCATCGTGAACTCGGGATGACGTGGAGCCCACTCGGAATGATCTCGCCACGCAGCGAACTGGTCGTCAACGGACGCCTGGTGCCCGCCAGGGAGGAAGGCGACGCTCGCTTGGTCGCTGACGGTTCGCACCGGCAGCTGCCGCAGGAATGAGGCGCCAAATGTCGACAGCGTTGACCACCAGGAACAAGGAAACGTTCCGGCGCTTCTGTGACGCCATGAACACGGGCGATGCGGAGGTCATCTCGAAGACGATCGACGCGCTCGTCGAGCCGGACGCGGTGATCCGCACCCCTCTCCCCATCGGCGCGACCGGGGCGCAGGCGCTGAAGGAGGTGTTCGCGAGGCTCCATCGGGTCTTTTCCGACCTCGACATCATCGTCGAGGATCTGATCGCGGAGGGGGACAAGGTCGTCGGCAGGAATTCGGTTACCGGTACTCATGAGGGTGAATACATGGGCCTCCCACCGACCGGCAAATCAGTTAAGTACAACGAGATCTTCATCTTCCGGTTCGCAGGCGGCCGAATTGCTGAGACCTGGGGCGTCGTCGACGTGTTCTCCCAGATGAAGCAGCTCGGCCTGATCCCGGGCTAGCGACGTCCGTGGCGGGTGCAGGGCGACCATTGCGCTGCGCATGCCGGCGGCCGGGCTTGCCGGCGAGCCAATCCATCCCGGCCGTATTCGTTCTCGGACATACTGCAGTGGAGCGAGTTCGAGGCGGCCCTGTTGCCAAACGGGGGGCCAACAGTTATATTCGCGTTGGGGACTGCGTGTGGTGAGGGGGGCCGAGATTGGGGATTGCAATGGCTGCTCGGCGGCTTCGTGTGGGATTCACCGTCCTGGCAACGGGCGTCGCCGTGGTGGGCGCAATGCTCGGACCTATCGCGACCGCGGAAGCGGCAGCGGGGCCGCAGCTCGGCGCGACCGTGCGCGTAGCGCCCGTGGCCGGCCGAATCTTCGTTTCGCCCCCGGGGGCCAAGCCCGCCCGTTTGGGCTCGCCGCAGGTCGTTCCGATCCGCTCGGTGATCGATAGCCGGCACGGCACTGTCCGCGTAACCGCAGCGACTAATCGGGCCGGCGGCACCGCCATCGCCGCTTTCCAGGGGGGCAGGTTTCAGGTGAGCCAGCCGCCAGGCCAGCACGGGACGGTAGAGGTAAAGCTCGTCGGCGGGAACTTCGCCAAGTGTGGAAAGGCGGGCGCAGCCAGCGTAAAGCCCGCTCCGGCGATCCAACACGGCAACCTGACGGTGTCCCAGGGCCACTGGAAGCAACCCACCAAGAACCAGACCGTGTCAAATGGCAAGCTCAAGCACGGCGTGTTGGCGTCGGTCGCAAAAGCAGGGATAGCCAGCTGGAGTACGACCGAGACCTGTCTTGGAACCATGGTCACTGACAATTCCGGGGATGTGACCACGCGGGGGAACGGGGCTCCGCTCAGCTTCGATCTCGCGGCGGCTCAGAGCATCTCCTATCACTGCTCATCGGCGCCGGGAGTGACGAGCTCGTACTGCGCGGTCGTGCAAGGCTCCGCTGACGTCGAGCAGGTGCACGGGCAGTCGGTATCGAGCCCCGACGTGACCTACACGCTGCTGGCGCGTCAGCCGGTCGCCGATCAATACGCGCTGGCGACCGAAGGTCCCCAGAACGGAGTCCTGTCGACCTCGTACCCCTTCAGCGGCCCCGGGGCAGGCGGATTTCGCCGTTCTGGCGTCATGTGCGTCCCAGACCAGGGCGCCGGTACGTATCAGGCGACCTGGACCCTTCACGGCAAGTTCCTGGCTACGTTGGACTACCAGGCGCCGGCACCATCGCCCAACATCATCCCGTGCATCTCCACGCCCTTCGGGCGCGGGATCCCGGCGGACGTCACGCAGCAACAGAGTTCGGCTCACTTCGCGATCCACTACACGACCGATCCGAACTTGCCCGACCACACTACTGATGCGGCCGTCTCGTCGCTACTGACGGAGGCGGAGGGCGCGTACACCTACTACACGACGACGCTCGGAATGCCCTCGTACGTCGATGACGGCGATGGGAAGGTCGACATATACATCGAGACCAAACTTTCGGGCACCAATGTCGTTGATGTCGCACCGCCGGCCGGCCAAAGCACCGTCCCGGCGCCGGGGCATCCCAGCGCCGCCTTCATCGTCCTTAAGCCGCCGACGTTCAACGCGCAGGCCGTAGCCTGGGATCTCTTCTACGTGCTCAGTGACGCCGTGGGGCGGGACGGGCCGCAGGAGCTCCCGGGCTTACGGTTCTCCGCCGCCACTTGGGCAGCCGACAGCTACCTACAAGACCCTGTCGGCGTGCCGGCCTTGGATCAGCCACTTGACTGTAATCAGAGCTGTCCGAGCGCGGGTGCTTGGGATCAGTGGCGCTTCTACCAGCATCTCGCCGAGCGATTCGGGCCAACCGTGGTCTACCAACTCGAGGCCAGGGAGGAGGCGTTGATCCAGCAACAGCCCAACACGTCGCAGATGGACCAAGCCCTCGAGGACGTCATCGGCGCGGACGGTTCATCGTTGGCGACTGAACTTCAGGAGTACGAGCTCGAGGACCTGACCAGTGCCTGGCAGGCGCCGTGGATCACCGGGTCTTACGCCGACGTTAGCAGCGGGTTCGCGGCCGCGCCGCTGAATCCCCATGGCGTGACAAAGAGATACACGTCCACCGTGCGGCACCTGTCGGCCCGATACCTGACGATCACGGTTGCTCCGCTCGGACCGTGCGTCACTGACACCCTGACGTTCACCACCACCGTGCCTTCGGGTGGAGGAGCGCCGGGAGCTGAGGTTGATGGTATCTCGCAGGCGGTCAGTGCCACGCCCTCGGGCTCCATGGACGTCGTGCAGGTGGCATTCAACTCGTGCAACGGAGTGACGGTCCGCCTACCCCTGGTGAACGTGACGACGAGCACGGACGGGCTAACGTTCAGCGTCCAGGTTAGTCTCGCGCCCGGGTCGTGATGCGCTGCCGGAGAGTGCTAGCCGCTACGGGTAGTCAGGGCAGATCTTCCGGTAGCTTTGCCCAGGTATGAAATCGCGCCATTCCGCTCGGGTCAGGTTGCGGCGAGCGACGGTGCACAAGCGTTCGTAGATGGGCGCTGGATTGCTGACTGCCGGAAGCGCAGGAGACAGCAAGATCGTGCCGGACGAGTCAGCCGACGCCAGTGTCCGGCCGTCGGGGCTGTACGCCACGCTCGACACCACGTTGTCGTGCCCTGCGAGCGGCTCGCCCAGTCGCGTGCGGAGGTCCCAGATGATCGCCGTCTGGTCGTCGCTTGCGGAGGCCAAGGTCCGCGCGCGCGGGCTGAACGCGACGTCGTTGACCGGCCCCTGGTGGCCGCGCAGCGGCTCGCCCTCCTGCTCGCCGGTCCTGGCGTCCCACAGCATGACGGTGTCATCATCGCTCGACGAGGCGAGGGTGCTTCCATCGGGGCTGAACGCAACGCTTGTGACCGGCGCGGTGTGGCCGACCAGTGTTCGCAGGAACCTTCCATCGCGGGGATCCCAAATGAGGATGGATCCGTCGCCGCTCGCCGCGGCGAGCATCGTTCCGTCTGGAGAGAATGCCACCGCGTGCACCGGCGCAAAATGCCCTGAGAGGTCATGGAGCAGGGTGCCGCTCGTGGCGTTCCAGATATACACGTCACCGCGCGAGCTGCCGGCGGCGAACGTGCGACCACTCGGGCTGAACTGCACCCCATACAGGAGATTGCCCTTGCCGACATCGACTTGCAGCTCGCGTTTCCCGGTTGCGACGTTCCACACGATGACCGAGCCGTCAGCCCCCGCGGAAGCAAGCGCGCTGCCACTGGGGCTGAATGCAACGCTTTCGACGACGCCAGTGTGACCCCGGAGAATGGTCTGATGCCCTGTGCCCGGATTCCAAAGACCGACCGTGCCGTGCTGATTGGCTGACGCGAGGAAATTGCCGCGAGGGCTGTAGGCGATGCTCGAGATGAGGCCGTGCGTGCTTTTGAGCATTCGCGCCCCCGCGCCCGCTCGGGCAGTCCACACGATCACGGATCCGTCGTTCCCCCCGGATGCGATGACATGACTGCCGGGGGCGAACGCGACGCTCTGAACGCCTTGAGCGCTGGCGTGGAGTACGCGCATCAACTGGCCGGAACTCGCATCCCACAACCGGACGCTTCCGTCCTCGCTGCCGGAGACGACCGTTGTGCCATCCGAACTGAAAGCGACGCTCGTGACCGCCGGCGAAGTCCCGACCCCAGGGTGCACTGCGCCCAAGAACGTCCCGTTTCCTGCGGCCCACAGCCCGAGCGACCCGTCGGCGTTCCCCGTCACGACCGTCGTGCCGTCGGGGCTGAAGTCCACGGCGTTGACCCCGCCGTCGTGGCCACGGAGGACATGCCGTCGCGCGCCTGAGGCGACGTCCCAGAGGACGACTGACCCGTCGGCCGCCGCGGATGCCAACGTTCGACCGTCCGGGCTGAACGCGACCGCGGTGGCGTGCAAAGCGGGACCACGGAACGTCTGCAACCGCTGTCCCGTGGTGGTATCCCACAAAGTGACCCCCCCGTCGGCCGAAGCCGACGCCAGCGTTGACCCTTGGTGACTGTAAGCGACATCGTAGATTGCACCGTCGGTTGACCTGAGCGTCCGGACTGGCCGGCCGGTGTCGACGTTCCATACAACGATGGCGCCGTCGTCACTCGAAGATGCCAGTGTGGTGCCGGTGGCGCTGAAGGCGACGCTTTCGACCGCCCCGTGGCGGCCTTCAAGCGTGCGCACCCGTCTCCCAGTTGAGAGATTCCAAAGCACGACCGCCTGATTCGTGGTACCTGACGCAATCAGATCACCGCGAGGATCGAAGGCCACGCTGTTGACGGCGCCCGTACCGCCATCGAGGTCAGCCACCATCCCTTGAGCCTCGACGAGCCCGCCGATCAACGCGCCGCGCGCTTGTGCGGTGTCGGCGGTCTTATTGGCCTCGGCCGCCAGCAGCAGGCCGCGGCTCAGCGGGCCAGACTGATAGTCGACCAGCGCCTGCGCCGCCAGCTGACCGGACTCGGCAACATTCTGCGCTTTGTGGGCCCGCGAGCGCTGTACCTCCGCGAACACGAAAGCGACCAGGGCGACGACGAGCAGTGTGACGGCGCTCGCCGCGATGACAAAAAACGTGCGTGCGCGCCGCTCCGCCTGGCGCTTCTCGACCCGCAGGCGCTCCGCGGCCTGCTCGGTCCGCCACGCCAAGATAGCCGGCGCGAGCACGTCGTGGTAGATCTCCACGCGCGGCTTTCCGTCTTCGCCGGCCGGCACCGGGCGGAGGATCCGCTGCTGCGAACCACTCAACTTCTCCACGAGGCTCGCGACGACGTCCGGCGGGCGGTTGGTGTACGCCGCCAGGTCGGAGATCGTGTGGACGATCTTGGTGCCCGATGGCGTCACGAGCTGATGAAAGACGTCGACGGCGGTGTCTCGCTCCGCGGGTGACAGTCCGGCAAGGGCGGCGTTCAGGTGATTACGGACGATCTCCTGAGCGCCTCCGAGCTCTTTTAGTGTCGAGAGGCGGAGCACGTGGGAGCCGGCACTGTGTTCGCGCTCCCACAGCGTGGTCATCACGAGCTGGAGGTAGGGCGTCTCGATCTTCTCCGCCGCCGCGGCCTGCCCATTACTTGGGGCGACCGCGCCGCGTCCGGTGTGCTCGAGGCGTACGTGGCCGGTCCGAACCTCGTCGAGCACGGTCTCGACGAGAGCGGGCTCGATCGAGGCGCGATCGAGATCGGGGTGCTTGTCGTTGAAACGCGTGATCGGCTCCTCGATCGCTTCCCGGGCGGAGGCGCGGTTGAGGTAGTCGAGATGGAGGAAGTTGCCGTACACGTTCTCGACACGGCCCTTGAACAGCTGCCCGACGCCGGCGTATGCGTCCTCGCGGACGGCGATGAGGAAGTTGGCGCGTAGATCCCTGCGGCTGATGCACCGCGCGAGCTCGTCGGCGAACGCGCCCCCGTGTGCTTCGCGGAGCCGGTAGAGGAAGTACTCCTCGAACTGGTCCAGGATGATCAACAGCGTGGCGTCCACGGCCGCGGTGGCGGCCGCCATGGCCTCGGGGAGCGAGCCGCGCGGCAGCGTGACGGCGCCGGCGCCGTTGGGGGCGTACGCGCCGAGCGCCGCCTCGATCTCGCCGATGAGGTCCTCCACGGGATCGTCTCGCCAGCTGCTGAACACCACGGGGACGTAGCCGGCGCTCCCGCGCCCCTCGAGGCTACGCTTTCCGAAATCGCTCAGCCGGGCGGCGACGCCGGCACGGATCAGTGAGCTCTTGCCGACCCCGCTCCCTGCGTACAGGAGCGTGAGACGGGAGGATCTGAGGTTCGCGACGATGATCTGCCGCTCGCTATCGCGGCCGACGAAGAAGTCGGACTCGGCTTCGGTGAAGTAACTCAGGCCAACGTAGGGCGACTCCGCGGTGACGTCAGCCAAGGCGGTCATGGCGCCCGCGCTCAGGGTCCGGTGTCACCATGTGAGCTCAGGTGCCCCTCTAAGCCGCTGAGGTAGTCTGCCAGCGCGCACGGCACCATCTCAACACCTACGTGACTCCAGTAATCATCCTCGAGCGGGCCCGGATCCTCTTCCACCGCCCAGGACCGCGACGCTAGTTGTTGCCCTTGCCACACCCGATTGACGAAGACTCTCAGCGCCCAGTCTGCCATCGGATAACCCAGAAACAGCCAATGACTGTTCACTAGCTTGTCCAGGATCTGGACCGGGATCAGGCTCTGTATCCGACTGCGACTCAGGTACTCGATGTGCTGGTCCTCCGTGACGAGGTAGTTCTGTCGCCAGCGATACTCGCCCAGGCTCCCGTCGACAGCACCGTGGATCTTCACGATCACCGTCCGTGTCAATTCCCCAAACTCGGCGATAGGGAACTTGAGATAGTCATTAGGCGAGAGAATTACATTGGCGTTGCCCTCGAACGGGAGGTGCACGAACTTGCCTTCGTCGTCACCCGTGGCCATGTACACCGCCAGGTCGTACGGCTCCTGCTCGGCGTCGAACGCACGCTCGAGTGCGGAGTCGAAGTTCGTGGTGACGATCAACGGATATCGCTGTTCGGACGTGAGGCGCTCGATCTGCGCGGGCAACCGCGCGAGAAAGCGATGTACGGCACCGGGCTCGGGCTCGACCGGCAACAGCTGTTGCAGCGTCCGGTAGAGATCGGGTCGGCCCGAGGTGACGCAGATCTGCTGCGCGACCAACGCGAGGTCGTCGGGGGACGGCGAGAGCTGGAAACGGCGGGCGAGTTCGACGGCGAGCTCCCGGGCGCTCGGCGGACGGTTGCGCGGGCCCGCGCCTTGATCTGAGTTGCTGTTCGCCCGCGACCCCAGAAGGACCACAACCGAGGCTTCGTCGACCATGTACCGAAGGAGGCGACGGTAATGCCTTTGGTCGGGCGCACCGTTGCGGGCGGTTCGGTCGTCATCGACCGCCGGCTGAGGAGCCGGCGGGGCGGGCGAAGGCGCGGGCGGGGGTGTGGGCATCGTAGGCGGTAGCTGGCTCAATACGTCGACTAGATGGTCGAGGTCATTGTCGAAGGTCGAGTGACGCAATTGGACGCCCTGAATCGACGCAAGCCGTCTCAGCGATCGCGGTAGCTTCTCGCCCGCCGGCATCGGCGCGTCATCGATGAGAACGGGCAGTACGCTCACCCCCGACTCACGACTCAGTGCGAACTCGATCTCGCGGCGAGCGACGTCGGGCGAGGGACCGCCGACGCTGCTCCGATCGGCGAAGCTCTCCTCCCATCGCGATCCGATCAGCACGAGGAACGCGGCGCACGTGGAGTCGTGAGCGTCGATCTCCTGGAGCCAATCCATGCCCGGCTTAAGGCTGGCTGCGTCGAGGAAGACGTTGTCAGCGCCAAGACGCTGAGCCAACAACTCGTACAGGAGACGCGCGTCTCCCGACGAGTCAACTCGCCGATAGTTGATGAAAACCTTCAGCGGCGGGTTTGGCGCCGTCGTCGATCCACCCCGGGTGCTGGCAACTTCTTCGTTCAATCGGAACGTCCCCCGTACACAGTGTCTCTGAGTTGACGCACTACCGCAAGGTCAGATGGACCGCTTCGCGGGAGAAAGCTCATCAATCCTGCTCATCGCTCAAGCAGCGGATCCCGGGAGGCAGGTGAATGCGCGTGCGTCAAGTTAGAGCAAGGGTGGCCCGGTGGTGATACGACGCGATAGGAACGACCTGCCTACGTCTGGATCAGGCAAGCTCTTTCAACCCGTCGCCGGTCAGCAGGTAGGCCGGGGCAACGGCGGCGGCCTCCGCCAACACCAGCTCGAGCACAGCTGCGCCGGCGATCTCCGGCGTGAGGACCGCGCCGAACTGATCGATGTACTCCTCGACGGACTGACCGCGGCGGGCCGCATACGCCTCGACCGCCGGGCGGCCGAGGTCGGTCAGCGGCGTGATCCGGGGCAGGATGGCGGTGAACGTGATGTCGAGGCCGGCGCGTTGTGCCTCATCGCGAGCGTAGGCGGTGATGAACCGCTGGGTCGCCTTCGCGCCGGCGTAGCCACCGCTGAGCGGTGACCCTTGCACCGCGGCGCCGCTGCTGATCACGACCACCCTGCTGCCCGGCCGCAGCGGCTTCAGCAGTACCTCGCGCAGCCAGTGGAACGCGATCCTGACGTCGGTGTGCCAGTTGACCGAGAACGTCTCCCACGTCTGCTGCTGGAGAGGGGCGATGAACGGCGTGGCGCCGGCGACCAGAACCAGCGTCTGCGGGTCATACCGGTGAAGCAGGCCGTCTGGCGCCGTCGCGTCGGCGGCGTCCGCGACCACCGGTTGGATCCCGCGCACGCCACCCGCCAGCTCGGCGAGCGGCGCCTCGGTACGGGCGACGGCGATAACCGGCGCGCCGGCTTGGGCGAGTGCGGTGGCGATCCCGCGGCCGAGGCCGCGGCTCGCGCCGACGACGACCGTGGTCTGGTTCGAAAGGTCGTTGATCGTTGACATGGTCGTATCTCCTGGGTTGGTGTTGGTCGTTTTCTGCGAGGACCGTCAGTTCGCCGCGGCGAGCGCGGCCCGCGGTTCCGAAACCGCCGTCTTGTTCACGGCGTCCGCCAGTTCGTCGCGGCGGACGAGCACGAGGATCAGCGGAAGCGAGATCAACGCGATCGCGCCGAGCACCCAGAACGCGGTCTGGAAGCCGCCGGTCAGGGCCGCGGGTGTGGCCGCTCCGGCGTGAAGCAGCGCGTTGGTGTGGCCGGCGGCGACGCTCGAGGCGATCGCGATTCCGATCGCTCCGCCGAGCTGTTGGGACGTGTTCAGAAGTCCCGACGCGAGGCCGGCTCGGTGCTCGGTGACGCCGGCAAGCGCGGCGATCGAGATCGGGATGAACGCGAACGCGGTTCCCGCGCCGGCGACGAGGAACGGGCCGGCGAGGTTCGCGACGAAGTGCCCGTGGACAGGCACCTGGGTCGCCCAAATCACACCCGCGCCGATCAGCGTCATCCCGATCGTCATCACGATCTTCGCGCCGCCACGCGTGACCAGTGCCTGTGACAGGCCGGCGAGCGCAATCGAGGTCAGCGACGCGGCCAGCCACGCGATCCCCGTCTGAAGCGCGCTGTAGTGCAGCACCTGCTGCATGTACAGGGTGCCGATGAAGATGAACGCGTAGAAGCTGCCGCCGAGCAAGAGCCCTGCCACGTTCGCGCCTGACAGCGTGCGCATCCGGAAGATCGACAGCGGCAGCACCGGCGACTCGACGCGCCTTTCGACCAGCAGGAAGCCGACGAGCAGCGCCACCGACAATGCCAGCAGCGAGACGGTCCTCGTGGCGCCCCAGCCGTACTGCGGCGCCTGCGCGATCGCGTCCACGAGCACGACCAGTCCGACGGTGCCCATGATCGCGCCGAGCGCGTCGAATTGCCGGCGCGTCGTGGCGAGCCGGCTGTCCGGAACGATCCGCGGCACCAGCGCCAGCGCCGCCACGCCGATCGGGACGTTCAGATAGAAGATGTACTGCCAGCCGGCGTAGCGGGTCAGCAGTCCGCCGGCGATCAGCCCGACGGTCGCTCCGCCGGCGCCGAGCGCGCCCCAGATCCCAAGCGCCTTATTGCGTTCGGCGCCCTCGGCGAACATGTTCATCACGACCGACAGCGCGGCCGGGAGCATCACCGCGGCGCCCAATCCCTGGAACGCGCGGCTGGCGATCAGGAAGGCCTCGTCAGTCGCGAGCGCGCACGCCAGCGACGCAGCCGTGAACACGGCAAGCCCGGCCATCAGCACACGGCGGCGGCCGAGTAGATCGGCGGCACGCCCGCCGAGCAGGAGAAAGCCCCCGAACGTCAGCGCGTACGCCGTAACCACCCATTGCAGGCTCGTCTCAGAGAAGTGCAGGTCGCGTCCGATCGTCGGCAGCGACACGTTGACGATCGTCAGGTCAATGATCGTCATGAAGTACGACACCGCCAACAGCGCGAACGCGCGCCAGCGCTTGACACTTACTGGTGTGGAGTTCACCTTCGGCTCCCTTCTCGTTTACTTTCTTAGATACGAGTGGATGCCGAAATCCATCGCCGGTCTGAACCGGCTGGGATGTCAGGCGCGCGAGGGCAGGCCGAAGCGGGCGGGCGCCGACCGATCGCGGAACGTGTCGATCTCGTCGACGCTGTCTCCGTCGAGAGTCAGCACCGTGATGCCGTAGGGCATGTATGCGCCCGAGCTGTCGAGCAGGTACGCGCCCATCGCCACCTGGCCGTTTGCGGACGTCGGTAGCAGCCGCCAGTTTCGCGTGCCGTCGAGCGCGCCGGCGCCCAGGAACAGGGCGATCGCGTCGCGGCCGTGGAACCAGCTGGCCGTCGGCGGCATCGCGAGCGTCGCCGTGTCGGTGAGCAGCTCGAACAGCGCATCGACGTCGCTGTGCGCCCACGCCTCGACGTAGCGGTTCACGACCGCGCTGAGCTGTTCATCGCCGAGCGAGCGAAGAGTCGCCTGCTGGCTGCGCTCGGGCAGGCGCTCGTCGAGCGTCCCGCGCGCGCGTTGCAACAGGCTGTAGACCGACGCCGGCGACGCGCCCAGCGCCTGCGCGACCTCGGCGCCAGAGAACCCGAGCACGTCGCGGAGGATCAGTGCCGCTCGCTGGCGTGGGGGCAGGTGCTGCACCGCGGCGATGAACGCGAGCTCGATCGCCTCCCGTTGCGCGTACCGCGCCTCCGGTCCGGCGAGCCCCTGTTCCACGCCGAGCTCACCGTCGGGGTACGGCTCGATCCATGTCGACTCGACCAGCGGCGGCCCGAGCGGGCCATGGGGGTCCGACGCTGGGCCGTAGTCGAGCGGCCGCATCCGAGGCGGCCGGCGCTCGATCATGCGCAGGCATACGTTCGTCGCGATCGAGTGCAGCCATGAACGCAGCGAGCTGCGCCCCTCGAACCTTGCCAGCGCCTGCCACGCCCGCAATAGCGTCTCCTGCACCGCATCCTCGGCATCCTGGACCGAGCCCAGCATCCGATAGCAGTGAGCATGCAGCACCCGGCGGTGCGGCTCGACGAGCTCACGGAAGGCGCCCTCGTCCCGGGCCTGCGCGGCCGCCGAAAGAAGGCGCTCTTCGATCCCCTCGCTCATGGCATCGCCCGAAAGCACTCGCGGGTAACGACCCCGTAGAGCCAGATCTCGGCGGCGGTCTGGGGACAAGCGAGCCCTCGCTCGCGCCAAGCAGTCAGCATCGCCGCCGCCACCAAATCCCCCGCCGTATCGCGATCGCCGATCATCAGAACGCAGTACAGCTCGAGCCCGTCGCGATGGCGGTGCAATAGGCGGCCGAACGCGCGCTCATCCCCGGCCTGGGCCGCCAGCAGCAGGGCGCTGTCATCAGTTCTCACCGGGCTCCTTTCTCGTCCTTTTGGGGCTATAGATACGAGTGGGAGCCGAAATCCATCGGTTCTACGGGCCGCGCCGCTCGAGCTCGCCTCTGACCAGCCGCTCGAGCGCGGTCAGCGCGAGCTCGAGGTCGGCCTCGTCGGTGTCCTCCTCACGGGTGTGCGACAGGCCGCGTTTGCTCCGCACGAACAGCATCACGGTCGGCACGCCCGCCTCGGCCACGCGCGCGGCGTCGTGCAACGGCCCGCTCGGCAGCCGCGCGTCGACTCCCTGCAGGTCGGTGACGATCGCGCTCGCCGCGGCGACCATATCCGCGTCGAAGTGAATCGGCGAGACCCGGAACAGCGGCGACCACTCGACGTCCACGCGCTCCTCCGTGGCGATCGAGCGGCTCGCGTTCTCGGCCCGCTCGTGCAGGTCCCGGAGCGCGTCGGCGTCGACGTGGCGCTGGTCGACGAGCGCTGTGGCCACGCCGGCCACCGCGGTCGGGATTCCGGGCTCGGCGTCGATCCGTCCGACCGTGCCGACCCCGCCGCGAGTGCGCGCCAACTCGCGGACCTCGAGCGCGAGTCGCGCCGCGGCCACCAGTGCGTCCCGTCGCTGGTCCATCGGCGTCGAGCCGGCGTGGGACGCCTGGCCGGTGAACCTGGCCGACCACCGTTCGGTTCCGTACACGCCGGTGACCACCGCGAGCGGCAGGTCGCGCGCCTCGAGCACGGGGCCCTGCTCGATGTGCAGCTCGATGTAGGCGACGACATCGCTCAGCCGCGAGCGCGACTCGCCCATCCGATCGACATCGACGCCATGGGCGGCGAGCGCGTCGGCCGCCGACACGCCGCCGGCGTCACGCAGACCGCGAACGAAGTCGGGATCGTGCTGACCGGCGGCGGCCATCGAGCCCATCAGGCTGAGTCCGAAGCGGGCACCTTCCTCGTCGGCCCAGTCGACAAGCTTGACCGTGAGCGGGGGAGGGCCGCCGGCGGACAGCGAGCGGAGCACCTCCAGTGCCGAGAGCACGCCGAGGCAGCCGTCGAGCCAGCCGCCATTCGGAACGGAGTCGATGTGGCTGCCGACGACGAGGGTCTCCGGCGAGCGGCCCTCGAGCGTCGCCCACAGATTGCCGGCCTCATCGACCTCGACGCTGACCGGAAGGTCCGCCAACAGCCCGCGCTCCCACTCGCGCGCTCGGGCCCAGGTATCGGTCCAGGCCAGCCGCTGGGCGCCGCGCTCGTCTCCGGTGAGCTCCGCGAGCTCGCGCAGCTCGGCGATCATTCTCCTCGCGTCGGCGGCCATCGGCGGTGTCGGTCCCGCGCTCAGGCCGCGGTCCGCTGTCGCGTGGGCAGATGCTCGCCGAACCGCGCGCGACGGACGAACTGCCCGGCGCCGGGCGAGGCCACCAGCTCGTCGTGATCGACGATCACCTGCCCGCG
This sequence comes from uncultured Solirubrobacterales bacterium, assembly GCA_963746695.1. Taxonomy (GTDB): domain Bacteria; phylum Actinomycetota; class Thermoleophilia; order Solirubrobacterales; family Solirubrobacteraceae; genus Palsa-465. The sequence continues at coordinate 99,772 of CAVVCP010000010.1, read as the reverse complement.
GACGAGCACGACCTCCGGCGCGCCGATCACCTCGGTCCCCTCGAACAGGTTGTAGTCGACGTTGGTGTGGTGCGTCGCGGCCGACAGCGTGAGTGGCTTCTCGCTGTCCCACACGACGATGTCGGCGTCAGCGCCGGCGACGATCGTCCCTTTCCGCGGGAACAGTCCGAACAGCCGCGCCGGCTGGGTGCAGCAGAGATCGACGAGCTGATTCATCGTCAGGCGACCCTCTCGCACCCCGAAGTGGTGCAGCATGTGCAGGCGATTCTCGATCCCTGGACCGCCGTTGGGAATCTTCGAGAAGTCGTCCCGCCCGAGCGTCTTCTGGTCCTTCCACCGGAACGGGCAGTGGTCGGTGGAGACGACCGACAGGACGCCGGTTCGCAGTGCGGTCCACAGGCGCTCGTGGTTGACCGCCGCGCGCGGCGGCGGGGTGTAGACGTACTTGGCGCCGGCGAAGTCGGGCTCCTCCAGCCGTGTCTCGTCGATGAACAGGTACTGGGTACACGTCTCGCCCCACGTCCGCCAGCCGCGCGACCGCGCGACCGCAATAGGCTCGACCGACTCCTGGCAGGAGACGTGGACGACGTACAGCGGGCAGCCCGCGATGTGCGCGAGCTTCACCGCACGGTTGGTGGCCTCGGCCTCGGTCTCGGGCGGACGCGTGGCGGCGTGCCAGCGCGGCTCGGTCTTGCCCTCGGCCAGCGCCTGCTTGACGAGCACGTCGATCGCGTCACCGTTCTCGGCATGGACCATCACGAGCGCACCGCTCCGCGCGGCCACCTGCATCGTGCGGAACAGGGTCTCGTCGTCGACCATGATCGCGCCCTTGTAGGCCATGAACAGCTTGTAACTCGTCACCCCCTCGTCCGGGACGCGCGCGACGTCCTCCAACCGGCCCCCGTCGTGGAGGTCGGTGATCGCCAGGTGGAAGCCCACGTCGATAACCGGCGGGCAGCGCTCGATCTTCTCGTGCCATGTCGCCAGCGCATCGGGGATTGACTGGCCCGGCGACTGGAGGCAAAAGTCGACTAGCGCGGTGGTTCCGCCGAACGCTGCCGACACCGTCCCCGAGGTGAAGTCGTCACAGCTGACGGTCCCGCCGAACGGCATCTCCATGTGCGTGTGAGGATCGATCGCGCCCGGGATCACGTACTTGCCGGCCGCATCGATCACGCGGTCGGCTGAGGCGCCCAGCGACGTTCCAACGGCGGCGATCGTCTCCCCCTCGATCAGCACGTCGGCCACGAAATCGTCCGCGGCGGTGACGATCCGCCCGCCTTTGATGAGCACGCTCATGCTCGTCCTCCGATCGTGGAGCCCTGGAACTCCGGGATGATGTCGTGTCCGTAGCGCTCCATCGTCTCCTCCAGTTCCGAGGTCATCAGGTAGAGGTTCACCTGCCTGACGCCCAACTGCTCGAGCTCGCGGAGCTGTGCGATCTGCCTGTCGGTGTCGCCGAGCAGGCAGAACCGGTCGCAGATCTCGTCGCTGATGAACTGGCCGTGGCTGGCGCCGACGCGGCTGTGCTCGGCGTAGTCGTACTCCTCCACCGCCAGCGCGAACTCGGTCAGCGCCGCCGGGATCTCGCCGTCGGTGCCGTATCGGGCGATCAGGTCCTTGACGTGGTTGGAGACCATCGCCGGGAACCAGCGCGTCTCCTCACGCCAGCGCGGCAGATCCGCGTCGACCACGGCGGGGGCGCACACGATCGGTGCCAGCGCGTCGGCGTCGCGGCCGGCCTCCACCGCGGCCGCGCGGGCGCGCTCGATGATCCAGCTCGTGATCTCGGGATCGGCGAGTTGGATGATCACGCCGTCGCCGACGCGACCGGCGACGCCCAGCGCCCGCGGACCGTAGCCGGCGACGTGCATCGGGATCTCCGGCTGACCCTGCGCCCAGGTGAGCTCCAGCGTCTTGCCGTTCCACTCCACCTCGCGCCCGTTCATCAGGTCCTTGATCATCTCCAGCGACCGCTCGAACCGGGCCACCGGCACCGGCTCGAGGCCCACCACCCGCCGCGACGAGTCACCGCGGCCGATGCCCAACTCCATCCGCCCGCCGCTGATGTCCTGAAGGGTCGCGTAGGCGCTGGCGGTCACCGTCGGCTCGCGGATGCCGGGGTTGGTGACGCAGTGACCGAGGTGGATCCGCGACGTCGCCATCGCGGCCTGCGTCAGGAAGATGTAGCCCTCCTGCCACAGGATGTGCGAGTCATACGTCCAGCCGTGCGTGAAGCCCAGCTCCTCGGCTTGGACGACGCGCTCGACGAAGCGCCGCGACGGCGGGTCCGGCAGGAACGTAGCCCCGAAATCGAGCATCTCTCTTCACTCCCCGAGTCGGTGGGTGCCTCTGCTCGGAGCCTAACCGAATCGACGCCTCCCGCTCCAGGGTGGCGGGCTCAGTTATGGGTCGCGGCGCGGGTGGATTCGCGCGGGATGACCGCGAACGGGACGATCCGTTGCGGCTCGGCCGCCTCGCCGCGCTCGACCAGCGTCACCAGCAGCTCGACCGCCTCGGTGCCGATCCACTCGGGGTTCAGGCTCAGCGCGGTCAGGGCCGGCCGCGAGGACCGGGCGGCGTGACTGTCGGTACAGCCGGCGACGCGCAAGTCCGTGGGAACGCGGATCCCTCGCGCCTCGGCGGCGAGCAGCGCGCCGAGCGCGAGCCGGTCGAGCGCGCCGTAGATCGCGTCCGGCGGCTTGGCCGAGTCGAGCAGCCGCGATGCGGCCGCATAGGCGCCGCTCTCGCTGATCGACTCGGTCACCGTCTCGACGATCCCCTCCAGGCCGAGCTCGGCGCAGGTTGCCTCGAACGCTTCGAGCGCGTCGATCGTGTACGACGGAAGCGGCGGGGGAGTCAGCAACGCGATCCGCGTCGCTCCTTGCTCGGCGAGGTGTTCGATCATCGCGCGGGTCCCGGCGCGCTGGTCGTTGTCGACCCAGTAGCCGTCGGCTCGGCCCGAGGGACGCCGGCCGGTCGTCACCACCGGGATGCCGCGTTGCTCGAGCAGGTCGATCGTCGTGTCGCCCGGAACCGGGTCGATGACGATCGTGCCGTCGAGGGGCAGGTGCGCGAGCACGTCGGCGCCGTTCTTCGAGGGCACGAGCGTGAGCGAGAAGCCTCGCTCGAACGCCGCCGACGTCGCGCCGGTCATCAGCTGCATGAAGTAGTCGTAGTCGCCGAGCGTCAACGTGAAGTCGTCGGCGGATGACACGGTCAGCGCGAGCATCCCGCTGCGCCCACCCGCCAGCCCGCGGGCCAGCGCGCTCGGCTGATAGCCGAGCCGCTCGGCGACCTCGCGCACGCGCCGGCGAGTCGTCTCGGGCAACCTGCCCTTGCCGTTCAACGCGTGCGAGACCGTCGTGATGGAGACGCCGGCCGCCGCGGCGACGTCGCCGATCTTCACCCTGGTGGCCATGGGTGCGGGCGACTGTATCGGTTCGCCCTCTTGACATGCAAAAGCGCTTATGCAAGGCTGCGCTGCGCGACCCGCAAAAGCGCTTTTCCACAAGGAGGCGGAAGTTGTCGACCGCGAAAGAACCGGTGGATCGGACGATGTGGACAAGCCTGCTGCACGCCGGCTTGGCGGGCTCGTTCATGCGCTTCCCATACGCGCCACCGCGCGAGGACGCGGTGCGAGAGGCCGGTGCCGGCGCGGCTGTGTATGGGATCCCGTTCGACGCCACCAACATCAGCCGCACCGGCGCCAACTACGGCCCGCGCGGGATCCGCGACGTCTCAGTCCAGTTCCTGACCTACAACGCGATGCTGGACTTCGACGTGGCCGACGCCCTGTCCCCGGTCGATTGCGGGGATTGCGACGTGATTCCTGGCGACCCGGCGCGGACGTTCGACCGGGCGCAGGCCGACCTTGAGCAGATTCTCCGTGCCGGCGCCATTCCGGTGACGCTGGGCGGCGAGCACTCGGTGACGATCCCTGCGGTGCGCGCGGTCCGTGCCGTGCATGACAACCCGGGGCTGATCCTGGTCGACACGCACCTCGACACCGCGCCCGACGTCGGCGGCGAGCTCCTCAGCCATTGCTGCCCGATCACGCGCGCGGTCGACGCGGGGTTCGACCCGGCGAAGATCGCATTGGTCGCCATCTCGGGCTGGATGAACCCGCGGACCGAGCTCGCCTACTGCCGCGAGCACGGCATCACCGTGATCTGGCTCGAGGAGATCTCCGAGCGCGGGGTCGCCTGGGCAGTGGAGCGCACGCTCGAGGTGGTCCGGGACGGGACCGACGGCGCGTACCTGTCGTTCGATATCGACAGCCTCGACGCCGCCCACGCTCCCGGGACGTGCTGTCCCACCCCGGGTGGGCTCACCAGCCGGGAGGCGATCGAGCTTGTACGCGGGCTGAGCAGTCCCGGGCTGCTCGGGGTCGACGTGGTCGAGGTCGCGCCAAGCCTCGACCCGACGCCCCGCACCGCGCTGCTCGGCGGTCGGATCGCACTCGAGGCGATGAGCTTCCACGCCGGCGCCGGCGGCTAGCCAACGACAGTCACAGGAGGCAGCACATGACTACGGAAACCATGAGCAGCGGTGCCGCCCCGGGGCTGTTCACCCGCAAGGCGACAGGCCTGGTCCGCGAGGCTCGGACGTCCGACGCACTCTTCTACAACGTGATGTGGGCGAGCGTCGCTCTGTCGTTCGCGTTCGCGTGGCTGCTGTACGGGTTCTCGTACCTCGGCTCGAACATGATCGTGTCGTTCTTCATCGCGGCCGCGCTCGGTCTCCCGGGTGCATTCGTGTACGCGATGCTCTCGCAGATCATGCCCCGGACGGGTGGCGACTACGTGTTCAACAGCCGCTCGCTTCACCCCTCGGTCGGGTTCGCCGCCAATTTCAGCTTCTGCGTGTGGCTGGCGCTGATCTACGGCCTCTACACCACCTACATGACGACGTACGGGTTCGGCGCGTTCGGCCGGATGATGGCCGGCTTCACCGGCTCGGGCGGATGGCTGTCGTTCGGTGACTGGTTCTCTCACGACTACGCGCTGTTCATCACCGGCACGGTCGCGGTCCTGGTGTCCGCGGCCCTGTTCATCAAGGGCGGGCTTCGCCTGTTCCTGCGGTTGCAGGTGTTCACGTTCGCGATCTACATCCTCGGCACGTTCATCATCCCGGTGTTGGTCGGCCTGTTCCAGAGCCGGACCGGCTTCCTGTCGGAGTTCAACCACTACGCGGCCAACCTGGGGACGAACCACGCCAGCACCGCGCTCGCGGTGTCGGCGAAGAAGGCCGGCTTCGCCCCGACGGGATTCCACACCACGATCACGCTGAAATCGGTGTCGGTGTTCTGGTACGTGTTCGGGTTCCTGTACGCGAGTAACTACTTCGCCGGCGAGATCAGGCTGCGCAAGCGCACCCACCTGCTGTCGATCCCCGGCGCGTTGCTGGTGTCGGTGATCTTCTTTGCGCTGCTGCTGCCGGCGTACCTGCACGTCACCGGTTACACCTTCAACGGGATGCTCGGGTTCGCGACCCCGTCTGACTACGGGTTCGTCGCGGGCGCGCCGGCCTATCCGGAGATCATGAGCATCGCCTCAGGCAGTTGGGTGCTAGGCGCGGTGATCATCATCGGGTTCACCGTGGGCCTGTTCATCTGGCTGCCCCAGACGATGGTGCTGATCAGCCGCAGCATGTTCGCGTGGTCGTTCGACCGGATCATGCCCGAACGGCTGTCACAGGTTGACGCCAGGACCCACTCACCGGTGATCGCGATCGCGATCGTTACTTTGCTGGCGATCGCCAGCACCGCGATCTACGCGTTCACCACCTGGTTCTCCACGCTGTCGGTGCTCCTCGGCCTGACCCTGACGCTGCTCGTCACCGCGTTCGGCGCGGTCGTGCTGCCCTACCGCCACCGCGCGATGGTCGAGAACTCCCCCTACGGCGGTCGGTTCGCCGGGATCCCGGTGCTCAGCATCGTCGGCGTGCTCGCGATGCTCGGGTTTGGCGGGGGGATCGCCGTGCTGCTGTGGGATCCGGGGTCGGGCGCGAGTCTCAGCGCGAACCCGGGCAAGCTGTGGCTGGCGCTCGCCGTCTACGCGGTCGGGTTCGGCATCTACTTCGTGTCCCGCGCCGTGCGGCGGGGACAGGGCATCGACCTGTCGCTCACCTATCGCGAGCTCCCGCCTGAGTAGCGCATGCCGATCTTCAGACGACGCAGCGGGTCGGCCTCGGGCGACGGATCGCTCCGGCTCTACTACGCCTCTGACATCCACGGCACCGAGGTGCTGTGGCGAAAGTTCCTCCACGCGCCGCGCGTGTACGAGGCGCCGGTGATCGTGATGGGCGGCGATGTCACCGGCAAGGCGGTGATCCCGCTGGTGGAGGCGTCCGACGGTGTGGTCACCGCCGAGCTGTTCGGCCAGCCCGAGCGAGCGGCGACGCCCGAGGAGCGAGCGGAGCTCGAGCACCGCATCCGCTCCAACGGGATGTATCCGCACCTGATGTCGGCCGAGGAGGTGCAGCGAGTGGCGGCGCTCAGCGTGGACGAGCGCGAGGCGTGGTTCGCCGAGGTGATGCTCGTCACGTTCGGTCGGTGGCTGGCGCTGGCCGACGAACGACTCGAGGATCCGAGCGTTCGCTGCTTCGTGATGCCCGGCAACGACGACCCGCCCGGCGTCGAGACCGCGATCGAGCGGGCCACCCGGGTCGAGGCGTGCGACGAGCGGATCATCGACCTCGGCACCTACAGCATGATCTCGCTCGGCTACTCGAACATCACGCCGTTCGACTCCCCGCGCGAGCTCGAGGAGGACGAGCTGTACCGGCGCGTCGAGCTGCTCGCGACGCAGGTGGACGATCTGGGCCACTGCATCTTCAACCTGCACGTGCCGCCCTACGACTCGCTGCTCGACAGCGCGCCGCAACTCGACGCGGAGCTCAGAGTGGTGGCGACCGCCGGGCAGCCGGTGATGATCCCGGTGGGATCGACCGCGGTCCGCGAGCTGATCGAGCGGTTCCAGCCGTTGGTCGCGCTGCACGGACACGTCCACGAGTCGCGCGGGGCGACCCGGATCGGCCGGACGCTGTGCATCAACCCCGGCAGCGACTATCACACCGGACGCATCTCGGGCGTGCTCGTGCACCTGAAGAGTGATCACGCCGACTATCAGTTTGTGGTCGGATGATGGCCGCCGTGACCGAACGCGCAACGCCGATCGAGCCCGATATCAACGCCGAGGCGCAGCGTCTGCTCGTCGCGATCGACCGCGCGGGGATCGCGGCGCGGCTGATCGGCGGGATGGCGATCCGGCTGCTGGCCGCCGATCGGATGCCGCCGGCGTTCGAGCGTCCGATCCAGGACCTCGACTTCGTCCTGGCCAAGCGCGACCGGCCGGATTTCAACAAGCTCCTGATCGAGGCCGGCTACGTCGCCCAGGAGCGGTTCAACGCGCTCCACGGCGCCCACCGGCTTCTCTACGACGACCCGTCGCACGGCCGTCAGATCGACGTGTTCGTGGAGTCGTTCTCGATGTGCCACGAGCTTCCGCTCGCCGAGCAGATCCCGGTCCGCCCGTACACCCTTCCGCCGGCCGACGTCCTGATGACCAAGCTCCAGATCGTCGAGCTCAACGAGAAAGACCAGCGCGATCTGTACGCGCTGCTCTGCACCCACACCGTCTCGGCCGGCCAGGGCGCCGGCGGCGAGGGCGAGATCGATGTCGGGCGGATCGTCGCGCTGACCTCGAACGACTGGGGGCTGCAGCACACGTTCGAGCTCAACCTCGACCGGTTGCGCGCGGCGCTCCGAGCAGCCGCTCGCCGCTGAGCAGGCCGCCGCCGTCGCCGAGCGGATCGATGCGCTCGCGCAGGCGCTCGAGGACGCGCCGAAGACCCGGAAATGGAAGCTCCGCGCCAAGGTCGGGGAGCGCAAGCGTTGGTACGAAGAACCAGAGGAGGTCGACCGATGAATGTGACCAGTCCCGCCGTTGTCGAGCCGATCCCGGCCGCGGAGTATGCGCAGCGGCGCGAGCGCCTGCGAGCCCTGGCCGCAGAGCGCGGGCTCGACGGCGTGCTCGTGGTCAGCCGCGGCGCCAACGGGGCCGACTGGGGCGCCGACATCGTGTACCTGACCAATCACTACTCGGCCTTCCCGCAGATTCCCGACCGGCCGGGGCGGTGGACCGGTCGTGGCTTCTCGGGTCTGGTGATGCCGGCGAACGAGGATGGCACGCTCGTTGTCGAGATCCCGGACTGGCGCGAGGATCTCGTTCACGTCGGCGAGGTGAGCGTGTCGCTCGACCTGTGGGCCGGACTCGCCCATGCGCTGCGCGAGCGCGGCCTCGCCGCCGGCCACATCGGGCTGATCGGCCGCGAGAGCCTCCTGCACGTGACCGTCGAGCGGATCCGCGAGGAGCTTCCCGACATTCGGCTCTCATGGGCCGACGATCTGATCGAGGGCCTGCGGCGGATCAAGTCCGAGGCCGAGATCGCGCTGATGCGCGAGTCGACGCGCGTCGGGTGCGAGATGGTCGAGGCGTTCGTGTCCGCGGCGGTTCCGGGCGCCACCGAGGCCGATTGCGTGCTCGCGGCGCTCAGCCGCGGGCTCCCACAGGGCGCCTTCCCGCTCGACATCCCGGTGGCGTCGGGCGCGCACGTCGATCACTTCCTGTGGGACCGGATGCCGTCGTGGGACTGGAAGCGACCGCTCGAGTCCGGCGACATGATCCACCCCGACATGTACGGCACGGTCAACGGCTACTTCTACGACATGGTCCGCACGACGGTGGCCGGCCGCACGGCGACCGCGGCTCAGCGCGAGGTGCTCGAGGCGTCGGTCGCGGTCGTACTGCACATCATCGACGGGATGCGTCCCGGCGTCAGCTGCGGTGAGCTGTTCGAGCGCGGCTCGAACTGGCTGACCGAGCACGGCTTCGAGGCGCCCGGCGCGGAGGCGTCGGAGGGCGTGGCGATGCTCGGCCAGAGCTACCCGTCGTTCGGACACAGTCTCGGCCTCGCGTGGGAGAACCCGTCGATCGTCGAGGGTGAGCAGGCGGTGCTCGAGCCGAACATGGTGATCGCGGTCGAAGCGGAGGTCGGCCGTCCCGGAGCGGGGACGGGCGCGTTTGAGCACAACGTGCTGGTGACCGAGTCGGGCGTCGAGATCCTCACCACCCACGCCGAGAACGTGTGGTGGGAGTGAGAGCCTGAGTCTGGGCGTGGCCGTGACCGACGGGCGAGCGCTCCGCGTGCTCACCTGGCCGGGCATGCCGGCGAGCGAGGCGCTCGACGCCGCCGCGGAGCGGTTGGGCTGGCCGGTGTCGGTCTCTGTCGTGGCCTCGAACGAGGCGCTCGAAGCTGAGCTCGAGCAGCGCGGGCGCGAACAGCTTCGATCTGATCTTCCCCTCGGATTACCTGGTCGAGCGGCTGGCGGCGTCGGGTCGCCTGCTCCCGCTGGACCACGATGCGCTGCCGCTCGACCGGCTCGCCGATTGGAGCGTCGCCGCCGCGCACGATCCGGGCTGCCGGTGGTCGGTGCCGTTCGCGTTTGGCACCACCGGCTACCTGACTCGCTTGGAGGGCGCCACCTCCTGGCAGGACCTGTTCGACCCCCCGGCGCGAACGCGGGTGGGCATGCTCGAGGAGGTGCGCGAGGTGGTCGGCGCCGCGCTGATCGCGACCGGTCACGGCCCGAACGAGACCTCGCAGCCCGCGCTCGCGGCCGCCCGCGCCCTGCTCGCGCGCCAGCGCCCGAGCGTCGCCCGCTACGACAGCGACGACTTCATCACCCCCGTCGTGTCCGGGGAGGTCGGCATCCATCACGCGTGGAGCGGCCCCGCCGTGTGGGGGACGCGCCGGCAGCCGCGGCTGCGCTACGTCGTGCCCGACGAGGGCGCGGTCATCTGGATCACGGCGGCGGCAATACCCGTCGGCGCACCCGACTCGGTCGCGTCGACGGCCCTCCTCCGCGAGCTGATGGACCCCGAGCTCGCGGCGCTGACCACGCTCACGAACGGCTTCTCCACTCCGAACGAGGCGGCCCGCCGCCTGCTCCCGGACGATCTGCGCGACGACCAGGGTCTGTTCCCGACCGCGGACACGCTCGCCCGGTGCCATCCGCTCCACGACCTCGGCGACGACGAGCGGCTGCTCGCGTCCGCGTGGCCGGGCGGTCAGTGACGCTCAGTTCCCTCCAGCCGTACGCTGGATGGGAACATGGGGGCATGGCGCATGTGGGGGTTTCGAACCTGGCCTACGCCCATCCGGGTGGCGACCTCCTGTTCTCCGAGGTCTCGTTCCGAGTCTCACCGGGGCAGCACGTGGGGCTCGTCGGGACGAACGGGGTCGGCAAGAGCACGCTGCTGAAGATCCTCGTCGGCGAGCTACCGCCGGACGAGGGCGAGTACGCCGTGGGTGGGCTCGTCGGCTACATGCCCCAGGACGTCGGCGTGAGCGACGGCGACCTTACGGTCCGCGCGCTCCTGTTGTCGCTCGCGCCGCGGTCGGTGCGGCAGGCCGGTCAGAGCATGCTCGCGCTCGAGGCCCAGCTCGAGGCCGGCGATCCGTCGGCGGGCATGAAGCTCGGGGAGGCGATCGCCGACTGGTCCTCGCTCGGCGGCTATGAGCTCGAGGGCGAGTGGGACGCATCCTGCCGGCGCATCATCCACGCCGCGTTTGCCGAGGTCGCCGACCGGCCGGCTCGGACGCTGTCCGGCGGTGAGCGCAAGCAGCTCGTGCTCGACGTGCTGTTCGCGTCCGATGCCGACGTGCTGCTGCTCGACGAGCCCGACAACTTCCTCGACGTGCCGGCCAAGCTTGCGCTCGAGCGCCGCATCTGGACCTCCAAGAAGACGATCGTGATGATCTCGCACGACCGTGAGGTGCTCTCGGGCGCGGTCGGGACGATCGTCACTCTCGAGGGCAACGGCGCGTGGGTCCACGGCGGGTCATATGCCACATACGCCCAGGCCCGCGAGGATCGACAGCGGCGGCTCGGGGACGCGGTGAAGCGCTGGCACGAGGAGGAACGGCGACTGTTCCGCCTGATGAAGACGTTCAAGGAGCGCGCTCGCTACGCCCCCGACTGGGCCAAGCGCGCCGACGCCATGGAAACGCGGTGGCGCCGGTTCCGAGCCGGCGGGCCGCCGCCGTCGCCGGTCGCAGACCAGGCGATCGCCGTGCGGATCCGGGGCGGTGACTCGGCCCGTGTGGTGCTCGACCTGCGCTCGCTCGGGATCTCCGGACTGGTGGCCCCGTTCTCCGAGGAGGTTCACTTCGGCGAGCGCATCGGCGTGATCGGTCCGAACGGATCGGGCAAGAGCGCGCTGATCGGTGTGTTGTCCGGCGAACGTGCCGCCGACAGCGGAGAGCTCCGGACCGGGCCGCGGGTCTCGGCCGGGCTGTTCACCCAGCTTCAGTCGCGGGCCGACTTCTCCGGTCGCGTCGTCCTGGACATCGTGCTGGCACAGCGCGGCGAGATGCAGGCGGCGATGGCCGCGCTCGCGCGTTACGGGCTGGCCGACGCCGCCCGGCGGCAGTACGACGTGCTCAGCGGAGGCGAGAAGGCGCGACTCGAGGTGCTGATACTCGAGCTCGAGGGCCACAACCTGTTGCTGCTCGACGAGCCCACCGACAACCTCGACACGGATTCCTCAGAGGCGCTCGAGAAGGCGCTCGACCGTTTCGAGGGCACGGTCGTGGCGGTGTCACACGACCGCGCCTTCCTTCGCCGGATGGACCGGTTCCTGATGGTCCTGCACGACGGCGGCGTCCTGTCGTTCCCGTCCTACGACTCGGCACTCGAGGCGCTGCTCGACCCCGAGCACGCAGCCGAGGTACGGCTGGCCAAGCTCCTGTGAGGTACCGGCCGGCGCTCGGTTACGCGTGGCCTGCGGATCGCATATCGTGACCGGCGTGAGCGAACGGACGCTGACCCCGCTGCTCGAGGGCGGCGCGTTCTTCGAGTGCCCACGGTGGCGGGACGGCCGGTGGTGGGTGTCGGACTTCTACCGCCAGGCGGTCTATACGGTCAGCACCGACGGCAGCGAGGAAGTCGTGCTCGAGGTCGAGCAGCAGCCGTCGGGCCTCGGGTGGCTGCCTGACGGCTCGCTTCTGGTCGTCTCGATGAAGGATCAGCTCGTCCTTCGGCGCGAGCCCGGCGGGAACGTGAGCGTCCACGCCGACCTCGGCGCGTTCACCGACAGCTCGCTCAACGACATGGTCGTCGACGGCCAGGGACGCGCGTGGGTCGGCTGCTTCGGCTTTGACCTGATGGCGTTCGCCGATCCGCAGCTGGCGCCGCTGATGCGCGTGGACCCCGACGGCACCGCGACGGTGGCCGCCGAGGAGCTGATGTTTCCCAACGGCTCGGTCATCACCCCCGATGGCACGACGCTGATCGTGGGCGAGACCGCGGGCTGCCGGTACACCGCGTTCACGATCCAGAGCGACGGCTCGCTGACCGACCGCCGCGTGTGGGCCCAGCTGGCGCCGACGCCGGAGCTCGCGACCCTGCAGGAGATGCTTCCGAAGATCGCCGTCGGCCCTGACGGGTGCACGCTCGACGCCGAAGGTCATATCTGGTCGGCCGATGAGGCGGGCGGGCGCTGCATCAGGATCGCGCCGGGCGGCGCGATCGTCGAGGAGATCCATACGCCCGAGGGGCTCGGCTGCTACGCGTGTGGGCTCGGTGGCGACGACGGACGCACGCTGCTGCTGTGTGCCGCGCCCGACTTTCTCGAGTCCAACCGCCGCGAGGCCCGCGACGCCGTCCTGTTGACGGTCGCCGTCGACGTCCCGCACGCCGGCCTTCCGTAACGGTCAGGCGGCGACCGCGCGGATGCGGATCCTCGGGCGGGCGTTGTTGACATAGCCCTTGGGATTCCACAGCGCCGCCTCGTCCTCGGGTTGCGTGGCCGCGGAGGAGTCCCAGGCACGGACGAGAAGCTCGTGCTCCCCGGGCTCCAGGTCGAGCGTGATGCGCCAGTGCCGCCAGGCCCAGCGGCCGAGGTCCTCCAGTAGGTCGGCTTCGGTCCAGGTCGCGCCCCCGTCGATCGAGACGTCGACCCGGGCGACGTGCCGATCCCCGCCCGCGAACGCATACCCGCGCACCTCGACCGGACCGGCCGTGACGGTCTCCCCGTCACGTGGCGAGAGGACGTCGGAGTTGAGCGCCACCAGGCCAAGCGGCATCCCGACGCCCGGGCCAGGAGTGCCGCCCGCGGGCACCAGGCGATAGACGACGTGCTGGAAATAACCCGACCAGGGCTCGGAGCTCAGCTCGATGCGCTCGAGCCATTTGACGCTGCGGGCGCCGATGTATCCGGGCACGACCACTCGCAGTGGGGCGCCGTGCACCGCAGCGAGCGGCTGGCCGTTCATCGCCCAGGCGAGCAGCACCTCCGATCGCAGGGCCTTGTCGAGCGGGATCGACCCGCCAAATAGCTGTACGGGCACGGCCTCCGGGCACGAGTCCGCGCCCTCGAACCCCACGTCGGACGCAGTCCGGAGCGGTCCGGCGAGCCGGAGCACGTCAGCCAGCGCGACGCCGGTCCAGGTCGCGGTCCCGGTTGCGCCCGGTCCCCACGGCGACTCCCTGGGGATCTCGCGAATCGCCATCAGCCCCGCTCGCCGGTTGCCGGCGCACTGAAGCGTTGCGGTCACGGTCCGCTCGCGAAACGCCTCGCGCAACGTCTCCAGTGACAGGCTCAGCTCGCGCTCGACCATGCCGCCCACCCGCAGCCGCCATGCATCCGGGTCGATCTCCGGGACCGGGCCGTGACCACGGACATAGAACGCATCGGTGTCGGTCACAGAATCGGCCAGCGACCGGAGGCTGGTCTCGGCGTTGAACGGCTCCTCCACGTGGACGACGAGATCGTCGCGCTTGCCGTAGCGTCCCATTGGGGGCCAGCTTACGATGGAGTCGTGAGCCAGCGGACCGCAAGCCGGATCTCAGCCGCCGGCGACGTCGCCGACCTGGCGCTCCGCGAGGACATCCGCGCGCGGGCTCAACAGCTCGGCCTGCTCGGCTGGGTCCGCCTCGAGCCGGACGGCACCCTATGCGTGCATGCCGAGGGCGAGCGCGGTGCGATCGATGAGCTCGCCGCCTTCATCGGCCAGGTCGAGGGCGTCGAGTCGGTGGCAACTCGGCAGGTCAAGGTCGACGGGCACGAGCAGTTCGCGATCCGCGGCGTGCCGGCGGGGGTGTTCGTCGTCCAGGAGCATCAGGCGACAGCGCACCACTTCGACGTCCGGCTCGAGGTCGACGGAGTGATGCGGTCGTGGGCAGTGCCCAAGGGTCCCTCGATGGACCCGACCGTCAAACGATTCGCGGTGCAGGTGGAGGACCATGACCTGGCCCACAACGACTTCGAGGGGCGAGGCGGCAAGGGCGGGGTGATCATCTGGGATCGCGGCCAGTACGAGCAGGGCGGCCGCGTGCCGTGGCCGGAGGCGCTCGACCGCGGTCACGCCGTGTTCGTGCTCCACGGCGAGAAGCTGCACGGTGGGTTCGCGCTCCAGCGGACCCGCGGTGGCGAGAAGCCGCAGTGGCTGTTGATCAAGCGCCGCGACGAACACGCCGCCCCGGGGTCCGACATCGCCGCCGAGCGGCCAGAGTCAGTCCACAGCGGCCTGACCCTGGCCGAGCTGCATCGACGGCTAAGGCTCAGTTGTTGAGCAGCGCCATCATCCCTTCGGGGTAGCGGTCGCCCCGGACCGCCTCTGGCGAGATCGCGTTGTCGAGCTCCTCGACGTCCTGCGCCGACAGCTTGATCTCGGCCGCGGCTGCGTTCTCCTCCAGGCGGCGTGGGCTCTTGGTTCCAGGGATCGGAACGATGTCCTCGCCCTTGGCCATCACCCACGCGAGCGCGAGCTGCGCCGGTGTGATCCCGCGCCGCTCGGCGATCTCGGTCACCCGGTCGGCGAGCTCGAGGTTCTCCCGGAGCGCGTGCTCCTGGAAGCGCGGGTTCGTGCGTCGCCAGTCATCCTCGGGGAGATCGGCCATCGACCGGATCTGCCCGGTCAGGAAGCCGCGCCCGAGCGGCGAGTACGCGACCAGGCCGATGCCAAGCTCGCGCAGCGTGCCGAGCACATCGTCCTCGACGTCGCGGGTCCACAGCGAGTACTCGCTCTGCACCGCGGTGAGCGGGTGCGTCGCGTGCGCGCGCCGGATCGTCTCGGCCGAGGCCTCCGACAGCCCGAGATACCGCACCTTCCCTTGCTCGATCAGCTCCGCCATCGCGCCGACGGTCTCCTCGATCGGCACGTCCGGGTCGACCCGGTGCTGGTAGAAGAGGTCGATGTGATCGGTCCCGAGTCGCTCGAGCGAACCCTCGCAGGCGCGCCTGACGTTCTCGGGGCGCCCGTCGGTCGCCCGGTCGCTCGGCCGGTCGGGGTCGATCGCGAACCCGAACTTGGTCGCGATCTCGAACTCGTCGCGGCGGCCGGCGATCGCGCGGCCGACGAGCTGTTCATTCGTGTGCGGGCCGTAGACCTCGGCCGTGTCGAGGAGCGTGATCCCGAGCTCGAGCGCCCGGTGGATCGTCTCGAGTCCCGACTGCTCATCGCCCTTGCCGTAGGCGTGCGTCATCCCCATGCACCCAAGGCCCTGGGCCGAGACTTCCAACCCCTGGCTCCCCAGTCGTCTTCTGATCATTGAGTGTCTCCTCGGGTCAAACCTGCTTGAGTTGCCATCAGTCCAGAGTAGGACGCCGAGACTGTGTGCGAACCTTTTCCGAGACCGAGCGGGTCAGAACTGCAATGAGCGGATTGCTGGATCGAGAGCGCTTCAAGCGAGACCACCGGTGGGCACCCGATCGCATGTCGGACTACCTCGACGGGGGGCTCGCCGCGAGCGCGCGGGCGCGCCTTGACCACCACCTGACCGAATGCGACGAATGCCGGCGCCTGCTTGCCGGTCTGCGCCGGACCGTGGATCTCCTGCATCGGCTGACCGACCCGGTGGTGGCGCGGACGCGGTGCAGATCGCCGCGTCGGTGCGGGTGCGAATCCGCGATCTCGACTGAACCGTTCTCGGACCGGAGAGGGTCAAACCAGACATGAACAACCAGACTCCCAATCAGAACCAGACCGATCGCCCGCGGGTCGAGAAGACCGACCACGAGTGGCGCGAGCAGCTGACCCCCGGTCAGTACGAGGTGCTCCGCGACCACGGTACCGAGCGGGCGTTCACCGGCAAGTACTTCGACGAGAAGCGCGACGGAACGTATCGCTGCGCCGGCTGCGGCACCGAGCTGTTCTCCTCCGAGACGAAGTTCGACTCGGGCACCGGCTGGCCGAGCTTCACCGAGCCGGCGGACAGGGCCAACGTCGAGCTGGTCGACGACTTCAGCTACGGGATGCATCGGATCGAGGTCAACTGCGCCGCCTGTGGCGGGCACCTCGGTCACGTGTTCCCCGACGGCCCCGGGCAGACCGGGGAGCGGTACTGCATCAACTCCTGCTCGCTCGAGCTCGACGAGCAGTAGAGACGATCACCTGCGGCGGGCGTCACGTTCGCGTGGCGCCCGCCGGCAAGGCGGTATAACCGCGAGGTGACCGGCGCCGAGCGCCCCGAGCATGAGCTGATTCGGAGCGCGCGCGCCGGCGATCAGGACGCGTTCGCCGAGCTCGTAATGAGCCACGCCGATCGCGTATACGGCGCCCTGCGTCGGTTCGGGCTCGACCCGGACGAGGCCGACGAGGTCGCGCAGGAGGTGTTCGTGCGCGCCTGGCGCGGCCTCGCGCGGTTCGAGGAGCGCTCACAGTTCTCGACGTGGCTGTACCGGATCGCGTTCAACGAGGCCCAGCGCCGGCTATCGCGCCGTCCGGCCCCGCGTGCCGAGCCTAATCCGGGTCGCGAGGACGACCCGATTCTGTTGTTGCCGGAGTCGCCGGAGTCCGGTCCCGAGGCCCAGACGCTTGACCGTGAGTTCGAGCACACGCTCGAGCAGGCACTCGACGAGCTGCCCGCCGACTGGCGCGCGGCGGTCGTGCTGCGAGACATCGAGGGCCTCTCGACGCAGGACGCGGCCGCGATCGTCGGCGTCCGCGAGCCCGCGTTCAAGAGCCGGCTGCACCGGGGACGGATGCAGCTACGGGCCCTCCTCGAGCCATACCTGATGGTCGAGGAGGGCTGACCCGGTGCGTCTGGCTAGCGGATCGTGGTGGCGCAGGCCGCGCCACCGTGCTTCTCGAAGTACCGCTGGTGGTACTCCTCGGCGTCGTAGAACGCCGGGGCGGAGACGATCTCGGTCGCGATCGGCTTGGACCGGTTGGTCTGCAGCTCGTCACGAGATGCGATCGCCTGCTGCTGCTGGTCGGCGTCGTCGAAGAAGATCGCCGAGCGGTACTGGCTGCCGATGTCCCATCCCTGCCGGTTGCGGCTGGTGGGATCGTGGATCGACCAGAACGCATCGAGCAGCTCGTCGTAGCTGACCACCGTCGGGTCAAACCACACCTGGACCGCCTCTGCGTGGCCGGTCCTGCCCGAGCAGACCTGCTCGTACGTCGGGTCGGCGGTGGTCCCGCCGGTGTAGCCGACGCGCGTCGCCACCACGCCTTCGATCTCGCGGAATGACGCCTCGACACCCCAGAAACACCCAGCCGCGAACGTTGCGCGCTGCGTGCCCTCGAGGTCGGCGCCGACGGTCTCCGAAACCCGGTCCGTGTAGGTCATCTTGAGTTCCTTTCGTCTCTGTTCACGGTCGATTGGACCCGATGGGCGCGGCAAACGGTTCAGCCTGGGCCTGCCGGTGGCCTGCCGATCGCGCCGCGCCAGGGCGCGAGCCGCGGAGTAGATTGCTCGCACAAGCAACTCCCCGGAGAGGACCCGCCATGCCCGAGCCCAATACCCTGCGCGCCCTCAGCGGCCTGCCCTCGACCCCGGCCAGCCTGGCGGACTCGACGCTGATCATGATCGACTGCCAGAACACGTACACGCGCGGCGTGATGGAGCTCGACGGGGTGGAGCCTGCCCTCGACGAGGCGGCCAAGCTTCTCCAGCGCGCGCGTGCGGCGGGCATCCCGATCATCCACATCCAGCACCACGACAGCGAGGGCTCGCCCTACGACGTCCACGCCGAGATCGGCCAGATCGTCGACCGGGTGGCGCCCGAGGGCGACGAGACCGTGATCGTCAAGGGCTTTCCGAACTCGTTCATCCAGACCGAGCTCGACGAGCGGCTGAAGGCTGTCTCCGCACACAACCTGGTGCTCGCCGGGTTCATGACCCACATGTGCGTGAACTCCACCGCCAGAGGAGCCTTCAACCTCGGGTACGCGCCGACGGTCGTTGCCGGCGCGACGGCCACCCGACCGCTGCCGGGACCGACCGGCGTCGTGTCCTCAGACGCCCTGCAGGCCGCCAGCCTCGCCGCGATCGCCGACCTGTTCGGGATCGTCGTCCCCGACGCCGCCGCGATCCCCGACTGAGTCGTGCGTGTCGGCCTGCTGCATCCGGGCGAGATGGGGGCGGCGATCGGAGCGCTGCTGGTCGAGCGCGGCCACGAGGTCCTCTGGAGCCCGCAGGGACGGAGTGAGGCGACGAGGCGCCGGGCCGACGCCGCGGGCTTGACGCGCGTAGCCGACTTCCGGGACGCAGAGGTGATCCTGTCGGTGTGCCCTCCCCATGCGGCGCTCGACGTGGCGCGCTCGCTGCGGGGAACGCCGGCGCTCGTGATCGACGCCAACGCCGTGTCTCCGGCGACGGCTGAGCAGATCGGAGAGCTGATCGGCGATCGCTGGGCAGACGGCGGGATCGTGGGTCCGCCACCGCGCCGGGACGGGACCACGCGCCTGTACCTGTCCGGACGGCACGCGGCCGAGGCGTCACTCCTGTTCGAGGGAAGTCGCCTCGAGCCCGTGGTGCTGGCCGGCTCGCCGGTGGCGGCGTCCGCGCTCAAGATGTCCTACGCGGCCTGGACCAAGGGTTCGGCGGCGCTGCTGCTGGCCGTGCTCGGCACCGCACGGCAGACCGGGGTCGAGGAGGCTCTGCGAGCCGAGTGGCGACGCTCCCTGCCCAACCTCGAGGCTCGCGCGCAGAGCGCTTCAGACTCCGCGGCCGCGAAGGGATGGCGGTGGGTGGGCGAGATGAACGAGATCGCGTCGACGTTCGCGGCGGCAGGGTTCCCGTCGGGCTTTCACGAGGCGGCGGCGGAGATGTTCGACCGGGCGGCCGCCGGGGCGCGAGAGGCGGCGTCCGCCGGGACGGGTGGGGCGGCGTCCGGACGCGACTGAGGAAACCGGCCATAGTTGCCCGAAAACTCAGTCGCATCGTGCGCACCTCAGGCCGTTAGGCCACGGGGCGCAGGGTCTCTCGCGGCGAGTGTTCGAGCGCGCGCGTGGCGGCGTCGATCGCGCTGGCGAACGACACCTCGGACAGGCAGCCCGGCGCCGCGACCTGGTCGCCGCACAGGAAGCTGCCGTCGCCGCGATCGATCGCGGGGCGGTCGCGCCACGTCGCGCCCGGCAGGTCGACCGCGCCGCTGCGCCCATCCATCACCTGACGCCGGCGCCAGGTGACGCGCCCGCGCCAATCCTCGAACGCGGCGTCGAACAGTCCTTCCAGGCGGGTGGCGGCGGCGTCGGCGGACTCGCCGGGCCGGATCGGCATCTGGGCCTGCACGAGCTGTTCGCCGGCAGGCGCCAGCGAGGAGTCCTGCGCGGTGTAGCGCTCGATCCATCCAGAGCTCTCGAGGTCCGAGACGACCCACGGGTCGCCGTGGCGGTTGCTGAGCCCGAGGTCGAGGCAGACGGTGCTCCCGCTTGGCCACTGAAGCGAGTCGTCGGCGAGCAGTCGCCGCGCGTCGCACAACTCGAGCGCGACGATCACCGGCGGGTTCGGCACCGCGTCGACCCGCTCGCCGGTGACGATCTGGACGCCGAGCGAGCGGGCGTGGCGCTCCAGCGTGTCCACCAGCATCGTCCAGCCTCCGACGATGAACCGTGCCGGCGGCCGCGGGGTCAGCAGGAGCCGCTGCGTTCGCTCCCACACGAATGCCGCCGAAAGCTCGCCGGGGTCGTGATAGAAGGTGTAGACGCCGCTCAGCGACGACAGAAATGCGGCGGTGCGCTCATCGCTGTGGTCGGTGACCCAGGAGCGGAAGTCCTGGTCGACGGGGGCCATCCGGCCGCGTAGACGCAGCCCCGGCGGGATCAGGCTGAGCGGCGGCGTGCGATGGACGCCGCCGTCGTAGCGGAAGCGCACGCCGGTCAGCAGCGGACGGGCCAGCGGAGGCATCAGGCTGCGCGAGGTCAGAAAGTCCCACAGCGCTCCGCCGCTGTAGATCGCGTGTGGGCCGAGGTTCGCCTTGTACGGGCCGTCGGTACTGCGGGCGCGCCCGCCGAGCGTGTCGTGGGCTTCGAACAACCGCACACGTGCGCCGCGCTCGGCACATGTGATTGCCGCGGTGAGGCCTGCGACTCCGCCACCTATGACTGTGATCTGTTCCATGGCGGGGACAGTACGGCCGCGCTGGCCTTCCGTACAGTTCCAGTTGTGGGTCTCGTCGAAGGGCCAGTTGACCTGCTTGTCGAACTCGATCGCGCTGGCGAGGAGCCGATGTACGAGCAGCTCGAGCGCACACTGCGCGCCGCGATCCGCGCCGGGCGGCTGCCGGCGGGTACGCGGCTGCCCTCGAGCCGCGGGTTGGCCCGGGAGCTCGGCATCTCCCGCGGCGTCGTCACCTCGGCGTACGAGCAGTTGGCGGTCGAGGGGTATCTCGAGACCACGCAGGGCGCGCCGGTCCGGGTCGCGCGAGGTTTGCGCGCCCAGGACCCGCGGCCGCCGACCCCCTCGCTGGTGCCGCGGTTTGCGTACGACTTCGCTCCCGGGCTCCCCGATTTGGCCGGCTTCCCGCGCGATCGCTGGTTGCGCTCGGTGCGGATCGCCTGGCGCGAGTCGTCGCTCGACGCGGTCGGCAACGGCGACCCGCGCGGTGTCGGCGAGCTACGCGAGGCGCTCGCCGACTACCTCGCCCGCGTCCGCGGCGTGGTCGCCGACCCCGAGCACATGCTGATCTGCACCGGGTTTCGGCAGGGCCTGTCGCTCACGAGCCGGTGGCTGCGCGCCAACGGGCTCGAGCAGGTCGCGCTCGAGGATCCCGGCTGGCACGCACAGCGGCTGATTGTGGAGGAGGCGGGCCTGGCCGTGATGCCGATCCCGGTCGACGACGAAGGCGTCGACGTCGCGGCTCTTGACGACAGCGGCGCTGAGGCGGTCGTCGTGACTCCGGCGCACCAGTTTCCGACCGGCGCCGTGCTCAGCGCCCGCCGCCGGGCCGCGCTGATCGAGTGGGCCGAGCGAGGTGACCGGCTGATCATCGAGGACGACTACGACGCCGAGCTGTGCCGCGAGCGCGTGGGCGCACTCCAGGGCCTCGCGCCCGACCGCGTGCTGTATATCGGCTCGGCAAGCAAGCGCCTGACCCCCGGGATGCGGCTGGGCTGGATGCTGCCGCCGTCGTGGCTGTCGTGGGCGCTGATATCGGCCAAGGCAATCGAGGACGCGGGCTCGGAGATCGCCGGCCAGCTCGCGCTGGCCGACTTCATCGTCCGCGGCGAGCTCGCCAGCCACCTGCGGCGGATGCGCCTGCGCTACGCCCAGCGCGGCCAGGCGCTGCTCGATCTACTCGCGCGCGAGCTCCCTGGCTGGCGACCCGCGGCCGCCGGTGGGGGCGGGCTGCATCGAATGGTCACCCTGCCGGGCCACGTCGATGAGCCGGCGCTGATCACGGCCGCCGCCCGGCACGGCGTCGGCATCGAAGGCCTGTCGCTACACAGTTACACGGGCGAGTGTCCACCCGGTCTGGTGCTCGGACACGGGTATCTGGCCGAGCCCTCGATCGAGCGCGGGGTGCAACTGCTACGCGCGGCCGTCGCAGCGGCTTAAGATCGTCGTGTCATGGACGGGCACCGGGGATCCGCCGGACCCCCGGCACCGAAGACTGAACTCGAGCGGGCCAACGCGACGCGGCAGCCCGCGCGGCCCGGTGGGGGTCGCTGGCCGTGGTTGATCGTCGGCGTTGCCCTCGCATGTCTCCTCGTCCTGTTCGTCGCGATCGGGACCGCGCTCAGCGCGCGGCACGATCATCGCCGGGCCGGCCGCCTCCGCCGGTAGACCGATCGCCTGTCGGCATGAGTCTGGGCCCTTTGGCCCGTAGAGATTGGGCCCGGCGTCCGGGCGAAGTGGGGCCCGCGGGCTCTTGTCGGTTCAGCGGGCGCGCGCGTTACTTCCGGTATGTCATCCGAGCGCGGACAGGACACCGTGGAATGGGCCGGTGTGCTCGTGCTCGTGGCGCTCATCATCGGAGTGTTGTTTCTCGGCCAGACTCCGCAGGCGATCGCGCACGGAGTGTCATGCGCGGTGACCAAGGCGTTCGGCGGATCCGGGAACTGCTCGTCGGGGACGGCCGGTCCGGCCCCGGTCTCGGGTGCGCCGTGGGACTCCTCCGATCCGGTCGCGCGGGCGACGTGGGGAGGGTATGTCTCGCTCGGCGACTCGTATTCGGCGGGCGAGGGGCTGGGCGACTATGAGCCCGGCTCGAGCGTGCACCAGAGTCAGTGCCGCGTCTCCGTGCTCGGTCACTGCATCTACCACAAGGACCCGAACGTCATCGACGGCTGCGACCGTTCGGCCGACGCCTACAACAGCACGGTTTCTGGTCAGTACACGTTCAAGGGCGGCAAGCAGACGTGGGCGTGCAGCGGCTCGATCACCAAGGACATCTACGATCCGGGCGATCCGACGTGCTCGGCCGGAC
Source organism: uncultured Solirubrobacterales bacterium (assembly GCA_963746695.1). GTDB lineage: Bacteria > Actinomycetota > Thermoleophilia > Solirubrobacterales > Solirubrobacteraceae > Palsa-465. The sequence continues at coordinate 77,048 of CAVVCP010000010.1, read as the reverse complement.
ACGCATCCGGTCACTACGGCGAGGGGTGTCAGGCCGACCGGGTCGGCCCCGACACCAGCCTGATCACGATGTCGATCGGCGGCAACGACGCCGGGTTCGCCGACGACCTGAAGGACTGCTACGAGAACCGGTTCAAGTTGCACTGGTCGAAGTCGTGCAGCTATGAGGGGCCGGACATCAACTCCAAGATCGCGGGCATCCCCGCGAACCTGACCGCCGACCTGCAGGCGCTGCGCGCGCGCTCGCCGCACGCCCGGATCATCATCATGACCTATCCCAAGTTGTTCCCGGACCCGCCGACCGGCAACGCGGCCTGTGTGACGTTCGTACACGTCTGCCTGACCCCGAGCGATCAGCAGTTCTTCAACCAGGAGGCGGCCAGGCTCGACGACACGATCTGCGCTGCCGTTCAGAGTGCCGCGGTAGGCGCCGAGTGCATCAACGCCTCGGGCGCGTTCACCGGCTGCGAGATCGGCCAGGCCAACTCCTGCCTGCAGTCACCGGCCTCGCACATCAGCGGCTCGACCGGCCTCGGCATCAATCCCGGCGCGTTCCACCCGACTGACCGCGGGCAACAGATCCTCGGTCAGCTGATCAACCAGGAGATCCAGAAGCCGCCGCCGGGCACCGGTGGTCCTTAGCGTCCTCAGGGTCAGGGCGCGAGCTCGACGGCGCAGCCGGCAGCCTCGATCTCTGAGACGGCCGCGGGATCGGCGGTGTGATCGGTGATGACCAGACTGACCTCCTCGAGGTCGCAGACCTTGGCCAGCTCGACCTCGCCGAGCTTGGAGCCGTCGGCGACGATCACGCGCCGGCGGGCGGCGAGCAGCATCGCTCGCTTGATCTCGGCCTCGGGGAGGTTGATGTTCGTGATGCCGCCGCGCACGTCCACGCCGTTGCACCCGATGAACCCGATCGCCGCCCTGAGCGTGCCGAGCAGCATCGTCGCGAACGGGTTGACCAGCGAGTGTTGCAATGGCCGGAGCGTGCCGCCGGTGACCACGACCGTGATCCGCGGGTACGCCCGCTCGAGCTCGAGCGCGACGTTCAGCGCCGTGGTGAACACGGTCACGTCGCGCAGGTCGGTGCGCGCAATCAGCGCCCGGGCGACCGCGGTGGTCGTGGTGCCGACGTCGAGCAGGACCGTCTCGCCGCTCGCCACCAGCCGTGCCGCGTGCGTCCCGATGTGCGCCTTCTCGGTGGCGAGGTCGAGCTCGGAGGCCTCGAACGGCTGCTCTCCCGGGGTGACGTTCGCGGGCACCGCGCCACCGCGGATCCGGTGCAGCCGTCCGCGCGCCTCGAGCAGTTGCAGGTCGCTGCGGATCGTGACCGTCGAGACGTGAAACCGGGTGGCCAGATCCACGACGCGCATGAAGCCGTGCTCCTGGACGAGACCGGCGATCCGCTCATGGCGCAGCTCGGCCGGGACCTCGGCGTCGACCAGGCGACCCGAATCGAAGCTCACCGCGACCCCCAAGCCACTTAGCCGCCGACGTCGATCGCGAAGATGTGGAGCGCGGGGTTGTAGCCCTGGACGTCTCCGAGCGCCGGGAGCGCCACTGCCTCGACCGTCTTACTGGAGTCGATCGAAACCGACTGCTCGAACATGTAGATCGTGTGACCCGATGAGCCGGTCGGATAGTTGGCGTAGTTCACCGATGCGACCTGGTTGTTGGTGGGGTTACCGCTCTGGCCCGGGGGGTACCAGAAATTGCCGACGTCGAGCGTGAAGTCGGACGTGCTGCCGTCCGTGTAGTAGACCGTGCCCGAGCCCGATTCGGCGGAATTGTTCGCGGCGGTCAGGAACCCGAGCTTGGCGCCCGACCCCGACACGCGGATGATCTGACCCTCGGCCATCGTGTTGTCCGGCTGCGCCGGCGCCGCGTTCGGCCACGTGAAGCTGAGGCCGTCGGCGCTGACCGCGCTCCCCGGCGCGAGCCCGGCCGAGGCCAGGCCCTGCGCCGAGTAGGTCGTCCCTTCCCCATCGAACCCCTCGAAGTTTGCGCTCGGGTTGCGGTTGCTGTCGTCGGTGACGGCCGTGTTATCGAAGCTCGCCGCCAGCGACCCGAACGGCACCTGCAGCTGCGCGGTGCCGAGCAGCGACTGCGGCTGCCCGAGCGCGTCATACGTCGCGTGCGCGACGAGGTCGACTGGTCCCGGCGTGGACGTTCCCGACACCGGCGCCGTGACCTTGAACTTGACCGAGACCCTGCTGCCCGGCGAGACCGTCCCGAGGGAGTCGGCGCCGCTCGGCGTCACCGTCCAGCCGGACGGGACGCTGAGGCTGATTGCGCTGTCACGGAGCGGCGCGTCGCCCGGGTTGGTCAGCGTGGCCTTGACCGTAGACGCCTGACCGGGGTTGACGAGCGAGCTCGAGCTGGTCACGCCGAGGGTCGGGCTCGGCGCGGTGGGGGGTCCGTACACGAACGGGTTCCAGCCCGGGCTGTACACGGGCTGCACGGGGACTCCGCCACTCTGATCGCCGGTCGCGACCAGCTTCACCCGGTCGAGGCCGCCGCCCGTCGGGTCGAGGCCCCAGACCGCGATCGCCAGCGTGTTGCGGCCGTCCTGATCGAGGATCCCCGCCGGGACGTAGAACTGATGCTGGGGGCCGAGCGTGTTGTCGTACTGCCCGATCAGCCAGCCGTTGACGAACACGAACGCCCGGTAGTCGGCGCCGGTCGTGCCCGGGCCGCTGCCGGCGCCGCCGATCTGCACCGAGACCGGCACGTAGGACTGACGGGGCAGACCGAGGTCGAACGTCGTCCGGTACCAGCCGATCCCGGGCGGCAGCCCGCGCCCTGACCAGGAGTCCGGGAGCGAGACCGGCTGCCAGCCGTGATCCGGGTAGCCAGGGAGATCCCAACCTCGGTTGGTCCCGAACAGGCCGGTGGCGTTCATCGGCCCGCGCACCGGGTCCTGGAGGCTCTCGCCGCCCTGGCTGCCCTGCAGCCGCCAGGTGACCGCGGTCGAGGCGCCCTGCAGCGACGCGCCGAGCAGTCCGCGCGGCGCCTTCTGGGCGTCGGAGGGCGGGGGTCCGTAGACCCCGTCCTCGTCGTGGCCCGAGCTCTGGGTCAGCACCGCGATCACGTTGTCCCGGCCGGGGCGGAGCGCCGCCGCGGGGAACGGGAACGTCATCTGGGTCTGATCGCCGCCGGCGGTGTCCGAGCCGAGGAACGCGCCGTTCAGCCAGACCGAGAACGCGCCGTGGGTTCCGCCGCCGGCGGTCAGGTCGATCCCGGTCTCGTTCCCGGTCGCGGTGAAGTGTCCGCGGTACCAGACGAACCCGGTGTGGAACCCGTAGTCGTCGGCGTACAGAACCGGCGTGGTGACCGGCTTGGTCGGGTTGGTGGTGACCGGATGGTCAGCGAGCGTCCAGGAGCTGTCGTCGTAGCCGGGCTGAGCCTCCGGCGTCTCGAAGCTGAAGCGCCAGTTTCCGAGCGCGGGCAGGGTGACCGGCGCCGGTCCGCCGACGCTGCCGGTGAGTGACCCGTTGCGGTGGGCCGTCGTCGCCACCGGGCGCCCGTTCCACGTGACCGCGCTGATCTGAGGCGGCGCCCACACCGTCAGCGTCGCCGGCCGGCTGGTGTCGCCGGTCAGCGCTAGCCGCGAGCCGGTGGCCTGGGCGCTGCGGATCAGGTAGCCGCCGCGCACGAGCACGGGTCCCGCCGATGTGCTCTCGGGCCAGAACTCCTCGGCCACGGTCTTCTGCGCGAGCAGGAGCAGCAGCGCCGGCCGGCCGCCGCCGGTGATCTGCACCTTGGCCAGGCCGTTGTGGACGTAGTCGAGGCGGAGGTCGCCGCGCGTGGCGTCCCATGTGCTCGTCACGTTCCCGGACAAGACCTTGACCGTCGGCTGGCTCGTGTACCGCAGCACGGTCTCGCCATCGGTCCCGGCCGGTCCGTACAGCAGCGCGACGGCCTGGCTCCCGATCTGGGCCTGGGTCATCAGCTCAGACGTCGAGTACACGAGCTGCTGGCCGGCGAACGCGTCGTTGGCAAGTAGCAGCTTGGCGTCACGACCCTGGAGCGTGATCCCGGTCCCGGCCGCCTGCGGGACGACCGGGTAGTAGTCGGCGGCCTGCGCCGCGGTGGGCACGTTGATCGCGTCGATCGACACGTAGGTGCCGCCCGAGGCCGGGTTCTTCTGACCGCTGACCACGATCTTCAGGGTGTGACTGGTGTCGGTCGAGACCGCTCACCGAGTACAGCACCTGCTGGAACTCGCTTCCCGGCGAGTACCCGTCGACGGTGGCGACCTGGTTGCCGTCGAGGTACACGTCGGCGATGCCGTGGTTCGCGGCGTCGGGCGCGATCCACTGCACGGCGGTGCCGGTGAACGTGACCGACATCGAGTCGCCGGTGGTGTCACTGAAGCTCTCGGTCTTCTCGTAATCGCCGCCGGTGTAACTCTGGTTGCTGACATGTGACCAGTTGCCCGTGTAGTCGAGCGCCGGCGCGGTGTCGTCGTAGGTGTAGTTGCCGGTCTGCTCTGCGTTCAGCGCCATGTGCGTGCTGACCGTCGCCGTCGAGCTGGCGTCGGCCTGGCGCAGGTAGATGAACTGGGTGCCGTCGTCCGGGTTCGTCCGCGCGGTTGCCGTGACCGCCGAGTTGTCGAGCGCCGGCGCGGTCACCGGGACGGTCTTGGTCAGCGACGGCGTCGCCTGGATGAAGTCGCCGATCAGCTTGTTCTCGCCGTACTTCGAGTTCGGGATCGTGTTCGGGTTGCTCGGCGTGCCGATCTCGCCGGTCTCCTGAATCGCCGCGCCGTAGTCGTAGGACGTGTACATGAACGGCGCCGGCAACCAGCCCCAATTGGTCCCGCCCACGCCCATGTAGTTGCTCTGGATCGTCACCCCATCGGCGAGGTTGCTCTTGTAGAAGACATTCTCGAAGTCGGTGCCGGTGAGCGCATAGCAGTTTGGGTAGCCGCTGCCGCCCCAGCTGTCGTAGGAGCCGCCCTGGAACTCGGGGAGCATCAGCGGCACCCCGGGCTCGGCCGAGAACGTCGGGGGGTTGCCGAAGCCGCTCGTGTCGGCACAGTTGAACCCAAGTGGGTAGCTGTCATAGCCCGGGATCTGCGGGTTGCCGTTCGTCCCCTCGAACGTGTCGCTCGAATTGCCGGTGAGCGGCACATTGATCCCGTCGGCCTTTGCCTTGGCCTCGAGCTCCGCCATGTAGTTGTTGGTGGCGGTCTCCGAGTTGAACAGCTCGTTCTCGACCTGGTACAGGATCACGTCGCCGCCGCGCGTGATCTGGTGGGCGGCGATGATCGGGTCGATCTCCGACAGCCATTGGTCCGAGGCGGCCACGAAGTCGGGCGCGTCGGTGCGGGCCGTGCCGGACCGGGTCACGAGCCAGCCCGGGAAGCCACCACCGTCGGTCTCGGCGTTGATGTAGGGGCCGGGGCGCGCGATCACGTACAGCCCCGCCTGCTGGGCCATGTTGAGGAACTCGTTGACGTCGCGGACTCCGGAGAAGTCGTAGACGCCGGGCGCCGGCGAGTGATAGTCCCAGTCGAAGTACGGGGTCACGGCGTTGTAGCCATCGGCCTTCATCTTCTCGAGGCGATCCAGCCACAGCGACGGCGATGGCAGCCGCCACGGATCGAACTCGCCGGCGTAGATGAACGTGCGCTTGCCGCCGATCATCAGGGAGTACTGGTCGTAGGTGACCGACTCGGGCGTGCCTCGCAGCACGTCGCGCGGGCCCGAGATCGGGTCGGGGATGACCCGGTTGGAGGGCGACGACGCCGGTCCGCTCGGCCCCGAGGCGGTGTTCGCGACGACCGTGAACGAATACTGGTTGCCGTTGGTGAGGCCGGTGGCGATCACGTAGTGGTTGGGCACGTCCGCCGTCGTCTGCTGCCCGCTCGACGACGTGACCGTGTACGAGACGACCTGCCCCTGTCCCTGCGCCGGCGCGCACCACGTGACGGTGACCGAGCCGTTGCCGGCGATCGCGTGGACGGCCGTTGGCGCTCCCGGCTGAGCCGCGCCCGCCTGGGCCGGCGTCGCCACCGGGCAGCCGGCGCCGGGGCCGGCCGCGTCGTGTCGGGATGCAGCAGCGGCTGCCTCGGGCGCGATCGCCGCCGCAGCCAGGCACGCGGCGATCGCGGTCAACAGCCTCGTCGGGGTGGACAGCCTCGTCGCGGCCGCCAGCGGCCGCCGACCAACGTGGAAGCGCAAACGACCGGACACTTCTTTCCTCCCTGCCGTGAGGATCTTGCTCGCCGAGCCTGACTCCGCGGCGGGCAGATTACTCCCTTGCGTTTGGTTGTCAAGACCTCGCGTTTCGAAAGGTTGGGTTTCGCTAGCGCAAGGCGTCCGGGGCTCCGGGTCGCAAGATCGGCGGGGGAGGCCATGGCCTTGCCGAGCGTCGAGAACTGGGAGAGTTTCCGCTGCCAATGGAGCGACAGGGCAACCCGCGCGCGCACGCGCGTAGTCGGCGGTGGACGGCCGGGCTCTTGACCGGGATCGCGGTTCTGCTCGCGGTGATCGCACTCGTGGTCACCTATCTCGGTCGCGCGGTGCTGCGGCCGGAGCCGTTCGCCGATCGTGCGGTGGCGGCCCTGCGCGACCCGGCGGTCCGGGACGACGTCGCCGACCAACTGACCGCCGTCGTCGTGACGCGGGTAGGCGGCGGGGACCTCGTCGCCGTACGCCCGCTGATCCGCTCGGCCGCGGGGGTGATCGTCGGGAGCAAGGCGTTCGCCGCGCTGTTTCGCCGCGCGGTCCTCGTGGCCCACAACGCCGTCGTCGAGGACAACGGCCGGACTCTGCGGCTGACCATCGGCGACCTCGGGGTGCTCGTCCAGGGCCCGCTGCAGAAGTTCGCGCCCGGGGTCGCGGCCACGATCGCTCGGCAACAACTACCGGCGCTGGTCTCGTACCGACCCGACGGTCGCGTGCTCGATGCGGTTCGTGCTGCCAAACGCGCGTACTCGGTGGCGTGGCTGCTGGCCCTGCTTGCGGTCCTGGCGGCGGCGGGTGGCTTGGCGATCTCGCCAAGCCGACGGAGGACCGCGCGGCAGCTCGGGATCGGCTTGCTGATCGGCGGCCTCGCGATCGCCGCGGTCCTGACCGTCGGTCGCACGATCGCCGTAAACGCGGCGCCGCCGGGCCGCGGCGCGGTAGTCGATGCGGTGTGGAGCGCGTTCCTCTCAGGTCTTCGGGTTCAGGCGCTCGTGCTCGCGGGCGGGGGCGCGATATGCGCCGCCTGCGCATTCGTGAGCGGTCGCGCCTCGCGCGAGCGGACGCCCGCGGACGCGAGGTCGCCGCGGCGGTGGCGCACCCACCGCGTGCTGCCCGTGGCGGTTGCGGTGACCGCGTTCGTCGCGATGATGATCGTCCTGATCACCGGTGGCGGAGACGAGGCGCCGGCGGCCACACCGTTGACGTGCAACGGATACCGGGTGCTGTGCAACCGCCCGCTGAACGATGTGGCGCTCGCGGCGACCCACAACTCGATGGCGTCGACCACGATCCCGCGCTGGCTGTTCGCCCAGCAGGACGGCACGATCTCCGATCAGCTGAAGGACGGCATTCACGGCCTGCTGATCGACAGCTACTACGGCTTTGCGGAGCCGAACGGAATCGTCCGCACCGACCTCACGACCGTGCCGAAGATCAGCGATCTCGAGCAGGAGATCGGCCCGCAGGCGACGCAGGTCGCGAAGCAGATCCGGTCGCGGCTGGGGCCGAGCCCGCGTGGAAAGCCCGGGATCTTCCTCTGCCACGGCTTCTGCGAACTCGGGTCGATAACCCTCGCCTCGGCGCTCGACGACTTGAGGACGTTCCTGGTGAACAACCCGAGTGAGGTCGTGGTCGTGATCAACCAGGACGAGGGGGTGACCCCGACCGACATCGAGAGGGCGTTCACACAGGCGGGCCTGCTCGATCTCGTCTACCGCGGGCCGCTCGGGCCATTCCCGACACTGCGCGAGATGATCGACTCGAACCAGCGGCTGGTCGTGATGGCCGAGAACGACGCCGGCGACGTGTCCTGGTACCACCTGGCGTACGACCACGCGCTCCAGGAGACCCCGTTCCGGTTCACGAAAGCCACTCAGCTGACCGACCCCGCGCAGCTGCCCGCAAGTTGCCGCCCCAACCGCGGGCCATCGACCGCGCCGCTGTTCCTGCTCAACCACTGGGTCGATACGACACCGACGCCGCGCCCGTCGCTGGCGAAGATCGTCAACGCCAAGCCGGCGCTGCTCGACCGCGCCCGGACTTGCGAGCGAATCCGGGACCATCTCCCGAACCTCGTAGCCGTCGACTTCTATCGCACGGGCGATGTCTTCGGCGTGGTCAACGCACTGAATGGCATCGGTCGCTGAGCGGTGGCGCCGGCGGTGACGGCGGCGGCGTGTGCCACATTCCGTGGCGGTGCTCGTCGCGGTCACAAATCACGCCGCCGAGCGGTTCCGCCAGCGCGTGCGCGGCACCCTCGACGAGAAGACCGAGATCGCCTCTCGCGTCGCCCGGGCCCATGCCGCCGGTCGGTTCGAGCCTGGTGACGGCGCCACCGTCCTGGTTCGCGACCTCGAGCGTCGTGACGTCGTCTACGTGTGCCGCCCGGAGGGAGCCGAGCTCGTCGTGATCACGCTGTGGGAGGAGGGCGAGGACGCGGCCGTGCCCCGCCGATTCACGAACGCGCTCCGTCGCGACGATCACCGCGTGAGCTGAGCCGGCCCGAGCCCGGGCGCGGAGGCCGGCCGTAGACTCGCCGCGTGAGCTTCACCGTCGGAGCCGACGAATACGACAGGTTCATGGGGCGCTACTCGGCGCCGCTCGCTCCGCAGCTCGCCGACTTCGCGGATGTGCACGGCGGCCTTCGTGTGCTCGACGTCGGCTGCGGACCCGGGGCGCTGACCGCCGAGCTGGTCGCGCGACTCGGCGCGGGCTGCGTGTGGGCGGTTGATCCCTCAGAGCGATTCGTCGAAGCGGCCGCGTCCCGCCACCCCGGGGTGACCGTGACCCGCGCGGCAGCGGAGGAGCTGCCATTCGAGGACCGGGAGTTCGATGCCGCGCTGGCGCAGCTCGTCGTCCACTTCATGGCCGACCCGGTGGCGGGCCTTCGCGAGATGGCGCGGGTCACGCGCGCGGACGGAGTCGTCGCGGCGTGCGTATGGGATCACGCTGGCGGACAGGGACCGCTCGGCGTGTTCTGGGATGCGGCCCACGAGCTCGATCCTGACGTCGAGGACGAGTCTCGGCTTGCCGGCGCGCGCGAGGGTCATCTGGCCGAGCTGCTGCAGGCGGCGGGCCTCGGCCAGGTGGAGGCGGGCACGCTCCAGGTCGACGTCGAGCACCCGACGTTCGAGGAGTGGTGGGAGCCGTTCCTGCTCGGCGTCGGCCCTGCGGGCGGTTACGTGACGCGGCTGCCCGCCGACCGCCGCGCCCGCCTTCGCGACCGGTGCCGCGAGCGGTTCCCGGCGCCGCCGTTCGTCGTCTCGGCCCGGGCCTGGGCGGCGCGGGGTCGCGTCTGATCGTTCGATGAGGATCGACCCCCCCGAACGGCTCGCGGATGCGCTCGTCGCGTTGCGCCCGATGCGCTCCGACGACGCCGCGCCGTACGCGGCGGCGTTTCGGGAGGACCGCGAGCTCGGCGCGCTGCTCGGCGCCGAGCAGGACCCCGACGAGGAGTCCGTGCTCGGCCGTGTGAAGGGTCAGGAGGGGCGAGCCGAGGAGGGGCGGGGGATCGAGCTCGCGATCGCCGACCCGGCGACGGACGCGTTTCGCGGGGCGGTGACCCTGCACTCGTTCGACTGGCACAGCCGCCGTTGCGAGGTGGGGTTCTGGGTGGTGCCGGCGGTCCGGGGGCGCGGCGTCGGCTCGGGCGCGCTCGCGCTCGCGCTGTCATGGGCCTTTCAAGATCTCGATCTGCTCCGGATCGAGATGACCACGACGCCGGAGAACCCCGCCGTGCCCGCGCTCGCGCGGCGGCTCGGGTTCACCCACGAGGGCGTGCTGCGCGCGCGCAACATCGAGCGGGGACGGCGCGTCGACATCGTCTGGTTCGGACTGCTGCGCGAGGAATGGGCCGGGGAGCGTGACGTGTGACCGCGGGCGCGTACGGCAAGCTGCTCCGCCACAAAGGGGTCCCCCGACTCGCCGCCGCGTTCCTCGCCCTCGGCACCGCCCAGACGATGACGCCGGTGGCATTCGTGCTGTTCGCGCATGCGGCGACGCACTCGTTCGCGACCGCGAGCCTGGTGCTCGCGGCCTCGACCGCCGGTGGATTGCTGGTCGCCCCGGCTCGCGGCCGTCTCGTCGACCGCATCGGCCCACGCGACGCGGTGCTGAGACTGGCAATCCCGGACGTCGCGACCGACATCGCGTTCATCCTCGCCGGCCGCGCCCACGCGGCGACCGCGATCCTGATCGGCCTCGCGTTCCTTGGCGGCGCGGTGACCGCGCCGGCCGGGACGGCGCTGCGGAGCGTGTGGTCGGAGACGCTGGCCGAGGATGCCCGTCAGGCCGGCTACGCGCTGCTGACGATCCTGCAGGAGACCACGTTCATCGCCGGCCCGCTCGTCGCGGGCGCGGCGATCGCGTTGTGGTCGGTGACCGCAGCGGTCGCCACGGCCGCGGGTCTGAGCTTCGCCGGAGCGCTGCTGTTCGCGAGCGCGCCGGCGGCGGCCCGGCACGAGCGAACACCGCCGCAGCCGGGCCGCCTGCCCGCGCTCTCGGGCAGCGGGATCCGAACGCTGCTCGCTACCTCCGCCGCGTTCGGGCTGACGTTCGGCGTGCTCGACGTCGCGTTCCCCGCCTTCGCTCGTGCCCACGGCTCGGCCGCGAGTGCCGGCGTGCTTCTGTCGGCGTTCGCTGTCGGCGTCTGGATCGGCGGCTTCCTGTACGGGTTGCGGCCGCGCCGACAGCCGGCGACGCATCTGTACCCGCGGCTGTGCCTGCTCGCGGCGGTCGGGCTCGCCCCGCTGATCGCGATGCCGGGCCTGGTCGCGATGGTGCCGCTGTGCATCGTGAGCGGTCTGTGCTTTGCGCCGGTCACAACGTGCCAGCTGGCGGTGATCGACGAGGTTGCGCAGCCTGGCCACCGGGCCGAGGCCTTCACCTGGCTCGGCACGTTCTACGCCACCGGGCTCGCGGTCGGCGCCGCCGCGTCGGGCCAGTTGATCGCCGGTCCCGGGACGCGCGCCGCATTGGCCGTGGCCTGTGGCGCGACCCTGTGCGCCTGGCTCGTGACCGCGGTCCGCGCGACCGCGCTCAAGCAAGCCGGGCAGGCGGCGCGCATTCCCGCTTGATGTGGCCGCTCACGCGACCACGGTGCGCGCCGCCCGCCGGCGTTACTCGATCGTCAGCGGTGTGCCGATCGGGAGCAGTCTCGCCAGCTTGACGATCTCCCAGTTCGGCACGCGGATGCAGCCGTGCGAAGGATGTCCCGGAATCAGCGACGGCTCGTTCGTGCCGTGGATGCCGATCACGCCTCCGCCCGGCCAGTCGGTCTCCACGTTCGACAGCGCGGAGGTTCCGAACGCAAGCGGCCCGTAGATGCTGCCGGCCGAGAAGCCGTCGAGCCGGTCGCGGATGTAGAACTGCCCGTGAGGGGTGGGCGTACTGGGCGCCCCGGTGCCCACTCGCGTGGTGAAGATGACCTTGCCGTTGCGGTATAGCGTGAGCGTGGTCTTCTCGGTCGAGACGACCAGGTAGGTGTCGACGGTCTGCGGCGCCCCAAGCACCCGCTGCGGCACCCAGCCGATCTGTCCGGCCGGCCGGAGCGGCAGCCGAACCTGCACCCACCAGCTGCCATGGATGAGCTCGCGCTGCTGCTCGAGCACCAGTTGGCTCGTGTTGTCCTGCGTGGTCAGGCTCAGGTACCCGAGCACGCGGGAGCGGCTCGACGGTGATGCGTACGCGTTCGTGGCGCTCTCGAGGTAGGCCCAGGTCGAGGTGAACCCGGGATGCGAGAGCACCTGACGCTTGACTCTCGCGCTCTGGCCGACCGCCGGCAGCGCCAGTGCGGTCACTGCGACAAGGGCGCAGAGCGCCGCGGCCCGAAGGCCGCGGCGGCTGGATGCGTGATCGCCCTTCATGCTCAGCCGGTGAAGGACGGGGCCCGCTGGACCGTCGCCGCCTTCGCGGCGAATACCTTCACCTTGGCCATCTCCTTGCAGCTGGGGCTGCGTACGAAGATGGTCCCGCTCTGCGTCGGCGCGACGGTAAACGTCGCCTTGCCGTTTTTGCCGGTGGTCCTGGATACGGTCTTACCGCCCGGAAGCGTGATCCGCACCTTCGACCCGGCCACCGCGATGCCGTGGCGTGTGACCGACACGATGATCGTGTCTTCCTGACCGGCGCGTACCTTGAAGCCCTCGGTCGATGCCCGGCAGACACCCGGATACGTCTTGGCCGGAGGTATGACGATCGTCGGCCTGGCGCACACGGTGCCCGTCAGGCTCTCGCCGGCGGGGCAGGCCGTCGGCGGCACGCACTGGCCGCCGGACAGGGTCTCGCCGCTCGGGCACGTGGTGGGCGGCACGCACTGGCCGTTCACCAGGGTCTCGCCGTTCTGGCAATTGGTCGGCGGCACGCACTGACCGCCGGACAGGACCTGACCGCTGGGGCAGCTGGTCGGTGGCACGCACTTGCCGCCTGAGAGCACCTGGCCGCTGGGGCAGCTGGTCGGCGGTACGCACACGCCGCCGGAGAGGGTCTGGCCGCTCGGGCAGCTGGTGGGCGGCACGCACTTGCCACCGACCAGGGTCTGGCCGGTCGGGCAAGTCGGAGGCGGAGGCGGCGCGCAGCCGCCGGCCGGCGCGGTGATCGTCGCGGTCGACGGCGAACTCATGTAGCTGTTCCCGAGCACGTAGGTCTCCGGAACGGAGGTCGTGACCGTGAACGTCGTCGACTGCGGCGTGCTGCCGCCAGGAGAGGTGAAGGTCGTGCGGCTGCCCCGTGAAGCTCACCGGCCCGGTCTGAGTGCCGACGGCGCCCTGGGTGAAGTAGTTCTGGTTGAGCCCGCTGTTGCCCTTATCGGTGCTCGAGCTGAGCTCACGCACGTTCGGGCCGTACGGAATGTACCTCCGTCGTCCCGCTGAAGTAGGTGGCGGTGACCGTCACCGTGGCGGTGTACTGGCCGTTCAGCGGCGTCACGCACTGCGAATGACTGGCTGAAACCGAGAGGATGTGCGCCGAGGCCAGCGCGGGGAAAATCAGGAAAAGCGCGAAAGCAGCGAACGTACTGCTTATCGAACGTTTGTTGACCATTTGTACTCATTCCTTGAGGTCGTGGACGTAGACACATAACGCACGACTTGCGGGAAACTCGCGCGGTCGAATCACCGCCAAAACGCTGGAAATCGGAGTTATTGAGACGGCGGGCGTTTTACCCGAAATACCGCGTTCAAGGCTCGGCCGTGGACGGGGTCGTCGGCGCGAAAGCCCGGCTGCACGTTGGCGCCGATCACGACCGCCAGCTCGGCCCACCGCTTCACGGCGCTCGCTGGTTGAAAGTAGTCGACCGGCTCAGTCGACGATGCAAGGGGCGGAAGCAGCCCGGATAATCGGGCCATGGACGTCGGGCCGTTTCGCATCGAGCGCTACTACGCGCGGTACGAGTTCACGACCCGCTACATGCTGTCGAGCAGCGACTGCGAGTCGCGCACGATCGAGGAGGTGCTCGCACTCGAGCCGGACGCGCACGCGCGGCTGCTCGAGACCTGGTGCGGCTACACCGAATCGGAGGGCTCGCCCGAGCTCCGCGAAGCGATCGCCGGGATCTATGACGGGATCGACCCGGAGGACGTGATCGTCACATCGTGCGCGGAGGAAGGCATCTTCCTGCTCAACCATGCGCTGCTCGGAGCCGGCGACCACGCGATCGTCGAGACCCCGTGCTACGAGTCCGCGCTCGAGCTCGCGCGCAGCACGCGCGCCGAGGTCAGCGAGTGGCGCCGGCGCTACGAGGACGGCTGGGCTCACGACGTCGACGCGCTCGAGCGATCGGTGCGTCCCGCCACGCGCCTGATCTACATCAACCAGCCGCACAACCCGACGGGGACGCTGATGGACCGGGCGACGCTCGAGCGGGTCAGCGAACTTGCGAGATCCGGCGGGCTCGTCCTGTTCGGTGACGAGGTCTACCGCGAGCTCGAGCACGACGCGCGCGACCGGCTGCCCGCGGTCTGCGAGCTCGACGAGCGGGCGGTCTCGCTCGGGAGCATCTCCAAGAGCTACGGACTCCCCGGGCTACGGCTCGGCTGGCTGGTCACGCGCGACGCGACGATTCGCGAGGCGGTGATGCGCCTGAAGGACTACACGACGATCTGCTCGAGCGCCCCGAGCGAGGTGCTGACGGCGGTCGCGCTCAGGAACCGGGACGTGCTGCTCGCGCGCAACGTCGGGATCGTGGAACGGAACCTGCCGCTGCTCGACGACTTTTTCGTGCGCCATGACGAGATGTTCGAGTGGGTCCGGCCGACGGCCAGCCCGATCGGGTTTCCACGCGTCAACGGCGTCGCCGACGTCGACGATCTGTGCGAGCGGCTCGCCGCGCTCGGCGTGCTCCTGCTACCGGGCTCGGTCTACGACGAGCCGGCCCACGTCCGCGTCGGGTTCGGTCGCGCCAACATGCCCGAGGCGCTCGAATCGCTCGAGACAGCTCTGCGGCCGGCACGTACCCCACGCCAGAGCCAGTACGGGTAGGTGGCGAAGAGTCCCGGCGGCGACCATGTGGGTGGCCGCGCCGGCGCCCTGCCAGTCCAGTCGCGTCACGCCCGAGTTCAGCATCCAGTCGCGCCCGGACCGCGCGCGGCATGCTTGCCAGATCGGCCGCGTCCAGCGCTGGTCCAGATACAGCGGAACGCTCACCCCCCAGAACACGGCCATGGTCGCCGCACCGAATGCGGCGTCGCGCTTTCGGTCAGGTGCGGACCGCGTCAGCTGTCCGTAGCTGCGGCCGTGGGTGTAAAGCAGCGCAGGATCGATCAGGAAGGACATGTCGCTCCTAGGAGGTGGTAGGCGAGGCGGGTGGCAAGCGCCATGATCGTCAGCTGCGGGTTGACCCCGGGAGCGCTCGGCACGACCGACCCATCGGCGACGTACAGCCCGGCGACGTCGTGGACGGCGAGGTCGCCGTCGACCACGCCGTGGGCCGGGCGGGCGTGGGCCCGCGCGGTCCCGAGTGGGTGGAAGGCCATCAGCTTGAGGTCGCGCGCCCGAGCCCGCGCGGCATCCGTCCGCGCCGGCAACGGGAGGTACACCTCGCGCGCTCCGGCGGCGCGCAGCAGCGTGTCGAGCTTTCCGATCCCGGCGCGGAACTTCTCGACCTCGGACCGTCCCAGGTCATAGCGGATCAGCGGCCGGCGACCAAGGCCGTGGATGCTCCCGCGTCCGCTGTCGCTCACCATCAGCCCGACCTGGGCCAGCTGCGGGTACGCGGCCATCGCCTCGGCGTGTCGCGGACCCGTGAGCGGAAGCGACATCGCGACGTACGCGGGAGGACCGGCGATCGTCTCGAGCATGATCCCGTCGGGCGCGAACTCGTCGACGTAGAAGCTCTGGGGGACCCCACGTGCCATGTCCACGGTCTCGTCCATCCGCGCGACGGCCGCCGTGGCCGGATGCAGCGACAGATTGCGGCCGAGCTGTCCGCAGACCAGTCCGGCGGCGCTCCGCGCGAGCAGCACCGGTGTGTGGATCGTCCCCGCCGCGAGCACCACGATCGGGGCGTGGACCTCGAGCTCGCGACCGTCGCCGCTCGAGGCGAGCACGCCGGTGGCGCGCCGGCCTCGGACGAGCACGCGGCGCACGTCAGCCCCGGTGAGCACGGTGGCGCCGGCGGCGCGCGCCCGTGGCACGTAGGTGATGCCGGTGTGCTGCTTGGCCGACGTCGGGCAGCCGAATGCGCAAACCCCCGATCCGACGCAACCTCTGGCATTGCGCTTGAGGTATCCGTGCGACCAGCCGAGGCGCTCGGCCCCGCGGCGGGCGACCGCCGCGTTCTGACCCGCGAGCTCGGGCGTCACCTCGCTCACCGACAGCGCACGCTCGACCCGCTCGAAGCACAGTCCGAGCGAGGCGTCGTCGAGCTCGAGGCCGAAGTTCTGCCGCCAACGTTCGAGTACGTGCGCGGGCGTCCGGAAGCAGGTGCCGGAGTTGATCAGCGTGGTTCCGCCGATACCGCGCCCGAGCGGCAGCCCGATCGGGGGCAGGCCGAAGGTCATCGTCTGGCCGCCGTCGCGGTATAGCCGCGCGAGCATCTGCGGCGGTCGGGCGGTGAAGCGGTCCGGGTCGTGCTCGGGGCCTTGCTCGAGCACGATCACGTTCGCCCCGCCCTCGGCCAGCTCGGCGGCGACGACCGCGCCGCCGGCGCCGGCCCCGACCACACACGCGTCGGCGCGGAGCGTCGAGCCGCTCACGGCCGGCCCTCCGAGCGCCGCAGCTCGCGACCGCGCGCGACGACCGCCTCGGCGTCCCATCCGAGCGTCCGCGCCACGTTCGGCTCGTCGTAGGCGCTCATCGCGGCGAGGCCGTCGATCACCTGAAGGCCGGGGCCGAGCCGCGCGAGCAGCGCCCGTCCCCGGCGGCGCGCCGTCAGTGCCAGCGCGGTCCGGAGCGCGATGCGCTGCGGCCATGGGCCTGCGGCCACGAACTCCGCGAGCCCGCGGTTGCTGTCGCGTTCGCGTTCGCGGGGCCGGGGCATGGTCATGTCGTGATCCTCTGCTCCTGGGCGCGCGCCAGCGCCCCGATCGAGCGTGCGGCAGCGGCGCCCTCGCGCTTGCGGATCGCCGCCGCGACGGCCACGTACAGCGGGGCCAGCTCGGCCCGATCGGCGACGATGCGCGCAAACGAGGATGCATTCGGCAGGTACAACCGCCGGACCGAGTTCATGATCAGCTGGAACACGATGTTGTCCGCGGCCTCGATCACCGACGACATGAACTCCCAGTCGCACAGGAGCGCACCCTGATCGTCGGGCGTATGACCGAACGCCGACGCGAGCTCGCCGAGCCGGTCGGACTGCTCGCGGGTTCGCCGCTCCGCCGCCAGGCGCGCGGCCTCGACCAGCAGCAGCCGGCGGGCCTCGAACAGCGGGGCGATGATCTCGACGTCGGTGCCGCCGAGCGCCGCCAGCGCCTCGAGCCCGCCGCTGACGCGCCAGTCGAGCACGCGCATCGCGTCGCCGTGGCGAACTTCGACGAGGCGGAGCTGCTCGAGCCGGGCCACCGCCTGGCGGACCGAGGCCAGGTTCACGTCGAGCTCGGCCGCCAGCACGCGCTGGGTCGGGAGCCGCTCGCCGGGGGCGTAGCGACCCGACAGGATCGCGTCGCGGAGCTGGGCGAACACCAGGTCGGGGACGGAGGCTCGGACTACCGGAGGCATCGTGTCTGGCGATTGTATCGGTGTTCGGAACAATCCGTGGCGTCGAACCAGCGCCGGACCGCGCCACCGCTGAGTTATGCGCGGCCTCGCAGTCATACAAGGCAAAACCGCAAACCAAGGAGGAGCGATGGGCAAGTTGGTGGTAACCGAGTTCGTGTCGATCGACGGGGTGTTCGAGGACCCGGGCGGAGCCGAGAACTACGAGCATGGCGGCTGGACGTTCGAGTACGACCGCGGCGATGACGGGAACCAGTTCAAGGTCGACGAGCTGATGGACGCCGACGTCCAGCTGCTGGGGCGCAAGACGTACGAGGGCTTCGCCGCGGCGTGGCCGTCGCGTGACGGGGTGTTTGCGGACAAGATCAACAACGGCGCGAAGTACGTGGTCACGAACACGCTCACCGACCCGACGTGGCAGAACACGACCGTGATCTCGGGCGACGCCGTCGCCGGCGTCTCGAAGCTCAAGGACGAGACCGACGGCAACATCCTGGTCGCCGGCAGCGGCACGCTGGTCCAAGCGCTGTTGGGCGCGGACCTGGTCGACGAGCTGCGCCTGATGGTGTTCCCGACGGTCCTCGGTCGCGGCACGCGGCTGTTTCCCGACGGCATCGACCGCCTGAAGCTGAAGCTCGCCGAGAGCCGCGCGGTCGGACCGGACGGCGTTCTGGTCCAGGTGTACAGGCGGGCGGAGTAGGCGCGACGATGATCGATCAGCCAACCGCAGAGGACGCGCTCCGCAAGCTCGACCCGCTCGTCGGCGAATGGACGCTCGTCGCGGTGGGGCCCGACGGCGAACAGTGGCCGGGCGAGGCGGGGGCGTCCTGCGAGTGGCACCCGTCGGGTGCGCACCTGGTGTTCCGGTCGTGGGCCGATCTGCCGGAGGCGCCGGCGACGGTGTCGATCATCGGGTGCGACGCGGCCAACGGGACGTATTACCAGCTGTACTCCGACGATCGAGGCGTCTGCCGCGTGTACGAGATGAGCATCACCGAGACCGAGTGGCGTCTATGGCGTGACGGTGAGCCGTTCCCGCAGCGGTTCACCGCCACGTTCGAAGACGGCGGCCGGACGATCGCCGGCCGCTGGGAGAAGGATCTCGACGGGACCGGCTTCAAGACCGACTTCGACCTCACCTACCACCGCGTCGGGTGATCCCGACCGACATCCACGCTCGGACGTCCGGTTCTCAAGGAAAGCTGATGGTCGGAAGCCGGTGGATTTAGCCGAGCGCGTCCTGCACGAGTAACGCGATCTGCACGCGATTCTCGGCCTCGAGCTTCGACAGCACGCGGGTGACATGCGCCTTGACAGTCGCGACGCTCATGTAGAGCTCGGTGGCGATGTCGGCGTTCGTCTTTCCCTGGCCGATCGCCCGCGCGACCTCGAGCTCCCGCTCGGTCAGCGTGTCGATGCGCTGACGGGCGTCGGCCCGGCGCGCGTCGGCGCCGGTGCCCTCGGCGGCGACGTGCTCGATCAGCTGACGGGCGATCGCCGGGGAGAGGATGCCGTCACCGCCGGCGACGAGCTCGATCGCCCTGACGATCTCCGGCGGCGGGGTGTCCTTCAGCAGGAATCCGTCGGCGCCGGCACGAAGCGCGCGCAGCACGAGCTCGTCGGCGTCGAACGTCGTCAGCACCAGAACCCGGGGTGCGCGCGGCTGCGCGCGAAGCAGCTCGGTCGCGGTGAGGCCGTCGACCTTTGGCATGCGCAGGTCCATCAGCACGACGTCGGGCCGATGGGCGTCGACGGCCGCGAGCACCTCGCTGCCGTCCTCCGCCTCGGCGACGACGTCGACTCGGTCGCTGCCCGACAGCATCAGGCGTAGGCCCGAGCGCACGAGCGCGTCGTCGTCGACGATCAACACGCGGACGCGGTCGCTCATACCGGCAGTGGAAGGTTCGCGCGCAGCGCGTAGCCGCCGTCCGGCGTTGGCGCGTGGGTGAGCTCGCCGCCGGCAAGGGTGACCCGCTCGGCAAGGCCGATCAGACCGGTGCCGGCGCCCGAGACAGATAGCGCCTGCAAGCCGTGCGACACAAGGGCTCCGTTTACCGGCGGGCTGCTGAGCACCGACACCGTAAGCGCGGTCCCGGTGTCGCGCGCGACCTCGACCTCGACGGTGCTCGCGGGCGCGTGCTTGCGTGCGTTCGTCAGCCCCTCCTGGACGATCCGGTAGACCGCGCGCGCGGTGGTGTCCGGAATCGCGTTGGGCTGGTCGAGCCGGAGGTCGAACGCGACGCTCATCCCGGCCTGGCGGGATTCCTCGACGAGCTGCGGCAGGTCCTTGAGCGTCGGCTGCGGCGGCTCCGGGGCGCCGGCGATCTCCGCGCCGCCGGAAGGACCGGGGTCGCGAAGCAGGCCGATCACCTCGCGAAGCTCGGTGAGCGCGGCCTGGGCGCTCGCCCTGATCACGCCGGCGGCATTGGCGATCTCATCGGGAGAGGCGTCAGGGTGGAACTCGAGCGCGCCGGCGTGCACGCTGAGGAGCGAGAGCCGGTGCGCGAGCACGTCATGCATCTCGCGCGCGATCCGCGTCCGTTCGCCGGCACGCGCCTGCTCGATCCGCTGTTGCTGGTCGGCTTGAAGTCGATGTCGCTGGGCTCGCGCGACCAGACCCAGGCCGATGGCGACGAGCGCGAGCAGCACGCGTGGCGGCAGGTCCGCACCGAAGCCGCCGTGCGGCGGGTAGACGGCTGCGTTGACAGCGACCATCGCGAGCGTGTACACGGAGATCAGTGCGTACGTCCGGAGCCCGCGGAACAGCGCAACGTTGCCCAACGCCAGGATCGTCGGCGCGGCGGCGACCGTCGACACCGCGGTCAGCGTGATCGTTACCAGCGCGACGGCGACCGGATGCGTGCGGCGCGCGAGCAGCGACAGGCACGCCACCGTGCCCGCGACGAGGTTCACGAGGTCGGCTGCGGTTCCGTAGCGAGACCACGTCGAGGCGAGCGTGGTGACCCCGATCGCCAGCGTGATCACGACCCACGCGATCTCCACCGATCGATCCGAAGGCGACTCGGGCGTCAGCAGGAACTGCCGCCAGCGAGAACCGACCGACGCAGTGTCCTGGGCCCTGTTCATCTGCACGAAGGGTAGGCGACGCTCCCGGCTGGGCCCCCGACCAAAGTCGATGGATCGGTGAACGATGGTCGATGCTGGTATCGACGAACGGACGTAGAGCGCGCGGCTCGCGAGGTCGACACTGCTCGACATGTTGGAGCTAAATGAACTCACCCGCCGATACGGCACGCTGACCGCACTGGACGATCTCTCGTTCACCGTTCCCGCCGGTCAGGTCGTCGGCTTTCTGGGCGCGAACGGCGCCGGCAAGACGACCACGATGCGGGCCGTATTCGGCCTGACCGACCTCGACGCGGGGACGGTCACATGGAGCGGTAAGCCGGTCGGCCGTTCCACTCGTCGCCGGTTTGGCTACATGCCCGAGGAACGCGGCCTGTACCCCGGCATGCTTCTCTCCGATCAGCTCGAGTACCTCGGACGCCTCCACGGCGCCGGCCGGGCCGACGCCGCAAACGCGACCCGAGAATGGATGGCGCGGCTCGGGATCGAGGACCGGGCCGGGACGAAGGTCGAGGCGCTGTCGCACGGCAACCAGCAGCGGGCCCAGCTCGCGGCCGCGCTGGTTCACGACCCCGAGTTGCTGATACTCGACGAGCCGCTCGCCGGCCTCGATCCACCGGGTATCGATGCCATCGGGGAGGTGCTCGTCGAACGGGCTCGGGCCGGATGCGGTGTGCTGTTCTCGAGCCATCAGCTCGACCTGGTGGAGGACATCTGCGAGTCGGTCGTGATCATCGACCGCGGTCGCGTTGTCATCACCGGGAACGTCGAGGAGCTGCTCACCCGCGGTCCCCGGCGGCTCGCGGTGAAGGTGGAGGGTGACGGTGACGCATACTGGGCTCGCGGGCTCGCCGGGGTCACCGTGACCGACAGCGACAACGGGACGGTCCGGCTGATGCTCGCCGAATCGGTTGACAGTGACTCGGTGCTCCGCGCGGCGATGGAAGCCGGACGAGTCACCGAGTTCACATTCGAGCGCCGGCGGCTTACCGAGGTGTTCCGCGCGGCGATGACCGGAAAGGGTTGATCGGCATGGTGCAGTACCTGATACTGGCCGGGACCGTTGTGTTCGTCGCGATCAGGCTGGTTCGCCGTACCCGGCAGCCGAGCTCCGCGGGCACGCGGACCGCCCGCGCCACCCGGCTCCGGCTCCCGCTGCCCGCGCTCCCGGCCAAGGCCGGCGACGTCGGCCTGGTCGCCGCCCGCGAGGTGCGAGCGCGGATCGGCGGCCGGGTGTTCCGCGTGGGAACACTGCTGATGTTGGCCGCGGCGACGGCGGCGATCGTGATCCCGGTGCTCGACCGTGGCAAGCACGTCGAGCGCGTCGGCGTCGCCGGGTCTCTATCGGCGCCGGCCCGCGCCGGCGTGGTGTCGGCCGGAACGAATGTCGACGCCACCGTCCGGCTCGTGAGCGAGCGCAGCCTGGCTGCCGCGCGCGCGGATCTGAGCTCGGGACGGATCGAAGTCGCGATCGTCGACGGCCGCCAGGTGTGGGTCGAGAGGGCGATCACCCCGGCGGACACCTCAACCACTGCTCAGCTCGCCCGCGGCCTCTCCCGAATCCTAAGCGACGACGACGCGGTGCAGGCGGCCGGGCTCTCGCCCGCGCAGGCGACCCAGCTCGCGCAAGCCCGAGCGCTCCCCGTCCAGAGCCTCCGATCGGGAGGCATCAGCGCCGCGACCCGGGCCGCGGCGGTCGTCGCGCTCCTCCTGATGTTCGTGATGCTCACGCAGTACAACACCTGGACTCTCGTCGGGGTGATGGAGGAGAAGGCCAGCCGCGTGATCGAGGTGCTGCTGGCGGCGGTCGGACCCGCGAAGCTCCTGGGCGGCAAGGTGCTCGGTATCGGGCTGGTGGTGTTCGCGCAGGCCGCGCTCGTGTTCGGCTTCGCGTTCGCCCTGGCCCACGCGGTCGGCTCCGATCTCATTCACGGAACCGCGCCGGCCGTGCTGCTCAGCGCGCTGATCTGGCTAGTGCTGGGCTACGCGTTCTACAGCTGGGTGTACGCCGCGGCCGGCTCGATGACTGAACGCCAGGCGCACGTGCAGGCCCTGGCCTTCCCGCTCGCGCTGCCGCTGATCTTCGCCTACTTGATGGCGACGACGACGCTGGCCTCGGGAAATCCCTCGACGTTCTTCGAGGTCCTCGCCTACCTGCCGCCGACCGCGCCGTTCGCGGTGGTCGTCCTGACCTCGCTCGGCGCGATCGCGTGGTGGCAGTTCGCGATCTCGGTGGCGGTGACCGTGGTGTGCACGGTGGCGATCGCCCGGCTCGCGACGGTCGTCTACGAGCGGGCGATCCTCCGCACCGGGGCACGGGTCAGGCTCCGTGACCTCATGCCCCTTCAATCGGCGGTGCGGGAGAGCCACTGATCAGTGGCTTTCCCGCGCGTGCTTGGGGAGCCAGAACACCGCAGCGCACGCCGCGGCCAGGAATCCGATCGCGACCAGCAACGCGTGATCGGACGCGCCGACAAACGCGACCGCGCCGTGGCTGCTGCCCAGCCGGTCGAACAGCACGGTGCCGACGGCGGCGATACCGATCGACATCGCCAGCTGCTGGACCGACTCGAGCAGGCCCGACGCGGAACCGAGCTCGTGCGGAGCGACGCCCGCGAGGATCACGTCGAACATCGGGACGAACACCATGCCCATGCCGAAGCCGGTGATCGCGAGCGGTCCGGCCAGGTCCCACGCGGTCACGCCGCCGCTGTCGGAGCGCAGCACGAGATCGACGACGATCAGGCCGATCGCCATGACCACGATCCCGATGTGCATCGTGGTCCGCCCGATCTTGGCCAGCAGCGCCGACGAGGTGATCGACCCGACGATCGCGGTCACCGGGATCGCCACGGTGGCGACGGCGCAGGCCAGTGGAGTCAGGCCGAGGCCGGTCTGGAACATCACGTTGAGCGCGATCATCATCCCGCCCATCGCGCCGATGAACCCGAGCACCACCGCCAGGCCGGCGACGTACGGACGCCGGCGAAGGATCGACGGCTCGACCAGCGGAGCGCGGCCCTGGCGCGAGCGCCGCGCCTGGAGCATCCCGAACCCGGCGAGGGCGACGAGGCCGACGCCGAACAGCGCGAACGACCACGCCGGCCATCCGTGTTCGCGTCCTTCGATCAGTGGATACACGAGCGCGAAGCCGCCGACCATCGCGAGCGTGATGCTCGCCCCGTCAAGACGCGCCCCCGCGGCCGACGGCGCGGTCCGCGGCAGGTAGCGGCGGCCCGCCGCGATCGCCAGCAGCCCGATCGGAACGTTGACGAGGAAGATCGCCCGCCAGCTGGTCCCGACGATGTCGAGGTTGACCAGCGCGCCGCCGACGAGCGGGCCGGTGACCGCGGCCAGGCCCATCACCGGACCGAACACGCCGAACGCCTTCTGCTGACCCTCGTCGCCGAACAGCTCGCGGATCAGTCCGAACCCCTGCGGGACCATCAGCGCGGCCACCGCGCCCTGAAGCGCCCGCCCGGCGATCAGCGCGGCGGGAGAGGGAGCGAGCGAGCACAGCATCGACGCTCCGACGAAGCCGCCGATCCCAACCAGGAGCACGCGGCGGCGGCCGAACAGGTCGCCGAGACGCGAGCCGAGCATCAGCGTGACCGCCATCGCGAGCGTGTACGCGGCGGAGATCCACTCGAGCGCCGCGTACGAGCCACCGAGGTCTCGGCGAATCGCCGGCGCGGCAGTCTGGGCGATAGTCGAGTCGAGCAGGTCCATGACCGAGGCGGCGAGGACCACGAGGAAGCCGAGCCAGATTCGCCGGCTCGAGGGCCGTGCGGAATCGACGGCCGCTGAGGGGGTGAAAGTGAGTGTTGACATGCTGAAATGGTTCCGAGAATTGCGGCCACCTTCGGTCCGCAAATCGCTCACCGACCGCGTATTGCGGACAACTAGAGTCCGCAATCTGTGTCACCATGCCCGGCATCATGGTTCAGACCTCCGCACGCCTACTCGCACTGCTCTCTCTGCTCCAGATGCGCCGGGAATGGACCGGCCAGGAGCTCGCCGACCGGCTCGAGGTCGGTTCGCGCACGATCCGCCGTGATGTCGACAAGCTGCGCTCGCTCGGCTATCCGGTCGAGGCCGCTCCCGGCGTCGCCGGCGGCTACCGGTTGGGCAACAGCGGCGAGCTGCCGCCGTTGCTGCTCGACGACGCCGAGGCCGTCGCGGTCGCCGTCGGCCTGCGCACGGCGGCCGCCGCCTCGATCGCCGGGATCGAGGAGACCTCGGTCCGGGCGCTGACCAAGCTCGAGCAGGTCCTCCCCAACCGGCTCCGACGCCGCGTCAGCGCGCTGAGCGACGCGACGTCGGCGTTCGGCGTCGAGGGCCCCCGGATCGACGCCGACGTGCTCGCGACGCTCGCCGGCGCCTGCCGTGACCGGACCTGCCTGCGGTTCCCCTACATCGCCAGGGACGAGAAGGCGTCGCAGCGCAACACCGAGCCACACGCCGTCGTCTACAGCGGCCACCGCTGGTACCTGCTCGCGTTCGACCTCGACCGCGACGACTGGCGCACGTTCCGGATCGACCGGATCCGCGGACGCCTGCGCCCCGGCGAGCGCGGCCGCCGGCGGACCGTGCCCGGCGGCGATCCGGCCGCGTACGTCAAGGAGCGGCTGCGCGCCAGCCGCGACGCCGAGCCCGAGCGAGGCCCGGGCCGGGTCCGGCTCGGCATGCCCTCTGCCCGCGCCCGGGACCGCATCCCGGCGCGCTACGCCGACGTCGAGCCCGATGGCGAGGGCGCGTGCATCGTCACCAGCCGCAACGCCTGGTCGTACAGCTTCCTGGTGTGGATGGCGACGCTCGACGAGCCGATCGAGGTGCTCGACCCACCCGAGCTGGCGCAGGCCGCACGGTCGCTCGCGGCGCGTCTCGGTGCGGCGGCCTAGCGGCGGCTTAGCGGTGGCTTAGCAGCGGCGCGCGGCGGTTCAACGGACGGGATGGCCGCCGGTCACGCGGGCGTCGATGTCCGGATGACCGAGCGCGCGTGCCACCGAGACGCGGTGGCGCCCGTCGAGGACGTAGTAGCCGTCGGGCCGCTTGACCAGCTCGATCGGCGGGAGTGCGTCGCCGCGCCGGTGAGCGAGCGCGATCCGCTGCCAGCGCCCCCGCAGGATCTCCGACGCTGGCCGGAAGCTGGCGTCGAAGTGCCGCGTCGGCTCGAGCGTTCCGACGATCGCGTCGAGCGGAACCATCTGCGTGCGCGGCAACCCGCCCATCATCATCGCGGTCTCGTCCAGCGCACGGGGATGGCGGCAGTCGGACCGGCGCCCGATCCAGCGGCCAACGCGCGCCCGAGCGTGGGCACGCCGAGCCCGACGGAAGTCAGCCTCCGCGTCGAGTACGGGCATTCCCGTGGCGTGATTCTGTAGCAACGCAAACATCGATCTGTCTTTCAAATTAGCTGCTCGATACTCAGACGCAATTGGGCGTCTGCCTCTTTCAAGACCTTAATTTTCGGGGGGTCGCCCCTTAGGCCCGTACTCGAGGTAATCGGCAGCTACAGCTCCCAGCCGTAACAGATCGAGCGCCAACTCGGTTGCTCTCGGTCGTAGAACCGGTGCGCATCGCCGCGGGTCTCGGCGGAGTCGAGCTCGAGGTGGTCGGCGCCGCGGGCGCGCGCCCACTCCTTGGCCTCGTCGAGCAGCCGCTTGCCGATGCCGAGCGAGCGCCGGTCCGGATGGACCGCGAGATCCTCGACCCACACCCGCCGGCCGAACCGCACCGACTCCATGTCGTCGTACGCGGTGCATACGCCGATGAACTCGTCCCCAACCGTGGCGACGAGGACGACCGCGTCGTCAGCCGCCACCGCCCGGCCGAGCGCGGCCGCCGCCCGCTCGACGTCCCACCGCGGCGGACGGGAGCCCGGTGGCGCGAACAGCCACTCGTACATGGCCACGACCTGATCGATGTCCACGTGCGTCGCGGCTCGGACCACCGGAGCGTCCATCAGCCGATGATCGCAGCCAATTCGCCGGCAAGGTCTCCGCGCGCCGCGCGCGCAACCACGACCTCCCCCAGATCGAGCCAGGAAGCGACCAGCCGCAGCTCGGCCGCGAGCTCGACGGCCACGCCGGCGACGTCGACGCCGTCCTCGGCGAACGCGCCCTGGACGAGCAGTGCCCCCCGCTGGCGGTCGGACTTGAGGTCGACCCGACCGACGAGCGTGTCGCCGAGCAGGAACGGCAGCACGTAGTAGCCGTACACCCGCTTCGGGGCGGGCGTGTAGATCTCGATCCGGTAGCGGAAGCCGAACAGTCGCTCGGTCCGCTGCCGGAACCAGATCAGCGAGTCGAACGGCG
Organism: uncultured Solirubrobacterales bacterium; assembly: GCA_963746695.1. GTDB lineage: Bacteria > Actinomycetota > Thermoleophilia > Solirubrobacterales > Solirubrobacteraceae > Palsa-465. The sequence goes on along the minus strand of CAVVCP010000010.1, from coordinate 50,300 downwards.
TCAGCAACGCGCGCGCGTGGACCTTGCGTGGCCGCCGGGCGTCGGGCCACAGGTACGCCGGCGCGTTCCAGCCCTCGACGTCGACCGCCACCAGCTCGCCCGCCGCCGCCAGCTCGGCGACGCGCGACTTCGAGTCGGCGCGCGGGAGCCGGAAGTAGTCGCCGATGTCGGGCTCGGTGGCGACGCCGAGGGCACGGGCGGCGATCCGCACGAGCTCGCGCTGGGCCTCCGCGGGATCCGGCGTCGGCCGCTCGAGGATCTCGGCCGGGAGCACCCGGTCGATCGTGTCGTACAGCCGCTCGAAGTTGACCCGCTGGGCGGCCGCGATCTGACCGGTGAAGAACAGATGCTCGAGCGCGACCTTGCCCTCGTGCCAGTTCCACATGTGGCCCGGGCGCGGCGGCGGGCGGACCGCGCCGGTGTCCCGGGCGCGGATCGGCCCCTGCTCGGAGACGAGCTCGAGCGTCTCCGCGACGAGCTCGGGCTGCTCGCGGGCGATCCGTGAGATCGATCCCCACGCTTCGCGGTCGACGTCGGCCATCCGCCACCGGAACAGGGGATGGAGCTCGACCGGGATCAGCGATGCCTCGTGTGCCCAGTACTCGATCAGGCGGCGATCGATCTTCCCGTCGCCGTGGCCGGCGATGCGGTCGAGCCGCGAGCGGTCATAGGGCCCGAGCCGCGAGAACACCGGCATGTAGTGCGAGCGGCTGAACACGTTGACCGAGTCGAGCTGGAGCAGGCCCAGTTGGCGCACGAGCGCCGCGATCTGGTTGACACTCGGCTGGCGCGCCGGCCGCGGCTTGCCGAAGCCCTGGGCGGCGAGCGCGATCCGGCGGGCGGCGGCGCGGGTCAGATGAGGGGCGTCACGGTTCACGAGCGGCCGAGCTGCGTTCCAATATGTCGGGTCGTGCGGCGGCTGACGCCGTCAAGCGGCGCCCGCGCGGTGCCGATCAACAGGGCATGGAGGCAACGTCCCTGCCGGTGGGAAGACCAGTCCGGCGGCGGATCGGCCGGCGGGCGCTCGCCGTCGCCGTGCTCGCGGTGGCCGGTCTGTGGTTCGTGCTCCACAAGGACGTTGAGTACTACAAGGTCACGTCCGGGTCGATGGAGCCGACGCTCCAGATCGGGCAGCAGGTCGCCGCCGAGCGCTCGCACTCGCCAAAGCTCGGCGACATCGTCCTGTTCCACCCGCCAACGGGCGCGCGCGCGAGCGATCCGCTGTGCGGCGCGAGTGATGAGGGCGCCGGCCAAGCGCAGGCCTGCGGCGTACCGCTCCCGCAGGAGTCGAACTCGACGTTCGTCAAGCGTGTGGTCGCGGGGCCCGGCGACGAGGTGTCGATCGTGGGCGGCCACGCGGTCGTCAACGGCGTCACCGAGAACGAGCCGTACATCGCGCCGTGCGGCGACGTCGACGCGTGCAACTTCCCGACCCCGGTGAAGGTCCCGGCCGGCGACTACTACATGCTCGGCGATAACCGCAGCGTGTCCGACGACAGCCGCTACTGGGGCCCGGTGCCGAGCGCGTGGATCATCGGCACGGTCGTGCGGTGCTCTGACCTGCGCACGGTCTGTAACCCGGTCCGCTGACAGCACCGAGCTACGATCCGGGGCCATGAGCGACGAGTCGCCCGTGCCTGCGCCGAGCGGGGAGCCTCCGGATCTCCGCGCCTCGGACGCCGAGCGCGAGCAGACCGCCGAGACGCTCCGGCAGGCGATGGGCGACGGCCGGCTGAGCGTCGAGGAGCTCGAGGACAGGCTGCGCTCCGCGTACTCGGCTCCCACCGTCCGCGAGCTCGACCGGCTCGTCGCCGACGTGACCGTGCCACGGGGCGCCGGCCGGCGGCACCGTCGCCTCCGCGGGCACCAGCGGTTTGACCGTGCGCGAGGGTCAGGGCGGCGACCGCTGGGTCGTCTCGATCATGAGCGGTCACGACCGCAAGGGGCGATGGCGGATCGCGGAGCGGTGCACCGTGCTCAACATCATGGGCGGCAGCGATATCGACCTCAACGACGTCGAGCTATCGGAATCCGTGACTCAGCTGAACGTCTACTCGTTCTGGGGTGGAGGCGAGATCCGCGTCCCCGACGGTGTCGAGGTTCAGGTTTCCAACGTTGCGATCATGGGCGGCAACGACGTAAAGCTCGGCGCCGAAGTCGGTGCCCCCGGGGGGCCCGGTGATCCGGATCCGTCTGGTGTCGATCATGGCCGGGTGCAGCGTCGAGCGCGGCCGCAAGCTGTCCAAGGAAGAGCGCCGGCGCCAGAAGGAGCTGCGCAAGGCCGAGAGCCGCGGCGAGCTCGACCCGTAGGCGTCCTGGCTACCCGGCGTACGTGGCCGTGGTGGCGCGGGCGATCTCGGCGATCGCGGCGGCCAGCGTCCTGGCCTCCGCCGGCTCGAGGTCCGTGGTCGTAATCCGGATTCCGGGCGCCGCCTTGAAGCGGTAGCGCTCCCCCGGGCTGACGGCCCAGCCGCGCTCGAGCAGCTGCTGGACGATCTCGACCTCCTCGGCCATCGGGATCCAGACGCCGAGGCCGGTGGCGCCGTACGCGGTGATCCCGTAGCCGGCGAGCGCGTCGACGAGCGCGGTCCGCCGCTCCGAATATGTCCGCTCCGCGCGCGCCAGCAGTTTCCTGGTGGCGGCGGTGCCCCACAGGTTCGCCGCGATCTGCTGGAGCAGGTGGCTCACCCACCCCGAGCCGAGCAGCTGCCGGCCCTCGACCTGGCTGATCGTCAGCGAGTCGCCGGCCATCGTGCCGACGCGCAGATCGGGCCCGAGCACCTTCGACAGCGAACGGATCAGCACCCATCGGGGGCTCGCCGCGTGGAGCGAGTGGTAGGGCGCGCCGGCCACCGCGGACAGGTAGTCGTCCTCGATCAGCACGACCGCGGGGTGCCGGCCGAGCAGCTCGGCGAGCGCTCGCGCGCGATCGCCGTCGGCGGCCGCGCCGATCGGGTTCTGCCCTCGCGAGGTCGTGATCACCGCCCTGGCGCCGTGGTCGAGCGCCCGCTCGAGCGCCTCGGGGACCAGCCCGCGCTGATCGACCGCGACCGGCTCTGACTCGAGCCCGAGCGCGTGGACGAGGTCGGCGATGCGCGGCCAACTCGGGTCCTCGACGACGACGCGATCGCCCGGCCGGAGCTGGGTCTGAAGCACGCGCTCGATCCCGTCGAGCGCGCCGCCGGTGATCGCGATGTCGCCGGCGACGCCGTCGGCGGCGAAGTCGGCCTGCGCGAGCTCGACGAGCCGCGGCAGCTTCACCGGACCGCCGTAGAGCTTGTGCTCGGGCTTCAGCCGGGCCAGCGCCGGCGCGAGCGGCGGGAGGAGCGCCGGGTCGGGGTTGCCGCCGGCGAGGTTGCGCGTGCCGGGGGAAGCGGCCGCGCGCCTCGCACCCGCAGCGGGGGCTGGCTCGCGACGACCGTGCCGCGGCGGCGGTTGGCGCTGACCAGGCCCCGCTGCCTGAGCGTGCGGTACGCGGCGGCGACGGTGGCCGGGCTCACCTCGAGCCCGGCGGCCAGCTCGCGGACGGCGGGGAGCCGCTCGGCCGGCGCGAGGCTGCCGTCGGCGATCGCCGCCTCGATCGCGGTGGCGATCGTTGCGGCCCCGACTCCTCGCCCGATCGTTTGTACTAGCTGATCCATCTCTGTGTACTGTAACACTCACACGTCGAACTTGAGTGACGCGGACGAGCAGCGGCGGCGGGCCGCGCGAGCGTCGCGCCGATCCGAGCGCTCCGCCGCGGCGGCGTCGGCTACTGATACAGGACGAGCTGGTGGACGCAGAACGCGAAGAACAGCGCCAGCAGGCTCCACGTGATCGGCCAGCTGAGCGTCCTCATGAACGCCACGTCGAAGTGGCCGAAGCGCAGCACGTAGACGAAGATGCCGGCGAGCATGATCGCGTAGACGATGATCGCCGCCACCGCCGACAGGGCCAGGCCGATTATCGGCGCGACGATCAGGCCAAGCACCACCCACGCGGTGATCGCGAGGATGTCGACCGTGATGCTCGTGCGCTGGCGGCCGACGATCGTCATGAAGCCGGCGGCGCCGACGAGCGCCGCGACCATGAACACGCCGAGCGACCAGTGCGAGCTGAAGTTGAAGATCGCGCCCATGAGCTTTCCGCCGATCCACAGCAGGAACGGATCGACGACTGCAACCGCCAGGTAGCAGGCGCCCATGTCAACGGTGGAGTCCCACGGATCCGCGAACACCGGCCGCCGCACCACCAGTGCCTCGCGCAACGCGTCGGGTGCGAGCGCTCCGCGGATCGTCTGGGTGCTGTCGGGTTCGGTCGCCAACTCTCGAGCCTCGACCCGGAATGGTAGGGGGCTTGGCGATCGCTCGCCGGCTCGCATGCGTCACGATTCTCCAAAGACCACGACCTGGGGGATTCATGAACGACGCTGATCAGGGCCAGGGAACGCGCGAGGACCCGTGGGTGCTCCGGACCCCGCCGGGCACCTCCGAGTATCAGATGTACCGCGACGAGTCCGCCGACCCGCCGGCGCTCGTGTGCGTTGTGGGGAAAACCACGCTCAGCTACCAGCTGCGGTGCATCGACGACCTCCACGCGATGCTCGTGGGCCACGGAGACTGGATCGCGCTCGGGAGCGCGGACGAGCAGAAGACGCCGGCGGAGGGCACGGTCGAGGCGTGGGGCCGGTCGGCCGACAACCCCGTCGGTGGCTTCTACGGCCTGAAGAAGGGGCTGCGCGGGCGGTTCGGGATGTACGTCCCGCCGCTGATGGAGCGACTCGGCCTGGCCGAGGTCGAGCACAACCCGCGCAACAACCGCATGCGCGCGATCTCCGACTGACCGGTTTCCTGACTCGGGTCGCTAGGGTGGCCGGATGCGGATCGCCGTGCTCGCCGACATCCACGGCAACCTGCCAGCCCTGCGGGCGGTACTCGCGGAAATCGGCCAGGACGATGTGGACGCGATCGTGGTCGCGGGCGATGTCGTCGGCGGCCCCCTGGTCCGCGAGACGCTCGACCTGCTGGCGGCGCGCCGGGAGCCGACGCGGTGGGTCCGCGGCAACTGCGAACGCGAGGCCGTGGCGATCTACGACGGCGCGCCGACGTCGGAGGACTCCGGCCGGCCGGGCCGCGGAATGGAGCGCGAGGGCGCTCGATGTCCGCTGGCGCAACGAGCTCGCCGCGTGGCCGGTCAGCCACGCACTCGACGGTGTGTGCTTCTGCCACGGCTCCCCGCGCCGCGACGACGAGATCCTCACCCGGGCCACCCCCGACCAGGTCCTGCTCGAAATTCTCGCGGGCGTCGAGGAGCCGGTGATCGTCGGCGGACACACCCATCAGCAGATGGTGCGCAACGTCGGCGGCCTCGTCACCTATGTGAACGCCGGCAGCGTCGGCATGCCGTACGAGGGCCGCCGGGGAGCGTTCTGGATGACGGTCGACGACGGCGTGCCCGAGCTGCGGGAGACGAGCTACGACCTTGGCGCAGCGGTCGCCGAGCTCCGCGCGTCCCGCTTTCCCGACGTCGAGGCTCAGCTCCTCGGCTCGCTGCTCGACCCGACCGATCCGGACTGGGTGACGGCGTTCTTCGAGCACGGCGCGGGCCGCGGGGATCATCCGGGCGAGCCGCCTGGCGCCCGATCACCGGCGACCGACGACCACTAGCTCCGGCGCGAGGACGCCGGATGTCGCCGCGAGGTGCGAACCACCTTGCCCGCGGTGACCGCGGCGAGGCTCGCGGCGATCAGGAGCAGCACCGGCGCGCTCGCGACCCGTTCGAGCTCGGCCAGCACGATCGGAGCGGCGAACCCGATGTAGGTGAGCGCGTAGTAGATCGCGGTCAACGACGCCAGGTCCTCACTGGTGGCGAGCCTTTGCGTCTCGAGCAATCCCGACACCAGGCACAGCCCGTAGCCACAGCCGAGCAGCGCCGAGGCCGGGACCACCATCGGCCAGCTCTGCCCGTTCGCGGCCAGCGCTCCCAGCAACGCGCCGATGCTGACCGCGAGCAGGCCGGCGAGCAGCCCGCGTACGTCACCGACGCGGTCAAGGCGGCGGGCGAGCGGCTGGATCGCGATCCCCAGCGCGAGCGTCATCCCGGCCATCAAGGCGGCGAAGCCGACCCGGAAGCCGCCGGTGCTCTGGACGACCAGGCCCGGGAGCACGGCGAACGAGATCGACGGCGCGGCGAACGTCCACGGCGCGCTCGGGGCGACGATCCCGCGGAAGCGGGCCTGCCCGGCTGAGGGCACGCGCAGCAGCCGCCTCAGGGTCACACCTTGCTTGGTCGGCCTGACTGTCTCCGGCGCGCCCGCGAGCGTCACGAGTGCGACGACCATCACGACCAGATGCGGCAGGTACGGCGTCAACAGCGGATCGGGCGCCCACTGGGCGAGCAGGCCGGCCACCAGCGGGCCGAGCCCGAACCCGGCCGACAGCGCCACCGCGGCCCGCCGCGCGCCCGACTGCTCGCCGGCCGCCGGATCGTATGGGGGGACCGACAGCTCCTTGATCCACGCCGTACCGGCGGCGAACGCGGCGCCGCTGCACACCCCGGCCAGGAACCGGCCGAGGTAGAGCATCGCCAGCGAGTGGGCTCCGGCGATCAGCGCGAGCGACGCCAAAGCCGACAGCACGCCGGCGGCGCCGATGAACGGCCGCCGGCCGCGCTGGTCGGAGAGCGGGCCGATCAGCAGCAGCGCCGGGATCAGCCCGATTGCATAGACGCCGAACAGGGCGTCGGCCGTGCTCTCGGATGCTCCCCGATGAAGCTCGTAGGCCAGCAGCAGCGAAGAGAACTGGTTCGCGCCCCAGGCGACTCCGAACATCACGGCGGCGACGCGCGCCCACGCGGGAATCCGTCTCACTGCCGATGAGTGCTAGCGGATCCGGCGCCGCGAACGCTTGTCGCCGATCAGCCGGACGTTGCCTTCCGCGTGGAGCAGCTGGTTCAGCGCGGCGAATGCGTCGGGATCCAGCCGCGACGGCACATCGGCGCTCATCAGGTCGAGCGCCGCCTCGGTCGTGAACGCCGGGCGGTACGGGCGCTCTGAGATCAGGGCCTCGTACACGTCGGCGACCGCCAGCACCCGCATCGGCATCGTGAGCTGTTCTGCGGCGAGGCCGCGCGGGTATCCGTGGCCGTCGAGACGTTCGTGGTGGGCGCTCGCGAGCGCCGCGAGCCCGCCGAAGCTGGGGACGCGCCCGAGGATCTGCTCGGTCAGGAGTGGATGCTCCTGGAACTTCGTGCGCTCGTCGTCGGTCAGTGGCCCCGGCTTGTCAAGGATCCGGTTGGAGATCGAGAGCTTGCCGATGTCGTGCAGGAGTGACGCGCGGCGAAGCTCGCGCAGCGCCGTCTCATCGAAGCCGAGCAGCGTGCCCATCCCGGTTGCGATCGCGCACACACGGTCGCAGTGCTCGTGGGTCCAGGGCGACTTCGCGTCTATCACGGCGGCGAACCCCTCGGCGATCAGATCGAGCCGGTGCTCATCGGCGGTCAAAACGCGGTCCTGCGGCTCGACCGCGGACACGTCGGGCTTGCTCAGCGAGTCCCAGAACCGCCGGTCGTGGCGGAACGATCCCAGCGCCGCGACCAGGTCGGGATCGAACCACTGCCCGTTGCGCTTGGCGGCAACCCTGTAGGCGACGGTGACGCCGCGGACGGTATTGAACACGTCGACCGTCTGCGCCAGGCACATGATCCTGGCCGCGAGCGGGATGTCGGTTCCCTTCAGCCCCTCCGGCTGACCGTGGCCGTCCCAGTGCTCGTCGAGCGCCCGTATCGCCTCCGCCGTCGCCCCGGAGAACCCCAGCTTTTGGGCGATCTCGGCGCCGCGGTGGCAGCGTGCCTTCATCAGGGACCGGGTCACGCGGCCCTCGGCGCGGATCGCGCGCAGGCGGTCGGTCCGCTCGGCCAGCGATCCGTCGGGCGCCACGGTCTTCAGCGACCACACGAATGCCGACACCGGCCGCGCCCAGTCCACGAGCTTCGAAGTTCGCTTCGCCTCCTGGTCGTCGGCGCCGAACAGCGCCGCCATGTGCGCCGAGTTCGCCGAGCAGCCGGCGTCCTTGAGCAGCAGCGCGTAGAACAGGTCCGAGCGAGCGGCATCGTCGAGCCCGAGCTCATCCGCCACGCGCATGCCGATCAGGCATGAGCGCGCGGCATGCCCCTGGGGCTCTCCCTCAGCGATGTCGAGCGCACTGGACAACGCGCCAATCAGCTCGGACAGCGCGATCTCGCGGGAGTCGGCCATCGGGGACTAAGTATCCGCTCAGAAACGTCGTGGGGTCTAGGCTTCCTCGTCCGATGTGCGACTTCGACCGACCTTCCGCCACTCGAGGCGGACGAATACGGGCTCGACTCGGCCCGGGTGCGCGACTTCATCGTCGAGGTGCGCGAGCGGATCGCGCAGGCGCAGTCGCCGCCGCACGCGTGCGAGCTGATCAGTCCGCTGTTCGCGGAGTTGCTCGCCGATCGCGAGTGGGTGCCCGCGTCGTTCCAGGCGCCCGCACCCGACAGCGGGATGGGCGGCGGCATCGGCCAGTGGCTGATGTTCCGGGCCGCGGACCGGTCGCTGTCGCTGTTCAGCCTGGTCGTTCCACCCGGGGCGATGACGCCGGTTCACGATCACCTCGCGTGGGGACTCGTCGGCGTCTACCGCGGCGTCCAGGACGAGGAGTTCTACCGTCCGGGTGACGGCCGGCTCGCGCTGCTCCGCCGCCGCCCGGTCAATCCGGGCGACTTCTACACGCTCCTACCGCCGCGCGACGACGTGCATCGCGTGCGGACGACCTCTGAGGACACGTCGGTTTCGATCCACCTGCTCGCCAACGACACGGGGTGTGTGTGGCGCCACACCTACGACGAGCAGACCGGCGAGGCGAGCCCGTTCCGATCCGGCTATGTGAACGCCGAGTGCGAATCGCGGCCGTGAGCGGATGAGCGCGAGGCTGCAGCGTCACGCGATCGGCCTGACGTGGGTCGAGGCGAGCTTCATGGCCCGCTCGGCCCACGCGCTGCGGAGCGAGGATCGCGTGTGGCTCGTCGACCCGTTCGAGGATGACCCGGCGCTACGCGAGGTCGCGTCGCTCGGCACCCCCGCTGGCGTGATTCAGCTGCTCGACCGGCACAACCGTGACTGCGAGACGATCGCGGCGCGGCTCGGCGTGCCGCTGCTTCGCCTGCCCGCCGAGACCCCGGGTACCCCGTTCGAGGTGGTGCGGATCCTGTCGCGGCCCGGCTGGCACGAGGTGGCGCTGTGGTGGGAGCGTGAGCGGGCGCTGGTCGTCGCCGAGGCGATCGGCACCGCGCCGCCGATGGCACTCGGGCGCCGGGCCGGCGTTCACCCGATGCTTCGCCTCACGCCGCCGCGGTCACAGCTGGCGCCCTACCGTCCCTCGATGCTGCTCGTCGGCCACGGCGCGACGATCGAGGCGGACGCGGCGGTCGCGCTCGACGACGCACTCGCGCACGCGCGCTCGGACATTCCGCGGCTCGTGACCTCGCTGCCTCGTTTGCTCCGCAGTCGCTGAGCAACGATGAGCGGCGGCATCTACGCGTCCGATCCAAACGCGGCGCCGGACTCGGAGTTCCGGCCGGGCGACCTCCGGCACCTCGTCGTCGGAAACCGAGGCCGGCTGCTCGACGCTCGCCGCACCCCGATTACGATCACGGCAGTCGATCCTGCTCGCGGATCGTTCGAGGTCGAGATCGGCGCGTTCGAGGACGCCGGTGCACGGTGGGACCTGGCGCTCGAGGACATCGGACGGTTTCAGTTCGCGCGCGACGGCGGCGTGGCAGCGTCGGACGCTCTGGTCTCGGAGCTCGAGCGGGCGCGGTTTCGATTCGATCGCGAGCTCGTCGTCGACTGCGACGCGGCCGTGCGATCGCGGACGCTCGGCGCCGCTTCCGGGACCCTCGCCGGCGTCGTTCGTGTCCGCAACGTTCTCGCGCGAGGTCGCGGTGTCGCACTTCGAGGGCGGACCGACGACTGAGACCGCGCTCCTGTGGCGCCAGCGCGTGCCGGTCGCGCGCCTGCTGATGACGTTCCTCGAGACGCGCGAGATGAACCGACAGTTCAGGGAAGCCGAGGCGGTGCTGATCGCCGACCGGGCCAACCGCGCGTTCTGACTTGTCGGCCGCGGCTCAGGCCGGCGGCCACGGCCCCGCGCCGGCGCCGAGGCTGTTCAGCCACGCGCGCATGTTCTGCCCTGCCGGCGTGATTTCGCCCTCCTCGTAGCCGGTCGTCGCGCGCGCGAGCGTGATCCCGTTCGTCGTCGACCAGCCGTACTCGATCGCCGTGCCGCGCGACGCGTACCGGGCCACGGGCTGGCCCTGCTGGAGGATCGTGCCCCCGGGGGCGATATCGGTGATCTGCTCGGCGACGTACTGCACTTGACCCGCTCTGGGCCCGTCGAGCAGCTCGAAGTAGACGAGCGGCTGGCCGGCATACCAATCCGGCTCGATCGCGAGGATCTTGATGCGGCAGGGCGCGAGGATCGGCGCCCCGACCGGCATCTGGGCGTCGACGCCCTGGTCGGTGCGCTCCCACACCGTCACGAACCGGAGCGGATCGATGTAGCTGGCGTTGTTCGCGCTGACCGCGATCAGCTGGAGCTTGAGCAGGTGCCTTACCTCGGACAACGGCGGCGGGTGCGCGTTCGGATCGCCGATCGGATCGTTCGGCGTCACCGCCTGCGCCTGCTGGCCGGCGGCCGGTTCGATCGCCTGAGGCCGGGCCTTGGGAATCGTCGCCGTCGATGACGTCGATGACGTCGATGACGTCGTGTCGCCACCGACGGTGCTCCCCCCGCATCCCGCGAGCAGGAGCGCGAGGATCGGGACCGCGAGCCTGGAGCGATGGAACATGCCCTTTCCGTCAACGACCGCGTGCAAAGCGGAGTCCCACGCTAGCAGTCGTTTCCGGGGCACCACGCAGTACCTGGATAGTGTGGAGCGCATGACGTTCGTACCGCCCGCACGGCATCTGCTCCGCGCCAAGGACCTCGCCGACGCGCGCTACTACGAGCCGCTCGACGTCGACGACCTCGCGCGCGCCGCCGGCCTCTCTCGCGCGCACTTCAGTCGCGAGTTCCGCCGGGCGTTCGGCGAGTCGCCGCATGCGTATCTGTTGACCCGTCGGCTCGAGCGTGCCGCCGCGCTGCTGCGCACCACCGACCGTTCGGTGGCCGACATCTGCTTCTCGGTCGGACTCCAGAGCCTCGGCTCGTTCACGACCAGCTTCACGCGGACGTTCGGAGTATCGCCAACGGCGTACCGCGCCAAGTTCCCGCCGGCCATCGACTGGGCGATGGTCCCGGCGTGCGTGGTTCGCGCCTACGCTCGGCCGCAGCGCAGCACGTTTCGAGAAGACAACGGCAATGGCCAGAACTAGTGTGGCCGGTGTTGAACGACCACACCAGGAGGCCATCATGATCAAGCTCTCAACCGCTCAGCTGTGGGTCCACGACCAGGACCAGGCGCTCGAGTTCTACACCAAGAAGCTCGGGATGGAGGTCCGCTCCGACGTCACCGTCCCGGAGCTCGGCAACTTCCGCTGGCTCACCGTCGGCCCGCCCAGTCAACCTGACATCGCGATCGTCCTGATGGCGATCCCCGGGCCGCCGGTGATGGACCCCGACACCACCGAGCAGGTCAAGGCCCTGATGGCGAAGGGGTTCGCCGGCACCGTGTTTTTCACGACCGATGACGTCTACCGCGACTACGAGGAGCTCAAGGCCCGCGGCGTGGAATTCTCCGAGACTCCGGAGGAGCGGCCGTACGGGATCGACTCCGGCTTCCACGATCCGTCGGGGAACAGCTTCCGCCTCACCCAGGTGAGGGAGATGTCGGCGGTCTGAGCCTTCGGCCGGAGCCGGTCGCGGAGGTCGCGGGCGGTCCCGGAGCCCCACTAACTGCACACTCGGCGAGATCCGTTTGCCGAGTGTGCAGTTACCACGGCCCCAGCCCAGGTTTCGGCATCCGCCGCGAACGTGCGATCGCTTATCGGCGCTCGCCGACGGTTGTTCTCGATGCGCATAGCGTGTCGGCGATTGTCGGTCCTGTCAGTTACTTCGGGACTGGATCCGGATCACTCATCGGACCCGGTCTGGCCGTTCAGCTCGTGGGGGCGACGATCACCGCAGGACCGGTGGGCACGCGGCTTCCGCCGGCGGGTTCCTGCGTGACCAGGATGCGGCTGACCCCGCGCAGCCCGCCGGGGATGCCGACGTCGGCCGCTCCGCCGGCGGTGACGCTGAATAGCGCGCTGGTCGGCGCGGGCGCGCTGCTGCGCCGCTCGAGCCACACCTCGTAGATCCGGCCCGCGGCCGGCGCCGGCAGGCGGCGAACGACCAACTCGGCCCGGTTGCCGGTGATTCGGAGCTCGGCCGACGCCGCGGATCCGCGCACGGAGGCGGGGACGAGTCTCGTTCCGCCGGCGCCGTGCGAGGCGATGTTCGCGATCAGCACGACCACCGCCGCCAGCACCACGGCGACGGCGCCGGCCAGCGCCGGAGCTCGCCCCAGCAGGAGGCGCGGCCGGCGGCGCGACTCCGCCCGCACCGTGCGCACGACCCGCCGGCGCAGATCCGCCGGCACCCGGTACTGCGGCGCGGCCAACGGGAGCGCGTCGGTCACACCCTGGAACGTCGCCACCTCGTCGCGGCAGACCGCGCATGTCCACAGGTGGCGCTCGTACGCCGCGGCCTCGTCGGCCTCGAGCGCGCCGAGCACGTAAGCCGCTCCGTTGGTGGCGCAATCGTCGCGGCTCATCACACGGCTCCCGCGCTACTCACCGCGCGGGTCAGGTCGCCGCCGAGCGAGAGCCGCAGCTTGACCAGACCGAGCCGCATCCGGCCCTTCACGGTGCCCGCCGGCAGCTCGAGCATGTCGCCCGACGCGCTGCATCAGTGTCTCGTCGGTCAACGCGCGCAGCTCGGCCGCGCGGAAGCTGAAAGGTGCCGTGAACATCATCCCCTGCCTGGGATCAGCCCGGAAATCCGGGTTCAACAGTCCAGTTCGCAACCGCCGCCGTTCTGGATCACTTTGCGTGTCGCACACTCGGGCGGCGCTCTCTACCCTGTGGGTGTGGCGGAGCGGATCGTGTATGTGACTCGTGTGACGCGGCTCCCGCTGGTGGGAGCCGACGCTGCCGATGTCGGCCGCGTCGTCGACGTCGTCCTCGACCTCGGCGGGCGTCCGCCGCGCGTCAACGGCTTCGTGGTGGCGGTCGGCCGCCGCCGCGTATTTGTCGGCGCGGGCCGGGTCGGCGAGATCACGAGCGACGGCGTTCGGCTGCGTCGAGGTTCGATCAACCTCCGCCAGTTCGTGCTCCGCGCCGGCGAGCGACTGGTGATCGGCGAGTTGATCGGCCGCCCATTGCGCGAGGGCCGCGTCGTCGACGTCGGCCTCACGCCGGCGCCCGAGCCCTTCGCCTGGGAGGTGGCCACGATCGCCGTGAGCTCGTCGCGAGGACTGGCGGGGCGGCGCCGCGCGCCCGAGGTAGTCGATTGGAGCGAAGCCGGCGAGCTGTTCGCCGACGAGCGTCCGATCGACCGGCAGGCCGCGGCCCTCGGCGGCCTCCATCCGGTCGAGATGTCGGCGGCGATCCGCCGGCTGCCGCTCAGTCGCCGCCGCGTGCTCGCGTCTGAGCTCGAGGACGACCGGCTCGCCGACCTGCTCGAGGAGCTCGACGAGGACGAGCAGGTTCGGATAGTGGAAGGGCTCGACCAGGAGCGCCTTGCTCGCGTGCTCGACGAGATGGAAGCCGACGACGCCGCCGACCTTCTCGGAGAGTTCTCGGAGAGCCGCCGGACCGAGCTGCTCGGCGCGATGGACCCCGAGGAGGCCGAGCCGGTTCGTCGCCTCCTGATCTACAAGCCCGACACGGCCGGCGGCCTGATGACCCCCGAGCCCGTGATCCTCGACGCGCAGGCAACGGTCGCCGAAGCGCTGGCCCGCGTCCGGGATCCAGACCTGCCGGTGCCGCTGGCCGCGCAGGTGTTCGTCTGCCACCCGCCGCTCGAGACCCCGACCGGCCGCTTCCTCGGCGTCGTCGGAATTCAGCGGCTGCTGCGCGAGGCGCCGAGCAAGCCTCTGGCGCGATGTCTGGACGACGAATGGGAGCCGATCGCCGCCGACGCGACCGAGCGCGAGGTGGCCGAGCGGCTCGCCGCCTACGACGTGGTCGCGATTCCGGTGACCGACCCGGCCAAGCGGCTGGTCGGCGCGGTTACGATCGACGACGTGCTCGATCGCATGCTCCCCGCGGACTGGCGCGTCGCACGCGCGAGTCGCTGATGGCACGGCGCGACGACCTCAGCACCCCTCGCGGCACGCCAGGTGGCCCGTCGTATGACCCTGATGCGTTCGCCCGCTTCGCGGAGAAGATGGCCCGCTTGCTCGGCACGGGGCGCTACCTGGTCACGCAGACGGTCTTCGTGGTGCTGTGGATCATCCTCAACGGGGTCGCGTTCACGAACGCGTGGGATCCCTACCCGTTCATCCTGCTGAACCTCGCGTTCTCGACTCAGGCGGCGTACGCCGCGCCGCTGATTCTGCTGGCGCAGAACCGCCAGGCCGATCGAGACCGCGGGGAAGTCGAACGCGACCGGGAGATCAACGCCCGTTCGCTCGCGGACACCGAGTACCTGGCGCGCGAGATCGCGGGCATCCGGCTCGCGCTCGAGCAGAAACCCGACCGCGACGACGTCACCGACGCGCTCGAGCGGCTGACGCGCGCGCTCGAGGAAACAAACGCGGTGGAGTCGGCCGCGTATCACGAGGTCTCCACCCGCGGGACTGACCTCGAGGATCCCAAATCCGCCTGAGCCGGGGTGCCGGGGGCCCTACGATTGTGATGTGATCGCGCGGGTCCACCTGGCGTCGTTCATCGCGGTGATGGCGACGGGCGCCGTGGTGGGATGCGGATCGAGCGGCACACCCTCGAGCTCGAGTACGACCGTACGCCACGCGCATCGGGCGCCTGCGCGGTCCGCCCCGGCGTTGCCGGCGCTGCCGCACGACGGGTCCGGCGACGCGACCGTGCCGACACCCGGCCCGACCGGGATCCAGCCGAGCGCGGTGGCCGTGGCCGTGATCAGGGACTGGGCGGCCGCGCTTCGCCAAGGGGATGTTCGCCGTGCCGCCCGGTACTTCGCGGTCCCCAGCCTGATGGTCAACGGCACCGATGCGTCCGGCAGCGCGGTGGTGATCACGATCGCGAACCTCGCCGACGCGGAGGCCGCCAATGCATCGCTCCCGTGCGGCGCGGAGCTGGTCTCGGCTGACCAGCGCGGCCGCTACGTCAACGCGCTGTTCCGCCTGACCGGCCGCTCTGGCCTGGGCGGCAGCACGTGCGGCACCGGTGTTGGCCAGACCGCCCGGACGAACTTCGTGATCGTCGGTGGTCGGATCGTCGAGTGGATCCGCGCCCCCGATGATCCGGGCGACAACCGCACCCCCTCGGTCCCGGCGCAGCCGCAGCCGGAGCCGCAGCCGGCCCCGTCCGCGCCGGCGCCTTCCGGCCCGACGATCTGAGCTCGTAAGATCCCTCGGCATGGATGGCGATCAACTGCGGGCGCTCCAGGCGCCCCTCAAGGAGCGTTACCGCGACGAGCCCGAGGCTGCGCTGGTCACGCTGGCGGCGACCGGTGACCTCAGCGACGGCATCGCGTGCTCGGTGAACACGGGACGGGCGCTCGCCGAGGCCGGGCTGCACCCGGCGACCGGTGGCGACGGCTCGTTGCTCTGCTCGGGCGACATGCTGCTCGAGGCCTTGGTCGCGTGCGCCGGAGTGACGCTGCGCGCGGTCTCGACCTCGCTCGGCATCTCGGTCCCGTCCGGACGCGTGCGCGCCGAGGGCGACCTCGACTTTCGTGGCACGCTCGGCGTCGATCGCGAGGCGCCGGTCGGCTTCAGCGAGATCCGTCTGTCGTTCGAGCTCGACACCGACGCCGACGAGGAGCAGCTTGCGACGCTGAAGAAGCTGACCGAGCGCTATTGCGTCGTCTATCAGACGCTCGCGAGCGGACCGGCGCTGACGACGAGCTTCAGCGCAAGCTAGCCGTTCCCGTTCCCGTTCTCAGCGTGCGGCCTCGACGTTCCGGCGAAGGTTCTCGTGGTACTCGGAGAACTGGCGGCCCATGACCCGTTTGACGACCGGCTCGGCGAACCGCATGAAGCCCTGTAATTGGCCCTCGGCGACGAAGTCGACCCGCGTCCCCTGCCCGTCCGGGGTGAACGTCCACGTGCCGTCGACCGGCTGCGGGCCCTCGACGATGTGGACGTGGACTCGATGGGGGCGGTCGAAGTCGGTGAACTCGACCACCTGCTCGAACTCCTTGGCGCCCGGCGGCTTCGTCCACTCGCGCACGCGATACCCGAGCCGCGGTGGGCCATCCGTCAGCACCTCCACGCGCGTCTTCGACGTCTGCCACGCCTGGAGGTTCGACGGCGTGGTGACGTAGTCGAACACCTCCTCGGGAGGCCTCGCCACCTGGAACGTCTGCTCGATTCGCATTGATCAGGTCCTGTACTCCGGATTCGGGTAGTCAAACCTGGCGCCGGCATCCCAGGACGTGCGCTGGTTGCCGTGTGCGGGGATGCCGCCGGCGTCCTTGACGATTCTCGCAAGGTGCATCAGGTTCCAGGTCAAGAAGGTCGTGTTGCGGTTCGTGAAGTCGTTCTCCGGCCCGCCCGAGTCGGGGTCGAGATAGCTCGGCCCGGGTCCGGCCTCGCCGAGCCAGCCCGAGTCGGCCTGAGGCGGAATCGCATAGCCGAGGTGCTGCAGCGAGTACAGGATGTTCATCGCGCAATGCTTGGCGCCGTCCTCGTTTCCGGTGATGATGCATCCCCCGACTCGCCCGTAGTACGCGTACTGCCCGGCGTCGTTCAGCAGATGGCTGTTGCCGTACAGCCGCTCGATCACCCGCGTGCACACCGATGACTTCTCACCCAGCCAGATCGGGGACAGGAGGACAAGGATGTCGGCGGCCAGCACCTTCTCGAAGATCGCGGGCCAGTCGTCCCGCTCCCAGCCGTGCTCGGTCATGTCCGGGTATACGCCGGTGGCGATCTCGTGGTCGACCGCGCGAATGACGTCGACCGAGACCCCGTTCCGTTCGAGGATCGCGATCGAGCGGTCGGCAAGACCCCGGGTGTTCGAGACCTCGGGGGACCGCTTCAGCGTGCAGTTGATGTACAGCGCGCTCAGGTCCGTGAAGTCCCAGCGAGACTGTTCACAGAGGGACTCATCGATCGGTGTCAGCATGCCTGCTCCTATATCCGGTCGTAAAGCATTGCGGATCCATGGCCCCGCAACTCATCTCAACCTCCTCTGGAATCGGGGTGGCTCGGTCACAGACGCGGGACCGCTGTTTGGTAGACGCCTGCCGACCCTACCGCCATAGCGTGCCTCGCCGGAGAAGATCCGGTCCGCGCCTGATGCCAGGCTCGAGGGCCGCGCTCACGTTGGCGCCGACTGTCAAGTGTCGGCTCGGCAGGTCACCTAACGGTCGACTGTCTCAGCGGCTATGATGCGCTCGCGGTTTGGGGGAGGCGGCGACCCTGCCATGCGTCCACGTCCGCCATCGCCGCCGGCCAGCCGCCTGATCCCGCGCTGGCTGTGTGCGCTGCTAGTGCCTGCCGCGCTGCTGCTCACCGCGACTCCGGCGCGGGCCTCCTGCACGCCGATCCGGAAGGCGCACGGCTCTCACAACTGGCAGTACGTCAACTGCACGATGGCCGACATCGATCAGGAGCGCACGCCCGGCCCGCACGGTGGCGGAGGACTACCGAACAGCGGGCTCGACTACTGCGTGCCGACCTCGGCGATGGACACGATGGTATGGCTGTCGAAGTGGGGCTACATCCCGACGCTTCCGGGCCCGCTGCCGATTCCGGTGCCTCCCAACAAGGACTGGACGGCCCCCTCGAACTTCAATCAGATGACGAGCCTGGTGAGGCTGATGGGGAAGTTCATGCACA
The DNA here is from genome assembly GCA_963746695.1 of uncultured Solirubrobacterales bacterium. Classification (GTDB taxonomy): domain Bacteria; phylum Actinomycetota; class Thermoleophilia; order Solirubrobacterales; family Solirubrobacteraceae; genus Palsa-465. Next base: position 32,333 of record CAVVCP010000010.1, on the reverse strand, counting down.
CCGGTGCGACGACGGGAACGGTCGACGACGGCCTCACCGATGGCGTCGATACGTGGCTCGCGCTGAACGCCATCCGGGGTCGTACGACCCCGGTGCCATTGGTCGTCAAGGTCTTCCAGAGCGTCACCAACTACGACGCGGATCCCAACGCGATGGGCGTCGATGCCGCGTCCGGCGCGCTCGTGATGGTCAACATCGGCTTCTACAACAGCGACGGCGATCGCACGGGCGGGCACGAGGTGGTTTTCCAGCAGGGCAAGAGCAACGGGCACGGGAACATCGTGATCCACGTGATGGACCCGAACGACCCGAAGGCGCTCGACCACGTGCAGTCCCCGTACTCGCCCGAGGAGTGGAACATCTTTGCGTCGTCGAGCAGCAGCGGCTGGTCGGTCAATACCAGCACCACCGGGCACACGGATTACGGTGTGGTCACGTTCGACGGCTACTCGGCGATCGAGCCCGAGTACGTGTTCAGCGCCGATGCTCCGAAGATGATCGTCGACCGGCCGTTCGCGCTCACCGAGTCTCTGAAGCACCCGCGCCAGGCGCGGCAGCTGAAGCTCCCCGGCAGCCGGCCTGTGGTCGACTTCGCGGTGGCGCCCGAGGGGTTCACCGAGCCGTATCTCCAGGCTGGCAGCGACGAGGTCTGGCAGGTCAACACGCTCGACGGCAAGGCGACCAAGTTCGCGGCGGGGCCCGCCGAGGCCGCCCATCTGACCTACGGCGGTCCGACCCAGACGCTGTTCGTGAGCGGTGCCAAGCAACTGGTGGCGCTCGACCGGGCCGGCCGCCGCGTCGGCTCGGCGAACCTCACCCACTCGCTCGACGCGCTCGCGTTTGACGACCGCACCGACCGGCTGGTCGGACTGTCGGCCGCCCAGCACCGCGTGTACTACTTCTCGACGGCGCTCGAGAGCCTCGGTTCGGCCCCGATTCCCGCGGGTCTCCTCGCCGGGCGCGGCGCGGTGTCGCTCGCGATCGCCCCTTCCGGGGCGCTCGTGATCCACCGCGACGGTCAGGCCGAGGTGGCGGTCGGAAGCCCCGCCGTCGCTTCGACGAGCTCCGGCTTCCGCGAGGTCAAGCTCGACGGCGTCACGCAGCCGCGCGGGCTGTCCGTCGATGACCGCGGCCACCTGTTCTTCTCAGTCCGCGGGCGCCTCGTCGAGCTGCTGGCGAATGGGCGGCCGGTCGCCGGTTCGGTGTTCGACGGCATGCCCGCTGCGGCGGTCGTGCACGTCGCCCGCAACTACTCGAACGTCCCGGCCGGCGTTAGCTTTCAGTGAGCCGGGCCGGGCTGCGGCGCGAACCGGATCGTCACCGTGAGGCCGCCGCCCGCGCGGGGCGTCGCCGATAGCTCGGCGCCGTGCGCGACGGCGATCGCGCGGACGATCGAAAGGCCGAGCCCGTGGTGGCCGTCGTCGGCGGTCCGGGTTCGGTCCAGCCGCTGAAACGGCTCGAACAGCCGGTCGGTCTCACTCGGCGAGATCGGCCGGCCGGTGTTGCTGACCGTGAACACCGCGTGCCCCTCGAGCGTCTCGGTGCGGATTTCGACGCTGCCCGCGTCGACGTTGTGGTCGATCGCGTTGTCGATCAGGTTCGCGATCAGGCGCCCGATCAATGCCGGATCACCCGTGATCGCCGCGGGGTCGAGCACGATCTCCGTGGCGAGGCCGCGGCGGTAGAGCTTGGGTCGGAGCTGGCGAAGTGTGACTTCGACGAGCGCGGGCAGGTCGAGGGGCTCGCGCCGCTCGAGTCCGCGCTCGCTGCTGGCCAGCGTCAGCAGCGCCTCGAGCAGCCGCTCGTGGTCGGCCTGCGACGCGAGCAGCTCCTCGCATGCCGCCCGCAGCGTCTGCTCGGTCGCATTCGGATCGGCGAGCGCCACCTGCAGCACTGTCCGCTCCAGCGTGAGCGGCGTCCGGAGCTCGTGCGACGCGTTGGCGACGAACCGCCGCTGCGCCTCGAACGACGCCTCGAGCCGGCCGAGCAGGTCGTCGAGCGTGTCCCCGAGCTGCTTGAACTCGTCGTTCGGCCCCTTCCGGGCGAGCCGCTCGTTCAGGTTTCCCGCCGAGATCGTGCGCGCGGTCGCGGTGATCTCGCGTACCGGCCGCAGCACCCTCCCGGCCGCGAACCAGCCGAGCACGGCGGCGCCGGCGGTCGTCACCAGCAGCACGATCCACGAGATCGTCAGCAGACGGTCGAGGTCCGCGTTGTGCTGCTGGGCGGCGACGATGGCATGCGGCGCCGGTCCGGCCGGGCCGATCGTGATGATCCCGCCCGGCCCCTTCAGCTCGCGGTGTATGACGGGGGCGGGCACGGCGACGGCGATCGAGCCCCCGCGCGACGCGAGCACGTAGACGATTACGAGCAGCACCGTGCCGAGCAGCAGGAACAGCCCGGTGTAGAACAGCGTGAGGCGCATCCGGGCGGTCCGAGTCGGCCGGATCCATGCGGACGGCGCGAGCGAATGCAGCGACAGTCGCAATGCGTCAGATCCGGTAGCCGCCCTCGCGGACGGTCTCGATCAACGGCGGCTCGCCGAGCTTCGCGCGGAGCCGCCCGATCGTGGTCTTGACGGTGTTCGTGAACGGGTTGGCGGCCTCGTCCCAAACTCCCTCGAGCAGCTCTTCGGCGGACACAACCCTCCCATCGGCGCCGAGGAGATACTCGAGCACGGCGAACTCCTTGGGGCTCAGGGCGAGCGGGACGTCACCCCGGACGGCCGTGCGCCGAGCCGGGTCGAGCGTGAGGTCGCCGCGGGCGAGCGTCGGCGGCAGCGCCGGGGTCGAGCGCCGCGCCAGCGCCCGGACCCGGGCGACGAGCTCTTCGAAGTCGAACGGCTTGGTCAGGTAGTCATCGGCGCCGATCCCGAGGCCGTCGACGCGGTCGCGAATCGTGCTCGCCGCGGTCAGCATCAGCACGCGGCTGTTGTTCCGCTCCTCGCGCAGGCGCCGGCACACCTCGTCGCCGTGGACCTGCGGGAGGTCGCGGTCGAGCACGACGACGTCGTAGCGGTGGACCGCGACGTGCCTGAGCGCGTCGGCGCCGTCGAACGCGATGTCGACGGCCATGCCCTCTCGCCGCAGGCCCTCCGCGATTGCGGTGGCCAGCCGCCCGTGATCTTCAGCAACTAGAACCCGCATCACTTCCTTCCCGCGGCCCGCATCAACAGGATGACCGATCTCGGGTGACAACGAGGTCACAGCCTCCGTGACGGAGCTGTCACCACCCGTCGTCTACAACCGTCGCGGTAAGCGTTATCCGCTTCAGAGGAGGCCGTAATCATGTACTTCATCCGGCGAGCCATTCCGGCGACAGGGGCGATCGCAGCAGTTGCGCTGCTCGCGGCCGGCTGCGGTGGCAACTCGCCCACGACCACGACCAACGGCTCGGCCGCGGCCGCCGGCAACGGCGCGCCCAAGGACGTTGCCGCGTCGGCGTACAAGTACTCCGCGTGCATGCGCAACCACGGGGTCGCGAACTTTCCCGACCCGCGGGTGCAAACGAGCACGAGTGGCGGCAGCACCAAGGTGGCCGTGATGATCCCCGCCGCCGGCCTCAGTAGCTCGCCCAACTTCAAATCGGCGCAGACCGCGTGCCGAGGGATCCTTCCTGCGCCCTCGAAGTCCGACCTCGAACAGCAGGCGCACGACCAGCAAGTCCACAAGGAGGATCTGCTGGCGTTCACCCGGTGCCTGCGAAACCATGGCGTGAACGGCTTCCCGGATCCGAACAGCCAGGGCCAGCTGAGCTTGGCGCAGGTGCAGGCCGCCGGGATCGACTTGCAGGCGCCAAGCGTCAAGACTGCCGCGCTCGCGTGCGTGCCGTCCTCGAACGGCGGGGTCACGCGCGCCGACGTCGAGCAGGCGACGAGCGGGAACCCATCCCAGGGCGGTTAGAGCGGGAGCGAGTCCCAGGGTCGGCGTCGAACCCGCGAGCTTGGCGGGTGCCTGACCCCCGAAGGACCCGGGTCGCTCGCTGCCACTCCGGGGCTGTACGACCGAACGGGCTGGCAAGTAACCTAACTAAATGAACGAACAAAACAAGGTCGTGATCAACCTCGCCACTGGGCTCGAGGACCCCGAGCGGGTGACCGTCGCATTCTTGGTCGGTGGCGCTGCCGCGCAGTCGGGGAGATCCGTCACGATGTTCCTGACCAAGGAGGCGGTCCGGCTCGCACTTACGGACTTCGTGCAGGGAGTCGCCTGCGACGGCTGCCCGCCGCTGACCAAGCTCGCCGACCAGTACGCGGCAGCGGGCGGGCGGATGCTGGTCTGCCCGATCTGCTTCGACGGTCGCAAGCTCGACAAAAACAGCCTGATCGAGTCGGCCGAGATCGGCGGCGCCACTCCGTTGTGGGAGTGGATCGGAGACGGCGCCACCGTATTCAGCTACTGAGGAGGTACGCTCCGTACGTGAGCGCGTCCCGTTACGAAGCCAAGGTCGAACGGCCCGATCCGCCGCTGCTGGTGCGGCTCGGGATCTCGTGGCTGACGAACGCGCTCGTGCTGCTGGTCGTCACGGTGCTGCTCACCGGCGTAACCGCGTCCGGAGCGGGAGCGGTGCTGGTGGCGGCGGCCGTGTTCGGCGTGCTCAACACGATCCTGAAGCCGCTGCTGAGACTCGTGACGCTGCCGCTGGCGATCTTCACACTGGGAATCGCGTGGTTCTTCGTCTCGATGCTGATGCTCGTGATCACCAAGGCGCTCGTTAGCGGCTTCGACATCAGCGGCTTCTGGACCCTGGTCGGGGCGACGCTGATCGTGTGGGTCGTGAACGTGATACTCGACTTCACGCCGGGTCCGTGGCAGGTCACCGGCAAGCGCCGGCGCCGGAACCTTCGGCGGGGCTGAGCGCAGTCGTCAGTCGATCCGGGGCAGCTTTCGCGCCCGGCGGCTCATGCCGTCCCACGGGTCGCCAGCCTCGAGCCGCTCGCCGATGCTCTGCACCGTCCAGCGGTCGGGGCGGAGCGTTCCGTCGGACAGCTCCTCCCAGTGGAGCGGCACCGCCACCGGCGCCTGCGGGCGCGGCCTGACGGCGTACGGCGCGACCGCGTGCTGGGCGTACGCGATCCGGTTCACGTCGACGTAGATGCGATCGCCGCGCTCGGCCTTGTGCCACTCGAGCGTCAGGTGACGCGGGTCGTCGGCGACCATCGCCTCGGCGAGCGTGCGGGCGAACCCATGGACCTCTGAGAAGTCCGGCCCGCGCCGCAACGGGCAGACGACGTGGATGCCGCGCGATCCGGTGGTCATCGCGAACGGGACGAGGCCGAGATCGCGCAGCCGGTCGCCGGCGGAGCGCGCCGCGGCCCGGACCTCGGCGAACTCGTCGCCGGACGGATCGAAGTCGAGCGTGACGCGGTCCGGCTGGTGCGGCTTGTCCGCGCGCGACAGCCACGTGTGCACGGTGACCACGTTCTGGCCCGTCAGGTATACGAGCGTCGCGGCGTTCTGGGCGAGCACGTGGGTAATCGTCCCGCCCTTCTTCGGCACGGTGGCGCGCTTGACCCAGTCCGGGAAGTAGCGGGGCACGGCCTTCATGAAGTAGCCGTCTCCCTCGATGCCGTCGGGGTAGGCCTGGAGCGCGAGCGGCCGGTCGCGCACGTAGGGCAGCATCAGCGGCGCGACGCGCTCGTAGTGGCGGGCGAGGTCGAGCTTGGTCAATCCCGCCTCCGGGAACACGACCCGGTCCTCGTGCGTGACCCGGACGTTGTGATTGCCGATCTTGAGCTCGACCGTCATGACTCCCTGACCACCTCGGCCGCGTCCTTGTCGTCACGCAGGCCGAGGAAGCGCGGGTGCCGCAGGCGGCCGTCGCGCGTCCACTCGGTGAAGCCGATCTGCCCGACGAGCTTCGGCTCGACCCAGGTCACGCCTCGTTCTTTGATCGCCGCCGGGTCGGCGAACGCCGCTTCCTTCCGCTCGAGTTCGCGCAGCTGCGCGCCGAGCGAGTGGAGCAGCTCGGTGTCGAACCCGGTCCCGACCTTGCCGGCGTACTCGAGCCGCTTCGTCCTTGTAGTAGCCGAGCAGAAGCGCGCCGAACTCGACCCTCGAGCCCCGCGGCTGAGTGAAGCCGCCGATCACGAGCTCCTGGCCGTGCTCGCACTTGAACTTCAGCCAGTCGCGCGAGCGCGTGGTCACGTACGGGCTGTCCGCGCGCTTGGCGATCAGCCCCTCCCAGCCCTTGCGGCACGCCTCGACGAAGAACTTCTCCCCGTCGCGGTTGCGGTGCTGCGTCCAGCGAACGTTCCCGTGGAATTGGAGCGCGTCGCGAAGCAGCCGCTTGCGGGTGCGCAGCGGCAGCCTGCGGACGTCGTGGCCGTCGAGCCAGAGGACATCGAACACGTAATAGAACACCGGGACGTAGTGCTGGCCCCGCTGCGCGAGCTTTGCGAAGCTCGTCTGCGAACCGTCGAACGCGACGACCTCGCCGTCGACCACGAACTGGTCGCACCGCTCGGACTCGAGCGCCTCGACGAGCTCGGGCCAGCGCTCGTTCTGCGACAGGTCGTTGCGCGAGAGGAGCTTGACGCTGGCGCCCGTGCGGATCGCGACGCAGCGGATTCCGTCGAGCTTTCGCTCGTAGATCCAGGCGGGATCCGAGAACCGCTCGTCGGTGAGCATCGCCTTCATCGCCCCTGCCGTCTTCGGCGGCGGCGCGGCCGGGGCGAGCTCGCGCTCGTCGGCGCTCAGCCCGGCGAGCGCGCTCACTTCGCGTCTCTCCTGATCATGTCGACGGGACCGTACCTATAAATCACTGTTGTGCCGATCTCAGCTCTGCTGCTCGCGCTTGCTGCCGCGGTGGTTCACGCGACCTGGAACCTGCTCCTGTCTGATGAAAAGGACACGCACAGCGCGGCCGCGGTCGCGATGGTCGTCGGGACGGTCGTGTTCGCGCCGCTATCGCTGATCGGCTGGCGGCTCGATTCGGCTGCGATTCCCTACGTGGCGAGCTCGGGCGCGCTCGAGCTGCTGTACCTGGCGCTGCTGGCGACCGGGTATTCGGTCGCGGCGATGAGCTTCATCTACCCGATCGCGCGCGGCTCGGCCCCGGTGCTCGTGCTGCTCGCCGGCGTCGTGCTGCTAGGTGTGGGCGCGTCGCTTCCGGCCGCAGTCGGGGTCGTCGTCGTCGCCGCCGGAATCGTCCTCGTCCGCGGATTGCGCGTCTCCGGTCATCCTCGGGATCTCGCGCTCGCGCTGTCGATCGGCGTGTGCATCGCCAGCTACACGCTGGTCGACAAGCACGGGATCACCCACGCCTCCCCGCTGGCTTATCTCGAGGTGGTGTTCGGCATCACCGCGACCGCATATCTCGCCGGGGTGTGGCGCGTGCGCGGCGGGGCCGCCCTGCGCGCCGCCGTCAGCCGGTCGACGGTGTTGGCGGGCTTCGGCTTCTTCGGGGCGTACGCGCTCACGCTGGCGGCGCTCAGGCTCGCGCCGGCGGCATCGGTGTCCGCGGTACGCGAGTCGAGCGTCGTGATGGCCACCGTGTACCTGGCGATCACCGGCCGCGAGCAGATCGGGACCGCGCGGCTCGCGGGGGCGATCGCGGTCGTGGTGGGAATCGCGCTGATCTCGCTTGGCTAGCGGCGGTGTGGTCCGCGCGCAACCAGACGCTGCCCGACCGGATCGCGGGCATCATCGTGGTCAGGGACTGAGCTCCCCGCGCCGCGCTGGTCGGGCGGGCCGGCCGGACGGGCCGGCGGGGCTCAGCGCATCAACCGGACCGCGTGGTGCGCCGGCGGCGACGCCGGAATGAGATGGACCACGAGCACCGTGGCCAGCACGATCGCGCACAGCCACATCAGGCCGCGAAACATCGAGTTGACCGAGGACCAGTTGACGAAGAGCAGTGGATGCATCGGGTTCCTTTCGTGCCGGGCCGCACACCGCCCGGGACCAGCTAGCAAGTTCCGTTTCCCCTGCACCTACCCGCTCTCGCGGCTCCTATGCGCCGGCCCGCGACGGGTGTTTGCCCTAAGACAGCCGCTGCGCAGCTCCGCTCCGGTTCGCCCGCTGTACCGCGGCCCGGCGGCGCGAGGCCCGGCTCCTACAATGAGTTCGGCGCCGTCGCCCCCATGGTCTAGCGGTTAGGACGCCTGCCTTTCACGCAGGAGATCGCCGGTTCGAATCCGGCTGGGGGTACTTCTCTATGAAAGCGTCGCGGCAGCGGTTCTAAACACGCGGCAACCGCCGCCAGCGGGCCGCTCGGAGACCCAGTGGCAGTGTTCTCATGAACCGAACCCGTTCAAGCGGGATCCTCGAGGACGCCGCGTCCTGAAGCCCGGTCGCGCGGGTCAGCTTCCTGACGTCGTGCCCGTTTCTTGATAGCCAAGAAATTGGTTCTTCATTAGTCTCGGCCCGCGAAAAGCTCGACTCGGGCTGCCCAAACCAAATGACGGGGGGATATGTCGTGAAGAGGAGTGGATTTGCCGCGGCTGCGACGGTTGCCGCGACGCTGGCGTTCGGGGTCAGCGGGGCCCTCGCCGCGTCGATGCCAGAATCGCCGCTGGCGAAGGTGGCGGCGCACGATGGTGTTTCGATCCCGTCGTCGCTCGCCCACGCGATCACGCAGAAGCTCGGTGCCGCACCGGCCGCCTCAGCCGCCGCGGCGGCGGCCGCCAGCCAGGGATCGGGCCAGCAGCAGGAGCTCACGGCGAGTGACGGGATGCCGGTGGACCTCTTCGGCCTGACGGTTGCGCTGTCCGGCGATGGGCGCACGGCACTGGTCGGCGCACCCGGCCGAACGGTTGGAGCGGCGTACGTTTTTGTCGAGCAGGGACGGAAATGGACCCAGCAGCAGGAGCTCGACTCTCCTGCGGGTCCCGCCTCGGACACCTACGGGTACTCGGTGGCGCTCTCCGCCGATGGCTCGACCGCGCTCGTCGGCGCCTTAACCGGAGGCACCAACGAAGCCGGAGTCGTCTATTCGTACGCGCGCCGGGGTGGCACCTACGTTCTCGACGGCCAGATCACTCCACCCGATGGGGCCCTGGGCGATGAGTTCGGCGCCTCGGTCTCGCTGTCCGGGCTCGGCAACGTCGCGCTGATCGGGGCGCCGATCCACAACGGCTACCAGGGTGCCGCGTACGCCTTCGTTCACGGCGCGCGGTCGTGGAGCGAGGAGCGCGAGTTCGTAAATCCGGGTGTGCCCGGCTCGGCCTACGGCCTCTCGGTCTCGGAGGCCCCGGACGGGCTCGCCGGGGTAGTCGGCGCGCCGCTTGGCAACGACGTACAGGGCGCCGCTTACGTCGTCTCGGAGCTCAACGGTTCCCAGCAGGAGCTGGTCGCGAGCGACGCCGCCGAAGGCAGCTTCTTCGGCATCTCCGTCTCGATGAACGCTCTCGGTACCCGCGTTCTCGTAGGCAGCCCTTTCGCCAACTTGGGCGACGGCGCGGCCTACGTTTTCGACAACTCCAGGGGCGCTTGGACCCAGTCCCAAGAGCTTGGTCCGTCGAACCCGAGTGGCTCGGACGCGTTCGGCTACTCGGTTGCGCTCGACTATCTCGGTAACGCCGCACTGATCGGCGCGACGGGACGGAACGGCACCGATGGCAGCGCGTTCACGTTCGCCGGCTACCCGACGCTCACCCAGCAGCGAGAGCTGGACGATCCGGTGCCCGGCAGCGAGGCCGAATACGGGTTCTGGGTGGCACTCGACGCGCTCGGCGACCAACTGCTGATCGGCGCCCCCTACCAGAACAACGCGCAGGGGGCGGCCTGGGCGGCCGCCAACTGATTGGCTGAGGCGCCCCCGGGCGCCGACGCCACTTGTTAGCCACGAACGGCCGCCGGCGTGGGGCGGCTCGAGAACCCGGCCATATATTCCCGTTTCTCGAGCCGGCTCCCTCGATCCGCTCGTTACTCACGCGATGCCGGTCGACTGCGCCGGTTCATGCTCGATTTCAAGCGCCCGCTGTGACGCGAGGCGGCGACGATGTGACAGTTCGGCGGGAACTCGGCAACTAGTGAGTATGAACACGGCAACTGGTACGGAGGTCCGGATGCGGGCTCGCCGGGATGGTTCGCCGCTGGCCGAGTTCGAGGAGGTCTATCGCGGCAATGTCTCGTCGGTGACGGCGTACTTCGCGCGGCGTTGCGTCGATCCGCAGACGGTCGCCGATCTGACCTCTGAGACGATCGTGCGGGCGGCGGCCGGTTTCGGCGGGTTTGATCCCGGCCGGGGTTCTGCGCGCGCGTGGTTGTTCGGGATCGCCCGCAACGTGTACGCCGGGTATTGCGAGCAGATGTCGAATCGCAAGGCGGCCGCTCGAAGCTTGGCGGGGCTGGCGGATCTCCCGGCAGACGAAGTCGACGAGCTCGTCGACAGGATCGACGCGCAGCGCGCCGGTCGGGAGCTGCTCGAGCGCTGCGCGCAGCTGCCGGCGCTGGAGCGGGCGGCGGTCGAGCTGGTCGATGTTGACGGCCTCACCCCGAAGGAGGCGGCGGCGGCGCTTGGCGTCCCCCGAGGGGTGCTGCGGATGCGCTTGTCAAGGGCGCGGGCACGACTGAGAAAGGAGCGTCGGATCGATGAGTAAGTTCGAGGATCACCTCTGGACGGAGTTCGTGCGCGAGCACGGGAGACGCCGTGGCGCGCCTGAGCGGACCGACCGTCAGGCAACCTCATCGTGGGCCGCGGCTGATCGCCGCCACCAGCGTCGCCGTGGCCGTGGCCGGCGTCGGCGCTGCGCTCGCGCTCGTGCTCGGGGCGACGAGCACCACGCCGGCGTTCGGGGTGACCCGTAACCATGACGGCACGGTCACGATCTCGATCAAACGGTCAAGTGGCATCGCAGGCGCGAACGCGAGGCTGCGCCAGCTCGGGATCAGGGCTACTGTGACGCAGCGGCCGCCCGCCGGGTGCCAGCCGACGGTCTCGATTCCCATGGGCGGGCAGGGAGCCCCGGAGTCGGCGGCGAAGGCCGGCGCGCGCTGGAGGATCGATCCGAGCAAGGTCCCCGCGGGCCATCAGCTGGTACTCACGCCGCCCCCTCCGCCCCCCGCCGGCAACAGCGGGAACAGCGGCTCGGAGAGACCATGTCTACAGCTCCGGCTCGGAGGGCCCAGTGCCCGGAGGGCCGCCCCCTTCGGGCAACCGGCTCAACAGCGGCAGCGGCAACAGCGGCAGAACAGCGGCAACAGCGGCAACGGCGGCAACGGCGGCGACGGCGGCTCAGAGGGCCAGGTCTGGAGCTGCGGCTCGGAGGGCCCGGGGCCCGGAGGCCCTCCCCCTGCGGGCAACAGCGGCAACAGCGGCAACAGCTGATTCGGGGGCGATACGCTCGGGCGGTGTCCGGCGAAGCGCACTCAGTCAAGCGTCATCTTCGCGTCGATGCCGAAGGCTATGACGTTCAGATCCGACGGTTCATCCCGCACTACGACGAGATGATTGCGACGGGTGTGGAGGTGCTCGCGGCGCTCGCGCCGGCCGACGCGCACGTCCTCGATCTCGGCGGCGGAACAGGTGCGCTTTCGTGGGCGGTGCTGGACGGGCTGCCGGGCGCGCGGGTCACGGTGCTGGATGTCGATCCGGACATGCTCGTCGAGGCTCGCCGGCGGCTGGCGGACTTTGGGGATCGGGTTTCGTTTCAGCAAGCGAGTTTTCTGGATCCGCTGCCGGCGGCCGACGCGGTCGTCGCTTCGCTGGCGCTTCACCATGTCCATGATCTCGAGACCAAGACGGCGCTGTACCGGGCGATATATGACGCGCTGTCGCCGGGCGGGGTGTTGTTGAACCTCGACGCCGCGGTGACCGAGGGCGTGAGACTGAACCGACTGGTGTTCGATCGGATGGCGGAGCGGATGGGAGATCACGGGATCGGTGACGCGGAGGCGCGCGGGCATTTCGCGTCGTGGGCCGAGGAGGACCGCTATTTCCCGTTGGACGTCGAGCTTGGGGCGCTGCGCGAGGCAGGATTTGACGAGGTCGAGTGCTTCTGGCGGCGCGGGCTCAGCGCCGTGACCTGCGCCTTACGAGTGAGCTGATGCGGTCGGCGGCGGTCCTCCCGGTCCGCGGCCACCGCGGGTTGGTGTTGCCAGCCAAACTTGGTTACCGTAGAGTGACCGTTACCCATGAGCGACCAAGCTGCCGCGGCCTTCGACGCGCTAGGCGATCCGTCACGGCGACGGATCGTGGAGTTGCTCCGAGACGGACCGACTCCGGTCGGCGCTCTCGCCGACCGGCTTCCGATCGGTCGCCCGGCGGTCAGCAAACATCTCAAAGTGCTCAGCGACGCCGGGCTCACCGAACACCGCACCGTCGGAACCTCGAATGTCTACGCGCTACGAGCCGACGGGATCGAGACGGCACGCCGCTGGTTGACCGAAAGCTGGGACGCGGTCCTCGCCTCCTATGCCGCGGCCGCCCGGGAGCAATCACAGCGCCGCGATCAGCCGACGCGCACGAACCAAGGAGACACCACGTGAGCGACCTACCCCCGATCCGCCGAGAGGTCGTGGTCGATCTCGACCCAGATCGCGCCTTTGAGCTGTTCACGGCACGGATCGGCGACTGGTGGCCGCTGGCATCGCACAGCGTCTTCGGCGCGGGCGCGTCCGTCACGTTCACCGATGACAAGCTCGTCGAGACGCATGGCGAGCAGACCGCAGTATGGGGCGAGGTGATCGCATGGCAGCCGGCGGCGTTACTGGTCATGAGTTGGCACGCCGGGCATTCCGAGGCCGAGAGCACCCGCGTGACCGTGAGCTTCACCGAGCAGGGGGAGCAGACCCTTGTCGTGCTCGAGCACTCAGGCTGGGAGGCTCGGGAGGATCCGGCGGCAGTTCGCCGCGAGTACGACCAGGGCTGGCCAAGGGTGCTCGACTTCTACGCCGCGGCCACGACCGGTGGTGTCATGACCGGAGCCGACAGCGGCTAACCAAACTTGACCCTTGGGCCGCTGTGGCCGCTAGAGGCGGACGGCCGGTTCCGCGACGTCGGACAGTGCCGAGCTGAGTTGCTTGCGGGAGCTGATCCCAAGCTTGCCGAATGCCTTGGTCAGGTGCCACTCCACTGTGCGCGGGCTGAGGAACAGCTGGGCGCCGATCTCAGGGTTTGTTTGCCCGCCGGCGGCGAGGCGCGCGACCTGCACCTCCTGGGGGGTCAGCTCGTCGAGTGTCTCGACCGTGCGCTTGCGCACCGTCTCGCCCGTGGCCAGCAGCTCGCGGCGGGCCCGGTCGGCGAATGCCTCCATGCCCATCTCCGAGAGCATCGTGTGAGCGACTCGCAGCTGCTCACGGGCGTCGACGCGACGGTGCTGGCGCCGCAACCACTCGCCATACAGGAGGTGTGCGCGGGCCAGCGTCGCGCGGGTTTTCACGTGCGACAGCCGTTCGATCGACTCCCGATAGAGCCGCTCGGCTGCGGCTCCCTCGGCCAGCATCGCCGCCGCGCGCGCATGGGTTCCGAGCGCCCAGTCCGTGCCTGCGGAATGCGCAATCTCAGCGAGTTGGGCGAGCGGACCAGTCGCCCGCTCCGCCTGGCCGCTGCGCGCGGCAGCCTCGATCAGCTCCGCCAGCAGCAAGATCGGCGGCCCCAGCCCGCGCGCGGCGTCGGCGGCCCGCTCGGCCGCGGCCAGGGCGTCCTCGTAGCGGCCGAGTCCGTTGTAGCGGATCGCGCTGCCCCAGTCATTGGCGGAGAGCCAGAGCCCCTCGCCGCGTCGCAGCACGTCTTGCCGGCGCGCCTCGATGAGCGCCACTGCCTCGGCGTCGCGTCCCCGCCAGTTCGCCAGCACGATCGAGGTGCGCAGCGTCAGGTGACTTCCGGTGGCCTCGACGACGGCGTCCGACTCGGCGGCCAGCGACATCGCCACGCCGATCCGCCCGTAGAACAGCTCGACGAGCACGCGGTCGGTGAGCGCGACGGGCAGCGCGGAGAACGCGCCGGTGCGGCGCGCGAGTTCGAGATGGCGCGCGCTGAGCTCGTCCCACGCCCCATCGTCGGCCAGCGCCCGGGCGACGCGGCAGGCCAGCCACAGCCAGCGCAACTCGTCGTCCTCGGAAAGCCGCTCGTCACGGAACGCGCGCAGCGCGACCTTCAACGCCGGCACCCCCGCAACGTAGCCCTGGCAGGTCAGGACGGAGAGCCCGTCCAGCAACAGGTCGCAGGCACGGGTAGAGGGCTCCCAGTCAGCGGCCAGAACGGCCATGGCGACCTCGCGCGCACCGCCTCCACGCACCAGGCGGTCGGCGGAGAGCGCAGCTGCGAATGCCTCGAGGTATGTCTCGCGCGCGAGTCTGGAATCCAGCGGCTCAAGGCGCTTGGCCGCCTCGAGTAGCAGAGGCGGAGCGTCGCGGCCTCTCGTCATTGCGAAGGTGATCTGCGCGTGCAACAGCTGCGCCCGCGCCTGCTCGAGCTCGTCCAGGGGTCCTGCCTTGGCGACTGCCAGCAGCCGGAGCGCTGCGTCGTCCGCGCCGGCCTGGTGCTTGCTCTTTGCGGCCTGGAGCGCCCGCTGTGCCCGGCGCCTCGGATCGGGCGTCAGTTCGACGGAGCGCTCGTGAAATGCCGCCTCCGCCGCCAGGCCGCCGCGCGCTCGCGCTCGGCTGGCCGAGCGCTCCAGTTCGGCGGCGACGTCCTCGTCGAGCCCGGTCGTCGCGTGCGCGCGGTGCCAGGCGCGGCGATCGGGATCGATGTCGGCATCGGTGGCTTGCGCCAGCGCCCGGTGCACGCGCTGTCGCTCCTGCGGCGCTGCAGCGCGCTTCACAGCCGAACGCACCAGCGGGTGATCGAAGTGCACCTGCGCGCCGAAATCGATTAATCCCGCGGCCTCGGCCGGCGCAGCCGCGTCCGGCCCGATGCCGAGCTCCGCGGCCGCCCGCCACACCAGCACCGGGTCCCCGAGCGGTTCTGCGGCCGCGATGAGAAGCAAGAGCCGCGTCGAGGGCGGCAGCGGCGCCAGTCGCTCCCTGAAGCTCTGCTCGATCCGCCCCGACAGCGCGCGGCCCTCGGACAGCCAGAACCCGCCCGCGAGGTCGGCAGGCGTCCAGCCACGTGGCAGCTCGAGCAGCGCCAGCGGGTTGCCGCGGGTCTCGGCCACGAGCCGATCACGCACGCGCTCGTCGATTGGGCCGGCGACCACCGTCGCGAGCAACTCGTGCGCATCACGGTCATCGAGCCCGCCGACGGCGAGCTCCGGCAGCGCCTCGAAGTGCCGCTCGCCGCTCGGCTCGCGCACGGCGAGGACCAGCCCGACCGACTCGGCGCCGAGTCGGCGCGCGACGAACGCCAGCGCCTGTGCCGAGGCCGTGTCGAGCCACTGCGCGTCGTCCACGATGCAGACGAGCGGTCGGTCTTCCGCTACGTCGGAGAGCAGACTCAGGACCGCCAGACCGACGAGGAACCGATCCGGCGCATCCCCGTCGCGCAAACCAAACGCGGTGCCAAGCGCATCGCGCTGCGGGCCAGGAAGGCGGTCGAGGCGATCCAGGAACGGTGCGCACAACTGCTGCAACCCCGCGTAGGCGAGCTCCATCTCCGACTCGACTCCGGCCGCCCGCGCGACTGCGCACCCCGGCGAGTGCTGCGCCAGATACTCCAGCAACGCGCTCTTGCCGACCCCGGCATCCCCGCGCAGCACCAGGGCTCGGCTTGGACCCGCGCGCACACTCGCCACCAGCTGGTCCAGCTCCGCGCATTCGCGGCGACGGCCAAGCAGCCGCCGCGCGGAAACGGTAGTCGACATCGCCACGCCAGCCTAGGGGCGGCTCCCTGCGTTGGCAACCCTGACGCCGACGGCTTATGGGCACGGGTTCGGGCACCCCGGGGGGTTGACCCGGGGGCCCACCGGGCGCGACGAACAGGTGCGGAGAGCACGCTCCATGGCAACACCACTACGAAGACCGATTCACGTCTTCCTAACCACCAGGAGGCAGCCATGAGCGCCACTGAAAAAGGCACCGCGGGCCGTGATGCGAGCGTCGGGCAGGTCGACATGAAGTTCGAGGTCCAGGTCATCCCCGTCACTGACGTTGACCGAGCCAAGGCGTTCTACGAGCGCCTGGGTTGGCGGCTCGACGACGACGTCGCCCCGATGGAGGGCCTTCGCATCGTCCAGTTCACACCCCCAGGCTCGGGTACCTCGGTCGATTTCGGCCTCGGAATTACGACCGGCGTGCCCGGCTCGGCCGAGGGTACGCTGACCGTCTCCGACATCGAAGCGGCCCATGACGAGCTCCTCCGCCGCGGGATCGACGTTAGTGATATCTGGCACGGGCCGCCGTTCCCGGTCGAGGCCCGGCAACCCGGTCCGGACCCTGAGCGCAACAGCTATGGATCGTTCGTGTACTTCACCGATCCCGACGGCAATACGTGGCTGGTCCAGGAGGTCACGACCCGGCTCCCCGGCCGGATGAACGCCACTGAGACGGGCTACGTCTCCGCGGCGGATCTGGAGAACGCGCTCCGCCGGGCCGAGGCCGCCCACCGCGAGCACGAGAAGCGCAATGGACGGTCGCACCTGTTCCACCGATCCGACCAAGACGAGAACTGGCTCGACTGGTACGCCGCCTACATGGTCGCCGAGCAGGCCGGGACGGACCTGCCGTCGTGACCGTCCCGCGCTCGCCCCGGCCGCCGCAACTGCGGCAGCCGGGGCAACGCGGCATCGCTCCGGCGCGACCGTCAAACACTCCTCGGAGAGTTCGGCATCAATGTTCCCGAGGGAACTCCGGAGACCGAAGTCAAGGCGCGCGAGCACGCTGAGTCGGCCGCCGCAGCCAATCACTCGAGCCCCATCCGAATGATCCGGCGGTCGCCGGCACAAAGGACGCAACCGTGAGCAGTCATCTTCCAGAACCTCTCCTGACCAAGCTCTACCGCCTGGAGGCCAATCTCGCCCCGCCACTGGAGCTCGGGGAGACAGCCCAGGGCCGCCGGCGTATCGTGGCGCTGACCGGCGGGACATTTCGCGGCCCGGAGATAAGCGGCAGGCTGATCCCGGGCGCGAGCGCCGATTGGCAGACCATCCTCCCAGACGGAACCGCACTCGGCGACATCCGCTACATGCTGGAGACCGACCGGGGAGACGTGCTCTACGTCCAATCCCGCAGCATCCGCCACGGCAGTTCGGAGGTGCTGGCGCGCCTCGCGCGTGGAGAGGACGTCGACCCCGGCGAGTACACGTTTCGTGCTTCAACCAGCATCGAGACCGCAGCCCCCGATCTCGACTATCTGAACAAGGGCGTCTTCATCAGCGTGGCCGGCCGCCAGGCCGCCGGCGTCACCTACGAGACGTATCTCGTCGGATGAGTTCAGCGCCGCGCCCGGTTGCGATCATTCACGGCCCTGCCGGCAGCCCCGTCCATAACTGCAACAACCGCGAAAGGAAGAGACCATGTCATTCGTCAAAGTCGGAACGGAGAACACCGCCGACATCGAAATCCACTACAACGATCACGGCTCCGGCAAGCCGATCGTCCTAATCCACGGCTACCCGCTGGACGGCAACTCGTGGGAGCGCCAAGAGCGGGTGCTACTCGCGAACGGATACCGCTGTATCAGCTATGACCGCCGGGGCTTCGGCAGGTCGAGTCAGCCGACGTCCGGCTACGACTACGACACGTTCGCGGGCGATCTGAAGGCGCTGCTCGACCATCTCGCGCTCGACCAGGATGTCGTCCTCGCCGGCTTCTCGATGGGCACCGGCGAAGTGACCCGGTACCTCGGTGCCTACGGGTCGGCCGGGGTCAGCAAGGCGATCCTGCTCGGCGTGATTCCACCGTTCTTGCTGCAGACCGACGATAACCCAAAGGGCGTGCCGGGCTCGGTGTTTGAAGACATCAAGAACGCGGTCGTGGCTGACCGGTACGCGTATTTCGACGACTTCTTCGCCAACTTCTACAACACCGATGTGCTGGCACCCGAACGGATCGGGGATGCGGCGCTTCGGGCGAGCTTCAACGTCGCTGCCGGAGCGTCCCCGTACGCGTCCTATGCGTGTGTCGACACGTGGCTGACTGACTTCCGCGGCGACCTGCCCAAGATCGACGTGCCGACACTGGTCGTCCACGGCACCGCGGACCGAGTCCTGCCCTTCGCGGCGACGGCCGCCCGACTCAGAGACGAGAACCTGATCGCCGACCTGACCGTCGTCGAGATCGAGAACGGCCCGCACAACATTGGCTGGACCTTTCCCGAGGAGACCAACGCCGCGATCCTCGAGTTCCTGAGCCGCGAAGCCTGAGTCAGGCCTCGTCTCCGGTCTGGGTGTCGCGCAGCGCGACACACGCCTGGATGCAGGCCCTGCAGACCTTCTCACAGATTGCGCAGTGACGGTGATGGTGAGCGTGCCGGGCGCACTCCTCGGCACTGCTCTCGCAGGCGCGGACGCAAGCATCGAGCAAGTGGTGGACGACGAACTGGTCCGATTGCGCCGGACGAGAAAGAACTCGCGCCGTGACGTCGCATACGTCCGCGCAGGTGATACACAGGGCCGCGCACACCCGCATTTCGGCGACGTCGTCCTCGGCGAGGTCGGCGTTCGCGCAGGTGGTACAGGTCTGAACACACCTCAGGCAGGCATCGATGGCCGCCGCGACCGCCGCTGTGCCGAGCGGGACGCCGGTCGGCACGGTATCCAGGATCTCTTCGGTGTCGGTCATATCGACCCCCCGGATGGAGTGGAGCGCTGGAGCGCTGCCGGGCCGTTTGGCCCCGGCGAGGGGGAGCATAACTGTCGTCAACCGGCGCCATGGCCCGGTTGACGCGACGGCCAGCCCAGGAGAGAATGGGCCGAACATCCGACTGTAGGAGGCCGCGCATGTCGTGGAAGCTAGAGGGGACCTACTTCGAGACGTGCTCGTGCGATGTCGTCTGTCCCTGCACAGCATCGCTGGCGTTCGGCGCCACGCTGGACCGCTGCCGAGTCACGCTCGTCTTCAACGTCAAGAACGGCGAGGTCGAGGGCACCGACGTGAGCGGCTTGACCGTCGCCGCGGTCGCCGACACCCCCAAGGTGATGACCGACGGCGGCTGGCGCCTGGGCGTATTCATCGATGCCGCGGCGTCCGATGAGCAGGCCGAGAAGCTCGGCGGTGTGTTCTCGGGCGCGCTCGGCGGCCCGATGCAGGCGCTGGGTCCGCTCGTCGGTGAGAGCCTCGGTGTCGAGCGGGCGCCGATCGAGGTGCGCGAGGAGGGCTTACGGCACTCGGTTCGGATCGGTGAAGCGGTTGACTTCGAGATCGAGGACGTGGTCCCGTTCGGGGTCGAAACCGGTGAGCCCGCTCGTCTGACGGGCATCTTTCATCCCGCCGGGTCGGAGCTGACGATCGCCCACGCGACGCGATCGAAGATCGACGCCTTCGGTATCCAGTACGACGGGAACTCGGGCTTCTCCACGTCCCATTTCTCGTGGGCAGCGTGACGGCGGCCGCGGTCGGCGACCGCGTCGGCGAACGTAGCGAGCTCGCTGCGGCGCTCGTCGCGGTTCGCTCGCGCGCTGGCCTCGTGATCCTGTTGCTCGCGCTGGCTGGCGCGGCCTGGTGGTCGACGGTCGACCGGATGGCGGGCATGGACGGCGGGCCGGGCACGGATCTCGGGACGCTCGGCTGGTTCTTGGGCGTGTGGGTGGTGATGATGGCGGCGATGATGTTCCCGTCATTGGCGCCGACCACCGCGTTGTATGCGCGGATGACCCGCCAGCGTGGCTGGAGCCGCCCGCTTCTGTTCACTGCTGCGTATCTGCTGGTGTGGGGCGCGGCGGGACTCGTCGCGTACGGGCTGTTTCGCTTGGGCCGCAGCGCCCTGGGCGGCGATCTGGCTTGGGGCACCGGCGGGCGCTGGTTCGCCGGCGGCGTCCTGGCGATCGCGGCGATCTACGAACTGACGCCTCTGAAGGATGTGTGCCTCGGAAAATGCCGCAGCCCGTTGGGGTTCCTGCTCGGTGCCTGGCGCGACGGGAACCGCGGCGCGCTCGAGATGGGATCCAGGCACGCCGCCTGGTGCCTGGGCTGCTGCTGGGCACTGATGGCCGGGTTGTTCGCGCTCGGAGTCATGAGCATCACATGGATGGCGTTGATCGCCGCGCTGATCACGGTGGAGAAAACGATCCCGTGGCGCCGGGCAGCGACCTGGGGGACCGCAGGCGTGCTCATCGTCCTCGCCATAACGGTTGTCGCGATACCGAACGACGTCCCAGGGCTGGTGATTCCGAGTGGCTCGCAACACGCCATGCACTCGATGACCGCAATGCCCTGATTCACGCGGGCGCCGGGCACTCGACCCCGAGCGCTGGGCACTGTCACAGGCCGCGCCTCTGTCTCGTCTCATTAGGCGAACGAAACGAGAGGAGCAGTCATGAAGGTGTTTGTTGCCGGCGCCACCGGCGTTCTCGGCAGAGCGCTCATCCCACAGCTCGTGCAGCGCGGCCATGAGGTGGTCGGGATGACCAGGAGCGCATCGAAGCAGGACCTGGTGCGCAGCCTGGGAGCGCACCCGGCCGTAGCCGACGCTCTTGACCCCGACGCGGTCGCCCAGGCGGTGGCGTCCGCCGGGCCTGAGGTGATCGTGCATGAGCTCACGGCACTGTCCGGGAAGATGTCGATCAGGGACGCACGGCACCCGGAGCGCTTCGCGGGGGCGATCATGACCAACCGGCTGCGTACCGAAGCGACGGACCATCTCCTGGCCGCCGGCCGCGCCATCGGGGCGCGGCGGTTCGTGGCGCAGAGCTTCGGGGCTTTTCGGTTTGCTCGTACGGGCGGTCGCGTGCTGACCGAGGCCGATCCGCTCGATCCCAATCCGCCGGCGGCGTTCCGTCCTGCGCTGGTGGGGATCCTCCATCTGGAGCGGGCGGTGACGTCGATCGAGTGGGGTGACGGTCTCGCGTTGCGCTATGGCGGCTTCTACGGTCCCGGGACCGGGATCAGCCTGGCTCCGGATGCGGCGATGGCGGCGCCGGTGCGCAAGCGTCAGTTCCCGATCATCGGCGACGGCGGCGGCGTCTTCTCCCACATCCACATCGACGACGCCGCGGCCGCGACGGTCGCCGCGGTCGAGCACGGCGGGGCGGGTATCTACAACATCGTCGACGACGAGCCCGCGCCGGTGCGAGAGTGGCTACCGGTGCTGGCGAGCGCGCTTGGCGCCAAGCCACCAAGGCGTATCCCACGCTGGCTGGGGCGGCTCGCGGCCGGCGAGATGGCAACGCTCATGATGACCGACGCGCACGGCGCCTCGAACGCCAAGGCCAAGCGCGAGCTCGGCTGGAAGCCTCGCTATGCGAGTTGGCGGCTGGGCTTCGCGCAGGGGCTCGGCTGAGCGATGACCGAGGAGGAGTTCGACGAGCGCCGGCGTCGGCGTGGCGGTCGAGCTCGGCGGGAGTCGCTGGGTTGTCTTCCCCTAGCAGCATCGCCTGGTTCAGCGGGGTCGACATCACCAACCAGTTGAAATGCGCCGCGGCGAGATGCGGGTCGTCGAGCTCGAGCGCAGATCGCGCTCGACATCGCCGGTGTCGCTCAGGTTCAGCACCTCGTCGTAGTTCGGGTCGGCGATCTCGTCCATGCTCGTGCCCACGTACCGTCTAGTTCTACGACAGCGATGCGTTGCCGAGAGGAGTGGCCCGGATGACTGATGTGGGAGTGTTGATGGACGGTCTGGTGTTCGGCGAGCAGCCGAGGTGGCATGACGATCGCCTGTGGTTCTCCGATTGGGGCACGCAGGAGGTGATCGCCGTCGATATGGACGGCAAGAGTGAAGTCGCGCTGCGGGGACGCTCGTTTCCGCTGTGCGTCGATTGGCTACCCGACGGCCGGCTGTTGGTCGTCTCGGCGCGGGAGGGCTTGCTTCTTCGCCAGGAGTCCGACGGCTCGCTCGAGACCCACGGCGACCTTGGCAGCGCGTCCACCCCGCCGGCCGGTAACGAACTGGTCGTCGACGGCCGCGGGAACGCGTACGTCAACGGGGGCGGGTTCGACCTGATGGCCGGCGAAGACTTCGCCCCGGGAATCGTCGCCCTGGTCGCGCCCGACGGCGCGGCTCGCCAGGTCGCCGACGGCCTCGCGTTCCCAAACGGCATGCTGATCATGCCCGACGATCAGACCTTGATAGTCGCCGAGTCCTACGCCAAGCGGCTCACGGCGTTCGACATCGCGACCGACGGAGGCCTGACCAACAGGCGGGTCTGGGCCGAACTCGGCGACGGGGTTCCGGACGGCATCTGTGCCGACGCTGAGAACGCCATCTGGTACGCGGACGTGCCGAACAAGCGCTGCGTGCGCGTTCGCGAAGGCGGCGAGGTCCTGCAAACGATCGAGCTCGACCGTGGGTGCTTCGCGTGCGCCCTTGGCGGCCCGGACAGAGCGACGCTGTTCATGATCGCCAACGAATGGAACGGGCCCGCGAACATGTTCGAGGGGCGCGCCACGCAGGTGCTCACGGCTCGGGCGCCGGCGCCCGGCGCCGGGCGTCCGTAGCATGCCTATCTGCACAAGTGACGATGGGCGGCAGCGGTGGCGTTCAAGCGGGAACACATCAGAGAGTCGATCGAACGGGCGGGTGATGAGCACTGGGAGGCTCTCGTCCGACACCACACGGACGTTTACCCGGACAGCAATCCCACGCCTGGTGACGTGTGCAGGGCCGAGGCCGCGCGGCTGAACGAGCTCGGCTTGGGCGACGACCCCAACCTGGAACTGGTCGAGAGCCGGGTCGAGCGGGTCCCTCCGGCGGTTCGAATCACTCACGTCTTCAACGATCGCGCGAAAGGCG
The DNA here is from genome assembly GCA_963746695.1 of uncultured Solirubrobacterales bacterium. Taxonomy (GTDB): domain Bacteria; phylum Actinomycetota; class Thermoleophilia; order Solirubrobacterales; family Solirubrobacteraceae; genus Palsa-465. Next base: position 9,629 of record CAVVCP010000010.1, on the reverse strand, counting down.
CGCGGTTCGAGACTGAGCCGTTCACGAACTACGAGTGATTCACGCCGCCTCGTCGTCGAACCGGCCTGGTTCGTAGCGCTTCCGGCTGGGTAAGCGGGACGGCGGTAGCCGTTCGCGCACCCACCGGAGGAGGGGATTTCATGAGGTACACAGTTATTGCCCGACTAGTGGCACTAGTGGCAGGGATTGTGCTCATGACGGCATCCGGTGCCGAGGCGGCGACCGGTGTGGCGCCGGGCGCCCCCGGGGAAACGGCCCTGTGGACGGCGGGCAACAAGGACGGTTTCGGCACGTCGACCACGCTGAACAGCAAGGTCTGGTACACGCTGAACGGGGGCGAGCTGACCGAGGTTTATTACCCCGATCTCGGGACGCCCGCAGTGCGCGACATGCAATTCGTCGTCACCGACGGAAAGTCGTGGGTTGAGCGCGAGACTGACGGCACCGATCATGCGCTCAGACTCACCGACTCGCGCAGTCTCTCCTACCAGCAGATCAACACCGACCCACACGGGCGGTTTCGCATCGTCAAGACCTACACGACGGACCCGAGCCGTTCGACGCTGTTGATGCGGGTGCACTTCGAGTCGCTGACCAAACAGCCCCTGCATCTGTACCTGGTGTATGACCCCAGCCTGTCTGGCAACGGCGACGACGACTCCGGTTCGACCGTCGGCAGCTCACTCGTGGCGTCGGACGCCAAGTCGGCCAGCGCCCTCGTCGCCTCGCCGGCGTTCACCGAGACCTCGAGCGGCTTCCTGGGGACGAGCGACGGCTGGAGCGACCTCTCGAGCCACGACGCCATGGAGTGGAACTACACCTCCGCGCCAGACGGCAACGTCGTGCAGACCGGTGCGATGAAGCTGACCGGCAAGCCCGGCAGTCAGGACGCCACGGTCGCGCTGGGCTTCGGGACGTCCGCCTCGGCGGCGTTGGCGAGCGCCCACGGGTCGCTCGCCCATGGCTTCGGCTCGGTCGACCGCGCGTACCGCGCCGGGTGGCACCAGTACCTCGCCGGTCACCCGCGCCCGTCGAGCGTCGCGGGCCACGAGGAGCTGTACGACGTGTCGCTGATGGTTCTGGGCGCGTCCGAGGACAAGACCTATCGCGGCGCGTTCATCGCCTCGCCGACGATGGCGTGGGTCTGGGGCCAGCTCCCCGGCTACAACGGGCCCTACCACCTGGTGTGGTCACGCGACCTCTACGAGATGGCCACCGCCGAGATCGCGGCCGGATATCGCGCGGCCGCCGGACGCGCACTCAACTACCTGTGGACGCGCCAGCAGGAGCCCGACGGCTGCTTACCGCAGAACTCCCACGTCGACGGATCCCCGGAGTGGACCGGCCTGCAGCTCGACGAGGTCGCCGATCCGATCCTGCTCGCCTGGCAGCTCGGGCAGACCGACGCCGGAACCTGGAGCCATGTGCAGCGAGCTGTCGACTGCATTCTGGCCAACGGCCCGGTCACGCAGGAGCGGTGGGAGAACGAGATCGGCTACTCGCCGGCGAGCATCGCCGCGGAGATCGCCGGACTGGTGTGCGCCGCGCAGATCGCGCAGGACAACGGCGACGCCGCAAGCGCCGCCCACTACCGCGACGTCGCGGATGACTGGCGCTCGCAGCTCGACCACTGGACCGTCACCACCGATGGTCCGCTGTCACCATCCCCGTACTTCCTGCGACTCACTACGGACGGCAACGCGGACGCGGGCACCGCGTACACGCTCTCCGACGGCGGACCCACGGTCGACCAGCGCACGGTCGTGGACCCGAGCTTCCTCGAACTCGTGCGGCTGGGCGTGCTGCGTGCCGACAACCCCGCGGTCCTGTCGACCCTGCCCGTGGTCGATCGCGAGCTCGGCGTCGAGACCCCGAACGGGGAGTTCTGGCACCGCTACAACCACGACGGCTACGGCGAGTCGCTCGACGGCGGGCCGTTCGGAAACAACGACGGCGTGGGACGGCTGTGGCCGATCTTCGCGGGCGAGCGCGGCGAGTACGAACTTGCCGCGGGAGATCTCACCGGCGATGTCGCGGGCGCCCGGGCCGCGGCGATGAAGCGCCTGGACGCGATCGCCAACACCGCCAACGATGGCCTCATGCTCCCCGAGCAGGTGTGGGACGACAATCCACCGTCCGGCACCGACGGTCGCCTACCGGGGACCGGCACCGGCTCCGCGACCCCGCTCGGATGGACCCACGCTCAGTTCATAAGGCTGGCCTGGTCGATCGACGCCGGACGCCCGGTCGAGACGCCAAACCTGGTCAGCTGCCGTTACGGCGGATCGTGTGACCCCGCCGTTCGGTGAGGCGAGGCTGTATCAGGCCCGCCGCGAGCGCGTCTTGACTCGTGATGGTCACGTGTAGCGGGGCGCCCGCGTAACAGAGATCCGTATGCGGTTCCGTAGCGATACCGAAGACGAACCGCGAACGCCGGCGTAGCCTCACGACGTCATCGCCCGACCGGGCGCGGAGCATGAAGGGGGCTGGCAGATGCATGAGTTCGAGGCCGCCGGGCAGCGATGCCCGGTACGCAGGACGGCGTGCGTCACGTGAGCTACGCGGCGCCCGTACTCGGCGTGCTCGGCGGCCTGGTCGGCATCGCGGACACGATCCCGTATGTGCGTGACATGGTGGGCGGGAGCACTCGCCCTCACCGAGGCACGTGGCTGATCTGGGGCCTGCTGGCAATCGTCGCCTGCGTGGCCCAGCTCGCCGACGGCGCTTCGTGGAGCGCGGTGATGGCCGGGACCCAGGCGATGCTGACCGGCGCCGTCTTCCTGCTGGCCATCCGCTACGGCGAGGGCGGCATGAGCGCGAGCCGATCTCGCTCTGATCGCGCTCGCCGGCGCTGGCGTGATCGGCTGGATCCTCGTCCGCGAGCCGACTCGTGGCCGTCGGGATGCGTGATCGCCGCCGACCTGATCGCGTTCGCGATGATGGTCCCGAAGGTTCGCCGCGATCCGCACTCCGAGACCGTCTCCACGTACGCGCTGGCCAGCGTCGGAGGCGCGCTCGCCACCGGCGCCGTCGGCATGGTCGATCTGTCGCTGATCCTATACCCGGTCTACTACTGCCTCGCGAACGGGGCGGCGGCGATCCTGATCCACCAGCACCGATCGGTGTGCGCGACGGCTCCGCGATGAGCCCTTGACGACGCCGCGGGCCCCTCCGAGGCGACGGACGACTACGCGGTCGCGGCGAGCGCGGCCGGGTCGGCGGCGACCCTCGCACGCAGCTCGTCGAACGCGGGTGGATCCTCGAGCGCCATGCGGTACGGACCCAGGCGCCGGGCGCCGTTGATCGCGATGACGCCGACCAGCCGTCCGTCGCGCTCGCCGCCGTACACCCGCCGCCACCCGTCGGGCGTGGACTCGAGCAGCTCGAGCCTGATCGGCTCGTCCGGGCAGACCGATCGACTGGATCTTCGCGTCGTATTGGTCTGACCAGAAATAGGGCGGGGTGTCATACGGCTTGCGCTGATCCGGGGACACGAGCACGTTGCGGCCGGCGTATTGCCCCTGCTCGGCGGCGACGGTCCAGTGTTCGATGCGGAGCGCTTCGCCGTCGGCGAGCGGGTGCGGCCATGAGACGATGTCGCCGGCGCCGAAGATGTCGGGGTCCTCAGCCGAGGTCAGCGTCGCGTCACACGCGAGTCCGGGATCCGCCCGCAGTCCGCTGCCGGCCAGCCACTCCGTGTTCGGGATCGCCCCGAGGCCCACGACCACGACGTCGGCGGCGACGCGCGCGCCGTCGGTGAGCTCGACTGCCTCGACGCGGCCATCTCCCACCAATGCCGCGACCCCGGTGCCGAGACGCAGGTCGACGCCGTGGCCACGATGGAGCTCCGCGCACCATTCGCCGAGCTCCGGGCCGAGCGGCAGCATCGGCGTCGCGGCGATGTCGATCAGGGTGACGTCGAGGCCGGCCTTTCGCGCGGTCTGGGCCACCTCGCAGCCGATGAAGCCCGCGCCGACGATCGCGACGCGCGGCCCGCGATCGAACGCGGCCCGGAGCGCGAGCGCGTCCTCGATGTTGCGGAGCACGTGGACTCCGTCGAGCTCACCGCCGGCGCCCGGCCACGGGCGTGGCCGCGAGCCGGTCGCCAGGATCAGCCGGTCGTAGGCAACCTCGTCGCCGTCCGAAAGCACGACCCGCCGGCGCCCGCGGTCGAGGCTCACGGCCGAGACGCCGAGGCGCCACTCGGTCTCGAGCGTGTCGCACGGGAACTCGACGCGATCGTCGGGGTGCTCGCCGGCGAGCAGCTCCTTGGACAGCGGTGGCCGCGTGTAAGGGAGGTGCCGCTCTTCGACCGACCATCACGAGATCGCCGTCGAATCCGGCCTTGCGTGCTGCCTGCGCCGCTCGCAGCCCGGCCAGCGAAGCTCCGATGATGACGAGCCGGGATATGCTCACTCTAGGACCTCCACACGGATTGTCAAACTGAACTCAGTTTGGTACCTTAACGACTGACGGCTAGCTCTGTCAACGCCCATGACCGACAGCTCTCCCCTCCGTGTCGCCATCGTCGGCGCTGGACCAAGTGGTTTCTACGCCGCCGGCCAGCTGCTGGCCGTCGGCGATCCTCAGTTCGCGGTCGATCTGTACGACCGCCTGCCGACGCCGTATGGGCTGGTCCGGTCAGGCGTGGCTCCCGATCATCCGAAGATCAAATCGGTCACCCGAGCCTACGACAAGACCACCGAGCACGAGCGCTTTCGCTTCTTCGGCCATGTCGAGCTGGGCAGCGACATCGGCCGCGAGCAGCTGCTCGAGTACTACCACGTCGTCCTCTACACGATCGGTACCTCGACCGACAAACGGTTGGGGATCCCGGGCGAGGACCTCCGCGGCTCGCACGCCGCGACCGAGTTCGTGGCCTGGTACAACGGCCACCCGGACCACTCGGGCCTGGAGGTCGACCTCCAGGCCAAGCAGGCGGTCGTCATCGGGGCGGGCAACGTCGCGATCGACGTCGCGCGGATGCTGGCGCTGGCCCCTTCGGAGCTCGAGATCACCGACACGGCCGATCACGCGATCGAAGTCCTGAGCGCCAGCGGGATCGAGGAGATCACGATCCTCGCGCGTCGCGGCCCGCTCCAGGCCGCGTTCACGAACCCCGAGCTGCTCGAGATGGGTGAGCTCGAGCGCGGCGACGTCGAGGTCGTCGGCGCCGAGCTCGACGCCCTGTCGGCGGTCGCGCTCCAGGAAGCCGACAAGACCCGCAGGCGCAACGTCGAGATCATTCAGGACTACGCCGCCCGTCCGAAGACCGGGAAGCCGATCACGGTCCGCTTCCGCTTCCTCGCCTCACCGGTCGAGCTAGTCGACGACGGTGAAGGCCACGTCCGCGCCGTGAAGATCGAGAACAACGAGATCGTCGCGCGCGAGGAAGGCTCGCTGGCCGCGCGCGGGACCGGCACGTTCGAGGAGATCCCGGCGCAGCTGGTGTTCCGCTCGATCGGGTACACCGGGGTGCCGGTCGCCGGGATCCCATTCGACGAGCGGCGCGGACTGATCAGCAACGAGGGCGGGCGTGTCACCGACGCCGGCGGGACTCAGCAGGTCGGCGAGTACGTGTCGGGCTGGATCAAGCGCGGCCCGTCCGGAGTGATCGGAACGAACAAGAAGGACTCCCAGGACACCGTCGCCAGGATCCTCGAGGACGCGGCCGCCGGCCGGCTCAACGACCCCGCCGCGGACGACGTTGAGGCCATGATCGCGACCCACTGCACGGAGGCGGTCACGTGGGAGGGCTGGCAGGCGATCGATGCGATCGAGACCGCCGCCGGTGAGGCCTCGACCCCCGGACGGCCGCGGGTCAAGCTCACCGAATGGGCTGCGCTGCGCGAGGCGGCCAAGAGCGCGCTGACAGACCACGCTCGCCGCTGATCTCCGGCCGATTCGGCTGCGCTGCGCTCAACGGTCCGGAGGGCACGCGCTCCAGGCGCGGCGCCCGAGCGTGTGCAGAACACGCCACCCCGAGCGTGTGTGCAGAACACGCCACCGCCTCCGGCCGCAGACGAGTGTGGCCTGTCATGCACACCAGAGCGTCACTAAAACGCCAAGCCCTCGATTTCACCGGGGGCTTGGCGCGTTATGCAAACAGTTACGAGTCGATCAGGCTGATCGCGCTCTCCGGGCAGGTGCCCTCGACCTCTTCGGCGAGCTCGCGGAGATCGTCGGGAACGTCGATCGGGTCGCCGCCGCGGATCGTCACGAAGCCCTCATCGTCGCTGCTCAAGAGCTGCGGAGCGAGCGTGTAACAGCGGCCGTGGCCCTGGCAAGCCTCGCTCACGCACAGCTTCACGACTTCACGTCCCACCGCAGCGGCAGCATGCTCAGTGACATCATCGCGCCACCGCCGCGCTCGAACAGCTGCGCATCGGTGTCGAGCTCGAAGTCAGGGATCACCTTCAGCCACTCGTCGACGGCGATCGCCATCTCACGGCGGGCCAGGTGCATGCCGAGACAGCGGTGCGGGCCGCTCGCGAACCCGAAGTGGTTGTTCTTCTTGCGGTCGATGACGAACTCATCGGCGTTCTCCCAGTGGCGTGGGTCGCGGTTCGCGCCCGACACGAGCCCATAGACCATGTCGCCCTTCTTCAGCTGCACGCCGTGGAACTCGACGTCGCGGGTGACCTTGCGCCCGTCGCCGAAGATGATCGTGTAGTAGCGCAGGGTCTCCTCGACCGCGAGCGGAATGATCTCCGGGTCTTCGACCAGCCTCCGGCGGTGCTCTGGGTGCTGAGCCAGGTGATGGAACATGTAGGCGAGCTCCGCACGCGTGGTGTCGAGTCCCGCGAGCGTTAGCACCGTGCACATGTCGAGCAGGACCTCGTCGTCGATCGGCTCGTCGTCGAACCGAGCGTCGAGCAGGTAGGAGAACAGATCTCCCTCTCGGTGGCCCTCGGCGCGCCGATCGGCGAGCTGCTCGGCCCAGAACACGCGCATCTCAGCGAGCGCAGTGGCCATCCCCGCGGCACCCTCGGGGTCACCGCCGAAGCCACCGAAGAACGCGTCGACCCACCCGACAAAAACATCCGTGTAGGAGGTCGGCACGCCGATCACGCTCAGGAACGCCGCGGTCGGGAAGCGCAGCGCGAACTCCTCGAAGAAGTCGCACTCACCCTTGGGGACGATCGGCTCGATGAAGCCCCGGCACGTCTCCCTGATCATCGGCCCTGCGGCCTCCATCGCCTTGGGCGAGAACCACGGGTTAAGGATGCGCCGGTACTTGATGTGGTCCGGGGCGTCGACCTGGGTCGGCACGAACCGGTAGATCGGATCGGGCTCCCACGGGGTGATCGAAGCGCTGGAGAAGATCTCCGGGGTCTTGTAGATGTCGTTGACGGCTTCGTGCCGGGTGAACACCCAGTAGCCGCCCTCGGCGTACTTGTTGTAGAAGTGCGGGCAGCTCTCGCGCAGTTCGTTCGCCAGCGCCCAGTAGGCGCCCATCTCGCGGGTCTTGGAGAAGTCGTGATCCATGACGGGGCAACCGGTGACCTCGGTCCCATGCTGCTCCGCGATGACGCTCGATTCCATGTCTAATTTCCCTTTCTAGTCCAGACGGTTCACGCGCCGGCGTGTGCTTCGGCCAGCTCCGGCTTGTCTGCGCCGACTCGCTCGGCGATATCGCGCCCCGCGAGGTAGCCGAACACCATCGCCGGTCCGAGCGTGCCGCCGGCGCCGCCGTAAGTCATGCCGAGCGGCGACGACATCGCGTTGCCGGCGGCGTACAGCCCGGGGATGACGTCGCCGTCGACGTCGATCACGCGCGCGTGGGTATCGGTCAAGGGGCCGCCCTTCGTCCCGAGCGCCCCGCTGAACACCTGGATCGCGTAGTAGGGAGCAGTCTCGAGCGGACCGAGCGATGCCCTCGGTGTCCCGTCGCGGAGCGTCGGATCGCCCCACCACTGGTCCTGCGCGCTCCAGCCCCGCTTCCAGTCGGGATCATGGTTATCGCGAGCGTTGGCGTTGAAGCGCTCGACGGTCTGCTCGAGCACGTCCGCGGGGATGGCGAGCTTCTCGGCCAGGCCCGCGACCGTGTCGGAGGAGGTGATCCAATCCGTCCGGGCCTTCTCGGTGCCGCCGAGGCCGCCGGCAAAGCCGTACTTGTCCAGCCACATCTGATCGAAGACCAGCCAGCACGGCAGGTTGCGGTAGACGCCCATGGTGGTGTCCTGCTCGTGGAACGCCGCGCCGAACGCGTTGTAGTTCGCGGCCTCGTTGGTGAACCGCTTGGCCTCGCGGTTGACCATGATCGCGCCCGGCAGCGTCCGCTCATAGGTCAGCAGCTGCTGGCCCGTGGGGACGATGTCGGTCGGCAACTCGATCATCGGCATCCACCACGCTTCGCGCATGTTTCCGAGCATCGCCCCGATGCGCATGGCCATCTTCAGGCCGTCGCCTTCATTCGTCTCGACCGCGACCGTGTGCGTGCACGGCCCGCGCAGGAATGCGCGCTTGAGGTCGTCATTGCGCTCGAACCCGCCGGTCGCGATGACCACGTTCGGTGCGTGCACCTCCTTGCGGCCTTCGGGAGTCTCGAACACGACGCCCGCGACCTCGCCGTCCTCCATGATCAGCTCGACACCGCGATGGCTGGTCTGCGGCTCGACGCCGCGGTCCAGACAGGCCTTCAGCAGCCGGCCACCGAGCGCGAGGCCCATCCCCCGCTCGTCGTTCTCGGCCCGGCGCTGCATCTCCTCGGCGGTGAGCTCCTCCGGGATCGCCTGACCGAGCGTGGTCTCGCCGATCGTGAGGTGGTAGCTCGGGTAGTACGGCGAGATGTGGACGCGATCCCCCCACTCGCCGAGCTCGCCGTAGGGGAAGATCGCGGTCTCGAGCGAGCGTCCGCCCTGCGCCAATCCACCGCGCTGCTCGGGGTGGTAGTCAGGGAAATCGGGAACCGCGCGGAACTTGACCGGCGTCCGCTCGTCCAGCCAGCGCACCATCTCGGGGCCCACGTCGATGTAGGTCTCGGCCATCTCGTCGGTGATCGTGTCGTTCGACAACGCACGGAGGTACTCCATCGCCTGCTCGCGCGTGTCGCCCTTCTCAGGCGGTTCGTGCATGTTGAGCGGGATCCAGATCATGCCGCCCGAGTAGACGGTCGTGCCGCCAAGCGTGTCGCCCTTCTCGAACAGGCCGACGTCCGCGCCCAACTCCGCCGCGGTCACCGCCGCCGTGAGTCCAGCGGCCCCGGTGCCCAAGACGATGACGTCGTAATCGGCCATAAGTTCTCCTCTCATCCACGCTCACATAATCGAACTAACTTCAGGTCGGGACAAGTTAGCAGCGTCGGAGGGGAGGTGTCAACGCGGTCCAGTGGGTCACATCCGCCTCTGCCGACGTATAGACTCTCGACCTGACTTCACTTTGCGCCATGCGCCCTCGCTTGCCGCGGTCGCAGTGCTTCAGAACCGAGAGAGGAAGGTGCACCACCGATGGCCGGAGGACCGCTCGAAGGCAAGGTCGCGATCGTCACCGGCGCCGCGATGGGGATGGGCGAGGCGACCGCCCGGGTGTTTGCCGCCGCGGGGGCTCAGGTGCTCGTGAGCGACATCAATCCTGAACTCGGTCAGGCGACCGTCGAGCGGATCGAGCAGGACGGCGGCTCGGCCTCG
>CAVVCP010000009.1:0-45160 GCA_963746695.1 uncultured Solirubrobacterales bacterium | reverse complement strand
CAGGTCGACCCTCGCCCCAAGCACCACGAAGAACAGCGGCACGAAGAAGCCGCCCGCGACGCCGAGCACCGCGTGCGAGAGCCGCTTTGGGCCTCCCTCCGCCGCGACCATAATCCGGCGCGGAAGCCGGCGATCAGCAGGCTGGCCCCTGTCATTCCGTGCGCCTTCGTCGTCGCTGAGGCTAGGGCCGAGCGGGCACGGCGGCGGACAGCACGATCCGGCGGCCCGACACGGTCCATGCGCGGATCCGCATCCAATGCGCCTTGTGCCCGGGCGTCCACGTCTCGAGGCCCAGCCGGTTGAGGCGTCGGAGCTCGGTCGCGTTCGTGACCTCCTCGGTCATGCCGACCATGATCACGCTCCAGCCCGTGCGGGAGCCGGGGTCGATCCCGTCGATCTCAAACGCCGCGTTGCCATGGATCAGCATCGCATGGAACTTCGATCCATCGGCGGTTCGGAAAGCCACCGACTGGGATCGATCGTCGAAGACGTAGTTGACGGGGCGGATGACCGGGGTGTCCATCGCAACCGCCAGCCGTCCGAAGCGATGGGACGCGAGCAGCCGCAGACACTCCTCGCGCGGCAGCACGAGCATTTCGCTCGTCGGCTCATCGGGAAGCGGCGAGCCCACCTTCGCCGGTGGCTTGCGGTCGGTCGATTCGTGGGATGCATTGGAAGTCATGCCGCCACCGTACGGCCGCCGCGTCGCTCCAACAGCCGCGTAAAGCCGTGGTTGGCTGCACAGAACTACTGATCCTCATCGCGCGCGCTCGCGGGTGAAAACTAGTGGCAGCCCGACCTGCGGTGGATCCCGGAAAGGCTGCGGATTTTCCGTCGCAGACCGTCGGCCCAGGGCGGATGGTCGCGCGTCTCGGAAATCCGATCATTGACCGCAGCAAGCCCGACTCATTGGGTCCAACCGTCACAGGAGGAACACCATGTCACGCAAAGTGATCGACATTCTCACCAGCAGCGCCGGCGTCGTTGTCGTCGTCGTCCTCGTGATCGCCGGAGGGCTGTTGACCTGGGGTCACAGCTTCGTCAACGACAACGTCCACAGCCAACTGGCTCAGCAGCAGATCTACTTCCCGCCAAAGGCGGCCTTCGACCATCCCAAGGCCGGAACCGAGATCACTCCGTCGATGATCCCGTCGGTCTCCAAGTACGCCGGACAGCAGCTGCTGACCGGCCCGCAGGCCAAGGCCTACGCGAATAACTTCATCGCCGTGCATCTGTCGGAGATGCCGTATGGCGGTCTGTACTCGAAGGTGAGCGCCGCGTCGCTCGCCAATCCGAAGAACACACAGCTGCAGGGGCTGGTGCAGACCTCCTTCCGGGGCACCACGCTGCGCGGTCTACTGCTCGAGGCCTACGCGTTCTCGACGATCGGCGCGATCATGCTATGGGGCGCGATCGCATCGTTCATCGGAGCGATCCTGATGTCGGTGCTCGTCGGTCTGGGCTTCTGGCACGCCCGGCGCGTCGAGGTCGATGAGCGGATGCAGGCCCCGAACGCGGTTCCAGCCTCCTCCTGACGGCCGAGTCGACAACACCCGGACCCAAGAAAACGACGCCCCCGCCGGTTCGCCGGCGGGGGCGTCGCACGTTGCGGTCCGATCTCAGCAGCTGAGGCGGCCGCGTTCCGCGGTTCGTGGCCGCTTCGATTACCGCCAGCAGCGCAGGCGGTCGCTCTAGCGAGACAGCTCGCGGCCCCGTGGCCGCGCCGGCGGCGCCGACCAACGGACGCGTCTCCGACCGGGCGGCACGGCGGACGCTGCCGTCGACCGGATACGCGGTTTTCTACGGACGACGACGACCGGTTAGTGCGGATACGGAGACCGACGCGGCTCCATAGTCTCGAACTATGACCGTTATCGCAGAACCTGACGTCCACCGTAATCGAGCCACGTGGCCACGGGTGCAGCGGTCGGCGGGGTCAAGGCGCCGAGCTCTGCCACTGGTGCGATCGACCGACACCATAGGCCAGTCACGAGATATCGACGGCCCGTCAAGCCCGGCCGGTGAAACTGCGCGGGACAGCGGTGCTCGGCCTCGGTACATGTGGCAGGCAGTCGGGGCGACATACGATCACGTAACGTCGGCACCCAAGTAACCGCGCGCACCGACCTTGCCTCCACGCACACGTCTCGGAGGCCCCGTAACTGCAGTTCACGCGCGCGAGCGTCGCACCGGCACGCCGCGACCGCGCTTCAGACGGCAGGCGGTGTGCGCGATGTGTGATCACCTCACCTGCAGAGATATGGCGCCCTCCGGTACGTATCCGGTCCAGCGAACCTAGCGGCCTGCACTCACGTGCGATTGCTCCTGCGGGCGGACTGTGCACCGGCTCGGCGAGCGGGCCGGGCGGTGCGGCGCCGCGCGTCTCGAGCACGGCGCCGGCGGCGGGACTCGCGTTTGAAGCTGATCGTGCACCCGGCCAGTACCGCGACCGCGATTATTGATGCCACCGCTAGTCCGGGGGTGATCGTCAAGATGACGATCGCGGCGAACATCGCGATGCCGACGTCGACAAGCAGCACCTTGGGTCTCACAGCGGGAGCCTCCGGTAGATCCCTCGGGGCAGATGTCGGAGGACCGCGAAGATCAGCCGTAGCCTGCCGGGCACCCAGATCGTTCCCGGGCCTCCGCGCAAAGCAGCGACCGTCGCCGACGCGACGACCTCCGGCGTGGTCGCGAACCGGGCCGGCTTGACTCGGCGGTCATGCGGGTCTTGACGAACCCCGGGCGGACGACGAGCACGCGCACCCCGCTCGATGCGATGGCGTCGGAGAGACTCTGGGCGAGCGCGTCGAGCCCCGCCTTGGACGCTCCGTAGATCGGGTTGGCGGCGCGAGGGCGCTCGGCCGCGACCGACGACAGCAGCACAAGCGTCCCCTCGCCGCGCCGCCTGAGCTGGCGAAGGCATTCGAGGAGCAGTGAGCCGGCGCCGAGGAAGTTGACGCGCATCACGTCGATCGCCTCGTCGGGATCGGCGTCGAGTCCCGCCTGGGCGCCGAGCACCCCGACCGCGATCACGACCACTCGAAACCGTCGGCGTCGGAGAACGCCCGCTCGATCGTCTGGCGATGCGCAGGGATGTCGTCGGCGTCGAGTAGACGGACCTCGATCGCGGCGCCGCCGAGCTCGCCCGCGGCCCGCGCGAGCCGGCCACGGTCGCGGCCGAGGAGCCACACGCGTTGGGCCGCAAGTCGCCGGACGATCGCGAGTCCGATCTCAGACGTTCCGCCGACAAGTAGCGCATCGTTCACAACAGCCCCACGCGGCGAGCGAGATCCGAGCACCAGACTCGTTCGGGATCGGCGTGGTTGCGTGCTGCGCGCCACTCGTCGAGCCGGGGGTACATGGCTCGCAGCGTGTCTGGGCGCAGCCGGGCGTCTTTCGACAGGTAGACCCGCCCGCCGGCCTCGGCGACCGCGCCATCGAAGCCCTGGAGCAGCGATTCGAGTCCGGGCGCGGTCCGCGGTATGTCGAGCGCCAGTGTCCACCCTTCCAGCGGGAACGACAGCGGCGCGCCGTTCGCGGGACCGAAGTCCTTGAGGACGGCGAGGTAGCACGGCACCCGTCCCCGCCGCAGTCGCTCGATGACCAGTTCGAGCACGCGCTCCGCGCCGGCCGGCACGGCCAGCTGGTACTGGACGAAGCCTCCTGGACCGTACAGCGCGGCCATGCGTCGAGCGAGTCAAGCGGGAACATGTGCCGGCCGAACGGCTCGGGACGGCCTCGCTCGGTTCGCGGCGCGCGCGCATACTTGAGCGAGTTGAAGGCCCGGACCATCGCCGGCCGGAGCGCGCCGGCGGGCCAACCGCGCGGCACGGTCGCGCGCGGGCGCACGACCGCCGCGCCTTCGCCGGGGGCATCGATGTGCTCGGCGCGGGTCACCACTCCCCGTCCGGGCGGCGCGCACAGCAGATCGAGCCACGCGACCCGGTGCGGCCCGCCGCGCGCCACGAGTGCCGCGAGCGCTTCGTCCAGCGAGCGGACCCGGTCGGTGTCGACCGACAGCATTGCGCCGCGGATTCGGTTGAGCTTGACCCGAGCGTCGATGATGATGCCCGTGAGGCCCATTCCCCCGAGCGTCGCCTCGAACTGTCCGTCGGTCATCCCGGGCCGAAGCTCGACGAGCTCGCCATCAGCCCGGAGCAGCGAGATCGCCTCGACGTGTGTCCCGAACGTCCCAGCGGTGCCGTGATTCTTGCCGTGGATGTCGCTCGCGATCGCCCCGCCGACGGTGACATGCTGTGTACCGGGCACCACCGGGACCATCCAGCCGGCGGGCACGACCTCGCGTAGAAGCTCGCCGATCGTGACCCCGGCTTGCGCGGTGACCGTCCCGCGGTCGGCGTCGAGCGCGATCCGCTTGAGCCGGGTTGTCTCGATCACGAGACCACCGGAGATCTGCGCGGCGTCGCCGTAGCTGCGACCCATCCCTCGAGGGACAGCGTTCAGGTGGGCCGCGGATCGCAGCGCGACGCGCATCTCCCCGACGCCCTCGGGACGGACGATCGTGACGCTCGCGCCCAGGCCCTCGCCCCATCCGGTGACGACAGAGTGCGTCCAAGCGATCGCCCGCGGGCGAACAAACGCTGTATCAACCGGCCGCATGGACTTCCAGCGCGAACAGGGCCAGCCATGCTAGGCCTGCGAACTGCAAAGGTCGGTCGGATAGCAGCACGTCCTCGGGCGCCTCGCCGGCGCCGCGATGCACCAGCTCGCCGTAGCGGAGTAGGCAGGCGGCGAAAGGGAGGATCGTCAACGGCCGCCACGGGATTCCCCGCACCGCGGGTAGCGAAAACGCCCACATGCAGTACGCGAGCAGCGCCACGGCGGTCGCGCCCGCGATGATCAGCTCGAGCGCCCGCGGGCTGTAAGAGTCGAGCACGCGTCTTCGCCGCTCGCGCCGGGCGTCGGTCCGTTGCAGCTCGGCGTAACGCTTGGCCGCGGCCACGAACACCGCCGAGCTGGTCACGACCAGCAGGAACCACCGGGACAGAGTCACAGGCGCGGCAACGCCGCCGGCCACGGCCCGGAGCACGAACCCACCCGCCACCGCGAAGATGTCGAACACGATCAGGTGCCGCCACACGAGCGTGTAGGACAGCGTGAGCGCGGCGTACCCGACGCCGACGAGCGCCAACAGCGGCCCGATCGCGGCGCATAGCAGAAGCCCGGCGAGCAACAGCGACAGGCCGAGACCCGTTGCGAATCGGGGATCGATCTCTCCCGCCGCGACTGGGCGCACGCGCTTGCGAGGATGACGACGATCCTCCTCCGCATCGCTGACGTCGTTGATCGCGTAGATCCCAGATGCGAGCAAGCAGAACGATGCGCAGGCCACGATCACGCGTCCCGGAGTGTCGTCGTGCCCGAGCGCACCGGCTGCGCCCGCGGCGGCGATCACCAACGCGTTCTTGATCCACTGCTTGGGCCGCATCGTCGCGATCACGGCACCCGGGCGACTCCGCCGCGCTCCGCGCAGGCCCGCACGGCCTGCGCCAGCGGACTCCATGGCGGCAAGGTAAGCGTGTTGTGTAAGGGCAACATGTGACAGTGATGAGGACACTCTCACCTGTCAAAAGCGATGAGGACGCTCTCAGGAATTCCTTAGCCTTCTGGTCGGCGGGTGTGACAAGGTTGCCGGCGATGACACTCAGGACGACAGAGCCGTTTGATCTAACTCACGGTCATGCTCCTTTTATGGAATCGAGCCGGCGTTCGCGCGCGACGGGACGGCGAGTAGGCAGGCTTCGCAGGATCGCGACGATCGCGGCCGCGATCTGTTTGGTCCCGGCGTTGGTCTCCTACGTCGGCGCGCTCACGGGACGATCGGATTCGAGCGTTGGGATTCGGACGGTGGAGTGGCTGCGCGACAACGGCGCTCGGGGCCTGGTGGACCGCGTGGAGAACGTCTACTACTCGTTGACGGCTCCGAGCAAGGGCGGCCCGCCGCTGAGGGCGCTGCCCAGGCAGTCCGGTGCGGTCGCGGTGAGACCAATTCACATTCCGCAGATCGGGTTCAACCGCCTCCCGATCAGGCATTATCGACCGCCGGACATCGCGCCGGTGATCCATCCAGCGCTTCCGGGCGAGGGCGAGTGGCACCGGACGTTCGCGGGCGGCGGGCCGCGCCCGCCGGTGCTGATCACGAGCTTCCGCCCCGAGCCGGACTATCCGCAGCTGGTCGCGGGTGTTGCCTGGATCGACCACACGCGCACGAGCGTGATGTTGTACCCGGGCATCTCGGAGCCCGCGGTGACGATGCCCTCCCGCGGGTCGGCGGACGTTCCGATGACGCTGCGCTCTGGCCTCGTCGCGACGTTCAACAGCGCATTCAAGCTAAGGGATTCCGGGGGCGGGTTCGCCTATGACGGGCATACCTACGCCCCGATGAAGCCCAACACGGCGACGATCGTCCGCTATCGCAATGCCCGCGTCGACGTGATCGCGTGGCACGGGGGAACCGTCGTTCCGCCCGATGTGATGTTCGCACGCCAGAACCTGCCGCTGATCGTCGACCGCGGACGACCGACCCCTCGTCTCTCCGACGGCCCTGAGTGGGGCGTCACCG
Organism: uncultured Solirubrobacterales bacterium; assembly: GCA_963746695.1. Classification (GTDB taxonomy): domain Bacteria; phylum Actinomycetota; class Thermoleophilia; order Solirubrobacterales; family Solirubrobacteraceae; genus Palsa-465. The sequence goes on along the minus strand of CAVVCP010000009.1, from coordinate 38,574 downwards.
TCGGCAACGCGATCATGGTGTGGCGCTCGGCCGTCGGCGTGGACCGTAAGGGCAATCTCATCTACGCGGCCGCCAACGACCAGACGGTCGCGTCGCTGGCGAGGATCATGATCCGCGCCGGTGCCGTCCGTGCGATGGAGCTCGACATCAACACCTACTGGACCAGCTTCATCACCTATCGCTATCCGGGTGCGCGCGACCCGGCGAACCTACTCACCAACATGGATCGTGCCGCGACCCGGTATCAGACGCCCGACGACCGGGACTTCTTCGCCGTTTACGTTCGGTGAGCTTAGAAAGCTCTCATTGCGCCGCCGGCGGGCAGGGAGCCGCCGGCGGATGGTCGAATCGCGCTCAGAAGCGAAATGCCTAGCCCTAATCGCGAGGCGATCGAAAGTTATGAGGCCCGGATCATCGCCTACGAGCAGGGCGGCGAATCACGTGCGGACCCACGGCGCTTCGTGCCGGGCGCGCGGTCTGCCGGCTCGGGCGTAACGCGTCCACGAGGCACATCGCGATCCCGCGCGCGTGCCCACTCGCGCCGCGCGGGGCTTCGGCTCCGCGCGCGGCGGATCGTCGTGCTCACCGCGCTGATCCTGCTGGTTGATCTGGTGATCTCGTTCTGGGGCGCGATGGCGGGCCCCTCAAACACCTCGTTCGGGGTGCGGGCCGTCGAATGGCTGCGCGACAACGGAGCCGCGTCGGTGGTGTCGGACTTCGAGAGCATCTACTACTCGCTAAACGCGCCGGCAACCGGAGGACCGCCGCTGAAGCGGCTCCCGCGGGTCGGGGCGGGCGCGCGGACGCAGGTCGCGAGCTACGCGCCGGCGCCGATCGGCCCGGTAATCACGCCCGCGCTCCCGGGCGAGGGGCAGTGGCGCGGAACCGGGCCGCTGATCGCCGGCGCGGCACCCGTCCTGGTCACGACCCTTCGCCCTGATCCGAACTATCCGCAGCTCGTCGCCGGCGTCGCGTGGATCGACCACACGCGGACGCGGCTAGCGCTATACCCGGGCCGCCACGAGCCGCCGAACGACGGAAGTCAGCCGGCCGAGGTGCCGCCCCAGCTGCGTTCGAGTTTGCTGGCGACGTTCAACAGCGGCTTCAAGCTCGAGGACTCTGGGGGCGGCTTCTTCGCACAAGGCCACGTATACGCACCGCTGAGGGACGGACAGGCCACGCTGATCGGCTACAGCGACGGGGCCGTCGACGTCAGGACCTGGACCGGAGGCCCCGATCCGGGCCCCGGGATCGCGTTCGCGCGCCAGAACCTGCCGCTGATCGTCGAGAACGGCCGGCTCAATCCGGCCCTGTCGAACGACTCGCTGTGGGGAGCCACGCTCGGCAACACCGTCCGCGTGTGGCGCTCGGGAGTCGGCATCGACGCCGACGGGAACGTGATCTACGCGGCGGCCGACATCCAGACCGCCGAGAGCCTTGCGCAGATCCTCGAGCGCGCCGGCGCCATGCGCGCGATGGAGCTCGACATCAACTACGAGTGGACGACGTTCAACTACTACGGAACCTTCGGTGCCGGCGACCCGGCCAAGCTGCTGCCCGGCATGAGCCGTCCCGCGACGCGCTACCTATCGCCGGACGACCGGGATTTCTTCGCCGTCTACGTGCGGTAGCCCACCCGCTCTCAGCGTGTTTCGTCCCGTCACGGCGGAGACGTAGAGCAGCTCGGAGTCCGTCCATTGGCTCGACTCGTTCCACGAGATCGCTCGGCTGCGAGTGGCGGAGCCGATGCACCCGGCCCACCGTATATGACCGTCGATCAGCACGGTCGACCGCCAATCGCCGTTTCGCGCGATGGAGATCTGAGAGCTCGTCAACTCCAAAGCTCGCGGCAGGTCGGGTTTTGAGGCGCCAATACCGGACGACCGCCAGCCGTGTCTCGAACGAGCGCGCGTCCGCTACCCGCCTAAGTCCGAATGAGCCGGAGGTCGCGCCGGTTGTCCTCTGCGCCGAGCTACTTCCCGAGCGCGTGACGCTCGACGATTGGGCTACCCAATCCTCGGCCGCCTAGCCGCGCTGCCGCTCTGCACCGTGGCGATCGGCGCATCCTTCTGGGAGCTTGTCTAGCGGAGGCCCGGCGACGGCGACGATCCCGCAGAGGGCGACGGCTGGCGCGACCTCGAGGTGAGATGCCGTGGGCCCGTGGTCAATCCGGGACCCCTAGCCGCCCGGTTTTGATGCAGGTCCAGGTGGGGGGTGGAGCGGCAGGATGAGTGGGGGGAGGGGGGTCTGGTTGAAGTCGAAGTCGGCTGTTAGGTCGCCGAGTTGGGGTGCGACCTCGCGGATGTCGGGGCGGGGGTCGGGTCGTCCGTCGGTGCGTGGATCAAGTCGTTGCCCGCTGAGGAAGTCGTCCTCGATGAACTTGATGATCGCGTCGAAGCTGAGGGTCTGGTGGTCGACGAAGCCGCGACGGGCGTAGGGGCTGATCACCAGCGAGGGGACGCGGATTCCGTAGCCGTTCTCGTCGACGTGTGGCGGGACGACGTGGTCGTAGAAGCCGCCCCAGTCGTCCCACACGAGGAAGATCGCGGTCGAGCCCCAGTCCGGGCCGTCCATGATCGTGTTGATCAGGTTGGTGACGTAGGCCTGGCCGGAAGCTAGGTTCGCCGGGGGATGGTCGGAGTGCGGCTGATCCGGGACTACCCAAGAGACCGCAGGGAGCATGCCGGCGTGAGCGTCGGCGACGAAGCGGGAAACGTTCTGGATGTTGCCAAGCTGCCCGTCCTGCTGGACATCGGTAAATGAGGGCAGCGGATTCCAGATGTCCGGCGTCCCGACGCTTAGGGGCGCGCTGGAGCAGTTGGCGTTGCCGCCCTCGCAATCGGGCTCGCCGCCCGGGGTGACGAAGTACCCCCAGCTGACCCCGGCCTTGTGCAGGAGGTAGGTGATGTCAGTCCAGGCATAGTTGTAGCTCGTCGATACCTGGCTCGCGAGCCTGGCGCGTTCTCGCGCCAACTGCGCTCGCACACGGCGCCGGCAGCGGACCAACGCGACGCGAGCGCGAGCCAACCGGCGGCCTTCCGGGCCCGGTCCGTTGCCCGAAACGCCGGCCGGCGGCAAGCATGCCCGGAATTGCCGGCGGGCAGCGCGGAGGAATCGGCGCATCCTCCTGGCGGCGCGACGGCCGATCGCGCCCACTCCGATGATCTGCTGGGTCTGGTAGCCGCCGAGCTCGTCGTTGTTGACACAGCTCGAGGCATCGCCGTGGCGTGAACAGCGAGCGGACCACAAGGAGACCTCGTACAGGTGCGCCGGCAGGCTCCACGATGCGCTGGACTCAAACATGTGGTCATCGAGGGTGAAGGTCTCGGCGTATTTCCAGTAATTGGGGATCTCGCGAGCGTCGTGGTAACCCATCACGTCCGAGGGCGAGTACGAGCTGCACACGCCGGCGAACCCGCCGCAGCCCCGGCCGCCCCGGGTCTCGGACTCGCGGACGAATCCGTCCATCCTTCCACCGTTGATGTCGTCCTCGGCGGAGCCCAGGCCATGGGGGCCGCCGCCGTTGACCAGCGCGGAGTCGTGGAACGGCGGGTCGCAGGGGCCGCGCGCCGGGTCGGGCAGGCACACAGTGAACTTTCCGTCCTTGGCGGGAATGCCGTCGGCGCCGGGGTAGGTCCCAAAGTACGAGTCGAACGACCGGTTCTCCTGCACGACCATGACCACGTGCTGGATCTTCTGGAGGCCTGTCGGGGTCACCGCTGCGACCGTAGGGATTGACGGAGCGGCCCGGACTGCAGGGCTGATAAGGGTGCGGCTGTGGTGACGAGCGCCTCCGCCACAGCCCGCGAGTACGACGCAGGCGAGCGCGAACACAAGCGACAAGCGCGCTGTGAGCGGTCGAAGCTGAGTGTGTTCGATCAATGGCTCTGTACGCGTTGTCGGTCGTTGACCGACCAGGCGCGCAGAGTCACGCGACCTGGCTTATGGCCCGCCTCGTGTCGCCTCGCCTCTCCCCCGTTCGCTAAGGCGGCGTCGACGCCGGCCCGGGGGGCGCGGTGGACCGGCAGGACGATGGTCGGCCGGGGTGACTGATTGAAGTCGAAATCGGTGCGCAAGTCACCCAAGATGGGATTGTTCTCACGAACGTCAGGACGGGGTACGCGGAGTCGTCATGTCAGGCCGCATTTGTCGTCGGCCGTCCTAGCCGACGAACATCTCATCGTCGGCTGGCCCGACCACCGTGCGTACACGACTGTTGTAATCGTGGCGCGCTGTCAAGCTGCACCGCTGGCTTCGCGCGCGACCGCTGGGAACGCCGAACGCGTTCAATCTGGAAAGACCCGCCCACAAGGGCGATGTCCACGATCAGTGGTAGGCGATCCTGCTGGTGATCTCGGAGGCGGTGTTCTGAAGAAGCGGCGCCAGCTCGCGCACGAGATCGTCCATCGACAGCCACGACCGGTGTACGCCGAATCCGATCGACGCCACCACGTTGCCCGAGCGGCCGCGGACGGGCGCGGCAATCGCCCGGATCCCAAACGCCAGCTCCTCGTCGTTGACGGCGATCCCGCTCTTACGGACGGCGTCGAGCTCGCCCTCGAGCTTCGCCCGCTCGGTAAGGGTGTTGGGCCCGTGGGGCTTCAGCTGGATGTTGTCGAGGCGCTTGGTGCGCTCGTCCGCGGGAAGATGCGCGAGCAGGACCTTGCCCATCGAGGTGCAGTACGCGGGCAGGCGCGACCCGACGCGGAGGTCGAGCTCGATCTCGGTCGAGCTCTTCTTGGAGCTGCGGCAGCGCTCGACGTAGATGATGTCGGTGTCGTCGAGGATCGCCATGTTGGCGGTGTAACCGGTCTGGTCACTCAGGCGCTGCAGGTAAGGCGCGGAGATCGTCCGGAGCTCCATCGAGTTGATTGCGGAGAACCCCAGGTCGATCACGCGTGTGCCGAGGCGATACTTGCGGCTCGGCGCATCCTGTTCGAGATAACCCAGCGCGGCGAGCGTGGCGACGTAGCGATGGGTCGTGCTGCGACCCAGGCCGACCTCGCGCGCGAGCTCGCTCACGCCCATCAGCGGCCGGTCGGGTCCGAATGACGACAAGATTGCGAGCCCCCGCTCGATCGACTGAGAAAATCCAGGATCGGACTTCGTTGCGCTCACGGGGACAGCATAGTCGAAACGTTCGACAATTCGGAATGGGTGCTTGAGAAACCGACACAGTCGAGTTAGTTTGCGGCTAGCAATGTCCGCAACCGGGCTGCCATGAGCATTGACCTGACCCGAGACGGGCACGTCGCGGTGATCGCGCTGAACCGCCCCGAGCGGCTGAACGCACTCGACGCTCAGCACTACTCCGATCTGGCCAAGGCCTGGGTGGAGGTGCGAGACGACCGGTCGATCCGCGCCGTGATCGTGACCGGGGCGGGAGAGCGCTCGTTCAGCGTCGGGGCTGACCTGAAGAGCTTCATCCCGGAGGCTCCCGAGCTCGGCGAGCTGTGGCTGACGCAGCGGGAGCAGTTGCTCAACCGAGGCCTCGAGGTGTGGACCCCGGTAATCGCAGCGGTCAACGGCTATTGCCTCGGAGGCGGGATGACGCTGCTCCTCGCAACCGACCTTCGGGTCGCTGCGGAGCACGCGACGTTCGGTCTCCCGGAGGTCAAGCGGGGAATCGTGCCGGCCAACGGTGGGACCCAGAGGACGCTCGATCAGCTGCCGTTCGTGATCGGCATGGAGATGCTGCTCACCGGGGATTCCGTGGACGCTCGGCGGGCGCTCGAGCTTGGCCTGATCAATCGCGTCGTGCCGGCGGACCAGCTGCTCGAGACCGCGATGGACTACGCGCAGCGAGTCGCCGCGAATGCGCCACTCGCCGTTCGTGCGATCAAGGAGCTCGCTTATCGGTCGCGCGATCTCGACCTGGTGGGCGGCTTGCGGTTGGAGCAGGTGATGGCACGGATCGTGCGCAGCAGCAACGATGCCCGCGAGGGCGCGCGCGCATTTGCCGAGAAGCGCCCGCCGGTCTTCGACGGCACCTAGCGAATCGTTCGAATTATCAGAACGAGCGCCCGATTACTTGACGCATGAAGGTCTCGCTCTCATAATCGCGATGGGCGCACCGCGCGATGCGCGTGACCCACGGTTCCCCGATGCCTGCGAGGAGAGGCGTGCATGCGAGTTACAGACGCGATAGCTGACTGGTTCGCCGCCCGCGGGATCCGACACTACTTCGGCTACGCGGGATCGGCCGCCCTCGCGCTTCTCGACGGACTCATGAACCATCCGGAGATCGAGGGCATCCAGCCCAAGCACGAGTCACACGCCGTGCACATGGCGAGCGCGTACTACCGCACGACGGGAAGGCTCGCGCCCGTGATCGTCACCAAGGGGCCGGGGATCCTGAATTGCGTCACCGCAATGGCCACGGCCAAGCAGGACACGTCCGCGGTGATGCTGATCGCGGCTGGCTCGCCCACCCATCACATCGGCAAGAGTTTTCAAGAACTCACCCAGCACGGGTTCGAGGATGTGGTCAACGTGTTCCGGCCGATCGCCAAGCGGGCCTGGTATCAGGTGCGGCCGGACACCGCTCTTGACACCCTCAACCAGGCGTACAAGGTGGCGACGAGCGGTCGGCCGGGGCCGGTGTTTATCTATTTTCCGCTCGACATCCTGCTGGCTGAGGTGAACGTCGAGCACGCGATCCGCGCACCACGGGCGGTGACATCGCGGTTGCGCCCGGACGACCAGAGCGTCACCGAGGTCGTCCGCCTCCTGAGCGAGGCCGAGAAGCCACTGCTCTTGGCCGGCGGCGGCGTCGCGATGTCGCCCGGGGCGAGCAGTGCGCTCCAGACGCTGGCTGAGCAGATCCAGGTTCCGGTCGCGACTACGCTGACCGCCAAGGGCGTGCTTTCCGAGGAGCATCCGCTGTCACTCGGGCCGGTTGGCCGGTCGGGTAGCCGGGCTGCGGCCGAAGCGTCACGCCAGGCGGATCTCGTGGTCGCGATCGGTGCGCGCTTCTCGGACCAGCACACCAGCAACTGGCGACCGGGCAGGATCTATGACGTACCCAGTACCAAGATCGTCCAGGTTGACCTTGACGTGGACGAGATCGGCCGCACATATCCGGTCGAGGTCGGGATCCTCGCCGACGCGCAGATCGTGTTGAGCGACCTGCGTGCCGCCACCGCGTCGATCGATCTCGCCCCGCGCTGGAGGGGATGGGTGGACGAGGTGGCCAGGCTGAGGAGGGCATGGGAGGACGACCTCGCACCCCTGCTCCAAAGCGACTCGATTCCCATACACCCGGCTCGCCTCATGCACGAGGTCGGCGAGGCGATCGCGTCGAGCGGAAGGGTGCTCATCGACATCGGGGACTCGATCTCGTACGCGGAGCCGTACATGAAGATCAGACGCCCCGGGGCCTGGTACATCATGCCGGCGTTCGCGGAGATGGGATCGGCCTCGACGGGCGTGCTCGGAGCCTTGGTCGGCGATCCGACCCAGCCGGCGATCGCGGTGGTCGGAGACGGCGCGTTCAACATGACCTCGCACATCGTGGCCGCCGCGGTCGAGTACGACCTCCCGGCCGTGTGGGTGATCAGCAACAACGGCGAGCTGGGGATCGAGCGCAAGGCGTCTGTCACCTTGTTCGATCGCACGCATCCGTGGATGCGGTTCACGCGTAAGGACACCGGTGACCCGTACAACCCCGACTACCTGAAGCTTGCCGAGGCGTACGGGGCCGAGGCGGAGCGCGTCGAGGACCCGAATCAGCTGGCCCCCGCGCTGCGGCGCGCGATCGAGAGCCCGCGGCCCTACGTGCTCGACGTGCCGACCGACACCGGCGCACCCACTTACTTCACACCGGGGCTCGACCGTTCCTATCCCAATAGCTGGTCAGAGACGTACCCGCAATACATCGAGTTGACGGTCGGCGACTCTTGACCAGTCAGACCGCCGTGAGGCAGATGAACTTCGTCGCCGGCCAATGGCGCGAGGGCGCGGCCGGGCGGACGTACGAGCTGCGAAATCCGTTCGACTCCGCCGACGTCGTGGGTGAGTTCCCGGCATCCGACGAGCGAGACGTCGATGACGCGGTCGCCGCGGCCCAAGACGCTGCCGGCCCTTGGTCGCGGTTGCCGGCGCCGCAGCGCGGGTCGATTCTGTTCCGCGCGGCCGAGATCGTCGCCGCCCGCTCCAGCGCGATCGCGGCCGACATGACGCGGGAGATGGGCAAGCCGCTCCGCGAAGCGCGGGTCGAGGCCGCGCGCGGGGCGGACACGTTGCGCTTCTGCGCCGGCGAGGCGTGGAGATCTCAGGGCGAGATCTTCACCCACAGCGCGACCGGCAATCCGATCCAGGTTCTGCGCCGTCCACTTGGGGTCGTCGGGCTGATCTGCCCCTGGAACTTCCCGTTCTCGATCCCGCTGTGGAAAGCCGCTCCTGCCCTCGTGCACGGAAACTGCGTGGTCCTCAAGGTGGCGCACGAGGCCCCCGGTGCGGGCCTGCACCTGGCGGCATGCCTCGACGAGGCCGGCGTACCCAAAGGGGTGTTCAACGTCGTGGTCGGGCGGGGCCAGGACGTCGGACCGCCGCTGATCGGACATCCGAGCGTGCGCGCGATCTCGTTCACCGGGTCGAGCGCCGTCGGCGAAGGCATCCGCGACGACGCCACCAAGCTCGGCAAGCGCGTTCAGCTCGAGCTCGGTGGACACAGCCCACTCGTTGTGCTCGACGACGCCGACCTCCCCCGCGCCGCCGAGGCCGCGTACGCCGGAGCATTCTGGTCGGCCGGGCAGAAGTGCACGGCGACACGCCGGATCTACGTGCACGACGGCGTCTACGACAGCTTCAAGACGCTGTTCGTCGCCCGGATCGAGCGGGGGGTCGTCGGTGACCCTGCCGACCCCGACACCGAGGTCGGACCGCTGATCTCAGAGCACCAGATGGAGGTCGTGCTGTCGGCGATCGAGCGCGGAGAGAACGAAGGCGCAGTCCGGCTGCTTGGCGGTGAACGCCTGGACGACGACGCCTATCTGGTGTCGCCCACGCTGTTCGAGGGCGTGGACGACACAGCGTTTCTCTCGCAGGAGGAGGTGTTCGGCCCCGTCACCTCGATGTACCGCGTCGCTCACCTAGACGAGGCGATCGAGCGGTCGAACAGCACGCGTTTCGGACTGTCGGCATCGATATTCACTCGCGACGCCGCTGCGATCCAGCGGTTCGCGCGCGAGGTACAGGCCGGGATCGTGCGAGTCAACGCAGCCACCGCCGGCGGCGAGCCGCACGTCCCGTTCGGGGGCACGAAGGCGTCGGGTTACGGGCCGCGCGAACAGGGGCGAGCGGCGATCGACTTCTATACCGAGACCGTCACCGTCTACACAGGCACGTGAGCCGCAGATCCAAGCTCATCACCTCCGCGCTCCGGCGCGATCTACTCGAGAAGGCGGCGACGTGCGGCACCGACATCGTCCACATCGAACTCGAGGACGGCATCCCGGTCGCGCATAAGCAGTCCGCGCGCGAGTCGGCGCTGACGGCGCTGAGAGAGATCGACTGGAACGGCTGCGAGGTCTGGGTACGTGTGAATACGGCCGAGGAGGCAGACCTCGACATCGAGATGATCGTGGAGGGCGCTCCGCATGCCCTGCTGATCCCCAAGGTCCGAGGGCCTGAGGACATCGAAGCGGTCGCGACCCTGATCAGCGCGGCCGAGCGGCGTCACGGCCTGCGCGAGGGCCAGATCGGGATCGCGGCGGTGATCGAGCGGATCGACGGCCTCAGCAACGTGGAGGCGATCGCGAAAGCGCACCCGCGAATGACCGCGCTCGTGCTCGGTACAGAGGACATGAGCGTCGAATACGGCTACCGCCTCGACCGCCAGGGACGCAGCTTCGAGACCCTGTATCTGAAGAGCCGGTGCATCCTCGCGGCCCGGCTGGCCGGGATCGATTGCATCGACGCTGCACACTTCCACTACCGGGACATCGACGGAACGCGCCGGGCGGCGGCGTGGTCCGCTCAGCTCGGATTCAGCGGCAAGACCTGTCTCACCCCGCCGCAGGTTGCTCCGGTGAACGAGGCGTTCGAGCCGTCCGCAGGAGAGATCGAGTGGGCGAGGAAGGTCCTCGACGCGCTCGACGAGGCCGCGTCGAACAACCTGTCTGTCGCCGTCGCCGACGGGATGATGGTCGACGCGCCTCATGCTCTGCAGGCTCAGCGGATTCTGGAGCGGGCGGTGACAAAGCAGTCCGGGCATGAGGCATGAGAAGCCCCGGGTCTGATCGAGCGAGGTGGTGGTATGTCTGAGCACAACGGGCTGGCGCTGGGAACGGCCAACTTCGGCTACTTCTACCGTCGCGAACTGGAGGCCAGCCTGCGGGACATCGCCGACGCCGGGTACACACGCCTCGAGCTGTCGTTGGGTCCGCCGCACATCGATCTGTCGGACCTCGGCGCGGACGATCGCCGGCGTGTCAAGAACGAGCTTAGGAGGCTCGGCCTCGAGGCTGTCTCCACGAACGCGATCGAGCTCAACCCGATCAGCCTCAACGACGATCTCAAAGAGGCGACGTACCGCCAGTACCGTGCCGCGATCGAGCTCACCGCCGAGATCGAGGGCGAAAGCGTTGTGATGATCACCGGTCGGCGGAACCCGCTGATTCCGATGCCCGAGGAACGCGCGAAGGACCTTCTGCGTGCCCAACTCGAGCGCCTGCTCCCGGTCGCTCAGTCGCTCGGCGTCACGATCGCCCTCGAGCCGGTGCCGTTCGGCTTCCTGCAGACGGCGCGGGAGGTCGCTCCGTTCGTTCGCGAGCTCCGAGCCGACCGGCTCGGGATCACGCTCGACTGCGCGAACTGTTACTTCGCGGGGGCCGATCCGGTCGCCGAGGTAGCGGAGAGCGGCGAGCTCACGACGCTCGCGCACATCAGCGACACGTGGCGAAGCAAGTTCGCGCACACACGCGTCGGCACGGCAGAGGTCGACTTCGCGGGTTTCGCTTCGGCGCTGCGGGAGTCGGGATTCGCCGGCACGACTGTCTACGAGCTCGTCGATGGTGAAGATCCGGCGCCGCGGCTGCGCGCGGATCGGTCTGTCCTGTCGGACTGGGGGTGGCGTTGACCGCTCGCAGCGCCGCCGCCGGGGTTGCCTCATCAGGAATCGGACCCGTGCGTCCGTTCCGTGTCGAGGTGTCCGACGCGGCGCTCGAGGATCTCCAGCGCCGCCTCCGAGGACACCGGCCGCTGCGTTTCCCGCTGGACGAGCCCGAGCTCGGTATCGACCTCGCCGTGCTCGAGCACGTGGTGGCGCACTGGCGCGACGGGTTCGACTGGCGCGCGATCGAACAGGAGCTGAACCGCTTCGATCACGTGCTCGTCGAGGTCGACGGCCTCGACGTCCATGCGGTGCACGCTCGCGCGGACGGCCCGAACCCGCTCCCGCTCGTGATCGGGCACGGGTGGCCGAGCACGTTTGCCGAGGTCCTGCCCGCGATCGACCTACTCACCCGTCCCGGAGACTTCGGGGGGGACCCGGCGGATGCCTTCGACGTCGTGATCCCGTCGCTGACGGGGTACGCGTGGAGTGCGCCGCCGCGGGTTCTGTCCGATGTGACCGCGGCGCGTATGGGTGACCGCTGGCACGGGCTCATGCGTGCGCTCGGGTATGCGCGGTACGGGGCCAGCGGCGGCGACGTTGGCGCGCGGGTGGTGGCCTGGATGGGAGCTCAGGTTCCGGATTCGATCGTCGGACTGCACGTGAGCTGCAACGCGATCTCACCGCCCGAGCCTGACCACGGGGCCTCGCTCACGCCAGAAGAGCGAGCCTGGATCGCGCGCGACGCGAGCTGGTGGGAGCTCGAAGGCGGCTACGAGCACATCCAGCGCACGAAGCCTCGCACGGTCGCGATCGCGCTCGACGACTCGCCGGTCGGCACGGCCGCGTGGGTGATCGAGAAGTGGTCGGGCTGGGCACAGACCGGCGGCGATCCCGTCGCCAGGTTCGGGCTCGATCAGCTGCTCACGCACGTGATGCTCCACTGGACGGCCGGGAGCATGGGAACCTCGGTTCTCACGTACACCGCGTTCCGATTGCCACCCGGGCCACGGCCGCCGGCAGGAGCGGTCACGGCGCCAGTGGGCGTCTACGTGTCCGAGGCCGAGCCGCACGGCATCCCACCGCGCAGCTTCGCCGAGCGACAGTACGACGTCGCGCGGTGGTCGGTGATCCCACGCGGCGGCCACTTCCTGCCAGCGGAGGAGCCAGAGCTGTTCGCGCGGGACGTGCGCGAGTTCTTCCGGCCCCTTCGTGCCGAGAGGAGCTGACCGACATGGAACCGATGCTTGTAGGTGGCGAGCGGCGCTCGAGCGCCTCCGGGGCGATCCTCGAGGTGTTCAACCCGGCGAACTCCGAGTTGATCGCCTGCGTGCCGGATGCCGACGCCCAGGACGCAGAAGACGCGCTCGCGGCCGCGGACGCCGCCAGGTCCTCCTGGGCGCGGACGCCGCTTCACGAGCGCGTGGCGATCGTGCACCGGTTCCTGGCGTTGGTCGGCGAGCGTCGAGGAGAGCTTGCAGAGCTGCTCACGCTCGAGACCGGCAAGCCAATCCGCGAGTCCTACGAAGAGGTGGACGAGACCTGCGCGGTGTTCCGGGCGTTCGCCGAGCGCGTCGGCAACGCGATGTACGGGATCGCAACCCAACTCGACCTGCAGCAGGGGCTGGCGGAGGACTATCTCCTGACCAGGCGCGAACCGCTCGGCGTCGTCGTCGCGATCCTCCCGTTCAACTTCCCGATCGAGATGTATGCGCACAAGGTCGGGCCGGCACTTCTCGCTGGCAACGTTGTGGTGGTCAAGCCGAGCGAGGAGACGCCGCTGACGGCACTGCTCGTCACCGCGTGGCTTCACGAATGCGGTGTACCCGGTGGCGCGCTGCAGTGCCTGACTGGACGCGGCGAGGGGGTCGGGGAGGCGCTCGTGAGAAGTCCGCGCGCTGATGCGATCACGATGACCGGAAGCACCGAGGTGGGCACGCACGTGTACGAGACCGGCGCGAAGCATCTCGCGCGCGTGTTCCTCGAGCTTGGAGGCAACGATCCGCTGATCGTCCTTGCCGACGCCGATCTCGCCCTGGCCGTCGACATGACCGTATACGGACGGACGCTGAACGCGGGACAGTGCTGCTCGGCGAACAAGCGGATGATCGTTCACAGGGCGGTGCTCGACGAGTTCACCGCCCGGCTCCTCACTAAGCTCGACGATTGGACACCCGGCGATCCGTCCTGCGCAGAGACGAAGCTTGGCACGGTCATAAGTGACTCCGCCGCGCAGAGAGCGAAGGCTCAGGTTGATGTCACCGTGACCGAAGGCGGCCGGATCGAGCGTGGCGGTGATGTGTCAGGGGCGTTCTTCTCACCCACCGTGCTCGTCGACGTCACCCGGGAGATGAGCGTCGCCAACGACATGGAGATCTTCGCGCCGGTGTTCCCGATCATCACCGTCGACACTGACGAGGACGCGATCGCGGTTGCGAACCAGACCACCTACGGGCTCAGTGCGGGCGTTTTCACCCACGATGCCGACAGGGCGTTTCGGTACGCGGCGAGCCTCGCCTGCGGCCTCGTCGTGATCAATGGCTGCTCGCTGTTCCGGCCGCTCATCCACCACCACGGCGGGTACAAGCGAAGCGGCATCGGCCGCGAGGGCGTGGACATCACGATCCAGGAGATGACGCAGGTCAAGGGGATCATGTTCCGCGGCGTCCTCGCGGGCTGGACCAACGGCCCGAACGTCGCCGCGACGGTCGCGGCTGGGCTCAGCTGACTTCGATCAGCGTTGGGCGGTCGCGGTCGAACGCGGCCGAAAGCTCGCCCGCGAGGTCGCCGTGCTCGGTGACGCGAACGCCCGCGAGACCGAACGCAGCCGCGAGCGTGGGCACGTCGTACCCGTGGAGGTCGACGCCGCGAAGCGGCACGCCATCCTCGAGCATCTGGCGCTTGATCTCGCCGTAGCCGTGGTTGTTGTGCACGATCACCGGCAGCGCGAGGCCTTCGCCGGCCGCGGTGCTGAGTTCGCCGACCGTGAACAGCAGCCCGCCGTCGCCGATCAGCGCGACGACGCGCGTATCCGGGCGACCGAGCTTGGCGCCGATCGCCGCGGGCAGCGCATATCCGAGCGTCCCGAGGCCGGACGGGTACAGGAACCGGCGGCTTCCGGTCAACTGGAGGTAGTGAGCGGCCCCGTAGTAGCAGGCCATTGCGGAATCGTTGACCAGGATTCCGTCGTCACCGAGAGCGTCGGCAATCGCCGCGACGATCGGTCTGAACGGGGCGCCGTCGCGGTCGCCGTCCTCGTCGATCCGCCGCCGTGCGTCGCGCAGGAAGTCGCCCGACGGACGAGGGCTGTGCCCGGGGAGTGCGTCAAGCAGCGCACGCAACGTGATGCGGGCGTCGCCGACGACGGCGATGTCCGCGAACGCGTTGAGATGGAGCTGGGCCGGGTCTATGTCGACGCGCACGAGGCGGCCGCGGAACGGGAACGGTGGGTGGTGCCAGGTGTCCGATTCCCCGAGCTCGGTGCCCACTGCGACCACCACGTCGCTGGCGGCAAGCAGCTCGTGCGCGGCGGTCAGCCGGACGCTCGACCCCATTGAGTGCGGATCGCGTTCGGAGACGATGCCCTTGCCGTTGAACGTCGTGACGACCGGCGCGCCGAGCCGGTGCGCGAGCTCGGTCGCCTCCGGGCCGGCGTCGACGGCGCCGCCGCCGAGCACGAGCGTGCAATGCTCGGCGTCGGCCAGCAGTGCCGCCACACGGTCGATCGCGTTCGCGTCCGGGAGCCCGGGCTGCGGCGGTGCCGGAAGGTCCTCCGGCACCTCGGCCTCGGCCGCGAACGCGTCGAGCGGGACGTTCCAGTGGATCGGCCGCCGGCGCCCGGTCGCGTAGTCGACCATCGCGCGGTCGACGGCGGCGACCGCGTCGCGCGGGCTTCGCACCCACTCGCTGCGCTCCACGAGCGCCGAGAGCGCGGCGCGCTGGTCCTTTGCCTCGTGCGTGTAGCCCGTGCCGTGGCTCTCGATCTCGGTCGGCATGCTCGGTGAGAGCAGCAGCAGCGGGACCGAGTCGGCATAGGCGACGGCGACGGCGGTCGCCGCGTTGATGACGCCCGGGCCGCTCGTCGTCAAGCACACGGCTGGACGTCCCGTCACCCGGGCGTAGCCATCTGCCGCCATGCCCGCGCCCTGCTCGTGGCGAGGCGTGACGTGCCGCAGCGACGGCGCGTTGGCCAGTTCGCGGTAGAGCGGCAGGCTATGCGTTCCCGGGATGCCGAACACGTACTCGATGCCGTAAGCGGCAAGCCGGTGCACGAGCGCACCGGCGGTCGACCGCCGCACGCGCGGACCGACGCCGCCCGGGTCGAGCGACGTCAGACCGGCCGGGGGTAGCGACGTGTCGACCGAATCCAGACTCAAACGAAGGACGCTTCCCTGAATCGGTACCAGGTCAGCCCGAATCCGCTCTTGTCGGGGACAAAGCCCGTGACCTTCTTGCTGTAGGCGTCGATCTGCCCCGCGAAGCACGGAATGATGTAGCCGCTCGTGTTGTACAGGGTCGCCTGCATCTCATCAGCGATCTGCTTCTGCATTTTGGGGTCCTGCGTGCTGATGACTTGCTGGAACATTTTGTTGAGTTGCGGGTCGTTGATGTGCGTCTCGTTGTACACCGCGGTCGGCGGCAGTGTATATCCGGTGTCGAGCACCCAGGAGATCGTCGACCACCAGTCGACCGAGAACACTCGCTGGATGTACTGGTCGTTGTAGAAGGTCGTGGTGTCGAGTTTCTGGATGTTGATGGTGACGCCAGCGGCCTTCGCCTGCTGGGCGAACACCACGCACTGGTCGACGACTCCGGTCGAGATCGGTGCGGTCACGAGCGTGACCGTCAGGTTCTCCTGCCCGGCCTGCTTGAGCAGCGACTTCGCCTGCTCGATGTCCTGCGTGCGCTGCGGCAGATCCGTGTTGTAGAGAGGATCGTCGATCGCGTAGAGGTCGTTGCCGAGCCGCGCGTCGCCGCCGTATGCCTGCTCGATGATCTGCGGCCGATCCATCATCAGCCGGAACGCCTGACGCACTCGCACGTCGTTGAACGGGGCCTTGTCGACGCGCATCGTGATCGGATTCCAGGTCCCGGCCTCGGACTTGAGCACCGTGAGGTTGCTGTGGGCCTGCACCGTCGGGACGAGAGAGACGGGAACCGTGTCGATCGCATCTACGACACCGGAGATCAACGCGTTGATCCGCGCCTGATCGTCGGGCAGGTCGATGATCGCCACCGAGTCCGGATACACCGGTGCCCAGTAGTCGGCGTTGCGGGTGAACAGCGACTGCTGTCCGGGGGTGAAGCTCTGGTACTTGAAGGGGCCCGTCCCGATCGGGTTCTTGGGATTGAAGCCCACCGGCACGATCGACGAGGACGTCCGGCCGGCGATGTCCTCGAAGTTGTTGTATGGCGTCTTGAAGTGGAATTGGACCGTCATCGGGTCAATCGGGTGAACACCGCTGGGCGCGAGGACGAGGCTGAGCTGAGCCGCGATGTCGGCGCCCGTGCTCGGATTGAGGATCCGCTTGAACGAATAGACCACGTCCTCGGACGTGAACGGCTTGCCATCGTGGAACTTCACGTTGGGTCGAAGCTTGACCGTGAGTACATCGCCCGCCGAGTTCAGCGACGACTCGAGTGCGAGCATCGGCTGGATGTTCCCGGCGGGATCGCGCTGGAACAATTTGTCGTACAGCTGAGTCGCTCTTGCGATGTCGATCGTGCTCGGGGTGTGCTGCGCGTCGAGTGTGTCCGTCGCGCCGCCTGCTGAGATTCCGACACGCAAGGCGCCGCCACGCTTGGGCGTGCCGACGGGAGTCGTGCTGGTGCTCGACGTCGAGCTGCTGCTGCTGCCGCACGCGGCCAGAAAAGCAGGCACGCCGACGATCGTGCCGCCGGCCATCGCGGCATCTCGGATAAACGTTCGGCGGGTACTACCGGAGTCCGGGTCGGACTCACGCTTGTCAACACTCATCGCACTCCTCCGTTCACTCCTCAGGTGATCGGTTAGCTGACTGACTTCACATCATTGAATGGCAAGCCGGGCGGCCCTGGCTGCGGTCGCCGCCTGTCCTCGCCGGCCCCGTCATCCCGGATCTGTCTCGATGCGCGCCGTGGTGTCGCACGCACTTACTCGTCGGGATGCTCGAGCCCGGAATGTGACGCTGAATCTCCTCCTTCGCACGCACAGTGCGGCGGGGGCCGCATTATCAATCCGCCGATCACATGTGTCAAGTAACTGACCAGCAGTTCGAACTATCGGAACAACGGCTGGGCCGACGGCTCAGGAAGGGCATCGCTCCCGAGCGGGCCTCGGCGCTCGCGACCCCATCCGGTCCGGCGCCGGGGGGTTGAGCCGAAACCGCTGTGTGCGGCCCTCCTCAGTATTGCCCGCGCGGGAATGGAAGGAGCGATCCTGAATCCGATCCTAATGACCTCGCCGGGCGCCGTCTGATAGAAGGGCGTCAAGCTGCTGCACTTCGAGGTGGAGCGCTCATCCAGCCTCAAATGTTCGATTAATTCGAACAGACGGTCACTTACTTGACAGCTGAAGGCGGCCGTCGCTTATAATCGCGCCACTCGCGAGGCGTGATCAACGGAGGCAGTCGGATGAGTTCGGACGGACCGGTCCGGGGCGGAGGCGACCAGGACCTCGCGGTGGACCCTCACTCGGGATGCTGGTGCATCGCTCGCTGGGAGCCCGCCCGGAGTGTGCGTGCGCGTGACTGACGTCGGTCCAGTCGTCGAGACGCCGGCCGGCCCGGTCACCCCAGTCGTCGCGGCGGGTGGGTCCGGTGGTCATCTCATGCGGTGGGTCGCGCGACGCATCGCGCTCGGCATCGTGATCCTGTTCGCGGTGTCGTTGGTGGTGTTCGTCGCCACCGAGGCGCTGCCCTCAGATCCCGCTCGGGCGATCCTCGGGAAACAGGCGACCCCGCAGTCTCTCGCCGCGCTGAACAAGCAGCTCGGGCTCGACAAGCCGCTCATCGAGCAGTACACGCACTGGCTCTCGGGCGTCGTCAGAGGTGACTTCGGCACCTCGCTGGCCAACCGCGGGCCCGTCACCTCGCTGATCTCCAATCGCATCGTGAACTCGTTCACACTCGTGTTCCTGGTGGCGCTCATCGCGCTGCCGCTTTCGTTCCTGCTCGGCACGGTGACCGCGGTGGTGCGCGGGCCGCTCGACGGGGCATTTCTCCTCGGCGCGGTCGTGCTGTCGGCGCTGCCTGACTTCGTCATCGGCATCACCCTGGTGATCCTGTTCGCGACGACGGTGTTCCAGCTGGTTCCAGCCGTCGCCCTGGTGCCACCGGGAACGAGCCCGCTCTCGCAGCCGTCGACGATGATCCTCCCGGTCGCGACCCTGGTGATCGTCATGGTGCCCTACCTCTACCGTCTGGTCCGCGGCTCGATGATCGACGTGCTCGGATCCGAGTACGTGGCGATGGCAAGGCTCAAGGGCATGCCGCCGCGAGTCGTGATCGTCCGGCACGCGCTACGCAACGCGCTGCTGCCGGCGATCCAGGGATCCGGCCTGGTCATGGGGTGGCTCCTCGGGAGCGTGGTCGTTGCCGAGACGGTGTTTCAGTACCCCGGGCTCGGCAGCGCCCTGACAGACGCCGTTCACAACCGCGACCTCCCGGTGATCCAGGCGATCGTGCTGATCTTCGCCGCCGGGATCGTCGTGTTCAACCTGATCGCCGATCTGTTGACGATCCTGCTGACTCCGAAGCTGCGTACGAGCGCGGACGGATGACGGCTACGGCCGGCCCGCTCGAGCTGACCCCGGAGCGCGACGCCACTCCCCGGTCGTGGTGGCGCGTGAGCCTGCGCGACTCCCTCCGGTACGGGCGGGTCAAGGCCGGCCTCGTCATCTCCGGGCTGGTCATCCTCGTCGCGATCTTTGGTCCGCTGTTCGCCCCGCACTCACCGACGGAGCTCGTCGGTCCACCGTTCCACGGGCCAGCGAGCGGTTCGATTCTCGGAACCGACTACATCGGGGAGGACGTGTTCTCCCGAGTCCTGTGGGGTGGCCGGTTCATCCTCTGGATGGCGTTCCTGGCGGGGCTGGTCGGCACCCTCGGCGGCACTGCGCTCGGCGTAATCGCTGGGTACAGCCGCAAGTGGGCCGACGAGGCGATCATGCGCTCGCTCGACGTGCTGCTCGCGCTGCCCGCGGTGGTGTTCGTGCTGCTGTTCGTGTCGATGCTCGGTTCGAGTCCGGTGCTGATTGCCGTGCTCGTCGGTATCGCGTGGGTGCCGACCGTGGCCCGAACCGTGCGCGCGGCGACGCTCGAGATCGTGCACCGCGAGTTCATCGAGGCAGCCGAGGTGCTCGGGACGCCACGACGGCGGATCCTCATGAACGACGTCCTGCCGAATCTGATGACGCTCGTCCTGGTCGAGTTCGGCCTGCGATGTGCCTGGTCGGTCGCGATGGTCGCCGCGATGAGCTTCCTTGGCTTCGGCGTCGCGCCACCCCGAGCGGACTGGGGCCTGATGATCAACGAGAACAGCATCGGCCTGAGCCAGCAGCCGTGGGCCGTCGTCGCACCGGTCGTCTGCATCGCGTTGTTCAGCATCGGCATCAGCCTGCTCGCGGACGGCCTGAGCCGCGCGGTTGCGGGCATCGACAGGGCAGGCCGCTGATGCGCGCCCTCGAGGTCACCGGGCTATCGGTCGAGGTGGCAGGCGCCAATCCGACGCCGATCGTTGAGAACATCTCGTTCGCGGTCGATCCGGGCGAGGTGCTCGGCATCGTGGGCGAGTCCGGCTGCGGCAAGACCACGGTCGCGCTCGCCGTGCTGGGGGCAACGAAGGCCGGCGCGCGGATTACCGAGGGAGTCGTGTCGATCGATGGCGCGCCGATGCTTGGCCTGAGCGCCGGGAAGCTGCAACGGCGCCGCGGGCGGGACATCGCGTACGTGTCACAGGACCCCACGGCGGCGCTAAACCCGGCGCTGCGGATCAAGCGCCAGCTCAGCGAGATGCTGGAGATTCACGGCGATCGGCTCGCGGGCGAGACGATCAGGGAGCGGATCCGCGAGACGATGCGCGACGTCCGGCTTCCGGACGACGACTCGTTCCTGCGCCGCTATCCGCACCAGCTCTCCGGCGGACAGCAACAGCGCGTCGCGATCGCGATGGCCGCGATTCTCCGCCCCAAGGCGATCGTCTTGGACGAACCCACGACGGGTCTCGACGTCACAACTCAGGCGCACATCCTCCGCACGGTCCGCGACCTTTGCAAGAAGCACCAGGTGGCGATGATCTACGTCTCGCACGACCTCGCGGTCGTCGGCAAGCTCGCCGACCGCGTGCTGGTCATCTATGCCGGCCGTGCGATCGAGCTCGGCCCGACCGGTGTCCTGCATCGCCCAGTGCACCCGTACACGCGTGGCCTGGTCGGCGCGATCCCGGTGATCTCCGAGGCGCGAACGCTGGCAACGATTCCGGGCAACCCGCCGAGTCCGGGAAGCCGGTCGCGCGGCTGCCGGTTCGCCGACCGGTGCTCGCTGCGCCTGAACGAGTGCACCGAGTCCGAACCGGAGCTGACCGTCGTGGCGCCCGGCCACTCGGTCCGCTGCATCCGAACCGCAGAACTGCTCGACCGGCCGCTCGCCGCCAGCGTGCCCAAGCTCGAAGGGGAGGCGCGCAGCGGTCCCGCGCCGCTACTCGCCGTCAACGATCTCGTTGCGTCCTACGGCGCCACCCGCGTGCTCCACGGTGTTTCCTTCGAGCTCGGCGCGCAGGAGTGCGCGGCCCTGGTCGGCGAGTCCGGCTCGGGCAAGACCACCCTCGCTCGCTGCATTGTCGGACTGACCGCCGGCTGGGAGGGCGACGTCAGGTTGGATGGGCAGCCGCTCGCCCGGGCCGCCCGGACGCGCAGCCGAGAAGTGCGCCAGCGCCTCCAGTACATATTCCAGAGCCCGTACAACGCGCTGAATCCGCGGCGGACGGTCGCCGAGTCCGTGGCGGCTCCGCTCCAGCAGTTCTACCGGCTGGGGTCGCGGGATCGCCGGGCGCGGGTCTTCTCGGCGCTCGAACAGGTATCGCTCTCGAGCCGGATGGCCGAGCGCTACCCCGACCAGCTCTCCGGAGGGGAGCGCCAGCGCGTAGCGATCGCGCGGGCGCTCGTGTGCGAGCCCCAGGTACTGATCTGCGACGAGATCACATCGGCGCTCGACGTGTCGGTCCAGGCGTCGATCGTCGGGCTCCTGGCAGAGCTGCGCGAGAACCGGAACCTCGCGATGATCTTCGTCACTCACAACCTGGCCCTGGTTCGAAGCATCGCCGACCGGGTGCTCGTGCTGAACGCGGGGCGGATCGTTGAGGAGGGGGTGACCGGCACGGTGCTCGACGCGCCCGCCGATTCGTACACCCGGACGTTAGTCGCGGACACGCCCACTCTCGACTACGACGCGCGGATCGTCGACGAGCCGGTGCGGGCATCACCATGAAGATCGCGGTCCCGGTCAAGAGCGTCGCCACGCTCGGTGATGAGTTCGAGCTGCTCGGGAACGGGCGCGGAATCGATCCCGCCGATCTCGAGTTCGGGCTCAACGAGTGGGATGAGTTCTCGCTGGAAGCGGGGCTGCAGATTCGCGATCAGGCCGGCGAGGGGGAGCTGATCGTGGCGACGGTCGGCGGCGAGGACGCCGAGGAGGCACTGCTGACATGCCTTGCCAAGGGCGCGGACCGAGCGGTGAGGGTGTGGGGCGACGAGCTCGAGGGCGACGATCCGCTGGTCGTGGCGCGGGTGCTCGCGGCGGCGCTGAAGGATGAGGCGCCCGATCTCGTGCTCTGTGGTGTGCAGTCCTCCGATGCCGTCAACGGCGCAACCGGAGTCGCGCTCGCGGCGTTCCTGGATCTGCCCTACGTCGCGGTCGCCCGGGGGATCAGCGTTGACCACGAGAGCGGGACGGTTACGGTCGAGCGCGAGCTCGAAGGCGGTGTCGTCGAGGTCGTGCGGGTGCGGACACCGGCGCTGTTGACGATCCAGACCGGCTTGAACGAGCCGCGTTACGCGAACCTGCGCGCGATCAAGCAGGCCCGGGAGAAGCCACTCGCGGTGGTGAGCCCGGCCGAACTGGGCTTGGCTGACGAAGCCTTGGTCGCCGTTGCGAGCTCGCGTTCCCGCGGGTTGACCCCGCCCGAGTCCAATGGGCGGGCCCAGATGCTCGAGGGCACGACGGCCGAGGTGGCCGCGCGGATCGTGGAGATCGTGCAGGAGCGGCTGGCGGGATGAGCACGATCCTGGTCCTGGCCGAGACGCGCCGGGGCGAGCTTCGGGATGTCACGCTCGAGCTCGTCGGCGCCGCGGTCTCGGTTAAGGAGCGCGCGGAAGCGCGCGTGCTGGTCGCGGTTGTGGACGCTGGGCCTGACCGGTTCGCGGATCAGGTGTCGTTGCAGGGCGTCGACGAGGTCCTGCTGGTCGCTACGCCGAATGCGGAGTTCGAGCCGCACGTGACGGTGCGCGCGCTCGAGGCGTTGATCGCGGCGGAGGACCCGCAGGTCGTGCTGAGTGGCCACACGGTCGACGGGCTCGGAGTTGGACCCGCGCTCGCCGCCCGCGCGCGGCTCGGCTTCGCCAGCGACGTGACCGCGATCGCGTGGGACGAGGGACCCGTCGCGTGGCGGGGAGCCTATGGCGGCAAGCTTCGGAACGAGCTCGAGTTCCCGGGCCATCGGTGCACGCTGCTGATGCTCAGACCGGGCAGCTTCGACCCGGTCGCCGCCCGCGCCGACGTCGGCGTGCGCGCGGTGGCGGTCGAGCTCGGCGACGCGGCCCACTCCGAGCACGTCTCGTTCCGAGACGCAGAGGCGCCCGGCGACGTCGACATCGCGACGGCTCCGTTCCTGCTCTCGGTGGGCCGCGCGATCCAGGATCGCGAGGAGCTGGCGCGGTTCGAGGTGCTCGCCGATCGCCTCGGCGCGACGCTCAGCGTCTCGCGCCCGCTGGTCGACGCGGGCTGGGCGCCGAGCGCGCGTCAGGTTGGCCAATCGGGCCGGACGGTAAAGCCACGGGTTTACCTGGCGCTCGGGATCTCGGGAGCCGTCCAGCACGTGGCCGGCATCCGCGCCGCCGACACGATCATCGCGATCAACACCGACTCCGAGGCACCGATCTTCGGCGTCGCGCACTTCGGAGCGACCGCCGACATGTTCGAGCTCGCCGACGAGCTCGAGCGTGAGCTCGGGTAGTCCGCCGGCGCCGTGGCGGAGAAGACGCGGGAAGTCTTCTGGGACTTCCAGCCGTGGCTCAAGGTCCTCTGGTATGCACTGGCGGTCGGCTCAGTCGGCGTGTTCGCCTACGGCGTGGCCCGGCCGGTCCTCCGCTACCGGCGCGGGCGTGGAGGTGCCTGGCCCCCGTACCCGTGGCGGGAATTGCCGGGCCGGCTGGCCCATGGCACCCGTGTCCTGCTGAGCCACCGCACGATCGGCCGGCGTGATCGTGCGGCGGGATGGGGACACGCGGCGATCTTCTACGGCTTCATCGTGCTGTTCGCGGGCACCGTGATCCTCGGGTTCGACACCGACTTCACCGACCCGGTGTTCGGGTGGAGCTACTTCCATGGCAACTTTTATCTGGTCTACAAGGAAGTGCTGAACCTTCTCGGCACTGCGCTCGTGGTAGGCCTGGTTGTGATGATGGTTCGCCGCGGGATTGTCCGTCCGCGGAAGCTCGAATACGCGCGAGCGGGAGCGGGAGCGGGAGCGGGAGCGGGAGCGGACCCGGGCCCCGGCCAGCCGCGGTACGACGCTCGCACGTACCGCGTCGGCGACTGGGTATTCCTGGTGACGCTGCTCGTGATCGCGCTCACCGGCTTCGTGCTCGAGGGAGTGCGAATCGCGATGGACTCGCCCGGCTACGGGGCAACGCAGTTCGTCGGGTGGGTGATCGCCCAGCCGCTGAGCGGAGTCGGCGACGCCACGCTGGCGGCTGTGCGCCACGGACTCTGGTGGTTCCACGGCCTGCTGGCCATCACGTTCGTCGCCAGCATCCCCTACACCAAGGCCGCCCACATGCTGGCCAGCTACGCGAGCCTGTCGCTGCGCGACCCGCTCGCGGGGCGTCGCCTGCCGGCGATCGCACCCGACCGGGCTGACGAGCCGGCCGGGTACGGAGAGCCGGGCGACTTCAGCCCCTTGCACCTGCTCCAGCTCGACGCGTGCACGAAGTGTGGCCGCTGCCACGAGGTCTGCCCCGCCAACGCGACGGGGCTGCCGCTGTCGCCGCGGGACGTGATTCTCGAGCTCCACGAGCACGCGAGTCACCGGAACGGAAGCGAGCTGCCGTTGATCGGCGATGACGGCGTCCACCCGAGCACTCTGTGGTCGTGCATGCAATGCAACGCGTGCGTCGAGATCTGCCCGGTCGGGATCGAGCAGGCTCCGATCATCAACCAGCTGCGCCGGCGGCTGGTCGAGGACGGAGAGCTCGACGCCTCGCTGCAGTCGACGCTCCAGGTCATCCACCGCTCCGGGAACTCGTTCGGCGAGAACCGGCGAGCCCGCGGCCGGTGGACGCGAGAGCTCGATTTTCCGGTCAAGGACGCGCGCAACGAGCCGGTCGACGTGCTCTGGTTCGTGGGTGACTACGCGTCGTTCGATCCTCGCTCGCAGACGATCACACGCGCGCTCGCGCGACTGTTTCACGAGGCGGGGCTCGACTTCGGGATCCTGTACGACGGGGAGCGCAATTCCGGCAACGACGTGCGGCGGGTCGGCGAGGAGGGGTTGTTCGAGTCGCTCGCCGAACAGAACATCGCAAGCATCGAGGCGTGCGAGTTCAATCGGATCGTCACCAGTGATCCGCACTCGCTCAACTCGTTGCGCAACGAGTACCCCACGCTCGGCGGCAGCTGGACGGTGCTTCACCACACGACGTTGCTGCTCGAGCTGATCGAGTCAGCCCGGCTGACGGTGGCGCCCCGGCTGCGCTATCGCGTGACCTATCACGACCCGTGTCACCTTGGGCGGATGAACGATGAGTACGACGCCCCGCGGCGGATCATCGAACGGCTCGGGTGCACCCTGGTGGAGATGCCGCGCAACCGGGAGAACTCGTTCTGCTGCGGCGCCGGCGGCGGCCGTATCTGGATCAACGACGCTTCCGGCACCGAGCGCCCGTCCGAGAACAGGATCCGCGAGGCGGTCGGCCTCGGCGAGCTCGACTACTTCGTGGTCGCGTGTCCGAAGGACGTGACGATGTACGAGGACGCGATCAAGACCTCGGGCCAGGCTGACCACATTGCCTTGCGCGAGGTGACAGAACTGGTGGAGGAGGCGATGTCGATGGCATAGCTCGCGGGGGTGTTCCGGTATTTAGGATGCATGGTCAAATACTTGACCACCGGGACGCGAGCTTTCATACTTCGCTCGACCAATGTCGACTTCCGGAGACGCTCTACCACTGGACGGCGTCCGCGTACTCGATCTCGGTCAGATCTACAACGGTGCGTACGCTGGATTTCTCCTGGCTCAGGCCGGCGCCGACGTGGTGAAGATCGAGCCGCCCGCAGGCGACAACCTTCGCAACCGGCCGGTCGAGCACGGAGCCTGGTTCCCGTTCGCGGCGCTCAACATCAACAAGCGCAGCGTGTCGCTCGATCTCAAGACCGACGCCGACCGCGAGCGCTTCCTGACGCTAGTCGAGGTCGCCGATGTCGTGCTCGAGAACTTCTCACCGGGCACGATGGACCGGCTCGGTGTCGGTCACGACGTGCTGAGGAAAGTCAACCCGAAACTGGTGTATGCGAGTAGCACCGGTTACGGGAGTGACAGTCGCTACCGGAACCGGCCGGCGATGGATCTCACCGTCCAGGCAATGGTGGGTGTCACCAGCGTCACCGGGTTTCCGGATGCGCCTCCCGTGAAGGCGGGAGTGGCAATCGCCGATTTCATGGCCGGAGTTCACATGTACGGGGGAATCGTCAGCGCGCTATGGCGGCGCGAGATCACGGGACAGGGCGGGCTCGTCGAGGTCGCGATGTTCGACGCCGCATTTCCACCGCTCCTGTCGAGCCTGGCGATGGCGCTCGGCACTCCCGACGAGACGCCCACGCGCACCGGGAACCGGCATGGCGGGTTGGCGGAGGCGCCCTACAACGTCTACGCGGCTCGGGACGGCTACGTCGCGATCATTTGCGTCACCGACCGTCAATGGCGCGCGCTCGCCGGGGTCATCGGTGGGCCGGCGCTCGCCGACGACGCGCGCTTCACCACGCGCGGGCTGCGCGTGGAGAATCTCGACGCGCTCGACGCGGCAGTGAGTCCGTGGACCGCGGCGCGCACGCGTGCGGAGGTGATCGATGCGCTGTCGTCGATCGGGGTTCCGGGCGCTCCGGTCCGCGACCTGCGCGAGGTCGTCGAGGATGACGACCTGCGGATACGCAACGTGCTGATGGATCTCGAGCATCCCGAGCACGGGCCCGTCCGCGTGTTCAGCTCGCCGATTCGATACGACGGCCGGGCGCCGGTAGCGCCCGCCCCGCCACCCGGCATCGGGGAGCACACCGACGAGGTCATGCGCGAGTGGTTGGCCGCCGCGGCCGTCCTCGAGCGGTGACCGGCGTCTACATGCAGTCGCGCTGGTCACCGCTCGACGCCGAGCATGTCGCCGACGTAGGTGGGCACATGGGCGTGTACCAGCTCGGCTCACCCGACGGGGAGATCGTGTTCATCGGCTATGCCGGAGGTCGCTCGGTCTTGGGCCTCCGCGGCGAGCTCGCGAGCCGGCTCGAATCGGAGCAGGAGCGCGCGCTGATGTTCCGGACTGAGATCACGAGCACGTACCTCAGCCGGTACAAGGAGCTGCTGATGGCGCACGTGGCGCAACATGGATCCGTCCCGATCGACAACTCTGAACGCCTTGAGGATCTCGGGCGCCTGAGCCCCGGTTAGGAGTGCCGGCATGGATCTCGAGCTTTCCGACGAGCAACGGCTGATCGTCGAGACGATCCGCGACTTCGTCCGGCGCGAGATCGTGCCGCGTGAGGCCGACCTCGATCCCGACAGCGACGAACTGCCCCGCGCCGACTACGAACAGCTCGTCCAGAAGGTCAAGGACATGGGGCTGTACTGCCCGGACGTTCCCGGCGAGCTCGGCGGTCCTGGGATCGACACGCTGACTTTCACGCTGATGTGCATCGAGATGTCACAGCACCGGGCCGGGCTGTACGCGCCGTGTTACGGCGTGTTCGGCGGGTCAGGCCTCGCGCAGCTGCTCGAGGCCAGCGAGGATCAGAAGCGCCGGTACCTGTATCCCCTGCTCGAGGGGAAGAAGCGAAGCTTCTTCGGCCTGACCGAGCCCGCCGGCGGAAGCGACCCCGCCGGCGCCATCCAGACCACGGCTCACCGCGACGGCGACGGCTGGGTCCTGAACGGGACCAAGCACTTCATCAGCGGCGCCGACCGGGCCGACTTCGGCATCACGTTCGCGCGGACCGACAAGAGCAAGGGTCGCGACGGCATCACCTGCTTCATCGTCGACACCGACGCGCCTGGCTTCCATGTGCGGCGAATCATTCATACGCTGCGTTCGGCTCACTACGCGACCGAGATCCAGTTCGATGGGCTCCGGGTGCCCGACGAGAACGTGCTGGGAGAGGTCAACAAGGGATTCGGGATCGCGCGCGACCGAGTCGCGCGCCGGCGCATCCCGTACGCCGCCGGGTGCATCGGGGTGGCGATACTCGCGCAGCGGATGGCGATCGACTACGCCAAGCAGCGATCGACGTTCGGCGCTCTGCTCGCGACGCGCCAGGCGATCCAGTGGATGATCGTCGAGAGCGAGATCGACATTCGCCAGGCCCGGTGGATCACGCTCGACGCGGCGTGGAAGGCGGATCGTGGTCAGCCGTTCCAGACCGCAGCGGCGATGGCCAAGGTTGTCGCCACCGAATCCGCGGGCCGGGTGGTGGACCGCGCGATGCAGATCCACGGCGGCATGGGCGTGGCCAAGGAACTCCCGCTCGAGCGGTGGTATCGCGAGCTGCGGATCAAGCGGATCGGCGAGGGGCCGAACGAGGTCCAGCGGATGATCATTGCTCGCGACCTGCTGCGAGGATCAGGTCGGTAGCGACGGTCACGTTCTCGCGGAGCAACGGGCGGAACTGAGCCGGATCCTCGGTGTCGATCTCACGCGCGAGGCGGTGGCCGTCGAAGATCGCGTCGGCGATCAGCCGCGGCTCGACGCAATCGCCGGCACGGTACAGGCCGCCGACGCCCTCGCGTGCGAGATCCTCGCGCGCGTCCGACAGATCGCGGTAGAGACGATCGGACACCCGATGGGTGACGAGCACCACGCTCTCGGCGTCCCAGGTTCGCTCATCGTCGCCGCCGAGCGACCGGCCGCGGATCCGTCCCGGCTCGATCGCGGTCAACACATGGCCGGCGACGATCTCAACGCCGAGGCGCTTCAACGTTCGGTGCACGTGCACTTCCTCGACAGTGAACGAGAGAAACGGACCTGCGCTCGGCAGCGGCGTGACGATCGTCACCCGGCGGCCCTCGGACGCGAGCTTCTCGGCCAGCGACACACCCATGTAATAGCCGTCGCAATCGAAGATGAGCACCGGGCCGGCCGGCGGCTCCTTGTCGCCGACCATGATCTGCTCCGGCGTGAGACAGTGGGGGAGCGCCGCGTCCGCTCCGGGCAGGGGTCTGCGCGTGAACGCGTTCGCGCCGTCGGTGGCCCATCTCGATCCGGTTGCGACCACGATCAGGTCCGCGCCGTATTCGATTGCGCCGCTCGCGTCGAGCGACGTCTTGGGGATGAACTGGACGTTCTTCAGCTTGTCGATCTGAATCCGCCGGTAGTCGACCACGCGTCCCCACTCGCCGAGCCCGGGCAGCTTCGGGATCCAACGCATCGAGCCTCCGATCTCCGGCGCCGCGTCGACGAGGTGCACATGGCTCATCCCGCGCTTTCCAAGCACGATCGCGCACTCCATTCCCGCCGGCCCCGCCCCGATCACGAGCACATCCTGACCGGCGTTGGCGGCTCGGCTGAATCGCTCGGGATGCCATCCACGGCGGTACTCCTCGCCGCTCGTGGGGTTCTGAGTGCAGACCAATCGTGCGCCGCCCTGGCCGAACCGCGACAGGCAGATGTTGCACCCGATGCACTCGCGGATCTCGTCCAGGCGACCCTCCTCGATCTTCCTGGGCAGGAACGGGTCGGCGATCGACGGCCGCGCCGCGCCGATGATGTCGAGCTGACCCGACCGGATCACCGAAACCATCGTGTCCGGGTTGGTGAAGCGCCCGACGCCGGCGATCGGCTTGCTCGTGTGCGGCCGGACCTGCTCGACCCACTGCTTGTGGTAGTTCTCGGGACGGGCCCGCGACGGTGGGACGTCGTCGGTCGGCTGGAGCATGCTCGGCGGCCCGACCTGGACGTCCCACAGATCGACGAGGTGGTCGACGTGCTCGATGAACCGCACCCCGTCCTCCTGCACCTTGATGCCGAGGTCGTCGTCGCTCAGGGTGTCGATCGAGAAGCGCGCGCCGACCGCGCAGTCGTCGCCGACTGCCTCACGGACGAGCTCGAGGACCTCGCGGAAGAAGCGCGCGCGATTCTCGAACGAGCCCCCGTACTCGTCCGTGCGCTGGTTGAAGTAAGGCATCAGGAACTGCTGCGGGATGCCGATTGTCTCCGCGCCGTAGATCAGGATCAGATCGAACCCGGCCGCGCGGCCGCGTTTGGCGGCGTCGACATAGAAGCCCTGGAGCTCGCGGATGTCACGCTTGTCCATCTCCCAGCACGAGGTTCCTCTCCAACCCCATTTGGGCGAGGGCAGCTGTGACACCCCGCGCGTGGGCTGGCGCATCTCGAAACCCGTGTGGTGGGGGCCGCTGTAGTTCAGCTCGACGCCGGCGAGCGCATCCTGCTCGTGCACGCGCTCACACATCAGGCTGAGGTTGCGTACGTCGTCCTCATCCCAAAGCCGGGCTTGGATGTACGGCCGGTCATCGCTCTCGGGATGAATCGAGCAGTACTCGGTGTTGACCAGAGCCCAGCCGCCCTCGGCTTTCATTCCGCGGAACGCCGCCTGCGTGTACGGATACTCGCTGCCGAAGCCCGAGCAGTGCGGCGCCTGGTAGAAGCGATTGCGCATCGTCTTCGGGCCGATCCGGACCGGCTCGAAGAGCACGTCGTATTTAGGGTCGCGCGCCATGTCGTGATCTTGGCAAGTAGAATCGCATGATGCAATAGTCGGGCACCTGTTCTAATAATCTGAACGGTATTGGACGCGGTGACTCGTACACGATCGGTGATGCCGAGGACCGGAGGTGCACATGATTGGCTCGAAGTTGCTGGGGGGCACGGACCTGACGATTTCCGAGCTCTGCCTGGGTACCAATCCGTTCGGTTGGACTGCGGACGAGCATGACGCATTCGAAGTCCTCGACGCATTCGCCGCGGCCGGCGGCAACTTCCTCGATACCGCGGACAGCTATTCGGCCTGGGCGGAGGGGAACAGCGGCGGAGAGGCCGAGACGGTCATCGGGCACTGGATCGCCCGGCGCGGGCGGAGCGACGATCTGGTCGTGGCCACCAAGGTGGGTTCGCTCGGAGGCCTGAGCGCAGGCAACATGCGGGCGTGCCTCGATGCCTCGCTTCGGCGGCTCGGGATCGAGCACATCGACCTCTACTACGCGCACAAGGACGACCCGGAGACGCCGCTGGAGGAGACCCTGGCTACGTTTGACGAGTTCGTGCGGTCCGGCAAGGTGCGCCACGTCGGGATCTCCAACTACGACCCGCCGAGGCTGTCGGAGGCGCTGGCGATCGTCGGGCGCGAGGGCTTCGCGCCACTGGTGGCGATGACGCCGCACTACAACCTGCTCGAGCGCGGGTACGAGGCCACCCTCGCACCGATCCTGGTCGAGCACGAGATCTCGTCCGTGCCGTATTACGGCCTGGCCAAGGGGTTCCTGACCGGCAAATACCGGGCCGCGGACGCGGCGCCGAGCAGCCGGGGACGCCTAGATGGAAGCGCCTACGTGAACGAGCGCGGCCTGCGCGTACTCGACACGGTCGAGCGGATTGCGGCCGCGCACGACACGACGGCATCGGCCGTCGCGCTGGCGTGGCTGGCGGCGCAGCCGACCGTGGTGGCGCCGATCGCGAGTGCACGGACGACTTCGCAGCTCGCGGCGCTGCTCCCGATGGCCGGGCTGGCGCTTGCCGCGGATGAGTTGGCGATGCTCGATGAGGCGTCGGCCACGACTTCGGGCGCGGCCGCGTGATGGCCCGCGGCTGGGTTGTCGTCTCTGACGCGATGCTGTCCGGCGAGGCGCTCGAGCCGTACGCCGACGGGGTGGGTTCACCCGGGTTCCTCGACACGGTGAAGCCGCACGCCCCGGGTCAGAAGAACCTCGCGGTTCACAGCGGCGAGATCTGGGTGGCGCTGTTCGAGCACACGAACGGCGCGTCGCATGCACCGTTCTTCCCCGGGGACGAGTTCGTGTATGTGCTCGAGGGAACGGTGACCCTCCCCGACGACCGGACCGGGGACGCGCCGACGTTCGGCCCGGGCGAGCACTTCCTGGTCCCGAAAGGGTGGCAGGGCACCTGGACGAGCGAGGGATTCTTCCGCGAGATCGCCGTGTGTTCGAAGGACTGGCTGTCCCCGTACGACCGGACCCTCGCCGATGGAATCCTCGATGCCCGCCGGCGCGACACGGTGCTCACGATCGATCCCGCGCAGGCGCGCGACCGGCTCGAGGCTCCCGGGGAAGGCGGCTGGCCGCGGAGCGCCCATATCCAGGGCAGCGACCTGCTGGTTCGGCTGGTGGCAAGCGCCGGCGACTCGCCCGTTCGCGTGACGCTCGACGCCGCCGACACGTTCGTGGAGGTGCTCGACGGCGCCATCTCGCTCGTCGGTGCTGACGGAGGTCGGCAGACGTTCGGTGCGGGCGAGTTCGTCGTAGTGCCGCGAGCCTTCTCGGGGAGCTGCGAGGTCGAGCCCGAATTCGCAGGCGTCGCGGTCAGCGCCGGCGTGAGGGCGTGACGAGCATGGAGCTTCAGGAGATCGCCGACCGGCTCGAGATCGCCGAGGTCCTGTACCGATACGCGACCGCGCTCGACACCCGCCAGTGGGCGTCGCTCAGAACGGTGTTCACCGAGGACGGCGTATACCGGATGGGCGTGCGCGGTGAGTTCACCGGAGTCGAGGCGATCGCCGCGAAGCTCGAGGAGGTGCTCGGGAAGCTCGAGGCGACACAGCACCTGATCGCGAACGCGACGATCGTGGTGGACGGGGACACCGCTCGGAGCGTCTCCTACGTGCGAGCCCAGCATTACCGGACCGGTCACGAAACCGGCGGCAACACGCTCGACATGGGCGGCACGTACGTCGACGAGCTGGTTCGCACCGAGGACGGCTGGCGCATCAAGCACCGCGTGCTCGAGATCACATGGCGGGAGGGCAACAGCGGGATCCGGGACTGAGGGGGCCGAGGCCGTTGTCCGCGTCCCACCTGCATATGCTCGATCCGGTCGAGATCGGCCGGGTTCGGCTGCGAAACCGCATCATCGGCGCTCCGATGGAGCGGAACATGGCCAGGGTTGACGGCCATCTGACCGACGCCTACATCGACTACCTGGCGGCGCGGGCAGCAGGAGGGGTGGCGCTCGTGTTCGCCGAAGCTTCGTACGTCAGGATCGACGGCAAGGCTCGCCACCGCCAGG
Source organism: uncultured Solirubrobacterales bacterium (assembly GCA_963746695.1). Lineage (GTDB taxonomy): Bacteria > Actinomycetota > Thermoleophilia > Solirubrobacterales > Solirubrobacteraceae > Palsa-465. The sequence continues at coordinate 5,815 of CAVVCP010000009.1, read as the reverse complement.
TGGGCGTGCACGTCGACAGTACGATCGACGGGCTCCGACGGTTCGCCGGCGCGGTTCACGCGCACGGGGCACTGGCGGGAGTCGAGATCAACCATGGCGGTCGCACCGCCCAGGGCGCGGTGAACGGCTACAACTGCGTCGCCCCGTCGCCGGTGCCGTGCGAATCGGTCGGCGGAGAGGTGCCGATCGAGCTCGACGACGAGGACATCTGGAACCTCATCGACTGCTACGTCGCGGCCGCACGTCGGTGTTCGGATGCGGGCGTGGATGTGCTGACCCTGCACGCCGCTCACGGTTACCTCGTCCACCAGTTCATGTCACCGTTGACGAACCTGCGACATGATGAGTGGGGCGATCCGCAGCGTTTCTTGAACGAGGTCGTCTGCGCGGTGCGCGCGGCCGTCCCCGACATTACGTTCGGGATCCGCTTCTCGGCCTTCGACGGCGTGGAGGGTGGGCTCGACGCCGATCGGACATTCGCGCTGATCGCGGCCTGTCCGCTCGACAAGCTCGACTTCCTCGATGTGTCGGCCGGCTGCTACGAGGCCGGTCACTGGATGGTCCAGCCGTCGGAATGGCCGGAGGGGCTGCTCGGTGACCACGCGGCTCGCTACCGGGCTCTGGGGTTACCCGTGTCGGTGGCCGGACGAATCACCGAGCTCGGGACCGTCGAGCGGTTGCTCGCTGAGTGCAGCGATCTCGTATCGGTGGCGCGCGCTCTCCATGCCGACCCGGAGTGGGTCAACGCCGTGTCATCCGGAGGCTCTCCACGGCCGTGCATCACGTGCAACTTCTGCTCTGACCAGCTGCGGACCGGAGAGCCGATTCCGTGCTCGGTCAATCCGGGCGTTGGTCGCGAGCGTGACGCCGGTGTGTCTGCGCTCCACTGGGCGGACGCGGCGCTGGATGTCACCGTGGTCGGTGGCGGACCCGCCGGCCTCGAGACGGCCCGCTCGCTGGCCGAGCGCGGCCACCACGTCACGCTGTTCGAGCGCGAAAGCGAGCTCGGTGGTGATTTTCGCCTGGCGGCCGGTCTGCACGAGTATCCGCGCTACCACTTGATCCTCGACTGGTACGAGCACGCGCTCGAGGAGGTGGGCGTGACCGTCGCACGCGAGTGCGAGGTCGATGCAGCCGCGTTGGTTTCGGGCGACCCCGACGTGATCGTTCTCGCCACCGGCGGCTATGCGCCGCTGCCCGACATTCCCGGCATTGATCTGGAGCGCGTCGTCGAGATACGCGACTGGATGAGGGTCGGCAAGCGCGACCTCGGCGACGAGGTCCACGTGGTCTGGGGCGCCGACCGCGAAGGGGTGGCGGTCGCCGACGAGTTGCTCCGCCGCGGCCGAAAGGTGTTGATCGTCGGCGGCCAGCACGATCTGGCGCCGGATGTCGGGCGCCGCGCGAAGGCGCTGGTGATCCCGAGGCTGCGCGAGAGCCCCGCCGTCGAGGTGCTGCTGCTGGCGCGCGTCCTGGCGATCGAGCCTCGCCGGCTGCTGATCCGCGGGCCGGACCGAGCGGACCGCTGGCGCGAGGTCAGCGGTCCGGTCCTCGTCTCGCAGGGCGTCTCGCCGGACACGCGGCTACAAGACGAGCTACGTCGCTGCGGAGCGGAGATCCCGGCGATCGCGGTCGGCGAGGCCGCGGGCGAGGGAGGCCATGTCGCCACCGCGCTCGCCGCGGGCCTTCGCGCCGCCGAGGAGATCGACGGAGGACAGCACGGGATCCGAACCAGACTGAGGAGGGGGCATGCCTAGATTGGGTGTCAAAGTGCCGGTGCTCGGTCGCCAACCGGTCGACCCAGGTCTGCGCGAGATCGCGGCGGTGGCCGAGGATGCCGGCGCCGATGCGCTCTGGATCTCCGACCACATCGTGATCACCGAGCGCACCGACTCCCGATATCCGTATTCGTCGGACGGCAGCGTCGCCTGGGAGCCGGACACCGACTGCATAGAGTCGCTGACCGCATGCACGTGGCTCGCCTCCGCGACCAAGCGGGTATCGGTCGGGACTGCCGTCCTCGTGCTCCCGCAGCGCGATCCCGTTCTGCTGGCCAAGACCGCGGTGACGATCGACTGGCTATCGGGAGGGCGGTTCGTGCTCGGCGTAGGGGCGGGGTGGTACGCGGAGGAGTTCGCCGCGCTCGGCTGGGACTTCGCGACGCGCGGGCGGCGCATGAACGAGGCCATCGATGTGCTGCGGGCGTGTTGGAGCGGCCGTCCGCAGGAGTTCGAAGGCGAGTTCTTCAGCCTGCCGGCGGGCATGCACTGCTTCCCGATACCGGTTCGTTCCAGCGGCGTGCCGCTGTTCATCGGCGGGATGGCGAAGGTGTCACTCGACCGCGTGGCGCGACTGGGGGACGGATGGGTGGCGCTCACGCGGTGGGATGCGCTCGACGCCGACGACCTCGCCCGCAAGCTCGAATACGTTCATACGGCGCGGCCGGCCGGGATGGCGTCGCTTCAGACCGTACTTCGCATCACTGGCGCGGTCGAGCTCGACCAGCTCGACGCCCGCTTGGAAGCGCTCCGCCGCCTCGCCGCGCTCGGATTCGACGAGGTCTCGGTGGACCCCGACTGGGGTGACCTCGCCGCCGCACGCGAACTGATCTCACGGGTGGCGGACGGGCTCGCGTAGCGATGCCCTCGGTGCGCCACATACTCCGGGCCAGCGCCCCTGATGTGCACGACGCGATGAAACGCCTGCGTGCGGTCACCGACCGCGACGGTGCACTCGATGCCGGCTTCAAGGCACTGCTCATGGCCGCCTGTGGGGCCAGCCAGCGCGACTCGAGGGTCGCGATTCGCGAGCTCGCCCGGTGCGCCGAGCGCGGGGTGCCGGTCGCGCGCGTCTGGGCGGTGGCCGCGCTGGTCCTCAGCTCTCGCGGCGAGGGCGCGTATGAGTGCTTCGTCGATGGCGCGCTTGCGCACTTCGAGCCGCCCGCGGTCGACAACGGGCGTGCGCTGGCCGTAACGAACCCGGGCGATTTGGGTCACGCCGAGGCGTATCTGTCGGCACGCACGGGCAGCCTGCCCGATTACGCGCGCGTGCTGCGCGATTTCGCGCCCGATGCCTTCATCGGCTACGCGCAGCTGCTCGAAGCGTCGTGGAGTCACCCGGCGCTCACACCGCGCGAGGTCCAGCTCGTGCTGGTCTGCGTCAACGTCGCCGCGATCCGGGCCGAGTTCGCCGCGCATCACAGCCGGCTCGCGCGCGCCGCGGGCGCGACGGAGGCAGAGATCGTCGAGGCGGGAATATGCGCGATCCCCTGCGGAGGCGTGACCGCGTGGTACGGAGCAGGCGGAGAGTTGCTGTGACTCCGACGTCACCGTTCGAGCTGAGCATCAAGACCGATCTGCGCCCTGATCCTCGATCCCAGGAGTACGCCAGGCATTACGCGGAGGTCCTCGAGGAGGTTCGCCTCGCCGATCAGCTCGGTTACCGAAGCGTTTGGACCACCGAGCATCATGGTCAGGACGACGGCTATCTCGCCGCGCAATTTCCGGCGCTCGCCGCGTTCGCCGCGGTCACCAGCCGGCTGCGGGTCGGCACGGCAGTACTGATCCTCGCGTACTACAAGCTGAGGCAGGCGCTCGAGAACGTCGCGTTCCTGGACGCGCTGTCCGGCGGCCGGCTCGACCTGGGCGTCGGCGTCGGGCAATACGAGCGAGAGTTCGCGTTCTTCGATGTCGATATCCGGCGGCGCGGGCAGCTACTCGAAGACAGGGTGCGCGAGCTGCGCCAGGCCTTCGTGGACGGTGGACTCAAGGACGGCGCTGGCGGCAAGCTGATCCCGATCACCCCGCGGCCTGTTCGGGGTCACATCCCGGTGCTGATCGGCGGCTGGGCACCGGCGGCGGTCGACCGCGCGGCGCGGCTTGGCGACGGCTATATCGGGGCCGAATCGGGTCATCCTGAAGTATCCGTCCCGGACTTCTTCCGGAACGCTCTCCGCCCCGCGCTCGAGCGTCACGGTCGTTCACTCGACACGTTCCGCTACGTCCTGGGACTACCCGTGTGGGTCACAGACGACGCCGAGCGCGACTGGAACGGACACTTCGGCACCGCGTTCCGCTACCAGCAGCGTCGGTATGCGGAGGCCGCCGGTGAGGACCCGTCGGCGCTGCGGTTCGATCTCGGCAGGTTGCTGGTCGGTCGCGCGCCCGAGGTCGCCGAGCGGCTCGTGACGATGTGGGAGCAGGCGCCCTGGCACGAGCTCGTGTTCTACCCGCGCCTGCCCGGCGTGCCGCACGGGCAGGCGATGGAGCAGATCGACCGCGTGAGCTCGGAGCTCCGTCCCGCACTGTCCGCGGCGGCGGCACGGCTCGTCCGGGGCGGCTGAGGCCGTGGACCAGAGTGTGCCCGCGACCGATGTCTTGATCGTCGGCAGCGGCCCGGTCGGCGCGACGTTCGCCAGGGTCGTATCGGGGCGGGCTCCCGCGGCCCGGATCGAGATGGTGGAGCTCGGTCCGCGGCTCACCCGCGTCGCGGGGATGAACGTTCGGAACGTCGAGGACCCCGTCGAGCGTGAGGGCATGCGGCGTCGATCGCAGGGACCGCCTTCGGTTGACGTGCGGACTGCGGTCCGGCCGGGAACGCATGCCGTCGACGGCGACGCAGGCGGGATGCCGGCGGCCGCGCACTCGAGCAACGTCGGCGGTATGGGCGCCCACTGGTCGTGCGCGACGCCCCGCCCCATGGGGACGGAGCGGATCGAGGCGATCCCCGACCCGGAATGGAGCCGGCTCGTGGAGCACGCGGAGCGACTGCTGTCGACGACAAGGACGCCGTTCCCGAGCACGGCCGGTGCTCGTCAGACGCTCGAGACGTTGGGCGGGGTGTTCGACCCTCGCCTGTCCGGGCCGCGGAAGGTCGCTCCGATGCCACTCGCGTGCCTCCCGGTGGAAGGCGGCGGGCCGATCCGGTGGACAGGCACCGATTCCGTCCTCGGACCTCTCGCGCGCGTGGACGGTGATTCGTCCGATCGGTTCGTGCTCACGTCCGAGACGGTATGCCGGCGCCTGCTCACCGACGGTGGGAGAGTCACCGGCGCGGTCGTGCACGATCTGCCGACCGGGACAGATCGGACGATCTCCGCCCGAGTGGTGGTCGTGGCGGCGGATGCGCTCCGAACCCCGCAACTCCTCTGGGCGTCGGGCATCCGTCCGCGGGCGCTCGGGCATTACCTGAACGATCAGCCGCAACTGGTCGGCACCGCGGCGGCTCGCGGGCGACAGCCAAGCGGCGCGGCCTTCTTCTGGGTTCCGTTCGACGAATCCGGTCATCCGCACCACGGCCAGGTCATGGACTTCGACGCGACATCGCATGCTCTGCTCGACCGCAGCGGCCGCGATCGAGAGGTCGAGCATCCACTGGTGCTGAGCTGGTTCTGCCGCAAGGAGATCCGCTTCGAGGATCGTGTCGAGTTCGATCGTCATGAACTCGACAGCTTCGGTCTGCCGAGGATCGCGATCAAATACGGCTTGACCAGCGGCGACCTCGACGCGATCGCCTGCGCTCGCGCCGATCTCGAGGTCGCTGCCGAGTCGCTCGGCGTTGTCGTCGACCCGCCGACGCTCCTGCCCGCCGGCAGTTCACTGCACTATCAGGGGACGGTGCGGATGGGCGACAGCGAGGACGGCTCGTCCGTATGTGACCCGTACTCGCGGGTCTGGTCATTCGAGAATCTCTACGTCGGTGGTAACGGCGTGATCCCCACCGCCACCGCCTGCAATCCCACCTTGACCAGCGTCGCCCTCGCGGTCCGCTCGGCGGAGCGGATCGCCCAAGCCATCCGGCATTAACGCGCCGGCGA
>CAVVCP010000008.1:0-113529 GCA_963746695.1 uncultured Solirubrobacterales bacterium | reverse complement strand
TCGGGCCTGCGCTCGAGGAGCGCGATTTCCGACTGTGGTGGCTGGCCCTGCTCGGGATGGGCATCAGCCTCCAGATGCTCGAGGTGGCGATCGGCTGGGAGGTCTACGCCCTGCACCGCAGCCCGCTCGATCTGGGCTGGATCGGGCTGGCCGAGTTCGTGCCGTTGTTCGTGCTGGCGCTGCCCGCGGGACAGCTCGCCGATCGCGCCCCGCGGCGCCTGATCTTCGCCGGCTCGCTGCTGCTGGCCGCGTGCATCGGCGTCGGCCTCGCGCTGGTGAGCTCGTCGGGGACGGCCCAGGTGTGGCCGTACCTGGCGCTTGCCGTCGGGGCCGGGGTGGCGATGGCGCTCGGGTGGCCGGCGGCGCGGGCGATGCCGCCGACGCTCGTGAGCGTCGACCTGCTGCAGAGCGCGATGGCGCTTCGCTCGATCGCGAGCCAGGCCGGCATGGTCATCGGTCCCGCGCTCGGCGGCCTGCTGTACGGCCTCTCCCCGAGTCTCGTGTATCTGCTCGCGGCCGGCTCGTGCCTCGTCTCGGCGGGGATCGTGATGGCGATGCATCCGCGTCCGGCGGCGGACCTCGACGACGACGGCGCCGCTGCGCCCCCGAGCGTCGAGAGCGTGCTCGAGGGCCTGCGGTTCGTGCGCCGGACCGAGGTGCTGCTCGGCGCGATCCTGCTCGACCTGCTCGCGGTCCTGTTCGGTGGCGCGGTGGCGCTGCTTCCGGTGTTCGCCCGGTCGATCCTGCACGTCGGTGCCACCGGGCTCGGGGTGCTGCGCGCGGCGCCGGCCGTCGGGGCGCTCCTGGCCGCCGCGTGGATCACCCGCCATCCGATCGCCGGCCGCGCCGGCCGGACGCTGCTGCTCGTGGTCGGCTTGTACGGCGCGAGCATCATCGTGTTCGGACTCTCGCGCGTGTTCGTGATCTCGCTACTCGCGCTCGGCGTCAGCGGTTTCGTCGACCTGTACAGCATGAACATCCGCTCGACGACGGTCGCGCTTGCCTCGCCCGACCGGCTGCGCGGTCGGGTCAACGCGGTCGAGATGGTCTTCATCAGCGCCTCGAACCAGCTCGGCGCGTTCGAGTCGGGCCTCGCCGCCTATCTGGTCGGGACGGTTCCGGCGGTCGTCGGCGGCGGCGTGATGACGATCCTGCTCGCGGTCAGCTGGGGCCGTCTGTTCCCCGCGCTCGCCAACGTCGATCGGCTCGAGGATGTGCGGCCGCCGCAGCCTGCGGCCAAGGAAGTCGAGCTGGTGGCGTAGCGTGTCCGGGCCATGAACGAGTCCCGCCGCCGGCTCGTCGATGAGCTGTACGCAGTGAGCCACGCGCACGACGAGGAGAGGAGCGATCGGCTCGAGCGGTTCCGCAACGTCGAGCCGCCCACCGCCGAGCTTCTGGGTGTGCTGATCCGCGCCGCCGGGGCCCGGCGGATCCTCGAGCTCGGCACGTCGAACGGCTACTCCACGATCTGGCTCGCCGACGCCGCGCAGGCCACGGGTGGCAGCGTGGTCAGCGTCGATGTCGACTCCGAGCGCACCGGGCTCGCGCGCGAGAACCTGCGCCGCGCCGGGCTCGAGGACCGAGTCGAGCTACGCACCGAGGACGCGGCGGCGACCCTCGCGCGCTCGGCGGACGCCGAGTGGGAGTTCGTGTTCCTCGACGCCGAGCGGCCGGCTTACTCGGGGTACCTGCGCGATCTCGCGCGAACGCTCACTCCCGGTGGCGTGCTCGCCGTCGACAACGTCGAGTCGCACGCGCACGAGCTGGTCGAGTTCACGTCGTTGATCGAGGCCGAGCCGGAGCTCACGCAGACGGTCGTGCCGGTCGGAGCCGGGCTGAGGCTGGCCGTCCGAGGCTAGTCGCGGCTAGTGGCGGCGGCGGCGGTCGCTGCGTGAGCGCCGGGTCCACTGGCGCCGGTCGCCGGGGCTCGCGCGGCGGCACTCGGCGAGCGCGCGGCGGAAGAACGTCGCGAGCTCGCGGTCGCCGATGCTCTCGGCGTGGATGATGTAGCTCTCGAGCGGGGCTCCGTTGTTCAGACATTCCTCGGCGAACCAGAGCAGACCGGAATGCGGCGCGTCCTCGCGTGTGTCGGCAGCGGGGTGAATGTTCGTCAGCATCGTTCTCTCCTCGACGACTGCACCACACGTCTACCCACCTCAGCGCAACTTAGACCGGATTTGTCAGGCGTCGATGTTCACCGGTCGTCAACAAGGATCGGCGGGCCCTGGCCTACTCTCGTGGGCGTCGAGCTTCAGAGGCTGGCGAGCCTCCGAAGCGGAAAAGGGGGCAATAGCGCAAGAGCGCAGCCAGGCTCGCGTGTCCGACCTCACACGCGGAGCCATGGGCGGCCCGGCCGGTCTCGAGCCCGGCCGGGCCGCTTTGACTTTCGACGGTCAGCTCCGGGCGGCGGCGGTGCGGCCGCGCGACGTGCGCGCCGATGCCGTGCTCCGCGACCGGCTGGTCGTGGTGGTCGTGCCCCGCGACCGGCTGGTCGCCGCGGTCTTACGGGCACTCGAGCTGCGCGCGCGGCTGGTCGACCGTGCGCGCGGCGCGCTCGGGGTACGCCGCGAGCGCGAGCCTGAGGAGCCGGCTCGCTGGTCGCGGGGGATCTCGGCGCGAACGACGTCTTTGACGAGCCGTCCGAGCTCGGCGGTGAGGAACTTCGCCATGCGCTCCTCGTCGCGGCGGATCGCGCGCGCGAGTTGAGCCGTCTCGCGATCCCCGACCTCGCTGGCGAGCACCTCGATCCGGGTGTAGATCGCGATCTCGGTGTGCTCCTCGCGTAGCTCATCTTGGGCGTTGCGCAGGTGCGTGTCCGCCTGGGCGGAGACGAGCGCTCGGGCCATGCCGACCTGTCCCTTGACGGCGGCGACGGTCTTGCCGGCGACCTCTCCGACGGTCACCGGGACCGCGAGCAGGCCCTGGCTGGCCGGACCGCCGAGCTTCTTGATCCGGGCGGCGACGCGGCGCTTGTGGTCGCGCGTCTCCTTGAGGTGCTGCTGGAGGCGCTTCTTGTACGCCTGCTTCTGGGTCAGCGCGATGTGCGCGGTCAGATCCGCCTCGAGCTCGGCTTCCTTGGCGTGGGCCTCGCCCAGCCATCTCACCAGCATCGTGTCGCGTTCGTTCAGGGTCTTCGCTGCGGGCATGCCGCATGCTCCTTTCGTCGTGCTGGTCAGGTCAGGCCGGGAGGCCGCCGTTCGCCAGCTTCAGCTGACGATCGACTGCGGCGAGCACGGTCCGCCGGCTCCGGTGCCGGGACTCATAGAGCCTCACGGCGGCCAGCTCGGCCACGTTGGCGGTCCTGGTCCGGTCGATCACGTCACGGGCGTTCAGCGAGCGGTACCCGAGCCACGGCTCCTTCACCGTGACGCCGGCGCCGGCGCCGTTCTCGGCTCCCGGCTCGGCGGATTCCCGCACCAGCTCGGCCTCCTCGGAGACGTGAACCGGGGCTTCGAACGGCAGTGCGCGCGGCCCGGAGACCTCCGCCGCCGGCTCGTCGCGGACGCGGCCGGCGGGCGGCTGCTCGACATCAGCGGCCGGAGTCGCTGGCCGAACCGGCGGGCGTCGCCATTTTCGTGGCTCGGTCGGTAGAGCCGGTTGCCGGGCGCTGTCAGGCGCGTCGCGACGGGATCGACCCGACGTCACGACTCGGGTCGCGTGTCCCGGGATCGACACCGCACGGCCCGCGGCGCGGGTCAGAAGTTGTGCCGAACGCAACGAGACGCGCAGTGGCAGCGTGATGAGGTTGCCGGCCATCGCAACTTCTACTACCCATGAGTGCGCAAACGATTCATGGGATCAGCAGGAGCGATGGGGGCGCCGCCGCCGCGTGGGGTCGGCGGCGGCGCCAGTCATCGCTGCAGTAGCTGCAGCGAATTCGCTGCGGGCCCGGACCCGGAGGTGTGAAGGGCGAATATTCTGGGTCGTCTCGCGGTATGCATGTCTTTGAACCCCCGTGCGGTGCTTAATCGCCCCGACGCCACCAGCCGGGGGAACCTTCCCGAGAACCCGAAATTCCACGAAAAGTCAAAAGGCGCTTGCCTGAGGAGGAGAGTCCCATCGTCAATTTGGACCCAAAGGCGATCATCAACGCCGCGCGTGACCCCAAGGGGTTGGTCGGGGGCGCGGCCAAGCTCACGCGGCGCGCCGGCGACGAGGCGTACTTCGCCGCGATCTCCGTCCGCAGCGGGTTGCTCGGTCCCGAGCCGCCGCAGCGCCTCGCCGCCCTGGTGCGCGGATTCCAGCGCTATGGCCTGATCGGCGGTGCGGTCGTGGCCAGCGCGCTCCGTCACGGCGACCGCGCCGTGATGATCGACGAGCGCGGCGAGCTGACCTACAAGGAGCTCGACGAGCGCTCGAATGCGCTCGCGAACGCCTGGCGCAAGGGAGGGCTCGAGGCCGGGGAGGGGGTCGCGATCCTCGCGCGCAATCACCGCGGCTTCCTCGAGGCGGTGTTCGCCGCGGCCAAGTGTGGCGCGCGCATCGTCCTGCTCAACACCTCGTTTGCCGGGCCCCAGATCAGGGAGGTGGCGACGCGCGAGGGGACCGATCTGCTCGTCTACGACGAGGAGTACGCGGAGACGCTCGAGGGCATCGACGATCCGCAGCGGGGGCGCTACCGCGCCTGGGCGGACGAGGCCGGGGACGACACGCTCGACGCGCTGATCGACGCCGGCGATACGGCCGCCGCCACCCAAGCCCGATTCGTGGCCGCGGATCACGATCTTGACCAGCGGCACCACCGGGACGCCCAAGGGTGCTCCGCGCGCGGAGCCGCACTCGCTGTCGCTGATCGGCGGCCTGCTCAGCAAGGTGCCGTTCCGCTCCCGCGAGGTCACCGAGCTGTGCGTGCCGATGTACCACGCGCTCGGGTTCATGCAGGCGATCGTCGGCGTCGGGCTCGGGTCGACGCTCGTAGTGCGCCGGCGGTTCGACCCAGAGGTGACGCTCGAAAGCCTCGAGCGCAATCGCGCGACCGCGATGGTGGTCGTCCCGGTGATGCTCTCGCGGATCGTCGACCTCGGCGCGGAGGCGGTCAAGCAGCGGGACACTTCGGCGCTACGGATCATCTTCGTCAGTGGCTCGGCGCTCGGGGCGGACCTCGCGCAGCGCGCGACCGACATGTTCGGCCCGGTGATCTACAACCTGTACGGGTCGACCGAGATCGCGTACGCGACGATCGCCACGCCCGAGGATCTCCGCGCCGAGCCGAGCACCGTCGGCAAGGTCGTCCGCGGCTCGATCGTCAAGCTGATCGACGAGAACGGCAAGGAGGTCAAGCAGGGCGAGACGGGCCGGATCTTCGTCGGCAACATCTCCCAATTCGAGGGGTACACCGGCGGCGGCAACAAGGACATGGTCGAGGGCCTGATGTCCTCCGGCGACGTCGGCCACTTCGACGCCGACGGCCGCCTGTACATCGACGGGCGCGACGATGAGATGATCGTGTCAGGCGGGGAGAACGTGTTCCCGGCCGAGGTCGAGGAGTTGCTCGGATCGCACGATTCGATCCAGGAGGCGGCCGCGATCGGCGTCGACGACGACAAGTTCGGACAGCGGCTGAAGGCGTTCGTCGTGCTGCGCCAGGACGCGAACCTCAGCGAGGACGAGATCAAGGGCTACGTCAAGGACAACCTCGCGAACTACAAGGTCCCGCGCGAGATCGTGTTCATCGACGAGCTCCCGCGCAACCACACCGGCAAGGTCCTCAAGCGCGAGCTCAAGGAGCACGGCGCGGACGCCGAGAGCTCACAGGGGTCCGAGGGGTCCGAGCGGTCCGAGCGATCCGAGGGTCCGAGGGGTCCGAGGGCGAGACGGACGCGAACCCCGAGGCCGACAAGGAGGCGTCGAACAGCTAGCCCGTGTGGCGCTCGAGGAAGCCGAGCATCCGCCGCCACGCGTCCTCGCACGCGTCGGCGTGCTCCTCGTAGCGCCGGTCGAAGAACGAGTGCGGGGCGCCCGGGTACACGTGGATCTCGTGCTCGACGCCAGCCGCGGCGAGGCTGGCCTCGAACTGCTCGACCTGCTCGACCGGGATCGCCTGGTCCTCGCCGCCGAATAGTCCGAGCACCGGCGTCCGGATGTCGCCGGCGCGCTCGAGCGGGCCGTCGACGCCGAACCGCTCGCCGGTGAGCACGCCGTAGAAGCCGACGACGGCCGCGAGCTCGGGCATGTCCGCGCCGGCCAGGAACGACTCGAAGCCGCCGAGGCAGAACCCGACCGTCGCCACCGCCTGAGCCCCGGTGCGCTCGCGCAGCGCGGCGAGCGCGGCGGCCGCGTCCTGCTGCACGGTCGGGACCGTCAGCTGTTGGACGTGGGGCATGTACTCGAACTCCTCGTCGCGCGGCCCGAGGCCGGCCGTGCGGCCGAAGTAGTCGAGCGCGATCGCGTGGTAGCCGGCCTGGGCGAACCGCTCGGCGAGCTCGGAGTAGAACGGGTACAGGCCGCGAACGTCGGGCAGGATCACGATCCCGCCGCGGCGGTCGGACGGCGCCTGCGCCAGAGCGGCCGAGAAGTGCGTCCCGTCGGCGGACGTCAGCTCGAGCAGCTCGGGGCCCGCGCCACCGGCGATCGGGGCGAGCAGAAGGTCCTCGGGTGGCGCCGGCGGCCGGGCGTCGAAGTCGAAGCACATCGCGCCCGACAGAATAGGGGCATGACCGAACCTGCGATGTCCGCCACCGATCCAGCCACGTTCAGGGCCGAGTTCCCCGTGCTCGAGCGCCTGTCCTACCTGAACGCGGGAACCGAGGGGCCGATCCCGCGCGCCGCCGCCGATGCCGTTCGCGAGCGCATCGGCCTCGAGGTCGACGGGGGCCGGTGCGGCCGCCCGTACTTCGAGGGGCTGATGGAGCTCGCCGCAAAGGCGCGCGCCGGCTACGCGACCGCGCTCGGCTGCGATCCATCCGAGGTCGCACTCACGGGCTCGACGACCGACGGGGTCAACACCGTGATCGGCGGGCTCGACCTGCGTCCGGGCGACGAGATCCTCACCTCCGACCAGGAGCATCCGGGCCTGCTGGCGCCGCTTGGCCGCGCCCGGCGCCGGCACGGGGCCAAGATCCGCGTGGTCCCGTTCGCCGAGCTCGCCGGCGAGGCCACGAGCTCGACGCGGCTGATCGCGTGCTCGCACGTGTCATGGGTCGGCGGCGAGGTGGCCGATGTGCCCGCGCTCGTCGCCACCGGGGTGCCGGTGCTGCTCGACGCCGCGCAGGCGGTCGGGGCGGTTCCCGTCGACGTGCACGCGCTCGGGTGCGCCTTCTACGCCGGGTCGGGTCAGAAGTGGCTGTGCGGGCCCGAGGGCAGCGGATGCCTGTTCGTGCGCGAGGACTCGCTCGACGACCTGCTCGTGCCGTGGCCGGGGTACGGCTCGGTGGCGGAGCCCGCGAACGCGCTCGAGTTCGAGCTGGCCGAGGGGGTCAAGCGGCTCGACCACGGCTTCCCGGCCGGGATGCGCAGTACGTGGGCGGCGGCTTCGCTCGGCGTATTCGAGGCGGCGGGCTGGGACTGGGTCCACGAGCGGGCGGCGTCACTGGCGGCCGATCTCGCCGACCGGCTGGCCGAGCGCGGGCTCGAGGTCTTGCCCCGCGGCCGCTCGACGCTGGTCTCGTGGAAGGTCGAGGACTCCGACGCCGAGGTCGCGCGGCTCGCCGGCGAGGGCGTCATCGTCCGGAACATCCCGGCGTTCGGGGTGGTGCGGGCGTCGGTCGGCGCGTGGACTTCGGAGGAGGAGATCGAGCGGCTGGTGGCACTGGTGGCGGCGTGAATTTGGGCCGCCTGCGGCGGCGTCCGTGGGGCCAGGTGCCCCGTCCGGACGGGCCCGCCCGGTCCCACGGACGTCGAGCGAAGCGAGACCCCTAGTCCTCGCGGACCCGCTCGGCGTGGGTGTACACGTTCGTGCTCCCACGCCGGGTGAAGCCGCACAACGTCATCCCGCGGTCGTCGGCCAATGAGACCGCGAGCGAGCTTGGCGCGCCGACGCCGACCAGGATCGGGGCGCCGGCGACGGCGGCCTTCTGGACGAGCTCGAACGACAGCCGGCCGCTGACGCAGAGGATCCGCTCGCCGAGCGGGACGAACCCGTCGAGCAGCATGCGGCCGACCACCTTGTCCATCGCGTTGTGGCGCCCGACGTCCTCGCGGGTCACTACGAGCTCGCCGGTCGGGTCGAACAGGCCGGTGGCGTGGACGCCCCCGGTGCGTTCGAACGCCGGCTGCTCGAGCCGGTCGGGCAGGCCGGCCAGGAACGACCGGGTCACCGATGGCCCGGCCGGGAGGGGGGCGCTGTGGACCGCGACCTCCTCGAGCGCGCCCTTGCCGCACACGCCGCACGAGGACGTCGTGTAGAAGCGGCGCTGTCCGGGGTCGCGGGTCAGCGGGCCGGCGACCTCGACGATGTTGTTCGCGAAGTCCTCGGTCGGCCCCGCCTCGCGCGGACCGTCGATCAGGCCCTCGCCATACAGGAACCCGAGCGCGAGCTCCTCGTCGTGGCCGGGCGTCCGCATCGTCACGACCAGCGGCACACCGTCGACCCGGATCTCGAGCGGCTCTTCGACCGCGACATCGTCGTCGCGGCCGTCGTGGTGGACCCTGGTGATGCTGTAGGCGCTCACCCGCCGGCGCGCGCGATCGCCTTGTCGAGCGCCGCGGCCGGCGCGCGGACCGGGCCGCCGTGCCCGACCACGAGCATCGCCGGGTCGAGCTCGCGGATCTTCTTGGCCGACTCGACGTCCTTGCCCTTGTCCCACGTGGCCATCGCGGCGAGCGGGAATTTCCAGAAGAAGTGATTGGACACGGCGAGGCCGCCGATCGAGGTGAGCGTGTCGCCGACGATCACCGTGCGGTCGCGGGTGTCGACGAACGAGACGTGCCCCGGGGTGTGTCCCGGCGTCGGGATCACCTCGAGGCTCCCGATCCGCTCGCCACCGGTCAGGCGGACGTCGGGCTTCGTCGTGATCTTGGGCCAGGAGCCGGGCGGCTTCTTGTCGGTGACCTTCTCGCCGGCGTGGATGCGGGCGTCGAGCTCGGGCATCAGCACCTCGACGGTGTTGCCGAGCTTCTGCTTGAGCGCGTCGAGCGAGCCGACGTGATCGCCGTGTCCGTGGGTCAGCGCGATCCGCTTGATCTCGCCCCCCGCACCGCGGGCGGCCGCTACGAACTCGTCGGCGCCGCCGCCGACCGTGGTGTCGACGACCGTGAAGCCGTCGTCCTCCCGGATCAGGAACCCGTTGACGAACCGCCACCGGTTGATCTGGATCAGGTTCTCGTTGATCTGCGTCGTGCTCATTTCTCCTCCGCCGGCCAGAAGTCACTGTCCATGACGGCGTCGCCGGCATGGTGGGGTCCGACCACGAGCAGCTCGAGCCCGTCGGGCCCAGCCTCGAACGCCCGCGCCGACTCGGGCGCGATCCGGATCGCGTCGAGCGCCCGGACGTCTCGGATCTCGTCGTCGATCTTTACCCGGCCGCTGCCGGCGAGCACGACAAACACCTCCTCGGCATGCTGGTGGCGGTGTCCGAAGGCCTGGCGGACGCCGGGGCGTACGCGCTGGTGGCTGACGCCGGTACGGATCGCGCCGAGCGACCGGTTCGCGAACCGCGCCTCGCCCTGCTCACCGAACCCGAACCGCTTAGCCATGTCCTCGACGTCTTCCTCGAGGTTGAGGTGCGTGTAGCCGGTGCCGCCGGGGATGTAGCCGACGCCGCCGAGGGGCTCGAGCTCGGTCAGCTCGGGCGGGCCGCCCAGCAGGGCCATGATCTCGGCGATCTGGGCCTTGCCCTCGTCGGTCGTGAGCTGCTCGAGCGATTCGTCGAGCGCCTCCTGGCTCAGCCACAGCTCGGTGACCCAGGCCACGTCGGGGTCCGAGCGCGAGCGGTTGATCACGTACAGCTCGCAGCCCGGGACCTCGCGAAGCGAGTCTGCGGCCTTCAGGAGCAGCTGTGCCACCTCGTCGCCGCGGCCCGCTTGCGCGGTGAACTTCACATAGCGTCCGACACCCGTCACTGACGCTACATCCTAGGGAGGCCCGCCGGCGGCGGCCCGGGCGGTTCTCAGCTGAGCGCCGGCTCGGCGCGGAGCTCGTCCTCGAACGAGAGCGGCTCCCGCTCGAGTTCGCCATCGGGTCCGAGGCGGTAGGCGCCGGTCCGGGTCAGCGGTGGCGAGTACGCGTGGATCGTCACCGCGGGTGCGTCGCCGGCATGCAGCACACGGTGGATCGCGACCGCCGGCACGGTGAAGATCTGTCCGGCCCCGAGCACCCGAGAGCGAGGCTCGTCGCCTACCCGGAGGCGGTCCTCCCGGACCTGGCCCGAGATCACCGCGATCGCGGCGGCCGACTCGTCGTGGTCGTGAAAGCCGGTGTCCTGGTCCTCGCTCCAGCAGATCACCCACGCGTTGACGTCCTGGTCGTCGACGATCTGCTCGTAGACGCGGGCGTCGGTGGCGTGGCGGACATGGTGGCGCCAGCGGTCGGGGGTGGCCGCGAGGTCGGCGACGAACTCCTCGAGCTCTGCGGGCGTCAGGCTCATGTGCCGATCGAATATATCAGTAATTCGATTGACTTACTCTCGAGGAGTAGGTGCTGGGCGGTTGTGGCGAGCGGGTGGCCGAGAAAGCGCGAAATATGATGGCTTTCTCGGCCAGGCCTCAGAATGCGGCTATGAGGGTGCTGCCGCGGAGGGTTCTCTTCAACCTCGCGACGAGCGAGCGCTTCGAGGAGGCGGTGCGGACGGCTCCCGGTGGCGAAGGGGTCGCATACCGGCTGGCGTCGCGTTACGTGGCCGGCGAGAAGGCGCAGGATGCCATCGAGACGGCACGGCGGCTGGCGGCCGACGGCGTTCTCAGCTCGATCGACTTCTTCGGCGAGAACGTCACCGATCCCGGCGAGGCCGACCGCGTGACCGACGCCTACATCGCGCTGGCTGCCCGCATACAGGCACCGACGTACCTCTCGATCGACCTCTCCCACATCGCCATCGACGAGCCGGGCGACGGCGCGCGCCGGCGCCTGCAACGGATCGCGGAAGCGCTCCCGGCCGGCGCGCTCATCCAGGTCGGGGCCGAGCAGGTCGCGCGCGTCGACCGGATCCTCGAGGCGGTGCTGGCGGTGGCGCGCAACGGCGGCCCGGTGGCGGCGACCGTGCAGGCAAACCTCCGTCGCAGCCCGGCCGATGCGGAGCGGCTGGTTGAGGCGGGGGTGCCGATTCGCCTGGTCAAGGGCGCCTACGTCGAGACGCCGTCGCTCGCGCACGCCTGGGGCGACGCGACCGACATCGCGTTCATCGAGCTTGCGTACACGCTCCAGCGTGCCGGCGCCACCGTCTCACTCGGGACGCACGACCCGGTGATCCGCGAGGCGCTGTTGCCGGCGATGCCCGGCGCCGTCGTTGAGATGTTGCTCGGCGTTCGCCCCGAGGACCACAAGACGCTCGCCGCGCGGGGGATACCGATCCGCGTGTACGTCCCGTACGGCGACCGCTGGTTCCGCTACGCGATGCGCCGTGCCGCCGAATCCCGCGGCGCGAACTAAGCCTGAGAAGCCCCGGCCGGGGTCGCCGGCGCCCGCCGGGGCTCGACGAACGGCTCGTCGTCGGCGGGGTGGCCGGCCTCGATGTGGTGCTCGCGCGCGATCTCGGCGTTGAGTTCGGCGCCGAGCAGGATCGCCACGTTGGAGATCCACAGCCAGACGAGGAAGATGATGATGCCGGCGAGGGCGCCGTAGGTCTTGTTGTACGACGAGAAGCCCGACACGTACAGCGCGAACAGGCCTGAGGCCACCACCCAGATCGCCACCGCGAACAGGCCGCCGGCGCTGATCCACGGGAACCGACCGTGCTTCACGTTCGGCGAGGCCCAGAACAGGATCGTGAACATGAAGCTGACAACGAGCAGCAGCACCGGCCACTTTGCGATGTCCCAGACCGAAACCGCGGAGCCGCCGACCCCGAACAGGTTGCCGATCGTGCGGGCGAGGCCGCCCGTGACGACGACCGCGAACGCGCTCAGAACGAGCAGCGTCACCATCACCACGGTGATCCCGAGCCGCACGGGGATCGTCATCCAGATCGGACGTCCCTCATCGATGTCGTAGATCGCGTTCGAGGCGCGCATGAACGCGCCGACGTATCCGGACGCCGACCACAATGCGCCGGCGATCCCGACGAACGCGAGCACGCCGGCGACGCCGGTGCCCCGCTGGAGGCTCTGGATCGCGTTCGTGAAGATCTGCCGGCCGGGCCCGGGGGCGAGCTTGTCGAGGTTGTCGATCAGCGGCTGGGTGGCCGAGTGGCCGATCAGACCGAGGATCGAGATCACCGCGATCATCGCGGGGAAGATCGCGAGCACCCCGTAGTACGTCAGGGCCGCGGCGACATCGGTCATGTTGTCGGCGCGGAACTCCTTGAACGTCCGTTTGAGCACTGCTCGCTTGGCGTTCACTCTCCCCGTCCCCTTTCCGAGTTCGGCGCCAGCCGAACTCGCCTGGGAATCCGCGCTAGCGGATTCCCCTTTTCCTCCGGTGGCAACGGCTCAGGCTCAGCTCCCGTCGTCCTGTTTTTATGGACTTCCCGCTGTGACACGGCGTAAACGTGCCGGCACCGGTCGCCCGGTAAAACTAGGGGATGCGCGATTCCGAGCTGCTGCTGCGCCGTGCCCGGCGACCCCTCGTGATCGGCATGGGGGGCGGAGGCGACGTGGTCGGCGCGCTGGCGACTGCCGAGCTGGTGCGGCTGTACGACGGCGCCGACCCGGTGCTAGGCGGGCTGAGCTGGGAGCGCCGGCCGTACGACCCGGTGCCTGGCCCCCGTACCGCGGCCGAGATCACCGACGCCGAAGAGCTCGCGCCGGGGATCCTGCTGGCCGGACCCGAGACCCGCCTGCGCGACCGGGACGTGTTCTTCGCCGAGTCGCGGATGGCCGAGTTCCTCGGGCAGCGGACGGTGCTGATCGACATCAACGACGGCCCGGCGCCGGTGGCGGCCGGGCTCGAGCAGGCGATCGCCGCGCTCAAGTGCGACCTGCTCGTGCTCGTCGACGTCGGGGGCGACGTCGTCGCCCGGGGCGATGAGCCGGGGTTGCGCAGCCCCCTGTGCGACGCGGTCATGCTCGCCGCCGGGGCCCGGCTGTCGAGCCGCGGCCAGCCGGTGCTCCTCGGGATCTTCGGGATCGGCTGCGACGCCGAGCTGACCCCGAGCGAGGTGCTCGCGCGGCTGGCGGATGTCGCGGCCGCCGGCGGCCTGTGCGGCGCCCGCGGCCTGACCGGGCCGGTGGCCGACCGGATGGAGGCGGCGATCGAGCTCGTCAGCACCGAGGCCAGCGCGCAGGCCGTGCGCGCCTTCCGCGGAGCGTCAGGACCGATGCAGATCCGCGGCGGGACGCGGACGGTGGACCTGACCCCGTCGGCGTCGCTGACCTTTTACCTCGACGTCGACATCACGATCAAGGCCGCGGGGCGGCTGGCGCGGGCGGTCGCGGACGCCGGCAGCCTCGAGGAGGCCAACGACGCGCTCAACCGGCTCGGCGTCGGCACCGAGCTCGACTACGAGCGCGAGGCGGCCGGCATTGAAACCGGGGCGTAACCTCAGCCCGCCGGCCGCTTGAACGCCGACGAGTAGTCGATGCCCTCGACCTCGATCGCGACGTTCACGGTCTTGCACCGCGCGCACTTGATGCGCAGCTTGCGGTTCATGTATTCCGGCGGCATCGCGGATGCGAGCACGTTGCCGCACTCGACGCACACGTAGTCGTCGGGGCCGTTGCCGTGGAACACGGGCCGGTCGACCGCCTCCTGGACCGCGGTGCCGCCGTCGCGGGGCACCTCGCCGTCGCGCACGTGCCTCATCGCGATCACCGCCATGACGTCCGCCTACAGTGCCGCGAGATTCTCGGTGAAGCTCGAGACCAGCGCGTCGAGCACGTTCTGCACGACGCCCTCGCCCATCGATGCCGCCTTACCGGTGATCTGCGCCGCGGTGTGAATCGTCCCGCCGCCGTCAGACAGCGTGAACGTGACGTCGGCGTTCGCGTGACCCTGACCGCCGGCCTCACGCGATTTCACCTGGAGCACCGCCCGATGCGCGTCGGCGTCCTGCTCGATCACCGCGACCGTGCCGGTGAACGTCATCGACATCGCGCCCATCTTCACCTTGATCTGGGCCTTGACGCTCTCCGGGCTGGTCGCCTCGGTCACGCTGCCGCCCTCGACGCACGAGACCAGTTTCTCGAGGTCGAGGATCGTCTCCCAATTGTGCTCGATCGGCTTGCCGTTCGAGTACGAGTGGTCCAGTTCAACCATTAGTCGTCTCCTGGGTTAGGGTTGCGGATATGTCACAGAACTTTGGACCAGACAACGGAAGCCTCAAGATCAGGACCAGGAGGACCGGAGGCGCTGCCAAGGCCGGCCACGACCTCGTGATCGGGGTGGAATCGTGGCAGGCGACGCTCGACGTCGAGTCGCAGCCCGCGCTCACTCTCACCGCCGACTCGCGCTCGCTGCGGGTGCTCGAGGGCAGCGGTGGCATCAAGTCTCTCAACGACAGTGACAAGGCTGACATCAAGAAGACGATCGACAAGGAAGTGCTGAAGGGCTGCGCGATCGAGTTCCGCTCGAGCGACGTCGAACAAGACGCGGGGGGCGGATTGAAGGTGCGCGGCGATTTGTCGCTCAACGGCAAGCAGGCGCCGGTGGAGTTCGACCTCGCGATCGGGGACGACGGCCACGTGAGCGGCAGCGCCACGGTGGCGCAGACCGCGTTCGGGATGAAGCCGTACTCGGCGCTGTTCGGGGCGCTGAAGGTCGCCGACGAGGTCGAAATCGAGATCGACGCCAAGCCTCACTGATCCTTGAACACCGTCTGGGCGTCGAGGCCGCCCTCGACCCCCGGCGGCAGGGCGCCGGTGCCGTGCGCGTACAGCGCGACGTCGGCGATCGTCCTGGCCTGCGACGGATCGGCGCTCGACACGAACGCGCCGTCCTCCCAGGTCAGCGAGTCGGGCGAGGTCTCGAGCGCGGCGCCCGCGAGCAGCTGCCCCTTGGCCAGGATCTTCCCGGCGGCGCTCACGATCGCCTCGGCCGTCCGCGGCGACGGGCTCGTGTTGTAGCCGTGGCCGGCGCCGAACCGGTCCTCGTCGGCGGGCACGACCTTGACGTCGAGCGCGGGCACCCCCAGCTCGCTCGCCACCAGCTGCGCGTAGCGTGCTTCCTCGCCGTCGGACTCGGTCGTCAGGCTGAGAACCATCTTGCCCGTCGGGTGCACCCGCAGGAACACCGCTCGGTACGCCTCATCAGCCATCACTGAACCTCCTTGCTGTCGTTGTTCTCTGCCCGCGACGGCCGCTCCAGGCGCTGCCGTTCCTGGTGTGCGGACAGGGCGTTGTGCTCCTCGAGATCGCAAAAGCTCGGCTGCGGGCCGCCGAGCGGATGCGGCGGCACCGCGGGACGCTCGCATCCGGGATAGATGCAGATCTTCGGGGCCGGCTCGCTCAAGGCGCTAGCCCCATCCTGGGGTCGTGTTGCCCCGGCTCGGCCCGTAGCCGCTCGGCATCGCCACTGAGCTCCCCTTGTACCGGGGTGGCGCTCGCCCACGACTCCTCGTCGGACTCGAGATCGGGGACTTCGAACTCGGGCGCGGCCCCGGGATGGCCGGACCGCGGCATGCCGATCGCCTCGACGACCGCGTCGAGCGCCTCGAGGCTGTGGCCGCTGACGAGGGCGTCGCAGTATGGGAGCGCCGCGGCCATCCCGCCCGCGCGCGGGGCGAACGCGCGCGCGCCCACGCGCGGGTTGACCCACACAACGCGGTAGGCGAGCCGGCGCAGCCGCGCCATCTCACGCCCGACGAGCGCCGGGTCGCCCCGTTCCCAGCCGTCGGACAGGATCACCACGACCGCGCCGCGCGCCATCCCGCGGCGGCCGTGGCGGTCGTTGAACGATTTGAGCGCGTCGCCGATCCGGGTGCCGCTCGACCAGTCGGGCGCGGCCGACGCCGCGCGCTGGATCGCGCGCTCGGGATTGCGCGAGTTGAGCGCCCGGGTCAGGCGGGTCAGACGGGTCGCGAACACGAACGCCTCGGCGTTCGGGCCGGCGCCGGCGGCGCAGGTCAGGAACTGGAGGTACGCGCGGGTGTACGGCTCCATCGAGCCCGAGATGTCGCACAGCATCACGATCCGCCGGCGCACGACCCGACGGCGCCGCCGGGCCAGCCGGATTGGGTCGCCCGCGGTGCGGAGGCTGCCCCGGAGCGTCCGGCGCATGTCGATCCGCTCGCCGCGCCGGTCGCGCTCGGACCGCCGGGTCCGCCGTAACGGGGTCGCGATGCGCATGCGCGTCATCAGCCGGTACAGCCCGACCAGCTCGTCGGGCCCGAGCGCGTCGAATCGCTTCGTGCGTAGCAGCTCCTCGTTGCTGGCCAGCACCGGCACCGGCATTTCCTCGGGTTCCCGCTCGGGCTCGTTGCGCGGCCGCGACGAGGATCCCGTCAGTCCCGACGCCCGGAGCGACTCTCCGAGCTTGGGCGAGAACACGCGATCGGTGGCGCCGGGCTCCTCTTCGGGTGGCGCAAGCGCGGTCTGTGCGTCGTCGACCACCGGTTCGTCCCGGCGGCGACCGCCGCCGCCGAACACGCCGAAGAACACCGAGTCGAACGCCGGCACCTGCGTGCGGTCGGTGACGAACGTCGCGCGCGCCGTCCAGTACAGGCGCCGCCGGCTGATCGGCCTGACCACCGCGAGCGCCTGTGCGAACCGGGCCGCGCGCTCGCTCGTCACCGGCACGCCGGCCTCGTGCAGCCGGCGGCTGAACGCCCCGGCGACCGCGGGCAGGTCGAGTCCGAGCGTCCGGACCCTGAAGGGCGGGCCGGCCGCGGTCACCGCCGGGCCACCAGCTTCTCGAGGCCCGCGGCGCGGATCACCTCTTGGTCCTCTGCGTACTTGAGCACCGACCCGAGTGTGCGGTCGATCGCGTCGACGTCGAGCTCCTCGACGCCGAGCATCGCCAGCGCCGCGACCCAGTCGATCGCCTCGGCCACACCCGGCGGCTTCTGCACGTCGCTGTCGCGCATCCGCGCCACCGCGTCCGCGACCTGGACCGCGAGCGTCTCCGAGGCGCCGCGCACCCGGCGGCGCACGATCTCGACCTCGCGCTCGGGCGTCGGATAGTCGATCCACTGGTACAGACAGCGGCGTTTGACCGCGTCGTGCAGGTCGCGGGTGCGGTTCGAGGTCAGCACGATGATCGGCGGATGGGTGGCGCGGATCGTGCCGATCTCCGGGATCGTCACCGCGGCCTCGGCCAGCAACTCGAGCAGGAACGCCTCGAAGTCGTCATCGGCCCGGTCGATCTCGTCGATCAGCAGCACCGCCGGGCGTGGACCAGGATGCTCGAGCGCGCGGAGCAGGGGGCGGCGGATCAGGTAGTCGGGGCCGAACAGGTCCTGCTCGGACAGCTCGGTGCGCCGGGCCTCGGCGAGCCGGATGCTCAAGAGCTGGCGGGGGTAGTTCCACTCGTACAGCGCCTCCGACGCGTCGATTCCGTCGTAGCACTGAAGGCGGATCAGCGGCGTCTCGAGGACGGCCGCCAGCGACTTGCCGGCCTCGGTCTTTCCGACCCCGGCCTCGCCCTCGAGCAGCAGCGGCTGCGGGAGGCGCAGGCTGAGGAACATGGAGGTTGCGAGACCCTCGTCGACGAGGTAGTCGACGGCGGCGAGCCGCTGGGCAAGCATCTCAACGTCTGGTACCAGTTGGCGGATCTCATCCGCCGCCTCGCCGGTGATCCTCATGCCGGGTGCTGGTGCTCGAACGCGCGCCGGCAGCCCTCGCCACAGAAGTAGTGGGTGTCGCCGCCCCGCTCGAGCGAGAGCGCGTCGGCGTCGATCAGGACGGTCATGCCGCAGATGGGATCGATCGCGGTGATCGGGGTCGCGGTTTCCGGCCGTACGGCGAGGGCCGAACGGCGGCGCACCTCGATGATCGAGGCGAGTATCGACAAAGCGATCTCGGCCGGCGAGCGCGCGCCGATGTCGAGTCCGGCGGGCGTGTCGATCCGGTCGAGCAGGTCTTCCGCCACGCCGTCGTCGCGCAGCGCGTCGAGGACCGCCGCGCCGCGCTTGCGGCTCGCCACCAGGCCGACGTACCGGACCCCGGCCTCCAGAGCCGCTCGCAGGATCGCCAGCTCATCGCGGCCGTGCGCGGCGACGACGAGCGCCAGGTCGTCGGCGGAGGGCACCGGCGGCCCGTTGTCGTGCCCCCGGGTATCGATCGCCTCGAGCCCGAGCTCAGGCCCGAGGCGTAGGAGCGCCGCGGCAATCGGCGTGTCACCGGCCACGATCATCCGCGGAGCGGGCAGGAACGGCTCGAGGAACACCTCGATCGCGCCGCCCGACAGGCACGGGTTCTGCACGGTGACCGAGCCGTCGTCGTGCCCGATCTCCTGACCGACGTCTTCGCCTTCGATTCCGCCGGGCCCGTCGGGGAGGATCCGCAGCAACAGTGGCTCGCCGCGCTCGATCGCCTTCAGCGAGTAAAGGCGCACGCTGTTCTGCGCACAAACGCCGCCGACGAACCCCTCCATGCTCCCGTCCTCGTGGACGAGCGCCACGTTGCCCGGCTTGGCGCTTGTCGGATGCTCGACCCGGACAACGGTGGCGGTGACGAACACCGCTCCCTGTTCGGTGAGCTCCTGGGCCCGGCGAGTGAGGGGGCCGACCATCACTGCGGCGGCTCGGGGCGACCCTGCATCGCGGCCCAAACGCGGGCCGGCGTGCACGGCATGTCGATGTGGTCGACGCCATGGCTCTCGTGCAGGGCGTCGATGATCGCGTTGACGATCGCCGGCGGGGAGCCGACGTTCGGTGACTCGCCGACGCCCTTGGCACCGAGCGGGTGATGGGGGCAGGGCGTGACCGTCTCGCCGAGCTCGAAGTCCGGGCACTCGAGCGCGGTCGGGATCAGGTAGTCCATGAACGACCCGTTCAGGCAGTTGCCCTCTTCGTCGAATGTGATCACCTCCATCAGCGCGATCCCGATGCCCTCGGCGAGGCCGCCGTGGATCTGGCCCTCGACGATCATCGGGTTGATCCGCACGCCGCAGTCGTCGACCGCGATGAACCTCCGGACCGTGACCGCGGCGGTGTCAGGATCGACGTCGACGACGCAGATGTAGGCCCCGCACGGATAGGTGAGGTTCGGCGGGTCGTAGATCACCTGGGCGTCGAGCCCGCCCTCCATGCCTTCGGGCATCGCCTGACCGCTGTACGCGTACTGGGCGATGTCCTCGATCATCGCACCCTGCTCGGGGTCGCCCTTGACGTACCAGCGGCCCTTCTCCCAGGCGAGGTCCTCGGCCCTGGTCTCGAGGATCGTCGCCGCGATCAGGCGGGCCTTGTCACGCACCTTGCGCGAGACGACCGCGACCGCGGCGCCGCTCACCGGGGTCGATCTCGACCCGTAGGTCCCGAGTCCGTACGGCGTGCGGTCGGTGTCGCCGTGGCGGACCTGCACGTCCTCGGGCGGGATCCCGAGCTCCTCGGCGACGATCTGCGCGAACGTGGTTTCGTGGCCCTGCCCCTGGGTCTGGGCACTGATCGAGACCACGGCCTTGCCCGACGCGTGCACCCTCAGGTCGGCGCCGTCGTTCATCGCCAGCCCGAGGATGTCCATGTGCTTGCGCGGGCCGGCGCCGACGCCCTCGGTGAAGAAAGACACGCCGATGCCCATCAGCTCGCCGTGCGCGCGCTTCTCAGCCTGCTCGCGCCGAAGCTCCTCGTAGCCGGCGATCCGCATCGCCTCGAGCATCGTCTTGGCGTAGTCGCCCGAGTCATAAGTCCAGCCGGTGGTCGTCTCGTACGGGAACTGCTCGGGCGCGATGAAGCTGTTCATCCGCAGGTCGATCGGGTCGACGCCCATCTCGAGCGCGAGCGCGTCGACCATCCGCTCGACCAGGTACACGGCCTCGGTGATCCGGAACGAGCAGCGGTAGGCGACGCCGCCCGGCGCCTTGTTCGTGTAGACCGCCTTGACCTTGACGTGCGCGGCCTGCAGGTCGTACGAGCCGCACACGATGTGGAAGAAGCCGGCCGGGAACTTCGTCGGCTGCGCGGTCGAGTCGAACGCGCCATGATCGGCGATCACGTCGACCCGCAGGCCCGTGATCTTGCCGTCCTTGGAGCAGATCTCGGAGTGCATGATGTAGTCGCGGGCGAACCCGGTGGACATCAGGTTCTCCGAGCGATCCTCGATCCATTTGACCGGGACGCCGGCGACGATCGAACCGGCAATCGCGCACACGTAGCCCGGGTACACCGGAACCTTGTTACCGAAGCCGCCGCCGATGTCGTTGCAGCGGATCCGGATCATGTGCTCGGCGAGACCGGCGACGTGCGCGTACACGGTCCGGTGGGCGTTCGGCGCCTGGTTGCCGTTGTAGATGTCGAGCTGCCCGGTGTTCGGGTTGAAGTCGGCGATCATCCCGCACGTCTCGAGCGGGGCCGGGTGGCAGCGCGGGTAGATGATGTCGCGCGTGACGATCGTGTCGGCCTCGGCGAACGCGCGGTCGGTGGACTCCTCGTCGCCGGCCTCCCAGAGCGGGCTGGCCAGGTTGTCGCGCTGTCCGTCCTTGTCGTCCCGGATCAGCGGCGCGTCCTCGTCGAGCGCCTTGCGGGCGTTGACGACCGCGGGCAGCGGCTCGTACTCGACGTCGATCAGCGCGAGGGCATCCCTGGCCGTGTACTCGTCGACGGCGATGACGAACGCCACCTCCTGTCCCTGGAAGCGGACCTTGTCGCCGGCGAGCACCGCCTGGGTGTCGTAGGAGATCGTCGGCATCCACGCGAGTCCGAGCGTCTCGAGGTCCTTGGCGGTGACGACCGCGGCGACGCCCGGATGCGCGAGGGCGCGGGAGGTGTCGATCGAGAGGATCTTGGCGTGCGCGTACGGGCTGCGGAGCATCACGCCGTGCACCATTCCGGGGAGGCGGATGTCGTCGAGGTAGGTCCCCTGGCCGCGGATGAACCGCGCATCCTCCTTGCGCTTGAGTCGACCGAAGCCGATCGGCCGCTCGGTCGTGGTCTCGATTGTGGCCATCCTCACGCCTCCTGTTTCATGGCGGCTTCCTGCTCGGCCGCCCAGCGCACCGCGCTGACGATGTTCTTGTAGCCCGTGCAGCGACAGATTGCGCCCGAGATCGCGGTTCGGATCTCTGCCTCGGTCGGGTTCGGATTGGAGTCCAGCAACGCGCGGGTGGTCATCAGCATCCCCGGCGTGCAGAACCCGCAGTGCAGGCCGTGTAGCTCATGGAATCCCATCTGGACTGGGTCAAGCTGTCCGTCTACCTCGAGCGACTCGACCGTCCGGATCTCGTGCCCCACGCACATCGCGGCCAGCGTCGTGCACGACTTGACCGGCTTGCCGTCCATCAGCACCACGCACGCGCCGCAGTTGGACGTGTCGCAGCCCCAGTGGGTGCCGGTCAGCCCCGGCGTGTCGCGGATGAAGTGGACGAGCAGCATGCGCGGCTCGACATCGCGCGACACCTCCTGCCCGTTGATCGTGATCTTCACTTCCATGTCACTAGGCCTCCTGTTGCAGGGCGCGAGCAGTGGCGCGTCGCAGCGCGCGGACGCTGAGGACGCCGGCGAGATGGCGCTTGTAGTCGACCGGGCCGCGGCCGTCGGGGACCGGCATGCAGTCCTCCTTGGCGATCTCGCCGGCTTGCGCGAACAGCTCCTCCGACGGCGGTTTGCCCTTCAGCGCCTCCTCGGCGCGGGTGGCGATGATCGTCGTCGGGCCGAGCGCGCCGAGCGCGAGGCCGGCATCGGCGATCACGCCGCCTTCGATCCACACCGCGGCCGAGACCGCGGCGATCGCGAAGTCGCCGGCGCGACGCTCGACCTTCTCATGCGCGCTGCCGGCACCGGCGCGGAGCGGGATCCGGACCTCGGTCAGCATCTCGTCCGCGCCGACCGCGGTCGTGAACGGCCCGATGTAGAAGCCATCCATGCCGATGGTTCGCTCTCCGCCGGGTCCGCGCATTACCACCTGCGCCTTCAAGGCCGCGCACACCGCGGACAGGTCCTCGGCGGCGTCGGCTTGGCACAGTGACCCCCCGATCGTGCCCCGGTTGCGGACGACTGGATCGGCGATCACCTCTTCGGCCTCGCGGAACACCGGCAGGCGCCGCGCGAGCAGCTCGGACTCGAGCAGCTCGGCGTGGCGGGTCAGCGCCCCGATCCGGATCTCGGTGATCCGCTCGTCGATGTACGACAGCTCGTCGAGGTCGTTGATGTCGATCAGGAACTCAGGATTCGCGAGCCGCAGCTTCATCATCGGCAGCAGGCTGTGCCCGCCGGCGATCAGCCGTGCTTCGGGGCCGATCCTCTGGAGCGTGGCGATCGCGCCTTCGACGCTGGTCGCGCGCTCGTACTCAAACGGAGCGGGGGTCTGCACCAGATCTCCTTTGATTAATCTTGGTCGGCAGCGCCTGACGGCGGCGCCTTGTCGCTCTTGAGGCGGCGCAGGAACGCCAGGCCCGACTTCACCACGCCGCCCTCTTCCGGGCTCGGGTCCGAGTGCGCGCCGACGGCCACCGGCATCCGCTTGCGCACTCCGGGCGACTCGCTCGGCTCGTACTGGACCGGCGAGTCGGTGCCGATGATCGGCGAGCGGGCCAGCGACGCCGGCCTTGTCTGCCTGACCTCCGGGTAGAGCCCGCGCGCGGCGAGGCTGCCGTAGGCCGGGTTGCGGAGCGCCGGGCCGTTCGGGCTCGCGGCCGCGATCGGCGCCTCCCGGCCGAGCCGGGCCAGCGTCAACGTCCCCTTCGTGTACACCTCGCTGATCCGCGGGGCCTTGGTCTCCTTGCTCTCGGGGAAGTTCCGGAAGCCGTCCCCGGCCGCGCCCGGGTACAGCCCTTCGACCAGCCCGACGGCATCTTCCATGCCCGCCTTCTTGACGAGCAGCCCCTCGAGCAGATCGACCCCGGCGTCGAGGTTCGTGTTGATCGAGGTCACGACGTCGTCGACCGGCGCGCTCTTCTCGATGATCCCGACCACGCCTGTGATCGCCTCGTCGAGGGCCTTGGTGATCTTCTGCAGCGCGACGATCGTCGACACCAGATAGAACACGAGCGCCAACACGATCAGTAGGACCGCGATGATCATGACTACACCAGCTGCTGGCATCTTGCCTCCCTATCGGGCGTCATCGAGGATCACGTCGAGCGATCCGCCGTAGTCGGCGGCGACCTCGATCGTCTTCTGTACCTGGTCCTGCGTGGTCAGCAGGAGCACGGTCGCGTCGAGGTCCTTCGAGCCGGCGTTCGCGGCGACCGCGATCTGCTGGACGCTCGGGACGATGCTGTTGGCGGCGTTCAGGACGCCGCGCAGCAGGTACACGACGACCGGCACTACGACCAGCAGCAGCACGGCGTCACCGATCCACTCGAGGGTCATCGGGGCCTCCTCTCGGCGACGATCTTGGCCTTTCGCGCGATGCCCGGGAATGCACCCAGGATCACGTCGAACTGGCCGTTGATCGCCGTGACCGCCGGCTCGAGCGGCTGCAGGTGCTCGGACTCGACCATGGCCAGCGCGCCGGCGAGCGTTGCCAGGGTCTCGGCGGTCGCCTCGAGGTCCAGGCGGATCTTGATCAGCGCCGCGGCGAGCACCGCGATCACGACGACCGCGAGCACCACGCTGAGGATGATCAGGGTGGTCTCGCTCATGCGTCACCGTTCCCGTTGCCGAACCCGTCGGTGAGCGCGTTCATGTAGCCGTCCTGGATCACGGCCTCCTCCACGATCAGTCCCAGCACCGGCGCGGTCGCGTTCAGCTGTGGGATGTTTGCGGTGTTGCCGGCGACCTTGCCGGCCACTTCGAGCAGGGCGCCGGCGGAGTTCTTGATGTCGCCGACGGTCCTGATCAGGACGAGCAGGAGGCCCGCGACGGCAAGCGCGGCGACGAGCCCGATAATCAGCGCGATTCCCCACGCGCCGTGGTTGGAGATTGCGGCGAGCGTGGTCATTTGCCCACCGCCACCTTGCGGAGCGCGCGCGCCGAGTGCAGGATCCTGACCCCGGAGTCGTTGATCCGCCCGATGCCGGCGAGACCGTCGGTCTGCGCGCGCACCTTCTCGACGCCTTGCACCGAGGTTCGCGCCTGCGCGGCGATCTTCCGCGCGAGCAGCACGATCGTGATCACGATCGCCGCCGCGACCACCACCACGACGACGCCGAGCACCAGTCCGATGTCCCAACCGGTGGATGCACCGATCAAGAAAGCCAAGTCACACCTCCTGTGTTTTTCGAAATGGCGTCTGTCCCGGTAACGCCCGAGTTGCCGCGCGCAGCAGCGCCCGCTCGGTCAGCACGCCGGCGACATGCCGTTTGTATTCTGCCGAGCCCCGCTGATCGCTCACCGGACGGCACGCCGCGGCTGCAGCTGCGGCGGCCCGACTGAACAGCTCCTCCGACGGCGGCTGGCCCGCGAGCGTCTCCTCCGCGTCCTGCGAGGTGACGTCCGAGCCGACCGCGGCCAGGGCGACGCCCGCGCTCGAGATGACCCCGCCCGAGACGGTCAGCGACGCCCCGGCGGCGGCAACCGCCCAGTCGCCGACCCGGCGATCGACCTTCTCGTACGCGCTACCGGAAGCCTCGCGCAGCGGGACCCGGATCTCGACGAGCATCTCGGCGGGTCCGACGGCGGTCTGGTACGGGCCGCGGTGGAAATCATGCATGCTGAGCACCCGCTCCCCGCCGATCCCGCGGACCACCATCTCGGCGCCGATCGCGGCGCACACCGCGCTGAGATCCTCCGAGGGGTCCGCCTGGCATAGAGCGCCTCCGATCGTTCCGCGGTTCCGGACGACCGGGTCGGCGATCACGCGCTCGGCGTCGGTGAAGATGGCCAGCCGGTCGACCAGCAGCTTTGAGTCGAGCAGCGCGCGGTGGCGCGTCATCGCGCCGATCCGCACCTCGCGGTCGTGCGCGCTGATGTACCCCAGCTCGTCCGCGAGCGGGTCGATGTCGATCACGTACGCGGGCGACGCCAGGCGAAGCTTCATCATCGGGAGCAGCGAATGGCCGCCGGCGAGCAACCGCGCGTCGGGTCCCAACTGCATCAGCAGTTCGAGCGCATGGTCGACGCTCGTCGCTCGCTCGTACTCAAATGGGGCCGGAACTTGCAATGCGCTCCCTCGCGTACCAACAACGGAGCGAAATGCCCATAGCGTTCGAGCCTTCCCTCCTGGCCGACACTTTGACGTTGTTATCGTGGCCCGTCAAACGTGAGTTAAGTGATCGCTTAGGAGCCACGATTGACCCTCGGCCAGCTGCAGTCGTTCGTACTCGTCGCCCGGCTCGGTTCGGTCAAGGCGGCCGCGGCCGAGCTCGAGGTCACCGAGCCCGCGGTATCGGTCGCGGTGGCGGCGTTGCGCAAGGAACTGGGTGACGAGCTATTCGTGCGCGAGGGCAGAGGAATCGCGCTCACCGCGGGCGGTCGGCGGCTGGCGGCACTGGCCGGTGAGATCCTCGGCCTGGCCGAGCAGGCCCGCCGCTCGGTCCACGACTCGGCCGGTCAGTCGCGCCGGTTGCAGGTGATCGCCACCAACGTGGTCGCCGAGCACATCGGACCGCTGATCGAGGCGTTCACGGCCCGCGATGATGGGCTCGAGATCGCGATCGAATCGGCCCCCGGCGCGTCGTTTGCCGACCGCCTGGAGCATCGTCAGGCGGACATCGCGCTCGGTCCGCATCCGGGCGCCGAGCGCGCGAATACGATCGCCACGGTCCCGTTCCTGCGGTGCCGGCTGATCATCGTGGCGGCGCCGGATCATCGGCTGGCCGGGCGGCCGGACGTCGCGCCCGCCGAGCTCGCGACCGAGCGCTGGCTCGTCGGCCCGCCCGACATCGATCCGAGCACGGCCACCGGCCTGTTCTTCGATCGCAACGGCCTGACCCCGCCGGACATCTCCGCATACGCGAGCCACGCCGCGGCGATCGCGGCGGCCGCCGCGGGCGAGGGCATCCTGCTCACGCTCGCGCACTCTGTGCTCGAGGAGGTCCGCCGGCGGTCGCTGACGCGGATCGACGTGAGCGGGACTCCGATCGTCGAGATGTGGTACGCGAGCACCCTGGGTCTCGAGCGCGCCGTGCCCGCGGCGCTGGCGCTGCAGCGGTTTGCCACGACCTCGGATGCGACCCAGGCGATCTCGACCGGCCGCGCCGGCACCGTCTCGACGCGAGTCCGGCCGAAGGTACACGTGACACTGTGGCGCTCGGTGGCGGAGGACATCGACGCCGCCTCGACGCGCTGATCAGCCGGGCAGGCTCGCGGCTTCGCGCACGACGGCTTCGTAGTCCTCCCAGGTGTCGACGTCGCGAGGGATCGCGCCGCCCACCGGCACGTCGACTACCTGGTCGCCGTGGCGGTCGAGCAGCTTCCACACGCCCTTGTCGCCGTGGAGCGACGCAAGCTGGTCGAACGTGCTGCGCGCGAACGCGAGTGGATGGCCGCGTCCGTCGTCGTACGCGCACGCGGCCAGGTCGCTGTCGCCGCGACCGGCCAGCAGCTTGGCGACGGTGGCGGCGCTGACCCCGGGCTGGTCACCGAGCATCAGCACCAGGACGTCGCAGCGCGGATCGACCGCGGTCAGGGCCGCGGCGATCGACGATGAGCAGCCCTCGCCGAAGTGATCGTTCTCGACGACCTGAACCCCGTCGAGGTCGACGGTTGCCGTGATCTGCGGCGCGCCGCCGCCGATCACGCACAGCAGTTGGTCGAACGGGCAGGAGCGCGCGGTCCCGACCACGTGATCGAGCAGCGTCGCGGCCCCGTAGGGCAGTAGCTGCTTGGGTTGGCCGAGCCGCTTCGAGCCGCCCGCGGCGAGGACGAGACCGGTGGTGAACTCGTGACTCACTGGGGCGGGCTCTGACTTCCGTGCATCGCATGCCACACCCTAGACGGCGTGCACGGCATGTCGACGTGCCGCACGCCGTATGGACGCAGCGCGTCGCAGACCGCGTTGACGATCGTCGGCGGCGAGCCGACCGTCGCGGACTCGCCGATGCCCTTGGCCCCGATCGGGTGGTGTGGCGATGGCGTGACCGTGAAGTCGGTCTCCCAGTCGGGCACCTCGAGCGCGGTCGGGATCAGGTAATCCATCAGCGAGCCCCCCAGGCAGTTGCCGTCCTCGTCGAAAGCGATCTGCTCCATCAGCGCGATCCCGACCCCGTCGGTGAGGCCGCCGTGGACCTGGCCCTCGATGATCATCGGGTTGATTCGAGTCCCGCAGTCATCGACGGCGACGAACCGGCTGATTCGCACCTTGGCCGTGCCCGGATCGATGTTGACGACGCAGATGTAGGCGCCGTACGGAAACGTCAGGTTCGGCGGGTCGTACACGGTCTCGGCGTCGAGGCCGGCTTCGACTCCCGCCGGCAGCTCGACCGATCCGCGCGCCGCCATCGCGATCTCCTGGATCGTCGCGCCCTGCTCAGGGTCGCCTGTGACGAACCAGCGTCCCTTCTCCCATTCGAGGTCATCGGGCGAGGCCTCGAGCATCGCCGCCGCGACGATCCGCGCCCGCTCGCGGACCTTGCGGGCGACGACCGCGGTGGCGGCGCCGCTCACCGGAGTCGACCGCGACCCGTAGGTCCCGAGCCCGTACGGCGTGACGTCGGTATCGCCGTGGACCACGTCGATGTCCTCGGGCGGGATGCCGAGCTCCTCGGCGACGATCTGAGCGAAGGTGGTCTCGTGTCCCTGTCCCTGGGTCTGGACGCTGATGCTGAGCTGCGCCTTGCCTGTCGGGTGCACGCGCAGGACCGCCCCGTCGTTCATGCCCAACCCGAGGATGTTCATTTGCTTTCGGGGGCCCGCGCCCACGGCCTCGGTGAAGAAACCGATGCCGATGCCCATCAGCTCGCCGCGGGCTCGCGCGGCCGCCTGCTCACGGCGGAGCCTGGGGTAGTCGGCGACCTCGAGCGCCTTGCGGAGCGTCCGCTCGTAGTCGCCAGAGTCGTAGACCCACCCGGTCTTGCACTCGTACGGGAACTGTTCGGGGCTGATCAGGTTCGCGAGCCGCAGCTCGGCGGCGTCGATGCCGAGCTCGTAGGCGAGGCAGTCGACCAGTCGCTCGACCAGGTACACCGCCTCGGCGATCCGGAACGAGCAGGCGTAGGCCACGCCGCCGGGGGCCTTGTTCGTGTACACGCCGGTGACGTGGCAGTGGGCCGCCTCGATGTCATAGGAGCCGGTGAACACATGGAAGAACCCGGCCGGGTAGTTGGTGGGCTGGGCGGTCGCGTTGAACGCGCCGTGGTCGGCGATCACGTCGACCCGGACGGCGAGGATCCTGCCCTCGCCGGTGGCGGCGATCGCGCCCCGCATCGCGTAGTCGCGAGCGAATGCCGTCGACATCAGGTTCTCCGAGCGGTCCTCCATCCACTTGACCGGTCTGCCGGTGTCGATCGCGGCGATGATCGCGCACAGATAGCCCGGATACACCGGAACCTTGTTGCCGAACCCGCCGCCGACATCCGGCGAGACCACGCGAATCTTGTGCTCGGGCAGTCCGGTCAGAAGCGCGTACACGGTGCGATGGGCGTGCGGCGCCTGCGTCGTGCACCACACCGTGAGCTTGCCCGACACCTGGTCGAATTGCGCCACCGCGCCGCAGGTCTCCATCGGCGCCGGGTGCGAGCGCGGGAACACGAGGTCCTGCTCGACGACGACATCGGCCTGCGCGAACACCCGGCTGGTCTCGGCCTCGTCGCCCGACTCCCAGTCGAAGATCCGATTGTCGGTCTGCGCGGGCTTGTCGTCGCGGATCAGCGGTGCGTCGGGATCGAGGGCGCGGCGCGGGTCGACCGCCACGGGCAGCAGCTCGTACTCGACGTCGATCAGCTCGAGCGCGTCGCGAGCCGAGTAGCGGTCGTCCGCCACCACGAACGCGACCTCCTGACCCTGGAAGCGCACCTTGTCGGTGGCGAGCACCGCCTGCGAGTCGGCCGAGATCGTCTGCATCCAGGCGAGCCCGCGGGCCTCGAGGTCCCGGCCGGTGATCACGGCGTGGACCTTCGGGTGCGTGAGCGCGGCGGACGCGTCGATCGAGACGATCCGGGCATGGGCCACGGGGCTTCGCAGGACCGCGCCGTGGAGCATCCCCGGCAGCTGCACATCATCGACGTAGCGGCCCTGACCGCGAATGAACCGGGGGTCCTCCTTTCGCCGCAGACGCCCGAATCCGATCGGGCGCTCGTCGCCGGCGCTCATGAGCCAGGCCGGTGCTCGGCCGCCCAGCGGACCGAGCGGACGATCGTGGCGTAACCCGTGCAGCGACAGATCTGGCCCGAGATGGCCTCCCGTATCTCGGCCTCGCTCGGATCGGCGTTGCGCTCGAGCAGGGCCCGCGCCGTGAGCATCATGCCGGGCGTGCAGAACCCGCACTGGAGGCCGTGCATCTCCGTGAAACCCTGCTGCACCGGGTCGAGCACGCCGTCGACCTCGAGCCCCTCGACGGTGAGGATCTCGTGGCCCTCAGCGGTCGCCGCCAGCATCGTGCATGACTTGACCGGCTCGCCGTCCATCAACACCACGCACATGCCGCAGTTCGAGGTGTCGCAGCCCCAGTGCGTGCCGGTGAGGCCGAGCTCGTCGCGCAGGAAATGGACCAGCAGCATGCGCGGCTCGACGTCGCGCTTGTACTCCAGGGAATTCACGGAGGTGGTGACGAGCATGGCGGCCAATCATGACGCCCCGGGCCTGCCGGCCGATTGGCGGGATGCCGAAGCCGAGCGGTTCGACGAGGCGTCAGGCGGCCCGGCGGGCGGCCGGTCTGGCCGCCGGGAGCGCGCGCGGCGCGAGCTCGAGCTCGCCGGCCGGCTTGGGCTTCGAGATCACGTAGCCCTGCACGAGATCGCACCGCAACCCGGTGAGCAGACCGAGACAGTGGTTGTCCTCCACACCCTCGGCGACGACCCGCAGCCCGAGCGCATGGGCGAGCTCGACGGTCGCGCGCACGAGGGCGAGGTCGCGTCCGTCCTCGGCCCCGGCCAGCCGGGTGATGAAGCTCCGGTCGAGCTTGAGCTCGCCGACGGCGAGGCTGCCGAGATACGCCAGCGACGTGAATCCGGCGCCGAAGTCGTCCACCGAGACGACCAGGCCCAGATCGTGGAGCTTCTGGATCGCGAGCTGAGACCGGTCGAAGTCGGCGATCGCGGTCGTCTCGGTGATCTCGAGGACGAGCGCGCCGGGACTCAGCGCGTGCTCCTTCAGCCGCCGTTCGACGAGGCCGGGGAAATCCGGGTCGAGGAGGTCGGATGCCGAGATGTTGACCGAGACCGCGAGCTGCTCGCCGGCGGCGCGCCACGCCGCGCACTGCGCCAGCGCCTCATCGAGGACGAACGCGGTCAGCGCGCCCATCAGCCCGGCGTCCTCGGCGAGCGCGATGAACTCGAGCGGCGCGACGAACCCGCGTCGCGGGTGGATCCAGCGGACCAGCGCCTCGACCGAGGGGATGTCGCCGGTGGAGAGGTCGACTTGCGGCTGGTAGTGGAGCACGAGCTCGCGCTGCTCGATCGCGGCGCGGAGCTCGTCCACGAGCTGCATCCGGTTAGCCGCGCCGTCGAGATCCTGCTGATAGATCGCAAAGCGCTCGCCGGCGAGCTTCGCGCGGAACATCGCGAGGTCGGCGCAGCGCATCAGGTCCTCGGCGTTCGTGGCGTCGTCAGGCATGACGGCGATGCCCATGGCCGCGCTGATCCGCGCCCGGACCGCGTCGAGCGCGAACGGCTCCTCGATCTCTGCGGCCAGCCGCTCCGCTACCGTGGCCGCGTAGTCGGCGCCGGCGTCGAGCAGCGCGACCGCGAACTCGTCGCCGCCCACGCGGACGACCAGATCCTCGGCCCGGAGCGCGCTTTCGAGCCGCGTGCCCAGCTGGCGGAGGAGCTCGTCGCCGGTGTGGTGGCCGAAGGAGTCGTTGACCTCCTTGAACTTGTTCAGGTCGAGGAACATGAACGCGAGGCCGCGGCCTTCCGCGTGCGGGTCAGCGTGCTCGGCGGCGAGCCCGTCGAGGAGCAGGAACAGCGAGCGCCGGTTGCCGAGTCCGGTCAGCGCGTCGGTGACCGACTCGCGCCGGCGCTGCTCGGTGAACGATTGCGCAGGCCGACCAGCGAGAGTGCGGAGCGAACGCCGGCGATGACCAGCGTTGCCACCGCGAGTCCCAGCGAGATGCGGCCGAGGTGGTGGAGCGAGCCGACGCACAGGATCACGAGCGCCGAGGCCGCGGCCAGCGCCGGCAGCGCAAATCCAGGGGCCTCCTCGGACAGCACCGGCCTGCCGGCGGGGGTCCTGACCCACACTGAGATCGAAACGAGCAGGATCGCCACCGGCCAGGCGACATCGTTGAACACGGTGGCGACATGGGAGGTCGAGCCGAGCACGTTGAAGATGTCGCCGACGGTGTTCAGCGCATAGCCGGCCGCGAGCAGGAGCCACGGCAGCTTGCGCCTGCCGGACACGATCGCGGCGCCGCCGACCACCAGCCCGAGCAGCAGTACGTCGCCGACCGGGTAGGCCAGGTTGACCGCGACGCCAGCGGCGCTTCCACCAGCTTGCGTCAGCACGTCCTTGAATGCGAACGTGGCGCAGACGGCGGCGGCGCCGAAGCCGGCGACGGCGCCGTCGAGCCAGCTCGCGAGGCTGAACCTGCGGACGTTGGCTCGCAGGAGCAGCATCAGCGCAACGTAAGCGACCGGATAGAAGGTCACGTAGAAGGCGTCGGCGAGCGACGGCGAGACGGGCGTCGCTTCTCCGAACTGGATCGTGTTGGCGATGTCGCCGGCGGCCCAGCACAGCAGGCCGATCCCGATCAGGATGGGGATGGTCGCGCCTGCGCTTGAGGTCGGCCGCCTTCAGGATGCACAAGAGGCCGGCGACGATCTCGAACCCGTTAACGCCCCAGCCCTCGAGCCACGACCATTCGAACCCGAGGGAGTCGACGACGACGTAGCCGATGGCGAAGACAGCCAGCACGGCGTACATCGCCCAGACGATCGTGTGGGCGCGATCGGCCCGGCGCCGGCGCGGATGCGGGGCAGGGCTGAGCGTGGCGCGTGTTCCGTCGCCCGTGCGCGTCTTTTGGGTCTCCCGTGCCGGTACCATGAATGGTCCTCGAGCCGTCCTGGGCTCTCGGCCTTGTTGTCGGTCGATCGCCGGAAAACTTGCGGTATCCAACCGGGACTGGCCGGGCGTTGGGAGGTGTCGAATGGCCCCTAGACGCGGTGCACGGCGGCCAGTAGCCCCGCGTAGGAGCGGACGAGCGCCGCCCGCTCCTCCTCGATCAGGGGACTCGCGAGGTCACAGCCCTCGCGCACCCACTGGTCGGAGTGGCGCATCGCCAGCGCGCGCTGCTCGGCGGCGACGGCGACCTCTCCCTCAGTCACTCCGTACACGTAGGAATACAGCGCGGACAGCGCCGCGATCAGCGGGCCCTCGTCGCCGACGGCGGAGCCGTCGTGCTGATGCTCGCGGTGCACGCGCCACCACTCGACCTCGAGCTCTGACGCGCGGCGGGGGTCGAACGTGTCGCCGTGGCGCTCGGCGACGAGCCGGTAGAACCGCTCCATCGCGCGCCGCGCGCCGGCGGGGTCGTTGTCCGGGTATGGCGCCCACAGCTGGTTGGCCCGCAGAACCAGCCAGGCACCGTGGATCGTCGACGGCCAGGGGAGCCCGAAGGTGTGGCGGGTGAGCGAGACCGCGGCACGCAGGAACGGCACCCATTCGCGCCGGTAGTAGGTGACCCACGCGGTCGTCTCGAGGCCTCCGACCTGGCGTGGGTCGAACGCGCGGTGGGGCTTGACGGCTGGCTCGGGCCGGCGGGTCCGGCGCCGGCGGCGGCGGCTGGTTGGCATGTGCGCCGCCGACCGTAACCGATCAGGACGGGGCCGTGACCGGGAGGTGTGCGGTCTCCCACCTAGGGTCTCTATTTCCCCTCCGCCTGCACGCGTAGGTTGCTTTCAACCACCGTCCAATCAGGAGCCGCACACACATGACCCGCATCACTGACCCGGACTTTCGCCTTCGCGACCATTACGCGCCGCCCACGGTGCCGGCGTTGCCAAAGACCGGGCTGATCCTCGACGAGCTCCACAAGCCCGCGCTCAAGCTCTCCGACTACATCCACGCCGAGCTCGCGAGTCCGCCGGCGGCGGTGTCGCGCCCGCATCCCGGCTTCGCGTGGGGGATGCTCGCGAACGACAAGATCGGCGATTGCGTGATCGCGATGATGCTCCACTCGATCGAGGACTTCCATCTCGATGCGGGCACGTCGGTGCCGGCGTTCGCCGACGAGGACGCGATCAGCATCTATTCGGCGATCACCGGCTACAAGCCGAACGACCCGTCGAGCGACCGGGGCACGGACGAGCGCGTGGCGATGCGCTACTGGGAGCACCCTGGGCTGAAGACCAGCGACGGCGAGACCCACAAGATCGTCGCGACCGTCGCCGTCGACCCCGGCAACCTGAACGAGTGCCGGATCGCGATCGACGAGTTCGTCGACCTGCAGATCGGGATCGCGCTGCCGGTCACCGCGCAGGGTCAGCAGGAGTGGACGGTCATCGGCGACGGCAAGACCGGCAACTCGGCTCCGGGGTCATGGGGCGGCCACGGCATCCCCTACCGGGAGTACGACGCCGAGACCTTCAAGTGCGTCACCTGGGGCGCGGAGCTTCTGCTCACGGTCCCGTTCCACCAGGACTACGCGCAGGAGGCACACGTCATCGTCACCCAGGAGATGCTGAACAAGCAGGGGATTGGACCCTCGGGCGTGGCCTGGGACGAGCTCGTCGCGGACATCAAGGCGCTCAACAGCTACCGAGGTGCGGGGGCGCCTGCGGGAGCTCCCCTGACGTAACTCGCATGAGCGAGGCCAACGCTCTCGTGCGAGCGAGAGTGAGCCTGCTTGCGCTGAGTCGAACAGGGGACCACGGAGAAGACCAGGGGAGGCGCATCCGAATGCGCCTCCCCGTTTGCCGGTCCATTCCTACCGGTCGCTCGACATTCCTCGCTCCGCCGACGCGGTGGATTCTCCGATGCCCTACCCTGGCCGATGCGCCGGGGCAGGCGCGCCGCGCTGGGCTACGTGCCCGGCCGGGATCCGACCACCAGGTAGGAGCGAGGTATGCATTCGCGCGCAACGACGAAGTTTCTAATCACGATCGGAGCGCTCGCCGTGCTGGCGCTGGCAGCGTGGACGAGCGCCTCGGGCGCGTCGCCGAAGGCGCGCCCGGCGGCGGCGCAGTGCTCGTCGAGCGATAACGGTCCACAAAACCCGGCGAACCCACTCGACACTGCGGGCTTCACCGGCACCGATCCGCTCGACAATGCGCACTTGTTCGTTGAGAGCCCGTGGCAGTACGGCGGCGATGCGGCCGACGCGATCGCCAACCTCGTTGGGCGCGGCGACCTGACCCACAAGCAGAGCGGAACACCGATCCCATGGGCTCAATTCGAGCAGCAGGTCAACTCGATGGACCTGACCAAAGCGACCGCGTTCAAGGTCAACGAGCTAGAGAAGATCGGGAACTATCCCCAGGCACACCAGTTCAGCTTGTACACCGCCGGCGGCTCGGGGCCCGCGATCTTCACGCAGGTGCAGAACTACCTGTGCCGGATGCAGCGGACCGATCCGCAGGCGGCGGCGGTGATCACGACCTACTTCCTCGCGCACAAGGGCTGCAACTCCGGCAACCAGCCGAAGTTCCAGGACGAGGTCAACGCCGTCAAGGCCGCGGTGGGCAACTTCCCCGCGCTGATCTTCGTCGAGGAGGACGCGATCGACACGCTCTGCTTCCGCAGTCCGGCGGCCGTCAGCGGGCGCGCAGCGCTGCTGAAGTACGAGATCGACCAGCTGTCGCAGCTTCCGCACGCGCTGCTCTACGTCGAAGGTGGCACCTCGGACGCGAACTCCGCGGCCAACGCCGCTCGCGTCCTGAACGCGGCCGACGCGTCGAAGATCCGCGGCTTCTTCACCAACGACACCCACTTCAATTGGGCCTACAAGGAGATCAAGTACGCCAACACGGTCTCGCGGCTGACCCACGGCCTGCACTTCGTGATCGACACGCGCGGAGACGGCAACGGACCGCTCAAGAACCCGCACCCGGTCACGCAGGGCAACGAGAACCTGTGCAACCCGCCCGGCCGAGCCCTCGGTCCCAAGCCGGGCGCGAGCAATGGGCAGTCCTACGGGATGTTCTCCCCCCACCTGGACGGCTTCGTGTGGGTCACGACGCCGGGCGAGAGCACCGCCTCGACGTGCAAGGGGCGTTCGACGCACTACGCCGCCTCGGGAATCTTCGACGAGAACATCGCGATCGGCTTTGCGTCGCACGCGAACGACCGGATCGGTCCGTCGCCGAGGTTCCCCAGCCGCCCCTGGT
Organism: uncultured Solirubrobacterales bacterium; assembly: GCA_963746695.1. Classification (GTDB taxonomy): domain Bacteria; phylum Actinomycetota; class Thermoleophilia; order Solirubrobacterales; family Solirubrobacteraceae; genus Palsa-465. The sequence goes on along the minus strand of CAVVCP010000008.1, from coordinate 78,107 downwards.
GAGCTGATGCGCCGGCGACCGGCTCGGATCGCGAGGACGATCCGAGCCGGCCGCTTGCGCTCGGCGTTCAGCTCTGCTGGACGATCATCAAGCTGTTGCCGTCGGGATCGCGGAACCAGAACATCGGCGGGACTGGATCGCCCATCCGCGCGACCTCGGCATCGACGTCGACGCCGCTGGCCTCGAGCTGGGCGTGGGTGGCGTCGATGTCGTCGGTGGTCAGGATGATCCCGGTCTCGACGCCGGTGTTGTCGATTCCCGGCCGCGGCGGCGCGAGCGCGATGCCGGTAGTGCCGCTCGGCGGGTAGACCTCGACCCAGCGGTACTTGTCGCCGAACGGGATGTCGGTGCGCTTCTCGAACCCGAGCGCCTCGTAGAACTCGATCGAGCGATCCTGATCGGTCGCCATCACGGCTACGAGGCTGATCGAGCCGATGGCGCTTTTCGTGGTGCTCATTGCGGGAGCCTCCTTGGAAGTGGACTCACCGCTATGACCGCCGGCCCGGCGAGAACTCATCGGCGCGCTCGCCGCACGTTGACGTTGGTGAGAAGTGTGGATTGGTCCTCCACCGCGCGATCAACCATCCGCGCGGTGGAGGACCCGTAGCCCCCGGTCTTGGGCTTCAGAGCGTGCCTACGCCTCGCGCCGTCCACCGAGGGAAGATCCGGTGGCGGCTCTCGAGGTTTCGGCCGGACGCGGCGTCGAGGCCGGCGGCGGACGTCTCACCGGTGAGACAGGTGGCTTCGCCCTTTCGCCCTCGCGCTCCAGCGGGCCACACGCTGTTCGCTTGTCGTCGTCCGCACGTTGGAGCACACCGAGAACGTACGCAGCGGGGGCCTCGCGGTTAATGGGGTCTAGCCCCCATCTTCCTCTGTCGCGAGGTCGGAGGACCGTGGGACTGGGCCTGCGGAGCGTGGAGGCGCCGACTCGCCCGCCGCCGACTGGGTCGACGACTAGATCAGGCCGCGAGCTTGGCCGCGGCGAGCGGGAAGCGCACCCCGGTGAGGTCCTCGGATACGTCCCACAGCCTGCGCGCGACTTCGCCGTCCTGTGCGGCCTTGGACCGGCCGACGAGCTTCGGCGCTCCGCGCCCCTCCATGAAGCCGCTCGGGCCGGCGAAGCTGTTCCCGGGGATGTCGGCGGCGGCGGCGTAGAGCGTGGGTAGCGCGCCGTCGGCTTCGCTCTGAGCGAGCAGGCGATTCGCGAGCGAGTTGAACAGATCCATCGAGCGGCGGCCACTATGGAACTGGAGGTTGGTGGCGGCATAGCCGGGGTGAGCGGCGGTGGCGATGACGGGCGAGCCAGCCGCCGTCAGCCGGCCCTGGAGCTCGGAGGTGAACAGCAGGTTCGCGAGCTTTGACTGTCCGTATGCGCGCCAGGCCCGGTAGGGCTTGCGCTCCCAGTTGAGGTCGTCGAAGTCGATCCGACGGCCGCGATGCGCGCCCGAGGACACCGTCGCGACCCGGCCGGTCACGTGCTCGAGCAAAAGGTTGGTCAGCGCGAAGTGGCCAAGGTGGTTGGTCCCGAACTGCAGCTCGAATCCGTCCGTGGTCCGGGTCAGCGGCGGGATCATCACGCCGGCGTTGTTGATCAGCAGGTCGATCTCGCCGTCCCAGCCGGCGGCGAACTCGCGAACCGAGTCGAGGCTGGCGAGGTCGAGGCGGCGGACTTCGGTCGCGCCGGGCATCGACGCGGCGGCGACGGCGCCCTTGTCGGTGTCGCGGACAGCGAGGACGACGCGAGCACCGGCGCCGGCGAGCGCACGGGCTGCGGCGCGGCCGATGCCGCTGTTGGCACCGGTGACGATCGCGGTGTGGCCGGAGAGATCAGGGAGGGATGCGTTTGCGTTGCTGGATGTTGTCATGAGCAACAATGTAGTCGATGACAACAATGCTGTCAATGACCACATTGTCGGCTACGCTCCGCCGACGTTGACCGACCGGCGATATCACCACGGCAATCTGCGCACGGCGCTGCTCGCTCAAGCCGAGCAGACCGTCCGCGAGCGTGGCGTGGAGGATCTGTCCCTGCGCGACCTGGCACGGCAGGTTGGAGTCAGCCACGCCGCGCCGCGGCGCCACTTCGCCGATCGCCAGGCGTTGCTGGACGCGCTCGCGCAGTCCGGCTTTGCCCGGCTCGAAGCCGAGCTCCGCAGCGCGGTCGACGGTGCAGGTAAGAAGTTCGAGCGGCGGCTGCGGGCGGCGGCCGGGGCCTACATCCGGTTCGCGGTTCGCGACCCAGCGCTGCTCGAGTTGATGTTCGCCGGCAAGCACCGGGACCCGACCGGAGAGCTTGACGACGCTGCCGAGCGGGCCTTCTCGATCATGCTCGAGTTGATCCAGCAGGGTCAGGCCGGCGGCGTGCTCGGGTCCGGCGACCCCGAGCGCGTGGGTCTCGTCCTGTTCGCGACCATCCAGGGCATCGCCGCGTTGGTGACGGCCGGCATTGTCCAGCCGGATCAGATCGACGGGCTCGTCGCCGACTCGATCGCCCATTTTCTGCGCGGCTCGCGCGCGCCGGCTTAGGCGCCGCTGCTCCCGGGCGCTCCTGCCTGGCGCTGCTCCCGGGCGCTGTCCGGGCGCTGTCCGGGATCTCGGAATCGGGATCGCCAGCGAGCGGGCAGCCTCAGCGCTCCGCCGGCGGGACGCCCCGGAGCTTCTCGACCAGCTCCAGCACCTCGTCCATCGTGTACCGCAGGCTCCGCCGGCGCGCGTCGGGTGGGTCGGCGGCGAGTCCGGCCCCGTCGCGCCACGCCTGGCGCGGGCGGATCGGGCGAGCCGTGAACCCGCCACCGCAGTTCGGGCACACGTTGTGAAGAGTGTTGTCGACGCAATCGGCGCAGAACGTGCACTCGTAACTGCAGATCCGCGCGTTCGGCGCGTCCGGCGGGAGATCGATGTCGCACAGCTCACAGTTGGGGCGCAGGGCAAGCATGAGAACCTCGTGGCCGGTTGTGGGACCCTTGGTGCGGTGAACATTCTCATCTACGGCGATACCGAGACCACCCCGGCGCTCCGCCACGAGGTGCCGGTGGCAATCGGAGATCCCTTCCTCTACCTCGAATCCGACGGCCGCCGCGCTGTCCTCACCAACGCGCTCGAGGACGCGCGGATCGCGGCCGAGGCCCCCGAGCTCGAGCGCCTGCTGGTCGACGACTTCGGACGGGACGAGCTGATCGCCGCGGGTCATCCCCAGCGGGAGATCGAACAGCAGGTGTGCCTCCGTGCGGTTGCCGCTCTCGGCATCCGCGACGCGGCCGTCCCGCCGGAGTTCCCGATGGCGCTGGCCGATCGGCTGCGGGCGAACGGCGTCGAGCTCACCTCGGCCGAAGAGTTGTTCGCGGAGCGCCGGCGGCACAAGACCGGGGTCGAGATGGCCGGCATCCGCCGCGCCGCCGACGCCGCAGTTGAGTCGCTGGGCGAGGCCGCGACGATGATCCGCGAGGCGGCTATCCGGGGCGAGGAGCTGTGGCAGGGCAACGATCGGCTCACCTCGGAGATGGTCCGCATGCGCATTCGCGAGGTGTGCGGGCGGATGGGAGCGCTCGCTCCGCCCGACATCATGGTCAAGCCGATGGGGCCGAACCCCCGCATCGGTCACTTTCCCGGGTCGGGCCCGCTGCCGGCGAACGCGCCGATCCTGATCGACCTGTGGCCGCGGGACGAGGAATCGGGTTGCTGGGCGGACATGACGCGGACGTTCGTCCGCGGTGAGATCAGCGACCCGATCGCTGAGCTTCACGCGCTCGTGATCGACGCGCATGAGCGGTCGTGCGCGGCGGTCCGCCCGGGCGTCAGGGGCGTCGAGCTGTACGGGATCGTCTGCGACCTGTTCGAGGCGGCCGGATACCCGACCCAGCGCACCAAGGCTCCCGGGCAGACGCTGCGCGAGGGCTTCTACGCGAGCCTCGGGCACGGCGTCGGGCTCGAGGTCCACGAGCCGCCGTCGATGGGCCGGACCGGCACCGCGCCGCTGATCGTGGGCGACGTGGTCGCGGTCGAGCCCGGCCTCACCGTCCCCTCGCTCGGGGGCGTCCGTGTCGAGGACCTGCTGCTCGTCACCGAGGACGGCAGCGAGAGCCTGACCGAGTCGTTCCCGTACGGGCTGACGCCGTGATGGGCTGACGAGGGCTCTAAGACTCCGCGGCGAGGGCGCTCACTACTCGCGGAACGCGCTCATCCGCCTGACGGCCTCGGTGACGTGCTCGGGGCTGGTGGCGAAGTTGAGGCGGACGTGGCCGGCGCCGGGCTCGCCGTAATCCAGGCCGCGGCCGAGCGCGACGCGCCCCCGCTCGAGGAAGACCTCGTACGGCTCGTCGCCGAGCCCCAATTCCCTGCAGTCGAGCCACGCGAGGTAGGTGGCCTGCGGCGGTATCCAGCGGATCTCCGGGAGCCGCGCCGCGAGCTCGCGTCCGAGCAGGTCGCGGTTGAAGCTCAGCTGCTCGATCAGCGCATCGAGCCACGGATCTCCGTCCTCGAACGCGGCCTCGGCGGCGATCGTGCCGAGCAGCCCCGCGTGCTCGTGGAGCGTCGGCAGGGTCCCGACGAGCTCGCGCGGGGCCGAGTGGGCGGTCACCACCAGGGCCGTCTTGAGCGCCGCGAGGTTGAACGCCTTCGACGCGGAGGTCACGACGACGCCGCAGCGGCGCGCGGCATCCGAGACCTCGAGCCACGGGGTGAAGGTCGCCCCGGGCAGCGTCAGCGGAGCGTGAATCTCGTCCGCGAGCACCCACACCTCGCGCTCGGCGCAGCGCTCGGCGATCGCCTCGAGCTCGGTTCGCTCAAGGACGCGACCGGTCGGGTTGTGGGGGCTCGCGAGCACCAGCCCCTTGGCGCCGGCTTCGAGCGCGGCGTCGAGAGCATCGAGATCGAACGAGCCATCGGGCCGGAGCTCGACGAACATCCTCCCCACGCCGGCCTCCCGCAGCGTGTTGAAGAACGGCGGGTAGGCGGGAGTGCCGAACGCCACCGCCTCACCGGGCTCGACGATCGCGCGGCACAGCTCGACCAGCGCGATCATCACGTCGGGCACGAGGACGACCTGCTCCTCGTCGACGGCCCAGTTCAGACGGCGGGCGGCAAAGCCGGCGAACGCGCGGCGCAGCGTGGCCGTCGCCGGGCCGGGATAGCCGAGGTCGGCTCGATCGATGGCCCGGTGGAGCGCCTCGGCCACCGGCGGCGCCAGCGGGAAGTCCATCTCGGCGATCGTCGCGCTGAGCACGTCGGCGGGATAGCGAGACCACTTCGCGCCGGCGCGCTCGTGCAGCCCGTGGAGGTCGGGGACGGTCAGATCGATGCCCACCACGTCGCGCAGCTTCTCAGATACCGTCCTTCCCGATCCCCGTGACCAGGCAAGGCGCCAACCGTGGCTGACATCGCGGTGAAGGCATGCCTGAATGGCGGGCGCACGCGGGCGGAGCACCCCGCGGTTCCGCAGACGCCGGCGGAGCTCGCCGCCGACGCGGTCGCGGTCCGGCGGGCCGGCGCGTTCGCGGTGCACGTGCATCCGCGCGATGGCCGCGGCCGCGAGACGATGGCGGTCGACGCGTGCGACGCCGCGGTGGCGGCGATCCGCGCCGCGGCGCCGGGTCTGCCGGTCGGGCTGTCGACCTCGGCGGCGATCAATCCGGACCCGTTCGCGCGCGCCGCCGCCGTCCGCGCGTGGCGGCGCGCGCCCGACTTCGTCTCGGTCAACCTGTCCGAGCTCGGGTGGGCGGGCATCGTCCGTGCCGCGTTGCACGCCGGGATCGCGGTCGAAGCGGGCCTCGCGACGCCCGCCGATGCCGAGCAGCTCGCGGCCAGCCCGTTCACCCACCAGGTTCTCCGCGTCTTGATCGAGGTCGAGGGCGGGGCTGACGAGGCTCGCGCGATCGCTGAGGTGATCCCGGCCGAGGTTTCGCAGCTGTGGCACGGCTTCGACGAGCGGACGTGGGACGTGCTGCCGGCCGCGATCGCAGGCGGGCACGCCGTCCGCGTTGGCCTCGAGGACGTGCTCGTGCTCCCCGACGGCTCCCCGGCCGCGGGCAACGCCGATCTGGTCGCCGCCGCAGTGGCGCTCGGCGCGGGCGACTAAGCCCGTATTGGCGAGGTGCTCGAGAGCGGATCCGGCTCCTGATGGCCGGGTGGCTCGCACCCGATGCTCTGGAGCACGAGCAACGTGCGGCCCCAGCTCATCCCGCCGTCTCCTCGTCCCGCAGGCACGCGACGAGCCTACTCAGCTGGTCGATGAACCAGTCCGCCTGCGCGCCGTCGAGGCCTGCGGCCTGCGGACCGCGCCAGGGCATGTACCTGTAAGCCGTGGCCGGTCCGCGACCGGGCGGACACACCGGTGAATCGCCCGCCTGTCGGGCGATTATCGGTTTTGCCGAGCGGTCGCGCGGGTAACTGTCAGCTCCGACAGGCAGTCAAACGCGAGGGGCTGGAGGTGACGGTGCCGCTGGAAGCGATTGTCCCGCTGGTTGGAGGGCTTTGGGTCGCGGCGATGGTGCTGGTGACGTCCCTGTGCAAGATGGCCAAGCTGGGTGACGAGGCGCTCCAGCACGACCAGCGCCACGCGACCGCCGACAACCTCGTGTCGCTCGATTCGCTCGAGCGCCGGGTCCGCGAGGGTGCCGCGCTGCGCTACCCGGCGACCGGCACGCGCTCGCCGCTGGTGATCGTCCGGACCAGCTCGTCGAGGACCACCTCGGCGCGCTCGTTGTCGATCTGACACGTACCAGCCGCCTCGTGCCCGCCGCCACCGTGGGCGAGCATCAGCGCGCCGATGTCCACCTGTGAGGAGCGGTCGAGGATCGAGCGCCCGACAGCGAACACCGTGTTCTGCTGCGCCCGGCCCCACAGCACGTGGATCGAGACCTTGCACTGCGGGTGCAGCGCGTAGATGAGGAACCGGTTGGCCGGGTGGATGACCTCCTCGTCGCGGAGGTCGAGCACCACAACGCTGTCGCGCACGGTCGAGCAGCTCCGGATCTGCTCCACGGCGTCGGCGGCGTGCTCGTGATAGAGGTCGACGCGCTCGGCGACGTCGGGGGACGCGAGGATCTCGTCGATCGAGAGCTCCAGGCAGCTGTCGATGAGCTCCATCATCAGCTGGTAGTTCGAGATGCGGAATTCGCGGAAGCGGCCGAGCCCGGTGCGGGGGTCCATCAGGAAGCTCAGCAGGATCCAGCCCTTGGCGTTGAGGATGTCGTCGATCGAGAGCTGGGCGGCGTCGGCGCGGTCGACGGCCTCCATCATCTCGACGCTCACCCGCGGGAACCGCGCGGCCCCGCCGAAGTGTTCGTAGACGACCCGCGCGGCGGAGTCGGCATGCGCCGCCATGACCCGGTTGCCGGTGTCCTCGACGACGCGCAGCTCCTCGGAGGAGTGGTGATCGAACGACAGCGCGACCTCGGGGCGGTAGGGGAGGTTCGTCGTGATGTCGTCGGCGGTCAGGGCGACCTTGCCGTCCTGGACGTCCTTGGGATGGACGAACAGGATCTCGTGCAGGAGCCCGAGCTCCTTCAGGAGGGCGGCGCAGACGAGACCGTCGAAGTCGCTGCGGGTGACGAGGCGGTAGGTGCGGTTTGGAGAGGAAAGAGCAAGATTCGGCATGGTGGATACCTCGTCGCCCCGGCGTGAAAGCTTGACCCGGGTAACCCGACGGCGGACGAATGGGATCCGCAGTTCTCGGCGAGGTCGCGCCGGTAGCATTCGTGGCCGGTGTTCGACTTCGTGTTGCGACCTGTCCGGTCCGTCGTTCGGGCGGTGAATGAGGACGCGCTCAGGCCGCTCGAAGAGACCGAACACGAGACGCTGGACGCCGTCAGGGCGCTGGAGCGGGCGACGGAGTCGATCGAGCATCACGTCGAGGTGATCGAGACGCTGGCCACGTCGGTCGGCCCGTTGACGGCGTCGGTCGACCGGCTCACCGACACCATGCAGGACCTCGTGAAGATGCTCGGACCCATCGCGGGGGCCGAACATGAGGTCCAGCGTGCCGAGCAGGAGGTCGAGCACGTCGAGCACGTGTTCGGGTTCCGCCGCCACCGAAAAGCGCCCGAGTCCGAGGCGGGCTAACCCCGGGCAAGTTGTCAGCACTCCTGACAACTTGTGATACAGTCCGGATTGTGTCAGCACCACTGACAACTCAGGCACCGCCGAGCCCGAGCCCGGAGGCGAACCTCGGGTACCTGTTCAGGCTCGCGCATCAGCGCTTCGTCGCGGCGCTCGACGAGTGCGTCGGCGACCTCGGCCTGTCGGCGCAGGAGTACGGGATCCTCAGCGTGTTCGAGACCAGGCGCGAGCTCTCGACCTCGGACCTGGCGCGCATCGCCCAGGTCACCAGGCAGACGATGCACGCCGCGATCCTCAGGCTCGAGAGCGCCGGGCTGCTCGAGCGCGACGCGCAGAACCGACGGGTGGTTCTGCTCCGGCCGACGAAGCAGGGCCGCGCGACGATGAAGACCGCGACCCGGCGGGTGCGCGCGCTCGAGCGAAGCGCGCTGTCCGGCCTTCAGCGCGACGAGGAGCAGGTCGTGCGAGGCTGGCTCGCAAACGTGGCCGCGATCGCGCGCGGGGACGTCCGGGCATGACCCTCGAGGACCGCATTCGCGGCGCCGAGGCCGAACTGTTCGCGACCGCCGGCGTGTCGGTCGACGAGACGTTTCTCGATCTCGCCAGGACCGGCCTTCGCGTCCGGCTCCTGTCCCACGGCAGCGGTCCGCCGCTGCTTCTGCTCCACGGGGTGTCGCTGAGCGCCGCGGTATGGGCGCCGCTGTTCGGCGCGCTGCCGGGCCGGCGATTGCTCGCGGTCGACCTTCCGGGCCACGGGTTATCGGACCCGTCGAGCATCGGCGCGGTCAGGTCCGCGAGCACGCGCGGTCACCTGATCGACGACATTCTCGACGCCGCCGGACTCGATCAGGCGCCGGTCGTCGGGCACTCGCTCGGCGGGATGTTCGCGCTGTGGCACGCCGCCGGCGGCACGGAACGGATCTCGGAGCTCGTCGCGATCGGGGAGCCGGCGGTCGCGCTCCCGGGCGTGCGTGTGCGGGTGCCGCTGTCGCTGCTGACCGTGCGCGGCCTGGGCGTCGCCGTGCTGCGGTCCCCGAGCCCGCGTCCGGTCTACCGCCGCCTGCTCGCCCAGGGGCTTGGCCGTGGCGAGGTGGCCGGCGCCCCCGACGCGCTCATCGAGGCGCTGCGCCTGTCAGCCCGCCGCCCGTCGAACGCAACGACGGTCGGCTCGCTGATGCACGCGATCGACCGCTTCCGCCGGCCGCGGATCGAGAGCGTGCTGACCGGCGCCGAGCTGGCCGCGATCACGACGCCGACGATGTTCATCTGGGGATCCGACGCCCCGTACCTGTCCGCCGACCGTGCGCGGCCCTCGATCGCCAGGATCCCGGCGGCGGCGCTCCATGTGGTTCCGGGCGGACACGGTCCGTGGCTCGTCGACCCGGAGCGAAGCGCAAGCCTGATCGAGGCTCACCTGGGTCCGATCAGGCAGCGGCTACGGGCTCACCCAGGTCGGACCGCGCCAGCTCTGCGCGAGAGGTGATCTCGAGCTTCGCGAACACCTTGCGGAGGTGGTAGTCGACCCTCAAGACCGCGAGCGCGTCCGCGCGATCGGCGGCGTGGTCGAGTAGCGAGGTCTTGCCCGTCCCGGCCTCGGCGCGCAGGACCAGCGCACCGCTCTCGCCGTCCAGGGCGCCGTCGAGCAACGCATCGATCACCGCGCACTCGTGGTCGCGGCCCACGAGGCCGGTGGCGGTCCCCTCCCGCGCAGCACTGCCCATCTTCAGAGCTAGATGATTGCGGACCCGGCGCATCGATGCCTCGGCGAGGCGTGTGGCTGGCGACCAGCGACGAGATTGCGGCGCACTACACCGGTTAGGGTCCGCAGGTGACCGCCGCAACGCCCTCCCTGTTCTGCAGCACCGCGCTCGCGGAGCGAATCGAGCGGGTCGAGGCGGAGCTGATCGCCGAGGCCGGCGAAGCCGCGCGGCGGCGCAATCCGGACGCCGGCGGCTTCGTGACCCCGATCGCCGGCGGTGTGGCGTGCTTTGCCGAGCCTGGCTCGCCGTTCAACAAGGTTGCCGGCCTCGGCTTCGGCGACGTGCCGAGCCAGGCTGCCCTCGACCAGATCGAGCACGCGTTCGCCGCGTGTGGCGCACCGGTGCAGGTCGAGCTGGCGCACCTTGCTGAACCCGCGACCGGCGCCCTGTTGACCGAACGGGGCTACCGCCTCGTGTCGTTCGAGAACGTGCTCGGGCTGGCAGTCGAGGGCCAGCCCGAGCGAGTCATGCCGCCTGGGGTCGAGGTCCGCCTCACCGCCGATGATGAGTTCGAGATGTGGCTCGATGTCGTCGCGGACGGCTTCGCCCATCCGGACGTGGAAGGGTTGCCGCAGCACGAGGAGTTCCCTCGCGACGTGATCGAGCGGGCCGAGCGTGACTTCACGGTCGCCGGCGTCGTGCGCTATGTGGCGCTGCGCGACGGGGAGATCGCCGGCGGAGCGAGCTTGCGCATCGCGGACGGTGTCGCCCAATTCGCCGGCTCGGCGACCGCGCCGGCTCATCGCCGCCGCGGAGTCCAGAGCGCGATGCTGTCCGCCCGGCTTGCGGATGCCGCTGCCGCGGGTTGCGACATCGGCGTCGTCACCACGCTGCCGGGCTCGAAGTCGCAGGAGAACGTGCAGCGCCGGGGCTTCGATCTGCTCTACACCCGCGCGATACTGGTGAAGGAGGTCTGATGCAGCTGCGCGTGGCCCGGCACACCGAGCGCCTCGACGAGCTCGTTCGGTTCTACCGCGACGGCCTCGGCTTGAGGGAGGTCGGCGGCTTTCACGAGCACGACGGCTACGACGGCGTGTTCCTCGAGGTCCCGGGCACGGGCGCCCACCTCGAGCTCACCGCCGGCGGCGAGCACGGCGCTCCCGCCCCGCACCCCGAGTCGCTGCTCGTGTTCTACCTCGGCGACGAGGAGACCGTGCGGGCCGTGTCGAGCCGCCTCGCGCGTCGATCCGGTCCGCGCCGCGAACCCGTACTGGGACGAGCACGGAGTCACCTTCGAGGATCCGGACGGGTTCCGGGTCGTGCTCGTGCCCGAGCGCTGGACGGCGCCATAGCTTGACGATCGATTCCCCGCTGGACCACCGACGCCCGACGCCGGTTGGCGACCTGCGTGACGGGCCATTTCACCCGTACCCTGGGGGGTTGTGGTCCGTCAAGCATGTGGGGCATGCCTCCCGGGCCACGGCGTCGGCGATCGCGCTCGTTTGGCCCGCCACGCATGTTCTGATCGGCGGTGACGCGGGTGCACGTGCGGGGCCGGGCGCGCGCTGGAACCTGCTGCTTAACGCGACAAATGGCGCCGCACGGCGCCGCCCAGCCGAGCTGTGCACGATAGTCGTGCACAGCTCGGCAAGGCCAGCCCGACTCGCGCGAAATGTCGTATGAGGCAGCTAATTAGCGGACCGCGTGGGCTCTAGGAGCGGTTGCGCGAGAGCGCGTCGGTGGTGCTTTGGAGCAGCTCGCCGGCGAGGGCCGGCTCGAGATCGATCTGGGTCGTGGCCATGATCCGGCCGAGCATCATGTACTGCCCGATCACCAGGAGCAGGTGCATGAGCTCGCGCGGCGTGAAGCGCGCGGTCATCGCCGCGAATGTCTCCTCGTCGGGGGCGGCGTCGCGCACGACCTGCGTGGTGAATGCGACCACGAGCCGCCCGTCGTCGCCGAGAGCGTCGGCGTCCAGATCGCCGCGCTGGATCGCGTCGAGCTGCTCCTGGGTGCCGCCGACGGCGAGCGTGATCGCGGCATGCTGGACCCATTCGTAATCCGCGCCGGGCGTCATCGCGGCCACGCGCGCGATCGCGAGCTCGCGAAGGAGCGGATCGAGCTCGTCGGGGTCGAACAGCGTGCCGCCGAAGCGCATCCAGGCCGGGAACGCGCCCTGGGCGTTCGCGACCATGCGGAACACGCCGAGGTTCGGGGCCTTACGCAGTACCGCGGCGACGTGCGGTTCGGCGTGATCAGGGTCGATGTACGGCAACCGGGCCATCGGTGTGGGCGGACGTTATACCCCAGCTCGCGCTGACCGGCTTCGGTTGCGCACTCCCCCGGCCGGTGTGGATAGGATCCCGCCGCCAATCGATCTGTGATCACTGGGGAATCACGCGGACGCGAGAAGGAGGAGGAGCAGTGTCGAGACGAGTCGTCCTTTCGACGATCGGAGCTGTCGCGCTGGCAGCTCTCGTTTTTGTAGGTGGCGCGAGCGGGGCGAGAACGCCCCGCGTGCGGTCTATCAGTGGCCAGTCGCAGAGCCAGAAGCGCTTCTTGGAGATAGACGGGCTCGAATCGCAGGGGACGACGCCTCCGACCGACGCTCAGTGCCGGGCAGCCGGCCTCGGGCCTTGCTACAGCCCCCAGGAGATCCAGCACGCGTACGGGGTCGACCAGCTCACGAACCGCGGCGATCAGGGCAAGGGCCAGTCGATCGTGATCATCGACTCCTTCGGGAGCCCGACGATTCAGTCTGACCTGAAGACGTTCGATGCCGGCTACGGCCTGCCCGACCCGCCGTCGTTCAAGATCCTGGCGCCGCTGGGGACGGTGCCGTTCGATCCCAACGCGCCCGACGGCGGCGATCAGATCGGCTGGGCCGAGGAGACGACCCTCGACGTCGAGTGGGCGCACGCGATGGCCCCGAAGGCAAGCATCGTGCTGCTGACGAGCCCGGTCGACGAGACCGAGGGCGTCCAGGGCCTGCCCGAGTTCGACGAGCTCATCAACTACGCGCTCGACCATCACCTCGGGAACGTCATCTCCGAGAGCTGGGGCGCCACCGAGAACACGCTGTTCAACCCGGCCGGCGAGCAGGTCATCAACGACTTCAACCGGAGCTATGCCCGCGCCGCGGCGATGGGCGTGACCGCCCTTGCGTCCACCGGCGACGCCGGCGACGCCAACCTGGAGTCGGACCTGTCGACGATCTACCCGTTCCCGACGGTGAATTTCCCGGCGGCCTCGCCGCTCGTCGGCGCGATCGGCGGGACCAGCCTGACCGCGGACACCAGCGGCAACTACCAGTCGGAGACCGTCTGGAACCAGGGGGACGCGGCCACCGGCGGCGGCGTCAGCCAGCAGTTCCGCGAGCCGATCTATCAGGCGTTCCTGCCACGGTCGGTCCAGCACGAGCTCGGCGGCTTCCGCGGCATCCCGGACGTTTCCTGGAATGCCGATCCGAACACGCCGATCCTGATCTACCTGTCGTTGCCGGTCCTCACCCCCGGCTACTACGGGATCGGCGGCACGAGCGAAGGCTCCCCGTCCTGGGCCGGGGTCGTGGCCGACCTCGACCAGCTCGCAGGACACGGGATCGGGCTGCTCGATCTGTACGCGTATGCGCTCGGCGCGAGCGGTCGCGGGTACCACGACGTGACCGTCGGCAACAACTCGCTCGACAACATCCCGGGCTACAGCGCTGCACCGGGATGGGATGCGGCCACCGGATGGGGCACGCCGAACTTCGCGCAGGTGTTCGGCGGGTTCGGCTCGCTGTTCCGGGGACACAACAAGTCGATGCACGCCCTGCTGTCGCGCGCGCGACGGTAGGACCGACGCGATAGCCGGAGGGGACGCGCCCGCGTGGGTGCGTCCCCTCGATCGCGCCGCCGCTCCTGAGCTTCCGACGCGTCAACCCGGCCACCTGCGCGGGGAAAGCTTCAGTCCCGCGCCGTCTGACCGATAAGCGGGCTGATGCGTCATCCCGATGTCAGCGAACCCAGCCTGCACGCCCAGCCCGGCGGGCATCGCTCCCATGCGCCGGCGGCGGTCGATCCGCACGACGCGCTGCGTTGGGGTGAGCGCCACCACGACCGCTGGCTCGAGCGCTGGATCCGCTCGACCGAGGACCTGGCCCGCCTGCAGTACTCGCACCGGATGCTCGACGCGGTCATCGACGAGATCGACGGTCGTCAGATCCGCGTCGGGAACCAGTGGCTCACCGACTACGCCTCCTGCAACTACCTTGGGCTCGATCTCGATGAGGAGATCATCGCCGCGGTCCCCGAGTACCTGCGGCGGTGGGGCACGCACCCGAGCTGGTCGCGTCTGCTCGGCAGCCCTGTCCTGTACGAGCAGATCGAGGACCAGCTCACCGCGCTCCTGGGCTGCGAGGACAGCCTGCTGCTGCCGACGATCACCCACATCCACATGTCCGTCATCCCGGTGCTTGCCGGCGGCGGGACGGTGTTCCTCGACAGCCGCGCGCACAAGACGATCTACGACGGGTGCGCGCTCGCGCAAGCGCGCGGCGCCACCATCGAACGCTTCGCGCACGAGAACCTGAACCACCTCGAGGCGCTGCTGCGAGATTCGAGCTGGCGGCGCCCGGGGATGATCTGTATCGACGGCGTCAACAGCATGACGGGGAACGCGCCGGACCTTGCGGCCTTCGCCGCGCTGGCGCGCGAGCACGACGTGATCCTGTATGTCGACGACGCCCACGGCTTCGGCGTGGTCGGCGAGCGCTCGCCGGACGAGCCATGCGACTACGGCGTACGCGGCAATAGCATCGTCCGCCACGCCGCGGAGAGCTACGAGAACGTCGTCCTGGTCGGCGGCTTCTCCAAGGCCTACTCGTCCCTGCTGGCATTCATCGCCTGCCCGACCGCGCTCAAGCAGGTGCTGAAGACCGCGGCGCCCCCGTACCTGTACTCGGGCCCCTCGCCGGTCGCCTCGCTCGCCACCGTCATCGAGGGACTGCGCGTCAACGATGCGCGAGGCGATCAGCTCCGCGCGAATCTCCACCGCCTCACCGGCCGCGTACTCGATCGGGTCCGCGAGCTCGGCATCTACACCCCGAACCAGTCGGGCTTCCCGATCATCGAGATTCCGCTGGCCGACGCCGACAGCGTCGACGAGGTCGGCAACCTCCTGTTCGACCGCGGCATCTACGTGACGATGGCGGTCTATCCGCTCGTCCCGCGCGACGAGGTCGGATTCCGCCTGCAGGTGACCGCCGCCAACACCGACGAGCAGATCGATCATCTGTGCGTCGTGCTCGGCGAGGTCGCCGAACGATTCAAGCTCCGACCCGCTGCGGCGGAGTAGGGGGCGGTCTGATGGCGCGCACTCGAGAACTGGTCGGCGCCGCCGACCGCCGTCACCTGTGGTGGATCTTCCTGGCGTCCAGCGCGTTTGTCACCGGTCTCTACGTATTCGTGCCGCCCTTTGAGGGCAGCCCCTTGGTGATCAACGGGGTGGGCCTGTACGGACTGGTCGCGATGGTCGTCGGCATCCGGCTGTTCCGGCCTCGCGCCCAGCTGGCGTGGTGGTTGCTCGTCTTTGGCGTGTTCCTGTTCTGGGTCGGCGACGTCTACACGTACAGCATCCGGATCCTGTTCAACGTCTCCGTCCCGTTCCCGTCGTTCGGCGATGCGGTTTACCTGACGATGTACCCGGTGCTGATGGCCGGCATCATGCTGCTCGTCCGTCGCCGCAATCAGCGCGCGGACGGCCCGGGGGCAGTCGACGCGCTGATCATGACGCTGGGGCTGGCGCTCGTCTCCGGGATTCTGCTGATCGCCCCGTACGTCCACGACAAGACGCTCAGTCTGCTGCCGAAGCTGGTCTCGATCGGCTACCCGATGGGCGACATCATCCTGCTCGGCGCGGGGATACGCCTGGCCGTCGACGGCGGTAAGCGCCGGCCGGCGTTCTACCTGCTGATCGCCGGAATCGTGTCGATGTTGGTCACCGACGACACGTACGGCTATCTGACGCTGCATAACGCCTACAACCATCAGCTGTGGCTCGACGGGGGCTGGATCTTCTTCTATCTCTTCTGGGGCGCGGCGGCGCTGCACCCGTCGATGCGGGAGCTCTCAGAGGAGGAGACGAGTCGCCAGCCACGCCTGACCTGGCTCCGCCTCGCGCTGCTCGCCGGCGCGACTCTGATCGCCCCGGCGCTCGAGATCATCAAGGTGATCCCGACCCGCAACTGGGACCTCCTGTTCGTCGTCGGCGCGTCGGCCGTGTTGTTCTCGCTCGTCGTCGCCCGGATGACCGGGCTCGTCCGCCAGCGCGAAAGCTCGGTCGCACGCGAGCGGGCGCTCAGCGCTGCCGGCGGTCTGCTTGTCGGCGCGAACGCGCCGGAGGACATCGTCACCGCCGCGCTCGAGGCGGTCGTCAACTTTGGTGGCGC
Source organism: uncultured Solirubrobacterales bacterium (assembly GCA_963746695.1). Classification (GTDB taxonomy): domain Bacteria; phylum Actinomycetota; class Thermoleophilia; order Solirubrobacterales; family Solirubrobacteraceae; genus Palsa-465. The sequence goes on along the minus strand of CAVVCP010000008.1, from coordinate 61,922 downwards.
GAACGTGGAGGCGCGGGTGTGCCGTGTCTCCGCTGAGGAGGGTCGTGCGATGCAGCTCGACCAGGGCGGCTCCCTGTCCGAGTGGGTTTTGTCCGACGACGCCGCGACGTTCGTGGCCGTCTCCGGCGCCGGCGGGGTGCTGAAGCTTCCGCCTCACGTCCGTGAACAGCTGAGGCTGGCGGCGGGCAACGATCCCGTTCTGTTCCTCGAGCTCCGTGCCGGCGGCGGCGCGTCAGACGCGGGCCTGACGATGATCCTCGCCGGCGACGCCGCCCACGACGACGAGACGCGGTACGCCCTGCGCACGCTCGCGCATCAGGTTTCGCTCGCGCTGTCGAGCAGCGAGCTCGCCGCGGAGGTCCACCGCCGCACGAGCGAGGCGAGATTCGCGACGCTCGTGCAGAACTCCAGCGACCTGATCACGGTGATCGACGCCGACAACAAGGTCCTCTACCAGAGCCCGTCGATCGAGCGCGTGCTCGGGTACACGGTCGAGGAGGTCACCGGCCGCCCGTTCGAGCAGCTGCTCCATCCCGATGAGCAGGGGCGCCTGTTGCGCCGGCTGATCGACGGCGCCGGCGCGACCGGCCGTGCCGAGGTGATCGACTGCCTGCTCGCGCACAAGGACGGCGGCCTGCGTCACTTCGAGATCCTGCACGCGGATCTGCTCGGAGACAGCGCGGTCGGCGGAATCGTGCTCAACGGCCGCGACGTCTCAGAGCGCAAGGCGTTCGAGGAGCAGTTGGCCCACCAGGCGTTCCACGATCCGGTCACGCATCTCGCCAACCGAGCGCTGTTCAACGAACGGGTACGCCACGCGGTGGCGAGGACGCTGCGCGACGGCGTCGGAATGGCCGTGCTGTTCGTCGACCTCGACGACTTCAAGACCGTCAACGACAGCCTCGGGCACGCCGTCGGCGATCGGGTCCTGCTCGAGGTGGCACAGCGCGTCTCCGCGAGCATCCGCGCCGCCGACACCGCCGCCCGGTTCGGCGGCGACGAGTTTGCGATTTTGCTCGAGGACGTCGCCGATCCGCAGGTGGCGGTCGAGACCGCCGAGCGCATCCTCGGCTCGCTCAGCCGTCCGCTGGAGCTCGGCGGGAGCCACCTGGTGATCCGGGCCAGTCTCGGCATCTCCGTCGTCGAGCCGGGGAACGCCACGGACGCCGACGAGCTGATCCGCAACGCCGATGCCGCGATGTACATCGCGAAGGCCGAGGGCAAGGGCGGCTACCGGCTGTTCGAGCCGGCCATGCACGACCGCGTGGTCGCCCGCCTCGAGTTGCGCGCCGACCTGCAGCGGGCACTCGAGCGCGAGGAGTTCGAGCTTCATTACCAGCCGCTCGTGCGGCTCGAGGACGACACGGTGACCGGCGTCGAGGCGCTGCTGCGCTGGCGTCATCCCACGCGCGGGCTGATCCCGCCGATCGAGTTCATCCCGTTCGCCGAGGAGAGCGGACTGATCGTGGACATCGGGCGCTGGGTGCTACGCGAGGGCTGCCGGCAGGCACGCGCTCTGCGGGCGCGGATGACCGGCTCGACCTTGCCGTCGATCGGCATCAACCTGTCGGTCAAGCAGCTGTTCCACTCCGAGATCGTCAGCGACGTCGCCACCGCGCTCGCCGACGCCGGGCTCGAGCCCGAGGCGCTGACGCTCGAGATCACCGAGTCGGTGATGATGACCGACACCGAGCTGGCGATCAGCCGGCTCAACGAGCTGCGTGCGCTCGGCGTCCGCCTGGCGATGGACGACTTCGGGACCGGGTACTCGTCGCTGAGCTCCTTGAGCATGCTCCCGCTCGACGTCCTCAAGATGGATCGCTCGCTGCTGGCCGCCGGCGCATCACCGGTGACCTCCGGGCTCGCCTCCGCGGTTCTGAGCCTGGGCGAGACGTTCGCACTCGAGGTCGTGGCCGAGGGTATCGAGTTCCCCGAGCAGTCGGCCACGCTCAAGGAGCTGGGATGCGACACCGGTCAGGGCTTCTACTTCGCCAGGCCGATGGAGACCGAGCGACTGATCCGCTTCCTCGAGGACCGGGCCGGCGCCGCCGAGGGGAAAGCGCTCCCGACGGCCTCGGACTGAGTCCATGCAACAGAGCTACGAGGGGCTGGACCGGCCCGGTGGGTTCAGCCGTGTCCGTCTGCTCGCGCCGCTGAGACACCGCGACTACCGGTTGCTCGTCGGCGGGCTGTCGGTGTCGCTGCTCGGCGACGGGCTGTTCCTGGTGGCGCTCGCGTGGCAGGTCTACACGCTGTCGGATGCCCCGACCGCGCTCGCGACCGTTGGGATCGCGATGACAGTCCCGACGATCGTTTGCCTCTTGATCGGCGGTGCGGTCAGCGACCGATGTGACCGCCGGCTGGTGATGCTCGTCGCGGACATCGCGCGGGCTTTCGTCTTGGCGGCTTTGGCGGCACTTGCGGTTACGGGGGCGCTGAAGCTGTGGGAGCTGCTGGTGGTAGCCGTCGTCTACGGCGCGGCCACCGCCTTCTTCAATCCGGCGTCCGATGCGCTCGTGCCGCAACTGCTGCCGCCCGACGCACTGGCCCAGGCCAACTCGCTCGATCAGCTGATCCGGCCGCTGGCACTGCGCCTGGCTGGGCCTGCCGCCGGCGGTCTGCTGGTTGGCGCGGTCGGCGCCGGCTGGGCGTTCGGCCTTGACGCCGCGTCTTTCGCGATCTCGGTCGCCGCGCTGCTGGCGATGTCGCCGTCACCGGCTTCGGCCGCGTCCACGTCCTCGCCGGGGGCTCGATCCGGGGCCCGCGAGATCAAGGCCGGCCTTCGTTACGTCCGACAGCAGCCCTGGCTGTGGGCGACTCTCGTCAGCGCGGCAGTCGCGTACCTGCTGTTCATGGGCCCGACCGAGGTGCTCCTGCCGTTCGTGGTCAAGCACCGGTTCGCCGACGGCGCGACCGATCTGGGCCTGATCTTCGCCGCCGGCGGTCTCGGCTCGCTTGCGTGCGCACTCGCGATCGGCCAGCTTGGCCTCCCACGTCGCAGCCTCAGGTTCATGTACGGGGTGTGGACGCTCGGGACGCTGGCGGTGGCCGGGTACGGCCTGTCGAATCGGCTCTGGGGCCTGATGCTCGCGAGCGTCATCTTCAACACGCTCGAGACCGCCGGCACGATCGCGTGGGCGACCGCGAAGCAGCGTCACGTCCCGTCGCACCTGCTCGGCCGGGTGTCGAGTCTCGACTGGCTCATCTCGATCGGGCTGCTCCCTCTCTCCTACGCGCTGACGGGGCCGATCAGCGCCGGCCTCGGAGCACGGACGACGCTGATGGGCGCCGGCGTTCTCGGGGCGATCGTGACGTTCGCGCCCGTGCTAAGCCGGCGCGTGCGCCGGCTCGACGTTGCCGGCGCGAGCGGTCCGCTGCCCGAGGCCGTCACGCACCGGCAATCATTGTCTCCCGGCCGGCCCAGTACGGCGCCCGCAGCTCGCGCTTGAGCACCTTGCCCGCGCCCGACTTGGGCAGCGGCTCGGTGCGAAGCTCGATCCGCTTGGGGACCTTGTAGGTGGCGATCCGCGCCCGGCAGTGAGCCAGGAGCTCGGCCTCGTCGACGTCCACGCGGGGCACGACGACGGCATGAACCGCCTCGCCCCAGCGCTCGTCCGGGATCCCAAACACGGCCGCCTCGAGGACGCCGACGTGAAGGTAGAGCGTCTCCTCGACCTCGATGCTGTAGACGTTCTCGCCGCCGGTGACGATCATGTCCTTCGCTCGGTCGACGAGGTAGAGGAATCCGCGGTCGTCCATGTATCCGAGGTCGCCGGTGTGGTACCAGCCGCCGGTCAGCGCGGTTGCCGTCGCCTCGGGCTGGTTCCAGTAGCCGGCCATCACGTTGTCGCCACGGATCGCAACCTCGCCGACGGTCCCGGGGGCGGCTGGCTCGCCGGTCTGGCTCGCTCGATCGAGGACTGCGACCTCGACTCCCACTGCCGCCTGGCCACAGGAACGGGCCTGGGGCTCCTCGAGGATGAGCTCCTCGTTCGACAGCACGGTCGCAATCGGTGAGGTCTCGGTAGTGCCGTAGAGATGCATCAGCTCGGCGTCCGGGAATGCGCTGTGCGCGCGCCGGAGCGTCTCGGTCGCGACCGGCGCGCCACCGTGGCTGATCAACCGGAGCGTCGACACCTCCCGGGGGCGGGCGAGCTGTTCCTCGGTGAGCGCGGCGAGCATCGTCGGCACCAGGAGCGTGGCCGTCACCCCATCCCGCTCGATCAGATCGAGCGCCGCGCCCGGATCGAACGCCGGCAGCACGACGTGACCGCCCGCGTGCCAGACGATCGCGAGCACCGCGATCGACCCCGCCGCATGGAACAGCGGCGCCGCAACCAGCCAGCGCGTGTCATCGCGGAACGGGAACGAGGCCTGGAAGTGGAGCGCGTTCGCGGTCAGGTTGCGATGCGTCAGCATCACCCCCTTCGCGGTGCCGGTCGTTCCCCCGGTGTAGAACAGCCCGGCCACCGAGTCATCGGGCAACCGGTCGGGAAACGCCGCCGGCGTCCCACCGGCCAGCAGTGACTCGTAACCCTCGTCGAGGTCGATCACCCGCTCGACCACTCCCTCCGGATAGTCGACCCCGGACCCGGCGAACAGGACCCCAGCGCCCGAGTCCTCGAGCGCATAAGCGAGCTCGGCCGCCGTGTGACGCTGGTTGAGCGGGACCAGCACCATCCCCGCTCCGGGCACGGCCTGATACAGCTCGAGGTAGCGATGACAGTTGCGACCGACCACCGCCACGCGGTCACCCGCGTCGACGCCGAGCGCGTGCAGTGCTCCTACCAGCCGGCGGGTGCGTTCCCACATCTGGCCGTAGGTCAGCGCCACCTCGCCGCAGCGAACCGCGACCCGGTCGGGCGCGATCTGCACCGCCCGCCGCAACGGCCCGATCAACGTTGACATGCCTAAGCCCGGGCGGCGGTAACGATCAGCTCGACGCAGGTCTCGAGCGGCAACTCGGTGGACCTGAGCACGAGGTGGTAGTGGCTCGGATCGCGCGGATCGGCGCGGTAGAAGTGCTTGACGTAATCCGTCCGCGCGCGGTCAGAGTTGCGTTGCCGGCGCCGGGCCTCGTCCTCGTCGATCTGCTCGATCTGCATCGCCTGGAACACGCGCGCCTCCTCGGGCCCGTCGAGCCGTACGTGGAAGGCTCCCGGGCGGTCGCCGAGCACAATCGCGGCGGCGCGTCCGAGCATGACCACATCTCCTTCGTCGGCGGCCTCGAGCAGGAGACGCTCGGTCTCGCGACAGAACTCCGCTTTGGTTGCTTCGGGCACGACGACGCCGCTCGTGTTCGGCAGGCGGGCCAGCAGGCGCGTGAACCGCGGGGCGGCCGTTTCGTCGTGGGCCTCGGCATGCGCTACCGGCACGGCCAGCCGCTCGGCCACCTGCACCGGGATCGCCCGGTCGATGAACCGGCATCCCAGCTGCTCCGCGACGTGCGGCCCGACCCAGCTGCCGCCGGCGCCGTAGGACGCGGAGATCGTCACGACCGTGCTCACGCAGCCACCACCACCGTTTGCGCCTCCGCCTCCGCCCCCGCCATCGCCACGCCCGGCCGCAGCAGGGTTCCAGAGACGATCGCGCCGAGCGCGAAGATGCCGGCCGCCCACCAGAACGCGACCGTATAGCCGTGGACCGCCGCCTGTGCCACGACCACCGGTGTGGGCGCCTTGCCGACGAGATAGCTTGCCACCGCAGTCGTCGCGATCGTGTTCAGGAACGCGGTGCCGATCGAGCCGCCGACCTGCTGGCAGCTGTTCACGGTGGCCGAGGCCACGCCGGCGTCGTCCTGGCTCACGCCTAAGGTCGCGGTGTTGATCGACGGCGCGAAGATCAGCCCGAGCCCGAGACCGATCACGAGCAGTGCCGGCAGGATGTGCCCGGCGTAGGTCGACTGCGTGCCGAGTTGCGCGAGGATCACCATGCCGAGTGACGCCAGCACCATCCCGGTGGGGACGAGCGGCTTGGGCCCGAAGCGCGGCAGCAGCACCGCGTTCGAGGTCGTCGAGCCGATGACGATCATCGCCACCATCGGCAGGAAGGCCAGGCCCGTCGCCACCGGGCTGTAGCCGAGGGTCTTCTGGAGGTAGTAGGTGAGGAACAGGAATACGCCGAACAGCCCGGCGCCGGAGATCAGCACAGACAGGTACGAGCCGCCGCGGTTGCGGTCGAGCACGATCCGCAGCGGGAGCAGGGGATGGGCGGAGCGCCGTTCGATCATCACGAACACGATCAGGAAGATCACGCCCACGATCAGGGATCCGAGCGTCTCCCAGTCCGTCCATCCGCGCGGCTCGGCTTGCGAAAAGCCAAAGACGATCAGGAACAGGCCAAGCGACACGGCGACGGCACCCGGGACGTCGAGCCTCGGACGCACAGCGGGAACCTCATTGGTGAGCAGCACCATCGCGGCGCACACGGCGGGGACCGCGATCACCACGTTCACATACAGGCACCAGCGCCACGACAGGTACTCGGTCAGCACGCCGCCGAGCAGCAGCCCGACCGCTCCGCCGGCGCCGGCGACCGCGCCGTAGACCCCGAACGCGATGCCGCGCTCCCGCGGTTCGGTGAACGTCGTCGTCAGCAGCGACAGCGCTGACGGCGCCAGCAGCGCGCCCGCCGCGCCCTGGAACGCGCGGGCGGTCACGAGCATCCCGAAGCTCTGCGCCGCGCCCCCGATCGCCGAGACGATCCCGAACGCGACCAGGCCGATCATCAGCGTGCGCTTCCGGCCGAACAGGTCGCCGAAACGGCCGAACAGGAGCAGCAGGCTGCCGAACGTCAGCGAGTACGCGGTGACGATCCACTGCCGGTTCGCGTCCGAGAAGCCGAGCGCCTTCTGCGCGGATGGGAGCGCGATGTTCACGACGGTCGCATCGAGCACGACCATCAGCTGCGCGGTCCCGAGCAACGCGAGAATCAGCCAGCGCCGCTCGTGGTGAGGGTTGATTACTTCTTCCTCAGCTGTAATCGTCGCCGGCACGGCTGCCGTTCACACTACAGCGTGACGGTTCGGCCAGCCTCGAAACCGTCGGTAGCGGCGATCTGCTCGATCACCTCGTGGGGGACGGGCTCGTCGGTCGTGATCACCATGACCTGGAGTCGCGCCTGGTCGGGCGCGGAATCGTCTGTGTCCCGTCCCGCCGCGGTGGCGACGATGTTGATGCCGTGCTCGCCGAAGCAGGTGCCGACGCGGCCGATCATCCCCGGGACGTCGCGATAGCGGAACACCGTGATCTGATGCTCGAGCTCGAGGTCGAAGCGCTGGCCCCACACCTCGAGCAGGTGCGGCCGGCTGCGCCCTCCGTGCAGCGTGCCGGCGACCCGGACGCTGGTGTTGCCGGAATCGATCGTCACGCGGACCAGATCGCTGTAGTCGTGGACGGTTGAGGTCTTGGTCTCCACGAGCTCGATCCCTCGCTCCTCGGCCAGCGCGGGCGCGTTGACAACTCCGACCTCCTCCTCGGTGTGGCCGCTGAGCACGCCGATCAGCGCATGGATCGAGAGCAGACGGGTGTCGCGCTCGGCGATCCGGCCCATAAACTCGATCCTGACCCGGTCGATCGATGAGCCCTCGGCGAGCGCGATCGCGATCTTCCCGAGCTTTCCGCAGAGCGAGACGAACGGGGCCAGCACGTCCATGTCCTCGGGAGCGATTGCCGGGACGTTGACCGCGCTCGTCATCACCCCGCCGGTGAGCGCGGCGATCACCTGCTCGGCGGCCTGGTAGCCGGCGCGGTCGGTGGCTTCGGCGGTCGAGGCGCCGAGGTGCGGTGTGACGATCACGTTCGGGTAGGCGAACAGCGGGTGGTCGGTGACGGGCTCGGAGGTGAACACGTCGAGCGCCGCGCCGCCGACCTTGCCCGAGTCGAGCCCGGCTTGGAGGTCGGCGTCGACGACCAGCGGTCCGCGGGCGACGTTGAGGATCCGCACGCCGTCCTTGCATTTGGCGAGCGCCGACGCGTCGAGCCAGCCCTTCGTGTCTGGCGTGTTCGGCAGGTGCAGCGTGATGAAGTCAGCCGTGGCGTAGACCTCGTCGCGGGACTCCGCCTTCTCCACCCCGAGCTCCCGGTAGCGCTCCGCGCCGACGTACGGGTCGTACGCGAGCACGTGCATCCCGAACGCGAGCGCGCGATGGGCAACGAGCTGGCCGATCCGGCCGAACCCGAGGATCCCGAGCGTCTTCTCGTGCAGCTCGACGCCGGAGAACTTCGACCGCTCCCACTTGCCGCCGGTCAGCGACGCGTGGGCCTGCGGCACATTGCGGGCGAGCGCCAGCAGCAGCGCCATCGTGTGTTCGGCCGCGGTGATCACGTTCGACTGCGGCGCGTTGGCGACGATGATTCCGCGCTTGGTGGCGGCGTCGACGTCGACGTTGTCGACCCCGACCCCGGCCCGGCCCACCGCCCGGAGCCGCTCGGCCCGCGCGATCAGCGGCGCGTCGAGCTTCGTCGCCGACCGGATCAGAACCCCGTCGAACTCGCCGATCCGCTCCTCGAGCTCCTCGCGCGACCACCCGACGCCCAGCTCGACGTCGAAATGCTCACGAAGCAGCTCGACACCCGGATCGCCGATGTCCTCCGCCACCAGCACGCGGAGGCGAGTGGGCTCGCAGGCGGGAACTGCGGACAGCGCGGGCACGGCTCCAAGGTACCGAGGATCGTGGGATATGATCAGGCTCGTGGAGCCTGTGACCGACATCCGCGCGTTCGCCGTCGGTCTCGTCGTGCTCGTACTCCCGCGCTAGGCGCGCGGGGCTCTCTCTCCGATCATCGCGTCCATGGAGGCTGTCATGCCATCGCACTTCCTCGTACTCGCTTCTCCGTTCCGCCCGTCTCGCCGGCACGGGAGGAGTTGCGAATGCGTGCCGCCGATGCCCTGATCGAAGCGGTCGCGGGCCACGGAATCGACACCGTCTTCGGTGTGCCCGGGGGTGCCGCGCTGCCGCTGTACGACGCCCTGGCCGCGAGCCGGATCCGGCACGTCCTGACCCGTCATGAGGCCGCCGCGGGACACGCCGCGGAGGGGTGGGCACGCGTCACCGGCAGGCCGGGTGTGGCGCTGGCGACGTCCGGGCCGGGGGCCGTCAACCTGCTGACCGCCGTCGCGGATGCGTGGATGGATTCCTTGCCGGTCGTGTTCATCTGCGGCCAGGTCGCCACTCACCTCGCCGGAACGATGGCCTTTCAGGAAACGGATGTCGCGGGGATGGCGATTCCGGTGGTCAAGCACTCGAGCACCGCCCGGCACGGCGAAGACCTGGGGGCGCTGTTCGATACCGCCGTCGGGCTCGCGTCGAGCGGGCGGCGCGGGCCGGTGTTGCTCGAGATCCCGGTTGACCTCGCGAAGGCTCCCGTCGCGTCGTGGCGCGGGCTGGTTCCGCGGATCGAACATGTTCGTGTCTCGTCGTGTTCGCCGCCGGCGGGGCTGGCGAGGGCTGCCGCTGAGTTGATCGAGTGCTCCTCGCGACCGGTAGTGCTGGCCGGCGGCGGTGTCGTCGCGGCCCGGGCGCACGAGCAGCTGGCCGCGTTCACCGTTACCGCCGACGTCCCCTACGTGACCACGCTTCAGGGCCTCGAATGCGGCGGCCGGCGCGGCTGGTTGGGCATGCCGGGCGTCTACGGCGCCCGCGTCGCAAACTGGGCACTGCATCAGGCCGACTGCATCCTGGCGGTCGGCGCGCGGTTCGACGATCGGCTCACCGGCAACCTCGACGGCTTTGCGCCGCACGCGCGCGTGATCCACATCGACGCGGATGCCTCCGAGCTCGGCAAGCTCGTGACGCCCGAGATCGCGATCTGGGCTGACGCGCGAACGACGCTCGAAGCGATCTCGACCGAGCTGGGCACGGCGCCCGATCGGTCTGCTTGGTGGACGAGGATCCGGGAGCGGCTGGCCGCGGATCCGGTCCCGCCTGCTCCGGCGCACGAGGGCGAGGCCGCGCTCGATGACCTGGACACCATGCTCGACGAGGACGCGGTCGTCACGACCGATGTGGGCCTGCACCAGATGTGGGCCGCACACCGGCTGTCGCTGGGCGGCGGCCGTCGGTGGATCACCTCCGGCGGCGCCGGGACGATGGGGTTCGGTCTGCCGGCGGCGCTCGGCGCCCAAGCCGCAGCGGCCGGCCGTCAGGTCGTGTGCGTCACCGGCGACGGGTCGCTGCTGATGCACATGCAGGAGCTGGTCACCGCCGCGGTCGAGGATCTTCCGGTCAAGGTGCTGCTGCTCGACAACCAGTCGCTGGGGATGGTCCGCGCCCAGCAGGATCGCTTCTACAGCGGCGCCTTCGCCGCCGAGTTGGGAGCGCGTCCTGACTGGCCGGCGCTCGCCCGCGCCTGCGGCGTGCGCGTGGCCGACTCGGTCGACGAGCTGCTCACCGAACCCGGCCCGGCGTTGCACCACGTGCCGATTCCAGGAGACGCGGAGTGCCTGCCGATGGTCGCGCCCGGAACCTCGACCTCGACCATGATCGGCTAGGGCGTCACTCGACCCCCTCGAACAGCCTGGTGACGATCATCGGGTCGACGGGGTCGATCAGCCCTCCATCGATCGAGCATGGTTGCGCGACGCGCCGACCCATGTCGCGCGATGCGCCGACCCAAGATGGGCGGTGGGCAGGGCCAATATCGGTGGTCTTCCCGATGCCTGCCTCGGGGGCCGGCCCTAGGTTGGCTGCATGTTCAAGCGGCGGCCTAAGAGGAGGAACCAAATGCCGCGATACGTGGTGCAGCGCACCTTTCCGCAGGGCCTGCACATTCCGGTGTCGGACGGTGGGGCGGATCTCTGCCGTGAGATCGTCGATCGAAACGCCGAGGACGGCGTGACCTGGATCCGCTCGTTCGTCGACGAGGACAAGACCCGGACCTTCTGCATCTACGACGCGCCCAGCCCCGAGGCGATACGCAAGGCGGCGGCCCGCAGCGAGCTGCCGGTCGATGAGATCACCCGGGTGACGGTGCTCGACCCGTACTACTACTCCTGAAGCGAGGGACATCATGTTGAGGCACTTTTCAATCAAGCGTTCGGTTCTGACGTGCCTGGCCGTCGGTGCGGCGGCGTTGCCGGCGGTGTCGCAGGCACGGCCAATCGAGGATCCTGCCGGCTCGGTTGCGGGCCCGCCGGCACAGGCGGTCAGTCCGACGCCCGAGACCACGGCGAGCGCATCATCGGGGTTTCAGTGGGATGACGCGGGCATCGGGGCGGCGGGCGCCGTCGTGCTGCTTGGCGTGGGTGCCGGAGCCGGGACCACGGTCCGTCGCCGGCGCGCGGGTCGAGTGGCCACAACCTGACCGGACATCGGCCGGGGCGGCGGCGCGCTGCCCCGGCCGGCTCGTCGCGCGATGAGTCGCGTGATGAGTCGTGTGATGGGTCCAGTGCGAGACTGTCAGGGGTCATGGCTGACGCGGGTTCGGGACAGGTCAGCGGAGTGCTGCTCGAGCGCGAGCAGCATCTCGCCAGGCTCGCCGACCTGCTTGCGGAGGTGCGGGCGAGCTCGCAGGGCCGGCTCGTGCTCCTCGGGGGAGAGGCCGGAGTCGGGAAGACGGCGTTGCTGCGGCGCTTCTGCGACTCGAAGCCGGGACGTGGCCACGCTCTGTGGGGCGGCTGTGCGCCGCTCAGAACTCCGCGTCCGCTCGGGCCGCTGGTGGAAGTGGCCGAGGCAACGGGCGGCGAGCTCGAGCGCGTCGTCGCCGGGGCCGCACGGCCGTACGAGGTCGCGGAAGCGCTCCTTCGGGAGCTTCGCCGCCGCGGTCTAACGGTGCTGGTGCTCGAGGACCTGCACTGGGCCGACGAGGCGACGATCGACGTGCTCGCCTTGCTGGCCGCGCGGATTGCATCGGCCCCCGCTCTCGTGCTCGTCAGCTATCGAGACGATGAGCTCGACCGCACACACCAGCTCCGCATCGTGCTCGGTGAGCTCGTCCGCCGGCCGGGACGGATCACGCTCGATCCGCTGTCGAGAGCCGCCGTCGATGAGCTCGCCGCGTCGCACGAGGTCGACGCGCGGGAGCTCTACCTGCGCACCGGTGGCAATCCGTTCTTCGTCACCGAGGTACTCGCCGCGGAGGACGAACGGATCCCCGAGACGGTCCGGGATGCGGTGCTCGCCCGGGCCGGGCGCCTGTCGGAGGGGGCGCGAGCACTGCTCGATGCCGCCTCGGTCATCCCCGGGGACTGCGATATGGAAGTGCTCGTGGAGCTTGCGGGCGCGTCCGCCGGGCACCTCGACGAGTGCCTGGCCTCGGGGATCCTCGCCGCGGCTGGCGGAGGTGTCACGTTTCGACACGAGCTGTCGCGGCTGGCGGTAGAGGCGTCGGTCCCACCCGAGCGCAAACGCGCCCTTCATGGGCGCGCGCTGATCGCACTGTCCGCACGACGAACCGACTCCGACGTCGCGATCCTCGCTCATCACGCTGATGCTGCGGGTGATGGCGAGGGCGTTCTTCGTTGGGCGCCGTCAGCGGCTCAGCGCGCCGCCGCGTCCGGTGCACACCGGGAGGCGGCCGAACATTACGGACGGGCACTGAGATACGCCGCGGGCTTGCCGCCGCGTGAGCGTGCCGGCCTGCTCGAGCGCCGCGCCGAGGAGTGCTATCTGACCGCGCACCATGAGGAGGCGATCGAAGCCCAGCGTGAAGCGCTCGACTACTACCGAAGGCTCGGCGACGCGCCCGGCGAGGGCAACGCGCTGCGCTCGCTCTCGCGCCTGTTGTTCTTCGCCGGTCAAACCGCCGAAGGTGAGTCGATTGCTCTGGAAGCGGTCGATCTGCTCGAGCGGGGATCGCGCGGGCACGAGCTGGCGATGGCGTATTGCAACGTCTCGCAGCGACGGATGGTGGTCGAGGAACGCGATGCCGCGATCGAGTGGGGCACCCGCGCGCTTGCGCTCGGGGAACGCCTGGACGACACCGAGGCGCGGGTCTATGCGCTCACCAACATCGGCAGCGCCGAGGTCCAGGACGGACTCGACGATGGGCGGTCGACGCTACTGCGAGCGCTCGATCTCGCGCAGTCCACCGGGCTTGACGATCACGCCGGGAGGATCTTCAACGCGCTCGTGATGTGGTCGATACGGCAGCGGACATTCGCACAGGTCGATAGCGATCTCGAGGACGGTCTCGCGTTCTGCACGGAGCGTGGTCTCGACAGCTGGAGGCTCTACCTGGTGGCGTCCCGCGCCTGGTTCGCGCTCGTCCGCGGCCAATGGGACGCGGCGACTGATTCGGCGGCGGTCGTGCTCCGCCACCCCCGGAGCCCCTCGGTGGCGCGAAGCTCGGCGCTGACCGCGCTCGGCCTGATCCGGGCCCGGCGTGGCGACGCGGAGGCACTGGCGCCACTCGTCGAGGCGCACGAGCTGGGAGAGACTACCGGCGAGCTCACGCGCATCGGGCCCGCGGCCGCCGCGCTCGGCGAACTGCGATGGCTGACCGGCGCGAACGACGCCGTCGCGAGCGTGACCGACCGGGCGCTCGCGCTCGCGCTCGAGCGCAACGCGCCGTGGGTCGCCGGCGAGCTCGCCTACTGGCGCTGGCAAGCCGGGATCCGCGAGGAGCTGCCAACCGCGATGCTTGCCGAGCCGTACAGACTCTCGATCACGGGCGACTGGGCCCTCGCGGCCGAGCGCTGGAGACGGATCGGCTGCCCGTACGAAGCCGGCCTGGCGCTCGGCGGCGCGGACGAGGAGGCTCCCCTGCGGCAGGCCCTCGACGAGTTGCAGGCGCTCGGCGCGCGTCCTGCCGCCGCGATCCTCGCCCGCCGGCTTCGCGCGCGCGGAGCCCTCGGGGTCCGGCGCGGGCCGAGGCCGAGCACGCGCCAGAACCCGGCCGGGCTCACCGCGCGAGAGCTCGAGGTCCTGGCTCTGGTCGCCGAGGGTTTACGCAACGCGGAGATCGCCGAGCGACTCGTCGTCTCGCCGAAAACCATCGATCACCACGTCTCGGCGATCCTCCGCAAGCTCGACGTTCCCACCCGCGGACACGCGGCCGCTGCCGCAGTGCGGCTGGGGCTCCTCGACCCGCCCGGGTCCGCGCTAGGTGACTGATTCCGGGCGATGACGAGCGCTCAGTCCGCGGCGTCGGCTGCACATGCCCGTCGCTTACTCTGCGTGAATGGCTCAGCCAAGCGTGAAGCTCGACCATTGCGTGATCCACGTCTCCGAATGGGACCGTTCAAATCGCTTTTATCGGGACGTGCTCGGTGCGGACCTGGTCGAGCGCGGAAACAACGCGTACGCGTACAGGTTCGGGTCCGAGCAGCTCAACGTGCACGGCCCGGGAGTGGATGCCCATCCACTCGCGCGCAAACCGGTCGCACCGGGTAACAGCGACCTGTGCTTCGAGTGGTCTGGCCCGATCGAAGATGCGATCCGACGCCTCGATCTAAACGGTGTCGCTGTCGAGGAGGGTCCGGTCACTCGCAACGGGGCTAGGGGTGAGGGCCGGAGCGTCTACTTCCGAGATCCCGACGGCAGCCTGCTCGAGTTCATCTCGTACGTCACCGCCTAGCTGGGAACTCGCGACCCGCGCGGGTCAATCGTTATCGACGCTCGGGAACAGCTCGACCCCCTGGTCTGCCGCGTGGGCGACGAGCACGCGGCTGACGAGCCCCGTCAACGCCCTGCGGTCTGACTTCGGCAGGCGACCCAGAAGCGCGGATACGTCAGCCTCGAACTCGGACGCGGCTTGGGAGACGATTGATCGACCGGCGTCGGTGAGGCTGACGAGCACGGCACGTCCGTCCGCGGGCGAGGGTGCGCGGGCCACGAGGCCGCGGCGCTCGGCGCGTTCAACCAGCCCACTGGTGCTCGACTTGTCGAGACCCAGCAGCTTGCCCAGCTCGTTCATCGTCGGCGTGCGATCCCGCAGGACGCCGAGCAACCGCGTCTGGGTGATCGAGAGGTCATGCTCGGCGGCTCGGAGCTCGAGCATGCGATGAACGATGAACGACAGCTGGGCCAACCCATCGACGGAGCTCAGCTCGCGCGCGCCCGCCGGTGCCGGCCGATCTCCCGATTTGCGTGCCACGTCGGACATCCTACTTGATTTAGTTCGTGGCACGAACTAAACTAGTACGTGGCACGAACTAAATGAGTCGCGGCGAGCATCCCGCAGGAGCAAGCGCATGACAACGATGAACGCAGCGGTCGTGTCCTCATTCGAGGAACGACCCCAGTACGAGCAGATCGAGGTCCCACAGCCAACCACCAGCGAGGAGATCGTCGTCGACGTTCTCGCTGTCGGTCTGCACCCACGTGTGCGCAGCGGCGCCGCCGGGACCCACTACACGAGCACCGCCACGTTGCCAATGATCCCCGGCATCGACGCAGTCGCCCAGCGCCCGGACGGCAAGCGAATCTATTTCGTAGCCGATGACCACCACGCTGGGACGATGGCCGACAAGGCGGTGGTCGCGGCGCGGCGGGCGATCGAGTTGCCCGATGACATCGATGTGGCGACAGTCGCCGCGACGATGAATCCGGCGATGTCGGCCTGGGTGGCCCTGCGCCGCCGGGTTCCGATCGAGCCCGGCCAGAGTGTCCTGATCCTGGGCGCCACCGGCAACGCCGGAACGATGGCCGTTCAGGTGGCAAAGAGGCTCGGTGCCGGACACGTAGTCGGAGCCGGCCGCGACCCCGAGCGGCTGAACGCGCTCACCTCGCTCGGCGCCGACGGTGTCGTCCAGCTGACCGACGATGCCGAAGCGACGGGCAGAGCGCTCGGCGCCGCGGCCGGCGAGGTCGACATCGTCATCGACTACCTGTGGGGCGGCCCGGCTCAGCAGGCGATCATGGCACTGCTCAAAGCCCGCTCGGACCGCAGCCGCGCGCTTGACTGGATCCAGATCGGCGCGATCGCCGGTCCGACGATCGAGCTCCCCTCGGTCGCGCTGCGCTCGGCGAACCTTCGCATCCAGGGCAACGGCCAGGGCGCCGTCTCGACCGAGACCTACGTCGCCGAGCTGCCGTCGCTCGTCGATGAGATCAACGCCGGGGCGATCGCGCTCAGAGCGAGCCCCAAGCCGCTCGCCGACGTGCACACGATCTGGGCCACGACCGACCCGCCGGGCGAACGCACCGTACTCATACCGTGACCGTGCAACGGTGCTGCAGGTTCGCCCTAGGAGGTCCCACCGCTGCGCCGACCCGGTCGCCAACCCTCGGTCTTCCACTTCGAGCCTGGGCGTCCCGGCAGCAGCAGCACGATCACCAATCCGATCGCCGACAGGATCAGACCGAAGGCCAGACCGACCCGTTCGCCATATCCCTTCCGGTCAGAGACCCACGAGCCGATCGCGGCGGACAGCAGCCACAGGAACAGCAGCCACAGCGCCTTGGCCCCGATGACCGCGACGATGATCATGTCCCGAGGTAAGCCCTCTGAACGGCGGGGTCGTCTCGCAGCTGGGACGACTCGTTTGTGAGGGCCACTTCTCCCGTCTCCAGCACGTATCCACGCTTGGAGACGTCGAGCGCGTAGTTCGCGTTCTGCTCGACCAGCAGGATCGCCACGCCCTGACGGTTGATCTCGGCGATCGTCTCGTAGATCCGCTGAACGAGGATCGGCGCGATCCCCATCGAAGGCTCGTCCAGCATCAGGAGCTTGGGGCGGGCCATCAGCGCCCGGCCGATCGCGAGCATCTGCTGCTCGCCGCCCGACATCGTTCCCGCCTTCTGGCGGTCGCGCTCCTTCAAGCGCGGAAACAGTTCGTACACGCGGTCGAGGTCCTCGTCGATTTCAGCGTCACGCCGGCGATACGCGCCCAAGTCGAGGTTCTCGCGGACCGACATCCGCGGGAAGCAGTGGCGACCCTCCGGGGCGAGCGCGATCCC
This sequence comes from uncultured Solirubrobacterales bacterium, assembly GCA_963746695.1. Classification (GTDB taxonomy): domain Bacteria; phylum Actinomycetota; class Thermoleophilia; order Solirubrobacterales; family Solirubrobacteraceae; genus Palsa-465. The sequence goes on along the minus strand of CAVVCP010000008.1, from coordinate 45,082 downwards.
GCAGCCGACGATCTCATGGGCCGGGAGACTGGTTATCTCTTGCGCTTCGAACGTGATCTTGCCGGACCTCGCCGGCGTGAGGCCGGAGATCGAGCGCAGCGTGGTCGACTTGCCCGCCCCGTTCGAGCCGATGATCGTGACCACCTCGCCTTCCTCGACCCTCAGCGACACGCCGCGGAGCGCCTCGATCGCGCCGTAGTAGGTGTGGATGTCTTCGACTTCGAGGAGGGTCATCAGCTCTGCTTTCCGAGGTACGCCTCGATCACGCGCTGATCCTGCCGGACCTCGGCCGGCGGGCCCTCGGCGATCTTCTCGCCGTGATCGAGCACGGTGATCCGCTCCGAGACGCCCATCACGACCTTCATGTCGTGCTCGATCAGCAGGATCGTCAGCTCGAGGTCATTGCGCAGCTTGCGCATGAACTCGGTCAGCGCCGCCGACTCCTGCGGGTTCATGCCGGCGGTGGGCTCGTCGAGCAGCAGCAGTTTCGGCTCGGAGGCCAGCGCACGCGCGATTTCCACCCGGCGCTGGTCGCCATAGGAGAGGTTGCTCGAGAGCTGGCCGAACTGGCGCGGGCGCAATCCCACATACGAGAGCGTCTCAGCCGCTCTCTCCTGCACCGCTCGCTCCTCGGCACGCACCCACGGCGCGCGGACGATCGACCCGAACAACCCCGCCCGCATCCGGCAGTGCCGTCCCACGATTACGTTCTCGAGCGCGGTCATCGCGCCGAACAGGCGGATGTTCTGGAAGGTACGCGCGACCCCGAGCTGCGTGATGACGTCGGGTCGATCGTGGGTGATGTCCCGACCCGAGAACACGATCCGCCCGCTGGTCGACTTGTACAGGCCCGTGAGCATGTTGAAGAACGTCGTCTTCCCGGCGCCATTGGGACCGATGATCGAGACGATCGAGCCGACCGGGACGTCGACCGAGACCTGATTGACGGCGACCAGGCCGCCGAACTCCTTGGTCACTTCCTCGGCGCTCATGATCGGCGATCCGAGGGCCTGCGTGGGCGCCGGCGACTCGACGGTCATGGCACGACCTCTCCGGGCTCGACGCCGCCCCAGCTCGTTCCGGGCTCGTCCAGCTCGGACTCGCCGATCCCTTCGGTGAGCTCGAGTTTTCGCCGCCGCTCGGGAATCAGCCCTTGCGGGCGCAGCACCATCACGATCACGAGCAGGAAGCCGAAGATGCTCACCTGCAGGTCGGTCAAGTTGAAGTTGAGCCCGAGCTTGCCGGGGACTGAGTTGAGCACGTCCGGGATCAGGTAGTAGTTGATGTTGGCGAGCAGCAGCGCCCCCACCACGACGCCCCAGACCGACCCCAGGCCACCGAGGATCACCATCGCGAGCACGAAGATCGAGAAGCCGAACTGGAACTCCCCGGCGTCGATCAGCGTCGTATATGCGCCGAGGAAGGCGCCCGCGATGCCGCCGAACGCCGCGCCCAGCGCGTAGGCGTACAGCTTTGTCCGCACGAGCGGGATGCCCATCGAGACGGCGGCGACCTCGTCTTCGCGCAGCGCGATCCACGCTCGCCCCAGCCGGGAGTCGCGCACGCGGATAGTCACGAACAGCGTGATCAGGACCAGCGCGAAGATCGTGTAGTACCAGGGTCTGATGTCCAGCTGGCTGAACATGCCGACGCCCGGGAGGTACGGAGGGTCGGTGCCGCTGATCCCGAGCTCGCCGCCGGTCAACGGCATCCCGAAGATCTTCAGCGCCGGTCCCTGGAGCGCGAACACCCGGATGATCTCCCCAAACGCGAGCGTCACGATCGCGATGTAATCGCCGCGCAACCGCAGCGTCGGCACGCCGATGATCGCGCCGGCGAAGGCGGTGAAGATCCCCGCGCAGATCAGGATCAGCAGGAAGTTCAGGTGTATGCCGGGCAGCGTCTGAGTGGGGCCGTGGACGAGGACGTGCACATGGGCCTTGTAGAACCAGCCGGAGCCGAGCCAGCCGAATGCGTATGAGCCGAGCGCGAAGAAGGCGACATAGCCGAGGTCGAGCAGACCGGCGAACCCCACGACGACGTTCAAGCCGAGCGCGAACATCACGTACGTCAGGGCCAGGATCTCCGTGTTGACGAAGTTGTTGGTCGACGAGAACAGCTGCGGCAGCACCAGGCCGAACGCGATCAGCAACACCGCCAGGCCGCGCGGCCACCAAGAAGGCAGCCGGCGCTCGATCGCCGCTCGCCATTCCTGCAGCTGTGCGCGCAGCTCGTTCACCCGGCTTCCCTCGTCTCCTCGCCGAGCAGTCCTTGCGGGCGCAGGACCAGGATGATGATCAGCAGGCCGAACACGAAGAACGGTGTCCACTGGGGACCGACGCGAGCGTCGATCGTCTGCTGGATGCAGCCGATGATCAACCCGCCGATGACGGCTCCCTTGATGTTGCCGATTCCTCCCATCACCGCTGCCGTGAACGCGATCAGCCCCGCCTCGAACCCCTGCAGGTACCAGATCGTCGTCTCGTAGAGCGCGTATACGAGTCCGGCGGCGCCGGCCAGGGCTCCACCGATGAGGAACGTCAGCGAGATCGTCCAGTCGACGTTGATCCCCATCAGCCGCGCGGCCTCGGGGTCCTGCGCGGTGGCGCGCATCGCCTTGCCGTGACGCGTGCGGCCGACGAACCATCCCAGCAGGATCACCAGCGGGATGGTGACCACGACCGAGAGCACATCCGCGCGATGGATCACGACCCCCGATATCTGGACCACGGTCTTGTTCTCGCGGACCAGGTCGGATACGCCGACCGTCGATCCCCCGCGCCACAGGAGCCCGACGTTCTGGAGGATGAAGGAGAAACCGACGGCCGTGATCAGCGGAGCCAGCCTCGGCGCGCCCCGCAGCGGCCGGTAGCCAACGCGTTCGATCAGCACGTTGAGGGCGCCGCAGACGATCATGCACACGACCAGCGCGATCGGCAGCCCGACCACCAAGCCGAGAGTCGAGGTCGTCAGGCCCAACCCGATCGCGGACCAGAAGCTGACGCCCGTCATCGAGCCGATCATGAACACGTCGCCGTGGGCGAAGTTGATCAGCTCGATTATCCCGTACACCAGCGTGTATCCGATCGCGATCAGCGACCAGATCGCACCGTTCGAGATGCCCTGAACGATGTTGGTGCCGAGATAGGTGAGGTCGTGGATGTGGGTCGCGTGGCCGCCTGAGTACCCGCCATATCCGACGAACAGGTCGTGCGCGGCGAAGTAGATGGGGAACGCCAGCAGCACAGCCACCAAGCCCCATCGGCCGGCCAGGTGACGAATCTTGAGCAGCGCCTTTCTGCCAGCCGACGGCGCGGTTCTGCTGGGGAGCGATCTTGCTTCCATGGGACCCCCGGTCGAGCCTATTCGCGGAGCGGGGCCGTTGCAACGGCCCCGCTCCACTTTGTTTTCTCGTTAGCTGACCGTGATGGTCTTATCGAACAGGGGGTTGCCGTCCGGGCCAACCTTGTACAGGCCGTACGACTTCAGCGTCGTGTCGCCGTTTTTGTCGAACCCGTAGGTGCCGATCGCGCCGTGGTAGTTCTGGGTCGCGAACAGCGCGGCGACCACGGCGGACTTGCTGTTGCCCTGGGCACCCAGTTTCGCGATCGTGCGCAGGGCCAGCTGCATGTCCTCGTAGCCGTAGATCGAGTACGGGTCAGGGCTCGAGACCCCGTACGCCGCCTTGTAAGCAGCGAGGAACGCCTTGCCGCCCGGATACGTGGTCAGGCCCTGCGTCGCCACCGTGCAGTGGAACAGCGGCGCGATGCTCGCCGGGAATCCGCCCATCTTCGGGTTGGTCTCCCCGCCCGAGCAGACGCCGTCGCCGCCGAAGATCTTGGCGGTCGGGACCGCGGCATTGATGTCCTTGACCAGCTCGACCTCGCCAGGCGGGTCGAACGCGGTGTAGACGCAGTTCGCCCCCTGCGACTTGACCGTCGACGCGTACGAACGGAAGTTCGGCGACGTCGGGTCGAGGGGGGTGACGCCCGTGACCGTGATCCCGTAGGTCTTCTGGTTCAGCTGGATCTGCGTCGCCAAGCCGACCCCGTACGGCGTCTTGTCGTCGGCCACCGCGACACGTGTGCACCCGAGTTGCTTCATCGCCACCAGGCCGGCCTGGCCCTGGATCGTGTCGCGAGGGACGATCCGCAGGTACGTCCGCTTGCCCGTTGGGTAGTACTTCTGGGGCTCACCGGGTGCGGTGCCCGGATCGTTCGTCGTAAGCCCCGGGTAGGTGTTCGCGGGACTGACCTGCGCGAGACCGCCCGTGTTGGTGATCGGAATCTCAACCTCGGCGCAGCCCGAGTTGAACGGCCCGACCATATAAACGGCTTTCGGGTCGGTCGCCGCCTTGCGGGCGTTCGCCTGGCACACGTTGAGGTCGTAGTTGGTCGGCGACGTCGCCGTCGCGTCGTTCAGCGAGATGAAGTTGACCTTCCACTGGCCGGCCTTGAACCCGGCTTGCTTCAGAGCGAGCTTCTCCCCGTTCAGAGCCGGAACCGTCTGTGCGGTCACCGCGCCCGTGAGCGGCAGGTCCGAGTAGATGTCGACCGTCCCGCTCGAGCTGCTCGCTGCGCTCGAGCCGCTGCTCGCAGTGCTCGTGCTGCTGGTACTGCTCCCTCCGCTCGAGCCGCACGCGGCGACGGCGAGCGCTGCTACCGCGAGGGCACTTGCTGATATCGGCCTTCGTAGCCTCATTCCTCCTCCTCTCCTCACCCCGGCGAGGTTGTTTGACTGCGCACGCTAATGCGGCCGGCGGCAGAATCCAAGGTCGCAGGCCGGCGCTCTAACAAAATGTGAACTGAGGACCGTCGCGCGGGCGACCGCGCGCGGTCGACTCCGGGCCCCCGAGAAGGCGGGCCTGCCGTGCGACCTACTCGCGTCTGATCAGCACGTCGTGAGAGCGGTTGAGCGTCACGAGCCAGTACTCGGCCAATCGAAACCATCTCCTCGGGCGAGACACCGATACGGAGCACACGGTCAGGCCCTCGCCGAGCGTGAACACGGGCAGCGTTCTGCGGCACTCGCCCCGATTTTGCTGTGCCATTCGCACGGCCGTTTGAAGAATCGTCAGCTGCAGGTCGTCGCGACGTCGCGCGAGCTCATCGAGTTCGGCAGCCGATCGTTCCTGCTCACGGCGTGCGGCGGTTCGCTGTCGCTCGAGTTCTCTGGCCCGGTCATCGAGGGCCGAGCGCCAATCATCCGCATCAGCCTGAAGCGTCCTGGCGAAGGACAACAGGGTTGCGAGTTCCGCACGCAGCGCCGACGGGTCTTCGTTCCGGTCCGACGCCAGAGCCACGCGCTCGCGGAGCGCTTCCAGCTGGCGGCGCAGCTCCTCGTGTTCGGCCGGCAACGGACGTGAACCGTCATCTGCGCGCGCGGGCCGATCGACCGCCAGCGCGTTCTCAGTCGCGGCCGCGATGCGATCGATCGAGGCTTCTAGCCGGGCGATTTCGCCGACAAGGTTGGACTGAGGGTCGGCGCCCACGGTCCGATTTTCCCGCCGAACAGACCGCGCGTCAACGCGGGAATAGTTCACCGCCGGGTCTACGTCGCGGGTAGGCTCCGCTGCTAGTACGAATGGGGTCAGGTCCACGAGCTGTGAGGAGGAGGGGATCATGCTTCGTAGCGCACCCGTAGCCGCCGTTTTGCCGAGCACGGATCTGGAGCGATCGAAGGACTTCTTCGAGAACAAGCTCGGGCTGAAGCTGCGGTCCGGTGACGGACCACTGATCTTCGAAGCCGGGAACGGCACCTTGCTGCAGGTGTACTACCGCCCGGGAGGCGTCAAGCCCGAGCACACCGTGGCGGCCTTCAGGGTCACCGGAATCGCCGATGTCATTCAGGCACTCGTAGACAACGGCGTCACGTTCGAAGACTACGAGGGCATGGAGAATCACATCATGGCGTCAGGCCAGTCGCGGCTCGCCTGGTTCAAGGATCCTGATGGCAACACCATCGCACTGGACGAGTATCTGGCTTGACGCGCACTGGTCGTCGGTAGTGGACAGCAATCCTCAGCTCACCGTTTCTTCACGAGCGCGCCGCTTCGGCTCAGTGCATCGCGCCGGCGGGGACCGTGTCGAGCAGCCCGACGGCCCGAGGTGGCCGGTCGTCGTCCACGATTACCGCACCGCCGGGCCAGTATGGATGCGGTGCGGTGGCGTTGTGGACGAGCAGCGGCTCGTACACCCAGGAGCCTGTGTTCAGCAGGCGCGGTCGCCCCTGCGGGCCCCGCCAGCGACTCTCGAGATCATCCGGGAGCGGGCCAAGTCGATGCACGTGGCCGAACACCACCCAATCCGCATCGACGCCGAGGCGCCTGACCACGTGCGAGAGTGCTGGAAGGCTCGCCCGGCGCATCTGCGCCCCTAGGACACTCGCGGTGAGGCGTGCCATTCCGGGGCGCAGCAAGTGGCGCCGGGCCAGCGGCATCGTCGAGGCCCGAATCAGCTCAGCGACGTCCTCGGCCAGCGCGGCGAGGGGGCGCGGGAGCGTCCTGATCAGGATCGCTTCGAGGCGGGTGAGCGAAGGCCCTCCCGCCCGCTCGTAGTCGATCGGGGCGGCACCGGGTTGGGGGACGCGTCCGAGGACGCCGCGCGTGACGCCGAACGCGGATTCGGGGAGCAGGTGGCGATCGAGGTAGTGCCCGTGGGTCGCCCACACCCCGGGGGCGAGCCACACCCCCGGGTAGTGCACGCGGACGCGACCCGGCGCAAGCCACGAGGCGACCCGGGCCAGCTCAGGCGTCGCGTCAAGCGGAACGCGGTTGTCAACGGCGAGGCCGGCGTCGACTCGCCGGATCCAGCCGGCGATCAGGGCCCGATCGTGGTTGCCGGGCACGAAGATGACCTCCTTCCCGGGCCCGAGTGAGCGGCCGATCTGACGAAGGATCGGCTCGGCGACTTCCATTGCGCGACCGGCCCGCTCTTCGAGCAGCTCCACGATGTCTCCGAGCAGCACGAGCCGCTCGACGCCCTCGAGCGCTTCGAGCAGCCGTTGGAGCGGCTCTGGGTGCGTGAGAACGTCGTGCCGCAGACGCGATCCCAGATGAAGGTCCGAGATCACGATCGTTGACACGCCAGCTCACGATAGACCGCGGCCACTCCGCGAGCCGACGGATTTGCCCCAGCGCCAATAGCTCCAAATCCCACCGCGCCGGGTGGTACGTTGCGCACAGCGACCAACTGGGCGAGCACATTGGAGGGTGAGCGTGGCTGATGTGACCTCTGGGCCAGGAGCTCCTGGGCCATCCGGATCCGGGCCCTCCGCGGCTGCGGCGACGACTACGCCAAAGCTGTTCGTGCGCCAGTCCTCGGGACTCGTGCGCAACGTCAGTGTCACGAACGCGCTGTTCTTCAACGTGGCCGCGTTCGTCGGCGTGGGCCTCACGCTCTATCCGATCTTCTACAGCCTTGCCGATGTTCCGGTGTGGCGGGCGGGACCGTTCTCCGCCTACGGTTGGGCCGCGATCATCGCCGGCCTCTTCTGCATCCTGCTGGCGCTGATCTTCTCCTCGCTGACGTCGGTCATGCCGCGGTCGGGCGGCGACTACGTGTTCTCGAGCCGCATCCTGCACCCGTTCCTGGGATGGCTCGAGTCGTGGACGCTGGTGATCGCGAGCGTCCTGATCATCGCCTTCGAGGTCCCGCTGGTGCTGAGGAACCTCCAGATCTCGGCGCGGATCATCAGTATCGGCGCCGGCGGCTTCCACGGCGCGAACAACTGGTTCACGGACGCGACCGGCACGATCACCGGCACCCCTGGCTTCATCGCCTCGATCATCGTGCTGCTGCTGATCGCGGTCGTCGCGCTGCTCCCGACCCGGACGTTCCACAAGGTCGTGACGGTGCTCGCGGGCTTCGGCGTGGCGTGCTTCATCGCGATGTTCGTGTTCGGCCTGCTGTTCACGCACAAGGGCAGCTTCGTCGCCCACCTGCCGCAGTACACCGGCGGGGTGACATCGGCGCACATCGCCGCGACCGGCGTCAAGTCCGGTCTGATCGCGACCTCGAGCAACAGCTTCTTCAGCAACATCTTCTCGACGACCGTCTTTCCGCTGATGCTCTCGGTGCTGCTGTTCCAGTTCATCGGGTTCCAGTACTCGGCCTACATCGCGGGCGAGGTGCGCGGGAACGTCCGTCGCGGGGTCCTGATCGCGCTGATCGGCGCGCTCGTGATCGGCGTGCTCGCCAACTCCGTTTACGTGGATGCGATCTCGAGCCACTTCGGCTTCAACACGCAGGTCAGCTGGGGCGGCAGCTACTGGGGCTTCAACACCAGTCTGGCCGCGCTGCCGCTCGGACAGCCGAACTCGATGCCGCTGCTGGCGGTGGTTGCGAACAGCAGCCTGTGGCCGCTGTGGTTCTTGATCAGCCTCGGCGGGGTGGTGTTCCCGTTCCTGCTGTGCCCGGTGTACATCAACTTCATCAGCCGGATGCAGCTCGCATGGAGCCTCGACCGGCAGGTGCCGGAGTGGTTCGGGAACGTCAGCGAGCGCCTCCGCGGCCCGCTGAACGCGATCATCGCCACGCTGGTACTGACCGGGATATTCCTGTTCTTCCAGAGCTACAAGGACCTGCCCACGTTCCTGGCCACGACCGGGCACAAGCTGAACCTGGCCGGCACGGCGTGGTTCTCGATCGTGATGGCGATCCTGACCTGGACGCTGCCCGGCTTCAACGCGATTCTGGTCCGCTTCCGCCGGCCGGACCTCGTCCGTAACGCGCCGTTCGGCAAGGCGCTGCCGTGGATTGGGCTCGCGTGGCTCGTGTTCCCGATCTGGATCTACATCTTCGCGGTGATCAAGCCGATCGTGAACGCCCTCAAGGGCGGGAGCGCGCTCACCTACCTCGAGACGAACGGGATCATCGACGCCGCCATCTTCTACCTGATCGGGATCGTCATCTACTTCATCATGCGCTACCGAGCGGCCAAGGCAGGCGTGGACGAGAAGATGCTGTTCACCGAGATCCCGCCCGACTAGCCGACCCTCGCTTACCCGGGAGCCCACCGATCGCCACCCGTCTCTACATCGCCAGCGACTTCCACGCCGCCGAGAAGGCATGGCGGAAGTTCCTGAACGCGATCACGATGAACATCTACAAGGCGGACGTGGCGCTCGTCGCCGGCGACCTCACGGGCAAGGCGATCGTCCCGATCATCGAGCGGAACGGCCGCTACGAGACGGAGCTGTTCGGTGTCCACCGTCGGGCGAGCGGCGACGACGAGCTGGCGCAGCTCGAGCGCGACATCGCCGACGTGGGCTACTACTCGTTCATCACGACGTCCGAGGAAGCCGAGCGGCTCGCCACGGATGAGCCGGGCCGCGACGATCTGCTCCACAACCTGATGAACGAGCGCGTCGACGCGTGGATGAAGCTCGCGACCGAGCGGCTGACCGACGGCAACGCGCCGCTCTACCTGATCCCGGGCAACGACGACGAGTTCGTGATCGACCCGATCCTCGACCAGCCCGGGATCGCGCCCGTCAACGCCGACGGCAAGGTGCTCGACATCCCCGGCGACCTCCAGCTGCTCTCATCCGGGTGGTCGAACCACACGCCGTGGCAGACGCCGCGCGAGGAGTCCGAGGACGAGCTGTACGTCCGCCTCGACGCGCTCGCTCAGCAGGTCCGCGATCCCCGCAAGGCCGTGTTCATGATCCACGTCCCGCCGCACGACTCGGGACTGGACACCGCGCCGCTGCTGGACGAGAACCTCCGTCCCACGATCTCGGCCGGCGACGTGCTCCGCGGCCCGGTCGGCTCCACCGCGGTGCGCAGGTTGATCGAGACCTACCAGCCGCTGCTGACGATCCACGGCCACATCCACGAGTCCGGCGGCGAGCGCAGGATCGGCAAGACGCTCTGCATCAACCCCGGCAGCGAGGCCAACCACGGGATCCTCCGCGGCTACGTCGTGGACCTCGGCAAGAAGGGCGTCGAACTCGCCCAGCGCGTCGAGGGGTAGGGTCGCAAGCCCTCGGCCGCGGGACTCAGTCGCGGATGCCGCAGAACCGCATCGCCGCGACGGCCAGCCCCTGGGCGGCTGCGACGAGCCCGTCGACCGGCACGAACTCGTCGATCATGTGCGCGACGCTGACGCCGTCAGTATCGAATCCGGGCGGCCCGTAGCCGATCGACGGGATCCCCGCGAGCTGCGTCAGCGTCGCCCCGTCGTACCACGAGTCGAGACCGCCCAATCGGCCCGGATGGCCGACATCCTCGGAAGCGCCTTGCATGACGCCGACGATCGGCTCGTCAGGCGAAATCTCGAACGGCATCACGGGGTTCGGCCACCACTTGATGACCGGCGGGTGCTCGCGCAGCCAGTCGTCCTTCGACGTCTCGGTGGCGATCCACTGCTCGACCTCGCGCCTGACCTCGCTCCCCCACCCGGACGGGTCGGCCTGCGCGGGTAGGTACATCACCGCGATCGTGAGCTCGCACGATGCCGGGTAGGTCACCGCCCACTCGCCGGCGCGCGCCAGCGTCGGAAGGAGCGACGGCGGCGACAGGTACGGATGCGACATCCCCGGGTGCGACGCCCAGGCTTGTCGGAGCGATGCGATCGCCTCGAGCACCGCGGCCGTCTTCTCGATCGCGTTCACGGCACCACCGAGACGCCAGTCGGGCTGGCGAACCTCTGCGTGGCCCGGCCGGCCGGGCACCGTGATCACGCCGTAGTCCGAGCCGCGGCATGCGATCCAGGTCTGGAAGCCGGTCGGCTCGGTCACGACGCCGGCGTCCGCCCGCAGGCCGTGCTCCACCAGCGCGGTGCCTCCGGCTCCGGATGATTCCTCGTCCGTGTTGGTCGCGACCAGCAGATCGCCGTCGAGTGACACCCCGAGTGCGCTCAGTGTTTCGACCGCGAACACCATCGCCGCGATCCCGCCCTTCATGTCGCACGCCCCCCGCCCGTACAACAGCCCGTCGCGCACGGACGGGACGAACGGGTCACTCGTCCACTCCGAACGAGGCTCCGCGGACACCACGTCGATGTGCCCGTTGAAGACCAGCGACCGCCCACCGCCGCGCCCAACCTTCCGCGCGATCAGCTGCGGGCGGCCCTCAAAGGAGAGCCCAGGCGGAACCAGCGGCATCCCCGCCAACGCAGCGGCGTCCGGCTCCCACACGTCCACTGACGCCCCGGCGGCGCTGAGCCGCGCCGCCAGGTACTCCTGCAACGCCGCCTCGTCCCGGGACGGATCTCCCACCTGACGCGCCGTCGTGTCGAACCCGATGAGGGCGCCGGCCAAGCCCACCAGCTCGCCGCGACCCGTCTCGATGGCCTCACAGACGCGTCGCTCGGCGGCCGTCAGCGGCATTGTCGGCACCCTAACAACAGCCTGTACCGTATGCGGGAGATGACCGACACGGTCGCAGAAACCGACCTCCTGCACGAAGCCAAGTCGCTCATCGACCTTGCCGCCGAGCGCAGCATCGCGCTCCGCCTCGTCGGCGGCCTCGCCATCCGGCTGCTGACGCCCGACCTGCCGCCCCGCGGACGCACGGGCCAGGACCTCGACTTCGCCTCATCGAGTTCGACCCGGCGCGCGCTGATCGACATGCTGACCGAGCAGGGCTACGAGCCGGACAAGAGCTTCAACGCCCTCTACGGAAACAAGCAGCTGTATTTCGCGCACGGCAACACCGGGCTCGCGATCGATGTGCTGGTCGACAAGCTGCACATGTGCCACACGCTCGAGTTCGCCGACCGTCTGACGCAGATGCCGTACACGCTCAGCGCGGTCGACCTCCTGATGTCGAAGCTCCAGATCTTCGAGCTCAACGAGAAGGACGCCGACGATTGCCTGCGGCTGCTCGTGACGTTTCCGCTCGAGGACAGCGACGACCCCGGCGCCATCGACCTCCGAGTGTTCCGCTCGCTCGTCGGGGATGACTGGGGCTGGTGGCGAACCGTGACGCTGAACCTCGAGCGGATCACCGTGCTCCTGAACGGCGGCGCTCGCCCCGCGATCGAGGGCGGCAAGCTCGACGCACGAACGCAGCTGCAAGCCCTCGGCGAGGCCGCGGAGTCGGCGCCCAAGAGCCGGCGCTGGAAGATGCGCGCGCGGATCGGCGACCGCAAGCGCTGGTACGACCTCCCCGAGGAAACCGAGCACCAGTAGCGGCAGTTCGCCTGCTGCGCGGCGGTTCTCGCCGCCCGCGCTGATTCCTGGCTCGCCTCGTTGACGAAATCTCTACGGCGGCCGGCAGTTTCTTAGCGCCGCTTTCACGGGGGCTCGGCGAGCATGAGTGGTGGACCAATTTGCCATGTCTGTTGCCGATCTCGAGCGCATTTCGTATCCACCGCTCTCGCTCCGCCGGGGCGGGGGCAAGTGTCGGCGCATCCGTCTCGCGCTGATCGCCGGCTGGCGCGCCGCCGAGCTTGACCGTCAACTGGCTGTGGGCGAGGGTGCGGGCGCCAGCGCGCTCCTCGCGATCAGGGCCGAGCGGCTGACCAGCCGGCGTTATCGCGCCCGCATCGCCGCCGGGCTGGCCAGAGCCGTCCGGGATGCCGAGGGCGCCGGGCGTGGTTTCACCGCAGCGGTTAGGCCGGATCGGCGCGAGGTGGCGGCCGCCCGTACCGTGCTCGCGACCCTCGATCGCCGGCTGCGTGCGGCCGAGCCGGTAAGCCCCCAGGGGATCGCGCTGCTCGAGTTGCTGCTCACCGACGGTGCCAGTCCGCTGTATCGGCCAACCGAGCCGGGAGCGCTCGGAAGCCGGCTGCGAGCCGCCGCGGCCGCGCTCGAGCCGCTCACGCGAGAGGAACCGGTCCGTGTTGGCCAGGAGGCCCTCCGATGAACTACGTCGCGCAAGCGCAGTTTGCACGAGGCGGCCCACAAGATCGGCTACGTCGCCCCACCTGCGGCCAGTGCTCACGCCGAGGAGTCCGAGGCCACGCGGAAGCGATTCGAAGCCCTGGCCGACTCCAACCGAGACGTGATCGCTCATGCGGGTCGCGCGGTCCTGGTGCTGGGTGCGCTCGGGGTCGTGTACGGGGACATCGGCACCAGCCCGCTGTACACCGAGCAGGCCATCTTCAGCTCGTACAAGGCCACCGCGCACATCACTCCGGCGACCGTGTACGGGATCGCGTCGTTGATCTTCTGGGCGCTGATGGTGGTCGTATCGATCAAGTACGCAGGCTTCATCATGCGCGCCCACAACCGCGGCGACGGTGGAATCATGGCGCTGACCGCCTTGCTGCAGCGCAACAAGGTCGTCCACGGAGCGCTGCTGGTGACGCTCGGGATCTTCGGCGCGGCGCTGTTCTTCGGCGACGGCATGATCACCCCGGCGATCTCGGTGCTCGGCGCGATCCAGGGAGTGCAGGTCGCCACGCCGGCGCTGTCCCACCTCGTCGTGCCGCTGTCGGTGGCGATCCTCCTCGCGCCTGTTCGTCCTGCAGCGGTTCGGATCGGGAACGATCGGATGGTTGTTCGGACCGATCATCCTCGTCTGGTTCTCGGTGATCGCGCTGATCGGCCTCAGCCAGGTGGTCAAGGACCCGGCGGTGTTCCAGGGGCTCTCTCCGACCTGGGCCATCCGGTTCTTCCTCGATCACGGCGCCGCCGGCTACCTCGTGCTCGGCGGCGTGGTGCTGGCGGTGACCGGCGCGGAGGCCCTGTACGCCGACCGGGGTCACTTCGGCGCGGCGCCGATCCGCATGGGTTGGTTCGGCCTCGCGCTGCCTGCGCTGATCCTCAACTACCTGGGCCAGGGAGTCTTCATCCTCCACCACCCAGCGCTGGCGAAGGACACGAGCACGTTCAACCCCTTCTACCAGATGACCCCTCACTGGGCCTTGTGGCCGATGGTCGTCCTCGCGGCCCTCGCCACGGTGATCGCCTCCCAGGCCGTGATCTCGGGCTCCTTCTCGGTGGCCAAGCAGGCGGTTCAGCTTGGCTTCCTCCCGAGGCTGCGAGTCCTGCACACGTCCAAGGTCGAGGGCCAGATCTACGTCCCGATGATCAACTGGCTGCTGTGTGTGGGCGTACTCACGCTGACGCTCGTGTTCCGCTCCTCCAACAAGCTGGGCGACATCTACGGCGTCGCGGTGACGGGCACGTTCATCCTCAACACCGTGCTGTTCCTGGCCGTGGCGCGGCTGTTGTGGGGCAGGTCCAAGCGAAAGCTGGCGCCGATCGCGGTGCTGTTCCTGACCGTGGAGGTCGCGTTCTTCAGCGCGAACATCGCGAAGGTCGAGCACGGCGCGTGGCTGCCCCTGGCGGTCGGGCTCGTGATGTCGATCGTGATGATCAACTGGCGCCGCGGCCAGACGATCGTGACCAGGAATCGCGTCGCCCAGGAGGGACCGCTGAACGAGTTCCTCGCCGGTCTCGACTCCGCGCAGCCGCCGCTGGTGCGGACTCCTGGCGTCGCAGTGTTCCTCTGCCGCGACAAGGACACGACCCCGCTGGCGTTGCGCGCCGACGTCGAGCACACCCACACCCTTCCCGAGAAGGTCGTGATCGTCAGGGCCGACACCGTCAGCATTCCGCACGTCGAGACCTTCGACCGGTGCGCGGTCGAGGTGCTCGGCCACGGCCGCTTCAAGGTCGTCCACCTCACCGCCCGCTTCGGCTACCACGACAAGCTCAACATCCCCGAGGTGCTGGCGCAGGCGCGCAAGCAAGGCCTGCTCGAGCGGAACCTCGACCTCGAGCACGCGTCGTACTTCGTTTCGCGGATCACGATCACGCCGACCGACGATCCGGGCATGCGACCTTGGCGCAAGAACCTGTTCATCGCGATGGCCCGCAACGCATCAAGCGCGGTCGACCACTTCGGGCTCCCGAGCGACCGAACGGTGATCATGGGCTCGCAGGTCGCGCTCTGAGAACTCCGGCGCGCTGACGGCTGTCGGCGCGGGCGGCGGCTAGCCCGCCTGTGACACGACCGAGATTCCGGCGGCTCGCAGCTTGGCTTCGACACCGCTGAGCGTCCAGATCTCCTCTGGGTTGAAGCAACCGGACAACGGCGGTTCGGTGCGCAGTGCGTCGGCAAACACGACCGTGCTTCGGGCGGCGGACACGGAGCCGCCCACGCATTCAACGGTGCGGGCGCCCAACCGCCGGCCGGCGCGAATTGCCGCGACCCAGTGAGCCACGGGTTCGTTGCCGGAATTCCCGTCGGCGCGCTCCTTCCGCAGATCGATCTCCGATCTCGGCAGGCTCGCCATCGCCGCTGCGTTGTTGACCCCGAGCAGCCGTTCGTGCACCGCCGGCTCGGCGATGCAGAGGTACTGACGAACGATCCGGCCCTCGGCGATGCCGCCGAGCCAGCCGGCATCGCCCTCGCCAAAGCCCAGACAGCGGCGCTCGCCAAATGGGCTCGGGAGCGGCACGAGCGCGGTTCGGTGACGCGACACCGCGGTCAATCCGCGGTGGATGAAAGCAGCGCTCGCCGGCCCCCGGGAGACCGCGAGGGACAGCGTGAAAACGATTTCGAGCTCACTGGCACCGGGGTGCAGACCCAGCAGGTCAGCCGCGACGATCGTGGTCACCCCGGGCGCCAGGCCGGCGTTCATCACGACTGTTCCCCGTGCGCCGCCCGCGATGGCTCGAAGCGAGCGTGCCGCCGCGGCCGGAAGGTCGGAGACGTTGATCAGGACGCCGCCGTGCTCGAGGACGTACCGCTCGGCGACCAGGTCGGGATCAGGCACCGTGTTGACGACCAGCTCGTGTTCGTCCACTGCGGCCGCCACCGAATCGCGCCGACCGAGATCGATCTCGATCTGTCCCGGGGTCGGTCGGCGCGCGCCGGAACGCACCACCCAGCCGGCGGCTTCGAACGCGCTGACCATCAAGGCGCCGAGGACGCCTTGAGCCCCGATGACAAGCGCGCGGTTGGTGCCTCGGACTTCCATGACGAGCTGCCTCCGCTCCGGCTGCGACCGTGGACCGCGATCCTACGACCGCGCCTGCCGCTTGGGGAGGACCAAGTGAGCCCTCATTCCGTGAACCAATCTCGACGCTGGCCGCCCGCCGCGCGCGCCCGCCCGCAGCCGTCCGCACTCGCCGGCGCGACCGGGCGGGCTAGTGGCCGGCGGCCGCAGCCAGCTCTCTGACGGCGCGCGGGATCGCCGACTCTGCGGTCAGCCCGTACCCGAGCACCAGCGCGGGGCCAAGCGGCGCCGTGACGGCACAGTCGTCGTGGAGGGTGTGGATAGCGACGCCGCGGCTTGCCGCCGCGTCGCTGATCGCTGTCTCGCTCGTCCCATCGGGCAGCCACGCGATCACGTGAAGCCCGGCCGCGGCGCCGCCGACCGACGACTCAGGCAACGACTGGGCGAGCGCGTCGATCAGCGCGTTCCGGCGCGAGTGATACACGCGACGGGTACGGCGCAGGTGGCGGTCGATCTCCCCGCGCTCGAGCAGCGTCGCGTAGGCGGCCTGGGTCATGACGCTCGGCGCGGCGCGTGCGACTCCGTGCTGGGCCGCCATCTCGCCGACGAGGTGACTCGGAACCAGGGCCCAGCCCAGCCGCACCCCCGGCGCGAGCGTCTTGCTGGCCGTCCCGACGTATGCGACGCAGTCGGGCGCCAGCCCCTGGAGCGACGCGATCGGCTCGCGGTCGTAGCGATACTCGGAGTCATAATCGTCCTCGACGATCAGCGCCCCGTGGCGTCGGGCCCAGGCGATCAACTGGGCTCGCCGGACCGGGGTCAGAACCGCGCCAATGGGATATTGGTGCGCGGGAGAGAGCGCGACCGCGTCGACGTCGAGGCTCTCCAGCTGACCGACGTCGAGACCGTATTCGTCGACTGCGACCGGGATCGCCTCGAGTCCGGCCTGCACGACTGTCTCCGGTATCGCCCGCCACCCGGGATCCTCAACGGCGACTCTGGCAGCGCCACGCTGCCTTAGCGTCTGCCAGATGGCGCCCATGGCGGGCGCCGCTCCCGCCGAGATGAACACCCGCTCCGGCTCGGCGACGACTGCCCGCACGCGCCCGAGATACTCGGTCAGGGCCACGCGCAGCTGACGTAGGCCTCGGCGCGACCCATACGACAGGGCCGCGTCAGGCAGCTCGCGCAACACCGTCGCCATCGCCGACTGCCACTCGCGACGGGGAAAGTAGGACAAGTCGGGGAGGCCGCTGCGCAGGTCATACCGAATCCGGCGCGCCGCGCCGGACGGCGCACGTGGCGCAGGCGGCTGCTGCGCAAGCCCGTCAGCGATCCTCGTCCCGTCTCCGGAGCGGGCCACGAGATAACCCTCGGCGACCAGCTGTGAGTACGCCTCGACCACGACGCCCCGCGACACCTGGAGCTCATCGGCGAGAACGCGGCTCGGCGGCAGCTTCGCCCCAGCGCGCAACCGTCCCGCACGTATCGCCGCGCGCAACTCGCGCTCCAACTGCGCCCGCAACGGCGCCGCTCGATCCAAGGCGAGATGGATGTCCATTGGCCGCAGATCGTAGGACCCCACCGCTCAAACGGAATCCTTGATGCCACCGGCTTGGTCCTGTCATTGCCCAACGGATTGGACCTTCCGCTCGGACCAGCGACGACCTACCTTGGCCAGTATGAGTAGCGAGATCCGCCCGGACCTGGTCGATCGGATGATCGAGCTGTACTGCGACTGGCGAAGCGGATGCTGGAACGTACGGTCCGCCTACGACCGATTCTTGGAGGCCCCGGCACCCGATCGAGCGGTGGCGTTCGCGGCGTACCAGGCCGCGCTCGATCAAGAGGAGGCCGCGTGCGAGGCCTACGCGGCCCAGATCCGAGCGATCCAAGCTCGGTACGCCGACGCTGGTACCGGCGCCCAGTCCCATCGGCCGCACGCGAACCTCCGCTGAGCGTCGCGCAGCATCACCGTTCGCCGATCAGGACACGGGCGGGCTCGCGGCCGGCAGCTCCAGGGCGAAGCGGGCACCGGCCTCGCAGTCCTCGCAGGTCACGTTTCCGTGGTGCTGGTGGGCGATCGCCCGGGTGATGGCGAGCCCCAGGCCGGTGCCCGCGCGGGAGCTGCCATCGAGCCGCACGAAGCCCTGAAAGATCCGCTCGCGCGCATCCGGGGGCACGCCCGGCCCGTCGTCTGAGACCGTGGCGCGCACCCGCGCGAGTGACTGCTGCACCTCGACCCGGACGGAGCCGGCATCGCCGCCGGCGCTCACCGCGTTGTCCAGCAGGTTGCGCAGCGCGCGAGCGAGGGCATCGGGATCTCCGAGCACGATCGCCGGACCGTCATGGGCGAGGGAAATGCGCGCCGGCGTACGGGAGCGGGTCTCGGCCACGAGCGACTCGCTGACCTGGACCAGATCCACCGCTTCGGTGCGCAGCGGCTCGTTGGCTTCGAGGCGGGCGAGATTGAGCAGGTCGTCGACGAGGCGGCCAATCCGTTGCGTCCCCCGTGCGACCTCGGCCTCGAGCTGGTCCCGCCGGGGCCGCGGCGGCTGCTCGCGCAGGAGCGTCTCGATCGTCGACTGCAGCGCGGCGATCGGCGTGCGCAGCTCATGGGAGGCGTCGGCGAGGAACCGTCGCATTGCCGCTTCCGATCGCGTGGCCTGCGCCACCGCCTCCTCAAGCGAGTCGACCATCGCGTCAAACGACGCGGCCATCTGTCCGAGTTCGGTGCCGGGCCGGCGCGGACGCAGGCGCTGGCGGCGATCCCCGGCGGCGATGCCCTGCGCGACCGCGGCCACGTGGCGCAGGGGCCGCAGGGCCGAGCGCGAGGCCAGCAGCGTCAGGACTGTGGCTGCCGCGAGCACGGCGCCCGCCGCGATCAGCTCGGTCACGATCAGCCGGTTGACCGCGCTGTCGACGTAGGCCCCGCTCGTGGACAGCGTCGCGGTGCCCTGCGCTCGGTCGACACGAATCGGCTCGGTGAGCGTCAGCAGGTGCCCGCCGCTACTGACCACACCCGGCTTGAGCGGCGTGTCTCTCGGCGAGGGGGGCTTGGTCGCCGGCCTCGAGCACTGTCGCGAGGCGGCCGGTGCGCCGCAGCACCGCCCGGATCCGGGCCAGCAGCTCCTCGAGCGCGAACGGCTTGACGACGTAGTCGTCCGCCCCCAGTTCGAGCCCCTCGACGCGATCTGCGACGGCATCGCGGGCGGTGAGGAAGATGATGGAGAGCGCACTGCGATCGCGCAGACGTCGCGCGAGGGCGAAGCCGCTCCCGCTGGGAAGGCGGATGTCGAGGATCGCCAGATCCGGGGCGAATCCGAGGATGGCGCCCGGATCGACGGCATCGCCGTAGCCCCGCGCCACGAACCCCTCGTGCCGCAGAGCGGCCACCACCGCCTCGCGCACCGCGGCCTCATCCTCCACCACGACCACACGTCCCACGGGTTCAATCACCGTGCGTCCATTCTCCCGCGCGGCGGCTGAAGATCGGCTGAAGAAGCGGCCGAGTTCAGCGCGATTTCAGCAGCGGTCCCGAACCTGAACCGGACCGGGCGGCGATGGGCGCCGCCCCTGAGATCGGAGGAACACATGTCATCGAAAGCGAGCAGATGGCGAGCGCCGGTCACGGGCGCGGTGGCTGGACTGGTCGTGGCGGCGGCGATCGTGGGTCCGTCGGCACTGGCATCCGGCGGTCCTGCCCGCTCGGCGCCGACTGCGGGTAAGGCGGCACACGTCGCTGACGTCCGGTCCGCGAAGGAGGCGGCGAAGGCCGCGGCCCCGTCTGCAGGCCCGGGCCCCGGTCCGTTCCTCGCGGCGGTGGCGCAGCTGGTGCAGGCGGGCACGATCACCAACGCCCAGGCCCAGATCGTCGATGCCGACATCCAGACCGGCTCGATCGACCCCCAACAGCTCGTGGCCAGCGGGACGCTCAGCTCGGCCCAGATGCAGGCGGTCAACGACCGCCTGGTGGCGGTCAAGCAGAGCCTCCGGCCTGCGAACCAGGACAGCGGGCCCCCTGGAGGCGAACCCGCGAAGACACCTCAGGGCTAACCGGAAGGCGACCGGGGCGGCGCCGCGGCCGGGTGGCGCCGCCCTTGAGCCCCCGAGACGAAGTAACGGCTCCCAGGTGTGGCACGGTCCTCGCCGAGGCCGCAGGCCAGGATCTGTATAAACGCCGAGGTGCAGCCTGAGATCGATTGGGTCGAGTGGCTCCGCCGTTGGGACGCGCAGCAAGAGGGCTACGTTCCCGAGCGCGAAGCACGGTTCACGGCGATGTTCGACGCGCTGGCCGGGCTGCTGCCCACGTCGTTCGTCGCGCTGGATCTCGGCTGCGGCCCGGGATCGCTCAGCCAGCGACTGCTCGCCCGCTTCCCCAACGCGCGAGCGATCGCTGTAGACATCGATCCGGTGATGCTGGCGATCGGACGGGGCGCGATCGGCACGGTCGACGGCCGACTACGCTGGATCGAGGCCGATCTGGCGTCGCAAGAGTGGCTCGAAGCGCTGGGCGAAACCAAGATCGATGCGGTGCTGAGTTCCACCGCGCTCCATTGGTTGGAGCCGGAACCGTTGGCTCGCCTCTACCACGACCTCGGTCGTGTGCTGCGGCCCGGCGGCATTTTCCTCAACGGTGACCACGTGGCCTTCGGTCCATCGCTGCCGACCCTCGCGCGTCTGAGCCAGAGTGTCTTGGATGAGCAGTGGACGGACTCGTCGTTCGCGTCACGCGACGTCGAGACGGCTGAGCAGTGGTGGGAGGCACTGGCCACGGAGCCTGCGTTCGTGCCGCTGCTCGCTGACCGGACGGCGCGGTTCGCCGGCAAGAAGCGGCAGGAGTCACCCCCTGGATTCGAGTTCCATGTGGCGGCGCTTGGCGACGCAGGCTTTCGGGAGGTGGGGACCATCTGGCAGGAGCTCTCGAATCGCGTACTGCTCGCTGTGCGTTAGTTACCGCCGGGCGATCAGCTCCGCATGCACGACGACAAAGAAACCGTCGTCCTGCTCGAGCCAACGCCGCCACGCTGCAGCGATCGCCGTGAGTTCATCACGGGTGCTGAGCCCGTACTCAACCGCCTGCTCGGCGAGTGACGAGGAGACCACGCGGTCGGCCCATAGCTCGCCCCACCATCGCCTTGATGCCGGCTCTGCGAACGTCCACGTCGAGCTGCTCGGCTGGATCGCAGTGAAGCCGGCCCTCTGCGCCCAGCCGAGCAGGTGCCGGCCGGCGTCCGCATCGGCTCCGTTGTGACGGCACACGTCGTGGTAGAGCGCCGTCCAGCGATCGAGCAGCGGGTCGGCCGGCGCCCAGACGAAGCCGCCGTAGTCGCTGTCGCGCACGGCGAGGACACCGCCGGGCCGCAGCACGCGGCGCATCTCGACCAGCGCCGCGACGGGATCGGCCAGATGCTGGAGTAGCTGGTGGGCGTGGACGACATCGAATGACTTCTCGTCGAACTCGAGCGCGTATGCGTCCGCGGTCCTGAACTCGACGCCGGAGATCGGGCGCGAGTCGAGCAGACGCTGAGCCTCGGCAATCACGCCCGCTTCGCGGTCGACCCCGACCGTGCAACCGGGGGCGACGCGAGCGGCGAGATCGAGCGTGATTGTGCCCGGCCCGCATCCGACGTCGAGGAGCCGCATCCCCGGACCGAGAAACGGCAGCAGATAGCCTGCCGAGTTCTCGGCCGTCCGCCAGCGGTGGCTGCGGAGCACCGACTCGTGGTGGCCGTGGGTGTACGTGTCGCCCACTGCCCCGTGTACGTTATCACGTACAAATGTATTGGGAATCGGATACGGCTACTCGTTGATTCTCGCCCGGCACGGGCCCTCCGGACTAGACCCGTCTCATCGCTGTCCGGACGCTAGTCGGTGTCGATCTTCCTACAACTCTTGACGATGCGCAGGACGATTGCGCCGTCGAGCCAGTCAAGGCCGCACGGGGTCGCGCCGGAGCTCCAGACGACGTTGACGGCCCAGAAGTTGCGGTGGACCGCGATGGAGAGCGAGGGGTCTGAGATGTAGTGAACCTCGACCTGGGAGACTCCGTTCGGGGCCAGGCCGAAGCCCGGGTTGCCCGGGCCGAAGAGGAACGAATCCACGCTGGCCGGCGCGGCGCTACAGGTCGACGTGCTGCGCCCGGCGTAGAGCGTGAGTAGGCACAGGGCGTGGTGACTGTATTCCCGCTGCAGGCGCAGACGAAGGCGGTGCTCGAGCGATCGCTCCGCCGCCGGGAGACAGCGATCAGGTGCCAGACGGAACGCGAGGTAGTGCTCTGCCGGAACCAGGTAGACCTGCGCCGCCGAGGGGGTCACGGCCAGAAAGCGGATCCCCGACATCACGACGCCGCTGGCCGAGAGGGAGTTGCCGAGCTGTGCCGGCCTCAGCTTGTCGACGGCGCGCTGTCGCTGTCCCAAGACGCCGTACTCGGCCACCAGAGCGGCCGGTGTTCGGGTCCCAGCGGGTGCGACGCTTCCAGGGGTCGGGTAGGAGGAGCAGCTTCGGCCTGAGCTCGACGCTCCTGCCGGGGCGCCCGCGGCGCCCGGGGCGCTGAACAGCGCCGCTAGGGCCAACAGCGTCACGACCCGGGCGACCCTCATCTGGTCACCTCTATGTTGGCCATCATCCCCATGTCCTCGTGGGCGAGGATGTGACAGTGGAACACCGTGATGCCGGTGAACTGCGTGAAGTGGAGCCGAAGGACGATGTAGCCGTGCGGCGGAAGATCGGCCTCGTCCTGATAGCCGTTGAATGATGTCGGTACGCCATTAACCGAAAGCAGCTGCATCGGATAGGTGTGCATATGGAACACGTGGAGCTCGTCGGTGGAGTTCACCACGACCCATTGCTCGACGGTGTTCAGCCGTGCATAGAAGTTGATCTTCGATGGGTCGTAGAACTCGCCGTTGATGAAGAACATGCTGCCGTCGCGGTTTTCCGACAACGTCACTATGCGCTGGCGAACGATGGGCATGCGGGCGAGATTCACCGTGCCGGGGAAAATCGAGTGCGGCAACGACTGCGGGACCTGCGGGGGGCCGGTGGTCACGAGCGTCGCTAGCGTGCGCTCGGGATAGTGGTCGTCGCCTTCGTTGAAGGGAAGCGTCCGAAGTGCTGTTACCCCGCGTTTGCCACCGCGGATCAGCACGTCGTAGCGTTTGCCGGGCGGCAGTACGAGCGTCGTCGCCTGCTGCGCGTGAAGCACGGGGTGGCCATCCTGCGCGATCACGTCGAACGTATGACCCGGAAGTGAGAGGCGGTAGAAGATGTCCGCCCCGATGTTGGCGATGTGCCACAGCTGGGTCTGCCCGGGCGCGATCGTGATCCGAGGGTCGACCTGACCATCGACCAGTCGGGTTGTCGGGGCGTTGCTGTCGATGTCCGTTGAAACGATCTGCCCCCCCGATGTCTGGACGTCACGGAGGGCAAGGTAACGCTGCGGCAGGCGGCGCATGGGGGGCGGGAGGTCCTTGGTGAGTCCTTCGACCTCGATCAACCCCGACAGCCCGTCGAATACCTGCTCCTCGGAGTTGGCGTTGGGGTACTGGGACATCTCGGAGGCCGGGACCATTTCGTGCGAGTGGTACCAAAAGGTTCCGGTGGGGGCGTCGCGTGGCAGGCGGAAGTAGTACTGGAACGACTGCCCAGGATTGATCGAGAGAAAGATGTTGTCCGCGTGCCCCGAGGGCGAGATCTCGAGTCCATGGAAGTGGAGGTTGGTGGGCTCATCGAGGTTGTTGACGAGCTTCAGTCGCACCATGTCGCCCGGATGGATCATCAAGGTCGGCGCCACGAACGAGCCGTTGTAGACCTTCGCGAGCACCATCTGTCCGGCGATCTCGACCCGCTTTTCCGATGCGACCAACGTGACGTTGAGCACCCCATGGTGGCTGGCGTACACCGCCGGTTGGGCCAGCGGGTGGCCCGCCGGCCGCGGCAAGACGGACGGCGTTGGCCCGAGCGGTGGCGCGAGCGGCCGCGTTTACCGCAACGCCGCCGAGCACCGCGACCAGGATCGCCGCCACCGCCGAGAGCAGCAGCACGCTCGCGCGGCGCAACACCACGGACGTCGACTCGCGGGCTGTGGCCGGAGCGTCCTCGGTCGGGAACAGCGGATACATGGCGCAAGCCAGGAGCACGAACAGCGGCCCGGCATCGGGATCCGTGGCGCCACCGGCGAAGACTCCGCCCAGCCCCTGGGGCAGGACCCAGTAAACGACGTTGAGCACGATCGCCAGCCCGAGGAAGAATCTCGGCCGCCAGCCGGCGGCGACGGCGACCCCGATGAGCGCCGATACGAGGGCGAGCGACAGCGCGATCACCACCCCATTGCCGGCTGCGCCGCTCGCCACCGTGCTCTGAAGACGGGTTACCCACGGGACCCCCGAGCTCGCCCCGAGGATGGCGTCTCGGGTCGCGTTCGCGCTGCTGCTGGCGCCCTCCAGCCACAGCCAGGCCATGACCAGCCACAGCCCTGCCCACATCGTCTTCGCTCCCCTGACGCCAAGCAGACCACCCGGTCGCTGGGTCGGCCAGGCGACGAGCCCGACCAGGCCGTAAAGGAGAACCGCCCCAGGAGCACCGGTCAGCGGCTGCGCCATGTTCGCGAAGACCATCCCGAGGCCTTCTCCGAACCACCAAACAATCAGCACCCACACGAACGACGCACCCAGCGCCGGCTTGACCGTGCGACGAGACAGCAACCCCACGCCGACCGCGACCTGGGTCAGCGCGAACAGCGTGTTCCACAGGATCAGGTCTCCGCCTGCCAAGCGCGCTCCCCAGGCGATGCTGCCGGCGAGCCATCCGGGTTGGCCCATGGCGCCGGCCGCCAGCTCCTGGAGAAAGCCCTTGGAGTACATGAAGGACTGGAACTGCAGGCCACCGTCGAGCAGCCAGACCAGTCCCAGCACGGTCTGCACCGCGCGCTGGTTGTCAGACCAGAAGTAGGCGCGCAGCCGGCCCCGGCCGCGCGCCGTGCGAACGCCGACCGGCAGGCTGATGGTGCTGGTGCTCAAATCGATCTTCTTTCTCGGAGCCGAACGGCGACCCGTCCGCCGCCCTGGTCATCCAGGCGGCGTCCGCGGTGGCGCCCCGGTTGCTTGCCCTCGCTCACCCTGCTTCATATCACGTAACGAGGGCAAAGTGAGGATCTTCTTAGTAAGCGCTGGGCCGCGCGGCCCGCCCGCGTTAGCAGTGTCGCTCACATCGGCGATCCGACCCGACCCCGGCGGTTTCGCGGATGCCGCGG
This sequence comes from uncultured Solirubrobacterales bacterium, assembly GCA_963746695.1. Classification (GTDB taxonomy): domain Bacteria; phylum Actinomycetota; class Thermoleophilia; order Solirubrobacterales; family Solirubrobacteraceae; genus Palsa-465. Next base: position 19,971 of record CAVVCP010000008.1, on the reverse strand, counting down.
GCCGCCAGCGTCTGATCCAGAGCCAGGTCCGCAACCAGCAGATGATCGACCAGATCGCCGCCTACAACGACGACCGGCTCGCGACCCCGTACGGCGGGCGGCCGTAGCAACTCCAGGGGCTCCGGCTCGGTCCACTATCTTGGGCTCGTCATGAGCGTTGAGGTCGATGTGGTGACGTCCTATTGGGCCGCCGCCGAGGAGCGCGATTGGGACTCCTTCGGGGCGCTCGTCGCCGAGGACGTCGTGTATGAGGCGCCCCAGAGCCGGGAACGAGTGCAAGGTCGCAGCGCCTACGTGCGCTTCAACCGCGAAGGATTCCCGGGCGCCTGGCACCTGCAGGTCGTCAAGATTGTGGGCGGGGATGGCGCCGCAGCCAGCTGGATCAGCATGACCGACGCGGATGGCACCTCACAGCCGGGGCTGAGCTTCTTCGAGATGGATGAGTCCAACATGATCACCCGGATCACCGACTTCTGGCCAGAGCCATACGAGCTCCCGGCCAGCCGGGCACACCTCGTCGAGAGGTACTGAAGAACGCAAGAAGTGCCCGATTTCCAGGCACTTCTAGAGCGGGAGCGACGGGACTCGAACCCGCGACCTCCGGCGTGACAGGCCGGCGCTCTAACCAACTGAGCTACGCCCCCGGAGGGGGCCTTCAAGTATCGCAGGAGAGTCCGGCTTGAGGTTCGTCGGCGGGCAGCGCAACTTTCGACCCGCCCGTGAGTTTCAGCGTCGGAATCGATCTCCGGAGGACGCACCCAACCCGGCCGTGGGTGCGTTGTTGGGATCAGCGACGGGGACCCTTCACGGGGTCCCCGTCGTATTCACTCCGTCGGCGCAGCGCTTTGGAGCGCCCGTCAGCAGCGCCAGGAAGTCCTTGACGTACCGCTCGTACCGCTCAGGCGAGTAGCGGTCAGGATCGGTCAGCACCATTCGTGCGGCCTGCTCGCTCCAATCGCGAATCGAGCGGGCGGTGAGCTGCGCGTCGAGCTCGCCGGAACCGTCGCTGAGCTCGAGCGCCCATTGCACGAGCGCCTCGATCTGGGCGAGCACCCGGGCACGGTTGACCTTGACATGCTCGCGCACGATCGAGGGCGTCCCCTCGAGCGGCAGCAGGATGAGCCGCCACGTGGCCGGGCGGCTCGTGACCGCGCCGAGAAACCGCGTGACGCCGGTGGTGAGGAGTTCCCCGGGCTCGTGATCGCCGGCATGGTCAGGCACGACCTCGGCGAGCTGCTCGAGCGCGATCCGCTCCTCGCGCTCGATCACCGCGTGCAGGAGCCGGTTGAGGTTCGGGAAGTGGTCGTAAACGACCGGTCTGGTGATGCCGGCCTCGCGGGCGATCGCCTCGATCGAGACCCCGGCGTAGCCCCGCTCGAGGATCACCTCGATCGCCGCGTCGATCAGATGCTCGCGACGCTGTTCGGGCGCCATCCGCGGTGCGTACCGGCGCCGGCGCTTGGTGGGCACATCGGTGGGGCACGGTCCCGAAGACATCGACCGGGCCAGGCTACCGGAATCCCTCCCCGGCCCGAGGCGGTTCAGCCTTCGGGGTGGCGCCAGCGTCCTTTGCCTTCGATGACCCGTTGGAGGACGTCGTCGCTCCACTCGTGCGTGCGCAACAGCCAGTAGCGCTCGCCCGCGATTCGCATGTATGCCTCGGCGTCCGTCCGGTCGCCAACGAGTCCCGCCTCTCGCAGCATCGCGACGACGGGGCGATACTCGGTCTCGAGCCAGAGGACCGCCGTCTGCTTGCGCTTGATCGCTTCGCCGCGACTCTGAATCGCGCGAAAGCCCCATGCCTCGACCATTTCGGCCAGGATCGCGTAGTCGAACGGCTCGGATAGCACGATCTCGCCCCGCGCCTCGGGAGGGAGCGGCACCCGATCGAAGAACACCCGCTGATGGCTCTTGAACGGTAGGTCGGACACCTTCGTCGCCTGGTCGGCGTCGACCCTTGTCGTGACCTCGGTGACGTAGGCGTCGATATCGGTGCGGCCGAGTGCCCGCGCCACCGAAACGCGGTGGTGCCCGTCGCGAACGAAGTAGAGCTCGCCGACATGCATCAGATCGACAGGCGGGAACGACTCGCCGCGGCGCGCGGCGGCGGCGATCTGCTCCCAGCGCCCGCGGGTCCGGCCCGACGTTGGGCGGAAGCGCCGGTCGTAGTCGCGGCTGCGGTCGACCGACCCGACGATCGCGTCGAGCGGTACGACGGTGAGGCCCGCCGAGTGCTCGCTGACGAAGCCGAGCGCCTCGATCACCTCTTCGTACGGAAGGACCACCCCGGTCTCGTCGGGATCGCCCCGGAGCCGCGCGACGAGCCCAGCAATGATCGCTCTCCGACGCGCGCGCTGGAAGTCGTGCTGCGCGTCAAGTCCGGGGAGCCCAGTGGAATGCGGCGCCGGCATGCGCCGCTGAGATTAGCTACGCGGTGGGGGTTTGTGGCGCGGGTGCCCGTCCGCTGCCGTCACTTGCGAGCAGGCTACGACCCGACTCGGCGTCGAACAGCTGGAGGTGCTTGGAGTCGAACCAGAGCTCGGCTTCCTGGCCCTGCTTCACGTCGCTTTCGGCCGCGAGCCGCGCGGTCACCTGGACGCCGCCCTGGGAGCGCGGAAGATCGGCGCCGCCGATGTCCTGAGCCAGCTCGTCGAGCTCGCTCGAGGAGACCTGCTCGGAGGCGACCACGAAATACGCGTAGTACTCGGAGCCCATCGACTCGAGCACGTCGATCTTGGTCTTGAACACGGTGCCCTTGGATCGATCCGGCACGAGGGCCGCGTCCTCGAAGTGCTCGGGCCGAAGGCCGGCGACCACGCCCTTGCGGCCACCGCCGGCGCCCGACTCGAGCCGGCCGCGGAGCTCGTCCGGGATCCGGACGTCGCCGATCGGCAGGTGGATGGTGTCCCCGTGGATCTCCCCGGCGAGGAAGTTCATCGACGGGGACCCGATGAACCCGGCCACGAACAGGTTGTTGGGGTGGCCGTACAGCTCTGACGGAGGCCCGACCTGCTGGAGGATGCCCGCGCGCATCACCGCGATCCGATCACCGAGAGTCATCGCCTCGGTCTGGTCGTGGGTGACGTAGATCGTGGTCGTCTCGAGCTGCTGCTGGATCCGGGAGATCTCGGTCCGCATCTGGACGCGGAGCTTGGCGTCGAGGTTCGACAGCGGCTCATCCATCAGGAACACGCTCGGGCTGCGGACGATCGCGCGACCCATCGCGACGCGCTGGCGCTGACCGCCAGACAGGTTCGCCGGCTTGCGGTCGAGGTGTTGCTCGAGGTCGAGGATCTTCGCGGCCTCGCTGACCTTGTTGTCGATCTCGCTCTGGGGCGTCTTGGCGAGCTTCAGCGCGAACCCCATGTTCTCGCGCACGGTCATGTGCGGATACAGCGCGTAGTTCTGAAACACCATCGCGATGTCGCGGTCCTTCGGCGCCTTGTCGTTGACGACCTGGCCGCCGATCTTGAGCTCGCCGTCGGAGATGTCCTCGAGGCCCGCCACCATTCTGAGCGCGGTCGACTTCCCGCATCCGGATGGACCGACGAGGATCATCAGCTCGCCGTCGGGGACGTCGAGATTCAGGTGCTTGACGGCCTCGAAGCCATCCGCGTACCGCTTGGTCACATCTTCGAACTGGATCTCGGCCATGTCGGTCAGGCTCTCCTTTTTCTGGCTATCCCTTGACTGCGCCCGCGGTCAGCCCGGCCACGATACGCCGCTGGAAGATCAGGACGAGCAGCATCACCGGCACCGTCACGACGACGGCGGCCGCGGCGATGTCGCCGTACGGAACGCTGAACTGCGAAACGCCCGGGGAAGGAGGAGATCGCCGCGGGGACCGTCTGCGCGGCGGACGTCGAGGTCAGCGAGATCGCGAACACGAAGTCGTTCCAGCAGATGATGAAGACGATGATGAAAGTCGTGACGATCCCCGGCGTCGCGAGCGGCACGATGACCTTTCGGAACGCCTGGAACGGCGTCGCCCCGTCGACCTGGGCCGCCTCCTCGAGCTCCCACGGTATCTCTCTGAAGAACGCCGAGAGCACGTAGATCGACAGCGGCAGCGCGAACGTCATGTACGGGATGATCAGTCCCGGCCAGGTGTCGTAAAGACCGATCTGGCGCCACAGGTTGTACAGCGGCCCGACCAGCGAGATCTGCGGGAACATCGCCACCGCCAGCGCGACCAGCAGGATCACCTGCTTGCCGGGGAAGTCCAGCCGGGCGATTGCGTACGCCGCGGATGAGGCGAGCGCCACGGCCAGAACCGTCGAGATCAGGCCGATCCCGATCGAGTTGCGAAGCGCGTCGGTGAAGATGCCCTGCTTGAAGATGTCCGAGTAGTTCGACAGCGTCCATTGATGGGGAATGAAGCTCCCGTCGGTGGCGGTCGCCGGCGTCTTCAAGGACAGGAAGATGATCCACAGGACGGGAATCAGCGAGCAGACCGCGACGACGAAGATCGCCAACGACCATCCGCCGGTCTGTCTTTGCTTATGGCTCATCACGCAGCCTCCGTCCCGGGCGACGCGCCGACACCGAAGATCTTGATGAACCCGATCGCGATCAGCGCGACGAGCAGGAACAGCAGCACCGACACCGCCGATCCGAGCCCGAGGTTGAGCCGGTCGAGCAGTGTGTTGTAGTTGAGCATCGAGATCGACTCGGTGCCCTGCGCGCCCTGGTTGAAGATGTAGATCGTGTCGAAGATCCGGAACGCGTCGAGCGTGCGGAACAGCACCGCGACGACGATCGCCGGCTTCATCAGCGGCAGCGTGATCTTCGTGAAGCGCTCCCACGTCGTCGCCCCGTCGACCTTGGCCGCCTCCTGGAGCTCGTCGGGGACGAGCGCGAGTCCGGCGAGCAGCAGCAGCGCCATGAACGGCGTGTTCTTCCAGACCTCGGTGACGATGACCGCGACGTAGGTCCCGAACGGGTGGCTGAGCGGGTCGCCGCTGAGCCCGAGCAGCTTCGGGATCCAGCCGCTCTGCAGCGACCAGGCGAGCTGCCACGACTCGGCCGCCACCACGGCGACGATGCCGTACGGGACGAGGGCGATCGCGCGGACGATGCCCCGGCCGAAGATGACCCGGTGCATCACCAGCGCCAGGCACATGCCGAGCACGAGCTGGATCGAGACGCTGATCACCGTGAGGATCACCGTGTGGAACACGTCTTGCCACCAGACCGGCGCGGTCAGGACGTGGCCGTAGTTCGAAAGGCCGACGAACTTGGTGGCGTTCGGGAACCGCAGGTCGGCGCGCTGGAGCGACAGCGCGACGGCGTCGATGATCGGATACGCCGTGACGAGCAGCATCACGATCCCCGCGGGAGCGATGAGCCAGAACTGCGAGGCGGCGCTCAGCGCGGGCGCGGTCGCTCAGATGCTTCTTGCGACTGGTTTGCTGTGCGCTGGGCGCGCTCGATGGGGCGGTGACTGCGCTCACAGCAGGGCCGATGAGGACAGGGACAGCTTGATTTCGTTACGCAAGGTGCTGACCACCGTTTTGGGGTTGATGTTCGAAGTGGGCGACAGGGTCTTCTGGATCGCGAGCGTGACGTCCGCGTAGGCCGGCGTCTGCGGCCGGATGCCGTAGGTCTGCAGCTGCTGCTTGATCAGCTGGTGGAACGGATACGCCTTGGCGAACGACGGCTGGTCGTAGATGCTCGCGGCGACTGGCGCGAGGCCGCCCTTGATCGCGTCGCGGCTCTGGTTCTTTTCCTGAATCAGGCACTGCACCGCCTGGAAGGCCAGGTCGGGGTGGCTGGAGAAGGCCGAGACGCCGAGGTTGTAGCCGCCGATCGAGACCTTTGGAGGGATGCCGGGCGTGACCTGCGGGAAGTAGGCGTACCCCATGTTCTTGAACACCTTGGGGTTGCCCGCCTGGGTCGCCGACCAGACGAACGGATAATTGATCATGAACGCGGCGGTGCCGCTCTGGAACGCCACCTGTCCCGGGCCCTCCTGCGAGACGTTCAGCGACGGGTCGGCGCCCTTGGAGGTCGCGAGGTCGTGCATGATCGCCGCCGCCTTCACGGCGGCCGAGTTGAGGACCACCTTGTCGCCGGCGGTCAGGATCTGACCGCCCGCCGAGTCGACCATCGAGTTGAACCACACCGTCAGGCCCTCGTACTGCGCGCCCTGCTCCTCGATGTAGTGGGGCTCGCCCTTCGCGGCCAGCTGGTTGGCGTCCGCGATCATCTGCGTCCACGTCTTCGGCGGATTCGGGACGAGGTCCTTGCGATACCACAGCAACTCGGTGTTCGAGTTGATCGGGACGGCCCACAACCGGTTTTGCCAGGTCGCCGTCTGAACCGGTCCCGCGAGGTCCTGCGATTTGATCTGGGCGGCGAGGGGCGCCGGCACGGGCTTCAGCCACTTCGCGGTCGCGAACTCGGCGGTCCAGTCGACGTCCATCGCGAGGATGTCAATCGCGTTGTCGTTAGCGGCGAGGCGTCTTACGAGAGACACCCGTTGCTGATCCGACGAGGTCGAGAGGAAGTTGATCTTGATGTTGTAGGCGCCGTGCGATCCCTGGCTGCACTCGGTCGCGGCCGCCTGGAACGAGCCCGACGGCTCGGGGAAGACGTACCAGTTGAGCGTCACCGGGCCCTTGCTCGAGGACCCGCACGCTGCGAGCAGCGCGGTGGCGCCGGCCGCAGCCAGAACCGCTCCGATTCGCCTCGTACTTCTGCCTCTCCTGCGAGAGCGTCTCCTCACCAGACTCTCTCCCTTCCCTTCTAGACGTCTCCCATCCCTATCTCTGACGACCCCCCTGTACCCGGCATCAGTGATCGCAAACTCGAAGTTGGTACGTCGTGGCCGAGAGAGCGGTGGCGGGTGGGCCAGGCTGGCCAGTTGGCGACGGTTGGGCGGCGGGAGGGCCCGTGATTTCGGGCCATGTGCGGCTACGGCTCGGGCGAGCAGGCCCCGGTCGGGCTCGCGCAGAGGGCGCACTGGCTCCAGTCGAACGGCCGCGCGATCCCGCGGATGCGTCTGTCGTTCTCGCGCCACTCGCGGTTGAGGTGGCGGCCGATCACGACCGCGGCGACCGGGCCGGCGCCGGCGGCTTTCAACGCCGCGGCGGCGCTCTGGGCGCTGGCGCCGGTCGTCCACGTGTCGTCGATCAGCAGCACCGGCGCGCCCTCGATGGGCCGGGTGGCGACGAACTTCTCGGCGCTGAACGCCCGGGGTTGGATGTCGACATCGGATCGCAGCAGCAGTCGCTCGTGGCGGGCGCGGGTCGGCCCGACGAGCTCGCCGGTGATCCAGCGGAGCGGATGCCGCTCGTCGCGCGGGCAATCCCCGGACGGGACCGTCGTGACGAGCTCGAACCCGTCCGTCCCGGCCGCGCGCGCCACGCACCGTTCGTGCTCGGCGAGGAACCGCCACAGGATCGCGGCGAGGCTCGCCCCGAGTCGGCGCGCGACGTCGTCGTGCAGGCGTTTGTAGCTCGCGAGCGCGTGATGGAGTTGCTCACGGGCGACGCTGTAGGAGATCGGGACGACTGCGTCGAGGACCAGCTGGCCGTGATCGCACGCGTAGCACCACTCGTATCCGTCGGTGAAGTTGAAGCAGGTGCCGCAGACGCCCGGTCCGCGCCGCGGGCCCAGCATCACGTTCTCGTACAGCGCACTCAGCTCGCGGACCGACGGCATCGCGCGCGCTCGACCTAGGCCACGAGCGACCCGGGCGAGATCAGCCGCTCGACGACGGTCGTGATCTCCTCGGGCGCGCGCACGACATGCGTGCCCGGCCGCGCCGCGTACTCTCGAGCCCACGGCTGTCGCTCGACCAGCGACGCGAGCAGGAACACGGGCCGTCCCTGGGCGCGGGCAAGCCGTGCCTGCATACGTGCGCCGCTCGTGTCCGACGCCTCCACCACCACGGTGGCCAGCGTGATACCCGACATCACCGCGTTGCGCATCGGGAAGCTGCGGCGGCTCGGAGGGGAGTCCGGCCAGAACTGCGAGATCACAGCGCACTCCGAGGCGATCCGGCGCTGAAGGGCGGCGTTCTGGGGTGGGTAGGAACGCGCGAGCCCGGTCCCGATCACCGCGACCGTCCGTCCCCGGCGGGCCAGCGCGGCGGTGTGGGCCGCGGTGTCGATGCCGGCGGCCAACCCGGACACGACCGCGTACCCGCACTCGACCAGATGCTCGGCGATCCCGCGGGCACGCTCGATGCCGGCACCGGTGGCCTTGCGCGCCCCGACGACGGCGATCGCGCGCGCGTCCGCGGGCGTTAGGACGCCGGCCACGAAGACCATCGGCGGCCGGTCGTGGACCGCGCGGAGGTTGGGCGGATAGCCGGGCTCGAGCACCGTGACCAGCTGCATTCCGTCCGCGGTCCAGCGCTCGAGATCCGTGCGCGCCTGATCGAGCACCTCATCGGCGGATTCGGGCGGGGCGTCGAGCAGGCTCGTCTGCCCGTCGGGCGCCGCCTCGCGCTCGAGCTCATCCTCGAGCACCGCAGCCGCGCTGCCCCGCTCCTCGACCAGTTCCGCGTACTCGACCCACGGACGCCTGCCCGCCCGGAGCAGGGCCACCATCGCCACGCGCTCGTCGGCAGCTGTCACCGCGCGAGCGTAGCGTGCCGAACAGATGCGGTTACGAGGGTCTCAGCCGACCGGCTGAACAGGCTCTTTCGCCTGCACCGGCTCGTGCTCTTGAGCCGCCTCGACGCTGCTCGCCTGGCTCACAAGCTCCTCGTGGGGCTGGTGCTCGTCGCCACTCACCGCGCTCTTGAAGTCGCGGAGTCCCTTCCCAAGCGCACGTCCGGCTTCGGGCAGTCGCTTGGGTCCGAGCACGAGCAACGCCACCACCAAGACCAGAAGCAGGTGCGTCGGCTGAAGGATGTTGTCAAAGAAAGGCATCAGGACAAGCTTACCCGGTAAACGGCCCCGGGCCTGCGACTTTTTCGTGTTAGGGCTTCGTATTCGTCTGGGGGGTCACGTTGATCGACGATCGCTTGGTAGGTAGGTAGGCGAACGGATATGCTTCGCGGCCGGGGATAAAAGTGGAGCTACTCGTGGACCTGGGGGTGGACCGGGACGAGGACGCGGCGGAGCTCGACGAAGCCGCTCGCCAGTTACAGCGAGAGCTGCTCGAGCTCGACGTCGACGACGTCCAGCGGCGCCGCGAGGGCGCGCCTCCGCCAGGCGCTCGTGCGGTCGATGCCGCGATGCTCGGAGGCCTTGCGGTGACGGCGGGCAAGGACGTCATCGGCGCGGTGGTGCGGGCGATCGCCCAGTGGATCGGTCGCCGGTCTGACCGCAGCGTGAAGCTCACGATCGGTGAGGACTCGATCGAGCTCTCGAGCGTGTCGACCGAAGACCAGCGCCGGCTCGTCGAGTCGTTCCTGGCCCGTCACGCGAGCGAGACCTGATGGATTCGGCTCGTGACGCTCTGATCGTTGCGGTCACCGACTATCGCGACCCGAAGCTCCGGCAGCTGCGCGCTCCCGTGGCCGACGCGACCGCGCTGGGGAGGGTGCTCGAGGATCCGTCGATCGGCGCGTTCAACGTGCAGCTTGCGCTCGACGAGGACGAGAGCGCGCTCACGCGCCGCCTGGCGCGGTTCTTCTCCGACCGGCGCCCCGACGACCTGCTGCTGATCCATTTCTCCTGTCACGGGATCAAGGACGCGAGCGGTGAGCTCTACATGGCCGCCGCGGATACCGAGACGGATCTGCTGTCCGCCACCGGGATCCCGTCGCGCTGGTTGAGCGAGCAGATCGGCAAATGCCGCTCCAAGCGGATCGTCGTGCTGCTCGACTGCTGCTTCAGCGGGTCATTCCCATTCGGCACGCACTACCGGGCCGGCGAGCAGATCAACGTTCAGCAACATCTCGAGGGTCGCGGGCGCGTGGTGATCACGGCGTCGAACGCGATGGAGTACTCGTTCGAGGGCGACCAGCTGTCCGGAGCCGGCCAGCCCTCGATCTTCACCGCCGCCGTCGTCGAGGGTCTCGAGACCGGCAAGGCCGACCGCGACGGCGACCGGCTCGTGTCTGTCGATGAGCTCTACGACTACGTGTTCGATCGCGTACGCGAGACCACCCCGAACCAGAGCCCGACCAAGCTGAGCAGCCTCGAAGGGCCGCTGTACGTCGCGCGCAGCCAGTACGAGCGGCCGGTCGAGCCGGCCGCTCTTCCGCAAGAGCTGATCGACTTGACGCGCCATCCCTACGCCGAGGCGCGGCTTGGCGCCGTCGCCGAGCTCGCGCCCCTGCTCGGCAGCGACAACCCCGCCATCCGCCTGGCTGCTCGGCTGATGCTCGAATCGATGGTCGACGATGACAGCCGCAAGGTGTCTGATCGTGTCCGCGCGGTTCTGAGCGCGCGTTCGATCACGGGGCCGGTCGCGGTCGAGCAGGTGAGGGAAGAGCTCGCCGCGGAGGCGGAGCGCGGAGCCGCGGGCCGAGGGTCGGGGGGAGGCTCCCGAGCCGGCGCTTGTAGCTCCAGTCACGCCGCACGCCGGCGGGGGAAGCTGCTGTGGGCCGCGATCCGGCGACGCGCGAGCCAAGCGCGATCGCCGGCTACGTGCGTTCACTCGGCCCCGGCGGACGGCGCCGCGTCGGGATCGTCACTGCCGCCGGGGTCGCGCTGTGCGCGATCGCCGCTGTTGTGGCCGCCTTGTTGTCGTGGTCGGTGTTCAAGTCGTCCGGGTCGTTCGGGAACGGCACCGCGGTCGCCGGCGTCGCGATCTCGGTGGTGCCACTGGAGATTGTGCTGATCGCGCTGGCGGTGCGGTCTCGCGCGGCGGTCTTCTCGGCTCCGCTCGCGGCCGTCGCCCTCGTGCTCGGCACCGGGATCGGGAGCCTCGGCGGGCTGTTGCACTACACAGGTCATCCCCACATGTTTGACGGCGTCGTGTTCGCGATCGCCGGCATCGGACTCGGAATCGCCGCCACCCTGCTCCGGCGCGACGTACGAGTGGTCTTGATCGGGGTATGCGTGGGCGTCGTCGCCGGAGCAATCGGGGGCGCCCTGACTCCGCTGACACTCATCACGCACAAAGGGGCTTGGGTTGCCGCGCAGACGCTCGGAACCGTGATCGCGACGGCACCCCTTTGCGCGCTGATCGCATTGCTACCGCGGGCCGCCGATCCGGTGGGAGCGGAGGTGCCGGCAGCTATAACGGTGGGTGGCCACCGACGATGACGTTCACTCGCGCGCTGGCGGCCGGGGCGTAGGGGTAGTTGCTCATCGGAAGCGAGGCGATCTGGAACCAGTAGGTTCGGGACACGCTCGGGTCGCCTGGGCCGAACGACGCGACGGTTGAGAAGCGGCCGTCGCCGCTCACGTGCTCCTCGACGCCGTACGTGTTGAACGTTCGGCCGTACCCGATGCGCAGCCGCACCAGCGCCCCGCCCGGCGGCAGGTATCCGCCCAGCAGCTGACCGGTCAGATGCACCGTGCCGCCCCACGCGATCCGGCGAGGCCGCACGCGCAGCAACCTGACCTCGGCCGGCACGATCGTGGTCACCTGTCCGCTCGAGGGGAGGACCGTCGCGTTGCCGTCGGTGACTGCGCGAATGATGCGCGACGGTCCCGGCGGTATCGTCGCGGTCCAGCTTCCGTCCGGTCCGGTGGCAACGGCCGCGACCTGACCGAACGCGGTAGAACCATTGTTCGGCGCCGCGAAAACTTGGACCGGCTGGCCGGCCAGCGGGATCCCAGCGGCCGTCGTGTAGAGCCCATGGATGGTGACGCTGTGGCCGTACGGCACGTGCAGTGTTCCGACTACGCGCACCTTGGGCGGTTGGCAGAGGTGCTCGACGCGCCACCGATGCGGGCCGGTCCGCACGCGCTTGGTCGTGCATCGCTTGACGTATCTGACGACCTTGATCGTCTTGAAGTGCCCGCCCTGCTTCACCCGCGTCAGCTTGTGATTGCGCCGAACCGTGACCCAGTGCCAACCGACCCTGATTCGCTTGAGCACGACCTCGCGTCGCAGCGGGTCGACGATCTTGTCGAAGCTCACGTTCGAGTCCGAAGCGAGCCTCACCGGCAGCGTCAGTTGCTCGGTGGCCGAGGCGCAGTTGCCGACGTTGTCGCACGACGTCGCCTGAATGGTGTACGGACCGTGGAGCCCGGCGTCGTCGAAGCCGGACAGCAGATGGGCCCCGTCGAAGCTCGTGGGCAGGTTCGTCCAGTTGCTGGTTCCGGCCGGCGTCATCTTGAGCGATCCGCCGGCCACCCCTGATTCGCTGTCGCTGGTGTCGACCGTGAGCTCGGTGGGATCGCTTGGGTTCTGCGGTCCGAAGGTAAGTGACGGTGGCGCCTCGTCGATGTGGACCGACGCCGAGCTGGTTCCCGTGTTCGGTTGGCCTTGAGGGTCGACCGCGTTGTTCCATGCGGTGCAGGAGACCGTGTGGACCCCGTCGCCGTCGATCGCCAGGCCGCCGGCGACGTAGGACTTGGCGGCGGCGCGGTCGACGCTGCAGGTCATGCCGCCGACGCCCGAAGGGCCGGCGGTCGGTGTTGCGTCTACCGTCACCGCGTGGTTGACCCAAAGGCTCGGGCTCGGATCGTTCGGGGTCCGGAACGACACGGTTACGGGATCGTTATCCACCGACACGGTCTTCGTCGGCGCATACCCGCCCACCAGCGCCGCGTTGGTAGCGGTCAGGTTGATTTGGAAGGTTCCGTCGGTGGCAACCTGCGTGCGCGTGTCGACATTGAACGACCAGGTCACTGGGTTCGGACACTGCTGCCAGACGGTGTTGTCCCGCGGTTCCGATGGACCGTTCAGCTGACTGCCTTCCGACTGTCGCCGCAGCTACGCGCAGATGCCCGAGACGTCGCTGGCGTAAAGCGTCACCGGCCACGGGTCGCCCGGCGGATTCCACACCCAGGATCCGGTTGTCCACAACGGGCCCTGGCCCGTGACATAGGGCGCCGAGTTCTCGGTTCCCGCCAGCTCGACCCCTGAGACGCTGATCTGGGGCAGGCTCGGCCAAGGCGGGTAACAGCCGCCCGAGAGGAGAGCCTCGGTGCAACGGATCTGAAACCCGTAGACCTGGCTGTTGATGTTCGAGCTCCCCTCCAGGCTGGTGTTGAACCAATTCTGGGTGGGCGAGAGCGTCGATCCCGCCCACGCGCCGGTGGCGTTGTCCCTCCAAAAATCCTCGGCAGTAAACCCGTTGGCGATCCCCGCGCTGCTTACGTCGCCGTTCGCGGTCCATGCTTGGTTGATCGTGATCCCAGGCGGAGCGGTCGTCGACCACGAGGCGACAGCCCCAAGGGGCATGTCGCCGTTCACCTGGAGTGACATCGGACAGACGGACGGAACGCTGACCACGGCAAGGTTGCCGCCGAAACCAAAGGCATTGCAGCTGCCCGTTTGGCCCGCGTTCATGTTGCCGTCGGTGACCCAGATGGTCCCGGCACGAGCTGCCGGCGCTGCGATCGCGGCCAGCAAGCAGGCCGCGATCGACGCGGTGACCACCAACCCCCTGGATCTGAGCGCCCCTCGATTCATCAGTCCGCTACATGCAGGCGTCCATGACCGTGAAGGTGTGATCGCTGGCGCTGAACGATCCACCGACGACATCGCCGGTGAACACCATGAACTGCTGGTTGAGGCCTGTGCTTCCGTACCAGGCGACGGGAAACGCGCCGGACTCTGCCCGCCAGGGGGACTCGATCCGAGACGCTGATCACCGGCGCGTTGGACTGCGTGCGCACAGGCCGGAGCCGTGATCGTCACCTGGTAGGTGCCCGCGGAGACGTGCTGCACGGCGATGCCCTGCCCGAAGATGCCACCGAGCCATCGTTCGCAACGTTTCCCCATGCGATTGACCGCCGGCGCCCCCGGCTGACCCGCCGGCCCCTGCGCCCCCGCCACCCCTTGCGGCCCCTGCGGTCCTCGCTGATTCCAGGTAACACGCGTCTGGCCGCGCTTGCACTTGCCATGCGTCTTGAGGTGCAGCACGCCGGTCTGCTTGTCCGCGCACACCGTGATCGTCTTGACCTTGCTCGCGGCGAGTGCGTATCCGCCACCAACGGCGAGCACGATCGCCATGGCAAGCAGTAGATAAGGGATGGGGTTTCGTCGCGCGTGCGCGAAGCGGTGGCTCATCGCTGCTCCTTAGCCATTCGGGGATTGGATCGGGCCAAGCGCCCCGGATTGCCCCGTCGCACTGACGGTGGCCCGAGACGCGACTGGCCGGCTCGCCGCGCGAGGCGGCGCCGATCTGGTGGCCGGAGGGGTTTCTGAGTGCGTCTCGGTGCCCGCGGTTGCCGTCGCCGCGTAGGAAACGATCCGCGGGGTCGCGCTGACGGAGGGTCGCGGCCGTGGTCGAGCACGCTTCTGAGTCCGCTTCGGAGCAGACTCATGGCGCGTGCGCCGGATCTTGGGGGTGGCGACTCGAGCCACGGCGGTCCGCCCGAGGTCCAGTCGCAAGACGCCGGAAATGCCACCGCTCAACACGGCCGCGAAGCCGATCTTCGACCCGCCCAGGGGCTTCGGTGCTGCGCGCGGGCCGAGCGAGTTCGCCACCAGCGCGACCACGGTGGCGGCGGCAATCATCAGGACCGCCGCGACGCCGGTCATCGCTCGCCGATCGACGTGGCCGAAACGGATCGCCGGTGCGGCGTCCGGGCCGTCATCCGGGTCTTCGCAAACCGCCGGCCCCCGGACCGCGCTCTGGAGCTCCGCCGACTGCTCGCCCCAGAAGTCCGCAGGACTCGGTGGTGTCTCGTCGGCCTCGGGGGGTGCGGACCGGGGACCGAACGGCACCAGTTCCTCGCGGGGTCCGAGCCAGTCGCGAGGGAGGCGCACAATCTTGCCCCGGGCCTGAGCCGCTCGCTCTCCTGCCTCGGTTTGCTGACCCTCTCCCACCGATGACGACCCTTTTCCAGCGATTTCTCCGCCGACTGCATCAATGCTGTCGGAACCGCGCGGTAGTATAACTCTGAATTAGTTCCAGTTGGACTCAATTAGCAAACTTTTGGATGAATCCCGGGGATCCTCAAGAGTCGTTCCTCACCGTGGCTGAGGTCGCGGGCATGCTCAAGCTCAACCAGCAGACGGTCCGCAACTGGATCGACCAGGGTTCGCTGCCGGCGCTGCGCGTCGGCCGGCGCGTGCGGATCAAGCGCTCGGACTTCGAGCGCGTGCTGGCGGAGGCGTCCACCGCGGCGCCGGGCGCAGCCGGGCAGGACGCTGGGCCGAGCGCCGAGGACTTCTGGGGCGGCGAGGCGATCGGGGTCGTCGATCCCGCGGTCGGGGTCGACGGCGAGTGAGCTTCCGCGACGACCTCGACCGTCAGCGGGCGCAGATCATGCGCGCCGTCAGGCAGGCCGGCAACGACTGGGCCGAGGCGATGCGGGCCCACAAGCTCGCGCCGCCCGACGCCGGATTTGCGGGGAGATTGCGCGCGCTGTCAGAGGCGGCCGCGCGCGAGCAGGTGGCGTGGGAGCACGCGCACGCCGTCGGGCTGTTGTGGCGCCCGATTCCGGGGGCCGAGACCGCCGAGCCACCATACGAGCTTCGCGCGGGTACCGGCCGCCGCGGCCCGGCCGACCTGTGGACGCATTTCGATGAGACCGTCACTGCGCTCAATCGTGCGATCACCGGGTCGAGCGCCGCCGATGTCGCCGATGCGTTCGGCGAGCTGTCGGACGCGGCGGGGGTGCTCGCCGACGCTGTCGCCGGCCAGGACGAGGCCGTCGCCTCAGCGCCGCCGCGCGCCGCCGCCTAGATCCACAGGAGCGTTGCTGAGCTTTGGTTGCCGGGGCCCCAGCCCGCATACGGGATCGAAACAAGATGTTTACGCGGGCTGAAGGTGGACATCCCAGAATGCGGCAGGACACGACGAAGGAGAGAGCAATGCCTCAGATCATCGTGACCGCAGATCGCGGGGCTGCTTTCAGGGCAGGCGCCGTGACGCTTCGTGAACGCGTGACCGTCGCCGACCTCGAGAGCGAGCATTTCGCAACGCAGCTGGTCGAGCGCCTCGGGTGGGCTGTCGCCGACGCCGATGAGGTCGAGCGTGTCGGCGACCCGATCGCCGAGCCGCCGGAGCCGGACACCGATCCCGCGGAACCGCTTACCGTTCCGTCGCCAGCGTAGTCACAACCGCTTCGTATACACCGGCGCCGTACGACTCCGTGCTGACGCGGACGGCCTGACGGCCCGCGATCTCGGAAGCCAGATCCGGATCGCGCTCGAGCGCGTTGGCGACAAGCCAGAAGGTCCCGACAACCGCCGCGGCGTCCATGTCCTCGCGCGAGTCGCCGACCGCGATGCAATCCGCGCGCGTATAGCCGTGCGCCTGCATGTGGCGGGCGACGGCGCGCGTCTTCGAGGCCCCGGCCGGGATCAGGTGATAGGCATGGACGACGGGCAGCCCCTCCATCTGCTCGGACGGGGCGTGGACGACACCGTTGTCGACGAGCCGTAGCCAGTCGAAGCCCGCGCCGGCCAGCAGGCCTGCGACCTCGTCGAGATCTAGCGCCCCGCGGAACAGGTGGGAGACATCCCGGTTCACCGCCCACGGGGTGTGGTACTCGAGCCTCCCCGCGAAGCGGTCGAGCAGCAGCGCGGGCGCCCCCGATCGCTCGATCTGCTCGTAGATCGTCCCGCGCTCGGTCGACGGGACGACGCCGTCGGTCAGCCACTCGAGCTCGCCGTCGACGACCAGTCCGCAGCCGAGCTCGAAGATGTAGGAGTCCGAGCCGATCAGCCGGCTGTCTTCGAACACGCTGGTCTGCCGGCGGCCCGAGTACAGGACGACCTCGACGTCGGCCCGCCAGCAGGCCTGCAGGGCGCGGACCCCGTCGAGCGCGAAGCTGCCGTCGGCGCCGTGCAGCAGCGACCCGCCCGGCCCGAGAAGAGTGCCGTCCAGGTCGACGTAGAGGCAGCGCATGGCGGGCGCGACCGTAGCACCCGGCGGGCCACCGCCATACTGGCCAGAGGTGGCGATCGCGCACGAGACCGAACCTTGGGCGGCCCTGCTCGAACAGGGCCGCGCTGATCAACGGCTTGTGCACGACAGTTTTTATGGGGCGCGCTCCGCGCGCATGGTTTTCGTCCCGGGCGAGCTTGGCGCGCCGGTCAGGGGAGCGCTGGCTAACGCCGGGATCGACCAGCTCTACTCACACCAGAGCGACGCGCTGTTCGACGCGTTCGAGGGGCCGACGATCGTCACCACCGGGACGGCGTCGGGCAAGTCGCTGTGCTTCCAGCTGCCGACGCTCGAGGTGCTGACGTCTGATCGCACCGCGCGGGCGCTTTACCTGTACCCGACCAAGGCGCTGGCGCAGGACCAGGCGCGCGCGCTCCATTCGTTCGGGCTGCACAAGCAGGTCCGTCCGGCGATCTACGACGGCGACACGCCGCGAGCGGAACGGTCGGCGATCCGTAAGCGGTCCAATCTGATCCTCACGAACCCCGACATGCTCCACGTCGGCATCCTGCCGCACCATCCCGCGTGGGGCGATCTGTTCGCGAACCTGGCGTTTGTCGTCGTCGACGAGGCCCACGTCTATCGCGGCGTGTTCGGCTCGCATGTCGCCAACGTGCTTCGCCGCCTGCGGCGCGTGGCCGCGATCCACGGCACCGAGCCGCGCTTCCTGCTGGCCAGCGCGACGATCGCCAATCCGGTCGAGCTGGCCGAGCGCCTGACCGGCCTGACCGGGTTCAAGCTCGTCG
The DNA here is from genome assembly GCA_963746695.1 of uncultured Solirubrobacterales bacterium. Taxonomy (GTDB): domain Bacteria; phylum Actinomycetota; class Thermoleophilia; order Solirubrobacterales; family Solirubrobacteraceae; genus Palsa-465. The sequence continues at coordinate 2,301 of CAVVCP010000008.1, read as the reverse complement.
ACCAGGACGGGGCTCCGCGGGCGAGCCGCCGCGTCGCGATGTGGAACCCGCCCCTGCTCGACGAGGAGCTCGGGACCCGTGGCTCGGCGTTGTATGAGGCGGCCGAGTTGTTCTCCGAGCTGGTCTCGATCGGGGCCCGGACGATCTGCTTCATGAAGTCGCGCAAGGGCATCGAGCTGATCCTCCGCCACTCGCTCGACCGGCTCGATCCGGAGATCGGTGAGCGGATCGCCCCTTACCGGGGTGGGTACACGCCCCAGCAACGTCAGGAGATCCAGCGCCGGCTGATGGCCGGCGAGCTGCTCGGGGTGGTGGCCACCGACGCGCTCGAGCTCGGGATCGACATCGGCGAGCTCGATGCCGCGATTTGCGTGACGTTCCCGGGCACGGTCGCGAGCCTCAAGCAGATGTGGGGCCGCGCCGGCCGTCGCGGCCGCGGGCTGGCGGTGTACGTGGCCGGCGAGGATGCGCTCGACCAGTTCTTCTGCCGGCACCCGGACGAGTTCCTCGGCCGCGCAGTGGAGGCCGCGATTCTCGACCCCCACAGCCCTGAGATCTTCGCCGAGCATCTGCTGTGCGCGGCGCACGAAGCGCCGCTGACCGAGGTCGACGCGGAGGTGCTCGGGCCTGAGTGGCGCTCGCACGCCGAGGAGCTGACGCGTGCCGGGTTGCTGCGCGAGCGCGCCACCGGGTTCGTGCCCCAGCGCGCCGACGACTACCCGGCGGCCCGGACCGCGCTCCGCTCGGCCTCGGCGGACGGGATCGCGCTGATCGACTCGAGCTCGGGAGAGCTGTTCGGCACGGTTGAGCTCGCGCGCGCGTACGGGACGGTTCACGAGGGCGCGGTGTACCTCCACATGGGGCGCTCCTACCACGTGCTGGACCTCGACCTCGCCGGCCGGCGCGCGCTGCTCGAGCCGTTCACCGGCGATTACTTCACCCAGGCCAAGCGCGAGAGCATGATCTACATCACGCGCCTGCAGGCCCAGCGCGAGCCGTGCGGGGTCACGCTGTCGTTCGGCGAGGTCGTATACGAGGAGACCGTTCTCGGCTATCAGCGCAAAGGCCTGCAGGACCATGCGGTGATCGACTTCCAGACGCTCGACCTCCCCACGGTCGAGTTCTCGACCCGCGCGCTCTGGTACGAGCTAGACGACCTGATCGACGCCGAGCCGTTCCCGACCGAGATGCTGCTCGGCGCGCTGCACGCGCTCGAGCACGGGCAGATCGCGGTGCTGCCGCTGATCGCGATGTGCGACCGCTGGGACATCGGGGGCCTGTCGACCAACGCTCATCCCCAGACCGGCGGGCCGACGATCTTCATCTACGACGGTCATCCCGGCGGGGTCGGAATCACCCGTCGCGGTTACGACGAGTTCGAGCGACTCGTCGGCGACGCACAGCGGTTGATCGGCGAATGCCCATGCCGCGCCGGTTGCCCGTCATGTGTGCAGTCGCCGAAATGCGGAAACCTGAACGAGCCGCTGTCTAAGCGCGGCGCGCTTGAGCTCCTGCGCCGGCTCGCTCAGCCTCGCTGAGCTCGCGGGGCGTGAGGAACTCGGTCAGTAGCGCGCCACCGGGTGCCAGCTCACTCCAGCTCCCCTCGAACGTCAGCGTGGCCAGCGCGCCGGTCGGGAACTTGCGCTCGACCGCAGCGCGCTCCGGACTGGTGGCGGCGCCGCCGTTGCGACGGCTAAGCCGCAGCACGAGCATCTGGGACGCCGGGTTGTGCCCGATCAGCATCACGGAATCGACGGCGTCGGGCACCTGACGGAGCCGGTCGATGACGTCGTCCGTGGACGCCGAGTACAGACCCGCCTCGATCACGCGCTCACCGGGAGGATCGACACCCGCGAGCGTCTCGCGCGTTCGCCGTGCGCTCGAGCACAGCACGAGCTCGGGCGCGATGCCGGTGGCGCGGATGTGCTCGGCCATCACCACGCACGCTCGCTGGCCCCGGGGTGCGAGCGGCCGCTCGTGATCTTCGAGCCCCGGGTTGTCCCAGCTCGATTTCGCGTGGCGGAGAACGAACAATCGCTTGGTCCCAGGCATCCCGATCTCGATTCTGCCGCCGCCGGCGGCGTCAGTGATGTGCCTGGCAGACGAATACCCGTTGGTGGCGTCCGCGAGGCGCCCGTTCATGCGAATCATCATGCCGTCAATCTTTAGAGGCAGGTCCGGACGCCCACGCGCTTGCCCCGCAAATCGCTACGATCGCACCGCCACGGCGAGATAGCTCAGTTGGTAGAGCACACGACTGAAAATCGTGGTGTCCCCGGTTCAAGTCCGGGTCTCGCCATC
>CAVVCP010000007.1:0-310922 GCA_963746695.1 uncultured Solirubrobacterales bacterium | reverse complement strand
CCGAACAGCAGCGCATCCTGCTCGAGGAGACCGGCCTCGGCCACGCCCGCCCTGACGCTGTCATCGAGTTCAGCCTGCTCGACGGGTACTCGCAGCTCTTGGACATCATCAAGGCCCACGGCTATGACCTTGCCCGCCACAGCGGCACGGTTCCCACGCCGGAGGAAGTCGCCGGCAACTGGTACGACTCCGTCTACCTCGCGGGCGTGGAAGCTGCGCGGGATGAAGGGCTGGCGCAGCGCTACGAGTCCTGGGGCATGACAAATGCTGATCTCTTCCTATGGCTCTACCAACTACGGCGCGACCTCCGCGCTTACGACGCCGGCGCCGACTTCCACCAGGCCGCTCGCCAGTCAATGCAGATCAGATTCACTCGCCAGCAACGCCAGCACCTTCAGCGCGAGGGGCGCCGACCACTACCTCCGCGCAGCACCTGAGCCCGGAGCGACCATAGCGACGGCGTCAGGTCGTCTTGATCAGCCCGCCGTCGAGCACGTAGTTGACGCCGGTGACGTTGGCGGTGCGGTCGGACGCGAGCATCGTGACCAGCGTCGCGACCTCCTCCGGCGTCGAGAACCGGCCGGTCGCGATCCCCGCCGCCGCGGTCGCGCGAATCGTGTCGGCGTCGACCCCAGTGGCGTCAGCGATCGTCGCGGCGACGCCGTGCTCGCCCAGCCACAGGTCGGTGCTGACCTGTCCTGGCGAGACGCAGTTGACGCGGATCCCCTTCGGACCGAACTCCTGGGACAAGGACTTGCTGAGGTTCACGACCGCGGCCTTGGCCGCGCCGTAGTCGATCGTGGCGGCGTCGGGCTGGAAGAACGAGTTCACTGAAGCGATGTTCACGATCGATCCGGAACCCTGCTCGAGCATTGGTCCCAGAGCGGCCCGGGTCGCACGGAGGCCGGTGAAGAAGTTCATCTTGAGCGCCCAATCGAACTCCTCGTCGCTGGTGGCCAAGAACCCGTCCAATCTGATCCGGACCGCTCCTACGTTGTTGACGAGCACGTCGAGTCGGCCGTGCTCGTCGATCGCCTTCTGCACGAGCAGCGCCGGCCCGTCCTCGGCCAGCAGGTCCACCGCAACCGCCGCGACGCGGTCCAGGCCGTCCAGGTTGTCGGTCGAGCGCGACCCGGCGACGACCTGCGCGCCTTCGGCGACCAGCGCCTTGGTGATCGCCAGGCCGATGCCCTTGTTTGCGCCGGTGACCACGGCGATCTTGTCAGTCAGCTGAAGGTCCATCCCTCCGCCCTCCTACGTTCCCTGCGAGGTCGCTGCGACTGGGGCGTCGAGGACGCCGTCGAGCCAGCTGTCCACGGCGGCGGCGACCTCCTGCCAGTCGGCAGCCACCATGTGAAGATGCGGGCGACCCTCGAACTCGAGGTAGTCGGTCTTGGCCGGGGAGCGCTCGTAGCGCTTGTACTGCGCCTTCGACAACGAAGCGGGAACCGTGTGGTCCTCTGCGGCGCCCACGATCAGCAGCGGCGCTCGATCCTCGTTCTTGAAATGGACCTCGGTCGGCGGGTGCAGATGGAAGTTCGCGAACCCGGCCTCGTAGAAGATCTGGCCGGTCTCGGGGACCGCATAGCGCTCATACGCCGCGGCCGCGTCCTCCTCGGAGAAGGTGTTCACGAAGGCGTAGGTGAACTCCTCGGGCGTCAAGGTGACCACACCGTGCCACTTCGACGGGTGCGCCAGCGCCGGAGCGCCCGACTTGAGAGTCGAGAAGGGCAGCGCGAGGATTCCCTTCGGCGGAGCCGGGCTCATCGCCACCCCGGCCCGGCCGAGCCCGCGGTCGAGCAACAGCTCGACGAACAGGCCCCCGTACGAGTGCCCGATCAGCACCGGCGGGTGATCGAAGGCCTCAATGAGCCGCGCGTAATGATCCACGATCTCCTGCACGCCAAGCCCCGCGGACGCCGCGGCGGTCTCACGCATCTCCTCGACGTCGCCCTCCTTGCGCGGCCACTCGGGCGCGGAGACGTCAAACCCGCGCTTGGCGAAATAGTCCCCGTAGTTCTCCCAGCTGCGCGCCGAAAGCCATGCGCCGTGAACCAGCATGAGCGGAATCTGCCCATTCTCAGTGCCGTTGGCTGCCATTCGGTCCCTCCTGTTTTCGTTGACAGCGGCGACACTACGTGGAGCCGCGCCGGCGACAAAGTCTGATCGGCGCCGGATCCAGACCGTCTAGGACTCAATCGTCAGGCAGCTCGGTTCGTGCGGGACGGTCGGTCAACCAGCCTTCGGAATCACGGACCCGGAGGGCCGTCTGCACCAGATCAGTCACTTCCGCGGTGGCGGGCCACCGCGAAACGAGGTCCGTCGGAAAGTTCAGCGGCGGGTCGAACGGCACCGCGACGAGGCCGCTGCTCGGGTCTCCGGTCCAGTCGGCGACCATCACAGCCACCCCCTCGCCGTTCGCGACCGGGGGCAAGCGCCGATCCCAAGGGGCGCTCGCGATCGCCATTGTCTGCTCGAGTTCGAACCCGTGCGCGCGCATCACGCTCCGCAGCCATGCGTTGAACATCAACCCCGCCGGCTCGCGTGGGACGAGCACCGGTTCGGCCACGAACTCGCAGATCGGTATCGCCGACTCCGACGCGTAGCGGTGCGCCGGGGGCAGCGCGGCGAGGAGCGGCTCGTCCTTCAGGGCATCAACCCTGACCCCATACCGGCGAGCGGCCGCAGGGGACTCCATCACCACAGCCGCCGCCAGCTCGCGTGCGCCGACCCGTCGAAGCGAGTCGGGCGTCACCTCCTGCACCAGTCGTGGGGTCAACTCCGGGCGCTCAGCCCGCAGAACCTCGAAGATGCGACCGGCCGCCGTGCCGCTGAACGGACCGTAGCCAAGCCGCAGCACGCCATCGCCTGAACGGGTCAAACGCCGAACATCCGCGACCGCTCCGTCGATCTCGGCCAACGCCCTCCGAGCTCGCTCGAGCAGCAGCGACCCCGCCGGCGTCAACTCGACACGCCGGGTCGTACGCACGAACAACACCACCCCGAGCTCGCGCTCCAGCTCGCGGATCGCGCGCGACAACGGCGACTGCGACATATGCAAACGCTCCGCCGCCCTCCCAAAATGCAGCTCCTCAGCCACGGCTACGAAATACCGCAACTGCCGCAGCTCGATTGAAGTCTCCACCACCGCAGATACTGACCGTCACACCAGCCGAGCGCCAGCCTCCCGCTCCGCATCCAGGGACTGGACGCCGCGCGACCGATTCCTCAAGAGCGCAGCGCCGCCATCGGCGTGATCCTGGCGGCGCGAATCGCCGGGTAGCCGCCGGCGAGCACCCCGACGGCGACGCCGAGGAAGGGGGCGGCGAGCACGAGCGTGGTGTTCATCACCGGCGTCCAGTGGTCGCCGGACGCGATCGCGGCGGTCGCGAGCACCCCGATCGAGGCGCCAAGGATCCCGCCGAGCATGCCGACCCCGGCCGCCTCGAGCACGATCAGTCGGGCGATCTCGAGCCGGCGGTAGCCGACCGCGCGACGCAGCCCGATCTCCGACCGGCGCTGCGCCACCGACATGATCGTGACTGCCGCAATCACCAAGAAGCCGATCCCGAGACCGGCGAGGCTCAGCACGCGCAGCAGAGTCGAGAGCGACGCTTGCACCTGGGAGCGCAGCGTCGTCGGGTTGGGCGGCACCTCGGCGGTGACCAGGCCAGGCTGGTAGGGATCGAGCTCGGCTGAGCCCTGCCGGCCGATGAGCTGCGCGGCGCCGGGCGCGGTCCGAGCGATCACTCGCCGCGGGTCGTGATTGCCAGTGATCACGCCGGCCACGTACGGCGGGACGATCACCCCGAGCAGCGCCTGGGACTCCTGCTGGGAGCTGGACACGATCCCGACGACTGTCAGGACGATCCCTGAGACGTCGATCGCCGGGTTGCCGAGCGAGGAGCTTATCCCCAGCTGCGCCGCCGCTCCCGAGCCGAGCAGCGCGACCATCTGATGGTGCACGTCGGCGCCCGTGTCATAGAACCGGCCTGAGGACAGCACCGCCCCGACCGCCGCAAACGCCGACGGCCCCATCGCCGTGACCGACAGCTGCGTCTGCGACTGCCCGCTCGTCGACGGTCCAACTGTCACCGGCAGCGGCTGCTGCTGATCGAGATCCCATACCAGCCCGGCGCCGGTGACGCCCCGCAATCGTGCCAGCCGCGCCACGTCGGCGTCCGACAGCGTCGAGGGCCCCTGGAACTCGACCGTCGTGGCTCGCAGCTCGTTGAAAGACGACGAGACCGCGTTCGAGGCGCTCTCGGTCAGGCCGTTGGTGGTCGTGAACGCGCCGACCGCGACGACCGTGCCGAGCGCGCACAGCAGCGTCCGCACCGGCTGGCGCACGATCGACGTGAGGGCCTCGGCGACCGCGGAGCGCAGGCCGCTCATGGCCGATCTCCGCCCGGCAGTGTCTCCGCGTCGAGGAACGCCCCCGCGCCTTCGGACACGACCCCATCGCGGACGCTCAACAGCCGCGGCAGCGTCCGCGCGATCCCCATGTCATGGGTGACCATCACCACCGCCACGTCGGGAGGCTGGTTGTCGATCAACATCTGGAGCACCTCGCTGCTGGTGCGCTCGTCGAGGTTGCCCGTCGGCTCGTCGCAGAGCAGCACCCGCGGTCGCTGCGCCAGCGCCCGCGCGATCGCCACCCGCTGGCACTCGCCGCCGGACATCTTGCCCGGTAGAAACCGCCGGCGGTGCGACAGCCCGACCGCTTCGAGCGCCTCGATCGCGCGTTCGCGCCGCTCGCCGGGCGCCAGCCGACGCGGCCGCAACCCGAGCTCGACGTTCTCCTGCGCGCTCAGCGACGGCAGCAGGAACGACTCCTGGAACACGAACCCGAAGAACCGGGCCCTCAGCGCGGTCTGCTCTCGGTCGCTCAAAGAGCCGACACGCTGGCCTTCGACCCGGTAGTCACCGGTCGTCGGGCAGGTCGAGCAACCCGAGAACGTTCAGCAGCGTCGACTTGCCCGACCCGGAGCGGCCGATGATCCCGAGCACCTCGCCGGCCAGCACCGAGAACGTGACGTCGCGCAGGGCGTGCACCGGCGGTGAGGCCGGATACGTTCGCCCGACATCGGTCAGCGTCAACAGCTCGTGCTCATGGGGAACGGGCGCCGCGCTCATCCCGAGCCACCGAGCCCGATCACGACCTGGTCTCCGGCCTTCAGCCCACCGCGGATCGGCCGTACCACCTCCTGACCCGCGTACGCGAGCCCCGCCTGAACGGCCACGGACACCTGCCGTGAGCCGTGCACCACCGTGACCGACGACGCGCCGGACGCGTTGGTGATCACCGCCGACACCGGCACCACCCATTGCAGCCCGCCCGCCTGACCGGTGCGAACGTGCAACGCCATGTTCTGCCCGACGTACGGCGCCGCCGCGGACGGATTCACCGGCGTCAACGTCAACTTCGAGCCCGGACCGCCGCCTGGCCCGCTGCCTGGCCGTTTCGCGCTCAGCCTGATCGCAAACGACCCGTTGCTCAGATCAGACGTCGCTCGTCCGGTCGCCCCGACTCTCAGCAGGCTCGCTGTGTTGATGTCGGTCGTGGCCTGAAAAGTCAACTGCCCGGATCCGAGCGTGGCCAGCGGCTTGCCGCTCGCGATCGTCTGGCCTAGATGCGCGACCGAGACCACGGTCACCGGCAGCGACGGCGTGAACATGATTTCCGCCAACGGAACCGTCGCATATTGCTTCGGCTGGGCCTTGTGCTTGCCGGTCGAGCTGCCCGCCGGACCCGGTGCGGTCACCGGCGCATAACCGTCCCGCTGATACAGATCGGCGACCGCCGCTGCCGTCCCGGCCCCGTAGGTGCCGGCGGTGTCGAACCCGACCGAGAATCCGGCCGCCTCGAGGCCCGCCTGCAGCTCGGAGACCTCGATGCCGGTGCTGCCGTAGTTCATCGCCGAGTACGCCGGGATCCTGCCCCGCATCACGAACACGGGCCGGCCCGCGACCGCCGCGATCAGGCTCCCATCGGCGACGTGCGCCCCGGGCGAGGTCGCGACCGCGGTCACGACCGCAAGATCGCCAGACAGGTCGCCCGGGACCCCAACCGAGATCGCACCGCCGTCCGTTAGCGTGCCGCGCAGGACCACGGTCGTGCGCGCGTGCGTCAACACCACCGGCGCCGTCAACACCGATGGTGCCGGAGGCTTCGCACGCGCCGCCTGCCCGGCCGGCGTCGACACCCCCCGCCCGATCAGGAACGCAACCACGCCGACGACGACCGTCAACGCCAACACCGCCCCGACCACCAACCCACCGCGCTCACGAAGCGGCGTGCCGCGGTCGCGACCGCGCCCCGGGTGCAGCCGCTGCGACAGCCCCTTCCGCTCGCCGGTCACGGCCCGACCAGCGTCAGCTTGATCCCATACCGGCGCTCGAGCGAGGTCACCTGCCCGTCGACCTGACTCTGAAGCGCCGCGATCGGCGTTCGCGTTCTGGGTCAGGTAGGCGGCGCGGCGGCCGCTCAGCAGCGCCGTCGTCTCGTTGATCACCTTCGCCCAGCACGCCGCCAGCACGCGTGCTCCCTTCGCCTGTAGTTGCTGCACCTTCGTGTTGTACGCGCTTGACTGCGAGGGCGGTCCGAGTTGTTGCTCCAATCGTGCGTACAGGCTCATGACCGACGTCGCCGGCACCCGGTGGGCGGCGCTGCAGGTCGCCGCCGTCTTGCTCAGCGTCCGAATCTGCGGCGACCGACTGACCTGGTTTATGACGTTGAACCAGCCGGAGTTCAATTGTCCGAACTTCGCCGAGCCGAACAGCGGGGTCTGCCCCTGCATGACACGGAAGCAATGACCGATCCGCGCCTGCCACGCCCTGCGCTCGGGCGCGCTCATGCCGCTCTGCGGATTGAAGAACTGGACGCCGCCGCCGGTGAACAGCCCGAGGTCGTGGCTAGCCTCGATCGCCGGCAGGTTCGGAAACTGCGGGTTGCCGAGATCGGATGGTGGCGCACCGCCCGAGAAAAACGGGGGCGCGGCAAAACCGTCGTTGGTCATGCAGTTATCGAGCAGCTTGCTCTGCACCGTCTGCGCAAAGCTCGCAAGCTCCGCTCCGATCACCGCATCGGCACCATCGCGAGGAGCCACAAATGCGATCACGGCCGCTGCGATTGACGTCCCCGCGCCGGCCCCACGCTGCGCAGCACTGCTTGAGCCACCGCACGCCGACAGCACGAGCGCCACTGCCACAAAGCATCCGAGTGCACGACTTCCATGGGCGAGATCGACGATCCGCCTATCCAACCAACACGCATCCCTGTCTAATGCGCCGCCGACGGCCAACCCCCAACCATCGCTCTTACAGCCGAACTACGTTCGTAACTCTAGCGATATTACCGCCATTTCGTGATCGCATGACACATTCCGAACGGCGTTCGTGTGCAAACGCTTATTCGGACGATTCACCGTCCCAGTAGTCGACCGTGTCCGAGATCCGGAACATGCCCATGATCGTCGAGACCTTGCCGCTGTCCGGATAGACCACCGAGAACGGCTCGCGATTGGCGGAGAACATCACGTACCGCACCAGCTGTTGCGTCTCGTTGATCAGCTGGTGGGCGCCGGCCGGCTCATCTCGGAACCCGACGAAGTCACCTGGGTCGAGCAGTTCGCGACCTTCCGGATGCCGCAGCGTCGGCGTGCCACTCAACACCAACAGCGCCTCCTCTCGGCCGAACTCATAGTGGTAAGGGCCGCCGCGCTCACCGGGGCCGAGTTCGTACACGCTCGCGCCGATCAGCTCGCCGCCGAGTAGTCGCCCGAGCCCCCGGTGGCGAGCTCGGAATCCAGGCGGGGCGCCGGGCCAGGGCTCGAGCTCAACGGTGACCGCGTTGACTACGGGCCGTGGCGTCGCGCTCATTCGCCGTCCCAGTAGTCGACCGCGTCACCGCGACGGAAGTCGAGTCGATCCTCGCCTCCATCGGGCGGGCGCACACCGAGCTTGTCCGAATCTGGGTACACCGAGATCGAGGCGCCGGGAGCGCCTGCAGAGAACATCACGACCCGTCCCGGGCCGCGAACGGCGTGGGCGCCGCCCGGACCGCCAGGGAAGCAGACCATGTCCCCGGGCTCGAGCACCCGCTCGCCGGCCGGCTCGCGCAGCCTCGGCGCGCCGGCGACCACGTAGAGCCACTCCTCGACCCCGTGGTGGTAGTGATAGGGGAACGTCCACTCGCCGGCTGGTAGTTCATAGACGCTGGCGCCGAGCCGGCCGAGGCCAAGTTCCCGTGCCACCCCACGCCGTCCGCGCCAGATAAACCCGGAGCGGCCCCCTTCGGCCGGAAGCTCTCCAGTAGCGACGTTGAAGCGCTGCATCACGGCACATCCTCCCAGCAAACGCCTCTGCTGCCATTGAAGTTCGCTCCTATGTACCTTGACAGTTACGTAACGAGATCGGTACGCTGCGTCCGTGGAAGCTGTTCTGCGCGCAGTTGCCGACGAGAGCCGGCGGAGGATGCTGGAGACCTTGGCTGGAGGTCCGGCCACCGCCGGGGAGCTGGCGGCGCTGCTGCCAATCGCTCGCCCAGGGGTATCGCGGCACCTGCGGGTGCTCCGGGAGGCGGAGCTTGTCGAGGTCCGCCAGGAGGCGCAGCGGCGGATCTACAGTCTTCGCCCGGATCCGCTCGCGGAGGTCGATGAATGGCTAGGCCGGTACCGGGCCTTGTGGGAGCAGCGGCTGGATGCCCTGCACACCGAGGTGGCCCGGGGGAAGCGCGAACGACGGAGCACCAGATGACCGGCAACGCACGTGCGGGCGCGCGCGTCCTGGGAACCCTGCGATCAGCAGACGGGAAGGGCATCGTTCGCATGGAGGACCGGTATGACACCGACATCGACGACCTGTGGTCGGCACTCACGGATCCCCGCCGCCTCGCCCGCTGGATCGCCGAGGTAGAGGGCGACCTTCGTCTTGGTGGTCAGTTCCGCGCACGCTTCACCAGCGGATGGGAGGGCACGGGGCGCGTGGAGGTGTGCGAGCCGCCGCGGCGGTTGCTGGTGGTGACCAAGGAAACCGGCAAACCGGACGACCAGGTCATCGAGGCCACGCTGACCTCCGACGGCGAACAGACGATCCTGGTCATCGAGGAACGGGGCCTGCCGGTGGAGCATCTTGCCGCGTACGGGGCGGGGTGGCAGGCCCATGTCGAAGACCTCGCCGCCCACCTCGCCGGGCGTGAGCGCTGCGACATCAAGGCGCGGTGGGACGAGCTCATCCCTGCCTATCAAGCCCTGGCGGCTTCACGCGGAGGTGTCACATGATCGAGACGATCAATATCTTCACCGCAGAGAAACCCGCCGGCCGGCTCGATGTCGCTTCTACGGTGGGGTCCTCGGAGACCGCGATGTACATCTACGACATCGCCCCCGGTGCGAGTTCGTGTCCATACCACTACGAGTACGGAGAGGAATGGCTGCTTGTTGTTGCGGGCACGGTCACGGTTCGCACCCCCGACGGCGAGCACACGCTCGACCGCGGAGACCTCGTACGCTTCGCGCCCGGTCCAGCCGGAGCGCACAAGGTCATGAACAAGAGCGACTCGCCGGCTCGAACCCTCTTGTTCTCCAGCTCGCGCCTGCCGGCGGTTTCCGTGTATCCAGACAGCAACAAGATCGGGGTGTGGTCTGGAGATTCCCCAGACGACCTCGTCTTCGTCCGCGACACCGCCGTTTCATGGTCGCACGGCGAGGAGGGCTGGGACAAGGCGGACTAAACCGCCAGTTCGGCGCCGCTGCTCGTGAAGCGCTCAGCGTCCGTCGACGGCGGTGACGCGAATCCGGACAGGGACGCTGAATCGGTGCGCGTACGACTCCGCCGTCATCCCGAAGCGCTCGAACTCGGTCGCGTACTTGGCCGAAAACGCCGAGTCCTCGACGGCGGTCGGGCCGGATTCGTCCACCTCCGCGATGCCCGACAGGATCACGATGTCGCCGCCCTCCCCATCGCCGCCGAAGTTCAACGTGACCCTCGGGTTGCGCGCGATGTTGCGAATCCGCGCGCCGGGCTGGCTGTACACCGACACGTTCTCCCCGCCGTCCCAGACGAACCCCACCGGCCGCGGGAGCGGCGCTCCGGAGGCCGTCACGGTCGTCAGCCACACAACTATTTCCTCGCGCAGGTGTCGCGCCACGCGAGCGCCGAACTCGCTCGACTCGTCGATCATGCGGCGCTCCTAATACCAGCAGCCCCCCGGCCGCCGCTCGGGGATTCCGCGCTTCTCAGCGTCTCCGTTTCTGGAGCGCCTCGAGCTCGGCGGTGCGCTCGCGGATGCGGTCCTCGTCGGTAATCGCATGCCAGCGCGTCCCGCGACGTTGGCCGCTCCGGCGAACCCGGCCGGCTGTCTCCAACTCCCGCAGGAGCCTGAGCACCTGGTCGCGGTTCTCCCCGCTCTGCTCGGCGAGCGCGGCCGTGGTCAGCCCGCCGTTCTTCGACAGCAGGGACTCCAGCCGGTCGGCGGGCACGGCCTTTGACACCCGACTTCGCTTCGCGCGGGGTGTCGTGCGAGCGCGCCCGCCTGACCGGACGGACGCCTTGGCCGACGGCTCGCGCCGTGATTCCGCGGACGCCTTGGTCCCCGAGCTTGCGACCGAGCGCGGGGCGCGCCGTTTTGCCGCCCGAACTGGTGGGCGTTGGGACGGCCCGCGCTCTTGGGCATCGAGCGCGACTCGGGCAGCGTCCAACGTCTTGATTTCGTCGTTCAACTCGCGAAGCCGATTGTCTATTGACTCCACGATCTCTTCCGCTGTTCTCATGCCCCTGATGCTACGGACGCACTCGGCGTCACACGGCGATGGTCGCGCTCAGGCCTGGTGGGTGGTGCGGATGTCGGGCTCGACGGAGGTTGGCAGCCGACTGACCTGTGTAACGATATTCCGATGTCGACGGGCGCCACCGACCAGCGCTCCGCTCGAGCTGCCTCGCAACTCGGAATTCAGCTCGTAGGCGGACCGACCGCGATCCTCGAGTACGGAGGCCTCCGCTGGCTGACCGATCCGGCGCTCTCGCCCCCCGGTGAATACGCAGGTCTCACCAAGCTGACCGGCCCCGCGTTCGACATCACCGAGCACGACCCGATCGATGTCGTGCTGCTCTCACATCATCACCACAGCGACAACCTCGATCCGGCCGGAAGAGCGTTCCTTCCCTCGGCGCAGCGCGTCCTTTCCACCACGAAGGCCGCTGAAGAGCTGCGCGGCAACGTCGTAGGCATGGAGCCGTGGTCAACCGTCGAGGTCGAGAATCCTCGCGGGGGCGTCGTCACGGTGACCGCTGTGCACGCGCAGCATGGCCCGGACGGCAGCGACGATATTCAAGGCCCGGTACTCGGATTCGTTCTGTCCGCCTCGGGAGCCGAGGAGGTTTACGTCTCCGGCGACAACGCTTCCCGCGACGTGGTGCGCGCGATCGTCGAGAAGACCGGAGATATCGGGATTGCCGTCCTCAACGCCGGCGCGGTCCAGTTGTCGAAGTTCGATGGCGCTTACCTGACGCTGTCCGCCGACCACGCTGCGGATGTCGCGCGGATCCTCCGATCTCGGGTTGTGATCCCGTTGCACTTCGAAGGCTGGGCGCATTTCACCCAGGGTGCGGATGAGCTCAGGGCAGCGTTCTCGGGCAACGGGATCCGCGACCGCCTGGTCATGCTCGAACGGGGTCAACGGGCCGACGTTTGAGAAGGGCCGGCGTCGAGGACGTCGCGCCGACGGCGGGCGGGCCGCTCAGTCGGCGACCTTGGGCCGGTCGATCCCGAGCCGGTGGGCGGTCGTCGCTGCCTCCACGCGGCTGCGGACGCCCAGCCGGGCCAGGATGCTCGACACGTGCGCGCCTGCGGTCTTCTCGGTGATGAAGAGCGTCTCGGCGATCTCGCGGTTGGTCTGACCCTCGGCGATCAGCACGAGCACCTCGAGCTGGCGCGCCGTGAGCCCGGTCCGGTCCTCAGCGGGCGCAGCCCCCGCATGATCAGAGGCCGGCGCCAGCTTGACGCGCGCACGCTGCCCGAGCAGCGCGAGCTCGCGCACGAGATGGTCTGCGCCGAGACGGCCCGCGGCCTCGTACGCGCGCTGGACGACCACCGATCCGTCACGAGCGTGGCGGCGAGCGAGCAGCGCCTCGGCCTGTCGCAACTGCGCGTACACCTCGAGGTACGGCTGCCGGAGGGCGGCCCACGCAGCGGCGACCTCGCCCCACCGCTCCGCTGTCGCCGCCTGCGAGGGACGCGCCGCCTCGGCCTCGCATAGCGCCACATAACCGCGCGTCACGTCCGTGGCGGGCCGCGGCCCCGCCAGGAAGCGTCGGGCCTGCTCCAGCAGCTCAGCCTGGTCCACCGCACCCGCACCCGCACTCGCCGGAAGGCCGTCCACGCCGGCGCGCCGCGGGGCGGCCGCCGCGTCGGCATGCGCCCACAGTCCGAGCCACACGAGCGGCGCGGCCAGCCACGGCCCGACGGCCTGCTCGAGCCCGGCGGCGACCGTCGTCAGGGCGGCGCCGGGCCGGCCCTGCCAGAGCGCGATCTCCGCCTCGATCGCGCGGGCCGGCGCGTCGTAGGGCGGGTCGAGCGCGTTGCTCATCAACCGGCGCACCGCCGCGACGTGGGTGGCGGCCTCGGCGAACGCTCCAGAGCAGAGCTCGAGGCGCGCCTGGGTCAGCCGGAGGTCGGCGTCCGCGATCTCGCTTGGGTTGCGCGACTCGGCGTCGCGCAGGATCTCCTGGGCCTCGCGCAGCCGGCCGAGGCGGATGAGCGCCATCGCCGCGTTGCTCTGAATCGAGACGCCGTAATCGGAGGCGGTGCCGCGCCGCCCCGACAGCGCGGCGCCCTCGAGCGCGAGCTGCAGCCCCTCCTCGAGGCGGTTCAGTGGCCCCGCAAGGCAGTCGGACAGGTTGAGGTAGGCGCGGCAAAGGTCGTCGACGTCCCCCACCTCCTCGGCGATTCGCAGCGATTCGCGGAGGTTGGCCACCCCTTCGCCGGGATTGCCGAGGTAGGTCTGGACGAATCCGAGCGTGTTCCGCGCGTGACCCTCCTCGGCCCGCGCTCCGACCCGGCTTGCGATCGCGATCGCCTCGACGCACGACGCCATCGCCTCCTCGTGACGATCGACGAGCATCAGCCCCTGACCGCGCGCGGCGAGCACCCGGGCGCGCTCGGTCGACGGCGGTTCGGCGGGCACGAGGCGCTCGGCCTGCTCGTAGGCCCCGAACGCCGCCTCGCCGTCGCCCGCCGCCCACAGGAAGCGGCCAAGCCGCTGCCACAGAACGCCGGCTCGGACGGGCTCGGCCTCGGCGTCGAGCTGCTCGATCGCGCCGCGGACCAGCGCCGCCGCTCGGCCGCAGTCGCCGGCGAGATTCGCGGCCTCGGCGGCGCGGCGATGGAGCTCGATCCGGTCCAGGCCGGTCCGGGCCTCGGCGTCCCCAACCTGCTCCCAGAGCTCGAGCGCCCGTTCGTAGTGAGTCTGCGCCTCGGCGAAGCCCGAGCGGCGCTCGGCGGCGCGCCCCGCATCGACGCTCGCCCCGAGCGCGCGAGGCAGATCGTGGGCGGCTAACCAGTGCCGGGCGAGGTCGCCGACGACGGTGTCCGGGTCGCTGGCCAGCTCGGGATGCGTGCCCAACACCTCCCCGTACGCGGCGTGCAGCCGCGAACGCTCCTCGGGGAGGAGCTCGTGGTAGACCGCCTCGCGAACGAGCTCGTGGCGAAATGCGTAGCCGGCGAACCCGCGCGATTCGAGCACATGGTGCGACACCGCCACGTGCAGGGCCTCGAGCCGCTCGGATTCCTCCAGCGCCGACACGACGGCGAGGAGGCGGTCCGAGACGAGGCGCCCGCCGACGGCGACGACCCGCAATAGCTCCTGGGCGCCCGCCGGTAACCGCTCCGAGCGCATGAGCAGAATGTCGCGCAGCGTGGGCGGGAGCTCGTCCGCCGAGCGCGCGCCCGCGGCGACGAGCTCCTCGGCGAGGAAGGCGTTGCCCTGCGAGCGCTCGAACACCGAGTCCGCGAGCCCGGTATCGACGCGATCCCCGAGGATGCCCGCGAGCTGCGCGCTCACCTCCTCGCGAGTGAACGGCTCGAGGTCGATCCGCTGCACCCGGCGGTTGCGCTCGAGCTCGACCAGCCACGAGCGCAGGGGATGCCCGCGATAAAGCTCGTCCGACCGGTAGGTCGCGATCAGCTGCACGCGCTCTCCGCGCAGATTGCGGGCCAGGAACGCGAGCAGGTCGCGGGTCGAGCGATCAGACCAGTGCACGTCCTCGAACACGAGCACCAGCGGATCGGCGCTCGCGAGGCGGCTCAGGAGGCTGAGGACCAGCTCGAACAGCCGAGCCTGCGCCACCGTCGCCGTCGAGCGCCGGTCCTCCTCGCGGGGCTCGAGCTCGGGAAGCAGTGGCGCCAGTTCCTCTCCGCCGAGCGTCGCCAGCTCCTGCCGCGCCGCGGGATCGAGCTCCCGCATCCGCGGGCGCAGTGCCTCGATGAACGGGCCGAACGGAAGCCGTCCCTCCTCCAGGTCCAGGCAGCCGCCGACGAGGCCGACCGCGCCGTCGGCTTCCGCGCGCGCGAGGAATTCCTCGATCAGCCGGGTCTTGCCGACTCCCGCCTCGCCGGCGATGACGAACGTCGTGGCTCGCCCCTCTCCAGTCGTCTCGAGGCCCGCCACCAGCAGCCCGAGCTCGTCGGCCCGGCCCACGAAGCGAGGACTCGCCATGTCGCGGCCCACGCGGGGATTATCTCGGGTCGGTAGCCGCCTAACAAGCGCTGAGACAGCCCGGGCGGACGCGAGGATAGGGACTGGGCGCGGGTTGACATTGGGAGTTCTCCCGATGCGCACGCCCGCAGCGTCTGTCACCGTCTCCCCAGGTCGATTTCGACCGCACTAGGGGCAACGGTAGGGATGGTGAGCAATGGGCAAGGTAGGAACGGGAGCGATCCCGAAGACGACCACATCGATGGTCAAGTTCATCCGGACCGGCGAGGGAATGCTCGTCGTCGCGTTCAACATCGCGCTGCTGGTCGTACCGATCATCTCCAGCGCGCTCACGCCTGCTCAGGCTGTGAAGTGGGCGGCGGTGATCAACGGAGTCGCGGTGGTGGCGCGGACGGGGTTGAAGATGACCTCGCTGATCCAGACCGGCGCAGGCGCCACACCCGGGGCGGCCACAGCGGCCGCCTCCGAAGCGCCCGATGGGGCGACCGATGGAGCGGCCGATGGCACGAGCGCAGCGGCGCCAATCGACGTCGGGCACGTCGACGATCTGGTTTCCGACGCCGACGAGTTCGCGAGTCTCCCGTCGGTGGCAGGCATCAACGGCAACATGACACAGATGGGGGCAGCATGACAACTCACACGTTTGACACAACCACGCTGACGAACTCACCACGCGCGGGTTACACGACGGTCGTGGAGGCACACCTGTCAATCGCGATCGGCCTGGGGTCGGGAGCCGACGTGACGGTGAGCTCGGCCCTGGCGGCGCCGGCGCACGCGAACCAGGACCTGGCGAAAATCGCCCCAGGGACGGGAGCGCACGACACGGCGCAGATCGACGATCTGGTCTCCGACGACGATGAGTTCACGAGCATGCCGTCGACCTTGGCGGCGGTGCCGGTGGCCGGAGACCCCGTGCTGCCGGCCGCCCAGGCGAACGGCACGGGCAACGGACACGCAACTCCGGTCGGGTAAAGCCCGACCGCGTTTTCAACACACACCTATAGGGGGCACCAATGACAATTCAGATGTTCGACACGACCACACCCGACGAGGTGCCGACCGGCAACGTGCAGGCTGTGGCCGGATACGTGGGCGGCCACTGGCCGACCTACGCTCGGTTGGCGCAGGATCACCCGCAGGCACACCACCTGTCGATCGCGGTAAACGCGCACGAGGACGCCGAATGCCTCGACGTCGAGGCAGGCGACGCAACGCCGGACGAGGCTCCGGCGTGGGTGAAGCGCCAGCAGGGACGCGGCGTGCAGCGTCCGGTGTTGTACGCCAGCGTGTCAGCGATGGCGGCGGTGCTGGCGGCGCTCGCGCGCGCCGGCATCGACCGTTCGCAGGTGCGGCTGTGGACGGCGCACTACACCGGCCACGCGCACCTGTGCACGGCAAGGTGCGGGTTCGGGTTCAGGTGGACCGCGGACGCCACACAGTGGACCGATCGGGCCCTCGGCCGCAACCTCGACGAGAGCGTTTGCATCGACTCGTTCTTCGGTCCGCCGCCGCCACCGTCCGATCCTCAGCACTACGCGTCGTACCCGCAGGGTCCGTTCCCGTGGCGCAATCCGGCGACCGGATACGTCGAGGAGCTCAACGAACGAGCGATCGTCCAGGAGTACGACCACCGCCGGGTGCACCCGCAGATGCAGGCCGAGCGGCTGAGCGAGCTGCGCGCGCACCTCACGTTCCTGCGCAAGCGGGTCTGGTACGTCGCGCACTACGACGCGCAGACGGGCATGAAGCGCGCCGAGCCCGACTGGGACTCCTACCACCGCGGCTGGCGCTGGCAGATGCTGCTCAAGCGCTCCCGCGGCGAACGAGTGGCGTAGAACCGCCGGGTCTCGTAAACGGCGCAGGCGATCTGTCCGCGGGCGGCGAACGTCGCCCGCGGACGCGTCTTGGCGCGCCCACCGGGAAACCTGCCCCGATCGTCAATCCGTACAGACCGAGACGTCAGGCCGGAGAGCACCAGCCCACCGGTCGGGCTGCAATTCGCGTGCTGGCCCGACGTCAGCCGCCAAACCAGATCGCGGCCCGAGGCTCCGGATCAGGGCGGCACCGGCGCCGAGCGCGCCGAGCGACGGGACCGCGAACGCCACCGCGTGGTAGATCAGGACCGCCGCGACCGTGGTGTTCGCGGGCGCGCCGTACAGAACGAGCGCGCCGGCCAGGCCTCCTTCGAGGAGCGCATGGCCGCTTCACCGCGCCGGCACGATCGCCGCGAGATTCTTCGAACGCCGGCTCAGGTTCAGTTTCGTCGCGACCCCGAGCGCCACGACCCCGGCGACGGCCCACGCCGCCAGCACCAGCAGGTATCCCCCGATGTCGTGAGCCCCGAAATACACCGTGTTCCGCACCGCGTCGGCCGCCACCCCGAGGGGAAGCGCGGAGTCGAAGAACCGGAGCAGGCTCGGACCGAACGGGGCCAGGCCGCCGGGACCGCCGCTGACGGGAAGGCCGAGGATCAGGAACAGGAGCACGGCCAGCACGACCAGAGGCGGCTTGATCTCGCCGAGAGCGGCTGTCGGCAACGAGATGGCCAAGGAGAAGAGGGCGACGATGCCGGCGATCGACAGGTAGTTGCCGAGCCCGCTGACGCCGTCGGCGATTCCCGCCGCGGCCAGTCCGATCGCCACCGCGGCGACGACTGGGACAACGACCCGCGGGAGCGGGCGCAGGTGCCGCAACAGATGGGCCGCGGCGACGCCGGTGGCGAGGCTCGGGAACAGCACGCACAGGATCACGAAGAACGACGAAAGTCCCTGCGAGTCTCCGTTCACCGGCGGGACGACGTCCACCACCTCGAGCCGCTGCCCGGCCCCTGCCGTGGCCGCGGTGAACGCGCTGGTGAGCGCGCGAGCGGCGCCGCTTCCTCCGGCGCCCGCGATCAGCAGCCGCGGATCGCGTGGCGCGGTGACGAGCGCGCCGTCCAGCCGCCGGTCGTCGATCCCGGCGCGGGCCTGCGTCTCGCTCGGATATGCGCGCAGCTCGAACCCTCCCGGGGCTGCGGTGTCGAGCTTGCGCTGGAGGGTCCGCGTGACCGGCGCGGCCCCGACCACGCCGACCTTGAGGTCGTGCGGCGTCGGCTGATGGAAGGCGCTCAGAGCCAGCGTCATGAACAGCGAAGCGAATGCCAGGTTCCCGGCCACGAGGGCGATCGGGACCCGATGCCGCTTGAGGATCTCTCGGTGTGTTCCCATCGTCATGCCCTTCGTCTAGATCAGATGCCAACGGCTGTTGGCACTTGGTATAGCGCCGATCCCGGTGAAAGTCAACAGCTGTTGGCAAACACGTGTTGAGACGAGTATCATCGGGACCATGAGCCACAGCAGCAGCCCGACCCCGGGGGTGGGTGGGCCGCGCTCCGAGGGGACGCGGCGGACGATCCTCGAGGCAGCCCGGGCCACGTTCGCGACGCGCGGCTACGAGCAGACCACGATCCGGGCGGTCGCCGCCCAAGCGGAGATCGATCCGTCGATGGTCATGCGCTACTTCGGATCCAAAGCCGGTCTGTTCACGGCAGCGTCGACGATGGACCTGCATCCACCCGATCTGCGCTCGGTGCCGGTACGCCGGCGCGGCGAGCACATCGTCCGCCATTTCGTCGACCGCTGGGAATCAGCCGCCACCGACGAGACGCTCGTGTTCATGATGCGCACGGCCGTGACGAACGAGGCCGTCGCCACGCAGATGCAGGCCACGTTCGATGAGCTGATCATCGGGCCGATCGCCGCCCTCGGCGACGAGGACGCGGGCGAACGCGCCGCGCTGGTCGGCAGCCAGATGCTCGGACTCGTCCTGTGCCGCTATGTCCTGCGGCTCGAGCCGCTCGCGTCGCTGCCGACAGAGGACGTGGTCGCGAGGATCGCGCCGACCATCCAGCGCTATTTGACCCAGGCGGCTACTCGGTAGCGATCGCGGACAGGACGTCGAGGTTCGCCGCGCGCCGGGCCGGCCAGCTCGCGGCGGCCAGACCGAGCACGCCGGACAGGATCACGAACCCGATCAGGCTGGGAATCGGGATCGCGATGGTCGTGACCCCGCTGCGCCGGAGCGACGAGGCCAGCGCGATCCCGAGGCCGGTCCCGATGACGATGCCGACGACGGCGCCGAACAGCGCGATGATCACAGCCTCGGACCGGATCATCGACCTGACCTGACGCCGCTTCATCCCGACCGCTCGGAGCAGGCCGATCTCGCGGGTGCGCTCGAACACTGACAGCATCAGCGTGTTGACGATCCCGATCAGCGCCACGATCACGGCCAGCGCGAGCAGCACGTAGACGAGTCCGAGCTCCTGGTTGATCTTGTCCTGTTGTGACTTCTCGAACTGGGCGCGCGTCTTGTAGGAGACGTTCGCGTAGGGAAGCAGCGCGCGGTTCAGAGCCGGCCCGAGATCGCCGGCGCCAGGTGCGGTCGCGAGCAGCACGCCGATCGGGAGCGGGTCGTTGAAGTGCGACAGGAAGAAGCCGTCGCCGACCACGAAGCTGCCGACCAGCGGGTTGGGCTTGTAGATCCCGCCGATCCTGATCGTCGTGGCCCCGGTCTGCGCGAACTTGACCGGGACCACCGAGCCGACGCGAAGGTGGTCATCGGTCGCCGTCGTGGTGTCGACCAGCAACCGGCCGGCGGCCATCGCCGGAGCCCCACTGCCGGCGGTGACGTGCAGCGTGACCGTCCGGTCGAGGTTCGCCGGAGATGCGGCGACGAGCGTGGACAGCGCGTCCCGAAACTCGAACTGGCCCTGGTAGATGGTCGTGGCCGTGGCGACCCCGGCTAGCCGTGACACGGCCGGGACGACCGACTTGCTGAAGCCGCCCGAGCCGCTGACGAGGTAGTCGCCGCTGATCGCGCTGTCGACGCTGTTCTTGGCCGACGTGCTCAGCGACGCGCCCAGGACAGCGATCGCGGACACCAGCGCGAGTCCGATCATCAGCGCGGCGGCGGTCTGCGCGGTCCGGCGCGGGCTGCGCATCGAGTTCTGCCGCCCGAGCTTTCCGGGCACGCCGAACACGGAGGAGATCGGGCGCCCGAGCGCGCCCGCCAGCGGCCGCGCGAGCACGGGGACGAGCATGCCGGCCGCGATGAACACCGCGACCGCACCGATGCCGACCAGAATCACCGCCGGCCTGGCCAGCCCGGCCGCGAGCACGGCGACGCCGGCGACAGCGAAGACCGCGCCGGCGGTCACCCGCCCGTGGAGTGACACCGGGCCCTCGTCGCCGGGTTCGACGAGCGCGGCGACCGGCGGGATGCGCACGGCGCGCCGCGCCGGGAGGATCGCCGAGAGCACGGTGACGCCAACGCCGACGGCGAGCGCCACGATCACCGTGCGCGCCGCGAATACCAGCGGCGCCGACGGCAGCGCGATGCCGAACGCCTTCAGCAAGGCCTTCAGGCCGAGTGCGGCGAGGACGCCGAGACCCAGCCCGATCACCGAGGCGGCAAGCCCGGTCAGCGCCGCTTCGCCGAGCACCGATCCGAACACCTGCCGGCGGCTCGCCCCTACGAGCCGCAGCAGCGCGAGCTCGCGCGTTCGCTGGCCTACCGTGATCGAGAACGTGTTGAAGATCGTGAATCCGCCGACGAACAACGCAATCGCCGCGAAGATCAGCAGGACCGTCGAGATGAACCCGAGCGCGTTGTCGACCGCGCTGGAGAGCTCGTTCGCAACCGTCTGGCCGCTGACGATCTGCACGCCGGGCGGCAGGAGCTTGGCGATCGCCAGCTCCGTCCTCACGCTGTCGGACCCGGGCGCCGCCAGGACGTTGATCGTGTCGTAGGCGCCGCGCGAGTTGAACGCCGTCTGCGCGGTCCTCAGGTCGAACCCGGCGAGCGTCACCCCGGCCAGGTTGTCGTCGCTGCCGTAGGTGACGATCCCGGTGATCGTGAACGTCTGCGCCCGGTTGGGCAGATTCATGAGCACCCTGTCGCCGACCGCGAAGTGGTGCTTGGTCGCGGTCGCCTTGTCCATCACGACGTCGTCGGCGCCCGTCGGAGCCGTGCCCTCGACGAGTCGGTAGGGCGAGAGCTGCCGGTTGGGGTCGAACGAGAACCCGAGGGTCGAGCCGCCCCCGCCGCCGATCGCGTTCCCGCTGCGGTCCAGGAACTGGGCGTAGCCCTGTACCGACCCGTGCACATACGCGACTCCGGGTACACGACTGACCTCAGTGGCGAGCGACTCGGGGACCGGCTTGCGATTTTCGGTGCCATTGACGGCCGCGGCACTCGTGTTGTCAAGGACCGCCTTGCCGCGGATCTCGAAGCTGACATGGCCGTACGCGGTGCCGATCAGGTCGTTGAAGGTGCGGTTGAGCGTGTCGCCGAGGATCAGCGTCCCGGTGATGAACATCACTCCGACCACGATCGCCAGCGCGGTCAGCGCCAGCCTGAGCTTGCGGGCCAGGAGGCCGCTGAGGGTGACCTTCCGCATCTCAACTGCCCAGCTCTTTCATCCGCTCGAGCACGGTGTCGGCGGTCGGTGAGACCAGCTCACCCACGACGCCGCCGTCGGCCAGGAACACGACCCGGTCGGCGTATGCCGCTGCGTGCGCGTCGTGGGTGACCATCACGATCGACTGGCCGTACTCGCTCACCGCTCGGCGGAGGAACTCGAGCACCTCGGCCGAGGCATTCGAGTCCAGGTTGCCGGTCGGCTCATCGGCGAAGATCAGCTCGGGCCTCCCGATCAACGCACGCGCACACGCGACGCGCTGCTGCTGGCCACCGGAGAGCTCGCTCGGACGATGCGACAGGCGGTCCGCGATCCCGAGCCGGCCGACGAGATAGTCGAACCACTCCCTGTCGATGGCGGTTCCGGCGAGATCGCCGGGGAGCGTGATGTTGTCCCCGGCTCCCAGCGTCGGGACCAGGTTGAACGACTGGAACACGAACCCGACGCGGTCGCGCCGCAACTGCGTCAGCGCGCCGTCGTCGAGCCGGCCGATCTCGTCGTCACCGATGTACGTGGTTCCCGACGTCGGCGCGTCGAGCCCGGCCATGCAGTGCATCAGGGTGGACTTGCCCGATCCCGACGGACCCATCACCGCCGTGAACCGGCCACGCTCGAACTCGACGCTGACCCCGTCGAGCGCCCGAATGGCGACATCGCCGGTGCCGTATGTCTTGGTCAAATCGACGGCGCGGGCGGCCCGCGACCCCTGCCGGTCCTCGGCTGTGTTGAACATGGACGTAAGCCTGAACCTCGTGCCCGGGTCCGAGAAGCCGGACAGCCGTAGTCCTCGGTGGTACGGCTAGCGCCCCCACCGCGATCAGCCATAACATGCCGCGCGTGCTCGGAGAGCAGCAGCCATGATCACGGTCGGCGCCGAAGCGCTGATCGACCTGGTCATTGCCCCGTCGGGATCGGTGACCGCCCTGTCCGGCGGCGCTGGGTTCAACGTCGCCCGGACGATCGCGCGGCTCGGCGGCGACTGCCAGTATCTCGGCAAGCTCTCCGATGACGGATTCGGCGACCAGCTGCGCTCCGCGCTCGATCGCGTGGGGGTGCGGATCGCCGTCGAGCACCTCACGACCGCGCCGACCACGCTCGCGATCGCCCGGCTCGACGAGCTCGGCACCGCCGAGTACCGGTTCTACCTGGAGGGCACGTCGGCCGCGCTGTTGACCGCCGATGACGTCCCGACGGAGATCCTGGACGGCTCGACCGCGCTCGCACTCGGAGGCCTCGCGCTCCTGATCGACCCGACGGCCTCGAGCCTGACCGCGCTGATCACGCGCAAGCCACCCGGCGCCACGATCCTGCTCGACCCGAATTGCCGCCCCGCGGCGATCGGCGATCTGGAGGCATACCGCGAGATGATCGACACCGTCCTGCGGCAGGTCGACATCGTGAAGGTCAGCACCGACGACCTCCGGCTGTTGCGCCCCGGTTCCCCGTCGCGGCTGGCGGCGCGGAGCCTGCTCGAGCTCGGCCCGGCGGCCGTGCTCGTCACCGACGGCGGGGCACCGGTCGCGATCCACACCGAGTCGCACGAGCGATCGGTTCCGGTGTCGGTTGTCGAGGTCGTCGACACGATCGGAGCCGGGGACGCGTTCGTGGCCGCGTTCCTGACCTGGTGGACGGCGCACGCGCTCACCGACCACGATGCGGGCGACCCCGATGCGCTGGTCAGCGCGTCGGCCGCCGCGACCGCGGTCGCAGCGGCCGCGTGCACCGTGCAGGGAGCCGACCTGCCCGCCGACTTCCGCTGGTCGACCGGCTCCGGCGTCTCGCGCACCGTGACGCCCGGTTGACGCCTGCGCCGCCGCGTGATCCGCGCCCGGCGGCGGCTCGTCAGCGGGTGACGCGGTACTTGACGTGCGTGACCGCCGGTGAGGCGACCACCTTGACCGGCTCGAGCTTGGGGTCACCCACGTTCTCGAGCAGCCGCTCCCCCGCCCCGAGGACGATCGGCACGACGTGGAGATACAGCTCGTCCAGCAGCCCGGCGGCCAGCAACTGCTGCACGGCCTTCGCGCCACCGGCGATCAAAACGTCCCTGCCGCCGGCGGCCGCCCGCGCCCGGTCGAGCGCCGCCTGGACGCCCTCGGTGACGAACGTGAACGTAGTGCCGCCCAGCATTTCGAGCGGCTCGCGCGGATGGTGGGTGAGGACGAACACGGGTACGTGGAACGGCGGGTCCTCGCCCCACCAGCCCCTCCACGCCGGATCCCACGGCCCGTGGTCACCACCGAACATCTTGCGGCCCATGATGTAGGCGCCCACGTCGGCGACGACCTCCTGGATGACATCCGAGTCGGGACCCCGCTCGCCGCCCTCGAGGCCGTGCTCGCGGCGCCATGCGGCGTTCGCAAACAGCCACTCGTGGAGGCGCATACCGCCCTCTCCGAGCGGGTTCTCGAGGCTCTGGTTCGGCCCGGCGACGAACCCGTCCAGCGAAATGGAAATGTGACAGGTGACTTTGCTCATGCCCCTATGACTGAGACGGACGGCAAGATTCATCGCGCGCGCACAACGCTGTGGTGCGCGATTCGGTCTTATCAGAGCGCATGGACGATCCAGACGCTCGGCTCCCAGTAAGAGCCCCGATCGAGACCGTGGTCGATCTCGACAGGCGCCAGACCGGCCGGGAACGTGTACGACCCGTCGCCCGGGAACCGCATCCCGGTCCACCGCTCCCACTCGGCGACCGTGCCGACGATGTACATCGATCGCGGGATCGGCTTGGCGATCGTCCCCCCACGGCGGACGTGGACCCTGATCCACGGGTCGAACGGGGCCCCGTCCTCCCGAGTCCAGGCCACGTAGTCCTCGATCGGCGTGATCGGATAGCGATCCTTGCGGCTCGGGCGGACGGGGGCGATCAGGTGCGCGAGGCCGACGTCCCGGCCGATGTCGGACATCACCTCGAGCATCCGGTCGGCGAGTCCGCCGCCCTGGAACCGCGTGCGGATCTCGGCGGCCAGCGCGCACAGGGCGGTCGGCGCGCGACCGTCCGCCCGCGCCTCGAACGCCGCCACGATCATCGCGTCGATCCCGTCCCCGAGCCCCTCGGTGGTCCCGTCCCAGTCGCACGGCGCCGTGTGGCCCTCGGCGATCACCTCCTGGGCCTGCATGTCGTACAGCGCGAACTGATACTCCGGGAACTCCTCGAACAGCCGCCCCCAGTAGTGGCCGAGCACCTCGCCGTTCAGGTTGTACTCGGGCCACACCTCCTCGGAGATCGCGTCGGTGTTCTCCCACAGCTCGGGACGCTCGGCTGTAGCGGATTACCGTGAACGGCATGACCGCATTCAGGCCCGCTCGCCGGCGATGAGCTCCCCGAGGCTGCGTTTCTGGTGCCCGGCGGTATCGAGGTTGCCGGCGTCGAGCCAGGTCTCGAAGCCGGCGCGAACCGCCGGCCACTCGCTGTCGGTGATCGCGAACCAGGCCGTGTCGCGGTTGCGGCCCTTGACGACCATGTGATTGCGAAACACGCCCTCGAAGCGAAAGCCGAACCGCTCCGCCGCCCGCCGCGAGGCCTGGTTCAGCGAGTCGCACTTCCATTCGAGCCGCCGGTATCCGAGCTCGTCAAGCGCGTGGCGGGCGAGCAGGTAAATCGCCTCGGTGGCCGCCGTCGTCCGGCGGAGCGACGCGCCGAACCAGATGTGCCCGATCTCGATGACGCCGTGGTCCGGGGTGATGCGAAGGTAGGAGGCGATGCCGGCGGGCTCCTCTCCCGGGAGCCGCACGAGTGTGAAGAACAGGGCATCCTCGGAGGCCTCGGCGACACGCAACGCGTCGCGGAGCTCGGCCGGATCGCGGTAGGGGCCGTTCGGGAGGTAGGTCCACAGCCCCGGGTCTGCGAGCGGCGGATGGGACTCGGCGTACAGCGGCTCGGCGTCGGCATTCGCGGTGAGCGGGCGTAGGAGCACATGGCTTCCGCGCAGCACGGTCCGCTGCGGGCGCGTCGCGGGCCGCCAGTCGACGTTCGCCCCGACCTGGCGCTCGCTCGGAATCGGCTGCTCGGTCGCCATCCCCGTGATCGAACCACACTTGGCTGTGGGTAGGCGCCCTCGGGGCGATCGGCCAGAGTTCACGCCGTAGCGTTCCTCCACGCGGTCAGCGCGGGTTTGCCTGCCTGATGCCGGTCGTCCCGAAGAGCGCCTGCTTGAACCGGAAGTTTTGCGCCCGCACCGGTCGGATGTAAGACCCCCTAGGGGTGGCTACGCACACCTGGTCGCTGTAGGCTCGGCCCCGCCGTACCGCAGTCGATGACCACCATCAAACGAGGGGAGCCAGCAATGGCAGAAAGCGTCTACCGCGTCACCGAAGTGATCGGCGTCAGCAGCGAGTCGTGGGCAGCCGCGGCGCGCAATGCGGTGGAGACCGCCGCCAAGACCGTGCGCGACCTCCGCGTCGCGGAGGTCGTCCGGCAGGACGTCACGATCGAGAACGGGTCGCTCGTCAACTACCGCGTGCGCCTCGGGATCTCGTTCAAGTACGACACCGGCGACTGACGCCGGCGGCCTGATCGGCCCGCGCGGGCGGCACGCGCGAGGCCGTCAGAGCCCGGCCGCGGGCGCACCCGGCGGCTTACACAAGTTGAACACGGCAAGAACACTTCCCGGTCACAAATCCATCCGGCACCCGGCGTAGGTTGGCCCGGCTTCCGCGGGCCCGCGCGCACCACCGTGGGCCGCACGGAGCAATCGACCATCAATTCGGGGAGGAGTTACCGCATGCTGTGGACATCGTGCGTGGCCCGGGATGCGGGCGCGATTGTTCGCGCTCGCCGCCGGCGTAGTGGGGGTGGGGACCCTGGGAGTGGCGGCGGCGGTGCCGGGGACCGCGTCCGCAACCTCGACGTGCAACCTAGGCCACGGGGTTCAGCACGTGGTCATCCTTCAGTTCGACAACGTCCATTCCGAGCGCGACAACCCGTCGGTTCCCTCGGACCTCGAGCAGATGCCGGCGCTGCGCAACTTCCTCACGAGCAACGGCACGCTGCTGACGAACGATCACACGGTTCTGATCTCGCACACCTCGGGCGGCATCATCTCGACCGAGACAGGCCTGTACCCCGACAAGAACGGGATCACGGTGGGCAACACGTACCTGTTCTCGAACCCGGCGACGACATCGGGATCCAGCTTCAGCTCGGCCTTCAAGTACTGGACTGATCCGAGCGGGACCGCGGATCCGAAGCCGACGCTGATCACCACCGGCGGGAAGAACACGCCCGCTCCGTGGGTTCCGTACACCTCGCATGGCTGCGACTTCGCGGGTGTCGGCGCCGCCGACATGGAGCTCGAGAACACCTCGAGCGACGTCACGCAGGCATTCCCGGGCGGACTTCCGTCGGGCCTCAAGAACACCACCGATGTCGATGGGTTGGCGATCCACTGCTCGCAGGCGGACAGCACCACCGGCGGAGTGTGCGCAAACGGCGAGACCGACACGCTCAGCGATGAGCCCGGCGGCTACACCGGCTACAAAGCGCTATTCGGTGCCTTCCAGGTGAACCCGCTCGTGACGTCCGGCAGCTACGACGGCAGCCAGTCGACGACATTCAGCCCGGTGTTCGACGTGTTCGCCCCGGATGCGAACAACACCGGCCCCGACGCGACCACGGTGCACAACCTTCCGGCGGATACGGCCGGCGGGGTACCCCCGTCGAGCTTCTCGGGTTACGAGGCGACCGGTACCGGAGGTCAGACGCCGACGTCCGAGATCATCGACAGCTCGAGCAACGTCGGCTTCCCCGGATTCGACGGGATGGAGGCGAACAACGCGCTCGGCTACACCGCGGCGATCCAGGAGGCGGGGATTCCGGTCACCTACACCTACCTCTCGGACGTCCACGACGACCACTACGCCCAGAACCACGGCGACGCGTTCGGGCCCGGCGAGCAGGGCATGGAGGACCAGCTCAAGGAGTACAACGCGGCGTTCACGGCGTTCTTCCAGCGGCTCGCCGCCGACGGCATCACCAAGAGCAACACGCTGTTCCTGGTCACGGTCGACGAGGGCGACCACTACAGCGGCGGCCCGCCGCTCAACCCGGGCTGCGACGGCGTCAACACGCCCTGCCAGTACACGAACACGACCACTGGTGCCCGGAACGAGGGCGAGGTCGACGTCAACCTGAACACGCTGATCAAGGGCACCACCGGCGACAGCACGGTGTTCGACGAGGACAGCGATGACGCGCCGGAGATCATGATCAAGAACCAGCCCGACGCGAGCACCTCGACGGTGCGCAACCTCGAGCGGGAGATGTCGGGGATGAGTGAATACGACCCGATCACGGACGCGCCCGAGCCGATCACCGACAACATCGCCGACCAGCAGGAGCTTCAGATCCTGCACATGATCAACTCCGATCCCCTGCGGACGCCGTCGTTCGTGCTGTTTGGGAACGACGACTTCTTCTTCGACGACGGGTTCGAAGATCCATGTCCGCAGCCGGGTGAGGACCCGGGCTGCGCGAACCAGAACGGCGGGTTCGCTTGGAACCACGGCGACGATCAACCTCAGATCGCGAGCACGTGGCAGGGCTGGGTGGGTCCCGGGATCCAGAACCTCGGCACGACCGCGAGCGTATGGACCGACCACACCGACGCCCAGCCGACGGCCCTTTCGTTGCTCGGTCTCAGCGACGACTACACGCCGGACGGACGGGCGATCTCGCAGATCCTGACGACCGCGGCTCAGCCGCCGGCGATCATGAACGACGAGAGCGACTATGACGCTCTGTCGACCGCGTACAAGCAGCTCGACGCGCCGTTCGGAGAGTTCGGTCGCGACAGCCTCATGGTCAGCACAAAGGCTGTCTCGACGAGCTCACCCGGCTGACGCGACGTACCAAGGCTGGAACGCCCAGCTGGCGGCATGCGAGTCGCTGCGAACCCCGCTGGTGTCGCAGATCAACACGATGTTGAACAGCGCCGCGTTCTCGTCGTCGTTCGTGATCGACCCGCTGACTGCTCAGTCTCTGACCGAGCAGGCAAACGAGCTGGTCACCGACATGGAGCAGTTGAACCAGGACGCGACGCCGCCGAACTACGACCTCTGCGGCGGCACGCCGCCGAACCCGACGGGGCCGCAAGGACCAGCCGGACCGCAGGGCCCGGCTGGACCGCAGGGACCCGCGGGACCGGCCGGGCCGCAGGGTCCCCGCGGGCCGCACGGCCCGGCGGGCAAGACGCCGAAGGTCGTCTGCACGGTCAAGATCCACCGCAACCAGATCATCAGCGTCACCTGCAAGGAGGTCGGCGTGTCGAAGAACGCGCGCGCCGTCGTGGCGCTGAGCCGTGGTAAGCGGATCGTAGGCTGGGGCGACGGCCCGTTGAGCCGTTCGATTGCGCTCCGCCACCGCGCCCATCTGCGCGGCCGCTACCTGGTGACCGTGATGGTGCTCGGCGGTCCGCAGACGAAGGTCAAGGTCCGCTTCTAGACCCTCCTCCCTCGGTCCCGGCGGCCGGCCACTCGGGCCGGCCGCCGGGCAGCGGGGCGCGATGATCTAGTGGCCAGCGTCTGCCGCTGCCGGCGCCGGGCGGTCGCCGAACCCGTCGCCGAACTCGTCGACGAGCATGTCGACGCGGCCGACGGGCTGGAACCCGAGCCGCTCGAGGATCGGCCGGGACATCGCCCCGGCCTGGGTGATCAGCGCGGGCGCTTCCGTGGTCGCTGACGCCGGCGCATCCCGGCTCGTGGCCTCGCGCCAGCGGGCGTCGATCAGCGCCCGGTAGACGCCGCGCCCGCGCGCCCGCGGAAGCGTGGCGCCGCCGAACAGCGCCAGCCCGTGTGGCGTCCAGCTGCACGTGCCCGAGCCGACGATCTCGCCCTCGAGCCACACGGCATGAACGATCTTCGGGGACTCGCGCCAGCGCCCGGGCATCGTGGCGCGCCGCTCGGCGATCTCCTCGGCCGGCGCCCCGAACGCCTCGAACTGCACGAGCTTGGCGGCGATGTACTCCTCGTCGGTCTGCACTCGCCGGACCGTGAGGCCGTCCGGAGGCGCCGGCGGGGCGGAACGGAGCGCGAGCGCCACCGCGAACGGGTCACTGTCTCGGACGAGCCCCCGCGCGAGCAGTTGCGCCACCAGATCGTCCGGCTCGGCCGCGCTGCCGACCTCCCATTGCGTCTTCGTGCGCCCGCGTTCGGAGAGCAGCGACCGGACCTCGTGGAGCACGTCGTCGATCTCCTCCCGCGCAAACCGCTGCCGCTGCACGGTGTTCGACGACCTCGCCTCCGACATGCAAAGCGTGTAACGGCCGGTCTCGATCCGCTCCTCGGCCGGACCGAGCGCGATGAACGAGTTCGGGGATTCAGCCGCCTCGCGCAACACGAGGCCAGCGTACCTCGACTACTCGCAGCGGCCGCGGAAGACGATGCTCCAGAACCGCGGTCGCTTGTCTTTGACGCAGCGCGTGTCTGCCACCGCGCGTCCCCGGTAGCGGTAGTGGAGCGTCATCCGCGTGAAGTGACCGTTGCGCGCCCGGGTCGCGGTCAGGGTCAGCGGCATCCGCTGAAAGCGGCCGTCCGCGCAGTCGGGAGTGCAGGTGTTGAACCAGATCGTGCCGCTGCCCGCCGCGCGAGCACCGGTCCAGACCGTCCACTGCAGGAACCCAGGGCGCGCACCGTCCGCACGGCGGATGTCGCCGGGGAGCTTGCCGACGAACGCGCTGGCGTCGCCGGTGTAGTCGATCGAAGACGGACGCACCGTCAGCTTCGCGCCGTTCCAGAGCCCCGGAAGCCGGGCCGGAGCGGCGTGGCGGGGCCGCGCGCCGGCGGCCCCGGCAGCTCCAGCCAGCCCCAGCGCGAGCGCGGCGGTGGCCGCGGCCGCGACGCCGAGGGCACGGCTGGCTATGAGCGATCGGACTCCCATCGATCAGACGTTCACTTACCCGCGGCGGCGTCCGGGCACACCGGATCTGGTCAGGAGCGGGCGCGCGGTCCCACGTCTTGCCTGCAAACGCGCGCGGTGCGATTCTAAGACCCTGTTCGAGCGGTTCACACAGAGTGCCCGTCAGATCGTGGGCCTGGCCCAGGAAGAGGCGAGCGGGTTCAAGCACAGCTATGTCGGCACCGAGCACATCCTGCTCGGGCTCGTCCGCGAGCGACCCGCACTGGCCTCTCGCGCCCTCGAGTCGTTCGACATCACGGTCGAGCGAGTGCGCGGCGAGGTCGTGCGCACGGTCGGTCTCGGACAGGAGATGATGCCGACCGGCCACCTCGCGTTCACCGAGCGGGCCAAGAAGACGTTCGAGCTGGCCTCGCAGGAGGCGCGCGGCCTCGGCCACAACTACATCGGGACCGAGCACCTGCTGCTCGGCCTGGCCGCCCTGAACGACGGCGCGGCGGCGCGGATCCTCAGCGATTTGCACGTCGACGCGGAACAGATTCGAGGCGAGGTGATGCGGTTGCTTTCCGCCCCCGCCGCGCGTCCCCCCGCGATCAGCGCCCCCGCCGAGATGCCATCGGCGCCCCGGACCGGATTCGACGAATGGATCCGGGTCGGCCCGGGAGCGGGCGCGCGCCGGCTGCTGATCCTCGCCGCGGGGCGCGCGCTCGACGACGGCCGGTCGGAGATCGAAACCCGCGACGTCCTGCTCGCGCTCACTCGTGACGAGAAGATCGCCCCGGTGCTCGCGGAGCTGGGGGTCGACGAAGCCGCTGTGCTCCAGGCGCTCGCGCGGCGCTCCCCGCACGCGCCCCCGCTGCCACCTCCGCAGGCCTCGGCCGAGGGCTAACGGCAGCGCCGAGCGACGTCGATCTCGCCCGACTCGACTACGTGACCGCCGGCGCAGCGCAGCTCGACCCCGACGGGCTCCCCGCAGTCGCGGTGCAGCAACTCGATCGGTCCGCCGCGATCGTCCAGCCACCGGTCGCCCCACTTCATCAGCGCGACCAGCACCGGGTACAGGTCGGCGCCCTTCTCGGTGAGACGGTATTGCTGGCGGGTCCGCTGCCCCGGCTCGCGATAGTCCTCGCGCTCGAGCAGGCCCTCGTCGACGAGCTCGCGCAGCCGTGCCGCGGTCACGGGCTCGCTGATGCCGACGCGCTCGGCGAAGTCGTCGAACCGCGTGGTGCCGTAGAACGCCTCGCGGAGGATCAGCAGCGCCGAGCGCGTGTTGAGCACGTCGAGCGCCTTGGCGATCGTGCAGCGCTCGGCGTTCCACCCTTCACGGGGGTCGAGCGTTCCGGTGAGCCTGACGGTGGCGGACATGCGCACATCATAGCTGACTTATGGTCATATAAGCCAGCGTGGTAGGATGCCTGGCTATGCCCTCTCTAAGCCAGCGCCGCGCCCCGAGTAACCGCCACCGCGCAAAGTCCGCGACCTCGCCCAACGTCATCCTCGTGATCGTCTGCGCCGGCGTCGTCCTCGCGAGCCTCGACCTGTTCATCGTCAACGTCGCACTCCCGCAGATGGCCAGGAGCTTCGGCTCGACCGGCCTCGGCGGACTCTCGTGGGTCCTGAACGGATACGCGATTGTGTACGCGTCGCTGCTCGTGCTGTTCGGCCGGCTCGCCGACCGCTATCGCCGCGAGCGCGGGTTCATGCTCGGCGTGGCGGTCTTCGTCGCGGCTTCGGCGGCGTGCGCCGCCGCCACCAGCCTGCCGATGTTGGTCGCGTTCCGGGTCCTCCAGGCGGCGGGGGCGGCGCTGCTGACCCCCACTTCGCTCGGGCTGATCCTGGCGACGTTCCCGGCCGAGCGCCGGCACGGCGCGGTCCGCACGTGGACCGCGGTCGGCGGGTTCGCCGCCGCGCTCGGCCCGGCCGTCGGCGGCCTGCTCGTCGCCGCGAGCTGGCGGTGGGTGTTTCTCGTGAACGTTCCGATCGGCGTGGCCGCGCTGATCGCCGCATGGCGCCTGCTCCCCGAGATCCCCGGGCAGGCGATCCCGTGGCCGGACGGGTTGAGCGCGCTGCTGATCACGGGCGGAGTCGGCGCGCTCACGCTCGGTCTCGTCGAGGGCGGCTCGTGGGGCTGGGGCAGCCCACGGACGATCGGCGTGCTCGCGCTCGCGGTGCTGCTGCTGGCGCTGTTCGCCGTCCGCACCGCCCGCCACGACAATCCGCTGATCGATCGCGCGCTGTTCGCGGTGCGGCCGTTCACCGGCGCGTCCACAGTGGCGCTGCTGTTCTCGGTGGCGTTCGGCGGGATGCTCTTGTCGCGGGTGCTGTGGGCACAGGACGTGTGGCACTGGTCGGCGCTGAGCACCGGAGTCTCGATCGTGCCAGGCCCGATCATGGTCCCGCTGTTCTCGTTCCTCGTCGCCGGGCGCCTGATCGCGCGGTTCGGCTCCGGCATCGTGATCGCGGCCGGCTCGACGATCTTCGCCGCGGGCATGGCCTGGATGGCGCTGGCGGCCGGCCTGCGCCCCGACTACGTCGGCGACGTGCTCGGCGGCCTGCTGCTGACCGGCATCGGCGTCGGCCTCACGCTCCCGACGATGATGGCCACGGCCGCCGCCTCGCTTCCGCCGACGTCGTTCGCATCCGGGTCGGCGGTCGTGAACATGCTCCGCCAGGTCGGCCTGGCGATCGGGGTGGCCGTGCTGATCGCGGTGCTGGGCTCGCCCGGTTCGCCGGCGGGGGTGCTCGCGGCCTACCAGCGCGGCTGGACGGTGATCGCCGCGTTCGCGTTCGCCTCTGGCGTTGCCGGGTTCCTGCTGCTCGTGCGCCGGCGCGCGCCGGCGATCGCGTCCGAGCCGGCGGCGGTGCCGGCGACAGGGCTCGTCGCTGCCGGCGGCGAGAATCTGTGATGGACTCGACGGCGATGTCAGACCAGCCGGCAGCCGTGAGCGAGTTCATGCGCCTACTCGAGATCGAGTTCGACGAGCGCGGCCCGACCCGCGTCGTGGGCTCGGTCGCGGCCGATGAGCGCCACCACCAGCCGTGGGGCCTGGTCCACGGGGGCCTGTACACGACGGTCGTGGAGACGTTCGCGACGACCGGCGCGTTCGAGGCGGTCAAAGCCCAGGGCATGCAGGCGGTCGGCGTCTCGAACCTGACCGACTTCCTCCGCCCGCACCGGAGCGGCCGGCTCGAGGTGGTCGCGACCGCCGTCCACCAGGGCCGGACCCAGCAGCTCTGGCAGGTCGAGATCCTCCGCCCCGAGGACCGCAAGCTCGTCGCGCGCGGGCAGGTCAGGCTCCAGAACATCGAGGCGGGCGCATGAGCGACCACCGAGCACTCACGGTGGACGCTTGGGGAGAACCCCGGAGCAAGACCATCAGCTGGTACGACCCGGCGATCTCGGCCACCGCCGGCGCTTCGACCGCCGGGCGTGAGCATCTGCAGGCGATCATCGACGGCAGGTTGCCGGTGCCGCCGTTCGCCGCCCTGGTCGGCGCACGGTTGCATTCGGTCGGTGACGGCGAGGCAACCTTCCGTTGCACGCCCGACGAATCCACTTACAACCCGGCCGGCATCGTCCAC
This sequence comes from uncultured Solirubrobacterales bacterium, assembly GCA_963746695.1. Taxonomy (GTDB): domain Bacteria; phylum Actinomycetota; class Thermoleophilia; order Solirubrobacterales; family Solirubrobacteraceae; genus Palsa-465. The sequence goes on along the minus strand of CAVVCP010000007.1, from coordinate 277,306 downwards.
GGTGGCCTGCTCTGCATGCTGCTCGACTCGGCGTGCGGTTGCGCGGTCCAGTCGCTGCTCCCTGGCGGGGTCACCATCAGCTCGATCGAGATCAAGGTCAGCTTCCTGAGCGCGTTGCGCTCGGACACCGGCGAGATCGAGGTCGCCGGCCGGGCGCTCCGCGTCGGCCGTCAGGTCGCGTTCTCAGAGGCGCACGCCCGCAACGGCGAGGGCAAGCTCGTCGGGCACGCCACCAGCTCGATCGCGCTGCTGCGCCCCTGAGGCGCTGGCGAAACAACCCCGAGTAACTCGACACTCGCTGCCGACCCGAACGCGAGTGCGACGTTGTTCGTGTCAGGGCCGACCGAATCGCCATTCGGCGCGCGCGGAGGGGCGAGTGGCGAGTTCTTCGGCCTCCGCGGGCAGAGCGAAGTGCGGCCCGGTCCGGACGGGCTCGCCCGGCCCCACGGATGCCGAGCGGCGCGAGGGCCGTGCTGGTCGTCCGAGGCGTCGCCGGCGCTACTCGTACTGGAGCGCTTCGAGCACGTTGAGCCGGCCGGCGCGGCGCGCGGGCCAGATCGCGGCGATCAGGCCGGCGATGACCGCGGCGATCACGAACACGATCAGCGTGCCCACCGGGACCGTGAATGTCCCGAAGTCGATCGTGGCGCCGATCAGCGCCGCCAGCAGAATCCCGAGCGGGATCCCGAACGCCGCGCCGAGCAACGCGGTGATCACGCTCTCGTGCCGGATCATGCGCCGGACCTGACGCCGGCTCATGCCCACCGCGCGGAGCATGCCGAGCTCGCGGGTCCGCTCGAACACAGTCAGCACCAGCGTGTTGACGATCCCGAACAGGCTGACCACGATCGACAGCGACAGCAGCACATAGAGGAGGTTGAGGAGCAACGTCAGGCCCTGCAGCTGGTTGTCGATGAACTGCGACTTCGTCTGGAGCTTGGCGTCCGGGAACCCGGACAGGGCCGCGTTCAGCGTGTTCGTGTTGGCCGAAGTGACGCCGCCCTGCATGTTGACGAACGTGAACAGGTTCTGCGGGTTCTGATACTCGCGGTCGAACAACGCCTGGGAGACCGAGATGTCGCCATACGGATCGCCGCCCTTCGGCGGGTTGGTGATCCCGATCAGCTTCAGGTGCAGGAACCGACCGGTCGGGGTCTCGAACGAGAGCGGCGAGCCGATTTGCAGGTGCTGGGCCTTGGCGTAGTCCTTGTTGACGAACGCACCGTCGTTCCCGAGCTGCGCCGGAATGCCGGGGCCGCCCGCCTGCCAGTCGACCTTGATCGCTTCGCTCGCGTTGGGGGGAACGCCCGTGACATTGATGTGCGACCCGAACGCCTTCCCGTCCCCCGCGCGCACGCCGATCACACCGGTCACTCCGGGGACGGTCCGCACCGCCCGTTCGGAGGAGAGGCTGATCGGCGAGAAGTTGTTCGTCGCGGTGATCGCGTAATTGGCGACGAATGCCTTGTTGACCGAGTCCTTGAATCCGGTCCGCAGACCGGCCGCGAGCACGCCGACCAGCGTCACCAGCGCCAGCCCGATCATCAGCGCCGACGCGGTCGAGGCGGTCCGCGCTGGATTGCGCGCCGAGTTGCCCGCGGCGAGCTTGCCGGCCGAACCGCCGATCTTCGTCGCGGGCCAGCCGAGGACCTTGACCAGCGGCGGCACCAGCTTAGGCGCGAGCATCGAGAAGCCGATGAACAGGGCGATCGCCCCGACGCCCACCGCGAGCAGCCGCAGCCCGGTCGACAACCCGCTGACCACCAGGCCGACCAGCATCAGCACGATCGCGCCGATCACCGTCCCTGCGGCTGCGTACGGGCCGAACTTGGCCCACCGCGACGGCGGCAGCAGCGCGCCCTCGCGAGCCGCGGCGATCGGTGGAACCCGTGTCGCGCGGAGCGCCGGCCGCACCGCCGCGATCATCGTGATCACGATCCCGACCAGCAGCGAGATCACGATCGTCCGCGTCTTGAACACGGTGGCCGCCTGGGGCAGGTTGATCCCGAATGAGACCAGCAGCGAGTTGAGCGCCTTGGCCAGCAGCAACCCGAGGAACAGCCCGACGATCGAGGCGAGCGTTCCGATCACGAACGCCTCGACCAGCACCGAGCGCAGCACCTGGCGGCGAGTCGCACCGAGCGTGCGCAGCGTGGCCAGCTCGCGCGTGCGCTGCGCGATCGTGATCGACAGCGTGTTCGCGATGACGAAGCTCCCGACGAACAGCGCGATGCCTCCGAACGCGAGCAAGAAGCTCTGGAAGATGTTGAGGAACCCGCTCGTGTCCTTGGTCGCCTGCTGAGCCTGGCCCTGACCGGTCCGGACCTGCGCGCTCGGCCCGAGCAGCGGCTTGATCGCGTTCACCACGTCCTGCGGCGAGGAGCCGTGCTTCGCGGCGACGCTGATCGTGTCGTATTTCCCGACTTTGTTGAACAGCTGCTGCGCCCTGGGCAGCGTGAAGACCGAAATCGTGGCGCCGCCGAGCGAAGAAACGCCGCCGATCTGGACTGTTCCGGCGATCCGGAACTTGTCCACGGGGCCACGCGCGACCACGCCGATCTCATCGCCGACCTTGTAGTTGTGCTTGCTGGCGGTCGACGCGTCGATGTCGATCTCGTCCGGGCTGGTCGGGAACCGGCCGCTGGTCAGCGTGAGCGGATTGAAGTGAGCGCCGGCGGGCGAGTAGCTGAACGCGAGGCCGGGCGCGCCGCCGCTCGAGATCACCTTCCCGTTCCGGCCGACCAGCTGGGCGGTGTCAGAGATGCTGCCCGAGGCGTCGCCGACCTGTGGCAACGCCTTCACCTGAGTCAACAGCGACGCCGGCAGCGACGGCGTCGTCGGCGCGTTGCCGTTGTTGCCCGACGAGATCGCGCTCTTGCCCGTGATCACCGCGTCGGTGTTCTGGTAGACGGTCGTGAACACCGTCGTGAACGCCGCCTTGATCGTGTCGGTGAGCACGAACGTCCCGCTCACCATCGCGACCCCGAGCACGATCGCGAACGCGGTCAGCGCAGCGCGGAGCTTGCGTCCGAGAAGGCCGCGGAGTGCGACTCTGGTCACGACTGCAGTGTGCTCATCACTTCGAGCACCTGTCCTGCATCCGTGTCCGTTAGCTCCTTCACGATCAGTCCATCCGCGAGGAAGAGGACGCGATCGGCGATCGCCGCGGCGCGCGCCTCGTGGGTCACCATCACGATCGTCTGGTTGTAGTCCCGCACCGAGTCGCGCAGCAGTTCGAGGATCTCGCCGCCGGTCTTCGAGTCGAGGTTGCCGGTCGGCTCGTCCGCGAACAGGATCGTCGGCTTGGTCACCAGCGCACGCGCGATCGCGACGCGCTGCTGCTGGCCACCCGACAGCTCCGAGGGGCGGTGGTGGCGCCGGTCGGCGAGACCCGTCTTCGACAGCAGCTGCTCGAGCCAGTCGCGATCCGGCTTCTCGCCGGCAATCGACAGCGGCAGCAGCACGTTCTCCTCAGCGGTGAGCATCGGCAGCAGGTTGAAGAACTGGAAGACGAAGCCGATGTGATCCCGGCGCAGATGGGTCATGTCCGCGTCGTCGAGGCCGGTGATCTCGGTGCCGGCGATCGTGACGGTGCCGCTGGTCGGTTTGTCGAGCCCGGCCAGGATGTGCATGAGCGTCGACTTGCCCGAGCCGGATGGCCCCATCACGGCGACCAGCTGGCCGCGTGTCACCTCGAGCGAGACGCCGCGCAGCGCGTGGACCGCGGTCGCGCCCTCGCCGTACTGGCGTTCGAGCTCTCGCGCCTCGACGACCACCCCGCCGACGGCGGTGGCCACCGAAGCTAGTTCGGTTTCCTCTGCCGACACCTCCTCGTGTATAGCAGTTGGAACTGTTTTCAGTTGTGACCGAGCAGGACCAATATTGGTTTTCTCACCAGGACCAATTCTCGATCCTCAAACCGCTGTTTTTACGAATTGCTCACGCAATGAGGTCTTCTTGAACTTGCCGGTGGCGGTGCGGGGGATCTCGTCGATGAACTCGATCCGCTCGGGAAGTTGCCATTTCGCGAATCCCTTCGCGAGGTACTCGCGCAGGTCATCCGCGGTGGCATCGGTGCCGTCCTTCAGCACCACGACCGCCATTGGCCGCTCTCCCCACTGGTCGTCGGGGATCGCGATCACCGCCGCCTCCGCCACGGCCGAATGACCCATCAGCAGGTTCTCCATGTCGACCGACGAGATCCATTCGCCGCCCGACTTGACGAGGTCCTTGGTGCGGTCGGTGATGCGGATGCAGCCCTGAGGGTTGATGCGGACCACGTCGCCGGTCTGGAACCAGCCGTCGTCGGTGAACTTCTCGGTGCCGCTGCCCTGGAAGTAGGCAGCCGCCACCCAGGGCCCGCGAACCTCGAGCTCGCCCATCGCATCGTCGTCCCAGGGGATCAGCTCGCCGTCGTCGCCGCGCGCGCGAATGTCGACGAACGGGGCCGGCGTGCCCTGCCGGGCGCGGTACTCGAACTTGGCCTCGTCGGAGGCGTCGTCCATCTCTGGGGGCACGATCGCGGTGCTGGCGAGCGGGGACGTCTCGGTCATCCCCCAGCCCTGCACGATGAACAGGCCGAGCCGCTGGTAGCCCTCGATCATGCTCTTGGGGACGGCCGAGCCGCCCACCAGGAGGCGGTTCAGCGAGCTCAGATCCCACCGCTCGGGCTCGGACTCGATCGCCTTCAGCATCGCCATCCACACCGTCGGCACGCCCGCGGTGAGCGTGACGTGCTCGTCGGCCAGCAGGTCCAGCACGCTCTCTGCATCCAGGCGCGGTCCCGGCAGCACCAGCGCCGCCCCGACCATGCTCGCCGTGTAGGGGATCCCCCAGGCGTTCGCATGGAACATCGGGACGACCGGGAGCACGGTGTCGCGCGTGGAGACGTTCATCGCGTCGGGCAGCGCCGCGCCCATCGAGTGCAGCACGAGCGCCCGGTGTGAGTACAGGACCCCTTTGGGCCGGCCCGTCGTGCCCGACGTGTAGCAGATGGCCGCGGCCCGGCGCTCGTGCGGAGCGGGCCAGTCCATCGGCTCTGCCCCGCCGATCAGCGACTCGTAGTCGATCGCGCCGTCCGGAACGTCGCCGCCCTGGGAGACGACGATCACGTGCTCGAATTCGTGGGCCGAGCGGAACGCGTCGAATGCCGGCAGCAGCGACTCGTCGACGACGATCGCGCGGTCCCCGGCATCGCTCGCGATGAACCCGAGCTCGTCGGGATGCAGCCGGGGATTGAGCGTGTGGATCACCGCCCCCATGGCCGGCACGCCGAAGTACAGCTCGAGGTGCTCGGGCTGGTTCCACAGCAGGCTCCCGACCCGGTCGCCCTCGCCGATCCCGAGCTCGGCGAGGGCGGACGCGATCCGCCGCGCGCGGCCCGCGCACTCCCCCATCGTGGTCCGGTGGATAGACCCATCGGGCCGTCTGGAAACGACCTTGCGGTCGCCGGTGAGCTGCTCGGAGCGCTCGACGACCGTGGTCAGGGACAACGGATAGTCGTCCATCATCAACCCGTTCAGCAGCGGCTCGCTCATGCTCTCCTCTCCTTGCCGATGTCCATCGCGGCCACGAAGGATGACTGCTGCGGCCCTACCCAGGCAAGCCGGCGCCTACGCGCTGTCGGCAACCAGCGCGCTGAAGAAGTCGATGTCCTCGGGCTGGAGCTGGCAGATCTCGAGCCAGTGCCCGAGCGCGGCGGTCATGTCGACGTATCCCGCGCGCACGCGGTTGGGAATCAGCACGGTGTAGTCGACCTTGAGCCGGGACTCGGCCAGCAGCGCGCCGACCCGGTCCCACTCCTCCTGACCGGTGTCGATGAACGTCGCGATGTGGTGCAGCCGGACCGCGAACGATCCGTCCGCCGGCAGTAGACGCGTGTAGAACTCGACGCACCCGCCGACCGGCTCGATCAGCTCGACGATCTTGCCACCGCGGGCGCCCATCGCGAATTTCGCGTCCCACTCCGCCGGCTCGTCGCCGACGAGGAAGGTGGCGCCGCCCGCGGGGAGCTTGAGGCAATGCTCGAGCCCGAAGCGCTCGGACATGAACTCGACCGCGCGGTCGAGATCGGTGGTCACGTAGCCGAACTGCCACACGTTCGCGAGCAGGTCGGCGAGCGCGTCGACCCTTCGGGGAGCGGCGAACAGCCCCTCGGCGGGACGCATGGCCTGGCCCGCGCTCATCGCGCGACGGTCACGCGACGAGCTGCTCGCGGCCGGCGCTGAGCTGGCCGCCGGCGCCCGAGTCGAGGTAGTCGGCCAGGCGCGCGGCGAGCGCCATGATCGTCAGCGACGGATTCACTGACAGCGTCCGGGCGTGCACGGAGCTGTCCCCGACATACAGCCGCCTGACGTCGTGCGACTGGCTGTGGGTGTCGACCACGGAGGTGGCGGGATCGGCGCCCATCCGGCAGCTGCCCTGCATGTGAGTGGTGGCGAGCCCGGACCACAGAACCCGGGTGGCGCCGGCCGCCTCGAGCACGCGCGTGGAGAACTGCCGCGCCTTGTCGATTCGCTCGAGCTCGTTCGGCTGGAAGTCCGACAGGAACAGCTCGTTGCCGTTCTCGTCAAGCGTGACGCTCGCGTTGTTGTCGTCGTTGGACATGTTCAGCAGCCCGATCCAGTGGCGGAACTTCCGGGCCGCCTCCACCAGCGGCTCGCCCCACATCGGACCGTTCTCGTCACACAGGCCGGCCGCAAACCCGATCGGGTCCTGAACGGTGACCGCCTCGACTGCGAATCCTCCGTTCTCGTCGGCGGCGAAGTCATAGCAATGGCCGGTGATCGGCGCGACCATGTGGGCGTCCTGGAGCTCGTCGAACAGGCCGAACACGAACTGGGCGGGGTGCAGCCCGAGATGCTTGCCGATGTTCGGGTTGGGCACCTGCGAGCGCATCAGGACCTGCGGCGTCCGCAGCGATCCGGCCGCGACCACGACGACGTCGGCCTCGACGCGCTGGGTCTCCCCGAGGGCGTCGGTGTACTCGACGCCGGTCGCTTCGGGCCCGTCGCCACGATCCTCGATCAGCACCCGCCCGACGAACGAGTTCGGCCGCAGCGTCAGCGCGCCCGAGAGGACATTCCGCTGGATGTAGGTGTTCATCGTCGACTTGCCGGCGTTCGTCGGGCAGCCCTGGAGGCACGAGCCGCACTGCTCGCAGTTCTCGTCGATGTAGGCGGTGACCGGCTCGAGCGTCGCGCCGACGGCTTCGAACCCGCGCTTGGCGGTCTTCACGCACCGCTTGATGTCCCAGTCGGTCGAGCGGTCCCGCACGCCGAGGTAGCGCTCGACCTGCTCGTAGTAGGGCTCGAGGTCGGCGCACGAGATCGGCTCGCCGCGGTCGTTGCGCAGGCCGGTCGCCGCATGCCACTTGTCGAGCTCTCGCTGGGTCGCCCGCAGCGCGACCTTCGTGTTGATCGTCGTACTCCCGCCGACGCAACAGCCGCTGATCAACACGACCGGGCCGAGTCCGGGATCGCCGGCCGGGAAGGCAAACCCGAGCGGCCACCAGTAGTCGTGGGCTGCCCGGCTCTCCCACCGCGTGAAGTCAGCCGCGACATAGTGGCCGCCGGCCTCGAGCAGCAGCACCGAGCGTCCCCGCTCGGCCAGTTCGCCGGCCACGACACCGCCGCCCGCGCCCGATCCCACCACGACCACCTCGAACCGCTCGGTCATCCCTGAACCCCGAGATAGGACCAGTCCTTCTTGATCCGCATCGCCAGCGGCGAGTGGAAGTCGATCTCCTCGTACGCGCTTGGCCCGGGAGCGCCGGGGGCGAGAAAGTCGCTGTAGTAGGCCTCGACGGCCAGTGCGCGGATCAGCTGGAACGCCGGCGTGAGCGCGACCGGCTTCAGCGCCTCGGCCCCGCCAGGAGCCGCGTCGGCCAGGGCGTCAATCGAAGCGGCGACTGCCTCGCGCTGCGCCGGCGGCATCTCCGACATCACGGCATCGATGTAGACGACCGGTCCGACCCGCCCGGACCCCGGAACGATCGTCTCGCACAGCGACTCGAGCACGGCTGCGCGCCGCCCGTCGAGGTTGCTGAGTGCGCTCGCCACCGGCGCGACTCTACGCTTCGCCGGCCACGGCGCGCTTGCCGGTGCGGGCGCGGATGGTTGTCGATGCGTGCAGAGGCGAGGGGTGGCATTCTGGTCTAAAGCTATGGATGCCTGCGCGCCCGACCAGATCCCTGCGCTGGCCGAGTTGATCGTGCGTTTCGGCGCGAACGTCCAGCCCGGTCAGATCGTCGCGCTCAGCTCGGCGCCCGGGAAGGAGCCGCTGGCGCGCGCCGTCGCCGAAGCGGCTTACAAGGCCGGCGCCAAGTTCGTCGACATGTCGGTGTTCGACATTCATCTCAAGCGCGCCCGCGCGCTGTACGCCGCTCCGGACACGCTCGGGTTCGTGCCTTCCTGGTACGGCGAGCGGATGCGCGCGATCGCCGAGCAGCGCGGTGCGAATATCGCCCTCACCGGTCCTGTGGCGCCTCACGTCATGGAGGGGATCGATCCGTCCCTGCTCGGCAGAGACCTGTTGCCCGCGCTGCGCGAGTCGATCGAGATCGTCAACCAGCGGACCACGAACTGGACGGCCGCGCCGTGCCCGACCGAGGCCTGGGCCAACCTGGTTCACCCGGAGCTTCCAGCGGCCGAGGCGCTCGAGCGTCTGTGGCAAGACGTCGCCCACGTCTGCCGCGTCGACGAGCCCGACCCGGTGGCCGCCTGGGAGAAGCGGATGGATGGGCTCAAGGCGGTCGCGAGCAAGCTCGACCAGATGGGACTCGCCGCGGTTCGCTTCGATGGCCCGGGCACCGAGCTGACCGTCGGCCTGCTCCCGTCGGGCCGGTGGCAGTGCGCCCAGATCACGACCGTCGACGGCATCGTCCACGCGCCCAACCTCCCGACCGAGGAGGTGTTCACCACCCCCGATCCCCGTCGCGTCCACGGCCACGTGCGCTCGACGAAGCCGCTGTTCGTCTCCGGCGTGCTGATCACCGGCCTCGAGGTCCGGTTCGAGGACGGGAGGGCGGTCGAGATCGACGCCGATCAGGGCGCCGACACGCTCCGAGCCCTGTCGCAACGCGACGCCGGCGCCGCCCGGCTTGGCGAGGTCGCCCTGGTCGACCGCGAGAGCCGGATCGGCAACCTCGACACGGTGTTCTTCGACACCCTGCTCGACGAGAACGCCGCCAGCCACATCGCGCTCGGAGAGGGCCTCGACTTCACGGTGCTCGACGAGGCCGATCGGACGCACATCAACCGCAGCGAGCTCCACATCGACTTCATGATCGGGTCGAGCGACGTCGCGGTCACCGGCATCGATCCCGGCGGCGCCGAGATGCCGCTGCTCCGCGGCGGCATCTGGCAGGTCTAGCCGGGTCGGCGGCGCGCTACGCTTCGGCCGCCGAACGGAGAGGTGCCGGAGCGGTTGAACGGGCGCGACTGGAAATCGCGTAACGGGGGTTGACCTCGTTCGGGGGTTCGAATCCCCCCCTCTCCGCTGTTGATGAGTCGGGACATATGTCTCAGATGAGTCGCGTCATAGGTCTCGCTTTGGGGAGCTCGGCCAGCGGCCGGGCTTCTCGCTCTTGGTTGCGCCAGTAGACCTTGTTGGGATCGATGAGGTGGGTTGAGAGGACCTCGCCGGTGTCGAGCTCGATCACGGTGATCCGGTCCTCGTCGCCGAGCGCGAGGACGCGTGTGCCGGCGTGGGCGGTGCCGATGCCGAGGTGGTGCATGCGGCCGGCGCGGCGGATGCTCATCTTGCCCTTGGTGTCGAGCCGGTCGTATCTGCATCCGGTAGTGAGCGCGAGCACGCCCGTTCGGCCGGGGTGGCCTTTGGTGTGGCCCGGTATGCCTGGCCTGGTGTGCGGCGGTCCAGCGCGCGGTGGGGGCGGTGCTCGTTGTAATGCTCGCGGAACGCGTCGAGCTGCTGCTGAAGCTCGGTGGGGCTGCGCGCTGTCGGCCTGGCCGCGAGCCAGCGCTTACAGAGTCTGATGAAAGCGCTCGATCTTTCCCTGCGTCTGGGGATGGCCGGGGGATCCGTTCTTCTGGCGGATGCCGAGCAGCGGGAGGAGGTATTCGAACGCGTTGCGGCCGCCGGTGAACCGGGATGTGTAGACGCTGCCGTTGTCGGTCAGCGTGGATGCGGGCGGGCCGTGCTGATCCACCGCCGCGAGGAACACGGCCACGACCTGATCGCCGCTCACCGGCTGATGGGCCGTGCAGGACAGCAGATACCGAGAGTGGTCATCGAGCCAGTTCAGGATCTCCACATCGCTGCCGCCGAGAAGCCGCGAGTGGGTGAAGTCCGACTGCCACATCTCGTTGGGCTGGCTGGCTTGGAAGCGGGTGTAGGAACTGCGGGGCCGTTTGCGCGGCTCGGGCGTGATCAACCCCGCCCGATGCAGGATCCGCCGGATCGTGGAGGTCGAGGGAGCCCGCAGCCCCTCCCGTTCCAGATGCCACGCGATCGTCACCGGCCCCGCATCGAGCCCGTCGGCGGTCAGCTGCGCGCGCAGCGCGATCACCCGCTCGCAGACCAGCACCGAGGTCGACGCAGCGTTCGTCCTCGGGCGGCGCGAGCGGGGCTCGAGCGCGTCCAGACCTCCTTCCCGATAGGCAACCAGAAGACGATGGAGATGCCGGCGGGAGAACCCGTACTCGGCAGCGGCAGCGGTCACCGACAGCCGCTGGGAGACGACCAGGAGAACAGCAACGCGAGCACGGAGACATCCCCGCACAGTCAGCCCACCCCCAGACGGCCGCGCGCGGCGATCGCCGCTACGGCGTCGCCCTACAGGCTCCGCCTCCGCGACGACCGCCGCAACCCCAAGCCCCACCCCTCCGCCCGCTGAGACCCATGTCCCGACTCATGAGGGACATATCACCTGGGACATATGTCGTGAACCCAGACACCCCCCTCTCCGCTGTTCGGCCCCCACTCGCGCGTCTCGAATCGGTGCTGCCGACCCATGCGCCGACTACTGCCGGCCGGGGTCCGACCGGCGGCCTTCTTAGCCGGCTCTTCATTTGGTCTGCGTACGCTCACATCCTCCAGTATGAGCACGCTCACATCCGAACCCCCCAGATGGGGGGCCGAGGTGGTATTTATGGAGAGATATCGTTGTCACAGGGGTATCGGGACGAGCAACTAGAGCCGTGGGCGCAAACCGAGGAGAGGATTTGCCGCAAATTGCGTGCGCGCAGTCGCGCGGACGGAGCCTGCGCGCGTTCGGCGGCGACCGGCCTATTCGTCCAGACGCCAGCCGAAAGTTCACAGCTGGCCGAAAATCGGTCGACCGGATCTACAAGTTGCACAAATGTTCGGCGGTCGCTTCCTTTCCGCCAATCCAAGAGTTAGCATCCGGACAGGGGCAATGACGGGAAGCATAGATCTACGTCCAGCTTTGAGACTCGTACAACCGGGGGTAGCTCCACCGGTCGAGTTCAGCTGGTTCTGCGGCCATTGCGCGGCTCCCGCGCACGACGACCCGCCGCCGTCGCCGATGGCGCGAGTGTGCCGTTCGTGCGGCCTCGGGGTCATGCTCGAGACGCGTGCGGACATCGTCCCGACCCACCGGGACGCGTTCCTGGTGATCGACAGCTCGCTGCTCGTCCAGGCCATGTCCTGGCGGGCCGAGACCCTGCTGGGCGTGACCGAGGACAGCGCGGTCAACCGCCCCGTGATCCAGCTCCTGGTTCCCGCCGACGCCGAGGCCGGCCGTCCGGCCCGGTTCGCCGCCGCCCTCGTGGAGGCAGCCGCCGGCGCCGACGAGCCCGTCAGCGCGTTCGTGCGCCCCTGGAACACCTTCGGCGTTCGGCTCCGGGCGCGGGTTGCGTCATGCGGGCCACCGCGCGCGGCGCTCGTGGTCCTCGAGGACCAGCAGGCCCGTCCGCTTCGCGTCGTCAGCTAGTACCGCAGCGCCCCGCCGGCCCTAGTGGGCGCGCTCCGACGGACGGCGTTCGATTACGAGCGAACGCGTTTGGGAAGCAGGTCGGACATAGTCAGACTTTCTTCCCAGGCGACGCGCGACACGGGGTATTTCGCCCCCCGGCGCCCGCGTCCTAATCGCCCGCCGGCGGTAGCACCTCGGGCGCGCCGGCCTCGACCAGCGCCGCCGGCAACCGGACCGACCCGTCCTCCTGCTGGCCGTTCTCGAGCACCGCGATGATCGTCCGCCCCACCGCCACCGCGGTGCCGTTCAGCGTGTGCACGTGCGCCGGCCGTCCGTCGTGGGGCCGGTAGCGGATGTCGAGCCGCCGGGCCTGGTAGTCGGTCGTGTTCGAGCACGAGGTCAGCTCGCGGTAGCGGCCCTGGCCAGGCAGCCAGGCTTCGCAGTCGTACTTCTTGGCCGCCGACGCGCCGAGCTCGTCGACCGCGATCGCGACCACGCGATACGGGATCTCGAGCTCGCCCAGGATCGTCTCCTCGATCGCGAGCAGCCGCTCGTGCTCGGTGGCCGCCTCTGAAGGCTCCACGAAGCAGAACATCTCGACCTTGTCGAACTGGTGCACGCGGAAGATCCCGCGGGTGTCCTTGCCGGCGGCTCCGGCCTCGCGCCGGAAGCAGGTCGAAAAGCCGGCGTAGCGGAGCGGCAGGTCGTCCTGGGCCAGGATCTCGCCGTCGTGGAGCGACGCCAGCGCCACCTCGGAGGTGCCGACGAGATACAGGTCGTCCTCGGGCAGCCGGTAGATCTGCTGCTCGGTGTCGGGCAGGAATCCCGTCCCGTACAGCGCCCGCTCGCGGACGAGCACCGGCGGCACCACGGGCTCGAACCCGTCGCCGCGGAGCTTCCCGAGCACAAACTGGACGAGCGCGAACTCGAGCATCACGAGGTCCCCACGCAGGTAGGCGAACCGCGATCCCGACAGGCGCGCCCCGCGCTCCATGTCGATCCGGTCGCCCGCCAGCTCGAGGTGGTCCCGGCCCGTGGCGCCGGCCTCCCCGACCTCGTACAAGACGGCGTCCTGCGCCGGGGCGTCCTCGGCGGGCAGGTTAGGCAGCGAGGCCAACTCGCGGTCGCGCTCCGCGTGCACCGCGGTCTCCTCGTCACTGAGCGAACGGCCGCGGGCCGCGAGCGCGGCGAGCTGCTCGCGCTCGGACTCGGTGGGCGGACCTTTCCGCCCGCGACTGGCGCGGTTCTGCTCGGCGCGCAGCTCCTCGAGCTCGGCCGTGATCGCGCGCCACCGCTGATCGAGCTCGAGCACGCGGTCGACGGCGTCCGTCGCCGCGTCGCCCCGGCGGCTCAGTGCCGCGCGGACCGCGTCCGGTTCGCGTCGGATCAACTGGATGTCGAGCACGCGCGTCCCTGGTGTCGCGACGCTACGGGGACGACGGGGTGGTCGACGTGCTGTTCCCGGTGACGGTCCCGGGCGAACCGGTCGGCGCGGCCGCCCCGGCCAATGCCGCCGAGATCGACCCGATCGGGATCTGCTCGCACGGCACGACCCCAGGTATCTTCGGCGCCGATCGGCCCGCGTAGGTCGCGACGAACTGCGCGACCGCCAGCGCCTGCGCGCCGACGACGATGTTCTGCGGCATGATCGCGCCCGAGAAGCCGCCGTTCTGAATCGCGTACAGGACCCGCGCCACCGGCCGCTCGCAGCGGACGTCGAAGTTCGGGCCGTTGTTGAACTCCGCCGTACGCACGTTCTGGGCCGAGCCGTGCGTGGCCGCGAACGACAGGGTGTGGCACCCCGAGCAGCGCTGGTTGAACAGCACCGCGCCCTGATGCAGAACCGGCTGCGACTTCGGGACGGAGATCGTCTGCGTCCCGCACGCGGTCGACAGGGCCGCTGACGCGAACAACGCGCCCAATAGGAGGACCTTGGCCGGTCGGCTCATCCGGGGCAGGATCATACGGAAGGACTGCCCGGCGGGACCCGTTCAGGCAGGAGCCGGGCTCCGCGCGCCGAAGCTCTGTCGTAATCCCGGCGCCGGCCGGCATGACGTTCGCTTCAACCAACCCCCAAGGTCGCGATCGTCTCCACGGCGGCAACCACAGGGGCCGGCGCCGGGCTAAACGATCGATCGCTATAACGAGCGACGATGACGGTTGAGCCGGATCCGGAGCTGTTCCGCGAGGTCTTCGGGCGGTTTGCGACCGGAGTCGCCGTGATCACGAGCGCGGCGTCGCAGGCATCGGGCGGGATGACCGCCAACGCGGTGTGCTCGCTGTCGCTGGATCCGCTGCTCGCGCTCGTGTGCTTCGAGAACAACGCGCGCACGCTTCCGATCGTCCGCGAGGCGGGCCGCTTCGGGGTCAACGTGCTCAGCGCCCGGCAGGAGGACGTGGCCGAGGTGTTCGCCTCGAAGGTCCCCGAGTCCGAGAAGCTCGACGCGGTGGCGCACCACTACGAATCGGGCGTGCCGATCATCAACGGCGCGCTGTCGTGGGCCGTGTGCACGCTGCGCGACCTGATCGCCGGCGGAGACCACACGATCGCGATCGGCGAAATCGTGGCGCTGGGCCTCGGTGAAGGCGATCCGCTGCTGTGGTACGGCGGCCGGTACCACGACGTTGGCCTCGTCGCCGAGCGCTGAACTACCTGCATAGCCTGACATTTCGCGCATCTCGCGGAAGCCCAGGCATGGCACGCATGTGGGCATGCGCGACATGACAAGGCCGGGCGCCAGCGGCCCAAATGTCAGGTGGTGCATGCCTAGTGGGGTTGGAATGGGCCTCGCTCCGGAATTCGGCTCCGTCACGTTCGCGGGCACCGGCATCCCGGAGCCGAATTCCGCAAGCTCGGCGTCCGTGGGGCCGGGTACCCCGTCCGGACGGAATCCGCGGGGCGCGCGCTAGGTCCGGACGGGCCCGCCGGCCCCACGGACGCCGCCGCAGGCGGCCCCTCACCCAGCCCCTAATGCGTCATCGCCGCCCGGGCCAGGAGCGCGGTGTTGACGAGCGCCGCCAGCGCCATCACCCCGAGCTCGCGCCGCAGGATCGTCACGACCATCGCCCGCTGCTCCTCGTCGGGCAGATCGCCGACCGCCTGGGCCGACTCGAAGCCGTGCTTGTCGAGAACCATCTGCGCGGTCGAGACGCGTAGCTGCTCGGCGACGAACGATACGAACAGCGGCAGCACCCCGTAGAGGGTGTGCAGACCCGGCGACTTGTGGCCGAGCAGCACGAGCACGCCCCCGAGCGCGGCCTCGACGACGATCGCGGCCTGCGAGGCCCTGAGCAGCCGCCAGAACCACGGGTTATTGGATACGCGCCACCAGCACCAAGCGCCGTAGACGCCCGCAAGTCCCGATAACAGGATCGTCACGACGCCGACAACGAGGTGAACCTGCTTCATAGCTGCTAATCGCTAGCTTCAATCATCACTAAGTAACACAGTGTTACAAGCTACCCGCATGCGGTGATATAACGGTCAGCCGTGCTTCGCGATTATCTGCCGGCGATCGTCTTCCTAATCCTCGGAGCGCTGGTCGGGGGTCTGTTCGCCACCCTCAACCTGATCGTCGGGCGGCGGATGCCCAATCGCTCGAAGGAAGACCCGTACGAATGCGGACTTCCGTCCGAGGTCCAGCGCGGGTTCCGGTTCGGGATCAGCTTCTACCTCGTCGCCATGCTGTTCATCCTGTTCGACATCGAGGTGATCTTCCTGTACCCGATCGCAGTGCAGCTCCGCGCGTTCGGCACGTTCGCGATGGTCGAAACCGTCGTGTTCGTGGCCTTGCTGATGATCGCGTTCGTCTACGTGTGGCGCCGAGGAGCACTCGAATGGAAATAAAGCGCGAACCGCTCAGCGATCTGCGGGTCCGCCAGCTCAAGGCCCGCGACATGCTCCGGGGCGGCGCGGTCGACGACGCGGAGCTCGAGCGCTACGTCGAGGAGCGCGTGCTGACGACGACGGTCGACAAGGCCGTGGCCTGGGCCCAGGGCAACTCGCTCTACCCGCTCACGTTCGGACTCGCCTGCTGCGCCATGGAGCAGATCCATATCGTCGCCGCTCGCGTCGACATCGCCCGCTTCGGCTTCGAGGCGTTTCGCGCCTCGCCTCGCCAGGCCGACCTGATCATCCTGTCGGGCCGGGTGTCGATCAAGATGGCCCCGGTGATCCGGCGGTTGTGGGACCAGATGCTCGAGCCCAAGTGGGCGATCTCGATGGGCGCCTGCTGCTCCTCGATGGGCGTCTTCAACAACTACGCGCTCGTGCCGTCGGACAAGTTCATGCCGATCGACGTGCACGTGCCGGGCTGCCCGCCTCGCCCCGAGGCGCTCATGCACGGGATCCTCAGGCTCCGCGACAAGATCCAGGGCAACAGCCCCGACGGCTGGCGCGATCGCTACGAGGCCAGGGGCACCGAGGAGCTGCTTCCCGACGCGGCGGCGCTCGACAGCGCCGACATCAGCGTGTTCAAGCCCGGAGACACCTCAGGTGCCTGACGCCACGGAGCTCGAGCTGACCGCCCAGGAGCTCCGTGACTCGCACAGCGACTCGATCCTCGACACCGAATTCAACCGCGGCCGTGCCGTGCTCGTAATCAACCCACTGCACGTCAAGGCCGTGCTCGGTTTTCTCCAGGACAAGGGCTACACGATGCTTGCGAGCCTCCACGGCGTCGACTACTACCCGCACGAGCCGCGCCTCGGGGTGCTGTACGAGATGCTCGACCGCAAGCGCGTCGAGCGCATCTCGGTCAAGGCGCGGGTGTCGACCGAGGATCCACGGATCGACTCGGTCATCGGCATGTTCCCGGGCGCCGATTTCCCCGAGCGCGAGGTCTACGACATGTTCGGCGTGGTGTTCGAGGGTCATCCCGACCTCCGCCGGATCCTGATGCCCGAGGACTACGAGGGCTACCCGCAGCGGCGCGACTTCCCCGTCGGCGGCGAGCCGGTCCTGTTCACCTACAACGAAGAGCAGAACTACGGGAAGTACGTGTGACCGCCACCGGGTCAGGCACAGGCGAGGGCGGCCCCACGCTCACCGCCGAGGATTACCGCCGGCGCGAGGAGTCGATCACGCTGTCGAGCGCGCCCGTCGGGGAGACCCACGAGCTACTGACGCTCAACATCGGGCCGCACCACCCCGCGACCCACGGTGTGCTGAGGCTGATCGCCACGCTCGAGGGCGAGATCGTGCGCGACATCAAGCCGATCATCGGCTACGTCCACACCGGGATCGAGAAGACCGCAGAGGACAAGGCGTACTGGAAGGTGATCCCGGTCGTCGAGCGGATGGACTACCTGAGCTACTACTTCAACGCGCTCGCGTTCTGCGGCGCCGTGGAGACGCTGCTCGATATCGAGGTGCCGCCGCGCGCCCAGTATCTGCGCGTGATCCACCTCGAGCTGAACCGGATCGCCTCGCATCTGGTTTGGCTGGGCACCAGCGCGCTCGACCTCGGGGCGATCTCGATGTTCTGGTACGCGTTCCGGGAGCGCGAGCTCATCCTCGACCTGTTCGAGATGTCCTCGGGCCAGCGGATGCACACCCGCTACTTCCAGGTCGGCGGGGTGATGGAGGACATCCCCGTCGGATTTGAGGAGAAGCTGCGGAAGTTCATCAAGGTGATGCCGACGCGGGCGGACCAGTACGCCGACCTGCTCGAGAAGAACCAGATCGTCCTCGAGCGGTTGCGCGGCACCTGCCCGCTCGACAAGGAGACGCTGCTCGAACTGGGCGTCACCGGCCCGCTGCTCAGGGCGGCCGGCGAGCCGTGGGATCTGCGCAAGGCGCACCCGTACTCGAGCTACGACCACTTCGACTTCAAGATCCCGGTCGGGACCGTCGGCGACAACTACGACCGCTATCGCGTCCGCCACGCCGAGTTCTACGAGTCGACCAAGATCATCGAGCAGGCGCTCGACGGCCTCCCCGAGGGGCCCCACATCACCACCGATCGCAAGGTCGCACTCCCGCCGCGCCACGAGCTGGCCACGAGCATGGAGGCGCTGATTCATCACTTCAAGCTCGTCACCGAGGGGTTCCGGGTGCCGCCCGGCGAGGCCTATTACCCAATCGAGAGCCCGCGCGGAGAGCTCGGCTGCTTCATCCGGGCCGACGGCTCGGCCAAGCCCGCTCGCGTCCACATGCGCGACCCGAGCTTCGTGAACCTCCAGGCGCTCGCGCCGATGGTCAAGGACAGCTACATCGCGGACCTGATCGCGACGCTCGCGATGCTCGACCCGATCCTCGGGGGAATCGACCGATGAGGTGGAATCGGCTGGCGCCGATTCCATTGGGAGTCTGCTGCGCAAACTCCCGGAGGACCCACCCATGAGCGCCACCGGACGCCGGCCGGTCGCGCGGTTCGGCCACGGGTCGCGCGTCCCCGGCTGGGATGAGGCCGTCGACCTGACCAAGGGTCCGGCGATCGTTCCCGACCCGGCGACGACGCCGGTCCCGCCCGAGCTCCGCGAGGAGATCGAGGCCGCGATGGCCAAGTACCCGGATCGCCGCTCGGCCGCGATCCCCGCGCTGCACGCCGCGCAGAAGCTGCACGGGTGGTGCTCGCCCGAGGCGATGGATCAGGTCGCGGCGGTGATGCAGCTGACACCGGCGTACCTGACCGCGGTGGCGACGTTCTACGACATGTTCTCGACGGTCCCCAAGCCGGCCAACGACGTGTACGTGTGCACGAACATCTCGTGCTCGCTGCTCGGCGCCGACGAGTTCTTCGAGGCGATGGTGGCGGCTGCGGACGGCGACCCCGACGTCAACGTCCGCTCGTTCGAGTGCCTGGGCGCGTGCGACATAGCACCGATGGCATCGGTCAATGGCGAGTACGTCGGCCCGCTCGATCTCGACGACGCCGGCCGGATCGTCGAGGACCTGCACGCCGGCCGCGCGGTGCTCGAGCACAAGCAACTCCGCTACCGCCGCTGCGCGGATCCCGGGGTGGCCGAGGAGGAGACGGACTTCGGCCCACCGGATCGGGACAGCACCGAGATGGCCGATACTGCCGGCCTCGGCCCCGAGGGCGACACCGAGGACCGTCCCGGCCCGACGGCCGCGATCGAGATGACCGACGCACAGCTTGCCGAGCACCCCGAGCCCGAATCGCACACCGATCAGGATCAGCATCCAGCCGGCCAGGACCACAAGGAAGCGGAGGACGCCGAGTGAAGCTCCTGTTCGATCGCATCGACGAGCCGGGCCTGAACACGCTTGCGGTGTACGAGCGCCGCGGCGGCTATGAGTCGATGCGCAAGGCGCTGCTCGAGATGACGCCCGAGGAGGTCTTGAGCAACCTGATGGACTCGGGCATCCGCGGCCGTGGCGGCGCCGGGTTCCAGATGGGGCGCAAGGTGTCGTTCCTGCCCCACGGCGACATGGACAAGTACCTGGTGTGCAACGCCGACGAGTCCGAGCCGGGCACGTTCAAGGACCGCGAACTCATGCAGAAGAGCCCGCACATGCTGATCGAGGGGATCATCATCGCCTCGTACGCGGGCGAGATCAGCCGGTCGTTCATCTACATCCGCGGCGAGTACGAACACCAGGCGGACATCCTCGAGGCGGCGATCGCCGAGGCCGCGAACGCCGGGTACATCGGAGACCGGATCCTCGGGTCCGACCACTCGCTGTCGCTCGTGCTCCATCGCGGCGCCGGCGCCTACATCTGCGGCGAGGAGACGGGCCTGCTCGACTCGCTCGAGGGCAAACGCGGCAACCCCCGGCTGAAGCCGCCGTTCCCGGCGATCGAGGGGCTCTACCACGGGCCGACGCTGATCAACAACGTGGAGACGCTCGCGACCGTGCCGGCGATCATCCGGATGGGCGGCAAGGAGTACGCCGAGCTCGGGGTGCAGACGTCGACGGGCACGAAGCTCGTGTCGGTCTCGGGCGACGTCCAGCGGCCCGGCAACTACGAGATCGAGCTGGGGATCTCGTCGCGGGAGCTCATCTACGGGCTCGCCGGCGGACCCGCGGAGGGGCGGGAGGTCAAGTTCTGGTTCCCGGGCGGCTCGAGCTCGCCGGTGCTGACCAAGGACGACCTCGACGTCCCCTACGACTTCGACTCGATGGCGAAGGCCGGATCGATGCTCGGCTCGGGCGCGGTGATCGTGGTCGACGACTCGCACACCGTGCTCGAGGTCGCGCTGAAGGTGGCGAAGTTCTACGCGCACGAGTCGTGCGGGAAGTGCGTGCCCTGCCGAGAGGGCACGAACTGGACGGTCAAGATGCTCGAGCGGATCCAGTCGGGGGAGGCAACCCCGATGGATCTCGACATCATGGCGTCCGTGCAGGAGCAGATCATCGGCAACTGCCTGTGCGTCCTGGGCGACGCGATGGCGATGCCGATCGGTTCGATGGTCGAGAAGTTCAGGAGCGAGCTCGAGGACGAGATCGAGGCAGCGCGCGAGCGTGCCGAGGGGGCGGAGTTGGACGACGTGGTCCCGATCGGGGTCGCTGACGAGCACGCCGGCCCCTACCCGGTGCACTGAACCCGCCTGCACTGACCCTCGCTCGATGCCCCGCCCCCAAGAGAACATCATCCAGCTGACGATCGACGGCCGCGAGGTGCGCGCGCCCGAGGGGATGATGCTCGTCGACGCCGCCAAGGAGGGCGACGTCGAGATCCCCTACTTCTGTTACCACGCGAAGCTCGGCGCTCCGGTCGGCGCGTGCCGGATGTGCCTGGTCGAGATCGAGGGCATCCCCAAGCTGCAGACCTCGTGCTCGACGCCGGTCAAGGACGGGATGGTCGTTCACACTCAGACCGAGCGCGTCCACCATGCGCAGAACGCGATCGTCGAGTTCCTGCTCGTCAACCACCCGCTCGACTGCCCGGTGTGCGACAAGGGCGGCGAGTGCCCGCTCCAGGACATCACGTTCGGCTGGGGCCTCGGGCGCTCGCGGTTCATCGAGCCCAAGCGCCACTTCGAGAAGCCGCTGGCGCTGTCGCCGCTGATCGCGATCGACCGCGAGCGGTGCATCCTCTGCTACCGGTGCGTCCGCTTCTCGCAGGAGATCTCCGAGGACTACCAGCTGATCTTCACCGAGCGCGGTGCCCACACGTTCGTGGGCACGCACGACGGACATCCGTACGTGGCGCCGTTCAGCGGCAACATCATCGAGCTGTGCCCGGTCGGCGCCTTGACGTCGCAGCCGTACCGGTTCCGGGCGCGGCCGTGGGACATCGAGAATGCCGCCGGCATCTGCACGCTGTGTCCGTCGCAGTGCAACGTCGAGTTCACCGTGCGCGACGAGAAGGTCATGCGGGTACTCGCCCGCGAGCCCAAGCACGAGGGCGTCGACGACGGCTGGCTGTGCGACAAGGGCCGGTTCGCCTATCAGGCGATGCACGTCGACGAGCGCATCACCCAGCCGCTGGTCCGGGACGGCGGCAGCCTGCGGCCGGTCTCGTGGGACCGCGCGCTCGACGCCGCGGCCGGGCTGGCCCGGCATAAGGGTGCGGTCGGCGCGCTCGTCGGCGGTCAGGTCACCAACGAGGAGGGGTTCCTGATCGCGCGGCTGATGCGCGAGGCGCTCGGCTCCTCGGACCTCGACTCCCGCGCCGGCGAGCAGCTCTCGCCCGACCTGGCCCGCGCGCTGGCCGCGCCTGCGCTCCAGGCCACCGTGGTCGACCTCGAGTTCGCGCACACGGTCCTCGTGCTCGGCTGCGAGCCGCTCGACGACGCACCGATCTTCGACCTCCGGATCCGGAAGGGCATACGGCGCCACGGCGCCCGGCTCGCGATCGCGACCTCGCGCCCGAGCGCGCTCGATCCGAACGCCGGCCTGTGCCTGCGGTTCCCGCCGGGCGACGAGGCGGCGCTCCTGGCCGAGCTCGATGCCGCGCTCGCCGGTGGCGCGAGCGTTGCCGGCGTCGCGGACTCGGACTCCGAGGCCGTGGCGCTCGCGAAGTTCCTGCGCGACGGCGGCGAGGACATCGTGATCCTGTGGGGCGAGCGCGCGCTCGACGCGGCCGCGCTCGGCTCGCTGCTCAGCATCGCCGAGCGCCTCGGGCTCAGCGGCCGCGACGGCGCCGGCCTGCTCGAGATCCCCGCCGGCGCAAACGGCCGCGGACTCCGCGAGGCCGGCGTGCTCCCGGGCAGCGGGCCCGGATACGCGGACCTCGACGGCGCCGAAGGCCGCGGCACCGCCGCGATCGCCCGGGGCGTTCTCGACGGCGACATCACCGCGCTGTACCTGTTCGGAACCGACCCCGTCCGCGACTGCCCCGACCGGGCGCTGTGGGAACAGGCCCTCCATCGCGCCGGTGTCGTCGTCGCCCACGCATCGGTCCTCACCGAGGGGCTCGCCGAGCACGCCAACGTGATCTTCCCGGCCGAGTCATACGCCGAGAAGGAGGGCACTGTCGTCCATCCCGATGGCCGCCTCCAGCGGCTGCGGATGGCGATCGCTCACCCCGGCTCGGTCCGTGCCGGGTGGTCGGTGATCGCCGAGCTCGCTCGACGCGCCGGGCTCGACACCGGCGTCCTGACCTCGTCGATGGTGTTCGCCCAGCTCGTGCAGGCGGTCCCGTTCTACCGCGGGATCAGTCTCGAGGCGATCGCCGGGCGGGGCGTGCGCTGGCCCGAGCTCGAGGTGGCGTCGGAGTTTCCGGCGCCGGCGGCCGAGCAGGCGCGCCCGACCAGGGCCACGGAGTCGACCTCGAACGCCGCGCGCTCGAACGGCGCGCCCGCAAACGGAGCGCTCCGGCTGGGGAGGTATCGCTCGATCTGGGCCGCGCCCGAGGTCGAGATCTCCCCCGCGCTCAAGTTCACCGTCGCCCGCCAGCAGGTCGAGCTCTCGCCTGAGGATGCCCGGCGGCTCGGGATCGTCGGCGGCGAGCGCGTCGACGTGTCCCAGAACGGGACGCGGCTCACCGCGAGCGCCCACGTCCGTTACGGCGTCCCCGAGGGCACCGCGTTCCTCGCCGACGGGATCGCCGAGGCATCCGCGAACGCGTTCACCGAGCCGATCGTCGAAGTGCACAAGCGCTGATGCTCACGCTCGCCGACGTCAACTACTTCGAGCCGTGGTGGGTCCAGATCATCAAGGCGCTGGTGATCTTCGCGGTGATCTTCGGGATCCTCCCGATCCTGATCGTCTACGAGCGCAAGCTGCTCGGCCGGTTCCAGGCCCGCTACGGCCCGAACCGCGTCGGGCCGTTCGGGCTGCTGCAGCCGATGGCGGAGATCGTCAAGTTCGCGATGAAGGAGCCGTTCCGGACCGCGACGTCGATTGCCTACCTGTTCCGGCTCGCGCCGGTGATCTCGATCATCACCGCGGTCGGCGCGCTCGCGATCATCCCGTGGGGCGACGTTCAGCACATCTTCGGACAGCGGGTGGGTCTGTACGGGATCGACGTGTCGATCGGCCCGCTGTACGTGTTCGCGCTTGGCGGGATCTCGTTCTACGGGATCATGCTCGGCGGCTGGTCCTCAGGCTCGAAGTACTCGTTCCTCGGGTCGATGCGCGGTGCTGCGCAGCTGATCTCCTACGAGGTCTCGCAGAGCCTCTCGATCGTGGGCGTGATCATCACCGCCCAGACGCTGTCGCTGACCGGGATCGTCCACGCCCAGGAGGGCATGTGGTACTTCATTCCGCAGTTCGCCGGCTTCCTGGTGTTCCTGGTGGCGTCGTTCGCCGAGACCAACCGGGCGCCGTTCGACCTGATCGAGGCCGACGCCGAGCTCGTCGGCGGGTACTTCACGGAGTACGGCGGCACCCCGTTCGTGGCCTATCTGTTCGCCGAGTACGCGAACATGATCGTGGTGTCCGCCATCGCCGTGACGCTGTTCTTCGGCGGCTGGCTGCTGCCGTTCGGGATCGACCCGCCCGGCTGGGTCGACCCGTTCGTCGTGCTGGCGAAGATCCTGCTGGTGTTCACCTTCTTCGTCTGGATCCGCGCGACGCTCCCCCGCCTGAGGTACGACCAGCTGATGTCCTTCGGCTGGAAGATCCTGCTCCCTCTGGCCACCCTGAACCTCGTGGTGACCGCAATCCTGGTGGTGTCATGACCCCGTACGACGTCAGTGACGATGTGATCGAGGTGATGCGCTCGCCGTCGCTGAGTCCGGTGGCGGGCGCCTATCGCGTGTTCGGCGAGACGCTGCGCGGCCTGAAGACGACGTTCGCGCGGGTTCTCGAGGGCCCGGTCACGATCCAGTATCCGGAGGAGAAGACGCCGGTCTACCCGCGCTTCCGCGGCCGACACCGGCTCCACCGGTTCGAGGACACCGGCCTCGAGAAGTGCGTCGGCTGCTCGCTGTGCGCCGCGGCGTGCCCGGCCGATTGCATCCGCGTCGTCGCGGCCGAGAACACGCCCGAGAACCGGGTCTCCGCCGGCGAGCGCTATGCCGCGGTGTACGAGATCAACCTGAGCCGCTGCATCTTCTGCGGCTACTGCGAGGTCGCGTGCCCGTTCGACGCGATCACGATGGGCCACGACTATGAGATGTCCGACTACACGCGCTCGGACCTGATCTTCACGAAGGAGATGCTGCTGGCCGAGGCGCTCGAGCGCACGCCGCTGCGCCGGGAGGGCGAATGAGCGCGGTCCTCTTCTTCATTGCCGCGATCGGCGCGATCACCGGCGCGATCGGGGTCGTGGTGCTGCGCAACCCGTTCTACAGCGTGCTCGCGCTCGCGTTCCACCTCGTCTCGCTCGCGGCACTGTTCCTGCTGCTGCGCGCCGAGTTCGTCGCCGCCGCGCAGGTGATCGTGTACGCCGGCGCGGTGATGGTCCTGTACGTGTTCGTGGTTGCGTACGTCGGCAGCGGCGAGCAGCTCACGAGCGGCGGCGTGCTGCGGGTCCTCGGTCCTCTGTTCGGGCTCGCGCTCGCGATCGAGCTGTGCATCGCGATGCTCGGCGCCGGCCTGAAGGCGGTCAACTCGAAGGGCGCTCCGTTCGTCCCCGGGTTCGGGAGCCCCGGCTCGATCGGCCAGCTGTTCCTGACCAAGTTCCTGTTCCCGTTCGAGATCGCGTCGATCCTGCTGATGGTCGCCGCGGTGGGCGCGGTGGTCCTCGCTCGGCGCCGGCGGGGCCTCGAGCCTGACGCGGAGACCGAGCGGCAGATCAGCCTCCCGCGGCCGTCCTGGACCGGGACGATGGCCGAGGCGGGCGGCATCCGCCTGCCCCTCCACGACGAGCCGCCCGCGCCCGGCGGCGAGCCGGTCGGGACGAGCGCCGGCGAGCGCTCCGATCAGGAGGGCGGCTGGTAATGAACATCGGCTGGTACCTCGCGGTCTCGGCGATCATCTTCAGCATCGGCGCCGGTGGCGTGCTCGTGCGCCGCAACCCGCTCGTGATCCTGCTCTGCCTCGAGCTGATGCTGAACGCGGCGAACCTCGCGCTGGTGGCGTTCTCGCGGATGTGGGGCAACGAGGACGGCCAGGTCTTCGCCCTGATCGTGATGGTGGTGGCGGCGTGCGAGGTCACCGTCGGGCTCGGGCTGGTGGTCGCGATCTATCGCCGCCAGCTGCCAATCGACGTCGATGAGCTGAACGAGCTGCAGGGATGAGCGCGACCACCTTCGGCTGGTTGGTCCTCGCCTGCCCGCTCGCGGGAACGATGCTGATCGGATTCGGCTACGCCCGCTGGCCGGGCCGCGCCGCCGGCTGGATCGCCACGTTCGCGATCGCGCTGTCGTTCGTGTTCTCGGTGCTCGCGTTGATCAAGCTGCTCGGGCTCAGCCACGACCACCGCCAGCTGACCTCGTCGCTGTGGGATTACGACGTCTCGTCTGGCGTCGACGCCAAGATCCAGATCCTGATCGATCCGCTGTCGATCTTCATGATGCTCGTGGTCTCGGGCGTCTCGACGCTGATCCACCTGTACTCGGTCTCATACATGACGCTCGACCGGGGCTATGCGCGCTTCTTCAGCTACCTGAACTACTTCGTGTTCTCGATGCTGCTGCTGGTCGAGGCCGGGAACTTCGTGCTGCTGATCGTCGGCTGGGCGTTCGTCGGCGCCGCCTCGTACCTGCTGATCTCGTTCTGGTACCGGCGGACGACCGCGACGCGTGCCGGCATCAAGGCATTCGTGATCAACGTGGTCGGCGACGTCGGGCTCGTGATCGCCACGTTCATCATCTTCGACCACACCGGCTCGGTGCAGTTCCTGCCGGTGTTCGGGGCCATCCCCCACGACTTCGCCCACAACGGGACCCCGATCGTGATCGCCTGCATGCTCCTGCTCGTCGGCGCGTTCGCGAAGTCCGCGCAGGTGCCGCTCCACACCTGGCTCCCCGACGCGATGGAGGGCCCGACGCCGGTGTCCGCGCTGATCCACGCGGCGACGATGGTCACCGCCGGCGTGTACCTGATCGCGCGCATGCACGTGCTGTTCGAATGGGCGCCGACGGCCGCGGACATCGGCGCGATCGGCGGCTGCCTGACGCTGGTGATCGCCGCCACGATCGCGGTTGTGATGACCGACATCAAACGCGTGATCGCGTATTCGACGATGTCCCAGATCGGCTACATGATCATGGGCGTCTGCGTCGGCGCGTACTCGGCCGGCCTGTTCCACCTGATGACCCACGCGTTCTTCAAGGCGCTCTTGTTCATGGCCGCGGGCTCGATCATCGGCGCGATGGCGGGCGATCAGTCACTCGACCGGATGAGCGGCTTCCGCAAGGCGCTGCCGTTCACGTTCATCTGCTTCATCGTGGGCGGTCTGGCCCTGTCGGGCCTGCCGCCGTTCTCGGGCTGGTTATCGAAGGACGACATCATCGCGTTCCTCGACAACCGCGGCGGCGCCTTCATCATCCTCGGCATCGTCGGGTACCTCGGCGCGTTCATGACCGCGATCTACACGTTCCGGATGATCTTCCGGGCGTTCTTCAACGAGCCGTGCAAGGAGGCGGAAGAGCTCGAGCACGGTCACCTCGCGCATGCCGAGGTCCCGCGCAACCCGATGACCGGCGAGGAGGAGGACACCGACGTCGGCTTCCCGGGCCCCGGGCACTTCATCGCCGAGCGCGAGATACCCATGAAGGTCGCGATGAGCGCGCTCGCCGTGCTGGCGCTGCTCGGCGGGCTCGTGCAGATCCCGGGTGTCGACGACGCGGTCACGAAGTTCCTCGAGCCGACGTTCGCCGACTCCAAGTACGTCCACGTCGAGCCGAGCGCCGGCTCCGCGTGGCTCGGCCTGGTCATCGGCGCGCTGATCGCGATCGCCGGCATCTCGGTCGCGTACCGGATCTGGGTCAAGCAGCGCGGCACCTCCACCCGCCTGCGCGAGCGGTTCTCGGGGGTGTACGTGTTCCTCTCGAACAAGTGGTACTTCGACGAGATCATCGACTTCGCGATCGTGCGACCGGTCGCGTTCGTCGGGCGGATCGTCAGCACCGTGTTCGAGCGTGACGTGATCACGGGAGTGATCACCGACGGGACCACGAACGTCGTCCGTGCCGGCTCCGCCGGGGTCCGGCGGGCGCAGACCGGCTTCCTGCGCTACTACGCCGCGCTGATGATCGTGTGCGTGGCCGGCGTCGCCCTGTACTTCCTGATTTCGAGTTCCTAGCTGATGCGCGATCCGTTCCTCCTTTCTTCCACCTCCCGGAGCATCAGCCCGTGACGCTTTCGATCCTCATCTGGCTGCCGCTCGCGATCTCGCTGGTCGCATGCCTGCTGCCGCGCCCGCTGGTCGGGCGCGTGGTGGCGCTCGCCAGCCTGGTCACGCTCGGGATCGCGATCTCGTTCATCGCGCGGTTCAAGCTCCACCACGCGGGCCTTCAGTTCGTCACCGACAAGGTGTGGATCTCGGCGCTCGGGATCCACTACAAGCTCGGGCTCGACGGGCTGAATGTCGCGCTGGTCGTGCTCGCGGCGCTGCTGTTCAGCGCGTCGCTGGTGTGGTCGTCGTTCCGGGAGTGGGACCGCACGCGCAGCTTCTACTTCCACTTCGGGCTGGCCGAGAGCGCCGTGCTCGGCGCGCTGTGCGCGCAGGATCTGGCGCTGTTCGTCGCGTTCTTCGACCTGATGCTGATCCCGTTCTATTTCCTGGTCGGCATGTGGGGCTCGGGCGAGCGCGTGCGCGCCACGACCAAGCTCGTGATCTACACGCTGGTCGGGTCGTTCTTCATGCTCGCCGGCGCGATCGCCACCGGCGTGCTCACCGCGAATCAGACCGGCGGCTCGCTCAACTTCGCCCTGTCCGCGCTCCAGCAGGTGCACCTGTCGCACGCCTCGCAGGACTGGATCTTCCTGTGCTTCGCGTTCGCGTTCCTGGTCAAGATGCCGCTCGTCCCGTTCCATGGCTGGCTCGCCGACGGGTACAAGTCGATGCCGATCCCGGCGGTCGCGGTGTTCAGCGGCGTGGTCTCGAAGGTCGCGGCCTACGGGTTCCTGCGAATCGTGCTCCCCCTGTTCCCGTACGCCTCGGTGCACTACCAGATGCCGATGCTCGTGCTCTGTCTGGTCTCGATCATGTGGGGCACGCTGGTCGCGTTCACGACGACCGACGCGCGGATGGTCGTCGCCTACTCGAGCGTCGCCCAGCTCAGCTTCATCACGCTCGGGATCTTCTCGCTGAAGCCGGCCGGGGGGCAGGGCGCACTTCTCCAGATGGTCAACCACGGGTTGGTGACCGCGCCGATGTTCTTCATCGTCGCCGCGCTGGCGGCGCGGGCCGGCGGATCTGAGGACCTGCGCGACATGGGCGGAATCGCGTTCCGCGCGCCCGTGCTCGCCGTGCTCGCGCTGATCATCGCGCTGGCGACGCTCGCGATGCCGGGCTCCTCGAACTTCATCGGCGAGTTCATGATCCTGCTCGGCGTGTTCCAGGCCAAGCTCGCGGTATCGGTGATCGCGTTCGCCGGTGTCGTCGGCGCCGCCGTCTATGCGCTGCGGCTGTTCATCACCGCGCTCCACAACCGGACGGGCCCGAAGGTCCGCTCGCGCGAGATCGGACTCGGCGAGGCGGCGGCGATCATCCCGCTCGTGGTCGTGGTCCTCGCGCTCGCGCTCTACCCGCAGTTCGGACTCAAGCGCTCGCAGCCGACGCTCCAGACCACGATCGCGCCGGCGCAGCTCCAGGCCTCCGGGCCGGTCAGGGTGGCGAGCCGATGACGCTGCTGCTCGCGGCGGCCCACATCAAGGGGCCGCACATCGACTGGAAGGCGTTCTCGCCGCTGCTGGTCCTCGCCGTCGGCGGCTTCGTCGTGCTGCTCGTCGGCCTGTTCCGGCCGGCGGTGATCCGCGAGAAGATCGTCCCCGGGCTGACGCTGCTCACGTTCGCGCTGTCGATCGCGGCCGCGATCTGGCGCTTCCACGATCCCGCATCGATCATCTCGGGCGCGCTGCGGATCGACGACCTCTCGCTCGAGCTCATCATGCTGTTCGCGGTCGCGGGCATCGCGGCGGTGCTGATGTCCTGGCGTGCCGCCGCCCCGCGCATATCCGGCCACGGCGAGTACCACGCGCTGCTTCTGTTCAGCGTGCTCGGGATGGCGGTTTTCGTCGCGGCCCAGAACCTGATCACGCTGTTCATCGGCATCGAGCTGCTGTCGATCCCGCTGTACATCCTGTGCGCGTCCGAGACCCGGCGCGAGGGGTCGCTGGAGTCGGGTCTCAAGTACCTGGTCGTCGGCTCTGTGGGTTCGGCCACGCTGGTGTACGGCTTGGCATTGATCTACGGCGCCACCGGGTCCACCGACTACGTCCAGATCGGCGCGGCGATGGCGCAGAACAAGCTCTCGGGAGGCGTGCTCGGTAACCCGATGGTGCTGACCGGGGTCGGGCTCACGATCGTCGGCTTTGCCTTCAAGGCGTCGGTGGCGCCTTTCCACCAGTGGACTCCTGACGTCTACGAGGGCGCCCCCACGCCGATCACCGCGTTCATGGCCACCGCCACCAAGGCCGCGGCGATGGGCGCGTTCCTGCGCTTCTTCGACTTCGCCGCGATCGGGGCCCAGAACACGTGGGCGCCGCTGCTGGCGACGATCGCCGCGATCACGATCATCGTCGGGAACTCCGGCGCGCTCGGCCAGTCCTCGCTCAAGCGCATGCTCGGCTACTCGGGAGTGGCGCAGGCCGGCTACATGCTCGGCGGCGTGATCGTCGGGACGAGGCTCGGCGTCCAGGCGACCGTGCTGTACCTGTTCGCCTACCTGTTCATGAACCTGGCCTGTTTCGCGGTCATCGTCTGCGAGGAGCACGAGCGGCCCGACGGCGATTACCTGAGCGCGCTTGCCGGCCTGGGTGCGCGAAAACCGTGGCTCGCGTGGCCGATGACGATCGGCATGCTCGGCCTCGCCGGCATCCCCGGCACGGTCGGCTTCATCGGCAAGTTCCAGCTGATCGACGCCCTGATCTCCGGCGACTACACCTGGCTCGCGATCGTGCTCGTGATCGGCTCGATGATCTCGCTCGGGTATTACCTGCGGGTCGTCGCCACGATCTGGATGCGGCCGCCGGTGGCGGCGCCGGTCGTGGCTGCCGGCGCGGGTCCGGGTCCTGCGGCCGCTGGGCTGGCCCCGATCGCCGGCGGGTCGATCGAGGCCGACGAGTGGGAGGAGGGGACCGGTGCCGCCGGCGCCGCGTTCCGCTATCCCGAGGTCGTGTTCGTGGCGGTGGCGTTCGCGGCGGCGACGATCTTCTTCGGCATCTTCCCGTCGCCGCTGTTCAACCTGGCGGCGCACGCCGCGAACTCGCTCAGCGGCCTGTTCTAGAGCCGCTCGTCGTGTCACCCCCGTCACCGGCGCACGGGCACGCGCGACCGCCGCGGTCAGCGCGCGACGTCGCGGCGCGCATCGCGGCGCCCTATAGTCGGACAGCGAGAACTGCCGCGAGGCTTCGAGCAGACGATCCGCGGTCGTCGCGAGCTCCACCAGCGACGAGCTCAGCTCCTGTGACTGCGCGCTCGTCTCCTGGGTCGCGGACGACATCTCCTCCGCCGACGCTGAGGACTGCTCGGCCACGGTGGCGATCTCGGTCGACGTCTCGGCCATCCCGCCTACGCTGCTCGAGATGCCGGTGATCGCGTCGCCGATCTCCGCGAACACCTGCTGCGCGCGCTCGGAGCTCTCGACGCCCTGATCGGCGAGCGCCGCGGCCTGCTGGACGAGGCCGACGACCCGGTCGATCCCATGCTGGATCTCCTGGACGAGCTCGGCGATCGTGGTGGCCGATCCACCGGACTCCTCGGCAAGCTTGCGGACCTCCTCGGCGACGACCGCGAATCCGCGGCCGTGCTCGCCGGCGCGGGCAGCCTCGATCGCGGCGTTGAGCGCGAGCAGGTTCGTCTGGTTCGCTATGCCGGTGATCGTCTCGAGGATTCCCCCGATCTCGCTCGACTTCTGCGCGAGCTCCTCGATCCCGGCCTGGGCGTCCTGCCCCGAGACTCTGACGCTCTGCATGACGCTGTTCGCCTCACCCGCGGCCGCGACGCCCTGCTCGCTGAGCTCCTGGGCGCGAGCGGTGGCCTCCGACACCTCGTCGGCGAGCTCGCGGCCGCGCTGGAGCATCATCGCCTGGCGCTCGGCGCCCTGCGCGACCTCGGTGCTCGCCGCGGCGATCCCGGCCATCGCGTGCGAGGTCTGGTCGACGTTGTCGCGGACCTGCGCAAAGATCTCGTGGACGCTGCGCGAGGAGTCGACGAACAGGCGCAGCGAGTCGTGCACGGTCGACTTCAGTTCGGCGCCGCGATCCGACAGGTCGTGCTTTGCGCTCGGAATGCGGATGCCCGTGAGGTCGACGCCGACGCTCGCGAACGTGTCGAAGTAGAACGCGTCCGTGATCGCCTGCAGGTCGTAGTTGAAGACGATCCCGATCGCGCGCTCGGCGTCGGCGAGCAGCTCCGGCGTCGGGCCCGGCTCGGCCCGGCGGAACAGCCCGCGGCGCCCGGCCCGCTCGTCTGCGATCCGCGGCGGGGTCTCTCGCAGCGCCCGTCGCACCGAGTCGAGATAGGCGGGATACCTTCCGAGGTACCACTTGAGCGGCAGGCTCATCCGGTTGTATGCCGCTCCGGACGCGAGAAGGCGCGAGAAGTAGTCGATGCCGAACGGCTCCGGTCGGTTGGCCTCGGCGAATATGGACCGCCAGTGAGCCGCGCGCGCCGCGCACCATTCCGCCCGCAACGCGGGGACGTCGATGCCCCGCTCCGCTGCGTACTCGCGCAGGAAGTCTCCCGTCGCAGCGCCCTCCAGGTGGTGATCGGTCAGCTCAGCCGCGACCACATCGGCGACCTCGTTGGCCCACGGTGCGAGCTCCGAGAGCAGCGCGAGCACGTCCGCGTCGAGGCCGATGAACTCGCGCCGGAGCGCAAGGTTCTCAGGCGTGATGTGGTAGAGCGCGGCCAGTGATTCCATGAATGCAGGTCCCCTCGTGCTCGTCCTCGCCGCCAAGCGGGCCCGGTGCCCGCCGGTCAGAGTTCTGCCCAACTGATCGTCCCGTCACAAAAGAACCTTTAGTTGGCGCGTTGCCGAACCAGGGGTTCGCCGGGCACATCGCTACGATCGGCCGCCCGTGGAATATCCGGTCGAGAGCTTCACGGAGGCCGAGCGCGAGCGCCTCCGCCCGCACTTCACGAACCTCGACCGACCCGTGTTCGCGCTGGTCAATCTGCCCGAGACGGTCAAGGCCGCGCTGTTCGCCCGCTACTCGCGCTACCCGGGAACGCTGAGGCGGCTGTTCCTCGAGGAGTTCGCCGACGACCTCCCCGACGCCGCGACGCTGGGCGACCACGGCGAAGGCAGGCGGGCGGCTCAGCTGTACGAGCGGATCTTCCTGGGTTACGGGGACGATTCGGTGGCGCAGCTCGGTGGCGCCCACGTCGCCTGCGAGTGGGTCTCAAACGTCCTGACGAAGGTCCTCCAGCGGCCCCGCCTGGGCGCCTACCTCGAACAGTCGACCCGCTACATCGCCTACGACGGCCCGATGCCCGGATCGGATCCCGCCCACCCCGGGTACCGCTACTACCGCGACGCGTCCCTCGGCCCGGACTACGAGCGCGCGATGGACGGCTTGTTCGGGATCTACTCCGGCGCGCTTCCGCGGGTGTGCGCGTGGGCTGAGAACGAGTTTCCGTGCGCCGACGACGAGCCCGCGGCCGCGCACGCGCGGGCGATCAAGGCCAAGGCGCTCGACCTGCTGCGCGGCCTGCTCCCGGCCAGCTCGCTGTCGCATATGGGCATCTTCGCCACCGGCCAGACCTACGAGCAGCTGATCCTCCATCTGCTCGCGCATCCGCTCGAGGAAGCCCGCAGCTACGGCCGGATGATCCTCGAGGAGCTGAACGCGGTGATGCCGA
Source organism: uncultured Solirubrobacterales bacterium (assembly GCA_963746695.1). Lineage (GTDB taxonomy): Bacteria > Actinomycetota > Thermoleophilia > Solirubrobacterales > Solirubrobacteraceae > Palsa-465. Next base: position 244,135 of record CAVVCP010000007.1, on the reverse strand, counting down.
GCTTCCTCACGCGCGTCGAGCGGCCGGACCGCGGCGGCCAGTGGATCGGCTATCTCGAGTCACGCGAGCGCGCCGGCAAGCGCTGGGCCGCGCGTCTTGGCCTCGACGCGGCCGCCGGGCCGGCCGGTCCGTCGGTGACGCTGCTGCGGGTCGACGGAGAGGAGGACGACCTGCTGGCGGCGCTGCTGTTCGAAGCCGGCGCGAGCACCGAGGAGCACGCCCACGAGGCGGTGAGCTCGCTCGACCCAGAGACTCGTGCCGAGCTCCTCAGCGACCTCACCGGCGAGCGCGCGAACCGCCGCTACCGACCCGGACGGGGCCTCGAGGCGCTCCGCTACCGGTTCGAGATCGTCGCCGACTACGGCGCGTTCCGCGATCTCCAACGCCACCGGATGCTGACCATCCAGTGGCAGTCGCTGACGCCCAGATCTCGGCGCGGATATACCGGACCAGGTCGAGCTCGCCGGATGCGGCGACGAGTACCGGCGCGCGCTGGAGATCTCCGGTCACGAGTACGAACGGCTCGTCGAGCGCGGCCTGGCCACGGCCGCTCCGTACGCGCTCTGCCTCTCCTACCGCATCAGGTTCGTGCTCGACCTCAACGCCCGCGAGGCGATGCAGCTGATCGAGCTCCGCTCGGGGCGCGAAGGCCATCCGAGCTACCGCGCGGTCGCCCACGAGATGCACGCGCAGATCAGCTCGGTCCACCCGGCGGTCGGCGCGATGATGACCCACGTCGATGGAGACGCCGAACCCCGGCTCGAGCGGATCCTGGCCGAGATGCGCAGCCACGTCCGCGCGGCGGCCGGTACCTGAGCACCGCCGCCGCGCGAACGGACGCGACCTACCTCACGCGCACCGGCAACGTCTGAGTCGACGCCGCCGCCTGCACCGTCTGACTGAAGACGACAGTGATGTGCCACGCGCCACGCGATCGGGTGCGGAGCTCACTCATCGTCAACGTCGCCCGGCCGTGCACGACGTTTGCGTGGCCGAGCGCCACGAGCCGGCCGCCACGGCTGACGGTCACTCGCAGCTTGCCGTGCTTCTTCTTCTTGAACGACACCGTGCACTTGATCTTGTTGTGCTTGAGCAGCTTGCACGTGACTTTGGGCTTGGGCCCCGGAGGCCCTTGCTTGCCGCGCGGCCCCTGCGGTCCCGCCGGTCCCTGCGGCCCTTGTGGGCCCTGCAGCGCGGGCTGCTCAATGAACCGCGTCGTCACCGTCCGGGTGTCGCCGTTGGGATCGCTGACCGTCCAGATCGCCGAGTAGTTGCCCGGGCTGAGCGCCGGAACAGCGACGCCGTTCGCCGTATTCACGTTGCCGTTCGAGAACACGCTGGATCCCCCGCGCGTGATGTTCAGCGCGATCGGCGAGACGCCGTCCGTGGCCTCGGCCAGCGCGGTGAATGCGCCGTAGACGGTCTCGCCTTCCATCGGTGAGGTGTCGGCGACGTCCGCGACCTCGGTCACGGTCTGATCGCCGCTGGCGTCGTCGGTCTGGGCGATGTCGTCCGTCGGAAGGCCCGCGGGGCTGCCGGTGTCCGTCGGGCAGATCTCGCCGGTCAGCGCGGCTCCGCCGGCGAGGAATGACGGATCACCCGCCGACGCGTTCGCGGGAACGCTCGACAGCGGCGGTCCGTAATAGTCGCCGGGCGTGCAGGTGCCGCTGGCGACGGTGGCGCTGTCGCCGACGATGTGGACTTGCAGATTCGCCACATGGAGCGTCGTCAGCGTCCGCGAGCCGTTCGACAGCGCCAGCGAATCGCCGCGGTGGATCGGCATCGGCACGACCAGCGTGCCGTTGTCATCAGTCGTCCCACCGTTTCCGTTGACGGAGTAGCCCGCGTCGGGAACGAGTCCGGTGCACGTGACCGTCTGCGTACCGAGATCCGCGGTGCACGTCGGGAACCCGCTCACCTCCGGGAACGTCGGACCGAGCGGGTTCACGAATCCCGAGAACGCGTCCGGTTCGCCGGTCTGGATGGTCAGGTTGACGAGCCCGCCGTTCGGGTTGCTGGTCTCCCCGACCGCCGCCAGATCCGGACCCTGGAACGCGCGGTTGTCGTTCGAGCTGGTCGTCACGACGTCGCCGGCACCGATCGGCGCGGCAGGGCGTAGTCCGCGGTGTCGAGCGCGGTGCTGCAGAACTGGGTCGGCGAGGTCTCGGTCCGACGTGACTCGGTGACCGGGCTGCCGTTCAACGTCACCCCGAGCACACCCGTCTGGAAGCACGGGCCCATCGTCACCGAGGTTGCGCTCGGCGAGGTCGGGTCGTCATTGGTCAGCAGGTAGCCGTTGTCGAGCGCGGTCCAGCCGGTCCAGCCCGACTCGGTGAACGGATTGCCGCCGTTGCCGGTCAGGATCACCTGGTGGGTGATGTTCGGGGCACCGGTCCCCGAGTAGTCGACGTCGATCTCGTCCCGGTCGTCGCCGACCGCGTGCGACAACGTGACCTGCCAGCTGCCATCAGGGAGGGTCGCGGTTGGTGCCTGGGCGACCGGCACGGCGTTCCCGTCGGCGTCGCTTCGCAGCAGCGTGACGGTGACGCCAACGTTCTGCGTAGCGGAGCCGATGTTCCCCGTGACCGTCGGGCTGAACTGGGTCAGATTGACCTGCGGGAGCGGCAACGGATTGGTCGTGTTCGTCGTGCCCTGGACGCACTGCTGCTCACCGAGCGACCACATCTCCTGCTCGAGGTACGCGTGGCCGTTGATCATCTGGTTGTAGTCGGCGTTGTCCGGACCGCTGTTGCCGAGAATCGTGCCGAACTGCGAACCGAACTCGCACTTGTCGGCGACCTCGAACCCGTTCGAATCGAGCCAGCCGACCCCGGTCGGATCGGTGATCGCCTCGACGGTCTCGTGTCCGGCGGCGTCCGCGGCGGCTTCGGCGTCCGGATTTCCCTGCGGGTCCGACCCTTGGCTGATCGGACCGACCTCGATCACCGGATCGATCGCGATCGCGTAGATCGTCGTCCCGTTGCCGTCGTCGAAGTCGGAGTGGTAGGCCCCGAAATCGTTCGTGCCGCACACGCCGGGGGTGATGCACTCATCGACCCCCGCCGGCAGGAACACGAACCACAGGTTGTTCAGCCCCCGGCTGCCGCCGTGCGCGGTGATCTCGTTGTCGATCTCGGTCTGGATCTGCCCGTCGGTGACGCACACCGCGGTGTTGTTGGCCGACTGGCACTGAACGGGGTTACCCGGGTTACCGCCGTCGGTCTTGGGCGGATATGGGTCGTGGTCGACGATTGGCGTCGCGTAGCTGATGTCGTAGGACCCGGAAGTGATACCGCCGGGCGTGGTTCCCTCGGCGTACGCCGGCAGGACGGTGAACACGTTGCAGTTGCTCTGCGTCGCGGTCGTGCACGCCCCCGCAGCCCCCGAGGTCCCGGTGCTGTCGTGCGCAACGTCGCTGAAGAACTGATTGATCAGTCCCTCGTAGGTGGGCGCGCCCGCCTGAGGCGCCCCCGAGAACGGGTTGGTGCCGCCCATCCCAGAAGATCGCGTGGACGGTGACGCCTCCGGACATCACCGAGCCGCCGTGATAGGTGACCTGGGTCGGCCCGCCGCTAGCGATGTCCGGGTTGAACGCCACGCCCTGCTTGTTGAACGTCGGGACCAACCCCATCGCTCCTCCGACGCGCGGACGGAACTTGGGACTCGCCAGTGCCGCGGACGCCGTAGCGCCCAGCACAAGGCACACGACCAGCGGCAGGAGCGCACGCGGACGCATCATCGAAAGCACCTCTCCTCAGTTGTGACCGGCCCCCAGAACCGGCGGTGACCCTATATCAGCGCCGCGCGAACTGCAAGCGTTTGCGGCAAGGTCTCACCGATCTTCACACACGCTCAACCCGAGCCCGTCACCCGCTCCTGCTCGCGCTGGCGAAGCTCGATCCGCCTGATCTTTCCCGTCAGGGTCTTGGGCAGTTCGGTCACGAACTCGATCAGGCGGGGGTAGGCGTAGGCGGAGTGCCGGTCGCGGACGAATACCTTGATCTCCTCGGCCAGCTCGTCGGACGGCTCGTGCCCTGAGGCCAGAATGACGAACGCCTTGACGACGTTGCCACGCCGTTCGTCGGGCGAGGCGACCGCCGCCGCCTCGGCCACCGCCGGATGCTCCAGACACGCCGACTCGACCTCGAACGGCCCGATCCGGTAGCCGGCCGAGATGATCACGTCGTCGGCGCGCCCCTCGTACCAGTAGTAGCCGTCGTCGTCGGCCCGAGCTGCGTCCTTGCTGTGGAACCAGTCGCCGCCGAACGCCTCCTCGGTGTCCTCCTCGGGGCGGTTCCAGTAGCCGAGCGGATAGTGCGGGTTCGACCGCGCCTTCAGGCAGATCTCGCCGCGCTCGCCGGCCGGAACCGGGCGCTCGTCTTCGTCGAGGATCGCGACTTCCCAGCCGGGCATCGGCCGGCCCATCGAGCCCTCGCGGACCTCCATGAACGGATAGTTGGCGCACAGCGGGTAGGACTCGGTGAGCCCGTAGTAGTCCAGCACGGTCACCCCGTACTGCTCGCGGAACCAGCGGATCGCCTCGGGGTTGAGCGGTTCCCCGGCCGAGCACACGATCCGGAACTTCTGCGGGAAGCGGGTGCCGGCGTCGGAGATCGACATCATCGACCGGATCGCGGTCGGGGTCGCGAACACGTTGCTGACGCCGTGGCGGGAGAGGAAGTCGAGCTGCTTGGCCGGATCGAACCCGCCCTGGCGCTGGTAGACGGCCTGGACCGCGCCGAGCCGCCACGGACCGATCAGCGGGCAGATCCCAGCCGCCCACGCCCACTCCCCCATTCCGTGGAAGAGCTCGCCGTCGCGCAGGTCGTGGCAGTAGGTGAACTCCTCGTGGGCGAGGATGTACCGGTGGGCGTGGAGGATGCCCTTGGCCAGCCCGGTGGTGCCCGAGGAGTAGTAGAGCTGGGCGGCGTCGTCGGCGCTGGTGTCGACCGGCTCGAACGTGGTCGAGCCACGCGAGAGCAGTTCGTCGTCGAGGATCAGCAGGTGCTCGACCAGCGAGCGCTCGATGCGGTCGGCGTTCTCGGCGTTCGTCAGCAGCACCTTCGGCCGGGAGTCGCTCACCCGGTGGCGGATGCCCTCATCTCCGTACAGCACCGACATCGACAGCAGGATCGCGCCAGCCTTCCACACCCCGAAGAACGCGGCCGCGGTCTGCGGCGTCGCCGGCAGCAGCATCGCAACCCGGTCGCCCGGCTCCACGCCGTGCGCCCGGAGCACGTTCGCGAACCGATTGGAATCGTCCTGAAGGACGCCCCAGCTGATCTCCTGGATGGCGCCGTTGAAGTCCTCGTGGATCATCGCCAGCTTGTCGCGGGGATGCCGGTCGCAGACGTCGACCGCGATGTTGTAGCGATCCGGCACGTTCCAGCTGTGCTGCTCGGACGCCTGCTCATACGAGGAGAAAGTGGTAGTCGGAGCTCATGCCCCGCATCATCGCGCCCTCCGGCAACAGGCACAAGCACCGGCCTCCGGCGGCGGCCGCCCCGAACCGCCTGGAATGGGCGAACGTCAGAGAGCGGACAGGACGCCCAGTAACAACCGTCACAAGCGCCGCTAACCTATGCATGGCTCACCATGGATCTGGCTCTGGGCGTAGTACTGGGCATTGGATTCGCGGCCGCGCTGGCCGCGGTGTGGCGAGCCGTGCACGGCCCGCGGAGGACGGGGATCCCCGAGGACGGGATGCAAGCCGCCCTGCACGCCGCGACCGCGACGCTCCCCCACCTGCGCCGCGGCCTCAGCCCTCGCAGCGCTGAGAGAGCCGTCCCGCATCTCCGGGCGCTGACCGGCGCGGCCGCGATCGCGCTGGCGGACAAGCGGGCCGTGCTCGCGATCGACGGCGAAGGGCGAGAGCAGGTGCGGCCAGGGGATCTGCTGTCTCGCCTGCTCGACCGGGCCGGCGACAATCGCCTGCACATCGTCCCCCGGCTCGTCTCCTCAGATCCGACGTGCCCGCTGCGGTCGGCCGTGCTCGCGCCGCTCGTCGCCCAGGGGAAGCGGGTCGGGACGCTGATCGCCTTCTACCGGTCGGTCGGGCGCCCGAGCCACCACGAGCTGCGTGTCGTGCAGGAAGCGGCCAGCCTCGTGTCCGCGCAGGTCGAGCTGTCGCTGGTGGCCGAGCAGGAGGAGCGCCTCGCGCAGGCCGAGCTGCGCGCGCTGCGGGCGCAGATCTCGCCGCATTTCATCTACAACGCGCTCGCCGCAGTCGCCGGCGACATCCACGCCCGCCCCGAAGAGGCGCGCGACCTGCTGATCGACTTCTCCGAGTTCACGCGCTACCTGTTCCGCGACGGCCGTTCGTACGTGACTCTCGGCGAGGAGATCGAGCACGTCGAGCGCTATCTCCGACTCGAGCAGGCACGGTTCCGCGACAGCCTGCGCGTGACCGTCGACGTCCCGCAGGACACGCGCGGCACGGTGGTGCCGGCGATGTCGGTCCAGCCGCTGGTCGAGAACGCGGTGCGCCATGGGGTCGAGCGCGGCGCGGGCAAGGGGCGGGTGACGATCTCCGCCCGTATCGTCGGCGGAGACGTCGAGCTGCGCGTCTGCGATGACGGCGTCGGGATCGAGCGCGAGCGTCTCGGCGCGGTGCTTGCCGGCGCCGGGGGAGGCATTGGAGTTTCCAACGTCGACGCGCGTCTCCGTGCGACGTTCGGGGAGCGGTACGCGCTGCGGATCGAATCCGATCTGGGCGAGGGCACGACCGCGGTGATGACCGTGCCCAACCTGCGCGGCGAGATCCCGCAGCCCGAGCTCGCGTGGTCGGCATGAGCTCAGACGGCCTGACGATCCTCGCGGTCGACGACGAGCACACCCAGCTGCAGGACCTGGCGCGGCTGCTCCGGAGCTGCGCCGCCGTCCACGCGGTCGAGTGCGCGTTCGGCGGCCACGACGCGCTGCTCAAGGCCTCGAGCCAGGCGTACGACGCGATCTTCCTCGACGTCCGGATGCCCGACCTCGACGGGGTCGAGCTCGGGCGAGTCCTGACCCGGTTTGCCTCGCCGCCGCAGCTCGTGTTCGTGAGTGCGCACGACGCCGCCGCCGTCGACGCGTTCGAGCTGCGTGCGATCGACTACCTGCGCAAGCCGGTCAGCCGGCGCCGGCTCGAAGAGGCGATCGAGCGGGTCGTGGCCGCGGTCGAGGCGGTCGAGGCGCATCCCGCGGTGAACGGACGTCGTGCGCACTCACAGCCCGCCCCCGAGAGCGAGATGATCGCGGTGTCAGGCGCGCGCGCCGGCCCCACCCGGCTGATCAACCGCGGATCGATCCTGTACGTCCAGTCGCACGGCGATTTCGTGCGCATCATCACCGACGACGGTCGGTTCCTGTTGCGTACGACGCTGAACGAGATCGAGCACCGGTGGGAGCCGTTCGACTTCGTGCGCGTCCACCGCCAGTTCGTCGCGAACCTGGCGCGCGCGGTCGAGCTGCGGCCGCTGTTCGGCGGCACCGCCGAGCTCTCGTTCCCCGACGGGCAGTCGATCCCCGTTGCCCGGCGGCACGTGACCGACCTCAGCCGGCGGCTCGGCGTCTAGCGCGGTCGGCTCAGTCGCGGAGTCGCTCGGGATCCCAGCCGAGGCACACGCAGCCGTAGCGCTGACCGTGCACGTACAGGGGGACCGACAGCGTGGTCAGCACGGCGCCGGTGTCGCGCGCATAGGTCTGCACCAGAAACGGCCGATGTTCGTCCCGAGGCTCTCTGAGCCGGGCGCCGGCCGCGCCGATCTGCGCGCGCGTGAGGACCTCGCCGGGCAGCTCGACTCCGAGCTCCATCCTGGAGGCCCGAGTCAGGGCGCCCGACTCGAGGAAGAAGCGCTTGGTGCGATTGCCGGCCAGATCGATGGCGGGGTCACCCGTGATGTCCTTTGAGAACACGCTGTTGTGCGCTGGGGCCCAGGCGTTGAGATCGAACGGCAGCGCGAACGTCAGCTTCGGCTCGGCCGCAAGGACGGCGTCCATCCGCTCCATCATCGCGCGGTCCACGAGCGCGTCGTAGCCGGTGTGGTACTTCGGTGGCGAGAATCCGGACGGGTCTGCCCGCCTGACGTCGAACAGCCTGCCGAACCGGTCGATCAGCGGTCCGGTCGCCTCCTGGTAGCGGAGCTCGAGCACCTTGCTGAGGCTCACGTGACGCTCGTCGACCGCCGCCTCGAGGATCGCCCGCAGCTCTTCGGCCAGGCCTTCGCAGCGGCCCCGCAGCCGCGAGATCAAGCCGCCGGTGTCGAACCGCGCCAGCGTCAGCGACGCGCGCTCGGTGCTTGCCGACAGATCGAGCTGAGCCCGGGCCACCGATTCGGCCTGCTGCTCGATCTCGGCGCTGGCGGCGGTGATCGCATGAAGATTGACGTCGATCTCCTGGACGTCGACGAGCTGCTGACGCGAAAGAGTCGCGATCTGGTTCGCGGTGTCGTTCGAGGAGCCGATCAGCTCGGAGATTCGCTCGAGGATCTCGCGGCCGGAGTCGGCATCCTCGCTGCTCTTGGCCGTCTGCTCCCGCGCGACCGCCGTGGCGCCGACGACCTCGTCCATCTGGGACCGCGTGCGAGTCACCGTCTCTCGGATCTGGGACGTCTGCGAAGCGGTCTCCGAGGCGAGCTTGCCGACCTCATCGGCGACGACGGCGAAGCCGCGGCCGTGCTCGCCGGCTCGCGCGGCCTCGATCGCGGCGTTCAGGGCCAGCAGCTTCGTCTGGCTGGCGATCCGGTGAATGATCTCCGAGAACTGTTCGATGCTCGCGAGCTCGTTGGTGGCGAGGGTCTCGACCAGCTCGTGCACGCGCACGACCCGGTCGCTGATCTGGCGGATTGCGTCGATCAGGGGACCAAGGACGTCGAGGCCCCGGGTGCTCTCGACAGAGAGCTGCTCGAGCAGGTCGGCCGATGCGCCGGCCGACTCTGCGGTCTGCGCTGAACCCTCGCGCAGCGAGCCCGAGCTCAGGCTGACGACCTCGAGCTGATCGCGCAGGCGCTGCATGTTGTCGCTGATGACCGACACCGCGACCGAACTGCGCGCGGAGCCGCACGAGAACTCCGAAGTCGTCTGCGCCAGCTCGTCGAGCGTGTGAGCGACGTCGCGGCTGAGCTCGCCGAGCTCGCCGTCGCGCTGGGCCAATTCGAGCAGCGGCCAGGCCGCGGCGCTTTCGCGCGGCGACGCGTGATCGGAGAGGTCCCTGCTCAGGTCTTGGATTGCCATTGGTCGAGGCTCGGAGGAGTCCTCCGAATGTTCGGCTGCCTCACCGAAATCTTGAGGAGGCTAGGCGGCATGAGCAAGGCGCGGCGCGAGCGACGTCAGGTCTATCCGCACCTCGACCCCGTGCACGTCGGCGCGGACGTCGACCGTATAGCCGCAGCGTTCGAACACGGTGAGCATCGCGCGATTGCCCGGGAGCACCTCGGCAACCAGCGTCGCGACGCCCCGCTGCTCGGCGCCCTGCGCCAGGCGGGACAGCAGCAGCGCCCCCAGACCTCTGCCCTGCCAGCTGTCGGTGACGAGGAACGCCGCCTCCGCGCGCTCCGAGTCGATCCGGAACCAACCCGCGTGCGCGACGATCGCGGACGTGTGGGCCTCGTGCACAACCAGTCCGAAGTCCACCGCGCCGCAGCGCTCGACGAGCGAGCGGGCGGTCCGCCCGAGGTCCGGCGTGCCGAAGAACCGCCGGCGCAACGAGTCGGGCGAGACTCCCTCGAGGAAGTCCCGCAGCGCGACCTCGTCGTGTGGCCCGGCCGGTCGCAACTGAACCGCCGACCCGTCGCGCAGCATCACCGGGCTCGACGGCCCGGCGGGAGTCAGGTTGTGGACGAGCGCGCTCATCGATGGCGCGGATCGGCAGATCCGCGCCCATCAGCGAGTACGCCCAGCGATTACGGACGAATGACCGCCCGTACGCGGGTTGACGACTTAGAGGCTGCTACGACTCCTCGTTTTTCTGCTCCTCCTGGACCTTCCCCTCGAGCTGCTTCATCACGTCAGGGTCGCGCAGCGTCGTGACGTCGCCGAGCGCGCGGCCTTCGGCGATGTCGCGGAGCAGGCGGCGCATGATCTTGCCCGACCGCGTCTTGGGCAGATCGTCGGCCCAGATCACCCGCTTGGGGCGGGCGAGCTTGCCGATTCGTTTTGCCACCGTGTCGTTGATCTCCGAGACCAGCTCGTCTGACCCTTCGGTGTCATCGCCCTCGAGCGTCACGAACGCGCAGATCGACTGGCCGCTGTCCTCGTCGGCCTGACCGATCACCGCCGCCTCGGCCACCTTCGGATGGGCGACGATCGCAGACTCGACTTCGGCAGTCGACATCCGGTGCCCGGAAACGTTCACGACGTCGTCGATGCGCCCGATGATCCAGAAGTAGCCGTCCTTGTCCTTGCGCGCGGCGTCCCCGACGAGGTAGGTCTCCTTCCCGAACTTGTCGAAGTACGTCTCGACGAACCGGTCGTCCTCCTTGTACAGGGTCCGGAGCATCGATGGCCACGGGCGCTTGATTACGAGCAGTCCCTGGCCGTCGTCGACCGGCTTACCATCGCGCTCATCGACGACGTCGGCGGAGATGCCTGGGAACGGCCGCGTCGCCGAACCCGGCTTCGTCGCAACGATCGCCGGCAGCGGCGTGATCATGATCGCGCCGGTCTCGGTCTGCCACCAGGTGTCGACGATCGGGCAGCGCTCGCCGCCGACGACTATGTGGTACCAGAGCCAGGCCTTGGGGTTGATCGGCTCGCCGACCGTTCCGAGCAACTTCAGCTTGGAGAGGTCGAACTTCTCGACGTGCTTGACCCCCCACTTCATGCAGGCCCGGATCGCCGTCGGCGCGGTGTAGAACTTGGTCACGCCGTAGCGCTCGCAGAGCTCCCACCAGATGCCCTTGTGCGGGTAGTCCGGCGCGCCCTCGTACATCACGCTGGTTGCGCCGTTGAGCAGCGGCCCGTACACGATGTACGAGTGGCCGGTCACCCACCCCACGTCGGCCGAGCACCAGTAGACGTCCTCGTCCTGATGGAGGTCGAACACATAGCGGTGCGTGGACGCGACGCCGGTCAGGTAGCCGCCCGTCGTGTGGAGTACGCCCTTGGGCTTCGCGGTCGAGCCGCTGGTGTACAGCACGTACAGCGGGTGCTCGGCGTCTAGCTCCTCGGCCGGGCACTCGTCGTCGGCCTTCTCGAGGATCTCGTTGTACCAGACGTCGCGGCCGTCCTTCATCTCGCAGTCGGCGTCGGTTCGCTTGACCACGACGATGTGCTCGAGCGACTCGAGCTCGCCCATCTCCTCATCGACCGCCTGCTTGATGTTCGCGGTCTTGCCCTTGCGCCGGGCGCCGTCGACGGTGATCAGCGCCTTGGCCTCGGAGAACTCCATCCGCTCGCGGACCGAGCCGGCCGAGAAGCCGCCGAACACGACGTTGTGCGGCGCTCCGATGCGGGCGCACGCCAGCATCGCCACCACGACCTCGGGAATCATCGGCAGGAAGATCCCGACGATGTCGCCTTTCTCGATGCCCAGGTCCTTCAGCGCGTTGGCGAACTTCTGCACGTCGCGGTGCAGGTCGGCATAGGTGATGTCTTCTTCCTCACCTTCCTCGCCGCGCCAATGGAACGCGACCCGCTCGCCGTTTCCCGCCTCCACGTGGCGGTCCACGCAGTTGTAGGAGGCGTTGATCTTGCCGTCCGCGAACCACTTGAAGAACGGTGGGTTGGACTCGTCGACGTCCTGGCTGGGCTCCTTGAACCAGTGGAGCTCCTTCGCCTGCTTCATCCACCAGCCCTTCCAGTCCTTCTCGGCCTCGTCGTAGATCGCCGGATCGCTGAGCAGCGCGCCCTTTGCGAACTCCTCCGGCGGTTCGAACTTCTCGATCTCGAGCATGTCCTCGAGCTTGGACTCGAGGGTCTGGTCGGACTTGGGGGTGGTTGCCGTGTCGGCCACAGGGTCTCTCCTTCCGAGTTCTCTCTAGGGTCTACTACCCGAGGGCACGGCCGACTACCCGACCACCCCAGACACTCGCGGGGCGTCCGGCCAACCCAAGCGGTCCGTCACGACGGAGACCGCGCCCGGTCGGGGAACCGGGCGCGGTAGTTGGCCTTCGGCAGGGACGACGGCGTGCGGCTACTCAGCGTGCCCGTACGCGGCGATCTCGGCCTTCTCCTGCTCGGAGAGCTCGCGCGGGACGTCGCCCTTGGCCGACTTCTCGGCCTGCACGTGGTGGCGGATGTCCTCGACGATCTCGGGATTGGCGAGCGTCATCACGTCACCGACGTCGGTGAAGTTCGAGATGCTCGCGATCACGCGGCGCATGATCTTCCCCGAGCGCGTCTTCGGCATGTCCTTGACGATCCACACGTTCTTGGGCCGGGCGATCGCTCCGATCTCCCTGACGATCGCTTCGGACACCTTGCGGTCGATGCCGGCGTCGTCGGGCACCCCGGGCTTCAGCGAGATGTACATCTCGACGACCTTCCCGCGCACCTCGTCGACGACCGGCACGGCGGCCGCCTCGGCGACCTCGTCGACGGTGATCGCGGCCGACTCGAGCTCCTTGGTCCCGAGCCGGTGCCCGGCGACGTTGATCACGTCGTCGATCCGCCCGAGGATCCGGAAGTAGCCGTCCGCAGCCTCGACCGCGCCGTCGCCGCACATGAACGGCCAGTCGCGCCAGTCCTTGCTGTCCGCCTTGGAGAACTTCGCGTAGTAGGTGTCGATGAACCGCTGGTCCTGCCCCCACACGGTGAGCATCCGGCCGGGCCACGGATTGCGCACGCAGATGTAGCCCGCCTTGCCGGAGCCCCCCGGGATCTCCTTGCCGTTCTCGTCGAACACGACGAGCTGGATCCCGAGCGCCGCCGGCCCACAGCTGCCGGGCTTCATCGGCTGCAGACCCGGAAGCGTACTGCCGAGGAAGCCGCCGGTCTCGGTCATCCACCAGGTGTCCGTGATCGCCGCCTCGCCCTTGCCGACGAAGCTGTGGTACCAGCGCCACACGTCGGGCTCGATCGGCTCACCCACGGTGGTCATCGTCTTGAAGTGGTAGGTGTACTTCTCCGGCTCGCCGGGCCCAACCTTCCGCAGCATCCGGATCGTCGTCGGCGCGGTGTGGAAGATGTTCACCCCGAGCTTCTCCGCGATCCGCCACGGACGTCCGGGATCGGGATACGTCGGCACTCCCTCGTACATCACGCTGGTCGTGCCGAGCGACAGCGGCCCATAGACGATGTAGGAGTGGCCGGTGATCCACCCGATGTCCGCGAAGCACCAGTACATGTCGTCGGGATGGATGTCCTGGTAGTACTTCGACGTGCCGGTCACGTAGCTGAGGTAGCCGCCGATCGAGTGCTGGGCGCCCTTCGGACGGCCGGTGGTGCCGCTCGTGTACATGAGGAACAGCGTGTCGTTGGCGTCGAGCGACTCGGGCTCTACCTCCTGCCCGCTGTAGTCCTCGAGCAGGTCGTTGACGAAGTAGTCGCGGCCCTCGACCATCGGGCTCTCAGAGTGGTACTCGCCGGGGATCCTCCGCCAGACCAGGACCTTCTCGACCTCGGTCCCCTCCTTGCGCGCCTCCTCGATCGCCTGGTCGGCCTTCACCTTGTGATCGATCAGATCGCCGTTGCGGTAGTAGCTGTCCATCGTGATCAGAACGGTGCTGTTCGCGTCGGCCATGCGCTGACCGCATGCGGCGCCGCTGAAGCCGCCGAACACCTCGGAATGGATCACGCCGAGGCGCGCGCAGGCGAGCATCGCCACCGGCAGGTCCGGCACCATCGGCATGTGGAACGTGACCCGGTCGCCCGCCTTCACGCCGGCGAAGTCACGTAGCAGCGCCGCGAACTCGTTGACGCGGCGATGGAGCTCGGCGTAGGTGATCTCGACGGGCGCCACGTCCTCGGGCTCGGGCACCCAGATCAGCGCGTTCTTGTCGCCGCGGGTCTCGAGGTGCCGATCGACGCAGTTGACGGACGCATTCAGCCGGCCGCCCACGAACCACTTGAAGAACGGCGGGTTGCTGGTGTCGAGCAGCGTGTCCCACTTCCGGTCCCAGGTGAGCAGGTCGGCGTACTCGGTGAAGCAATCCGGGAAGTGCTCGGCGCTGAAGCGCTCGAGGATCGCCGGATCGTTCGCGTTGGCCTGCGCGGCGAACGCGGCCGGCGGCTCGAAGTACTCCTCCTCACGCCAGTGAACTGCGATCTGCGCCTCGGAGACCTCATCTTCGGCGGTCTCGTCCTGAGCGGGCGCTGGCTTGGTGGTGTCAGCCATTTAAGTTTCTCCTTCCGACCCGGCGGCAACCGGCTTCCTGACAGCCCAGAGCGCCGGCGTTGCCGCCGGCGCTCCACGGTTCTGCGATGTTTCGATGACTCTGGAGCTAGTTCTACTCGAGAGCAGCGTATTGATGGGCTTTTCTCGTCCGCTAGCGGCTCAGCGGAAAGACCGGCGCTATCACCCGACCGTAGGTCGAGTTGATCACGCCGGCGAACGACGCATACCAGGCCGCAATCGCGGTGATGAGCCCGACCCAGCCGCCCAGCTTGATCGTGCCGTTGGTGGCGGTGGCGGTACCGGCGAGCGCCGAGTTGCCGATCCCGAGGAGGATGAACGTGATCGCCAATAGCAGGAATACCAGCGCGACCGCCCCGGTCGTCCGCAGCGACGCGATGAACATATAGACCGTGAAGAGCCCCCACATCCACAGATACAGCCCAAGCCCGCTGAACACCTGGGTCGGCGCGTTCGAGCCGACCGATTGGACGATGAAGAAGAAAGAGATCCAGAACGCGCCGTACGAGCAGAACGCCACGGCGCCGAACGTGTTCCCGGTCCGGAACTCCCACAGGCCCGCGACGAACTGTGCAATGCCGCCATAGGCGAGCGCGAGCGCGGCCACCATCGGCAGCAAACCGCCGCCTGGCAACCTGTGCGTGCCGACCAACCCGGCATTGATCAGGCTGAGCATGAACGTCGTCCCAGCGAACGCCGCCAGCCCCAACGGCCCCGGATCCGCCGGAGTCCAGGTCCCGAAAGCCCGACCACTAGTCGGATCCAGCTCGGGCGCCACGTCGGCTTCGCGGCCAATGTTTGCGGCTTCCATCCATTCCTCCTAATGAGGGGTTGATAGTCGGCGCGAACCTTCGCACTCGCCGGCCGGTTCACAAGAGCCGGATCGGTGAACGGATGATCTAATCCGGCGAGCGGTACCGCGGAGTCGATGAACGGTGACCGCCGGACGGCGTTAGGCCGCCCGGCGGTCACTCACTCGAGCCCGCACAGCTCCGGATCCGCCTCCCGACGCCCCAGGCGAGGTGCCCCAGGATCGGTCCAGAGCTGAGTTATCAACGCTTCATCCAAGTGGCGAAGCGAACCTGTCCCGGCCCCCGGCGTGGACAGGGGCCGGGACAGCTAGGTCCCTGATCGGCACGCGCCGGCCACCGAACTCAAGTCCGGCGCGCGTGCGGACGGATGTCGGATCCGGCTCCCGCGGGGCTACCTGCGCCGCTTGCGCTTGCGCTTCGGGGTGGTCGAGCGAGTGCTGCCGGGAGCGGGCGCACCGACCGCCTCGGGTGCCGGGTCGGGCGCGGGCTTCGCGCGGCCGGCTCGGCCGCGGCCGAGGAGTGGCTCGCGAGCGGCGCGCTGTCGCTGCGCCGACGGCCAGCGCTCAACGCGGCCCGTGGTCCATGCCGGCGGGACGCCGCTCGGCCACCGTCCGCTCAGCAGATACCCGAGCGCCAGCAGCCAGTACGCCTCGACGATCGGGATCGGCACCAGCGGGATGATCGTGAGGATCCCCGCGATGATCCCGAGGTAGCCCATGAAGCGGGTGAGCAGGCCGACGCGCATCGCGTTCAGTGACACCATCACGAGGCCCATCGCGACGAGCAACAGGCCGAAGTCGTTCGTGATCTGGGGGATGACCAGGAAGGGCTTCGTCAGCAGCGCGTTGGCCTCCGGATACGTCTGGAGGCCGGTGTGGACGAAGTGGTGCGCCTGGCTGCCGTAGGCCACGATGTAGGCGACCACGCTGATTCCGGAGAGCACCCCGCCGGTCACGGCCAGGATCCCGACGAACCCAGGCCTGACCTTCGGCTCGCGCGATCGCACGCATCCCCACAGGTATCCGAGGGTCCATGCCAGCGCGAAGTAGCCGAGCGCGCTGAGGATCGATCCGGCCAGGTCGCGCGTGAACCGTTTGTTCTCGGTGACCAGCCCCAGCGTCTGCTCGTTGACCTTGACGTGCGGTCCGCCGATCTGGACCAGGACCGCGGCCATCACCAGAACGCCCGCGGCGACGGCCAGGACGATCTGGCGCGTGCGCACACGAGCTTCGTATTCGAGCCGCTGCTCGGGCTTCATCGGAGCCCAGTCTATGTGGTGTTCGGCCATGCCGAGTCCTCCCGGTTGCTCAGGGTGGGTACCATTGCTCCCATGGAAGGAAGTGGATTCGGAGGCCTATTCGGCGACCCGGACGAGCTCCAGCGGCGCTTGGGCGAGTTCGCCGAGCAGATGCAGGGCGCCCAGCGCCTCGCGTGGGCAGACAACGCGATCAAGCTCGCGGTCGATCTGACGGTCGCCGCGATGAATCGCATCAACATCCAGGGGACGACCGAGCAGCAGGCCGAGCAGCTTCGGACCGTGATGGCTCACATCTTCCCCGAGGCCGTGACGCTCGTGCGCGAGGCGCGCGAGGGCCTGCAGTAGCGCCCGCCGCCCGCTAAGTCCCGGCCAGCGCGCCCAGCACGAGCTCGTCGTGCTCGGCCGGCTTCACGCTTCTGAACACCTCGCGGACCTTCCCATCCGGCCCGATCACGAACGTCGTGCGCTCGTTGCCCATGTACGTTCGCCCGTATCGGTTCTTCTCGACCCACACTCCGTAGGCCTCGGCGACCGAATGGTCCTCGTCCGAGAGCAGCGGAAAGCCGAGCCCGTACTTCTCGTCGAACTTCGCGATCGGCTTGACCGGGTCCGGCGAGACGCCGAGCACGACGGCGTCGGCGCTCTCGTAGTCGGCGCGATGGTCCCGCACGCTGCAGGCCTGCGTCGTGCACCCGGGCGTGTCCGCCTTCGGGTAGAAGTAGAGGACGACGGTCTTCCCGCGCAGCCCGGACAGCGACACCTCGTTGCCGTGCTGGTCGGGAATCGTGAAGTCGGGGGCGGGGTCGCCGGGTTCGAGTGCCATCAGCGCGCGGATCCTACCTTGAGCGGTGCTATTTGAGCAGGCGCGACAGCCGCCGGTCCTTGAGCAGTTTGCCCTCGGTCTGGCACGTCGGGCAGTAGCACATCACGTAGTCCTCGTAGAACACCGCCTCGAGCTGGTCGCCGCAGCGGGGGCAGGGCTCGCCGTTGCGCCGGTGGACCGTCAGCGGCATCGGCAGCTTGTCCGGGACCGGGAGCGCGAGCGCCTCCGCGTAGTGGTCGATCGCGTCGCCGAGGACGCGGACCGTCGTCTCGCGCAGTAGCTCGGCCTCGTCGTCGTCGAGGTCGGATCCGCGCTTGAACGGCGAGATCATCGCCGTGTGCAGGATCTCGTCGACCCACGACCGCCCGATCCCGGCGATCACGTGCTGGTCTCTGAGCAGCGCATACAGCGGGCGCGGCTGGTTCAGGAGCTCGCCGAACGGCGGCGGATCCGGCCACGCCTCGGGCCCGAGCGCCGCGATCGTCTCCTCGTCGCCGACGTCGGCCGCGCGCAGCAGCTTGACCCACGCCCGCTGGCGCGTGCCGAACTCGCGCAGCCGGAGCTCGCGCCCATCCTTGAGCCGGACCAGGAACCGCGACGTCCGGTCGCGCAGCGAAGCGCGCGTGTCGAACAGCTGCAGCCGGCCGGCCGACATCAGGTGGATCTCGAGCGCGAGGTCGCCGTCGAGCTCGATCACGAACAGCTTTCCGCGGCGCCCGACGCGCTCGAACCGCCGGCCCTCGAGCGCGGCCAGCGGCGGGTCGAACGTCTTCAGCGCGTTGATCCCTGGCGCGAGCGCAGACTCGATCTCGCTGCCGGCGACGGCGGCGCCGATCAGCCGCGCGGTGATCTCGACTTCGGGTAGTTCAGGCATCGCTTTCCAAGTCGAGATTAGCTAGTGGCCGCGCGCCCGCCGGTACCCTGCGTCACTCGATGCCCGTGACGCTCGCACCCGACGACATCGTCCGCACGCACGCCGATGCAGCCGCGAACGAGCGCGAGCCGCTGCTCGTGCTCGAGCCGTTGATCGAGCTGCTCGCCGACCGGGGTCTCGAGGCGCCTGCGGAGCTCACCGCGACCCCGATCGGCGACGGTCATTCGAACGTCACTTTCGCGCTGTCGACTGGCGTCGTGCTCAGGCGCCCGCCACGGGGGCCGCTGCCGCCGAGCGCGCACGACGTGCTGCGCGAGGCTCGGTTGCTCGCCGCGCTCGCGACGACGGCCGTCCGGGTGCCGAAGGTGCTCGCGGTGTGCGAGGACCCGGCCGTGATCGGCGCCCCGTTCTACGTGATGGAGCGGGTCGCCGGCGAGGTCATCGCCGACTCGATCCCCGACGCGCTCGACAACCCCGAGCAGCGCGCTCGGGTGGCCGACGAGCTGATCGAGGCGCTGGTCGAGCTCCACGCCACCGACTGGACGGCCGCCGGCCTCGAGGGGTTCGGCAAGCCGACCGGCTACCTCGAGCGCCAGCTTCGCCGCTTCACCGGGCTGTGGGAGCACAACCGCACGCGCGAGCTACCTCAGTTCGAGGAGGTCGGCGCCTGGCTCGCGGCAAATATCCCCGAGTCGCCGGCGGCGACGATCGTTCATGGCGACTACCGGCTCGGGAACACGATGTTCGGGGCGGACTCCCCGGCGCGGCTGGTCGCGATCCTCGACTGGGAGATGGCGACGATCGGCGACCCGCTCGCGGACGTCGGCTACATGCTCATGCAGTGGACCGAGCCGGGCGACACGCCGGGCAAGTTCAACCTGAACAACGTGACCCTTCGCTCCGGGTTTCCGACTCGTGCCGAGCTCACCGCCCGGTACGAGGCGCGCTCGGGCCGCTCGGTGCAGGCGCTCGACTGGTACGTGACCCTCGCGCTTTGGAAGGCCGTCGTGTTCATGGAGGGCAACTACAAGCGCGCGCTGGCGGGCTCCACCGACGACCCGTACCTGAAGTCGTTCGGAGAGGGCGTGATCGAGATCGCCGACCGCGCGGTGGCGGTCGCACGGCATGGCTTCTGAGAACGGCGCCTACCGTGGGCTGCTCACCGACTGGGGCGGGGTGCTCACGACCGACCTGTTCGCCTCCTTTCGGACGTTCTCGGAGCACGAGGGTCTTCCGAGCGACGCGATCAGCCACGCGTTCCGCGACGACGTCGAGCTTCGCGAGCTGATGCTGGGCCTCGAGATCGGCAGCGTGACCCAGGAGAACTTCGAACTTCGCCTGGCCGCGCGGCTCGGTGTCGATCAGGCCAACCTGATCGACCGCCTGTTCGGCGGCTCGCAGCCCGACGAGCGGATGCGCGCCGCGGTCCGCGGCGTCCACACGGCCGGGTTCCCGACCGGACTCGTGTCGAACTCGTGGGGAACGCGGCGTTACCCGCGCGAGCTCCTCGCCGAGCTGTTCGACGCCGTCGTGATCTCGGGCGAGGTCGGGATCCGCAAGCCCGCACCCGAGATCTACACGATCGGCGCCGACCGGATCGGGCTCGCTCCTCACGAGTGCGTGTACATCGACGATCTGGCCGGGAATCTGGCGCCCGCCGCCGAGCTTGGCATGGCGACGATCCACCACCGGAGCGCCGAAGAGACGATCGGGCAGCTCGAGCGGCTGTTTGGCGTGCGCCTTCAATGAGTCAGCGAACATGCCACGGGCCCGGGCGCATCCGCGCCCGGGCCCGTAGGACATGGTGCTTGTCGATCGGTCAGTTGATCGAGTTCAGCGTGTTTTCGTCCGCGTTGACGATGTTCTTAGGCAGCGGCGAGAAGTCGAGCGAGGGCCCGAAAGTCTGTCCGCCGGTGATCGCGTAGCCGATGAACGACTTCAGCAGGGCTCCCTGCCCGGCGTTCGTCGGGACGAACGCGTAGGTGAACGTCGAGATCGGGTACGCCTTCTTCTTGCCCTTCCCGGGGTCGACGATCGTGACCTCGTTGTTCGACGGCACGCTGACCCCTGACGCCGCGGCTGAGATGTTGGGCAGGTTCGGAACCTCGTAGTTGCCGGCGTTGTTCTTGATCGCCGCGGGCTGCAGGCGATTCGCGATCAGGTACGAGGCTGCGATGTAGGCGATCCCGCCGTTCGTGCCCTCGAGCGCCTGAGCCATGCCCTGATTGCCCTTCGCGCCCACGCCGACCGGGAAGGTCACGGTGGTGGAGGCGCCGACCTTGCTACCGAACGTGCCGGAGACATCCGACAGATACCGAGTGAACGCATATGTGTCCCCAGATCCGTCAGAGCGCCAGAACACCGTGATCCGCTTGTTGGGGATCTTCACGCCCTTGTTCAGGTTCTTGATCTGCTTGTTGTTCCAGCTGGTGATCTGGCCCAGATAGATCTCGGAGAGCACGGAGCCGGTCAGATGAAGCACCGAGCCCTTGGGCTTCAGGCCGTTGAGGTGATAGGCGACACCCGTAGCCGTCAGCGCCCACGGGATCTGGACGATGTTGGACGGGACGCCCGTATACACCGATAGCGGCGCGTCTGAAGCGCCGAAGTCCACCAGGCCGGCGGCGATGTCCTTCTCGCCGCTTCCGGACCCTACTGGGGAGTAGTTGACCAGGCTGCTCGTCGACGTATCCCACACCGCGGCCCATTCGGCCTCGATTGGGGCGACCAGCGTCGAGCCCGCTCCGTTTAGCGTCGGCGTGGCTGCAGACGCGGCGGCGGCGCTCAGGCCCAACACGCAGCCCGCCAGCATTCCGGCGCACGTGACACTTACCAATCTCTTGAAGAGCAAAGCAGTAATCCTCCTTGTGGGTTTCCCGAGAAACTCTCGACGTGGCCCGGCCAGCCCCTCGCGAGATAGCGGTAAGCATCTCGGTGCCGATTTGACCACTTGTGGCCAATGTGTGACTGTGTTGTTGAAAAGTTGTGAGCAATGGGAGGGCCGGCCGGAGCGCGGTGGAGGAGTTGCGTACGCTTCCGCGCCGTGTCCTCGAGGGCAAAGCTCACGTTGCCGCGGGTTGGTCGCCGCACCGGCGCAGGAGATCGACCGCGACGCGCGGGCCGGTTAGGCGACCGCGTTCTGTTCGGGCTGTGCGCGCTGGCCGGCGTGCTCGTCGTCCTGACTCTGGTCGACCTCGTCTACCAGCTCGTCAACAACGCACAGCCGGCGATCTCGAAGTTCGGGCTCGGCTTCGTCACGAGCACGACATGGCAGCCCAACTTCAGCATCGAGGGCGTCCTACCGATGCTCTACGGGACCGTCGTGAGCTCGCTGATGGCGGTGGTGCTGGCGACGCCGCTCGGGATCGCGATCGGTCTGTACCTGAGCATGATGGCGCCGGCGCGCGTGCGGGCGGTCGTCGGGCCGCTGGTCGAGCTGCTCGCGGCGGTTCCGAGCATCATCTACGGCTTCTGGGGACTCGTCGTGCTCGTCCCGTTCATCGACAAGCTCGAGCCCGGTCTCCATAGCGCGCTCGGCTTCATACCGCTGTTCGGACCGGCGTCGCCGATCGGGATCAGCGTGTTCACCGCCGGGCTGGTCCTGACCGTGATGATCCTGCCGATCATCTCGGCGCTCAGCCGGGACCTGTTCCTGACCATTCCCGCCGAGCTGAAGGACGGCGCCGCGGCGCTCGGCGCCACGCAGTGGGAGGTCATCAGGGGAATCGTCCTTCCCACGACGGTCTCGGGCGTCAGCGCCGCCGTGGTCCTTGGGCTCGGGCGGGCCCTCGGTGAGGCGATCGCCGTCTCGTTCGTGATCGGCGATGTCACCAAGATCAACAAATCGCTGTTCGAGCCGGGTTCGACGATCGCCTCGGAGATCGCCAATCAGTTCACCTCTCCGGTCAATTCTCTGCACACGGCCTCGATGTTCTACGCCGGCGTCGTGCTGGTGGTGATCGGCATGCTCACGAGCGTGGCGGCGCGCACGATCGCCGGACGATTCGACGTGGCCCAGAGGGTCATTTGAGCGTCACGTCCGAATCAGCCGCGTTCGGGGCCACGCCCTTCGACCCGACGGCGCCCCTCACTCCGTCGGGCAACCTCCGCCGGCGCGCTGCGGTGAGCCGGTTTGTCCAAATCACGGCGACCGCGGCGGCCGTGTTCGCAGTCGCCGTGCTGGTGATCGTGCTCTACGGCGTCGCCGTCCGCGGCGCGTCGGCGCTGAGCTTCAGCTTCGTGCTCCAGAACCCCTCCGGGTTGGCCGGCGGCGGAATCTTCAACTCTCTGCTCGGCACGCTCGAGATCGTCGCGTTCGGGGCGCTGATCGCGCTCCCGATCGGCATCCTCACCGGGCTGTACCTGACGGAGTTCGCGGGACCTCGATCACGAACCGCCAGTGCACTCCGGTTCGCGCTCGACATCATGGCGGGCCTGCCGACGATCATCGTCGGGCTGTTCGTGTACGGCCTGATCGTGATCCCCCTGCATCGACAATCTGGGTTCGCCGGCGGGGTCGCGCTCGCGATCGTGATGCTGCCGCTGATGGCGCGCTCGAGCCAGGAGGTCCTGCTGCTCGTCCCGGGCAGCCTGCGCGAGGCCGCCGACGCGCTCGGCGTAAGCCGCTGGCGAACCGTCCTCAGTGTGATCCTCCCGACCGCGTTCGGCGGGATCCTCACCGGTGCGATCCTGGCCACTGCCCGCGCCGCGGGCGAGACCGCGCCGCTCTTGATCTGCGATTCGATCTTCAACCCGAACGCAACGCAGTTGAACCTGTTCCACGGTATGCCGAGCGTGTCGATGTTCATCTACACGTCGTACGACCTGCCTCTGGCTCAGGCCGTGACCCGCGCCTGGGGAGCTGCGTTCGTACTGATGATGTTGATTCTCATCGCCAACGTCCTGGCTCGCCTGATCCTCGCCCGCAGCCGTGGGAAGATGGGCCGATGACCGAGTGGGACCGGACAGCGAGCCAGATACGACGCGCAGACGAAGCGCGACGGCGTATCCGGATCCGAACGGAGCCCGTGCTTCCCGTGATCACGGCCCCGCCGGCCGGGAACGGGGCGGCGGCTCCTCAGGAGCACTCGGCGGTGTTCGACATCCGCAACATCTCGATCTACTACGGCCAGAACCGCGCGCTGGCCGGGACGTCGCTGAAGATCTATCGCAACCAGGTGACCGCGGTGATCGGCCCGTCGGGGTGTGGCAAGTCGACGTTCATCCGCAGCCTGAATCGGATGAACGACGCGATCCCGGGGTTCCGGATCGAGGGCCAGGTCCTCTACCACGGGCACGATCTGTACGCGAGCAACGCCAACCGCGTCGAGGTTCGCCGCCGGATCGGGATGGTGTTCCAAAAGCCCAATCCGTTCCCGAAGTCGATCTTCGACAACGTCGCCTGGGCCCCTCGGAACCTCGGCATGAAGCAGCGGCTCGACGATCGCGTCGAGCAGGCGCTCCGCCAAGCTGCGCTCTGGGAGGAGGTCAAGGACCGCCTCAGGGACAGCGCGCTCGGCCTCTCAGGCGGCCAGCAGCAGCGCCTTTGCATCGCCCGCGCAATTGCGATCGAGCCCGACGTGCTGCTGCTCGACGAGCCGGCCTCGGCGCTCGACCCGGTGGCCACCGCCTCGATCGAGGATCTGATGCACAACCTCAAGCAGCGGTTCACGATCGTCATCGTCACCCACAACATGCAGCAAGCGGCGCGGGTCGCGGACCGAACGGCGTTCTTCAGCCTCGACACGAGCGGCCCGGTCCGGGTCGGAACGCTGATCGAGTACGGCGACACCGAGACGATCTTCCGTGGCGCCGCCGATCCGCGCACGCGCGATTACGTCGCGGGCAAGTTCGGCTAGCGCAGCGGCACCACCCGGGGCGTCGGCTTCGAGGCCAGCTCGTAGCCGGTGCCGGGTTTGAGATGCCCCTCCTAGCGGAAGATCGAGTCGGTCGAGACCTGCTGGAGAATCGGCTGCCCGCACTGCCAGCAATACGACGCGCCCGTGCTGTGCGGTGCCCCGCACGACGCGCACGCGCCGGCGGTCGCGCTGTGCTCCAGTCGCAGAATTCGCTCGATCTCCGCGAGCTCGGAATCGGCGTCTTGGAGTAGCGCCGCCCGCTTGACGATCACGTCGACGTGAATCCGGTCGCGGATCGCCATCTCATACACGAGGCCACCGAGATCCCACTGCATCTCAGCCACGCGTGCCTTCAGCGTGTCGCGCCGACGCTCGAGATCGATGACCTGACTCTCCGTCGGAGGCGTGCCCGGCGGAGGCGGAGCGACCGGCGCGCCCGTCGCCGGGGGCGCTGTCGAATTCGGGGGGTTCCCGGCGGGCGCGGAGGTTGGTCCGATCCCGCGCTTACGCAATAGCGCCATCAACGCGTCCTTTCACTGGCCGAAGAAGTTCCCGGTGAATTTGCCGCTCTGACATCCGGCCTGGCCGCTCTTACAGGAACCACCGACTTTTTGCGTCGGCGCAGTCAGGTTGCTGGAGTTGCCGAGGACCTTGCCGGCGGCCTGGTTGGCCTTTTGCTGGACGGCCTTGGTCGGCGGCGCGGTCTGCTCCGCGGCCGCTTTCAGCTTTCCGGTCAAGCCCTTCGGCGCGGCGTGGGAGGCACGGGTGTGGGTCGGGGTGGTGGAGGCCGTGGTCCTCGCCGTGCTTGCGGTTCCGCCCCCGCCTCCGCCCTGCACGGTCACGACCTCCGCCGGAGCCTGCTTCTGGACCGGCGGGTTGTGGCCGAGGCGCCCGATCAGCACGCCGAGCCCGATCGCGAGCAGCAGCACGCCAACGCCCGCGACGAGCGTCGTGCCCGACGAGATACGTTGGCCCCGCGGGGCCCGAGCGGCGCGAGCACGACGCGGCGAGGCCTCCACCGCCGGCTGGCCGGCGGGAAACCTGGACGCCCCCCGGCGCTCGCCACATTCCACGCAGTACTGCTGGTCGTGCGCGAGCGGCGCACCGCATGCGCCGCACCGGTCCTCCGACGCGGTGGTAGGGGCTGCGGGGAGCTCTCGCGTGGGAGCGTCAGCTCCGAGGTTCGGGCCCGCGCGGGTCCCTCCCTCACTGCTCTCTACATCGGTCGCCACGGGATCGTCTCCGTACTTGTGAATTCCGGGGTGGTCGCGGGCACCGCCAACACTCCCCCGCACGTAGTATCCGGCGCGTCCTCGCCGGAGTTGTGAACGAGGAGTGACCGAGGTCGCCGCTCTCGCCCGAAAGTCGAGAGCTTTGAGCGATCTCGAGATGTTCACATCTACGATGACTGCGCAGACCACACTGGCGGACCGGCGATGAGCACTTCGGATACCACGACGAGCGAGTCGCGCAGCGCGCTCCGATGTGCCGAATGCGACGCGGGCCTGGCCCACGACCAGCGCTACTGCGTGGAGTGCGGGGCCCGGCGCGGGCCGTTGCCACCGGAGATCGCGGGGCTGGTCGGCGCGATCCGCGCGCAGGGGCCGGAGCCCGATCTGCCTGCGGGCACGCCGCTCGCGGATTCTCTCGCGGCCGACGACCGGCGACCGCCGGCGTTCGGGCTCACTATGCCCGGCCCGCGCCCTGCCGCGGCGGCCGTGATGGCGATGCTGGGGTTCGGCGTGATTGTCGGCTCGCTCGTCGGCGGAACCAGCGTCGCGACGCTGGCAAGCGCCCCGTTGATCGTGGTCGGCATGGACCACCCAACGACGACGCCCGTGGCGCAGACGGTGGCGGCAGCGCCGGCCGAGTCTGGCAGCGGCGGGGGTGGCGGCTCGGCGGCCGCCGGCGGCAACGCCGCAGCGGCGGCCCAGACCGACGCGCAAGCATCCGCGTCGCCGACGACGTCCCCGACGACGACCACCGGGACCGACACGACCTCGGCTGGCGCGAACGGCCTCCCGCCGGTCAAGCACGTGTTCATGCTCGTTCTCTCGGATCGCGGCTTCAACCAGTCGTTCAACACCTCGAGCGGATATCTGAGCGGCGCTCTCCGCCGCCAGGGCGAACTAGTCGACAACTACTACGCGGTCGCGGGTTCACCGCTCGCGAACGAGATCGCACTGGTGAGCGGTCAGGGGCCGACCGTCGAGACCGCGACGGACTGTCCGAAGTTCACGCGCATGAACACCGCCGGCAAGGGCCCGAGGGGGCAGGTGATCGGGATCGGGTGCGACTATCCGGCAAGCACCCAGACGCTCGCCGGCGAGCTGACCAGCGCGGGGGACACCTGGAAGGCCTACGTGCAGGGAGTGCCCTCGAGCGCAAAGTCCGCCTGTCGCGTGCCGAAGCCGGGCAGCAAGGTGCCCCAGACCGCAAGGTCCAAGAACGCGTACCTGGCGTGGCACAACCCGTTCCTGTACTTCCGCTCCCTGACCGGCGGGTCCACCTGCCATAACGACGAGGTTGGCCTTGGCCATCTCAAGACCGATCTTAAGAGCGCGAGCACCACGCCGTCGGTCGCCTACATCGTCCCGGCGCCGTGCTCGAACGGAAGCGAGGCGCCGTGCAAGCCGCACGCGAAACCGGGACTCGCCGGCGCCAACCAGCTCCTGAAGACGGTCGTGCCGGAGATCAAGAAATCGCCGGCCTACAAGGACGGCGGGATGATCGCGATCACGTTCGACCAAGCGCCACAGACGGGCGAGTACGCGGACCCGAGCGCATGCTGCGCGAGCCCGGCGGCATACCCGAACCTGCGCGGCCTGCCGCCCGGCACGCCGGTACCGCCGGCGGGGGCGACGGGGCCGGCGGTGCCTGGGACGACGACGACCACGACCGACACGACGACCACGGACACGACGCCGACTGACACGACGCCGACCGACACGACCACGGTGGCGAGCACGACGACGACGGACGCGACGACCACCGACACAACCGCAACCGCCCCGACGACGACCACAGCCCCTCTCTCGCTGGGGACCGGCGAGACCACCCCGACCGGCGGCGGCGGTCAGGTCGGCCTACTGCTGATCTCGCGCTACGTCAAGGCGAACACCATCGACGTCATCGACTACTTCAATCATTTCTCGCTGCTCGCCACGATCGAGAACATGTTCGGGCTCCACCGCCTCGGTTACTCGGGCGCTCCCGGGCTGCCGCTGTTCAGCACCAGCGTGTTCAACAACTACTCGGGCGGCTAGGGCGTAGCCACAGCGCTACACGAGGTCGATCGACTCGATCACCGGAGGCTCGACGGGACGGTCGCCTGCTCCCGTGCGCACGCCCTCGATCGCGTCGACCGTGTCCATTCCGTCGGTGACCTGGCCGAACACCGTGTGCTTGCCGTCGAGCCACGGCGCGGCCTCGGTTGTGACGATGAAGAACTGCGAGCCGTTCGTGTTCGGGCCGGCATTCGCCATCGCGAGCGCGCCGCGCACGACCTTGTGATCGTTGATCTCGTCGCCGAACGTGTAGCCGGGGCCACCCATCCCGGTCCCGTCCGGACACCCTCCCTGAATCATGAAGCCGGAGATGACCCGGTGAAAGATGATCCCGTCGTAGAACTTGTCATCGGCGAGCTTGCGGAAGTTGGCAACGGTTTCGGGCGCATCGTCGTCGAACAGTTCGAACGCGATCGTGCCGAGGCTGGTGTTCATCTGAGCAGTTGACATTGGCTGAGCGTACTGCGGCCGGCGTGCTCAGCTGTTGCTGGCGGTCTGGATCGCGCTGATCGTCGTGTCGACCATGACCGCCGGCGCCGGTGTTCCGGTGGACGACTCGGTGCAGCTCACGGTCGCCGCCTGGACGCTCGTCGACGGCGCCACCGGCAGCACCAGCGGGATCGTCCCCGCCTGTCGACTGCCCGCTCGAGTTGACATCGACCGCGAAGGTCTTGGTCGTGGTCGTCGGATTCGCCGGGGGCGGCGTGCCCGACCCGGCGGGCACCGACAGCGTGCAGTCGACCTCGACGTGCTGTCCCGCGTTTCCGCTGCTGATCACCGCGTGCGGATAGGCCAGCACGAGATACGAGGACCCCGCCGCGAGCGACTGCGTCGCCACCTGCGTCGAGTTCGCGCCCAGCGCGGTCGCGGCCGTGTTGGACCCGTACTGGTTCGGCAGCGTCGGCGTACAGGTCACGCTCCCGGACGACCCGATCGATTGCATCGCGCCGAGCGTGCAGGGGCCGGCGACACGGAGCTGCACCTGGCTCGAGTTCACCTGCGTGGCCCCGATCGAGCCCGGGATGATCTTGCCGGCGCCGACCGAGTTCGACCTCAGCTTGGCGTTGCCCACCGAGAAGTTCTGCAGCTGGGCGTTGCCCACGCTGTGCACCGGCAAATGGATGGCGGCGTAGCCGACGCCACCGAGCGAGACGAACAGGGCCAGGAACGACACCACGAGCGGCGCCGAAGGACGGGGTAGGCGCATCGCATTACCTCCATCGGTCCGACCCCGGCCCGGAGCGGCCGGGTGTCCGTCCGGACGCTAGCGCCCCCAGCGGCCGGCCCGCTGCCCCGTGCGAGCCGGCCGCTTTTCCTTGGGACGGAAGCGCGGCTGTCAGTTGTTGCCGGCGGTCTGGATCGCGCTGATCGTGGTGTCGACCTTGACCGTCGGCGCCGGCGTGGCCGGATTGGACGCGGTGTCGGTGCAATTCACGCGTCGCCGGCTGGATGCTTGTCGACGACGCCACCGGCAGCACCAGCGGGATCGTCCCGGCGGCGGGGTGGCTGCGGCGACGCGACGTCGACCGCGAGGGTCTTGGTCGTGGTCGTCGGATTCGCCGGCGTCGCCGTGGCCGTCGGCACCGACAGCGTGCAGTCGACCTCGACGTTCTGCCCCCCGGTTCCGCTGCTGATCACCGCGTGCGGGTAGGCCATCACGAGGTACGGCGACCCGGCGGCCAGCGACTGCGTGGCCACCTGCGTCGAGCCCGAGCCGAGCGTCGTCGCCGCCGTGTTCGACCCGTACTCGTTGCCCAGCGTCGGCGTGCAGGTCACGCTCCCGGACAGCCCAACCGCGGAGATCGCGCCGGTCGAGCACGCGCTCGAGACCCGCAGCTGCACCTGGCTCGAGTTCACCTTGCTGCCTCCGACCGAGCCATTGATGATCTTCTTCGATCCGACCGCGTTCGACTTCAGCTTGAAGTTGCCGACGCTGTTGTTCTGAAGCTGGGCGTTCCCGACGCTGTTCCTCGGCAAGCTCACCGCCGCATACCCGGCCCCGCCGAGCGACACGAACAGCGCGATGAACGAGACCACCATGGGCGCCGAGGGGCGCCGCCGGACGAGCGATTTCAGACGCAAAATCCGTACCTCCAAGTGTTAGGTTCCCGGCCTAACAGCCGGCTATAGACCGCAACACATCGGTACGTCCCGAAGTCGCGCCGGCCTCTCGGAGAGCTGACGGAGATCTGACAGCGGCCCGCGAAACCCGCGGTCGGGGCTAGCTCGCGGCGGGCTCGAGCTGCACGCGCTGCCCGCACAGCTCGGTGCCGCTGACCTGATCGACCACGCGGTCGACGTCCTCGGCGGGCACTTCGAGCAGCGTGAACCGCTCGAGCACGCGGACGTTGCGAACGTGCTCGCCGTCCAGTCCGGTGGCGGCGGTGATCGCGTGGATGATGTCCGAGGGCTCGAGGCCCGCCGCCCGCCCGAGCGACGCGATCACCTTGCGCGCCCGTCCGTCGCCGTCGAACGGGTCGTGTGGCTTGGAGTGCCGGCGAGGCCTGGCTTTCACCGGCGTCGGGGCGACGCGCGCGTGCTCGACCCAGGGGGCCAGCGTGACGTTCGCATTGTTCTCGAGTGCTCGCAGCTCGCGCCGCTGCTGGGGCTCGACGAACGTGATCGCGCGGCCGCTGCGGCCGACGCGACCGGTGCGGCCGATCCGGTGGACGTAAACGTCCGGCGAGGTGGGGACGTCGTAGTTGATCACGTGCGAGATGCCGGAGATGTCGAGCCCGCGCGCGGCGACGTCGGTCGCGACCAGCAGCGGCAGGCGGCCGTCCTTGAACGAGATCATCACCCCGTCGCGGGCGCCCTGGGTCATGTCGCCGTGGATCGCCTTGACGTTCATCCCCCGGTCCCTGAGGAGCCGGTAGAGCTGGTCGCAGCGCGCCTTGGTCCGCACGAACACGAGCGCCTGGTCGGGGTGCTCGGCCGCGAGCACCGACACCAGCTTGTCGGCCTTCTCGCGAGAGGGCACCTCGACCGCGAATTGCTCGACGGTGTCGACGGTCAGCGTTGCGGCCTGCACCTTCACCGTCACGGGGTTGTAGAGGTACTGGTCGGCCAGCCGCCGGATCTCGGGCGGCATCGTCGCCGAGAACAGCGCGGTCTGGCGGCTCGACGGGGTCAGCGACAGGATCCGCTCGACGTCCTCGAGGAAGCCGAGGTCGAGCATCTCGTCGGCCTCGTCGAGGACGATGAAGCGGCAGCCGTGCAGCATCAGCGAGTGGCGCGAGATCAGGTCCTTGACCCGTCCGACCGTGCCCACGACCACGTGACCGCCCGCGCGCAACTGGGCCTGCTGGGAGCGGATCGGCGCGCCGCCGAACACCGCGACGACGTCGACTCCCTTCCGGCGGCCGTACGCTCGCAGCGCCTGGGTCACCTGGATGCACAGCTCGCGCGTCGGCGTCAGCACGAGCCCCTGGACCTCGTGCTCGTCGGGATTGACGTACTGGAGCATCGGCAGCCCGAACGCCGCGGTCTTGCCCGATCCGGTCTGAGCCTGACCGATGACGTCCAGCCCTTCGAGCAACGGCGGGATCGCCTGTTCCTGGATCGGGCTCGGCGACTCGTACCCGACGTCGTGGACGGCGTCGAGGATCTCCGGCTCGAGTCCAAGATCGGCGAAAGTCGGCATTTGTTAGTGAAGATAGACGGAGACAGGCATAAGCCGAATTGCGACTGCCCCGATCAGCTCCGAGCGAGGCTGCGGCGCCCGGTCCGCGGCGCTCGCGCGAGTCAGCCGGCCGCTTACGGCGACGGTGTGTAAGCGCAGGCGCCGCGGAGCGGGTGAGCAGCCGAAGCGACTTCTTGACAGGCGATCGTTCGGACCCTAATGTTTCGGTGCCTATGAATCTCTGTGGCCTGCTTAGCCGGTGAGCGACCAGAGCGGCAACCCCGACGCGATCAGCGCGCACGTCTGGCGCATCAGCGCGGTCGTGGTCATCGGGTCGATCATGTCGATCCTCGACACGACGATCGTCAACGTCGCGCTGGAGACGCTGAGCCGCGAGCTCCACTCGACGATCGCCGAGATCCAGTGGGTGGTGACCGGATACATGCTGTCGCTGGCGGCGGTGATCCCGGTCAGCGGCTGGGCGGCCCGGCGGTTCGGCGCCAAGCAGGTGTATCTGGTCTCGGTCGTCCTGTTCACCGCCGGATCCGCGCTGTGCGGCCTCGCGACCTCGACCACCGAGCTGATTCTGTTCCGCGTCCTCCAGGGCGCCGGCGGCGGCATGATCCTGCCGGTCGGCCAGCTGATGATGGCCGAGGCGGCCGGACCGAAGCGGATGGGACGCGTGATGAGCGTCGTCGCGGTTCCCGCGATGCTCGCGCCGATCCTCGGCCCCACGATCGGCGGACTGATCATCCAGAACGCGAGTTGGCGCTGGATCTTCTACGTGAACGTCCCGATCGGCGTGATCGCCGTCGCTGCGGCGCTCCGCTACCTCCCGTGGCTGAAGCCCGAGGCTGTCGACAAGCTCGACGTCCGAGGCTTCATCCTGATGGCGACCGGCCTCCCGCTGTTGACCTACGGCCTGGCCGAGATCGGCGTCACCGGCAGCATCACGTCGGTGAAGGTGATCGTCCCGATCATCCTCGGGATCGCGCTCGTCGCGGCGTTCGTGCTCCACGCTCTGAAGATCCCGAAGCCCCTGCTCGACATGCGCCTTTACAAACGGCCGACGTTCGCCTCGGCCTCGTTCGCGATGTTCTGTCTCGGCGCCGCGCTGTTCGGCGGGATGATCCTGCTGCCGCTGTACTGGCAGGGCGTCCGCCTCGAGAGTGTCGTCGTCACCGGCCTGCTGACCGCTCCCCAGGGCCTCGGAGCCGCCTGCGCGATGCCGATCGCCGGCAAGCTGAGCGACCGCTACGGCGGTGGCGGGCTGGCGCTGTTCGGGGTGACCCTGTGCACGGTCGCGACGATCCCGTTCGGCCTGATCGGCGCCCACACGTCGATCGTGTGGTTGTCGTTCGCGATGTTCGTCCGCGGCGTCGGGATCGGCTTTGGCTTCCTGCCGGCGATGACCGCCGCGTTCGCGTCGCTCGAGCGCTCGGAGCTGTCGAACGCCACCCCGCAGCTGAACGTGCTCCAGCGTGTCGGCGGGTCGATCGGCACGGCCGTGCTGGCGGTCGTCCTCCAGCGCGCGCTGACCGGCGTGCACACGTTGAGCGGCGCGGCCGCGGCCTACGGCACCGCGTTCTGGGTGTCGGCGGGGCTGACCGCCCTCGCGATCATCCCGTGCGTGATCCTCATGCGTGCCGAGCGCGCGGCGCGGGCCCGCAAGGGAGCGTCGGCCGAGACGTCTGCCGAGACGATCGCCGAGGCGATCGCGGCGTGACTCCCGCCGCCGGCGAGAAGCTAGACGCGCTTGCAGACGTGGTAGGCGAGCGCAGCGAGAGCGACGCCGCCGAGCACGTGGCCCGATCGTTCAAACGCGCGATGGGCGCGGTGCGAAGGTTGCGCGGGCGCGAGACCCACCGTCCGGGCGAGCTCACCGACGCGCAGTACAGCCTGCTCTTCTGCCTTCGCGACCAGACTCAGATGTCGATGCGCGACCTCGCGGAGGCCGCCGACCTGAGCCCGGCGAGCGTCACCGAGATGCTGGAAGGGCTCGCGGCGGCTGGGCTCGTGGAACGCCACCGCTCCGACCGCGACCGGCGCGTCGTCTTCACCGCGCTCACCGAGGACGGTCGTGGACTCGTCGAGGAGCGCCGGGCACGGTTCGAACCGCGCTTCCGGGCCGCAATGGAGGGGTTCAGCGAACACGATCTGCTCGTCGCCGCCTCGGTGCTCGATGGTCTGCGTGACTTTTTCGAGGAGCTCGCCGATGAGCGGCTCCTCGATCAGCGGCTCTAGTACGGGCTCGCGATCGATCTCGATCAGCTCCTCGAGCAGCTCGACGAGCGCGCCGTGCTCCTCGTCGGACCAGCGCCCGCGGCCACGGCCGCGCCCGGCGAGCGCGCCGACCACGTAGTAGGCGATCTCGTCGCGCGGGCCCTCGGGATCGGGCGGCGCAGGAAGCTTGGGGCCGCCGCACCGGTACCGGTCGACGGCCCAGTCGAGCGCGACGTCGGCCCGGCGGCGCTGGGTGCGGTAGTCGCGCCGGGTGTCGACGGCATCGGCGGCGAACCGGTAAAGGTCCTGACGGCGGCGGTCGTCGACGTTGTCGTTGTAGACGCGCAGGATCGCCCCGATCACCGGGCATACGGACGACGGGCGGTCGCCGAAGCGCTCGCCGGCGAGCATCGAGGCGAGCTCCATCACGCACACGACCTTGCCCGGACGCGGGTGCCGACCGGGTCCGAGGCGGACGTTCTGATGCGAGATCGCCGAAGGGCAGACCGAGGGAGCCATTGCCCACGGTTATCGGCCGCCCCTGCGAGTCTTTAGGCGAAGCTGGCGCGTCCGTCCATGTGAGACTTGCCCTCACGCGGGTCCCGGACCCCGAACTCGACACCGCCTGGCACCTCGGCCTCGCAGAATTCGACCTTCCCGGGCAGCAGGATCGGCTTCTTGAACGCGACTTCGACCGTGAACGCGTGCGGCAGTTGCGGCTCGAGCGCCGCCAGGCACCGTGCCTTGGTCCACATCCCGTGGGCGATCGCCGACGGGAACCCGAACAGGCGCGCGGTCAGCGGATGCACGTGGATCGGATTGAGGTCCCCCGAGACGGACCCGTAGCGGCGGCCGAGGTCGCCGGGGAGCTCCCACGTCGCGGTCGCCGGCAGGTCCGTGGCGCTCGGGAGATCTGCGTCGGACGCCGAACCCGACCCGGAGCCGGACCCCCGCTTCAGGTTCGTCGAGACCTCCTCCCACACGAGCTCGTCGCCGACCCGCACCTCCGAGCGCAGCGAGAACTGCCTGCCGCGCGGATGGTCTTCGACGGGCGTCGCCCACACGTCGATCGTCAGGCGCTCGTCGCTGCGGATCGGGCGGTGTTGCGTGATCCGGTTGGCGATGTGCACGAGCCCGATCGCCCCGAACGGGAAGCTCGGATCGGTCATCAGCGACAGCTGGAGCGGAAACGCGAGCATGTGCGGGTACGTCGCCGGCAGCATGTCCCGCACCGCGAACCCGCAGACCCGGTCGTAGTCGGCGACCCGCGCGCGGTCAACCTCGACGTCGGTGAGCCGGAGCGTCAGTTCGGGAATGTCGCGACCGCCGCCGCCCACGAACGGGAGGTGCGAGGCGCCCGGGATCATCGCCGCGCCGGCCCGCGCGAACAACGCCGTCATCGAGGGTGAGCTGTTCAGTTCGCGCGTCGGCATCTACGCACCGATCAGGCTCTGGCCGCACACCCGGACGACGTTCCCGTTGACGCCACCGGTCGCCGGGCTCGCGAACCAGGCGATGGTCTCGGCGACGTCGACGGGCAGACCGCCCTGGGCCAGGCTGTTCATGCGCCGGCCGGCCTCGCGCGTGGCAATCGGCATCGCCGCGGTCATCTGGGTCTCGATGAACCCGGGCGCCACCGCGTTGATCGTCAGCAGCTTCTTGCCGAGCGCCGGCGCCATCGACTCGACCATGCCGATCACGCCGGCCTTGGAGGTCGCGTAGTTGGTCTGGCCGGCGTTGCCGGCGATGCCGCTCATCGACGACACGCACACGATCCGCCCGTTCTCGCGAATCGCCTCACGCGCGAGCAGCTCGTCGTTGATCCGCTCCTGAGCGGTGAGGTTGATCCCGAGCACCATGTTCCACCGATCCTCGCCCATCCGCCCGAGCGTCTTGTCCCGCGTCACGCCGGCGTTGTGCACGACCACGTCGACGCCGCCGTGCGTCTCGAGTAGGTAGGTGGCGATCCGCGCCGGCGCGTCCTCGTCGGTGATGTCGAGCACCAGCGTCGAGGAGCCGAGCTCGCCGATCGTCTCCTCGAGCTCGCGCTGAAGGCCGGGCACGTCGAGCCCGATCACGTGGGCGCCGTCGCGCGCGAGCACCTTGGCGATCGCTTTCCCGATGCCCCTCGAGGCGCCGGTCACGAGCGCGAACCGTCCCGACAGCGGCAACTCCCAGTCGATGCCGTCGGCCGGCAGCGCCGAGGCGCCGATCCGCACGACCTGGCCCGATACGTACGCCGACTTCGGCGACAGGTAGAACCGGAGGGTCGACTCGATCTGCGGCTCGGCCTTCGCGCCGACGTAGATCAGCTGCGCGGTGGCGCCCTTGCGGAGCTCCTTGCCGATCGAGCGGACGAACCCTTCGAGCGCGCGCTGGGCGGTCGCCTGGCGCGGGCGCTTGCAGTCCTCGGGCGGGGCGCCGAGCACGATCACCCGGCCCGACCCCCGCACCCGGCGAATCGTGGGTCCGAAGAACGCCCACGCCTCGCGCAGCTGCTCGCTGTTCTCGATCCCGCTGGCGTCGAACACCAGCGCCTTGAACGTCTGGTCCTCGGGCGCGGCGTCGGGATTGAAGACCCCGGCGTCGAGGCCCGCGTCCGCCGCGGCCGTCCGCTCGAGCTCGTGGAGGCGCGTGTGGACCTCGGCGTCGATAGCAGCGAGCACGTTGGCCACGGCGCCGGCAATCCGCCCGCCGGGCGCGGCCCCGAGCAGGACCGGACCGCTGACGACCGGCTGCCCGCGCTCGTAGCGCTCGAGCTTCACCGGGCTCGGGAGGCCGATCTGCTTGGTGACGATCTTCCCGATCGGCGTGTTCACCAGTTGCTGATAGCGGTCGCTCATGCTGCCTCCATGATCGCGGTGACGCCGAGGCCGCCGGCCGCGCAGATCGAGATCAATCCCCGGCCGGAGCCTTTCTCCTGCAACATCTTCGCGAGGCCGGCGACGATCCGGCCGCCGGTCGCGCCGAATGGGTGACCGGCCGCGAGCGACCCGCCGTGGGTGTTCATCTTGTCGGCGTCGATCTCGCCGAGCGGCCCGTCGAGCCCGAGCCGCTCGCGGCAGTAGACGGGGTCCTCCCACGCCTTCAGCGTGCACAGCACCTGGGACGCGAACGCCTCGTGGATCTCGTAGAAGTCGAAGTCGCCGAGACCGAGGCCGTTGCGGGCGAGCAGCGCCGGAACCGCGTAGGTGGGGGCCATCAGCAGCCCCTCGCGCTTGTGCACGTGGTCGACCGCGGCGGTCTGGCCGTCGACCACGTACGCCTGCACGGGCAGGTTCCGGGCGGCCGCCCACTCCTCGCTGGCGAGCAGCACGGCCGACGCGCCGTCGCTGAGCGGGGTCGAGTTGCCGGCGGTCATGGTTCCGTCGTCGCCGCCGAACACGGGCTTCAGCTTCGCGAGCTTCTCGACGCTCGTGTCGGGGCGGAGGTTCTGGTCGCGTTCGAGTCCGAGGAACGGCACGACGAGGTCGTCGAGGAAGCCGGTGTCGTAGGCGGCGGCGAGGTTCTTATGGCTGCGGACGGTGAGCTCGTCCTGCTCGGCGCGCGTGATCCCCCACTCCGTGGCCATGATCGCCGCGTGGTCGCCCATCGACAGGCCGCTGCGCGGCTCGGCGTTGCGCGGGAGCTGCGGGACGATCTGCTGCGGGCGGAGCTTGGCCAGCGCCCTAAGCCGGGCCGCGTTGCCCTTGGCACGGTTGAGCTCGAGCAGGACGGCGCGCAGGTCCTCGTTGATCGCGATCGGGGCGTCCGAGGTCGTGTCGAAGCCGCCGGCGATGCCGGAGTCGATCTGGCCGAGAGCGATCTTGTTCGCGACCAGGATCGTGGCCTCGAGCCCGGTGCCGCACGCCTGCTGGAGGTCGTACGCGGGCGTATGGGGACTCAGACGCGTGCCGAGCACGGCCTCGCGAGTCAGGTTGAAGTCGCGGCTGTGCTTGAGCACGCCGCCGGCGGCGACCTCGCCGAGGACCTCGTCCTCGAGCGAGAACTTGCCGATCAGCGACTCGAGCGTGGCCGTCAGCATGTCCTGGTTCGAGGCCCTCGCGTACGGGCCGTTCTGCCGCGCGAATGGGATTCGGATGCCGCCGAGCACTGCCACCCGGCGGGCGTTTGCGTTCATGGTTTGGTTCCCCTCAGATTTCGTAGCTACAGGTCTGTAGCTTAGTGCTGCGAATCTTTGGCGGTCGCAGTAGTGAAGGTCCCGCTCGAGGTGCCGCGGCGCAGCAGCCCAGGCGCGAGGATCCGCGCCGCCGCCGCGAGCCAGTAGTAGCGGGGGACGTACCGCTCGCGCTTCCCGCGCAGCGCGCACTCGACGATCGCCTCGGCGACCTTGTCGGGTTTGGAGACGATCAGCCGCAGCACCGGGTGGCGGCGAAGTTCGGTGGCCGGGAATCCTTCGGTCGCGACGAAGCCGGGGAGCACCAGCCCGACGTGCACCCCATGGGCGCTCTCCTCGGCGGCGAGCGAGTCGCTCCAGCCGGCGAGCGCGAACTTGCTCGCGGAGTACGCGCCGGCGCGCGGCCGCCCGACACGGCCCGAGGTGCTCGAGACGTTGACGATCGCCGCGGGCGCTCCCTTCGACGCGGTCACTCGCAGCAGCGGGAGCAGCGCCTCGGTCAACCTGACGGGGGCCTCGAAGTTGAGCTTCATGTGGCGCTCGACGTTCTCCCAGCCGGTCTCGGCGAACCCGCCGCGCCACGAGCCGCCGGCGTTGTTGACGAGCAGGTGGAGCTCGCCGTGGGCGCGCCCCACCGCGGCGAGCACCTCCGCGGGCGCATCGCGCGTGGTCAGATCGACGGCCACGACGGTCGCGCCGCCGAGCTCGCGGGCGAGCGCGTCGAGGCGCTCCTGCCGGCGCGCCACCAGCACGAGGCGGGCGCCGGGCTCACGGGCCAGTCGGCGCGCGGTGGCCTCGCCGATTCCGCTCGAGGCCCCGGTGACCAGCGCTACGAATGGGTCTGCCAAAGCGCCGCAAGGCTACCCCTGCGAGCCACTCCGTACCGCCACCGCCACCCGCCGGCGCGGGTTCTCGATCCCGATCAGCGCAATCACGCCACCGGCGATCGCGAGCGCGCCCGCGATCCCGATCCCGATCCGGAACGCATGCACGGAGGCGTCGACCAGCGCGGCGTGCACCCGGGGCCGCTCGGCCGACGGGAAGCCGGCGGCGCTGGTCACAAGCGGTCGCGTCCGCGCCGTGGCCAGCGCGCTCTGCACCCGCGGGCCGAGTGGATCGCCGGCCACGTAGTGGTCGAGGCTGGACGCGAAGCTGGTCGAGACGACCGCACCGACCGCCGCGATCGCCACGAGCCCGGCGACCCGCGCCACGGCGTTGTTGGCGCCGCTGGCGAGGCCCGAGCGGCCGGGCTCGATCGACCCGAGCACCGCCGCGGTCAGCGGCGCCACCGTGCAGGCGAGCCCGAGCGCAAACACGAGCACGCCGGGCAGGACCTGGGTCAGGTAGTCCGGGTGCGCGTCGACCCGGGTCAGCAGCAGCAACCCGGCGCCGGCGACGATCGGACCGCCGCCCATGAACGCGCGGGGCCCGTACCGGTCGGCGAGCGCGCCGAACCGCCGCGACAGCGTGAACATCACGAGCGTGATCGGGAGTAGCGCGAGCCCCGCCCCGAGCGGCGAGTATCCGCCAACCTGCTGGACGAACACGACCGTGAAGAACGTCGACACGCCGAGGCCGCCGTACAGCGCGAGCGTGGTGAGGTTCCCGACCGCGAAGTTCCTCACCGCAAACAACTGGAGCGGCAGCATCGGCTGCGGGACCCGCCGCTCCCACGCCACGAACGCCGCCAGCATCGCGACGCCGGCGGCGAGCGGTACCGACACCCGCGGGTCGCCCCAGCCGAACACCGACTGCTCGATCAGGCCGAACACCGCGCCGCCGAGTCCGAACACGCACAGCAGGCCGCCGACCCAGTCGAGGCGAGCGCCGGTCGGGTGATCCGGGGGTAGCCGTCGCAGGAGCATCACCGCGGCCGCCACGAAGATCGGGTTGATCAGGAAGATCCAGCGCCACGACGTCACGGTCACGAGCGCGCCGCCGCCGAGCGGCCCGATCACCGTGGCGACGCCCGTCCACGCGGTCCATGTGCCGATCGCGGCCGCCCGCTCGCCTTCCTCGAACGCGTCGAGGATCAGCGCCAGCGAGCTTGGCACGAGCAGAGCGCCGGCAACTCCCTGCAGGCCCCGGGCGGCGATCAGCACGCCGCTGGTCGGCGCGGCCGCGCAGACGAGCGAGCACGCGCCGAACCCGATCAGGCCGCCTGTGAACACCCGCTTTCGCCCGAGCACGTCTCCGAGCGACCCTCCGAGCAGAAGCAGCGAAGACAACGTCAGCAGGTACGCCTCGACGACCCATTGCTGGTCGGCCAGGCTCCCGTGCAGGCTCGAGCGGATCGACGGCAGCGCGACGGCGACGATCGTCTGGTCGAGGAACACGATCCCCGAGCCGAGGATGCTCGCGAGGAGGACTGTGCGCTTGATCGCCGGACGCTACCCCGCCCCGGCGTCCAGGACGGAGTTCGGCTCGTACCCGGAGAACGAGACGCTGTTCTGGAACGGCAGATCTCGGTTGACGATCACGCAGTAGCTGCGCTTCCCGTCGACGCTCGGGACGCAGGCCCGGTAGATCGTGCCCGGCTCGATCGCGAGCAGGCTGACGTACTCGAGGTTGCGGCGGAACTGGTCCGGCGCGCGGTCGCCGATCCACGCCTGGGCGCGCGCGATCGCGTCCGCGGTCGCGCGCTGGCGAGCCCGTATCTGTGGCCGGTGCGCGAGCCCGGCGGTCGCGATCACGGCCGTGACCGCGACCACCACCACCGTGCCGGCGTAGTTGCGCGCGACGACCCCCGGCATGTCAGGTCGCAGGCGCCGGACCAGCATGCCGAGCGGGCGCGACAGCAGCACGACCGCGATCACGTTGACGACCAGCCCGAGCAGCATCGCCGCGTACAGCGTCTCGGTCGTGCCCGCCGGCGGGATCGCGTGGCCGATCACGCCGTCGAGGACGGTGAGCGCGACGAACGCCGGCCACAACCATGCGCCGAGTCGCCGCCAGCGGAAGCGGACGTATCGTGCGCGCGTGCGCGTCAGCCAGGCGGGCCGGGCGCCGTCCATCTGGCAAGAGTAATCGCGCCGAAGGCCAGGCGGCGATCCGTCGAATAAACTCGTCTGCCCGACCACGAGGTCCGAACCGGAGATCCCGGAGGGCTGGTGAACCCGGGGTCCGGAAGCGGAGATCCCGGTCCGGCCCACGGAGAAAGGGAATCGGAAAGATGGCCACTCACACGGCTGAGCCCGCGGCCGGCGGGGCCGAAGCGGCGGTAGAGCACCTTACGCCGGACGACCGCGTCTGGCTCCTACGCGCGATGCTGATGATGCGCGGCCTGGAAGAGCGCGCGATGAGCCTGTACCGCCAGGGCCGGGTCCCCGGCTCGTTCTACGACGGTTACGGGCAGGAGGCAGTCTCCGCCGGCGCCGCCTTCGCGATGGGCCCCGAGGACCGGCTGTGCATCCTGCACCGCGACCTGGCGGCGCACCTGATCCGCGGCGTCACGCCGTCTCGGATCCTGTCCCAGTACATGGGCCGCGCCGCCGGCATCACTCAGGGCCGCGACGGCAACGTCCACTTCGGCGACCGCAACCTCGGGTGCGTCGGGATGGTCTCGATGCTGCCCGACATGATGCTGGTCGCCGCCGGGATGGCGATGGCGTTCAAGCTCCGCGGCGAGCGCCGGTGCGCGATGACGTGGTTCGGCGACGGCTCGACCTCGCGCGGCGACTTCCACGAGGCGATGAACTGGGCCGGCGTCCAGAAGCTGCCGGTCGTGTTCGTGCTCGAGAACAACCAGTACGCCTACTCGACCCCTGTCGACAAGCAGTACGCGGTCGACCCGGTCGAGCGTGCCGCGGCCTACGGGTTCGTGGGCGTCACCGTCGACGGCAACGACGTCGAGGCGATGTTCGAGGCCGCTCGCGCGGCGCGCGAGCGCGCTTTGAACGGCGACGGCCCGACGCTGATCGAGGCGGTGACGATGCGGATGCACGGCCACGCCGCCCACGACGACATGAAGTACGTCCCGAAGGAGCAGGTCGAGGAGTGGCGCAAGCGCGACCCGATCGAGCGCCAGGAGGCGCGGGTGAGCGCCGCCGGCGTCGACATCGACGCGCTCCGGGCTGCGGTGAAGGCGGAAATCGACGCGGCCGCCGAAGAGGCGCTGGCCGGGCCGATGCCC
Organism: uncultured Solirubrobacterales bacterium; assembly: GCA_963746695.1. Classification (GTDB taxonomy): domain Bacteria; phylum Actinomycetota; class Thermoleophilia; order Solirubrobacterales; family Solirubrobacteraceae; genus Palsa-465. The sequence goes on along the minus strand of CAVVCP010000007.1, from coordinate 202,857 downwards.
GATCCGGGCACCGTCCTTGACGGCGTCTTCTGCGTTGGTGAGGCCGAGCCGCTCGGCGACGGTCAGGCACCGTGGAGCGGCTTTTCCTCCGGGGGGGTCGCCTGATGCCCACGCTCACTTACCTGCAAGCGATCTCGTCGGCTCTTCGTGACGAGCTCCGCGCCGACGAGCGCGTGCTCCTGATGGGAGAGGACATCGGCGTGTTCGGTGGCGCGTTCAAGGTCACCGACGGGTTCGTCGAGGAGTTCGGCACCGACCGCGTGATGGACACGCCGCTCGCCGAGTCCGGGATCATCGGCACGGCGATCGGCGCCGCCGTCGTCGGGATGCGCCCGGTGTGCGAGATGCAGTTCTCGGACTTCATCTCATGCGGCTTCGACCAGCTCGTGAACGTCGCCGGCAAGATGCACTACCGGCAGGGCCTCGCGGTTCCTCTTGTCGTCCGGCTTCCGTCGGGCGGTGGATTCTCCGGCGGTCCTTTCCACTCCCAGAACCCCGAGGCGTGGTTCATGCACTCGCCCGGGATCAAGGTCGTGGCGCCCTCGACCGCCGAGGACGCCAAGGGTCTGCTGCACTCGGCGATCCACGACCCCAACCCGGTCTGTTACATGGAGCACAAGCACCTGTACCGCCGGGTCAAGGGCGAGGTCCCCTCGGGCGTGTTCGAGACTCCGTTCACCGCTCGGGTGGCCCGCGCCGGCTCGGATCTGGTCGTGATCGCCTACGGCGCGATGGTGTCGGTGGCGTTGGAGGCCACCGAGGACCTCGACGGCGCCTCGGTCGAGGTGCTGGATTTGAGGTCGCTGGTCCCGCTCGATGAGGAGGCGATCCTCGACTCGGTCGAGCGCTGCTCGAAGGTCGTGATCGTCGACGAGGCGAACGCCACGTGCGCCGCCGGCGCCCAGGTCGCGGCGCTGATCGCCGAGAAGGGATTCGAGTCGCTGGACGGCCCGGTCGTCCGGGTGGCGACGCCCGACGTGCCGATCCCGTTCTCGCCACCGCTCGAGGCGGCCGTGCTGCCCGGCGTCGATCGCGTGAAGGAGGCTTGCCGTGAGCTCCTCGCCTACTGACGTTCTGGTCGACGTGACCATGCCCCAGATGGGGGTCTCGGTCGCCGAGGGCACCGTGGTCGGCTGGCGCGTCGAGCCCGGCGACCGGATCGAGGCCGAGGCGACGATCTGCGAGATCTCGACCGACAAGATCGATACCGAGGTGCCCTCGCCGGCGACCGGCGTCGTGACCGAGATTCTCGTGCCGGTCGGCGAGACCGTCGACGTCGGGACCGTGATGGCCCGGATCGCGGTCGGTGGCGGTGGCGGTGGCGTCGCGCCGGCGCCGAGCCCCCCGCCCGATGGCGACCCGGCCGGGCCCTCGACCGCCGAACCAAAATCCCCCTCCCCGTCCCCGGTGGCCCGCAACGGCAATCGGAGGTACTCCCCGGTCGTCCAGCGGATCGCCGCCGAGCACGACATCGACCTCTCGGAGGTGCCCGGCACCGGTCGCGGCGGACGCGTCCGCAAGCAGGACGTGCTCGCGTTCGTGGACTCCGCGCCCGTCGAGGAGCCGCCGCTCCACATCGAGAGCCCGTACCGCCCGGACCCGATCGCCCCGCCGACCCCGGCGCCGGCGGCTGCGGTCGCCGGTGGCGAGCTGTCGCGGATGCGCCGGCAGATCGGCGAGCACATGAAGCGGTCTCTGGACACCGCGGCCACGTGCACGACCTGGATCGAGGTCGACATGAGCCGGGTCGAGGCGGCCCGGGCCCGCGTCGGCGTGACCGCGCTCGCGTTCGTCGCACGCGCGTCGATCGACGCGATCCGCGAGCACCCGGCGTTGAATGCCTGGCTCGAGGGCGATCGCTACACCCGCCCGAGCGACGTGAACCTCGGGATCGCGGTGTCGCTCGGCGACGAGGGCCTGATCGTCCCGGTCATCCCGCGCGCACACGAGCTGTCGGTCGAGGGGCTCGCGGCGCGTGTCAAGGACATCGCGCGGCGGGCGCGGTCGCGGCAGCTGACCCCGGACGACGTCCAGGGCGGCACGTTCACGATCACGAACCCGGGGCAGTACGGGTCGATCATGGCGACGCCGATCATCAACCTGCCGCAGGTGGCGATCCTCGACCTCGAGGCGGTTGTGAAGCGCCCGGTCGTGATCACCGACGCCGACGGCAACGACTCGATCGCGATTCGGCCGATGACGATCCTCGGGCTGAGCTGGGATCACCGGGCGCTCGACGGCGCGCAGGCGGCGCAGTTCCTGGCGACGATCAAGCGGCACCTGGAGAGCGTGGCTTAGATGGCGGTTCCGGAGATCTGGGTGTGCCACCTGGGGGTGGTCGACTACCGCGAGGCGCTCGAGTTGCAGGAGCGGCTGCGGACCGCGCGCCAGGAGGACGAGCTTCCGGACGTGCTGCTGACGCTCGAGCACCCGCCCGTGTACACGCGCGGCCGGCGCTCGGTGCCGGGCGAGCTGCCGATGGGCGAGGAGTGGTACCTGGCGCGGGGGATCGAGACCGTCGAGACCGACCGCGGCGGCAAGGTCACCTACCACGGCCCGGGTCAGCTCGTGGGCTATCCGATCGTCGGGGTCGACGACGTGGTGGCGTACGTGCGGAGGTTGGAGGGCGCACTGGTCGCGGCTTTGGCCGAGGAGGGCGTCGCCGCCCGGGCGCGGCCGCGTGACGGGCACCGGTTCACGGGCGTGTGGGTCGGCGAGCGGAAGATCGCGTCGATCGGGGTGCATCTGTCGCGCGGGGTGTCCATGCACGGGTTCGCAATCAACGTCGAGAACTCCCTCGAGCCGTTCAGCTGGATCGTGCCGTGCGGGCTCGACGGCGTGCAGATGACCTCGCTGGTGGCCGAGACCGGCCGATCGTCGGGAGGAATGAAGTGCTTCCGCCGGCGCGCGGAGTACCAGGTCGCGGTGGCGCTCGGGCGCCGGCAACGGCTGGTCAGCCGCGCGCGCCTCGAGACCCGGGCGCCCGCAGCAGTAGCTTGACGAGCACCGGCCGCAGCTCGTGCGGCCGTCGGGTCATCTGGCGCCAGGTGGTGCGGATGACCGTCCACCCGGCCGCGGTCAGCCGCTGGTCTCGCTGACGATCGGACTCGAACCGCTGGCGGCTGGTGTGCCATTTGCGGCTGTCGGCCTCGATCACGACGCGGCGGTCGCGCCAGACGAAGTCCACGCGGATCGGCGGACCGCCGTCGGGGAGGATCACGAACTGGTTGGTGTCCGGATCGGGGATGCCGAGCGGCCGGGTGATCGCCAGCAGCGCCTCCTCGTTCTCGCTCCACGTTGGCGTCTTGCCGATGTAGTGCGTCTCGAGCACTGTGCGGCACGGGCCGGCGCCGGCGTGGGTCGGGTTGCGGTCGAGCTGATCCTGGATGGCGGTGAGGTCGAACGCCTCGGCGATCTCGGCCTGGTCGAACGCGCGCTCGAGCCGGCGCCCGGTGACGACGGCGCCGATGTCGAGAAGGGCGCGGGCGACGGTCGTGCACGGGATGTTGTTGACGACCGTGACGTCCGCGGCGGTCAGCGTGGTCGAGCAGTGGACGGCGACGCCCGAGTGCTTGCGCCGCGACCGCTTCGGGACGGTGACGTCGATCTTGACGCCACCGGAGGGCAGAAGCTCGTGCAGCGCGGCAGCCGAGCGGTGCGAAAGGACCGCGCCCGGGCCGCACGCGAGCACGGCGGCCATCCAGAGGCCCTCGCGTTTGAGCATCTCGCGGGGCACCAGGGAGTAGACGGCGTGGTACTGGCGGTGGAGGCGGCCGGCGGCGGCACGCTGCTGGACCGCCCTAGCCCCCAGCCCGAGCGCGGCGATCTCATCCAACCGGAACACAAGGTGCTGTCGCATCGCCAAGGTCAACCAGGGCCGGCTCGAGAAAGCGAGCTCCTCGTTCGTTTTCTCGAGCCCCCTCGGACATGAAGGCGATCGTCCACAAAAACGTGTGACAGGTGTGCGACGGCTTGTGCCAAACCAGCGCAAGTCCAGGCCCTAGACTTGGTGGTATGGCGACGCGGTCTAGGGCCAACCCCGGTGGCAACTCGAACGTCCTGACCATCCTGGGCCCGGACGTCCTGCCGCTGCGCGCCAGGAAGCCGCCGTGGTTCAAGGTGCCGGCGCCCGGCAGCCCGAGGTACCGCCGGCTGAAGAGCCTGATCGAGACCGAGAACCTTCACACGGTCTGCCAGGAGGCCGCCTGCCCGAACATCGGCGAGTGCTGGCAGCGCGGCACCGCCACGTTCATGATCCTCGGCGACACCTGCACCCGCCGCTGCGGCTTCTGCAACGTCAAGACCGGCAAGCCGACGTGGAACGACCCGCTCGAGCCCGCCCGCGTCGCGCGGTCGGTGGCCAGGATGGGCCTCAGGCACGCGGTGATCACGAGCGTCGACCGCGACGACCTTCCCGACTACGGAGCGCAGAGCGTTCGTCGGCGTCATCCGACAGATCAGACGACAGGCGCCGAACTGCAAAGTAGAAGTCTTGACCCCCGACTTCCGCGGCGAGGAGATGCCGCTCGCCAAGGTGATCGCCGAACGACCCGACGTGTTCAACCACAACGTCGAGGTCGTCCCCCGCCTGTACCCGGTGGCGCGGCGGGGTTCAACCTTCGACCGGTCGTGCCGCGTCCTCAGGAACGCCAAGGAGATCGGCGGCGACGACGTAACGACCAAGTCCGGCCTCATGGTCGGCCTCGGCGAAAGCTTCGACGAGATGGTCGACACGCTCGGGACGCTCCGCGACAACCACGTCCAGGTCCTGACCGTGGGGCAGTACCTACGGCCCACCGAAAACCATCTCCCGATCGTCCGCTACTGGCACCCCGACGAGTTCAAGGAGCTCGAGCGGGCCGCGTACGCGCTCGGGTTCGAGCACGTGGCCGCCGGGCCGCTCGTGCGAAGCAGCTACCACGCGGACGAGCACGTACCGCAGACGGAGCCTGGCATCGGCCCGCTTTCGGAGGCGACACGGTGAACAGGAAACGGCTCGTGATCGCGCTGGTAGTCGGGCTGGCGATCGCGCTCGTCGTCGCCCCGGACGCGCTCGCCGCCGCCGGCGGCGGCTCCTCGGGCTTCGGCGGAGGCGGTGGCGAAGGCGGCGGTGGCGGAGGTGGCGGCAGCGGCGTCGGCGTCTTCATCCTGATCCAGCTCCTGTTCCGGATCGCAGTCCTCGGCCACGGCCTCGGCGCCCTGTTCCTGATCGCCGCGTTCCTCATCTACCTGCTGATCACGAGAGGCGCCCCGAACGCCGGCCGCTTCTGGGCCGCCCGCAACAGCTCCGGACCCAAGGCCCGCCGCCGTACCGCCGAGCGCGACGCGCCGCGTCGTCAGCAGCCGCCGCCGAGGCCGCCGAGGACGACGCCGCGTTCGCCGCCGACGCGGTCAGGGCCAACGCCACCGCGCTGTTCAAGCAGGTCCAGGCCGCCTGGGACCGCGGCGACCGCGCGCGGCTCAGCCAGCTCGTCGGCCCCGACCTCCTGAAGGAATGGGACCGGCGTCTCGACGACATGGATCGCCGCGGCTGGCGCAACCGGGTCCAGATCATCGGCGAGCCGAACGTCGAGTACGTCGGCCTCAACCACCGCGGAGACGAAGCCACCGACACCGTGACGGTCCGGATCGATGCCAGGCTCCGCGACTACGTCGAGGACCGCGCCGGCAACCACGTCAAGCGCGCCGGCCGCCTGTCCGAGACCGTCCGACTCCGCGAGTTCTGGACGCTCGGCCGGAGGAACGGCCGCTGGATGCTCATCAGCATCGAGCAGGGCGCCGAGGGCATGCACGCGATCGACGACAAGATCGTCGCGACTACGTGGTCGGACGACACCGCCATGCGTGACGAGGCGCTGATCGAGGGCGCCGTGAACGACGCGGTCCCCGCAGACACCAGCATCGCCGAAGTCGCCGACCTCGACTACCGCGGCGACGCCCACGCCGCCGCGCTCGACCTCAGCCTCGCCGACGGCCGGTTCGCGCCCGACGTGCTCGAGGTGACCGCGCGCCGGGCCGTCACGGCCTGGGCCGAGGCCGTCGACGGTGACGACGCCCGGCTGCGGTCGATCGCGCACGGCCAGGCGGTGCGAGACCTCCTCCACCCGGGCGACCCAAGCGAACGGACCCGCCTCGTGGTCAGAGGGCCGCAAGGTCCGGCAGATCCGGATCACCGGGCTCGACGCCGCGGCCCACCCCCCGCAGATGACGGTCGAGGTCGAGATCGAGGGCCGGCGCTACATCGAGGATCGCGACACCGCAGCCGTCCTCGCCGGCAGTCAGTCGCGCGCGACCAAGTTCACCGAGTACTGGACGTTCGCGCTCGACGGCGATGCGCGGCAGCCGTGGGTGCTCGCCGCCGCCCGCGCCCCGGTGCCGCAGCCGTAAAGACGAACAGCACCGGCTCGGCCGACCCCCGGCGGGCATAAGCTCACCAGCCAGCCCGTGATCCCGCTGAAGGACAACATCCCGACGCTCCGGTTCCCGTTCGTGACGGTCGCGCTGATCATCCTGAACGTGCTCGCTTACCTGCTCGCGATCCGCCACGGGGGATCGCTGATCAGCGGGCCGACGTCCCAGCAGGAGATCAAGTACGGCGCGATTCCGTTCGCGCTCACCCACCCCGGCGATCAGTGCGGGCTGATAACGACCGCCGCAGGCACTCAGGCGATCGAATGCGTGAAGGGCACGCTTCCAGGCGCGATCCCGACCTGGGAGACGGTGTTCACCGGCATGTTCATGCACGCCTCGATCATCCACATCGGCGGCAACATGATCTTCCTGTGGATCTTCGGCAACAACGTCGAGGACTCCATGGGACCGGTCAAGTTCTTCTTCTTCTACATCGTGGGCGGGATCGCGGCACTGGCGCTACAGGTGGCGATCGACCCGAACTCGACCACGCCGACGCTCGGCGCCTCGGGGGCGATCGCGGCGGTGCTCGGCGGATACATCGTGCTGTATCCAAAGGCCCGCGTGCTCACGCTCGTGTTCATCATCCTGTTCTTCACCGTGATCGAGTTGCCGGCGCTCGTGATGCTCGGGATCTGGTTCGCCGAGCAGGCGGTGTTCGCCGCCGCGGGCCTCACGACCGCGACCGGCGGAAGCGGTGGCGGTGGCGTCGCCTACTTCGCCCACATCGGCGGGTTCGTGTTCGGCGCGCTGACGATCAAGCTGCTCGCCACCAGGCGACGGCAGATCCCGTCCGCCCACCCGGTCTACTGAGCCGTGCGCCTGGTCGTCCTCACCATCTCCCTGCTGTTCGTCACGGCGCTCGGCGTGCTCACGGTCAGGGACATCCACACGCACGGCCTCACCCCCGTAGGGTTCCTCGCGGTGGTCATAGTGGTGTTGTTCACGACCGGAATCATCGGGGCCTTGCTTCATCCTCCACGTCGATGAGCGTTCTGCAAGGAGGCCGCACCCGCCGGAGACCCCGGCGGAAGGGGAGCCTGCGCCCGCGCCCTAGATCCAAACCAGCGCGGGGAGCGGCGCGCCGGCGCGCGGCCGCGACGATCGGGGTGCTCCTGCTCGCGGCCGCCGCGCTGCTCGTATTCATGGCCCCCGGGGCGTCCGGCCCGGCCACGATCGGCTTCCCGGGCGCCACCGTCAACAAAGCCGCACGCCCGGCCGCGCCGCCAAGGCCCAAGCCCGTCCGCGGCGACTACGGGATCGCGCTCGCCCCGCCGGCGGAGCGAATCAACCTCAACCTCAAGCTGCCGCTCAAGAGCGGCGTGCTGTTCGACGTGAACACCGGAAAGGTGCTGTGGCAACGGAACCCAACCCAGGTCGTCCCGATCGCCAGCCTGACCAAGATGATGACCGCGCTCGTCGTTGTGGCCCACGCGCGGCCCGGCGCGAAGGTCATGATCACCCAGGACGCGCTCGACTACACCGGCTCCGGCGTCGGACTGCTCCCGAAGGGCAAGCACGTGCCGCTGGTCTCGCTGCTCTACGGCCTGCTATTGCCCTCGGGCAACGACGCGGCGATCGCGCTCGCCGACCACGTCGCCGGGACGCAGTCGAACTTCATAAAGCTGATGAACGCCAAGGCGCATAACCTCGGCCTGAGCTGCACCCATTACACGACCGTGTCGGGGATCGTCGACCAGGGCAACCACTCGTGCGCGTCCGACCTCGCGCTGATCGCGCACACGGTTCTGCAGCAGCCGCTGCTCGCCCAGATCGTCGGCTCACGCAGCGCGATCGTGCCGTTCCCGATCAAGGGCCACAAGCTGTTCCTCTACAACAACAACCCGCTGCTCGTGCTCCGCTATCCGGGGACCGACGGCGTCAAGACCGGGTTCACCGACGCCGCCGGGCAATGCCTGGTGGCGACCGCGCGCCGCGGCAACCGGTGGCTCGGCGTGGTCCTGCTGCACTCGGGCAACACCTACGCCCAGGCCATGCAGTTGTTGAACGCCGGCTTCGCCAAGCCCGCCGTCCGCCTGACCTCGATCAGACGGTTCTGATGCGTGAAGCCCGCCGCTCGCGGGTAATCCAACGCACACCAGGTTTTAGAGCGCACAGAAGGAAGGCAGATGTCCCCCGCCAGCTACCAGACGATCAAACTCAGCAAGGGCAAGCACACCGACCCCGAGGACGGTGCGTGCGTGATGGAGCTCGCCTCGATGCTCGCGGGCGAAACGTTCACGGATCACCCGGCCTCGGTGTGCCCGGTGATCGGGTCCTTTCTGCGCTCATACAACGACTCGATCGACGGGCAGCGCAGGCAGACGCTGTACGAGTACGCGTCCAAGGTCGTCGGCAGCCGGTCGGGCGCGAAGACCCAGCAGGAACGGGCGGCGCGACTTGGCGATTGGGCCGAGCAGATGCAGCGAAGCCGGCGGACCTGGCCCCTGGTGCGCACGTCGTTGCGCGCGATCGGACGCCTGCGCCGGCCACCAATCGACGCGGTCGGCGCTTACGCCGTCCGCTCGATCCGTAAGCACACCGATCGAACGCACGCCTCGGTGCTCGCGCTGATCGACGAGCTGCTCGAGATCGGCACCCGCGACGACCGAGTCTCCGCGCGCGTCATCGCTGCCCGCACGCGCGCTCTGGACCCGGCAGTCTGAGCTTGGTCCAACGCCCGGTTGGGGCGATCAGATGTACGACAACGTCACGGCGCAACACCAAATGAGCAACATCAGCCGCATTCTCGCGGACGATCCGGAGCTCACCGACGGCCTCACCGGCGACCGCCTCCAGGACGCGATCCGCGACTGCGTGGCCGGGACGTGCGAGTGTCCCGCCGGCCCGTGGTCGCCACCGGAGGAGCTCGGCGACATGAGCTTCGGGCTCGGGCTGCTGATCCTTGACGGGCTGGTCGCCCGGCGGGTCGGCGTCGCCGGCCGGTTCGGCGCCGAGCTGCTCGGCGACGGCGACCTGATGAACCCGTTCCACCGCGCGGACATTGGGACCTCGCTGCCGCGAACCGGCAAGTGGCGGGTGCTGCGCGCCAGCCGGATGGCGGTCCTCGACAGCGAGTTCGCGATGCGCGCCACCCGATATCCCGAGGTCGTCTCGGCGCTGGTCACGCGCGCGCTCAGGCGATCCCGCCACATCGCGACGAACATGGCGATCGTCCAGCAGCCCCGGATCGACCTGCGGTTGCACATGCTGTTCTGGGAGCTCGCCGACCGCTGGGGCACCGTCCACCACGACGGCGTCCACGTCCGGCTCAACCTGACGCACTCGATGCTGTCCGACCTCGTCGCCGCGCGCCGGCCGACCGTCACCAAGGCGCTCGGCGAGCTCGCGGCGCGCTCGGCCCTGGTCTGGACCGGGACCGACTGGCTGCTGCCCGGGGATCCGCCCGCCGAGCTCGGCCACCTCGGGTCGCTGACGATCGCCGGATCGGCTAACTAGGCCTCGCTGCGCTCGGCATCCGTGGGGCCGGGTCCCCCATCCGGACCAGATCTCACTCACGCCGACGGACCGGGTGTGCAAAGCTTCCCGGCGCCTTGGCCAACGTCGTGGGACAACGCATCCGCCGCCGCGAGGACCCTCGCTTCCTGAGAGGTGAGGGCCGCTATGTCGACGACCTGTCGCTGCCGGGGGCGCTGCACCTGACGTTCGTGCGCTCGTACATGGCGCACGCCAAGGTCAACGGGATCGACAAATCGGCCGCGGAGGCTGCCGGCGCGCAGGTGTTCGTCGCCGCCGACACCGACCTGACCGTCAACCCGGTGCCGCCGTTCATCCCGATCGACCCGCAGATGTTCCGGCCGCTGCTGTGCTCGGACACGGTCCGGTTCGTCGGCGACATCGTCGCGATCGTGCTCGCCGACAGCCGCGAGGCGAGCGTCGACGCGGCCGAGCTCGTCGACGTCGACTACGAGCAGCTCGAGTCCGTGACCGACCCCGAGGAGGCGGTGCGCGACGAGACCGTGATCTACTCCGGCGTGGGGACGAACGTGTGCATCCACGTTCCGCCCCAGAGCACCGACCCGAACCTGCTCGAATCTTCCGAGGTCGTCGTCAAGGGCAAGGTCATCAGCCAGCGGCTGGCCGCGTGCCCGATCGAGCCGCGGTCGAGCGCCGCCCAGTTCGGCGAGGACGGACGGCTCACGTTGTGGATCTCCTCGCAGACGCCGCACCAGGACAAGATGGTCCTCGGCGGTCTGCTCGGCCTCGAGCCCGAGAACGTCCGCGTGGTCGCGCCCGACGTCGGCGGCGGCTTCGGCGCCAAGGGCATCGCGGTCGAGGACGTGCTCGTGGGCTGGGTCGCGCGAGCGATCGGCACGCCCGTCCGCTGGACGGAGACCCGCAGCGAGAACATGGTCGCGATGCATCACGGCCGGGCCTCGCACATGGAGTTCGAGCTCGGCGCGAGCCGCGAAGGCAAGATCGACGCGCTGCGGCTGAACATCGTCGCCGACGCCGGCGCGTATCCGAGCATCGGCGCGTTCCTGCCCAACCTGACCGCGATGATGGCCTGCGGCGTCTACGTGATCCCGAAGGTCGAGATCGACGTCAAGGCGGTCGTCACCAACACGACCCCGATCGGGCCGGTGCGGGGCGCGGGCCGTCCCGAGGCGACGCAGATGCTCGAGCGCGCGATCGACCTGCTCGCGGCCGAGCTTTCACTCGATCCCGCCGAGGTCCGCAGGCGGAACTTCATCCCCAACGACGCGTTCCCGTACATGACCCCGTCAGGCGCCAACTACGACATCGGCGACTACGGTGGCGCGCTCGACCTTGCGCTCGAGAGCGCCGGCTACGACAAGCTGCGCCAGGAGCAGGCCAGCCGGCGCGAGAACGGCGGGAGCGCCCGCCAGCTCGGGATCGGCCTGAGCGCGTACGTCGAGGTCACCAACGGGATCTCCGAGAGCGAGTTCGGCGGCGTCGAGATCACCGCGTCGGGCGAGGCGATCGTCCGGACCGGCTCGTTCTCCCAAGGCCAGGGCCACGAGACGACGTTCGCGCAGATCGCGTCCGAGCGGCTCGGGATCCCGATCGAGAAGATCACCGTCAGCAAGGGCGACACCGACATCGTCCCGCGCGGGACCGGCACCTACGGCTCGAAGTCCACGCAGATCGGCGGCGTGGCCGCGGCCAAGGCCTCCGAGGAAGTCGTCGAGACCGGCAAGCGCCTCGCCGCCGCCGAGCTCGAGGCGGCGCCGGAGGACATGGTGCTCGACGTCGACCAGGGACGGTTCCACGTGACCGGCGCGCCCGAGCCGGCGCTGAGCTGGGGTGACCTGGCCTCGCGCCTGGAGTCACAGAGCCGGCTCGGCGAGCTCAGCGCCGAGGTCGACTTCCAGGCCTCGCAGCCGACGTTCCCGTTCGGGGCGCACGTCGCCGTGGTCGAGGTCGACACCGAGACCGGCGCGGTCGAGCTCCAGCGGATGGTGGCCGTTGACGACGCGGGCCGGATCATCAACCCCATGGTTGCCGAGGGTCAGGTCCACGGCGGGGTCGTCGCCGGCATCGCCCAGGCGCTGTACGAGGAGCTCACCTACGACAGCGAGGGCAACCCCCAGAACGCGAACCTGGTCACGTACGGGATTCCGGCCGCCACCGAGCTGCCGGCGATCGAGGTCTTCGGCATGGAGACGCCGACGCCGATCAACCCGCTCGGGGTCAAGGGAATCGGCGAGTCGGGAACGATCGGCGCCACCCCGGCGGTCCACAACGCGGTGATCGACGCGCTATCGCCGTACGGCATACGCCACATCGACATGCCGGTCAACGGCGAGACGGTGTGGCGAGCGATCCAGGACGCCCGGAAGTCTGCGAGCTGACCCCGCGGTAACGGCCGCCGTCGCCAGTGAGCCGCGGATCCGGCTCAGGAGCTGCCGACGAGGACGCCGATCAGGACCACGATCGCGCCCCCGCACGTGACCATCACGAACGAGTTGCGGAGCGAGACCTTGAGGAAGCGGTAGCGGACCCACGCGATCGCGAACAGCTCGATCGCCACGACGACCCCGGCCACGATCAGCGCGGTGTGGACGTCGTGGATCAGGAACGGCAGCGAATGGAACACGCCGCCGAGCGTGGTGGCGGCGCCGGTGATCGCGCCGCGGACGACCGCCGAGCCGCGGCCAGTCTCCTCGCCGGTGTCCGACAGCGCCTCGGAGAAGCCCATGCTCACGCCGGCGCCGAGCGCGGTGGCGATCCCGACCACGAGCGCGGTGTGCGAGTTGCTCGAGATCGCGGCGGCGAAGATCGGCGCCAGCGTCGAGACCGTCCCGTCGATCATCCCGACGAGCGCCGGCTGGATCACCCGCAGCAGGAACGTCCGGTCGTCGTAGCGGAGTGATGTGGCGCTCATATCCTCGCCGCTCACTATAGCAAGTGACTTAGAATAAGGACGCCCTAATACGAGCTATGATGTAGCTAGATGACCTCCACACAGATAGACGAGCGGCTCGCCGGAAAGCTCCGCGACCGCGGGTTGCGGGTCACGCCTCAGCGGCTGGTGATCCACCGTGCGCTGTGCGGCCACTCGCAGCACATGACCGCCGAACAGCTGCTGGCATCGGTGTCCGACGTCCTCCCCGGCACGTCGCTGCCGACCGTGTACTCGACGCTCGAGCTGCTCGAGGGTCTCGAGCTCGTGCGGCGCGTCGGCACCGGCAACGGGGCGGTCGTGTTCGACTCCCGGGTCGAGCCGCACGCCCACACGGTGTGCCGGCGGTGCGGCGCGATGGCCGACCTCGAAGGCGCGGCGGCGCCCGACGACGCGCTCGCCCGCGCCGGCGCGACCGGGTTCGTCCCCGACCACGCCCAGCTCGTGGTCTGGGGGCTCTGCCGCAGTTGCGCCTCGTAGCCCCGTAGTCTCCACTGCGCGTGCTCCTCCAAAATGGAGCGCTCCCCAACGCAGCCGGCGCGTGAAACAGTTCTCCGATCCGCACCTCGCGGCGCTGCTGACGATGGTCATCGGCGTCGCCGGAAGCGTCTGGGCCGCGCGCCGCCATCCTGGGCCGTGGATGCGCTGGTTCTCGCTCGGCCTGGCCGCGCTGATCTTCGCGGGCTGGATCGGGGAGTACGTCGCCGACGTCATCCTCGGAACCTGGAGCGTCCAGTACACGCTCCCGCTCCAGCTGACCGACGCGGTCTCGGCCGTGTCGATCGCGGCGCTCCTGACCCAGCGGCAGATGCTCGTCGAGCTCGCCTACTTCTGGTCCTACACGGCATCGCTGCAGGCAGTGCTGACCCCCGACCTGGGCCAGAGCTTCCCGAGCGTCTTCTACTTCACGTACTTCATCTACCACGTGGGCGCGATCGTCGCCGCGAGCTACCTGGTGTTCGGCTGCCGCCTGTATCCGCGACCGGGGGCTGTCTGGAAGGTGTTCGGGATCACGCTCGCCTGGACGGCGTTGGCCGGGGCCGGCGATCTGATCACCGGCGGCAACTACATGTACCTGCGGAGCAAGCCCGTGCATGACTCGCTGCTGAACCTCATGGGCCCGTGGCCGTGGTACGTCGTCGGAGGCGTCGCGCTGGGGCTCGCGCTGCTGCTGCTCGTGTCCGGGCTGACGCGGGCGTTCGGTGGCGTGCCCGATCCGAGAGGCGTCCGCCGGCCCGTACTTCGGTAGCGTTCGGCCGCGTAATGCGGGCGATCTACTTCGAGCGCAACGGCGGTCCCGAGGTGCTGGAGCTCTCTGAGCGGCCGGCGCCGACGCCCGGCGACGGCGACGTGCTGATCGACATCGAGGCGGTGGGGATCAACTATCGCGACGTGTACGAGCGCAACGGCGGCGGCTACGGCTCCACTCCCCCCGCGATCATCGGCGTCGAGGGCGCCGGCAAGATCGCGGGCACCGGCGAGCGTGTCGCCTGGGCGCATGTCGACGGCAGCTATGCCGAGCAGATCGCCGCGCCCCGCGCGAGGATCGTCCAGGTTCCCGACGGCGTGAGCTCGGAGGTCGCCGCCGCGGCGCTGCTCCAGGGCATGACCGCGCACTACCTGGCCTGCGACTCCTACCCGGTCGGCGACGGCGACTGGGTGCTCGTCCACGCGGCGGCGGGCGGCGTCGGGCTCCTGCTCACGCAGATCGTCAAGTCGCGCGGCGGCCGGGTGATCGCGACGACCTCGACGGCTGAGAAGGCGGACCTCGCGCGCGAGGCCGGCGCCGACGAGGTGATCGGGTACGAGGGGTTCGCCGAGCGCGCCCGCGAGATCACCGGTGGCGACGGCGTCAAGGCTGTGTACGACGGCGTCGGCAAGACCACGTTCGATGAGGGCTTGGCGGCGCTGGCCCCGACGGGCCGGATGATCCTGTACGGCGCAGCCAGCGGCCAGCCCGACCCGCTCCATCTGGCCGTGCTCGCGCCGGCCGGCTCGCTGTACGTCCAGCGGCCGACGCTCCAGACCTATACGCGGACGCCCGAACTGTTGAAGGAACGCGCCCGGGCGCTGTTCGAGCTGATCCAGTCCGGGGCGCTCGACGTCCGGATCGGCGCCCGCTACCCGCTCGATCAGGCCCGCCAGGCACACGAGGACCTCCAGGCGCGCCGGACGACCGGAAAGCTGCTCCTGATCCCCTGAGGCGACCTTGAAGGAGCTGCAGGGAAGCGCAAGCACCGAGATCGATCTGCCCGCGGAGGAGTGTTTCGCCCGGCTCGCCTCGATCGACCGTTACCCGGCCTGGTTCGAGGTCGTCCGCGCGGTCGAGATCCTCGAGCGCGGCCGCAACGGCCGCCCGCGACTGGTGCGCGTCGAGCTTCACGTGCCCCAGAGCCCGTTCGGCACCGATTTCGAGCTCGTCGTCGCGGTCCGGGCCGCGCGCCCGCGAGCGATGCAGTTCACCAAGGTGCCGGACGGGCCCGCCGATCCTGATCGCCTCGAGCTCACCTGGCAACTGACCGAGAACGGGTCGACACAGATCCAGTTCGAGTTCGACGCGGCGGTGTCGTTCGTGCCCGGGTACCTCCCGGTTGGCAGTGCCGGCGATGTGATCGCGGAGGCGATCCTGAACGCCGCCACAACCGCTTTCACGAGTCGGTTAGGGTGAGCGGCATGTGGGGGAACGAAGAGCGAGCAGCGCTTCGCGCCGTCGCCCATCTGCTCCCGGAAAAGTGGCGGCAGATCGTCGACGTCGCCGCGGCCCCGGTGCCGCCGGCGCCCGAGGAGCGGATCCCGGCGCCGACCGACGCGGCGGCCAAGCGACTCGACCAGATCGAGCACATCGTCGTGGTGATGCTCGAGAACCGCTCATTCGACCACATGCTCGGTTTTCTCTCGCTGCCGGCCGAGCTCGGTGGACGAAATCGCTCCGACGTCGACGGTTTGCGAGGTCCGGACGCGAACTTCAACGTCCACGACGGGACCCGCTTCCCGATCCACCACCTCGCGCAGACGCAGTTCCCGGGCGAGGCCGAGGATCCGGACCATTCCGGCGGCTCCGTCGACGAGCAGCTCGCGAACCGCGGTCAGGGGTTCGTCGACAACTTCGCCCGGATCTCGGCGGCGCGCGCGAAGCAGCTGAACGTCCCGGTGCCCGATCCGGGGCTCGTGATGGGCTACTACGACAGCGACGACCTGCCGGTCTACGACCACCTCGCGGCCGAGTACTGCGTGGTCGACCGATGGTTCAGCGCTGTGCCCGGCGCGACGTGGCCGAACCGGCTGTACGCGCTCGCGGGGCAGGCGGCCGGGAGCCGCGACGACATCTCGCTTCCGCTGTACGAACTGCCGACGTTCGTCCGCTACCTCGACGAGCACGATGTGAGCTGGCGCTGGTACTCGTTCGATCCGGCGACGCTGCGGGCCGTCGATCCCGGGTACCGGCTGTCGAACCACGACCACTTCGGGTTCGTCGACGCGCGCAAGCTGAGCTTCGACGAGGAGGCGATCGGGAAGCTGACCGAGAAGGGGTCGTTCCTCGACGACGTGGCCAGCGGCGACCTGCCGTCGGTCTCGTGGATCGACCCGCGCTTCAAGGACCTGCGGGTGCTCGGACCCGACTCCAACGACGATCACCCGCCGTCGGACGTGCTCGCGGGCCAGGACCTGCTCCTGACCGTCTACCACGCGCTCGCGAACGCGGACCTGTGGCAGAAGACCCTGCTGATCATCACCTACGACGAGCATGGAGGGTTCTACGACCACGTCGCGCCGCCGGCCGCGACCGACGACCATCCGGGCTTCCAGCGCCTCGGCGTGCGCGTGCCCGCGCTGCTGGTATCGCCACTGGTCGCGCCCGGGTCGACCTCGACCGCGCTGCTCGGCGGCGACTTCCACTTCGACCACACGTCGATCATGAAGACGATCTTCACCCGCTTCTGTCAGGTCGACGGCCAGATTCCCCGGATGACCGCCCGGGCCGCCGCGGCCAACCATCTCGGGCACCTGCTCCACGACGACGCGCCGCGCACCGACGTCCCCGATCACTCCGCGGCGATCCAGACGCTGTCGGACTGGCGAGGAGGGTTCATCGAGGACCGGTTCACCGACCCGACGGCGCGGGTGATGCCGCCGCACGAGCTGACCGACTTCCAGAACGGCTTTTACGAGATGGCGAGGTTGCTCCGCCACGCCGGACTCCCCAGCGGGCATCCGTGAGCACCGGCTCTCCCGGAGACGCACTCACTGCGTTCGCCAACACAGCCCTTGCCGACGCGAAGCTCGCGGCGCGGGGTGACCCCGATTGGCGCGTCTCGGAAGCCTTCGGGCTCGGCTGGCAGATCGCGGAGATCTATCGACCCGATGCCCCAGAGCAGGCACCGGCGGTGCAAGCGGGCGATCTTCCCGATCTCTCCCAGCTCGACGCCCACGACTGGGAGAGAATCGGCCTGTTCCAGCTCCAGGCAGGGATCAGCAAGCTGAGCGAAGCGATCAGCATCGCTGGGCTTCAGGTCCCAGACGCGCAGGAATTCGCCGACCACCTCGGAACGCTTGCCGGCGACGAGCGAAGCGAGGCCTTGCGGCAATTCCACATAAACCTGCTGGCCACACTCACCGCCGCGGACTACCGCCTCGGCAAGGCCTACGGTCTCGGGCGAGCCCTGGCCGACGCCACCCGCAGCCCGGCGAACTATCACGTGGAGCTACAGAGCTCCCGCGTCTCGGTCCTGGCGACCTGGATCCGGGATCTAGCCACCGCGTTTCCGCCACACGGCTCGAAGGTGGTCGCGCGCTCGATCGAGCGCTGGAGCGAATGGGCGGCGAACCCCCCGCAATCCGGGAAGGCGTCAGAGGCGCAGATCCTTCCTCAGCTCCAGTCGCAGGGCCGGTTGTGGCGCAGCTTGCTGTCCGGCGAGAAGCGCGCGACCGACATGCTCCGCCAGATCGACTACCTCACGGCCGCCGAGGTCACCCTGAAGAACGCCGGCTCGCTCGCTCATCGGTTTCTGCGCCACTACATCTGGCCGTTGATCGGCGCGCTGGTATTGCTGATTGCGGGCATCGTTGTGATGTTCGTCGCCGACGACGCCGCCGGAGTCGTCAGCGGCGCGGCGGCGATCATCGCGGGCCTCGGCTTCGGTTGGAAAACGATCGGCACCTCGCTTGGGGCCGCAGCCGCCCGAGTTGAGGCGCCGTTGTGGGGTGCGGCGCTCGACGACGTGATCTACATGCGGATCACTCCGGACCCACTGCTTCTGACCAGTGCCCAGCAGTAGCAACCTGGCCCGCCTGGCCGAGTCGGCGTTCGAGCGCCGGGGTGCCTATGAGTCGCTGCTGTTCGAGGGCTCCTGGCACAACTCGGCCGAGCTGTTCGAGCGCTCGCGGCGGATCGCCGGCGGGCTCGCCGCGCTCGGGGTCGCGCCGGGCGAACGGGTGGTGGTCAGCATGGCCAACTGCCCCGAGGTCAGCATCGTCTACCAGGCGGTCTGGCGGGCCGGCGCGGTGGTAACGCCGGCGACGTTCCTGCTACCGCCCGAGGACCTCCGTCACGTGATCGAGGACTCGGAGGCGTGCGCGGTCATCACCACCTCGGAGTTCCTCGACAAGGTCCGCGAGGCGGTCGCCGGGCTCGAGGCGGTGCGTCACGTGATCTGCACCGACGCCGCCGACGGCGAGGTGATCGCGCTGCGCTCGCTCGAGCAGACCGAGCCGGCGGCGATCGTCGCCCGCGACGACGACGACCTCGCCGCGCTGCTCTATACGGGCGGAACGACGGGGCAGGCAAAGGGCGTGATGCTGTCGCACGCGAACCTGTACTTCTCGGGCCAGGGCGTGCAGCGGGCCTCCCACGTCGCCGGCGTGAGCCGCTCGCTGATGACGCTGCCCTTGTCTCACTCGTACGGGATGCTCGTGACGATCTCCGGGATGCACTCGCCCGAGCGGCCGGTCACCGTGCTGCTGCGGTGGTTTGACCCGGCGCGGTTCCTCGAGCTGATCGCCGAGCACCGCCTGCACATGAGCGCGGTCGTCCCGTCGATGATCCACCTGCTGCTGGCCCAGCCGCTCGAGCGCCACGACCTGTCCTCGCTCCGGTACCTCGGCTGCGGGGCCGCGCCGCTGGCCCCGAACGCCGCGCAGGAGATCGAGCGCCGGATCCCGGGGGTGACGGTCCGTCAGGGCTACGGTCTGACCGAGACGGCGGCTCTGATCTCGACCAACCCCGCCGGGCACGAGAAGCCCGGCTCGGTCGGGCTGCCAATTCCCGGCGTGACGGTCAGGATCGTCGACGACTCAGGTCTCGAGCTGCCCGCCGGCGAGGCCGGCGAGATCTGCTGCCGCTCACCCGCGGTGATGCGCGGCTACTGGAAGGCGTCCGAGGCCACGGCCGAGGCGATCCGCGACGGATGGCTCCACACCGGGGACATCGGCTACCTCGACGAGGACGGATACCTGTTCATCGTCGACCGCAAGAAGGACCTGATCATCCGCGGCGGGTTCAACGTCTACCCGCGCGACGTCGAGGATGCGCTGCTCGAGCACCCTGCCGTTGCGGCCGCCGGGGTGGTCGGCCGGCCGGACGAGCGCCACGGCGAGGAGGTCGTCGCGTTCGTCTCCCTGCACGCGCCCGATGCCGTCAGCGACGACGAGCTGATCGGCTGGGCACGTCGGCGGATCGGCGGCTACAAATATCCGCGCGAGGTCCACATAGTCGACTCCATCCCGCTCACCGCGGTCGGGAAGCTCGACCGCAAGGCGCTCCGCGGTCGGGTGCAGACGCGGGCTGGCTGAGGCGCTTTGCTATAGACCCTGGCTATGGCTGATCTGGAGAAACGCGCGCTCGGTGTGCTCGGGCCCGAGGTATCGGTCGTCGGGCTTGGTTGCAACAACTTCGGCCGGCGCGTCGACCTCGACGGCACGCGCGCGGTCGTCGACACCGCACTCGAGCAGGGCATCACGTTCCTCGATACCGCGGACATCTACGGGAGCCCACACGGGCACAGCGAGGAGTTCCTCGGCGAGGTCCTCCAGGGCCGGCGCGACCACGTCGTGCTCGCGACCAAGTTCGGGATGGACATGGGCGACGGCCGCGGTCCCAGAGGGTCGCCCGCATACATCCGCCAGGCGATCGAGGCGTCGCTGCGGCGCCTGCGGACCGACATGATCGACTACTACTGGTACCACGAGCCCGACGGCGTAACCCCGATTGCCGACACGCTCGAGACGCTCGACGAGCTCGTCCGCGCGGGCACCGTTCGCTGGATCGGCGCGTCGAATTTCAGCGCCGAGCAGATCGAGGAGGCCGACGCGGTCGCGCGTGACCGGGGGCTGACCCGGTTCACGGCGATCCAGAACCAGTACAGCCTGCTCGTCCGCGAGCCCGAGCGCGAAGTGCTGCCGACGTGCGAGCGGCTAGGTCTGGGCTTCGTCCCGTTCTTCCCGCTGGCCTCGGGGCTGCTCTCGGGCAAGTACCACCGCGGCGAGGCCGCGCCGGCCGGGACGCGGCTGGCGGGGCGCTCCCAGATCGCGACCGACGAGCAGTTCGACGTGGTCGAGGCGCTCGAGCAGTACGCGGCGGCCCGCGAGGTCACGATCATCGACGTCGCGATCGGCGCGCTCCTCGCCCGCGTGCCGGTGACCACGGTGATCGCCGGCGCGACCAAACCCGAGCAGGTGCGCGCGAACGTCGCCGCCGGACGGTGGACAGCCCGACGACAACGACATGGCGGAGCTGGAGGAGCTGCTGAACCGATGAGCGACTACGACATTCACCTCGACGACAAGTTCGGAAGCCTCACGCTGATCGATCTGCCCAGCGAGATCGCGGCCAACGAGCCGTGGTTCAACCAGACGCTGACGACGGTCAACGACGCCGTCGTCCGCCTCGGCGTGATCGAGGGCGATTTCCACTGGCACCATCACGACGACACCGACGAGTTCTTCCTCGTGCTCGAGGGACAGCTGCTGATCGACATCGAGGGCGCGGAGACGGTCGTGCTCGATCCGCACCACGGCTACACGGTGCCCAAGCGAGTCGAGCACCGGACCCGGGCCCCGGTGCGGACGGCGATCCTGATGGTCGAGGCCGCCGGGGTCCAGCCGACGGGAGACTGAAGGACGTGGCGGAGCTCCTGCGCTCGGCGTCCGGCGGCGGGCCCACGCTGCGGGAACGTTTCGAGGCCGGCGAGATGGTGCTCGCCCCAGGGTGCTACGACGCGCTCGGGGCGCGCCTGGTCGAGGAGGCCGGGTTCTCGGCCGCGTACATGACCGGGTTCGGCAGCACGGCGTCGCGGCTCGGGCGGCCCGACGTCGGACTGATGACGCTGTCGGAGATGGTCGACAACGCCCGGCGGATTGCCGACGCCGTCGACATTCCGGTGATCGCCGACGCCGACACCGGCTACGGGAACTCGATCAACGTGATCCGTACCGTTCGCGAGTACGAGGCGGCCGGCGTCGCCGCGATCCACCTCGAGGACCAGGTGACGCCGAAGAAATGCGGCCACATGGACGGTAAGCAGCTGGTGCCGGCCGGCGAGATGGCAGCCAAGGTGTCAGCCGCCGTTGCCGCTCGCCGGTCCGACGAGCTGCTGATCATCGCCCGGACCGACGCCCGCGCGGTCGAGGGGCTCGACGCCGCTTTGCAGCGCGCGCGGATCTACCGCGACGCGGGCGCGGATGTCCTGTTCGTCGAGGCGCCGCAGTCCGAGGCCGAGATCGAGGCGGTGGCGCAGGCGTTCCCCGACGTGCCGCTGCTGTTCAACTACGCCGAGGGCGGCAAGACGCCGGCGGTTTCCTATGGGTTCCTGCGCGAGCTCGGGTTCAAGCTCGTGATCTTCCCGCTGACGATCCTGCTGTCGGCGACCGCGGCGATCCGGTCTGCGCTCGCGCGGGTGAAGGCCGACGGCACGCCGATCGAGCTGGTGCCGTCGCTGCTCGGGTTCGACGACTTCCTCGAGTTCATCGGCATGGACGAGATCCGCGACCTCGAGCGGCGCTTCGCGGAGACGTGAGCGCGTGAGGGCGTTTCGGGTGGAGCTCGATTCGCGCCTCGCGCCCGAGGAGGCGGTCGCGTGGCTGCGCGGCGACGCGCACCCGTTTGCGCTGTCGGGCGAATGGCTCGGCGGCCTGACGCTGCTCGGCTCGCACCCGCTCGAGGTGGCGGACGCCGATCGCGACCCGTTCGCGGCGATCGACGATCAGCCTGCGTTCAACGCGGGTGAGGCGGTCGTCGGCGGCGGCTGGGTCGGCTGGCTGGGCTATGGGCTCGGGTCGCTCGTCGAGCGGCTGCCCCCGAGTCCGCCCGCCCCGATCGTGTGCCCGTCGTTCTCGCTCGCGTTCTACGACCACGTGGTCCTGTACGACGGTGGGCGCTGGTGGTTCGAGGGGCTGTGGTCGGCCGAGCGGGACGCGTTCCTGGACGAGCGGTTGAGCGTCTGGAAGGAGCGGATGTTGCGGGTGCCGGAGCCGTCGTATGCCGCGCCGGCGGAGACGACGCCGTTCGCGTTGGCCGCCAACGGCGGCGCGGGGCACGTGGCCGCGGTCGCCGATTGTCGGCGCCGGATCGAGCGCGGCGAGCTGTATCAGGCCAATCTGTGCGTGCGACTCGAGGCGGGGTTCGAGGGCGACCCGGTCGAGCTGTTCGCCCGCGCGCTGCCGCGCGCCCAGCCGCGCTTCGGCGCGCTCGTCGGCGGCGTCGTGAGCCTGTCGCCCGAGCGGTTCCTCCGCCGCGAGGGGCGCAGCGTCCGGACCGAGCCGATCAAGGGAACGCGCCCGCGGACCGGCTCCGAGGCCGAGCGCTCCGCCGCCCGCGAAGCGCTGCTCGAGTCGACCAAGGACGCGGCCGAGCACGTGATGATCGTCGACCTGATGCGCAACGATCTCGGCCGGGTCTGCGAGTACGGAACCGTCGAGGCGCTGGCGCCGCGCGTCGAGGGCCACGCCGGCGTCTGGCACCTGGTCTCGACCGTGACCGGCCGGCTGCGCGAGGGGGTGCGCGACGGCGAGTTGCTCCGCGCGACGTTCCCGCCGGGTTCGGTCACCGGGGCGCCGAAGGTCCAGGCGATGAAAGTGATCGCGACGCTCGAGGCGACCCGGCGCGAGGTGTACACGGGCGCGATCGGGATCGCCAGCCCGATCGCCGGTCTCGACCTGAACGTCGCGATCCGCACGTTCGAGACCGCCGGCGATGCGATCTGGATGGGCGCCGGCGGCGCCATCGTCGCGGACTCCGATCCCGACCAGGAGCTCGCGGAGGCGCTGACGAAGGCGGCCGGGCCGATCGCGGCGATCGGCGGACAGCTGGCCGACCCGGTGCCGGCGGTCGAGCGTCCGCGGCGGCGACCTCCAGCCGCGCTGCGGCACGGACTGAGGCCCGATCCGGCACTCGGCGTGTTCGAGACCGTGCTCGTGGAGAACGGCCGCCCCGTCGCGCTCGAGCCCCACCTGGCCCGCCTCGCCGCCTCGGTCGCGGAGCTGTACGGCGCCGCGCTGCCCTCGACGGTCCTCGCCGGCGCCCAGGCGGCGGCCGCGGAGGCGCTGACCCGCTCGCGGCTGCGCGTGCTCGCCGACGCCGACGGCGCCGTGCGGATCATCGTCTCGCCCGCCGGACCCGGGCCAGAGCAGGCCGTCGTGCTCGAGCCGTTCGCGCTGCCGGGGGGCCTCGGCGCGCACAAGTGGCGTGATCGGCGTCTGCTCGACGCGCTGGCCGCGCTGCGCCCCGGCGCGGTGCCGCTCCTCGTCGATACCGACGGGCTCGTGCTCGAGGCCGCCTACGCGAACGTCTGGATCGCCGAGGGCGACGCGCTGATCACCCCGCCGGCCGACGGGCGGATCCTGCCGGGCACGACTCGCGCCGCGCTGCTCGCACAGCACGACGGCGCCCGCGAGGAGCCGATCGATCTCGACCGCCTCGCGAGCGCCGATGCGCTGTTCCTCACCTCATCGATCAGCGGCCGGCTGCCGGCGCGCCTGCGCCGGCCGGTTCTCGTGCCGATTCCCGTAGCGGCACCTCTCTGAGCGCCAGCACGACGATCAGCGCCACCGCCGCGATCGGCGCCGCGGTCAGGAACACCGCCTGGACGCCGTGGACGACGTCGGCACGGGCGCCGGCACTGAGGTGCCGCAGACTCGCGGCGGCTGTCGTGCCGACGCCGGTGCGCGCGGTGAAGATCGCGCCGAGCACCGCCGCCCCGACCGCGCCCCCGAGCCCGCGGAAGAACGAGGTGGTCGCCATCGCGACCCCGAGCTGAGCCCGCGGGACGCTGTTCTGGACGGCGGCGATCAGCACCTGCCCGACCATCCCGAACCCGAGGCCGAACACCGTGAGCCCGATGGCAACGCTCGTCCGACTCGGGTGCGAGACCATGACCGCGAGCAGCCCGAGCGCGACCGTCATCAGCGCCAGCCCGATGATCGGGTAGCGCTTGTAGCGCCCGGTCTTCGACATCGCCCGGCCGGCAAGGTTCGTCGACACGGTGATCCCGACCATCATCGGGACCAGCAGCAGCCCGGCCTGGGTGGGGGTGGCGCGCGTGGTGGTCTGGAGATACAGCGGCACGAACACGGTGATCGAGAACAGCGCCGCGGTGGTCAGGAACAGCGCCACGCTCGAGACCGCCACCGGGCGCATCCGCAGCAGGTTCAGGGGCACGATCGGATCGGCCGCGCGTCGCTCGCGCGCGACCAGGGCGATCGCCAGCGCGATCCCGCCGGCGATCAGCGCGATGATCGTCACGGACCCCCACCCGTACCGGTCCCCGCCCCAGATGCACGCGAGCGTCAGCGCGATCGTCGCGCCGGCGAGCAGGATCGCGCCCGCCGCGTCCAGCGGTGCCCGGCGCTCGGCGGTCTCGGACGCGGGCAGCCTGAAATGCAACCCCGCGAGCGCGACGGCGCCGAGCGGGAGGTTGACGTAGAACACCCACCGCCAGCTCGCGTGCTGCACGAGCAGGCCGCCGATCAGCGGCCCCACGACCGTCGCGAGCGCGAACGCGGCCGCGATATAGCCCTGGTAGCGACCCCGCTCCCGAGGAGACACGAGATCGCCGACGGCCGCCATCGCCAGCGTCATCAGGCCGCCGGCGGCGGCGCCCTGGACGGCGCGCGAGACGATCAACATCGTCATGTCCTGAGCCACTCCGCAGACCGCCGAGGCGCCGAGGAACAACGCGAGTGAGATCTCGAGCAGCCGCTTGCGGCCGTGGCGGTCGCCGAGCTTGCCCCACAGAGGCGTACTGGCCGCCGCCGTGACCACGTAGGCCGAGATCACCCACGACACGTCGGTGAGCCGCCCGAGATCGTGGGCGATCGTCGGCAGCGCGGTGGCGAGGATCGTCTGGTCGAGGACGGCCGGCAGCATCGCCAGCACGATCGCCGCAAAGGCGAGGCCGGGAGCTTCGACCCGGGCGGGGCGCTGATCGCCCCCGCCGGCCATCCGGCCTTCGCCCCGGCCCGCCACCCGGCCATCGCCCCCGCCGGCAACCCGGCTTTCGCCTCCGCCGGCAACCAGACCCTTTGTTATGTGGGAGGAAGATTCGTTCATATCGAAAGCTTAGATATCTAATTCTTAGATGTCAAGTGATCGTGTTATCATGCCGGTGATGAGCTCGCGCCCGGCATCGCCCCCGATCGGCCTTCGGCTCACGCGCGCCTCGCGCGCGGTCACGCAGACGTTCGAGCGCGCGATGGCGGAGGCCGGCGGGTCGGTCTCGACCTGGCAGGTCCTGCTGCTCGTCCGTAGCCAGAATTGGGACACGCAGTCGGAGCTGGCCGAGGAGCTCGGCATCACCGGCGCGACCCTCACCCACCATCTGAACGCGCTCGAGCGAAAGGGGCTCGTGCGCCGATGGCGGGAGGACAGCAACCGCAGGGTCCAGCGGGTCGAGCTCACCGACGACGGCATCGAGCTGTTCAACCGGCTGCGCGAGGTGGCTCGCCGCCACGATCGGCTGCTCCGCTCGCAGCTGACCGACGACGAGCTCGAGCAGCTCGGCGACCTGCTCGAGCGACTCGAGGCTGGGGTTCAGGCGCAAGCGCGCTGATCCCTACTCTTAGGCGATGGCCAAGACCGTAGTCGTACTCGGCGCCCGCAACCTGGGCGGGGCGATCATCGATCACTTCCTCGAGCTCGGGTGGAACGCCGCTGGGGTGGCTCGCAGCGACGACACGCTGGCGAGCGTCCGCGACCGCGGCGCGATCGCCATATCCGCCGACGCCTCGGACCCGGAGTCGCTGACCGGCGCGCTGGCCGCGGTCCGCGAGCAGGCGGGCTCGATCGATGCGATCGTCAACGCGGTCACCGCATTCCGCGCCCCCGCCGGCGCCCCGTTCGGCGGCGGCGAGATCGCCGAGGCGGACATCGAGGGGTTCCGCGGCTGGACGGTGGCGGTCGCCGAGCAGGCGTTCGTGTTCCTCAGCACGGGGATCGCCGCGCTCGAGCAGAACGAGGGCGGCGGCGCGCTCGTGCAGATCACCGGCGGTTCGTCGCAACGAGCGTTCCCGGGGCGTGGCCTGTGGGCGGCGGGCGCATTCGCGACCCGCGCGCTCGTCCAGGCCGCCGCCCAGGAGATGCGCGCGGCGGGCATCCACGTCGCGCTGCTGGCCGTCGACGCCACGATCGAGTCGCCGAAGACCGCTGCGTTCACGCAGGGGACGCCGACAGGAGCACTGGCCGAGATGAGCGAGGTCGCCAAGGCCGTGGCGTATCTGGTGGAGCAGGGCGTTCGCGCGTACACGCACGAGCTCCAGGTCACGCCCGCAGGCGAGCGCTGGATCCCGTAGGCGCCCGGAGGCCGCTTCAGTCGAGGACGGTCTCGGAGGCCGGCCGCTGGACCCGGCCGCGGAACGAGACCGCGATCAGCGTCGCGAGCAACGACGCCAGGCAGCCGAACACGAACGGGGCGCTGACCCCGCCCGGCCCGATCACCGCGCCCCCGACCGCCGAGCCGATCGCGAGGCCGCCGATCAGCGCCGCCGACACCCACGTGAACGCCTCGGTCTCGCTGCCCGCCGTCGCCGACCGGCCCACGAGCGCGTACTGGCACGAGAACACCGGCGCGATTGCGAGCCCGGCGAGGAAGCTGCACACGACGCCGGCGGCGATCGATTGTGCGGCGATCAGCGGCGCCGTGCAGACGACAAGCCCCATCAGGAGAAGCTGGTATCGCTTCACGAGCGTCGAGTGCCACACGTGTGCGCCGTACCAGAGGCCGCCGGCCATGCTCCCGAGGCTCCACACCGCCAGCAGCACCCCCGACGCGGGACGCGACCCGGCATGCAGCGCCAGCGACGGCAGCCCCACCTCGACCGCGCCGATCCCGACTCCGGTCAACGCGATTGGGACGAGCAGCGCGCGCAGCTCGGGGCTCGCGAGCGCGGACCGGCGCTCGTGGCGAGACCCCACGTTGGCCGAGGTGCGTACGAGCGGCGAGCGCAGGAACAGGGTCGTGCCGGTCACGCAGACGCCGCCCAGCAACGCCACCGCGACATCGGTCGACGTCACCGCGATGATCACCGCCACCAGCAGCGGGCCGGCGATAAACACGGTCTCCTGCAGGACCGCGTCGAGCGCGTACGCGGTGTCGAGTACGGCCTCCTCGAACACCTCGCGCATCAGCACGCGGACGACCGGCGCGATCGGCGGGAGCAGCGCGCCCGCCAGCGCCGGCAGTGCGATCAGCACGACCGCGCCCGCGCCCGCCTCGGCGGCCACGGTCAGCCCTACGTACACGGCGGCCTGGGCGCACGCAAACGGGGCGAGCACCCGGGCGCGCCCGAAGCGGTCGACCAGCCGTCCCACCAGCGGCGCGCACGCCGCGGTCGCGAGTGCGTTCGCGCCGACAGCGACTCCGGCCACGGCGTAGGAGTGCGTCGCGGCCCGCACCAGCAGCAGGATCGCGAGCGACGACATGCCCTGCGGCAGCCGGCCGACGAGCGCGCTCGCGAACAGCCGCGCCGAGCCCGGAACCGACAACAGAGAGCCGTACTTGGAGACCATCCATCCGAGCCTACAAGGCCCTCTGCGCGCCCGCGAATACGATTGGCGCCATGACTCGCGAAGTGATCGGTGATCTCGAGATGCTCGAGCGGCTGGCGCCACCTCACGGTATGGACGTGGTGGACATCGGCTGCGGTCAGGGCGCACTGGTGCGAGCGCTCGCGGCGCGCGGTGCCCGCGTCACCGGCGTCGAGATCTCCGAGGATCAGCTGGCGGCGGCGATCGAGCTCGATGACGGCGCCGGCGCCCACTATCTCGTGGGACGCGGAGAACGGCTCCCGCTCGACGACGCGTCGGCCGACATCGCGGTGTTCATGCGCACGCTCCACCACGTCCCACCGGCGGAGATGGCCGCGGCACTGCGCGAGGCTCGCCGCGTGATCCGGTCCGACGGGGCTGTGTACGTGGCCGAGCCGCTGGCCGAGGGCAACTTCTTCGAGCTCACGCGGATGGTCGAGGACGAGGTCGAGGTCCGGGCGGCGGCACAGACCGCGCTGTCGCAGGCCGCGGGCGCCGGCCTGCACCGGGCGACCACGATCGACTACGAGGTGCGGCTTCAGGTCGCCGATCTGGCGGCGTTGCGCGCCCGCGTCGTGAGCGTCGACCCGCGCCGAGCCGAGTGGTTCGATGCCCGTGAGGACGAGCTGGCGGCCGCGCTGGAGCGACTCGGCGAGCCTGGCGAGCGCGCCGGCGAGCGCTGGTTCCTACAGCCGATGCGCGCCGACGTGCTTCGCCCGGTGCGTGTCTGACTCGTTCACCAGCGACCCGTTCAGCGCGGTCTCGAACGCCTGGTACATCCGGTGGTCGGCTTCGCTACTCCTCCGGGAAACGGCGGCCGCCGACTTCGAGCTCGCGCACCTTCAACGAGCCGATCTCGATCTCCTCCGCCTTGAGCTTGCGGATAACTGCTTCGGCGATCGCCAGCCGCCCGATCGCCACTGCGCCAACTGCGCAGACCGCGATCGCCAGCGGACCCATCGCCGAGGGTCCGAGCAGACGGGCGCCGACCGCATGTGCGCCCGTGACGTGCGCGCCGGTGACTTCGGCGGCAGCGACCTTGCGCCGTTTCGTGATGCTGCGGGCCATGGATGGACCTCCTCGCGTTCGTGGGTGCCCTCGTGGTCTACACGGGCGCGGGTGGTCGGGTCAAGGGGCCCCGGCGCCCCAGAGCTCCTCATCGGCCCACCCGCCCCGGATCACCTTGTCGGGATCGACGCCACGGGCGTCGGCCAGATCCGAAGCGAGCTTCTGCAGGCGGACGGTGAGTGGGATCTGCGCGAGCACCGGATGAAGTCCCCCTGGCTCCTGGACGGTCGCCACCAGCAGCCCCTCGCTCGCGGCAGCGTCGGCGAGCCGCCCGAGCAGGCCGAACCGATCGTCCGCCGGCTGGATCGCCAGCAGCGCGTCACCGGGTCCGAGCGGGACCGCGGTGCCGTGGAGCAGGTACTCGGCCTCGTATCCTTCCGCGGGCAGTTGAGAAGCCTCGCGCAGCTTCAGCGCGCCCTCGCGCGCGGTCACGGCGCCCGGACCCACCCCGGCGAGCACGATCAGTCGTTCGGGTGCCGCGTCGAGCACGGCCGGCGCCTGGGCGGCGGCACGCACCCGCCCGGGCAGCTCTGACAGCTGGCGCTCGTCGAAGCCGGGCTGACCCACCGCGACGCTGAGGCGCGCGAGCACGAGCAGCGCCGCCAGGTAGCTCGCGGTGTACGTCTCGGCGCGCTCGAGCGGCGCCGCCTCCACGGCCTCGGGCCACCCGCGCCCGTGCGCCGTGATCGAGACGACCCGAGCGCCGGCGTCGATCGCCAGGGCGCGGGCCCGGCGCGCCAAGGCGGTCTCGGTCGTGTGCGAGATGATCACGACCGCGTCATCCCCGCCCACGGCCGGCGGGTCAAAGCAGAACGCCGCCGATGAGCTCCACCGCGCCGGACTCTGTCCCGCGCCGAACATCGACGCGCCGAGCTCGGCCGCGTGCTGACTGGTTCCGGTGCCGACGAACCAGACTCGCCTGTCCCCGCTGACGCGATCCGCCGCGTCGTCGAGGTTGAGCGACAGGACGTCGTCGAGCAGGTCGCCCTGGGCCGCGATCGTCTCCGCCAGCGCTGTCATGGCCAAGGATTCTCCCAGGCCGCGGACCGGTGGGCATGACCGGCGACCTCGCCGGTGCGAGCAAGTGCGGTCGCCGTCATCGTCGGAGTCACCCCCGCAGGACTCGAACCGCACAGGAGATGACCTCGTGATCAGTTCTCATCCTCGCGCCACGCTTGCGCTGGCGTGCCTCGCTCAATTGATGGTGACGCTCGATCTGTCGGTCGTGAACGTCGCCCTGCCCGCGATCCGGAGCGGACTGCATTTCTCCGCGCAGAACCTCCAATGGGTGGTGAACGCGTACACGATCACGTTCGCCGGCTTCCTCCTGCTCGGCGGCCGTGCCGCCGACCTGCTCGGACGCCGCGCCACGTTCGTGGCCGGCCTCGTCGTGTTCTCCGCGGCGTCCCTCGCCGGCGGGCTCGCCCCGTCGGAGGGCATGCTGATCGCCGCCCGGGCCCTCCAGGGACTCGGCGGCGCGATCGTCGCGCCCGCGTCCCTGGCAATCATCACGACGACGTTCGAGGAAGGACCGCAGCGAAACCGGGCGCTCGGTGTCTGGGGCGCGATGGCGGGCGCCGGTGGCGCCGCCGGCGTGCTGCTCGGCGGCATCCTCACCGACCTGCTCAGCTGGAGATGGATCCTGTTCATCAACGTCCCGATCGGGATCGTGGTGGCGGCGCTGACGATGATCTATATCGAGGAGAGCCGGGATCGCGCGGGATCTCCGGACTTCGACCTGGCCGGCGCCCTCGCCGTGACGCTGGGTCTGTCGGTCCTCGTGCTCGCGATCGTTCGCACTGGCGTGGCCGGCTGGGGGTCGGCCCAGACCTGGGAGACGGTGGCCACGGGCCTGGCGCTGCTGTTCGCGTTCGTGGTGATCGAGGCGCGAGTCGCGAAGGCGCCGTTGATGCCGCTGCGGATCTTCGACTCACGGACGCTGAGCGCGGCGAACGCGGTCGTGCTCCTCCTCGGTGCGGCCACGCTGGGCCTGTGGTATCTCGCTTCGCTGTACCTGCAGCAGGTGCTCGGCTACTCGCCGATCGAAACCGGCCTCGCGTTCCTGCCGATGGCGCTGTGCATCAGCGCCGGCTCGGCGCTGGCTTCCAAGCTCGTGGCGCGGTTCGGTGCGAAGGCGGTGGTCGTGGCCGGCATGCTGTTCGAGGCCGCCGGCATGCTGTTGTTCACGAGGATCTCGTCAGACGGCGGCTACCTGAGCAGCTTCGTCGCGCCCTCCCTGATCGTCTCGATCGGGATCTCGCTGACGTACGTGCCCGCCACGATCGCCGCCACGTCGGGGGTCGCGCGGCACGAAGCCGGCCTCGCCTCGGGAATCACGAACACCGCACGGCTGGTCGGCGGCGCGATCGGGCTCGCGGTTCTGGTCGCTTTCGCCACGTCCCGGACGAGCAGCCGGCTGCGGCATGCGGTGCCTGGACCCCACGTCATGGCACAGGCGCTGACCAGCGGATTCCGGTTTGCGTTCCTGATCGCGGCGGGGTTCGCGCTCGCCGGCGCGGTCGCCGCCGTCGTCGGTCTGCCGCAGATCTCCCGCCGCACCGCCACGCGCCATCGGCGCATCCGGGTGACTGCGGGCCATCGGGGTGACCTGCGGGCGTGAGGCGCGCGCGAGCGGGGTACTGTCGGTTGGGTGACCGCACGCGAGCTCGACGACGCCGGCGCCGTGCTCGAGCACACGCGCATCCGCGCCCGCGATCAGTTCGCCACCGCAATGATCTGCGGCTTCGCGGCGGCCGCCGTCCTGACGATCACGCCGCCCGACGAAGCAGCGCTGGCCGGCCCCGCCGTGAGCCCGGACCCGGACCGTGAATGTGCTCTGCGCGCACGCGCAGCAGCTCGACCACATCGCCCGTGGGCACGAACGGATTCGCGACCACGCGGCGGTCGAGCAGCGAGATCGCGGCGACCGGCTCGCCGTCCATGACCGCGAGCAGCACGGGCCCCTCGAGCGCCCGCGCATCATCGAGCGCGGCCAGGCGCCGGACGGCCTGGGCCTCGTCGCTCTGCGCGATCCGCAGCGCGACCGTCGGGGCGAGCGAGTCGAGCGACCATCCACCAAGCATTGAAATAGCCATGTTCAGTTCCTCCTGGTTTGACACCAGAGATGATGGAGCTGAGAGGCGCAGTACACATCGGGCAAACGGAGCGAGCTGACCGTCCCGACCCCTTACGCGAGCCGCCGCGATGCCTTACCTGCCGGCCGCCTTCGTCGAGGCCCGGATCGCCTCGGTGTGAGAGGCTGTGGCTATGACCGAGGGGCTCGACGTCGCGAGCATCCGCCGCCGCTTCTCAGCGCTTGAACGCCAGGTGGGCGGCGTTCCGGCCGTGTACCTCGATGGGCCCGGCGGCTCGCAGACGCCGGACTCGGTGGCCGAGGCGGTTGCCGGCTACCTCCTCGGCGCGAACGCGAACGTCGGCGGCCCGTTCGCGACCTCGATCGCCACCGAGGAGTTGCTCCACGACGCTCACGCGGCCGCCGCTGACTTCCTCGGGTGCACCGAAGAGGAGGTCGTGTTCGGAGCGAACACGACGACGATCAACTTCCTGCTCGCCCATGCGGTCGCGCGAACGCTCGAGCCGGGCGACGAGGTCATCGTCACCGAGCTCGACCACGATGCCAACGTCTCGCCGTGGCTGCTGGTGGCCGCCGATCGCGGTCTGGTCGCCCGCACCGCCCCGCTGCACCCGAGCGACGGGACGCTCGACCCAGAGGCGGTCGAGAAGCTGATCTCGCCGCGAACGCGCGTCGTTGCGTTCACGCTCGCATCCAACGCGCTCGGCTCGATTCCTGACCTCGAGCGCCTGTCGGCGGCCGCGCACGCGGCGGGTGCGCTGGTCTGGGTCGACGGCGTCCACCTGGCTCCGCACCGGCGCGTGGACCGGGCCGCCATGAGCGCCGACGTGCTGCTGACCTCCGCCTACAAGTATTTCGGGCCACACCTCGGCGTCGCCGCCGTGCGCGGCGACCTCGCGCGCTCACTGCCCGCCGACCGGGTCCGTCCCGCGCTCGAGGTGCCGGCCGGCCACCGGTTCGAGACCGGCACCCTCAACCACGAGGCGCTGGCCGGCTTCATGGCGGCGATCGAGTACCTCGAGTCGCTGGGCGGCGGGGGCAGCGATCGGTCCGCCCGCCTGGACCTGGCCTACGCGCGGATCGAGGCTCACGAGCAGTCCCTGACCAGACACACGCTCGAGCGCCTGAGCGAGATTCCCGGGCTGCGGCTGTACGGCATCGCGGATCCGGCGCGTACCGCCGAGCGAACCCCGACCTTCTGCTTCAACCTCGACGGCCTGGGCGCGGAGGCGCTCAGCGTCGCGCTCGCCGAGCGAGGGCTGTTCACGTATCACGGGAACTACTACGCGCTCGGCGTGATGACCGCGCTCGGGCTCGAGACGTCCGGCGGCGCCGTGCGCGCCGGGTACCTGCACTACACGACCGCCGAAGAGGCGGATCGCCTGTGCGACGCGTTGGCGTCGCTCGCTTGACTGCACCCGCGCCCTTTACTTCTTACGCTCGTGCCCGCCGCATGCGTCCCCGAGGCCGCCGGCGTGCGACCAGGAACCATCGGGGCAATGCACGACGGTGCCGCCCAGCGCCATGTCCCGCTTCCAGTTCCCGACGCACGCGTGCCCGTCGCATTCCTCGTTGCCGGCGCAACCGGCGAGAACCAGTGACGCGAGCACCACTGCGATCAATTTGCTGCGGCGCACTCACGTATCGTCGCACCACCCGGAAGCCTCCTGGGCGAGCTTCGCCGGCGTCGAGGCCGCCAGCGAAACCGCGCGCAGGCCGAACCGCCGCGCGGCCGCCGCGGAGCGACGGCTGCGGCCGGGCCAATCAGTCCGACGCTGCCGCGCGTTCTACGTAATCAGAAAGAGCGTCGGCCTCGCGTGCCGGGGTGTGGATCGACACCGTCGGCCCGTCGTCGATCCACACGTCGACGACGTCTCGCTTGTGACCCTTTGCCTCGGCTCCGAGGATGTCCTCGAACGGGATCGAGTACAGCGTCACCGTGTCCTCGAAGCCGCTGTCGCCCCGCCCGCCGTACTGCGTAACGGTCCACAGCAACTCATCTGAAGTGCACAACACGAGTTCGCTTCGCTCGATCGCCTGCACGTAGTGACCAGCTCCGTGCACCCCGCCCTTGTCGATCCTCATTCCCGGGAACGTGCCGCGCCGTTCCCGGCACTGGTAAGAACCGCTCGATTTGACGCCCACACAGGTCAGGCAGATGCCGATGTCCGCCCCGGGAGGTAGCAGCGCTGCGAGTACCTCGACGGCGAGGTTGCGTCCGTGGGTCGCCGCCTCGGATATGAAGCCGAGCCGCGCGAGCGTCTGCGCGATTGCGGACTGGCGCTTGTCCGGCTCGTCCTCGGACTCGGTCTCCTCCGCTTCGGAGTATTCCGGCTCGGTGTCCTCGGTGTCGTCGGCGTGCTCGGCGTAAGGGCCATCGGCGTCGGTGACCTCTCCGCCGCGGATCTGCGTGTACGCCGCGTTCAGCTGATCGAGGCGTTTGCGCGCGTCCTGTGCCGAACCGGGAAAGTGCTCGGGATCGAACAGGTTGAGCAGGCGCCCGTAGGCGCGCTCGATCTCCTCGTCAGTCGCGTGCCTCGATACTTCCAGGATCGAGTACGGATCGTCGACCATCGGCTGGCCAGTCTAGAGACGACGAGGTCGCGCCGGCGCGGGTCAGCCCGTCCGATCCGACGATCTTGCCGGGGTTCAGGTGACGCCCCGGGTCGGTCCCGGCGAACAGCGCCTCGAGCATCGCCACGCCGGGCGCGGAGATGTCCTGCTCGAGCCACTGCGCGTGCTCGGTGCCAACGGCGTGGTGATGGGAGAGGGTGGCGCCGTTGTCGACGAAAGCCTGCTGGATAGCCGACTTGACCACCTCGTACTCGGCCGCCATCGAATCCTGCGACGTCGCCTTGAACGCGAACGTGAAGTACAGGCACGCGCCGGCGTGGTAGCTGTGAGACAGGTGACACATCAGGTAACCCTGAACGCCCACCTGTGCGAACGACCCGTTCGCCGCAGCGGTCACTGCCTGGTACAGCGGCATCAGACCGCTCCACGTGGTCGCGGTCTCGGACACGTCGCCCGCCGCTCCGCGGTCCAGCAGATAGTCCCGGATGTAGGGAATGTCGAACTTCTTCTGGTCGTACAGCGCCCCCGGACCCGAGCCGATACACAGTCCGCCGTGACGCTTGACCAGCTTGCCGACTGCGCGCCGCTGGAGGGCGACGTGACTCTCGCTGCCCTCGTAGCCGATGAACGAGAGGCACATCTGGTCAAGTTCGTACCCGAGCCGCCGGCGCAGGAAGACACGCAGCGCGCGCGACTGGAGCTTGTCGAGCAGCGTCGGCCGGACCCGCATCGCAAACGAGAATTGGGTCTCGTTCGCATCTGACACACGCGTGACC
The DNA here is from genome assembly GCA_963746695.1 of uncultured Solirubrobacterales bacterium. Classification (GTDB taxonomy): domain Bacteria; phylum Actinomycetota; class Thermoleophilia; order Solirubrobacterales; family Solirubrobacteraceae; genus Palsa-465. The sequence goes on along the minus strand of CAVVCP010000007.1, from coordinate 167,533 downwards.
GACACCGAGTATTCACCTGCGGCGATCTCCTGCATCGCGGCCAGTCCGGCCTCGAACGTTGGAAACAGATAGCCGAGGATCACGCGCTTCTCCGGGACCCGTCGGATATGGACCGTCGCCTCGGTGATGATCCCCAGACGGCCCTCGCTGCCGAGCACCATCTGCCGGATGCTCGGTCCGGTCGACGTCGCCGGCACTGGACGGATCGCGAGCGTGCCGGACGGCGTGACCACGCGCAGGCCCTTGGTCATGTCGGCGATGTCTCCGTACCGATCCGACTGCATGCCGGAGGACCGAGTCGCGATCCACCCGCCCAACGTCGAGTGGGTGAACGAGTCCGGGAAGTGGCCGAACGTGTACCCGCGCGCCGTCAGCTGCTCCTCCAGGTGCGGTCCGAACACACCGGCCTGGACCCGCGCCAGCCGCGATTCGCCGTCGACCTCGAGCACCTGGTCCATGCGCTCGAGGTCCACGGAGATCACCGGTCGCGTCTCGGCCGCCGGCGCCTCGAGTGAGCCGGAGATCGACGAGCCGCCGCCGAAGGGGATCACGACTGCGTCGAACCGGATCGCAGCCTGCAGGACGGCCGCCACCTCGTCCTCCTCGCCGGGCCGGACGACGACGTCCGGAATTCGTGGCAGCTCACCGTTGCGCTGCCAGATCAGATCGCGCAGCGACTTCCCGCGCGCGTGGACGACGCGATCGAGCGCGTCCGTGGAGATGTACTTCGAGCTGACTGCCTCCTCGAGCGCGGCTCGAAGACCGTCCGGCAGCGGCGCCTCGGGGACCTCGAGCTGATCGAACCGCAGCGGCGCGGCCACCTTCCTGCGGACGTCGACGCCGATCGCCTCACCGATGAACGGCGCCAGCGCGGGCTTGTCCTCGTGCGTGAACTCGAGCCCCTCGTGACCCCATCCCCACCACTTCATCGCAGCCATAAGTCCACCTTCATCGCGGGTACTCACTCCGGCTCGGTGGCCGGCACCATATGTGAGCCTAGTAGTTCTGCGCAGTTTCTTGCGGCCTTTGGCCCCGGTGCCGCGCGCGACCGTGGTCCGTAGGTTGACCTCATGCGCAAGGTCATGGAGCTGGATCGAGATGAATGCCTGCAACTGCTGGCGTCGCACCGGTTCGGGCGCCTCGCGGTGGCCATGGACGCCCCGGTGATCCGGCCCGTCAACTACCTGTTCGATGAGCGATCGCAGTCGGTGGCGTTCCGGACCGCGGACGGCTCGAAGTTCCAGGCGCTGCTGCGCTCGGCCAACGCCGCGTTCGAGATAGATGGCGTCGACGTGGAGAAATCTTGTCGAGCGCGGCTTAGGTGTCGTGCTCGGCGACCAACGCGCGCCCCACGTCCAGCAAACGCCGGATCTGCGCTCCGTCTGGAGAAATGCTCATGGATCTCCGCAGGGAAATATACGTGCGGCAGATCGTGTCGGTCCGTCAGGTGGCGGGGTACACGCGCAGCACGACCTCGAGCTGGCGGCCGGCCAGGTGCGCATGGAGTACCCAGCACCCCGTCCGTGAGAACTCGATGATGCTCGGCGCAAAACCGGTCGGCCCGTACGAGGCGGGGCTGCCGACGTTGGCGGCAAACCGGGCCGGCGGGCCGTGCAGCGGTTCCGCGTCGACGGTCACCGTGCCCGTCCGGGCGCGGAACCATGGGACCTTGTGGCTCAGCATGCCCGACGGCGTCCGGATGGACTGGGTCGACCACGGCAGTTGGGTCCACAGCACGCCGTTGCCGTACCAGCCGGGGTCAGACACCTTCCCGATCGGCATCCCGAGATCCTGGAGCACGCTCGCGGGCGGTGGCGGTCCCGACGGCTTCGTGACCGGGCAGCCGGCGTTGGTGCTCGCGTGTCCCGAGCCGCCGCATCCTCCCGCGGCGACCGCGAACAGCACCACGACGATGATCGGGACTGCGGCTCTGGCGCGCATCTTCAATGGAGCGACCTCGCCACCGCCAGCGCCTGGCCGAGCGTATGGGTTCCCTCGATCCGAATCGTCACCGGGCCCTGCTGCCATACCAGCACGTTGCCGGCGACGCGGACGTGCTCGGTCACCGCCTCGCCGTTCGACTGCAAAAGGAGCAGCTGGTGCGGGGTGCCCGAGAGGTATACGCCGGCCCCGCCGTTTACGCGCAGCATGCGAATGTGCGTGCCCGGGCCGACCAGCTTGAGCACGAACGGGACGCCGGTGCCGCGGAACTCGATGATCAGCAGGCGGCCTACCAGCAGCGAGACCCGGCCGCCCACGATGTCGTCGTCCAGATACGCGACGGCCGGGCCGGCAGGAAGGAGAGCCTTGAATGTGGCCGCGTGACGGGCCTGCGCCAGCGGGATGCGCCGGCCGAGCCCAAGCCGCGCGCCGAGGCCGGTCGGTACCGGTGGGAGTCGCGGGACGCGTTCGATCGTGACGCCGCGCAGTCCGAGCACGCGCAGGATCTCATGGCGCGTCGTGGGCACCGCCATCGCCGCGCCGGCCAGGAGCAGCAGCGCCGCGAGCGCGATCGCAAGCGGACGGAGCGCGCGCCGGCCTCGCACCGGCCGGCGCGGCGGCAGCCGCGCGATCGTCGCGGACACCATGTCGCCGGGTGCCGGCGGAACGTCGAGCGCAAGGCCGAGCGCGAACAGCCGCTGTTCGAGATCGGGGTTCACCCGGCCTCCTCCAGTTCTCCTCGCAACCGGTCGAGCGCCCTGGAGAGCCGCGACTTCACGGTCCCGGGCCGCACTCCCAGGGCCCCCGCCGCCTCGGCCTCGGACAACCCCAGGAAGTACCGGGCGGCGATCACGAGCTGATCGTCCTCGCGCAGCCGGCCGACCGCCGCGGCAAGGCGCGCGCGCTCCTCGCCGGCGAGCGCCTCGCTCTCGGCCGAGGCAGCCGCCCCCGCGGCCGCGGGGTCGTCGACGAGCCGGAGCGCCAACCCCACGCGCCGACCAGCGCCTCGCCGGCGGTTTCGCGCCTCGTTGATCGCGATCTGGACCAACCACGGACGGAACGGCGCGTCCGCGCGGAACCGCCCGAGCGCGAGCCACGCCTTCACGTAGGCCTCCTGGGTCGCGTCCTCGGCCTCCGCAGCTGAGCCGGTGACGACGAACGCAGCCCGGAACGCGATCTCCTGATGGCGCTCGAGCAGGCGAGCGTATGCCTGGCGATCACCGGCTTTCGCCGCCGCGACCAGGCGGCGCTCCTCGGGATCGGTCCCGCCAGTCGTGAGGCCGCTCATTCGCGCCGACGAATCATCCATGACCGAGCTCGCCACCATCGTTCCCTTACACCGCCCCGGCTCGATCGGTTCCCGGCGTCTTTGGGAACCACAAATCGGCGAGCGGTGTAGACCGCGTTGTGGCGATGCGAGCCCTCCCCTTGATCCCGATCGCGAGCGCGCTGCTGCTCGCCGGCTGCGGCGGCCAGTCCGCCCGGTCGCACAGCACTCGCTCTTCGACCTCGACCGGCGTGAGGACCGTGGCGGCGAGCGATCCGGCGCGCTGCCGGCCGGCGTCGCTGCACCACGGCCCGCCGCCGGGCTGGACCGCTGCCGCCTGGTCGGACTCGAGCCCCGGATTCACGATTCCCTACGCCCTGTCCGCCGGCGATGCCGCGGGGGCGTTCTTCTTCGCCAACCCGGTACGCGCCGGCCATCCGACGAACCCCGCCAACAAGATTCTGTGGATCGTCCGGTTCCCGCGCAACGGCAATCCGCTCCGGATCACCGCCCACTTCGGCGCAGACCCGTCGCTCATCGTCAGAGCCAGCTGGCCGGCTGACTCAGAGCCCGGAGAGATCTACCCGTCGTACCTCGATCTCCCGCGTCCGGGATGCTGGTCGCTGACGCTCGCCTGGGGGAAGCACCGCACGAGCATCGACGTGCGCGTGAGCGCTCGGGCTCACGCGCGCTCCGCGCCGAGCTAGCGCAGCGGCGCCTCGGAGTTGTCGCCGCCTGCATGGCATTGCTCGTCGGTCTCGGGTTCTGGCATGCCCGGCGCACCCCGGAGGAGGCGCGGATATTTGCCGGCGAGGCTGTCCCGGCGTCCTGACGGATCCTCGGCTCTGTCAGTCAGCGCTACCGCACGGCGGCGTCAGCCTGCTGAGCCAGCGTGGTGAGCGTCGCGAAGAACGCCGGTGACTGACCGATGAAAAGTCCCATCGCGGTCAGGAACTTCACGACGCTCATCGCCACCCCTTTGGTCTCGGTCGGCCGGACGATCGAGACCACCGGGAACTTGCGAGATAGGAAGTTCGTGGGCTCGGGCATGATCAGGTTGGTCTGAAAATCCTGACCGCCGAACGGCGGCTTGTTGAGATCCGGGAACACGAGGCCATTGGTCGGGTCCGTCAACGGCGGTGCGTTGCCGGCCTTGTCACTCCAGGTCTGGAAGTGCATCGCCTCGGTTGGCCCGATGCTGAGCACGACCCGCAGCACCTCCGGATCACTGACCCGCTGGGCCAGCGAGGGGTATAGGCTGGTGCCGCCCTGCTCGATCGTCGCGAAGTGAAAACCGGCCGTGTTGGCGATCGCCTGCAGGTGCTTGGCCGGCTTCAGGTCCGCGTCGGTGCGCGGAATCGCGGGGAACATCTGGCCCTTCACGAGCCCGGGCACGGCTTGCCGGAACGAGCTGCCCAGGTCGGGGTTGCCATGCCGCGAGCGGTACCGCGTCCACCAGGTGGTGTCAACGCTCAACTGCATCAGGTTCGTGAGCCGCTTGCGGTTCGCCGCGCCGGTGGCTGTGCTACCCGGAAGCGTCCTGAACTGATCGAGGTTCACCGCCTGTGCGCCACGCGACTTCAAGTACGCGTTCAGGAACGTGAAGTGGGTGAACTCGTCCTCGGTGTTGTCGTGGACGTATTGAGCCATATCCGAATCCAGCACGGACAACGCCTTGGTGAACGCCTTGTTCCCTGTGCCTCCGGGGACCTCGCTGTCCTGGATTCCGCACAGCTCGTTGTACTGCTGCCATAGATCGGTCTCGAGGATCTCGGCCGCGGACAGGAAGCGCAGGATCGCCGCGTCCCCGCTCGTGAGACTTCCCTTACCGAACGCCTCGGGCGCGCTCGATAGCGCGGTGGCGCCCAGCACCCCGAGTCCTGCCCCCATGATGAACGACCGCCGGCTCGTCGCGTGCTCTTGCGAATGCGTAGTCACGTCTCTCTCCGATCTGCGTCGTGCGCCTTTCACTGTGCCGCTGTGGGGAGCGGCTCAGCGCATTGATCATTCACGCGCGCGCTGGACGGAAGGGCGCGCGGACCTCCTGGTTAAAGACGCCGCCAACCCGCCGGTCTTCCCGTCCGCCGAAAATTTCTCGACGAACGGGTTACCGTGGTTGGGCCGCCACTAACGCCCGATCGCCTGGGGGAAGTTGAAGTAGTGGTGTGGATCGACGGCGCGTCTGACCGCTTGCAGTCGCCGATAGTTCGATCCGTAGTAAGCCGACTGCCAACCCTTGAGGTTGGGATCGGTGTAGTTGAAATACGCGCCGCCGGTGACGTACGGGGTCATCTTCGCGGCCGTCGAGGACAGCCACGAGGCGCCACCGTTGTAGCTCAGGTACTGCATGCAGAAGAGCACCTTCCGGTGTACGAACGCGGTCGCCGCCGGCTTGACCTGATTGATCGCGCCGCCGTAGGAGTCGAACAGGATCGCGCCGCTCCCGGAGATGTTCGCCCGAGCCTCGGTCGCCTGCACGAGCGCCTGCCGAGCTGCAGCCGGGAGTGGATTGGCCACGTAGTCGGACTTGGCCTGGAAGCTCTCGCGCTGGAGGGTTCCTCCGGGTCGGGTGCCCTGGGTGTGGCACGCCGCTTGTGAGATGTGCGAACAGCCAGCCCACATCAACTGCGCCTGGAGGTAGCCGAAATCGCCGGAAGACACGTGGGCGCCCGCGACTGCGGTCAGCGGCGCGAGCAGCCCGCCAAGGTCGCTGGCCGGACCGAAGTACTGCCCGCTCACATTCACCGAAGTCCCGCCACCGGCGTTCAGATGGAAGATCGACGTCACCTGCGATCGCGCGTGCGGCGCCCACGCCTGCCAGGCGGCCAGCGCATCGGCCGCACTTGTCCACGGCCAGGTCACGGTGAAGCCCGCCACCGTTCGTGGCACCGGGTGCACCCGGAACGTCAAGCTGGTCACGACGCCGAAGTTCCCGCCGCCCCCGCCGCGAAGCGCCCAGTAGAGATCGGGATTGCTCTGCGCGCTTGCCGTCCGCAGCCGACCGTCGGCGGTCACGATGTTCGCGCTCAGCAGATTGTCGGCGGTGAGCCCGAACTGGCGACCGGCGAGGCCCATCCCGCCGCCGAGCGCGTGCCCGGCGATCCCGACCGACGGACACGACCCGGCCGGAATCGTCAGACCGTGGGCCGCGAGCGCCGCGTACACGTCGACCAGCTGTGAGCCCGCGCCGATCGTCGCCGTGCGCTTCCCGACGTTGACCGAGATGCTCCGCATGTTGCGCAGGTCGAGCACCATGCCGCCCGACAGCGTCGAAAAGCCGGCGTAGCTGTGGCCCCCCGACCGAGCCCGCAGCGGAACGCCGTGCGCGACCCCCCACTTCACCGCGGTGACCACGTCGGCGCCGTCCACCGGTCGCGCCACCAGGTTCGGGAGCACGCCGTCGAACCGTTCGTTGTAGACATGTGCCGCCTGCAGGAACCCGGACGCGCCGCGTTTGATCACCTGGCCGCGGATCGGCGGGCCCGATGGCGTGCCCGCGGCACGAGCCACCCATCCCGCGCCGGCTCCGTACGCCAGCGACAGGCCGGCTACCCCCGCACCTGTCAGAAACCCACGTCGATCGATCGGACCATCCACGGCAGTAGCCCCTTTCATCTCCCCGGCAGCGGCTTCAATCTTCTCAGACTCACGGCTGCCACGAAAGTGTTCATGGAAGTTGCCGGTGGGCGCCCCAGACGACCGGACGCGAGCCGAGGCTGCGCAGGAGGTCCCGGACTGCGGCGACGCCCGCGTCGCCGGGCCGCTCCTGCTCCAGGGCGTATTCGGCCCATCCGACGGCGTTGTCGCCGTTGAAGTCAGGACGTTCGTTCTGGGCCCGTCGGGCTGGAGAGGGCGTCAGGCAAATTGGGTCGGCAACCCACAACTCTCGAGGTGGGAACATCCCTCTCCGCGGACCGGTGGCGACCTCGCTCGCCATCGTGAGCCTATCGCCTGCCGGCACTGAGGAACCCGTTCGCCTCCGCTACCGCGCGCGGACTCGCCGTCACCGTCACATGCCCTCGTTTGGGATACAGGGACAGGCGGCAGTCGGGGATCAGCGCCGCCGTCTCCACGAACAGCTCGCGCTCGTAGAAACGGTCCTCGCCGCCGGCGATCAGCAGCGTCGGGCTGCATACGACTCCGCACGCCGCCAGATCGAACTCGTCTTCGGCCTCGATCGTCGTGGCCAGATCTTGGAGGTCCGGGTCCGCGAACAGTCGCGGGCCGATGGCGCCGGCGGTCAGTGCGGCGACATAGCGCCCCCGCCACGGCGGCACGAGATCCGCGGCCAGGAGCGCCAGCGCCTGACGCGAGGCACCGGCCCTGACACGAGCGGCCACTTGTCGCTGAATTCGCCGTCCCGCGGATCCGAGCCGGCACGCGGTGCTGACGAGCACAAGCCGCCTGACCGCGCCAGGATGATCGGCCGCCAGTTGCTGGGCGATGCTGCCTCCGGTCGACAGGCCGACGACGTCGACCGGGCTTTCGAACGTCCCGTTCAGCCCGGCTGCGTGCTCCGCGGCCAGCATCGCCATGGTCATCCCCGCCGGCAGCCCGGGACGGCGGTTGAGGTAGAACACACGACGGCCCGGCAACCACGGGCGCATTGCCTGCTCGTGGACCCGCCGCATCGGCCCCGGCGACACGCCCGAGTCCGGCGACAGACCCGCGAGCACCACCACGGGCGGCCCCTCGCCGGCGATCAGGCACGGCAGATCCCCGATCGTCCCCTCGTGCGCGACCCGCGCGGATCGGTTGGCCGTCAACTTATTTCGTGGCCGGTCAGGTGGCTCTCGAGGCGAGCCAGCGCGTCCCGGTCGTGCAGCGAGATCACACTCTCGGTGCCGTGCCACGTGACGCGCAGCTTCTGCCTCCGGCGACTGCCGACCACCGCGACGTTGCGCGCGGCCGAGAGGAGGTTCTCCTGGACGACGCCGAGTCCCTTGCCGGTCTGCGCGACGAAGATGAAGCGCTGACTGGTTATGGCGAGAAAGCCTGCATCGCCGTCGATGTCCGCGACCATCAAGTCGCTCGGGGTCTCGCCGTCGGCGAGCTCTACTCCCCAGCCTTCCAGCGTCTCGGAAATGCTCGGCGGCGTCCGGACCGGACGTGCGAGCAACCCTGACAGGAGCGAGCCTGGCCCGGACGTGACCGAGCCGCCGGCCCGGGGGCCCGCTCGTCGTGCGCCGGGTGAGGATCGTCCCGAGCGGTCAGGCGCCACGACGAGCGACCCGTCCGGCCGCTCCTCCACGATCACGTAGTCGCCCGACCGATCGCCCGTCAAAGTCACCTGCAGCGGACCACCGGACTCCATGGTTTGGAGTTTCGCACGCTCGGCGCGGGGTCACGGCGGGGGCCGGTGATCGCCCGGGCCCGGGCCCGGGCGTCAGCGGACGCGGGCGAGTGGCAGCCTCGGATCGAGATCCTGCTCGGCCCAGGTCGCGCGGATCCAAGCGTGCGCGGGATCGTCGCGGAACTTCCACAACCGCTCGTCGGGTCCGGCCATCACGTTGAGGTAGTAGAGGTGATAGCCCGGTGCCGCCATCGACGGTCCGTGGTAGCCATGCGGCATCAGCAACACGTCACCGGTGCGCACTTCCTCGCACAGGTCGATCTCGCGCCCGGGTCCGGACCCGTACACGCGCTGGTAGCCGAATCCCGGTCCGCCCGGTCCGTCGGCCACCTCGAAGTAATAGATCTCCTCGAGCGGGACCTCGACGCCCGGCACGGCCTCGTCGTGCTTGTGCGGCGGATACGAGGACCAGTTGCCGCCGGGCGTCAGCACCTCGACCGCGATCAGCCGGTCGGCCTCGAACGCCTCGGGCGAGCAGAAGTTGTTGACCTGGCGGCTCGCCGATCCCGCCCCCCGCAGCTCGATCGGCACGTCGGCGGGCGCGACGTGCCGGGGCTCGAGCCGTGTCGCAGCCCGCGCCGCCGGAAGCGCGAAGCGTCCGCCACCCTCAGACGAGAGGTCGACGTGAGCGTCACGCGGTGCATACGCAAAGTCGGTGATCCCCGAGAAGACGTCGTCACGCCCCGCGAGCGCAAACTCCTGGTCATCGATGCGCGTGATGCAGCCACCGCTCAGCGGCAGCACGATCAGCTCATCGCCGGCCGTATCGAGCGATACCGACCCGCCCGGTTCGAGTTCGACCACCCGCAGGCCGCTGAACGCCCAGCCGGCCTGCTCCGGCGTGACCTCGACGATGAAGTCTCCATTGCGCGCCGCACCGTGCGGCACGAAGCCGTTCATGTTCCGCATCCTTGCAGACCAGCCGACGCGGGTGATCCCGGTCGCCCTAGCGGCGGTATTTGAATAGCGCCGCGCCCTTGGTGTCGGGCAGCCGGGACCGCATGACGAGATGCGGATAGCCGTTGAGCACCCGTTCGACCTCCGCCGTCGAGAGTTTTGTCTGAGCTGCCAACCCCTTCACCGTACGGTACCCCTGCCCACCTCGAGACTGTTCCAGGGCCGTCAGCACCCGTTGTGCATTGTCGTCCCGTATGGCCGGCTCCGGGGCCTCCGGCTCGTCTCGCACCGCTTGCTCGGCCTGCTCGGCCTGCTCGGTCAACTGTGACAGCACCTCTCGATACAGGTGGGGGAACACAACTTCTTCAAACTCTTCTGCACCACGATATTCCCAGTACAGGGCACCCTTGTCGGCCAGGAGCTCGCGGAAATCCGTAACACCCCGATATTGCTCGGCATCGTCACCACTGTGGTCGGCAGGAGGCGCAGCGGCGTTGAAGTACAACATCATCGTTGGCTGGCCGGTCTCCTCCCACAATCCGTAGGCCCTCTCGAATTCCTCGACCGTCCCGGAGATACTGCGGTTGGTCGCCGTTCCGATGCGGCGCCAGAGAATGCCAACGAAGATATCGCCCGGCTCGACCTGCCGATTGATCACCGCCTGCGCGTCCACGCCGAACCCCGGCCAGGCGTGAGTTTCCCAGCGTACGAGCTCAAGGGTGACATCCTCGCTGACGCCGATCGTATTGTTGAGTTGGCGGATCACGCGCACCATCCGGTCGCGCTCCTCGCGGACATCGCCGGGCGACGCGAGAAACACGCGCAGATATCGGCGATTGCGCATGGGCGTCAAGTGTATTCCTACCGAGGGGCACCCGATTGTGGTGACGTCCTCGCACCGGCCGGCGGCTCGGTGATGACGCTTCCGTCCCGATCGGCGCGATGATGTCCACATGGGTGCTCGGGGAGCCACCGTCGTTGTCGTCGCGATCGCGGCGTGGCTGACCGGCTGCGGCGCGCATCACCACTCGACCACCGCCACCGCCACCGGCCGGGCCGCGGTCGCTGCGCGAGCGAGCCTGACGGATGCCCACCCATGCCCCGGCCAACGGGCCTTCACGTGCTCGACGCTGCGGGTCCCACTCGACCACTCAGGGCGGAGCGGCGGGACGTTGGCGCTGGCCGTCGGCGCCGCGACCGCGGGAGCGGCCCCGCGCGGGGTATTGCTGTTCCTCAGCGGCGGTCCCGGGCAACCGGGAATTCCGTTCCTGACTCGGATCCAGACGCAGTTGCGGGCCGCGCTTGCCGGCTACCGGCTGGTGATGTACGACCAGCGAGGGACCGGAGCCGGCGCGCTTCGCTGTCCCGCGTTACAGCAAGCGGCCGGCGCCTCTGATTTGACCGTCGTGCCAGCGGCAACCGTTGCCGCGTGCGCGCGCTCGGTCGGTTCGGCCAGGCGTTACTACACGACGGCCGACACCGTCGCCGACATCGAAACGCTTCGAGCGGCGCTGGGGGTTCGCCGGCTGACGCTCGATGGCGTCTCCTACGGCACGTTCGTGGCCGAGCGCTACGCGCTGGAGTACCCCACCCACGTGGCGCGGATGGTGCTCGACTCCGTCGTCCCGCAGGCGGGCGTCGATCCGCTCTACCGCGCGGCGCTTGCCCGTAGCGCCACCGTGCTGCGGTCGGTGTGCGCGGCCGAACGCTGCGGATGGGATCCGGCTGCCGACCTCGCCGCCGTCGTCCGGCGCCTCCACGACGGACCCGCGGTGCTCGACGCACTCGTCGCCGACAGCGTGGCGGCGCCGCATTACCCCGGCGTGCTCGACGCCCTGCACGCTGCCCGCGCTGGCCGTGCCGGCCGGCTCGAGGCGTTCCTGGCCGCGGTCAGGCGCGACGAAGCGGTCCCCGCGCAGTTCCTGAGCCAGGGTTTGCACGAGAGCACGTTGTGCCTCGAGTTGGCCTTCCCGTGGGACCCGGCACAGGACCGCGCGCAGCGGGCCGCCACGCTCTCCGCGCTCGCCGAATCGACGCCGCCGGCGGACCTGTATCCGTTCGACCGCGCCACCGCCACTGGCAACGGCTTGGCCCAGGGCTGTCTGGACTGGCCGCCGACCTCGCTCTCCCCGGTACCGGACGGTGCTCCGGCCGCCGAGCTTCCGGCCGTGCCGATCCTGCTGCTGTCCGGCGAACGCGACCTGTCGACGCCGCTGCCGTGGGCGCGAGCCGAGGCCGCGCTTGCGCCCGACGGCCAACTGCTCGAGGTCCCCGGGGCCGGCCACTCGGTCCAGCTCCGGGCTCGCGATCCCGAGGTTCGCCGGTTGCTGGCCCGATTCCTCAGCGGCCGGCAATAGACGCCGGGCCAGGCATGCGAGCCGCCGCGAACGCCGGATTTGCCACGGGTCCGATGACATACTCGCCGCGTGCCCCGGCGAGGACGGACAGACGAAGGCGCCACCGAGTCGTCTCCCACGCTCCGATCCGAGCAAGTCGAGGCGACGCGCCGGGCCGTGCTCGCCGCCGCCCGCGCCGCGTTCGGCAAGAAGGGCTACGGGCAGACGTCGGTCGACGAGATCGCGGCGGCGGCCCGCGTCACCAAGGGTGCGGTCTACCACCACTTCGCCGGCAAGGAGGCGTTGTTCCGCGCGGTGTGGTCGGAGGTGGAAGCCGAGGCGCTCGCGCGGACCGCCGAAACCGCCGGCGTGAAGGAGTCGCCGATTGACCAGATCGTGGCCGGCGTGGACGCCTACCTGGCAGTCGCGCTCGACCCAGAGGTCCGGCAGATCACGCTGATCGACGGGCCGACGGTGCTCGGGCTCGAGCCGGACGGCCCCGCCGACCAGCACCCGAGCCACCTGGCGATGCGGGCGTTCATCGCCACGGCCATCGGGCGCGGCCAGATAGTCGACCTCGACCCCGGCGTGCTCGCACACCTCGTCGGAGGCCTGGCGCTGCAGGGCGGTCTCCTGATCGCGCGCTCAGGTGACCCGGAGGCGGTCAGAGCCGCTCTGGCGCAGGCGATCGAGGCGATGCTCCGAGGTCTGACGCCTCCTCGCAAGAAGCGCTGACCCGGGGGCCTGCTGATGAGCCGGGCTTGGCTTGACAACTCACATACCAAGAGTATGTTGTGTACCCATGGAATCTCAAACGCTCGAAACCCGGCTCGGGCCGGTCGCCTGGCAGTCGTCCGGCCACGGGCCAACGCTGGTCTTCTTCGCCGGCGCGCTCGCGAATCACGATCTGTGGCGTGACGTCGTCGCCGCGCTCGAGGACCAATACCGCTGCATCACGATCGACCTCCCGCTGGGAGCGCATCCGTGGCCGCTGTCCCCGGGCGCAGACCGTTCGGCGACCTCGCTGGCTGGCCTGATGCTCGACTGCCTCGAGTTGCTCGAGGTGGAGGACGCGACGGTCGTCGCCAACGACACGGCCGGCGGCCTTCTCCTGCTGTCTCTGGACAGCGACCATCCGGCGCTCGGACGGATCGGCCGCCTGGTCCTGACCAACTGTGACAACTACGACCAGTTCCCACCGGATGCGCTCAAGAAGGCTGGCCCGTTGTTTCGCCGGCTTCCCCGACTCGCTCGATCACTGATGCGGTTTCAGGCGCGCTCGTCGTTCCTCCGGCGCAAAGGCATCGCGACCGTCACCGCGCGCGGACTGGACCACGAACGCGAACAGTCGTTCATGGGGCCGATGCGACGCGATCGACGGGTGGCCGATGACCTGGTCGCGGCGACGGCCGGGTTTCGCCCCGAGCTTCTCGTCAACGCCGCCGGGGCGATCCCGCGGTTCGACCGGCCCGTCCTGTTGATCTGGGGCGACGCGTGCGACTTCTTCCCGATGGCGCACGCGCAGCGGCTCGCCTCCGACTTCCCCGACGCCACACTGGTGCCGGTTCCGGGAGCCAAGGCGTGGGTCCCGATCGACAATCCGGTGGCGGTGACCGAAGCCATCGCCGGGTTCGTGCCGGCGCCGGTGCGCTGATCGCCGGCGCCGGGCACGGCGCGCGCGAGCGGGCGGGCGGGCGGCTGAGCCTCCCCTGCGGTTTGTGTGCATGACGCGCCACACCCACCGCGGCGCGTGGGCTCTGGCGCGCTATCAACACCAGGAGGCCCATAGCGCGCCAAACCCCGAACGCCGGCGGAGGATTGGCGCAACATGCACACAGCTAGCCGCTGGCCCTGGCGATCAGCCCGTCGATCAGCGCGGTAACTCCGACGCCGTAACTGTCCCTCGCGCGCGCACTGGCCCAATGCGGCGCGAGCGCCGCCAGGGTCGGCAGCCGCTGTGGGTCGACGTTCGTGAGGACCTCGATCACGTACGGCCGGCGTCCGAGGGCCGCGACACGTTCCACCCCACGCCTGACGATCAATGCGCCGACCGTGAACTGCCACACAGCCCGGTAGCCGTCGGCAGCCTCGGCATGCGACAGCCCGCAGGCGACGAACGCGGTGACGATCTCTTCCATCAGCCACAAGATCGACGGCGCGATCAGGTCTCCCTGCGCGAGCACGTCGACGACCCACGGGTACGTGCCGAGACCGTCGTGCATCGCGCGGCAGGCTTTGATCAGGCGACCCCGGGGCTCGCGCGGCAGCCGGGGCCTGCGAACGGCGGCTGCCAGCCGGTCGAGCAGCAGCACCAGCAGCTGGTCCTTGTCGCGCACGTGGCGGTAGACCGCCATCGCCGAGCTGTCGAGCTCGAGCGCGAGGCGCCGCATCGTCAGCGCGTCGATGCCTTCGCGCTCGATGATCCCTTGCGCGGCCTCGAGGATCTGATCGCGCGACAGCCGGGCCGGGCGGCCGCCGCGACCCGGCGGCCGCGGCAACACGCCTTCAGTAGTGCTCAATCAACCGCGGCGGCCGGCGGCGCCTCCGTCGTCTCGGGCGCCGGGCGATAGGTGCCGAAGCTCCAGAAGTTCTGCTCAGGATCGCGGGCGGAATAGTCACGCGATCCGTAATCGGTGTCATGCAGATCGACGATGATCTCGGCGCCGGAGGCGCGCGCCTGCCGGCAGTGAGCGTCGGGATCGTCGACGGCCACGTACAGCCAGCCCTGGCCTGCGCGCCGGCCATACGGAGGATCGTCGCGATCGGAACCCAGCATCAGGATGCTCGGCCCGTAGCTCAGCTCCGCGTGCGCGATCGTGCCGTCCTCGTTGGCGATCACCTCGCGCTCGCGAAACCCGAATGCGTCCTTCAGAAACTCGATCGCCGCGGGCGCGTCGCGGTAGCGCATTGAGGGATACAGGGTCGGGGCCACGTCAGCCATGTCTCGCCTCCCGTCTCAGTTTGCGTACGTGTACGCAAACTACTCGCCCCGGCTCGGAACGTCAAGGAGCCGCGAGTCCTCGGCCGGCGGGGAGCCCTGAGCGGGTCGACCCCAACTACACCCGATTCGTGTCCCGGCGGTAGGCCCAACCGGCGGCGGCGGAGAGGATCACGGTCCAGGCAGCAACGGTGATCCAACCGCGGGCGCCCCAGCCTTCGCCGTTGAGCGCGACGTGGCTGGCCTGCACGAGCCACCACGAGGGCAGGAACGGCCCCAGCGTGTGCAGAAAGCCGCTGGTGATCGGGAACCATGTGCCGGCGAGGAAGGCGAGTATCGATACCCCGCCGCCGATCACTGGGCCGACGGAGTCGGTGGTCACGAGGTGGCCGATGAGGATTCCCATCGCGGCGAACGGCAGCAGACCGACCACGATCAGGCCGGTCATCTCGAGCCAGCGCTGGGCAGGCAGGCTTACGCCGAGCGCGACGCCCGAGGCGTAGAGCAGCAGCAGGCTCGACATCGCCATCCCGTATCCCGTCAGCACCTTGGCACGGAAGTAGGCGCGCACCGACAGTGGGCTGATCCGCAGCTGGCGCGTCCAGCCGGCCTGGCGCTCGCCGGCGATCCGAGCGCCGGTCGAGATCATCGACACCATCGTGCCGAACGCCGCGAGCCCGACCATGTAGTAGAGCGGTACCGACAGGCCGCTGCCCGCGAAGTTGTGGTTGTTCTTCTGCGGCCCGGCCAGCAGCCAGTAGAAGACCAGCGGAAACCCCAGCGAGAAGAGGAAGAAGCGCCGGTTGCGGAACGTCCGCCGCAGCTCGTAACGGGTATAGGCGACCCCGCTCATCGCGCCGGCGGCCCAGCCTCGTCGTCTGGCTCGCCCGTCAGCTCGAGGAACGCCTCCTCGAGGCTTCCCCCGGCGATCTCGATGTCACGCGCGAGCGAATGGTTCTCCAGCAGCGCCCGGATGGCCTGATCGGAGTCCGTGCAGCTCAGGATCACGGCGTCGCCGTGCCGATCGGCTGACGCGACACCGGGCAGCGCAGCGAGCGTTGCCTGATCGACGTCCGGGAGCGTCGCGCGGATCGTCCGCCTGCCGACGCGTGCCTTGATCTCGGTCGTGGGGCCGTCGGCGACGATCCGTCCGTGGGCCATCAGGATTGCGCGGTCGGCGTTGGCGTCGGCCTCCTCGAGGTAATGGGTCGCGAACAGGACCGTTCTACCTCGCGCCGCGAACTCGCGCATGATGACCCAGAACTCCCGGCGGGCCTCGACGTCCATCGCGACCGTCGGCTCGTCGAGCACCAGCAGGTCGGGGTTGCTCACCAGCGCGATCGCGAAACGGACGCGCTGGGTCTGTCCGCCGGAGAGCTTCTGCGTTCTCTGCCCGGCGGTGTCTTTTAGCCTGGTGAGCTCGAGCGCCTCGTCGACGTCCATCGGATCCGGATACAGCGAGGCCATCATCGCGACGATCTCGCGCACGGTGAGGTCGCGGATCAACTCGCCCGACTGCAGCATCGCGCCGACGAGACCCTCGTCGACGGCGTCACGCGGCGCGCGGCCGAAGACCGACACCGTCCCGCCGTCAGGCTTGGCGAGCCCGAGCAGCATGTCGATCGTCGTCGACTTGCCGGCGCCGTTCGGGCCGAGTAGTGCGGCGGTCTCACCGGCGGCGACCCACACGTCGATCCCTCGCACCGCGTGGATAGGACCCTGGGGGCCCCGGTAGGTCTTGGCCAGCCCCTCCAACCGGATCCCGTCATCGGTCCGGGCTGAGGCCGTGGCGCTCACCGAACCCAGTACCCCGTGTCGATGCGCCAGGTCAGCTTGGATGTGCTGAGCATCCCTCTCGAACAATACGTCGTGCGCCCCGGAGGACGGCGGTGCGCCCGGAACCCGGTAGCTTCCCGGACGTGTCCGAGCCTCGATTTCACTTTGTCTGTGCGGCGTCCGCAGTCGTCGGCCTGCCCGCCGAGTGGGTGACCGAGATGCTCGGGGACGGCGAGATTGCGCTTCTGCCCGGCGGCGGCAGCTTCGCCGCGATCAACGAGGTTGCGCACACGCTGGGCCTGATCAGCGTCCCCCTCGTCCGACGCGAGGAAACGGCGGAGCGTCAGCAGGCGACGGTGATGGCTTATGCCGATCGCCTGCCGCTCGTATGGGTGGATGAGGACTTCAGCGAGACCGTCACCGCCTGGGCGCGCGACCGCGGCCCGATGACGTTGCTCGTGCACGCGACGGGACCCCTGCCCGAGGATGAACGCCGCCGGATCGAGCGGTTCGTGGCAATTCTCGGGCGTCAGACCGAATAGCCTCCGGAGCGTGTCGAGCATCGGCGTGCTCCGCGAGGGCCCGCTGCACGCTGCAGTCAAGGCGATGCTGGCGGCGCCCGGTGACCGGGTGGAGGTGCCAGTCGGCCGGTTCGTGATCGACCTCATCCGCGCTGACGGAGAGCTCGTCGAGGTACAGACCGGCGGCTTTGGCCCACTGGGGGCCAAGCTCGACGCGCTGCTTGACCGGCACCGCTTTCGGATCGTGCATCCTGTTGCGGCCGAGCGACGAATCGTGCGCGTGGACGAGCACGGTGAGGTGTTATCGGTCCGCCGGTCCCCGAAGCGCGGCACGGTGGCGGAGGTGTTCGACAAGCTGACCGCGTTCCCGTCCTTGTTGACGCATCCCAACTTGACGGTTGAGGTGCTGCTGCTAGGCGAGGATCACATCCGCGGTGCCCGGCCGGTGAGTGCGCGCCGGCGAACGCGCGATCCGGGAGCGCGACACCTTCGCCAAGTGCTCGCCCGGATCGAGCTCCACGGCGCCGACGACATCGTGCGTGCCCTGCCGCCGCTTCCGCCGCAGCCATTCAGCACCCGCGAGCTGGCGACCCTCCTTGGGTGTAACACGCTGCTCGCGCAGCGGACCGCCTACTGCCTGCGGGCGATCAACATCATCGAGGCGGCCGGCAAGCGCGGCCGCACGCCGCTGCACCGCGCTCTACCGACCTCGCGGTAGTTGAGAGCGTTTGAGCGCCACCCCTCGTCGAGGATCAGGAGCGTCTCCGGGCGTTAGCTGCTCGGCCGCGACCCTCGACGAATCGCGAACAGCGGGGCGCCGCACTCGGGACAGTAGCCCTGCCAACCGCTCCGCCCGTTGGGCAGCGTTATCTCGTGCGCGTCGGCAATGCTGACCTTCTCGCCGCAGACACATCGACCCTGCGGGGCGGGATCCTGTGCCGCTGAGTCTGAGTCGGCCACACCGAGCAGCATATTCGTGCGGGATCATTCAGGAGCATCGGCTTACGTGAGGCGCAACTCGCCGCCGACCGGCACCGACGACTCATAAGTGCAACTTATGACTGTGGCTGAAAATAAGTCTTGGACTTCTGAAAGCTTTGGGCTCATCATGTGTCGCGTAGTACCTCTCCTCCCTCGAGCGCGCCCCGAGTTCCGGCCTCATATCCCGCCGGTACCGGGGCGTTCTCACGTGCGGAGAGCCCGCGAAATTCGCTCGTTGATTCGCCCCGCCGGCGACGACCGATTGCTCCCGCCCGTGACCCTTAAAGGCAACGGCGCGGCGGACGTTCTATCGTGAGGGGAGAACGCCATTGGAAACCGAAGACCTGATCGAGCTAGAAAACGCCGGACGGCGCTGCGCCGTCTGCCGCTCAGGCCGTGGATGGCGTCGGTTTGAGGTCGTCCGCCCGGCCGATCGGGAGCCGGTTGTGTTGTGCGGCAGTTGCCGAGCTCGCTTTGGGGATGATCCGCCGGTCGGACGTAAGCCGGCGCCCCCGTCGGAGTCGGTCCCGGCCGCGCCTGAGCCGGTCGCGACTCCGCAGCCGCGCCCGGACGAGCGGGGAGCCGACCGGGGGCCGGATCGGTTACGGGCGGCTCTGGGCAAGCTGCCTGGCTCGTTCTCGACGGCGATGGCCGCTCGGGCGGCGGGCCTTAACAGCGAGAAGGCGCTTGCTCGGCTCGAAGACCTCGAGCGCCGCGGCGAGGTTCGGCGCGTCGGCAAGCGCTGGTCCACTGAGGCGCCCCCGAGCGACATCTCCGCGGCCATGGATCGGCTCCAGGCGCGGACGAGCAACCTTCGGATCGTCCGCGAACGGACTCGGGTCGGCTGACCACTGCGCGAGGTCGGTGCGGTCGCCGGCGCGCGAGCCCCGGGCGACTTCGCGACAGTCGGCGGGGCCTCGTGTCGCGGGGAGAGTACGGTGTGGAGAATGGAAGACGACCAGATTCTCGCCCTGGTGAAGCGACTGGCCCGTCCGCACGCCTCCGGCGGTGCGGTCATCGAACGCGCCGCGATCCTCGCCGAGGGCGCCGACTTTGCGTCGGTCATGGCCTGGATAGCCGACCACGACGGCCAGCCCGAGCCAACCGTTGCTGCGGTTTCAACGCACGGACTGCACGGATCGCGGTTCGACAACAGCGTCAACGAGCAACGGCGGAAGCCGCTCCGCTATGTGCTGCCAGCCGGCACTCTGACCTGAGCCAGCTCGCCGGGCCGACGCCGCGCGCCGCGGTGTTGAGAATGTCGGCTCCCGAACAGGAGCACGTATGGAGCAGCTGAGCTTGGGTGTCCTCGCCAGGTCGCGGAAGCCCGACGAGTACCGGGTCGCCATCCACCCCGAGCACCTGGGACGGATTGACCCCGAACTGCGGCGTCGCATCTTCCTCGAGCGCGGCTATGGGCAGCGGTTCGGCATCTCGGACGACCGGCTCGCTGCGCAGGTCGGCGGCCTGCGCTCGCGCGAGCAGCTCATCGATGAGTGTGACGTCGTGCTGCTTCCGAAGCCGTTGGTGGAGGACCTGGCCGAGTTGGCCCCCGGAAAGGTGTTGTGGGGATGGCCGCACTGCGTCCAGGACGAGGCCATTACGCAGGTGGCGATCGACCGCGGTCTGACACTGATCGCCTGGGAGGCGATGAACCACTGGACCGACGAAGGCAACTTCAGCCTGCACGTGTTTCACAAGAACAACGAGCTCGCGGGGTACTGCTCGGTCATGCACGCGTTGTCGCTGATCGGCACGACGGGTGCCTACGGCCGGCGTCTGCGGGCTGCGGTGATCAGCTTTGGCGCCACGGCGCGTGGCGCTGTGACCGCGCTTTTCGCGCTCGGAGTGCACGACGTCACGGTGCTGACGCATCGCGGGGTCGCCGCGGTCGCGTCGCCGATGGCGCCCGCTCGGTTAGTCCATTACGAGCGTGACCCCAACCGGCCAGGCCGCACACTGGCTCTCAACAGCTCAGGGGGCGGATCGGTCGCTGAGGCTCTCGCTGAGCACGACATCATCGTCAACTGCATCCTGCAGGACACCGACAACCCGCTCATCGTCGTGAGCAGCGACGAGCTGCGCCTTTTCCGATCCGGGAGCCTGTTCATCGACGTCTCGTGCGATGAGGGGATGGGCTTTGAATGGGCGCGTCCGACGTCGTTCGCCGACCCGATGCTCACGCTCGCGGGAGGCGCGCGCTACTACGCCGTGGACCACAGCCCGTCCTACCTGTGGAACTCGTCGACCTGGGAGATCAGCGAGGCACTCATCCCATATCTCGCGACCGTGATGTCGGGCGGGGACGCGTGGGATGCGGACTTGACGGTCCACCGGGCGATCGAGATCCGCGCCGGTGTGGTGCAAAACCCGAAGATCCTGAGCTTCCAGTCCCGCTCATCGACGTTTCCCTACCCGAAGCAGTGAACGTCAAGCCGGACGCCTGGTCTCGCCCCGAGCGCGAGAGCCCGGCTCCGTTTGCGGCAGGGAACGGTTCGTGGCGTGTCTGACAGAGTGTGGCCACGTGGTCCATGCCGGTGTTGAGTTCTGGGATCCGTTCTTCCGGCAGCGGTTGGAGGCTGGCGATGATCTGGACTGGGCGGGCTTGTGGACCCGGCCGTTCCTGGTCCCGCTGCGACAGGCGGGCGTACGCACGATCCTGGAGCTGGGATGCGGAACCGGCAACGACGCGGCCCGGCTAGCCGGCGAGGGTTACTCGGTCACGGCGATCGATCTGTCGGGCGAGGCGATCGGGCAAGCGCAGGCGAAGTTCGGATCGCTGGCCAGGTTCCTGGTGGCCGACATGACCCAGCGGCTTCCCTTCGCCGATGGGAGCTTCGACGCGGTCATGTCCAACGTCGCGATGCACATGTTTCCTGACGCCGTGACCCGTGCTGTGTTCGCGCAGGTCGGGCGGCTCGTCCGCGCCGACGGACTGTTCGTGTTTCACCTCAACTCGCTGGAGGACCGGCCGCTGCGCGCCCGCAATCTGCCCGCGCGCGAACTCGAGCCGGATTACGTGGCCGAGGAGTCGGGCCAGACCATGCACTTCTTCTCCGAGGCCTACCTGCGCGAACTCCTGGCGGGATGGCAACACGTCGAGTTGGTACCGGTCCCGATTTCGCATGACAAGACGGGTGAGCCGTTCAAGCATGTCTGGCGCGGCGTAGCCCGCCGCTGAACCGGCGGATGAGAGCAGCGGATCAGAGCGTCGTCGCAGCGCTGCGGATGATCGGTGCGGCGCGGCGGATGGCCCTGACCGATTCCTTTTGCGCCTCGCTGCGCGTCAGATGCTCGCGGGGCGGCGCGGTCAGCATCCGTACCGTCCCGGCAACCAGCGCGGAATTTCTCGTTTGGCCGTTGGGCCCCCATGGGTATCCGTGTTAGCGCTCACATGGTTGAAGGTAGAGGGAGGGAGATCGTGCACACGATTCGTCCACGCGTGCTCGTCGCGCTGCTCGGAGCGCTGGTGCTGCTGGTCCCGGCGGTGCCCGCCAGGTCCGCGTCGGCATCGACGCTCACCGGTCACTGGACCTTCGACGAAGGCTCTGGGACCGTCGCAAACGACTCCTCCGCGGGTGGGCACCCGCTCACGTTGCAGAACGGCGCATCCTGGGGGCCGGGCGTCGTCGGACCGTCAGCGCTCTCACTGTCGGGCTCTGGCCAGTACGCCGAGGCTGCGAGCGCGCTGATCGACACGACGCACAGCTTCACGGTTTCGGCATGGGTCAACCTGTCGAACACCAACGGCTATCAGACGTTCGTCAGCCAGGACGGCAGCCAGGTGAGCGGCTTCTACCTGCAGCTTCGCGGGGACACGAACCGCTTCGCGTTCACCCGGATCGCGTACGACTCCCCGGCCGGGCTCGGAACGATCGCCTCGGCGCCGTCGATCATCCCGCAGCCGGGCGAGTGGTACCACCTCACCGGCGTCTACGACTCGGTCAAGCAGACGATCTCGCTATACGTCAACGGCACGCTCCAGCAGACGCAGTCGTTCGTCCCGAACTGGCAGGCGAGCGGCCCGTTCGCCGTGGGCCGCGGCTTCTTCAACGGCAACCAAGACGGACTTCGTCTCCGGCAGGATCGACGACGTCCGGATCTACAGCGGCGTCGTCGGCGCCCCGACGATCTCGCAGCTCGCGGGCCCCGGAGAGCTCACGGTCGACGCCTCGCAGGCGGGCCCGGCGATCAACCCAACGCAGTTCGGCGCGTTCCTGGAGGAGATCAACCACTCGGGCGACGGCGGCCTGTACGCGGAACTGATCCGTAACCGGGACCTGAAGGAGGACTCGTCCGTCGCCGGTCGCGTGGTCGGCGGTGCAGAGCCATGGAGCGAGCGGGTCGATCGCCCTCGACAGCAGCGACCCACTGAACTCGGCCAACTCCGTGAGCCTCAAGCTCACCACCGGCACGATCCCCGCGGGGAGCCGGGCCGGGATCGCGAACGCGGGCTATTGGGGGATCCCGGTCCGCCCCTCGACGACCTACAAGGTGTCGTTCTTCGCGCGCGGCAGCACGTCGGCGCCGCTGACCGTCGACCTCGAGACGAACGCCGGCAAGGTGCTCGCCTCCGCGCCGGTCGGCGGCGTGACCGGCTCATGGGCGAAGTACACGACGACACTCACGACGTCGAGCAGCGCGCCGACGTCGACGAACAACCGGTTCGTCATCTCGACGCATTCTCCGGCTGCGTCGAACAGCACGCTGTGGTTCACGATTGTTTCGCTGTTCCCGCCGACGTACCACGGCCAGCCCAACGGCTTCCGCGTCGACCTGATGCGCAAGCTCGCGGCGCTACACCCGGGATACTTCCGCATTCCCGGCGGCAACTATCTCGAGGGCACGACGATCGACACGCGATTCGCGTGGGAGGACACGATCGGGCCGATCGAGGACCGGCCCGGGCACTACGACAGTGCTTGGGGCTACTGGTCGCAGGACGGGCTCGGCCTGCTCGAGTACCTCGAGCTGGCAGAGCAGCTGCACGCCCAACCGCTGCTCGCCGTGTGGGCCGGCTACACGCTCGACGGGACGGTCGTTCCGCAAGCTGACCTGCAGCCCTACGTTCAGGAGGCGCTCGACGAGATCCAGTATGCGATCGGGCCGACCAGCACACCCTGGGGGGCGAAGCGGGCGGCCGACGGGCACCCCGCGCCGTTCGACCTGCATATGGTGGAGATCGGCAACGAGGACTTCTTCGACCAGTCCGGCAGCTACAACGCCTATCGCTACCCGATGTTCTACGACGCGATCAAGGCCGCGTATCCGCAGCTGCAGATCGTCGCCACGGCACCCGTGACCAGCCGGCCGATGGACATCCTCGACGACCACTACTACAACAACGATCCCACCTACTTCGCCGAGAACGCCCACCTGTTCGACAACGCCAGCCGCTCGGGCCCGAAGATCCTCGTGGGCGAGTACGCGACGACCCAAGGCACGCCGACCGGGACGCTCGCCGGAGCGCTCGGCGAGGCGGCGTTCCTCACCGGGATCGAGCGCAACGCCGACCTCGTGATCGGCGCCTCCTACGCGCCGCTCCTGGTCAACGTCAACGCGCCGAGCTGGCCGACCAACCTGATTGGCTACGACGCGCAGCACAGCTACGGCTCGCCGTCGTACTGGGCGCAGACGATGCTCGCCGACGGCCACGGTGACCACGTGATCGGCTCGCAGCTCGTGTCCGGCAGCGGCACGCTGTTCGAGGTCGCTAGCCACAGCGCCGGCCACACGTACGTGGTCGTCGACAACGATGGCAGCACCGATGCGCCCACGAAGGTCTCGCTCCAGGGCGAGTCCGGCGCGAGCGGCGGCACCGCGACGGTGCTGACCGGCGACCCGACGGCGATGAACTCGCTCGCGCGGCCGACGCTCGTTGCCCCTAAGGTCAAGAGCCTCGGGCCGCTGGGCAGCGCGTTCTCCTACACGTTCCCAGCCAACTCGCTGACCGTGTTCGACCTCACGACGAGCGGCGGCGCCACCAGCGCGGAGCGGCGGGCCATCTCGGCCATACACCCGGGCTCCGTCCAGCCGCAGCCGATCGGCGCCCGCGCGACACGACGGGCGACGCTCACGATTCGGCCTGGCGATCGCGTGTCCCCGACGGCGCTGACGGTGCCCTCGTCGGGGCCGATCGAGCTGACGCTCGTCTCGGCCGACGGACACTCGCACCGCGTGGTCCTGCCCGGCGCCGGCACGCGGGTTCTCACGGTGCCCGCGCACGGCCGGGTCACGACGCGGATCAGCGGGCTGAAGCCTGGCCGCTACGCGCTCGACGTCGATGGCGCCGCGCGCGGGGCGCTGCTCGCCGGCGGCCCGTTCGGCGCCGGGGGCGGGTAGCGGCCGCGGATCAGCGGCCGTTACTCGTCTTCGCCGCTCACGCTAGACGAACGTTGGTGACGGGACCTGTAACGGCTGTGCTTCTGTGACGGCATCGAGTGCGTCGAGCACGTTGCGAAGGTTGATGAGCAGGGCGCCGTAGACCGGCCAAAGGTCGTCGTGCAACTGCTCGACGGCCAGTCGGTCCGCGAGCGCGCTGAGCTCGGTCCGTGCTGCTCTGACGCCACTGGTGTCGGCGTCGGCGACCGCGGTGCCGGATCTGTGAAGCAGGTCCAACCAGGGCTCGCGGAAAGCGTGATCCCAGTCCTCGGGAGGGACGCGGGCCATCCTGATCGTGCGAGCCATGCTACGTGTCTCGGCGACCGCCTGAGCGAGCCGGTTGACAATCGGCACGAAGTCCTCGGCCGCCTGCATCCGCTGCGGAACAGCCCGCCGCGGGTTCAGCCGTCCGCTCTCGCGCGCCTCCTCGATCACGCTCCATGCACGGTCGAGGTCCTTGTCGAGCTCGTCGGTTCGGGCGATCCAGCCGTCGACGTCACCTGCCGTGAATCCGCTCTCTAGCTGCGCTGCGATGTGGGCGAGCAGATCGCCGACTCGGTCATCGATCACGTCTATCTGGTTGGCGGCGCTCCGGTCTCGCAGCGGCGGCCAAACCACGACGTTCACCAGCAGGCCCACCGCAATCCCGATCCCGGTGTCGGCTAGCCGCGCGGCCAGCATGCCGCTCTTGTCGATGTAGCCGGTCGTAAGCACGACCACCGCCGTCGCCGCCGTCGTCGTTTCGGCGCGAACACCGCGCACCGACCCAACGACCAGCCCGGCCAGCACAGCCGCCCCAAGGGAGACCGCGTCGAGCCCGAAGACGTGCCACGCTGCGAACCCGATCAGCACCCCGAGCACGCTCGCCCCGGCTTGTTGAGCTCCCCGCCTGACCGTTCCGAACACAGTCGCCTGCACCGTCAGCAGCGCGGCCCATGGCGCCATGAACGCCTGCGCCAGGTGGAACACGTGCACCGCAATAACCCACGCGACCACAGCCGCGATCACGGTCTTTCCCAACTGCGACACACCCGCCCACGTGAGTGGATCGCGCAACCGATGAGATACCCGCACGAACATGATCTCCTGTCCCCCTACCCGCCGCGGCCCGCTCCGCACGCGTCGGCTTCATCCGACCAGCCTTTGACGCGACCACAGCACCAACCGAACAATCCGCTTGAGGCGTTACTCGGCCCCTGGCGCGTGCCGGCGGCGTAGCCGCCGCTCGATCGCGAGGCTGGTACGCCTGACCGCTTCACCGTAGCCGCGTCGCGCAACGTCAGGCAACGGAAGGGGGGAGCGGCGGGTCGAGAGGGCGCGCCGTTCCCGTGGCTCCTCACGGTCCTCGTGCAGCGCGCGCCGGCCGCGGCCCACTGCCGCGACGGCGACGTCGTCCTCGGCAGAGGGCTTTCCGGCGGACACCCAGGCGAACCGGAAGGCCAGGCCGGCCGCGAGATACATGACGCTGGCGAGGTCGTGCTCGGGCGAGCTCCTACCGCGCGCGACCACGCGCAGGGAGAGCCCGAGCGCGACGAGGCTTTTGCCGGTACGGAAGTAGAGGCCCGCGCGCCCGCGGCGCAGCGCGGTGGCGGCGTCGCCCAGCCGCCGCTCGCCGAGCTCCGAGAGCGAGAGCTCGGCGAGCATCGAGGCGGTCTCGATCGTGCCGAGCGCCCTGCGCGTCGGGTGGCCCGCTGGGAGGCCGCTCGCGACGAGCACGAGACGGGTCGCGGCCGCCCCGGTCGCGGCCGCGGTGGCGACGAACGCCGGGCCCAGGATCGTGCGGCTGCGCGACCACACCGGGACCGCGGTGCAGGCGAGCAGCACGCCCGTGTAGGAGCCGAGGTAGCCGCCGAGCACGGAGGTCAGCGCCCCGAGCCCGCGGGCTGCCTGCGGCTGCCCGGCAAGGTCGCAACCCACCGCCAGTCCAATCGAGCCGCTGAATGCGAGCAGGCACCAGGCGCCCGTGTTCATCGGCGAGCGTGGCTTGAAGATCCGCGTCATGTTCAGGAACCGCTCGGGCCGGCCGAGATCGCCGATCAGGAGGACGGGCGCGGGCGCGACGGCGCCGAGGGCGACCTTGCGCGCGATCGCGGCGGAACGGTGGTCGCCGGCGACGTCGCACGCGAGCGCGACGAACCCCGCACCGGATGCCATCCCGCCGAACCAGAAGTAGAGCGGGACCTCCCACGACCACACCGGCGCGTGGATGAACGGCCCGTGGATGTCCGAGACCGGCGCGCCCCGCATCCGGCGGTTCGCCGCGGCGACCTGACCCGGAGCCGGCTCCGTCGCGGCGTAGCCGGTGTCGCGCGATTTGTAGAGAAACGACCAGCGAGCGTCACCAAAGCCCGGGCGCGCGAGCGCAACCGGCGCCCCCGGCTCGGCCGCGGTCCACGGCGCCGGCCCGCCGTGCGTTCCGAGGGCGGGGCGGATGTCGCGGGACTCCGTGTCGTGGTCGGCCACCCACTCGGTCGTGCGTCCGCGCGTCGTGCCGGGAGGCTCGTGCTCCGGAGCCAGCTCTGCCGGCTCGCCGGTGTGCTCGAGCGTTCCCTCCCAATCGTGCTCGGGGCTCACCAGTTCCCCGTCCCGGGCTTGTCACGGCCGCGGCGCGCGGCCGCGACGAACGCGACCACGGCGCCTGCGCTCGCGAGTAAGCCGGCGGCGACGGCGGCCAGCGTTGCCGGGACCACGTTCTCCTGCACCGGTGAGTCCGCGTTGGCGGGCAGCCCGTAGCGCTCGGGCGGCTCGGTCAACAGGAAGAACGCACCGAGACCGCCGGCGAGCTGCTCGTCGGGCTCGTCGCCGGCGCCGTACAGGTATGCGCCGTCGATGCCGCGCTGATGCAGCTCGGCGACACGACGAGAGGCGAGCTCCACCAGCTCCTCGTGGGGGCCGAATTGGATCGAGTCAGTCGGACAGGACTTCGCGCAGGCCGGCTCGAGGCCGTCCTCCAACCGGTCATAGCAGAGCGTGCACTTGCCGGCGCGTCCGTCCTCGGGGTCGCGGTCAACCACGCCGAACGGGCAGGCCGGCACGCAGTAGCCGCAGCCGTTACACACGTCCGGCTGCAGCACCACCGTCTGATGCTCGGTGCGGATCAGCGCACCGGTGGGGCAGGCGTCGAGACAGCCCGCGTTGGTGCAGTGCTTGCAGACATCGGACATGAACACCCAATCGCCCATCTTGCGAATCGCCTCTGAGACGTCCACGAGCCCGGGTGCAGACTGCGCTGCGTCCACGAGGTCAACTGCGCCGGCTGCCGGGATCGCCGGCAACCTGCCCCCTCCCCCTGCCTCGAGCGCGCGCTTCGCCTCTTCCCTGAGCTGCGGGGAGGGCTCGAACAGCTCGACGAACCGGACGTGGCGCCAGGTCGAGGCGCTCAGATCGCCCGTGTAGTCATATGAGACGCCCTTGCCGGGCCGCGAGCCGTCCGCGGGCAGGTCGTTCCACTGCTTGCAGGCAACCTCGCATGCCTTGCAGCCGATGCACACCGAGGTGTCGGTGAAGAAGCCCATGCGCTGAGCGCCAGCGCGATGAATCGCGATCTCGGTCTCCGGGACGCTGGTGCTCACTCGCGCGCCTCCTGCGGGTTCTCCGCCACCGGGTCGTCCTCGCTCGGCCCGATGCGATGTCCCGCCAGCGCGACGCCGGCCAGTCGCGCGGTGCTCGCGCCCTGGCGGCGGCCTGCCCGGACATTGCACGTGAACGCCTTGTCGTCCTGAATCGAGACGTTCGGATCGCCGGACAGGGAGACAAGCTCGTTGACCGTGTCACCGCGCGAGAGCCCGCTGTAACCCCAATGCCAAGGCAGCCCTACCTGGTGAATCACTTGCCCGTCCACCCGCAGGGGCCGGATACGGTCGGTGACCTTGGCCCGCGCCTCGATCTCCGCCCTCTCGGTGAAGATCGTCAGCCAGCCGCCGTCCTCGATCCCACGGTCAGCGGCGAGCTGCGGATCGATCTCGGCAAACATCTCGGGCTGCAGCTCCACCAGCCACGGGACGGTGCGGCTCATCCCGCCGGCGGTGTGATGCTCGGTCAGCCGGAACGTGGTCGCCACCAACGGATAACGCGGGTCGCCGTTTACGTGGATCGGGTTCTCGGGCCGCTGCCACCGGATTGCGGCCGGGTTCGCGTTCTGCTTGGGGTAGAGCAGATTCGGTACCGGCGACTCGAGCGGCTCGTAGAACGTGGGTAGGGGTCCGTCGAGCAGACCACTGGGCGTGTACAGCCAGGCGCGGCCGTCGGCCATCATCATGAACGGGTCCGCGCCCCCGATCGCGTCCATCGCGCGAGCGTCCGGCTCCGGCCGGTATTCCGGGCGCTTGTCGGCAGGGAAGTCCGGCACGTCGTAACCCGCCCAGCGACCCTCCTCCTCGTCCCACCACACGTAGCGCTTGCGCTCAGACCACGGCTTGCCCTGCGGATCCGCGCTCGCGCGGTTGTAGAGAATGCGCCGGTTGGCGGGCCACGCCCAGGCCCACTCCGGTGAGACACTGCCGCCCTCAGCGCTGACGTCACCCGGCCGGCGCCGCCGTGCCTGATTGACGCCGTCCGCATAAATGCCCGAATAGATCCAGCAGCCGCAGGCGGTCGAGCCGTCGCTCCGCAGCTCGGTGAACGAACTCAGCGGCCGGCCGGTGGCGACGTCGTAGCCGTTGATCTCCTTGATCACCGCCTCGACGTCGGGCTCCTCCTCGTCGCCGCACTCCGGGTAGTCCCACTTCAGGTTCACGATCGGCCAGTCCCGCTCCCGCTCGGACCCGGCGTAGTGTGCCCTGACCCGCTTGGCCAGGTGGTGCATGAACCAGAGCTCCGAGCGCGCGTCGCGCGGCGAGTTGAGCGCCTTGTCGCGGAACTGGACCAGGCGCTGGGTATTGGTGAACGAGCCCTCCTTCTCGATGTGCGAGGCGGCGGGCATCAGGAACACCTCGGTCTGGATCGCCTCGGGGCGGAGCTCACCGGACTGCACCTCCGGGGAGTCACGCCAGAACGTCGCGGTCTCGATCTCGGCCATGTCACGCACGACCAGCCACTTCAGCTTGGCCAGCGCGCGCCGCTGAAGGCCCGCATGCTGAGAGCCGACAGCTGGGTTCTGGCCCATCACGAAGAGACCCTCGACCCCGCCGTCGAGCGCGCGGAGCGTCGTCGCGAAATGTGAGTGATTGCCGGTGAGCTTCGGAATGTGCCCGAAGCCGTAATCGTTCTGGGCCGTGGCGGCGTCGCCGAACCAGGCTTTCAGCAGGGAGACGATGTAGGTGTCGAAGAACGACCACCAGCCCCGGTCCGCGCCGTCCGCGTCGATGTAGTCCTCGAGCGTCAGATGACCCTCGCGGGCGTGGGGCATGTTCAGGTAGCCCGGAAGCAGGTCGTACAGGGTCGGGATGTCGGTTGACCCCTGGATCGACGCGTGCCCGCGCAGCGCCATGATGCCGCCGCCGGGCCGGCCGATATTGCCGAGCAGCAACTGGAGGATCGAAGCGGTGCGGATCATCTGTACCGCCTCGGTGTGCTGCGTCCACCCGTTCGCGTAGCAGAACGCGCTCGTGCGCTCGCGCCCGGAATTGGCGATCAGCGCGTCCGCCACCGCCATGAAGTGCTCGGGCGAGACTCCGCAGATCCGCTCCACCATCTCGGGCGTGTACCGGGCGAAGTGCCGACGCAGAATCTGAAAGACGCACCGCGGATGCTCGAGCGTGTCGTCGCGCTCGATCTCGCCGGCCAGCATTCCCGCGCCGGTGTTCTGACTGAACGCCTGCGTGGAATGCTCGCGCACGCCGGCCGCCGCGGCGATCTCGCCGCCCTCGTACATCCACGAGGTACGGTCGTAAGTCCCCGTCTCGGGGTCGAAGCCCGAGAACACACCCTCGAGGTCCTCGGTGTCACGGAAGTGCTCGTTGACGATCGTCGAGGCGTTCGTGTAGTGGACCACGTAGTCGCGGAAGTACGACTCGGTCTCGATCACGTGGCGGATGATCCCGCCGAGGAACGCGATGTCCGTGCCCGCCCTGATCGGCACGTGCAGGTCAGCCAGCTGGCTGGTGCGCGAGAAGCGAGGATCGACGTGGATGATCCGCGCGCCCCGCTCCTTGGCCTTCATCACCCACCGGAACCCGACCGGGTGGGCCTCGGCCATCTGCGAGCCCTCGATCACGATGCAGTCCGAGTGCTGAAGGTCCTGCTGGAAGTTGGTGGCGCCGCCGCGCCCGAACGAGGTCCCCAGACCGGGGACCGTCGAGCTGTGTCATATGCGCGCCTGATTCTCGATCTGGACCGCCCCCATCGCGCAGAACAGCTTCTTGATCAGGTAGTTCTCCTCGTTGTCGAGCGTCGCCCCGCCCAGGTGCGCGAACCCCAGCGTGCGGTCCACCCGCCAGCCGTGGCGGTCGGTGTCCTGCCAGCCGCTCTCCCGCGCGGCGATCACCCGCTCGGCGATCATGTCCATCGCCTGGTCGAGCTCGAGCTCCTCCCACTCGGTGCCGCCGGGCCGCCGGTATTTGACCCTCGTCAGCCGCCCGGGCTGCTGCACCAACTGGCGGGAGGAGGCTCCCTTCGGGCACAACGTCCCCTGGTTGATCGGCGAGCGCGGGTTGCCCTCGATGTCGATCAGCTCGCCGCCGCGCGTGTACACCAGCTGCCCGCACCCCACGGCGCAGAACGGGCACACCGATTCCGTCACCTTCATGCCGGCGATCCTCGCCTGGGCGTGCCGCGTGGTGTCCGATCCCGCGCTCGGGCCCATTCCCCAGTCCATCGCCCGGCCGATGACCGGCAGCCGTCGCAGCGACTCGAAGGAACGCGGACGCGAACCCGACAGGCTCATCCCCCTACCTGCTCCAAGTGTCAATCGGCATCCGGACGACTGGAAGCCTCGCACCGAACCGGCGAGTTGGCAAGGCTCACGCGCATAGCGCGGGCGGGTCTGACAGCGGCTGCGTCGATTGATGCTTCCGCGGGTAGGCCCTCATCGACGTAGTGCGGGGTCAGGGCGGCGCCAGTTGACTATCAGGAGAACGAAATGATCATTCTGGGCATCATCCTGCTCATAATCGGCTTTATCGCCAAGATCGCCATTTTGTGGTCGATCGGGATCATCCTCGTCGTCGTCGGGTTGATTCTGCTGCTCCTCAGCTCCTTGGGGCATGCCGTCGGCGGGCGACGACACTACTACTGACGTTCGGTCTCGAAGCCGCGGTCTCTCCCTCAGGCAGGTTGGGAGGGGCCGCGTCCTCGGCCGGGCTTGGACGCGCGCCCCGTGCGCGATGACCTAACGATCACAGGGCTAACCGACCGCACGGTCGGGGGGGTTGAGCTATGAGTTCGGACGATCACATCGCCAGCGCGTTCGGCTCCGGAGAGCCGTTCTCGGTCGGCGTCGAGGAGGAGCTGTTCCTCGTTGATCCAATCAGCGGCCGTCAGGCGAACGCGTCGGCGGCGGTACAGGAACGGCTTGGCCCGGTTCACGGAACGATCGAGCGTGAGCTGCACGCTTGTCAGATAGAGCTGATCACGGATGTGTGTCGCAGCGCCGGCGAGGCGGGCAGTGCGCTCCGCGGTCTGCGCCGAGCCGTTCTCGAGACGGGAGCGGGGCTGCTCGGATCGGGGACGCATCCGTCGGCGATCGAGGGTGAGGCCGAGATCACCGACAAGGAGCGATACGAGCGGATTCGCGAGTTGCTCGGCGATGCGGTCGTAACGCCGGTCGGGGGACTGCATATCCACGTCGGGATGCCTGACGCCGATACCGCGATCCGGGTCTTCAACGGCCTGCGCCGCCACCTGCCACTGTTGCAGGCGCTGGCCGCCAACTCGCCGTTCCGCCACGGCCGCGACACCGGTCTGGCCTCGGCCCGCGAGGTGACGCTTCGCGGCTGGCCGCGCTCGGGCGTGCCGCGCGCGATGCGTGACTTCGCGGATTTCTGTGCCAGCGCACAACTACTCGCGCGGGCCGCGGACGTGCCCGACTACACGTGGTTTTGGTGGAAGCTGCGTCCGCATCCGCGCCTTGGCACCGTCGAGGTCCGGGCGCTGGACGCCCAGGCGTCGCTCGAGGACACCGCCGGGCTGGTCGCGCTCACGCACTGCCTGGCTCGCCACGCTGCCGAGACGGGTCCCGAGCCCGATCCGCCGGCCGAGGTGCTCGACGAGGGTGTGTTCCGGGCGGCCCGTTTCGGTGTCAGCGCCCGCCTGCCGGACGCCGAAGGCCGGCTGCGGCCCGTCGACGAATTGCTCCACGAAGCACTCGCGCTCGCGCGCCGCTACGGCGACGATTTGCGCTGCACCGATCAACTCGACGCGCTCCCGGCGTTGTTGGACCGCGGGGGCGGTGCCGGGCGCCAGCGCGCCTCCCACCAGATCGCCGGCATGGACGCGCTGCTCCGTGACCTGACCGAGCTCACCGCCGCTTAACGGCGAAGGTCTGCTGGGTGGCCTGAGATGATCCTGCATCGTGGGCCTGCGATCTCTATGGCACCTGAGTTGCCGATTGCCGGGGAAGTGTCTTAGCGACACCGTCAGGCGATGATCGCGGTGCGCATCACGGTTGGGTTGCTTGCGATCGTCGGTGTCGGCGCCGTGTTGGGTTCGGTATTGCGCACCGTAGTGCTGCCGCGTGGTGTGCCGGCACGCTTGGCTCGCGTAGCTTTTCTGTCGGTCCGTGGGGTGCTGCGGCTGCGGCTGCGGTTGATCGGTCGTTCGGATTACGCGACGCGCGACCGTGTATTCGCCTTGCAGGCGCCATTCGGTCTATTCGCTCAGTTGCTCGTCTGGGCGGCGTTGATCTGGGGGTTGTTCGCGGTCATCTTCTGGTCGTTGTCGGCGTCAACGATCGATGGCACCAGTGTCAGCCGAGCGCTGGAGCAGTCGGGGTCGTCAATGCTCACACTTGGCTTCGACGCTCCCCGCGGGCTGGCGCGGCAGCTGACTTCGTTTGCGGCCGCGGGCGTCGGCCTGACTCTGCTCGCGCTGGTCATCGCCTACATCCCCACGGTTTACGCCGCGTTCTCGAGGCGCGAAGCGCTGATCACGAAACTCGTCGTCCGGACTGGTGCGCCACCGACTGGTCCTGGCTTGCTGTCGAGTAGTTGGCGACTAGGTCGCTTTGATCAGCTAGACGAGGTCTGGGACGGCTGGGAGAACTGGTTCATCGACGTCGGTGAATCTCATACGACGTTTTCGCAGCTCGCGTTCTTTCGCTCGCCGCATCCGCAGAACCATTGGGTCTTGGCCAGCGAGGCCGTGCTCGACGGAGCCGCACTGTTCACGACGGTGTGCGATGTGCCCCGGCAAGCCCGCAGCGAGCTGTGCCTCCACGCCGGGGTCCACGCCCTGATCTCGATCGCCGACTTTCTGGGGATCCCTCACCGTCCCCCGGAACCCGAGGCTGACATCACGCTCTCTGAACAGCGGTTCGATCAAGCGTGCGGCGAGCTTCGTGACCTCGGTATCCCGATGCGCGACGATCGCGCGCGATCCTGGTCTGAGTTTCGAGCGACCCGCGCTCGCTATGAGCCCCTGCTGGCCGTCATCGGCCGGCTGACGGATGCGCCACGCAGCGAATGGAGCTCGTGGTCTGAAACCGCCCCACGTCACAGGCCGCCGCTCATGCGACCCCACCGCGATGGCCCCGATCGCTAGCACTGCATGCACGGTGTGCATCAGGTGAGAATATTCACCGCGCGTGCGACGACGAGCCCGAGAATGATCAGCGAGATCAACGCTTGCACGCCCATGGTCAGCTTCGCCCAATGCCGCAGCGGCATGACGTCGGTCGGACTGAACGCGGTCGCGTTTGTCAGTCCAAGGTAGAGGTAATCGAGGAACAGCGGCCGCCAGCCGGGGGGCGCGAGGGTCGGGTTCATGTGCTCCGGGAACGCTAGGTGGGGGTATTTTGCGGTGCGGTGAGCGCGCGCCGCTGGGCCGCCTGCATCGAGCTCCCAGTAGGCAAAGGTGAACGCGATGATCGTTTCCAGCCAAACCAGTGCTCCGGATGAGAGCAGCGCGTGAGGGTTGTTCAGCGCCTTGTTGCCATTCACCAATTCGACGGTCAATACCACCGCTTGTGTGGTCGCGGCCGCGACGAGCACGGTCAGCAGCCCGACGCCGATCGCCCGAGTGGCGCGTGACTGCCGGTCGATGCGTCCCGGGTCGGCGATGATGTGCGCCACGAGCAGCAGCGCTAGCACTGCCGGTTCGACCCACTTCGACGCCAGGCTGAAGCGATCGGGCAGTAGTAGAGGGACGGCGATCGCCGCGCAGAGCACTATCGCCGGAGGCCAGCGACTCTCTCCGCGGAGGTCGTCGAGCTGCTCCTGACTTAGGTGACTCTCCATCGCGGACTCGACCGGGGAGCATAACCTGAGCCAGCGTGCTCGCCCCGCGGCCAAGCCGAGGCCCGGCGGACCGCCTTCAACGACGACGCGGAGGACCGACTCGGCGCTCCGACGCCGAGCAGTCCAAGCACAACACGCTGTCGGGCATCGCTTGCAACCGACCGCGAGAGATTGGCCCGCGACACATATCGCAGATGCCGTAGGTCCCCTCGTCCAGCTTCGCCAGCGCCCGCTCGGTGCGATCCAACCCACGCTCGAGCGCCTCGCCAACACCGATGCTCGTCAAGCGGCTCACCGCCTCAGAGGTGCCATCACCGATCCGTTTGCCGAAGCTCACCGCACTACCAAGCTCCGGACGCTCTGCCAGCACCCCCAACCGCTGGCGGTCACGGTCCCGACGCGCTTCCAGCTCAGTACGAACAGCGTCGAGGTCGAGATCATTGAACGCCACCGTCCATACCGTACCGCGGTGCGCTGGGCGCTCGAGCCCGCGTCCGGCCCGCGAGTGCTCGACCTCGGCGCCGGAACCGGACGGCAAGCGACTGGTATTGAGCGTGAGCACCGAGGATGCACGTGGAGTTGTTCGGTGGTAGGTTGGATTTCGTGAGGCGATTTGGGCCGTTCGCGGTTGCGTGCGCGTTGGTGCTGGCGTGTTCCAGCGCGGCGCTGGCGGCTGACGGCACGGTCACTGGCACGATCACCGGCTTGCCAACGGGCTCGGCGTTCAGCGCCGTCACCGCTGTGAACGAGCATGGGGCTATCGGTGGGGTCGCGACGGCCAACGCGGCCGGGCACTACTCGGTCAAGCTTGCACCCGGCACCTGGCTTATCGGCGCGGCTGCCGGCGCCGAGGTCGAAGCCGGCGCCAAGCCCGCGCCGACCGCGTTCACTGTCCTGCGGGTGCGGGCCGGTCGCCATGTCCAGGGAAAACCGCTTCCGCTAAGCGGCAGCGCAACTACCGCCCGGGCAGGAATGCTCCCGCCGCACTCGGTTGTCACGGTTACAACGATCGGTCTCGCGGACCTGCGCTCCAACATGATTCCCGGCAACAGCTTCGACTTCGCTCCGGTAGTCGAGAACGATCTGTACCGGCTGTGCTCATCGCATGGCATCGAGCTCGTTGATACCTCTACTGCGTTCAAGAAGTTCGCTGCGCAGGAGTCGGGTCTCTCGGCCTCAGGTCGACTCTCAACGCCGTTTGTCTACCGGCCGACCAAGCCGGAGTACGGCGTCTACACGCACGACCAGGTCCTGGAAGACGGCTACGTGAAAATGGGGCTGTTCGTCAGCAGGATCGGTTCGCCCAATATCTTCGACGTCGTCAGTGGACATTGGGGAAGCCCGGAGCGGGACACGCCGATCCCATCCGACGCCGACGTCCTCTCGGCCATCCACGCCGCCAGCCGCAACTTGGCGGCGAAGATGTGCGGCGGCTGAGGACACGCGCGACCGACTCGGCTGCTCCCTGACCGTGTGCTGAGGGCTCGCATCGTGTCACCGACGCAGCGATTTCTCCGAGGCGCCGGCGAATCCCGCGGCCGCGCCGTCTTCCGCCCTCCGCATGTGACCGCCGACGCGGCCACGGGACGCGACCGGCAAGGGGAACCTCACCCCGCGAGCAGTTCCTTGAAGGCGGGGTCGTCGCGGATCGGATCGAGGTCGGAATCGCCTTCGAGGAACGAGCGGGACCGCTCCGAGAGTTCGATCGCGCGTCGAAGATGCGCGATGGCCTCGTCCTTCTGGCCGGCGAGGCTTTCGCAGCAGGCGACGTTGTAGAACAGGTCGGCGTACGGTGGATCGCCGGCCAACAGCTCGCGTCCTCGATCCGCCGCCCCGGCATAATCGCCCGCCTCGTAGAGCGGCCGCACGGGCGCAAACAGCTCCCAGCCGCCAGGCTCGTACGGCTTTCCAGGAACACCACCGACCGCAATGATTGTCGTGCCGGGCTCCTCCCCGAACGCTGTCCGTTTCACGCCCGGCCGTACAAAGACGAACGTCCCGGCCGGCGCGTCGAGCTGTTCACCGTCGAGCTCGAAGGATGCACGCCCGCGTAGCACGAGATACAGCTCCTCTTGGGAATCGGGCTCGGACTCGTCGTGCTCGTTGATGATCCGAGCTCCCGCCTCACTGGCTGTCCACGCGTTGACCCCGAACGACGTGATGCCGAAGTGGTGTCGCACGGCGCGCATTGGCGCGCGGCCGTCGTCGATCTCCTCGATGTCGTCGACATGTACGACTGCGTAACCATCCATACGGACCCCTTTTCGCTTCGCTTGCCTCCATCGTCGAAGGCCGGGCGAGTCTAGTCCAGCTCGGAACGCTTTTCGGCCAGCGAGTCGGGTACACGTGCTCTTCTGGGGACTGCGACGGAGCGCCGAGGCGCTCGCACTCCTGGACCGTGCGCAGGGTTGGTGGTCTGATCCGGCCAGCGCGCTGCATCTGGAGTCCTGGCAGGTCGGGTTGACCGGGTTGACCGACGGCTTCGCGGGCAGGGTCGAGTCCTCGAGAAGATGCTCGCCGACCCTCGGATGAAGCCCAGCCGACGCCGCTCCCTCGAGGCTGTGTACGCATACCTCTGACCCATGAGCTGAGGAACGACTCGAGCGGCGTGGGTCTGGGCACCAAGGACGTGTCCCGTTGCTCGGTAGGCTGCGATCTCCGACTCGAAAGGCTTCTCATGATGTCTCCCGACGCGACTCCCATTCGCGGCCGCAGTCTGCGATCCACCATCTCCTCCAGTGGCGAGTTGCGGCTGGAACTGGCCGAGCGCGATGTTCCCGAGCCGGGCGGCAGTGACGTGGTCGTGGCCGTCGAAGCGTCGCCGATCAACCCCTCGGATCTCGGTGTGCTCCTGGGCGCGGTCGTGCCTGGCACGCTACGGCCCGACGGGCCGGATCTCGTGGGCGCAGTTCCAGAGGCGGCGTTAGGGCTGTATCGCGACCGGCTGGACAAGCCGCTGCCTGTCGGCAACGAGGGTGCCGGCACCGTTATCGCGGCGGGCCCGGAAGCGGCAACGCTGATCGGCCGTCGCGTCGCGCTGTTCGGCGGGTCGATGTGGGCTGACTACCGCGTAGCCGACGCCTCCGCCATCGTGGAACTACCCGACGACGTGAGCACCGCCGAGGGCGCAGCGCTGTTCATCAACCCGCTCACCGCGCTGTCGATGGTCGAAACGATGCGCGCCGAGGGCCATACCGCTCTCGTCCACACCGCCGCCGCCTCCAACCTCGGGCAGATGCTCGCGCGGATCTGCGCCGCCGACGGCATCGGCCTGGTGAACATCGTGCGCCGCGCCGAGCAGGCCCAGGTGCTGCGCGACCTCGGCGCGGTCCATGTCGTGGACTCCTCACAGCCGGATTTCACCGACCGGCTCACCGACGCGATCCGCGAGACCGGCGCAACCCTGGCCTTCGACGCCATCGGCGGCGGCTCACTGGCGGGCGACATCCTCACCGCAATGGAACGCGCGCAGCCGCCGCTCACGTCGTACACGCCCTACGGAACCGCGGTGCATAAGCAGGTCTACATCTATGGCTCGCTCGATTTCTCCCCCACCGTCGTCGATCGCAAATTTGGACTGGCCTGGAGCGTTGGCGGATACCTCCTGACGACCGCGCTGGCGCGCCTGGGCGGGGAGGCGTCGGGCGGATGCGCGCCCGCGTCCTGGCCGAGGCAAAGACGACGTTCGCATCGCGCTACGCGCAGACCATCGGGCTACGCGACGTCCTTCAGCCTGAAGTCCTCGCCGTCTGCGCACGCCGCAGCACTGCGACGAAGTACCTCATCGACCCATCCAGCGACCGTCCAACGTGACCAACCCCTGGCAAGATAGCGACATGGAACGTGTGCTTGGAATCGGTGGATACTTCATGCGGGCCGCCGATCCGGTGGCCCTGGGTGCGTGGTATCGCGATTGCCTAGGCCTCGAAGCCGATGAGAACGGCGGGTGGCGTCAGGAAAGCGGGCTGACGGTGTTCGCGACGTTCGAGTCCGAGACCGACTACTTCGGATCCCGCACCCAGCAGACCATGCTCAACTTCCGGATCCGCGACCTCGATGCGATGCTCGCGCAATTGCGCGCCAAGGGGGCGGACGTGGCTGAAGAGACGCAGGAAATGGAGGGTGTCGGCCGATTCGGCTGGGTCACCGATCCCGAGGGCAATCGCGTCGAACTGTGGCAGCCCGCCTGACCGCGTCTTCACACACGCGGCGACGTGAGGGTGGCCCCACATCTGCAGCGGGCGATGAAGGCTCACGCCCGCGGCCGACCAACGCGTGACGCCCGTGCTGATGGACTTTGCTCAGGATCTCGATTGTCAGTTGCGGGCGCTCGCCGGGGAGGGCGGGTTTCGTGGCGTTGTGCGTGTCGAGAGCGACGGCGCTGTGCTGCTTGACACCGCCTACGGTCGGGACGGAGCGAGCCGAGATCTCGAGCCCGGTATGGCGTTCCAGATTGCATCGGTCTCGAAGACATTCGCCGGCGCGTGCATGCTCTCCCTGGTGGATCGAGGGCGTGTCTCGCTCGATGATCCCGTGATCCGGTGGGTTGGGGCCCTCCCGGCGTCGTGGTCAGCGATGACTGTGCGTCATCTGCTGACGCACACAAGCGGGTTATCCCATTGGGATGGAATTGGAGTGGATTTACGCACCCGGTATGAGCGTGCGGAGCTGATCGGTCGAATCGCGAGCTCGCCGCTGCTGTTCGCTCCTGGTGCGCGTTGGTCCTATAGCAGTCCGGGCTATGTCCTTGTCGCGCACATCATCGAGTCCGTCACGGGCCGTCCGTACCGCGAGATCGCCACGGACAACCTGCTCCTCCCGCTCGGGCTGACTCACACCAGCTTCGGCGATCCGCCAACCGGAGTGAACGCTGCGCGAGGCTCAGTGTCAGGCCGAGGGGTCACCTCCGCGGACCTTCGCTCCACGAACGTCGGCACTGGCGACGTGTGGTCAACCACCGCGGATCTTGCGCGCTGGCCGCGCGCTCTCGCCTCCGGTGACGTCCTCAACGAAACATCACGCAAGGCCATCTTCACCCGGCAAGCACACATCACCGCCAGCGAGGACGGCCTAACGGATATCGGCTACTGCTACGGCTGGTACAGCGCGCGTTGCCGGAACATGCCGATTGTCTTTCACACAGGCGACCAACCGGGATTCACGTCGTTGCTGGCATGGATCCGCGACCTCGACACCGTCGTCGCCGTGCTCGCAGCGGACGATGTGAAGCTCTCCCCAGCCGTATTCTCAGCCATTGCGCGACTGCCGACCAGGGACCGTTAGGATCGATCTGTCCCGACGACGGCGGTTTTCAGGCCGCGACGGCGGGTAGAGCGGACGCGTGAGTCGCGCGCCTCGGTCAACCAACGAGTCGAGGTGATCGGCGACGGCTTCTTACTCGGTGAATGAGGCGGGTGTCGAGCACGCGAGGCGGCTGATCGCCACCCGCCAGTACGTCTTGCGCAGCCAGTGGGGCGAAGTCCAGCCCACGGCGGACGCCGAGAACGCGTACCTCGAGACGCACGACTGGGATGCGTACGGGCGCTGGTTCCTCGGGCTCGCCGACGGCGCCAACGAGGACACCAAAGCGCGGTACGCGTTCGTGTTCGGCGACTTCCGGCGTATCCATCGCATGGGCCTGATCGCCTGCCACTATCGCGCCGCCGAGTGGCGACACAAGGCGATCGAGCTCGCGGCACACGAGCTTCTGCAGGAGCTCGACGAAGCCACTGCGTAGCGATCGCCGCGGGCGTGGTCGTCGTCGCGCTGATCTGGGCGGCGGTCGCGTTCCGACGCGACCGGACGCTCGGCGAGCGGGTCGGCTCGGTCATCGCCGACGCCGATTGACCCCAGCAACACGACTGTCCAAGGTGCACCACTCCTGTCGCGCACATGAAGCATGTGCGGTGCACCGGGCGCCGGCGCTACCGAGGTGCTCAATCTCAGCAGCGCCGGGCGCGACGCGAGGCCCGCGGTCGTTCTCTGGGCTAACGGCCCTCTCGTATCTGTAGCCGGTTGCCGTCGGGGTCCTGGAACTGCGCGACGTAGCCCCATGGGAACTCGAGCACGTCGGACACGAACTCGACGCCGCGCGACTTCAGCTCCTCGACTGTCCTGCGGCAATCGTCGGTCTCGATCGTGATCGACGCCGGGGGACGTCCCATCGCCGGCTTGGCCTGGCCCTGTGTCCCGGGCCAGAGCACCAGCTGGAAGTCGTCCCCCTTCACGCCGACGGTCAGAAACCGCGGCCCGTCCGGCGTAGGGTTCTCGACCCGCTTCTCTAGGCCAAGGACGTTCGTGTAGAAGTCGAGCGCCTTGTCCTGGTCGCTGACGAGCACGCTTGTGTAGAAGACTTTCTCAAGCACTGCTGTTCCTCCAGTGGTCGTGGTCAGTACTCCCATGACACCCGGCGAGCAGTGAACGTGACAGTCGAGGACGCACGAATTCGACGAGCTCGAGCGCGCGCCGCCGAGTACTGCCGGAGCAATACGCGGATCCACCGGGCGCTCCGAACGGAGTGCTTGCCCGAACGTCGTTGCCCGCCGGTTCGGCTACGCGGGCACGGCGCTGGTTGCCGAGTGCGGGATCCAGTCGGCGGGCAGGGCCGGCGGGATCTCCGGGAAATCGGGAACGAGGGTCCGTGCGAGCGTCGCGGCGGGACGGTCGGCCACGAGACGGCCGAGGTCGTTCATCGCTAGCAGCATCCGAATCGACGGAGCGATCTGAAAGTCCGCTGCATTGAACGGGTTCCCGCCGATCACCCCGCGGGCGATCAGGAGATCCACCTCGTCCAACAGGCCAGGGAGTCGATCGAGGTCGCGCCGGACCTGCGCGTCGGTCGCCCCGGCGAGCCGCGCGAAGAGGGGAACGATCGGCGTCGTCAACACGCCCGCGACCCTGGGGGCGGGCAGCGGGCTGGCAACCTCGGCAAACCAT
Source organism: uncultured Solirubrobacterales bacterium (assembly GCA_963746695.1). Taxonomy (GTDB): domain Bacteria; phylum Actinomycetota; class Thermoleophilia; order Solirubrobacterales; family Solirubrobacteraceae; genus Palsa-465. The sequence continues at coordinate 125,875 of CAVVCP010000007.1, read as the reverse complement.
TGCCGTTGACGCAGATGGTGGCGCAGCCCCCATCGGATCAGACGTCGCGGGATCGGCTGCAGGGTCGCCTCTCCCCACCGCTCAGCGTCCGACACCGCACCACGGGCAGCGGGCTGTGAGGGATACAGAGACGGGGCGGGCGCTACGTGCTCGAGCGCCTGGGCGATCGCGAGCGAACCCTGAACCCGCCGACCGTCGGGCAGTCTGATCGCCGGCACGGTCGCACCGCGAAAACCCAGCGCCCACAGCAGCGCGGGATGACCGCCGGCGAGCAGCTCGACGTATCGATAAGGCAGGCTTTTGAAAGCGAGCATTCCCCGTACGCCGAACACCGGGTGCGACAACGGAATCCCATAAAGCCGCATGACACGCTCAGACACCGCGCCGAGCCTAACCGCAGACACCCGCTCGCGCTACTGCATGCGTCACGGCCGCCCATCGCCTCGATCACGGCCTGGTACTAGGCGATCGAGGCGATCGTAGACGAGCTGGACGAACTGGCTCAGCTTGTATCCGATGTGCTGCAACCGGCCCGTGGCGGGCTTGCCACCGCCGCCAATGCCCAAGACGGCGGCGGAGTTGTCCGGGTCTCATCCGGACGCCCGGTTCAAACCGGAACCGCGGCCACGGACGTGCGCGAACCGGCCCTCTCGGAGCCGTGAGACCACTGACTACGCGCGGCGGTGAGGACCGATCCGGTCGCCGTTGACAGGTGACGGTTCCGCCTACGCATGCGGGTGGCCGACCTGAGCGGCGACGGACACGAGCTATCGGCACGCGTTCCCGAGCGCGCGCATACACTCGCACCATGCCAACCGCGCAGCCTCACCGACGCCCTCATGATCCTCGGGGTCGTCGACGCGGGCATGTGGAACGTAGGATTCACCTTGCCCCTTTCCGTATTCGGCGACAACGGAGGCGCGGCTTGAGCCACATAGCCCAGAATCACCAGCACCGTGACGAGACGTTCGAGGGCGACCTGCCGCTGGGGGACAAGGGGTACAAGCGATGCCTCCAGTTCCACGCCTACTCGGGAGGCCTGCGATGAGCTCTGACCGCACCGTCGAGCCCGTCACCCAAGCGGCGCCGCCAAACGCCGAGGATTGGCCGCTGGTCCTGGACGGGGAGCTGATGCGCACCGGCGAGGCGATGATCCCGGCCTCCGACGACGGGCTAATTCGCGGCGACGGCGCGTTCGACGCGTTCCCGATCAAGGATGGCCGGACTTTCGCCCGCGCCGCGCACCTGGACCGTCTGGAGCGCTCGTGCCTATCGCTGGCGCTCCCCTGTCCGCGGGCGGACATCGAGGCCGACATCGACCTGCTGCTCGGGCAGGCTCCGGAAGGGTACGCGGTCATACGCGTTGTGCTGACACGCGGGGGTCACCGTATCTGCCGCCTGGAGTCGCGCGGCGATGCCGAGGGGCTGATCAAGCCGGCGCGGTTGCTGCCGGTCGTCTTCAATCCCTCGGTGCTGCTCAACGGTGTCAAGTCGCTTTCGTACGCCGCCAACATGCTGGCCTCGCGCCGGGCGAACGCAGCAGGCTATGACGAGGCCCTTCTGGTTCGCTCCGACGGCGTCGTGCTCGAGGGACCCACATGCTCGATCTTCTGGGCGCGTGACGGTCACCTGCAGACGCCTGCCTTGGAGACCGGGATCCTGGCCTCGATCACCCGCCGGGTGATCCTCGAGAGCTTGCCGGTCGAGGAGGGCATCTTCACGCTCGAGGATGCCGGCGCTGCAGAGGAGGCGTTCCTGGCCTCCACCGCGCGGCTCGGCCAGCCGATCGCAGCGATCGGTGAGGTGACGCTGCCCGCCGCTCCGGGACCGCACACGCTGCTCGCGCAGGAAGCGATCGAGCGCGCGATGGATACGGACGCAATCGCGTAACCGGTCGCCGCTCCGAGCGAAACCACCAAGCACCAAACCGGCCTCGGCGCCGCAAGGTGGCCCAGATCAGGCGTCCGCACCCAGCTGTCGGTCGTGACGGCGGGCTCGGAGAGCAACTTTTGGGGGTCGTGTCCGCTCCCCCGTACATGCGGCCGCTTTGCCGGCTAGTGCTTCTGTTCCTCGGGCTCGCGGTCGTGAGTAGCGCCACGGCGGCAGGTGCCGGGCCGGCCGGGCACGAGCCAAAGTTACTCGCGCCGATAGTGCTCCAGCCGAGATGGCACCTACTCGCGCCTCGCGGCGTCGCCCTCGTCGCGGTTAGCGGGCGCTACGTCTACATCGGCAGATTAATGGGCGGTGCGTCCGTGATCGACGAGCAGACAAGGCACGCCGTCAGGCTGACACCGCCGGCTGGCTGTTTCGAGTTCCATGCAGCGCGGATTACAGGGCGATCGGTAATCGCTGGATCGAGGTCGACTTTGGCTGTGGCTATCACTCTGGAACGATCACGACGGTACTTCAACAGATTCGAAGCGGCCAAGTCATCCTCGCGCCCGCGGCGGAAATCCCGGGGAGGCAAGGGGGCGGCACCGGCATCGTGGAGCTGAACTCGCCGACCGGCACACGACGGCTGTGCAGTCCGTTACGGGTTCCCAATTACGGGAAGATCGCTCTCGATGGTCGCTTTGCCGTCGAGGAGAGCAATTTGAATGAGAACGTGTTCCTCGAGCACTGTGGTTCGCATTTTCGCATGATGATTGGCCGCGGGCTCTTCAGCTTCAAACGCTCGCGCGCTCTAATGAGTGTCGGTCCGGCCAGCAATTTGTGTGCATCGCGGGTCTCGTAGTCACGAACCGCACCGTGTACCTCCACACATCTCGTCTTCAGGTCTGGACCGCCAGCAGCCCCACCCTGCCAACACCGACCAACAAAAAGAAACACTAAGCAGACCGCGCATCGGCCCGCAGCTTCGGCCGTTCCGGTCCGACATCCTGAACAGGATGCCGCGAGCTACGCGAGCCCTGTGCTGGCAAAGAATTGGTCGACCGAAGCCCGTGTCTCGGCGAAGATGGCGTCCCAGGTCGCGGTCGCCCGCTCGGAATAGTCACCGAACTCATGGCTGCGTCCGTACGCCAGCAAGCGCCGACCCGCGTACTCGGCGAAGCCACCATGACGTGCGAGCAACGCCAGCAGTCGCGGCCCGTTCTCCGCCGACAAGCCGCCGACTCGCCCGCCCGCAAGCTCGTAGTAGCGATGCGCCGCGTCCATCACAGCCGCATATCCTGCGAGCGCGCGACCGGTCCCCGCGTGGTCTCCTAGCAGCAGGGTTAGGTGAATGCGTAGCTGCAGCTGCGCAACGAAGAGTGGCAAGCTGTCGATCGGGCCGGTCTGGCCGGCAGCAACGAGTTCAGACAAGGTCTCGGACATGTCGCGCAGCCGCGAAAGGTCATCGTCAGAAACGGAGGGGTAGAACTCGAACTCGATCCACGTTTCTCGCCGCCCTGGCTCGAGCTCTGAGCGGCTGACGTCAATGCGTCGGTGCACCTCGTCGAGCTTGGATTCGAAATCCTCGGTACTCAGGACGACGAACTTCTCTGACAGACCTTCGCGTACCTGCGGTGCGGTCAGCTGCGGTGGTCGGCCCTGCTTCGTCCAGATCGCCTCACCCAGTCGCCCCCCGAGTCCCTCCTGGAGGGCAAGCTGCGACGTCTTCTTTGCGATCGCGTCCTCGTCGAACACGACCGTGACCCGACCGCGCCGTGCGTCGGTGTCGAGTTGGTCGAGCTCCCATAAGGCGCTCTCGGTGAGTGACGACACGTAGACGATGTAGTGATCCATCCGCGGGATCAGGTCGAGCACCCCTTTCTTCCAGTGAAGCGCGTTCAGGTAGACGGCGAGCGGACGGGGATTGATCCACTGGATCATCGCGTCGAAATCGTCGTACCAGCGCTCGACAGTCACGGTCTCCAGGTCGACCTCCTTCGGACTGAGAATCTTCACGAGCCCGTGCCGAGCGCCGAGGAGCTGTGGGAGTTTCAGCGTGAAGGCAGTGGTGTCCCACGTCGCGATGCCCGCGGCAACGCCGCCTCCCGTCGCGAACGCTGCCTCGAAGTCGTAGCCCCTCAGATAGAACACATGCCTTCGGTCGTCGCGGTGCATCAATCGCGCGTTCGCGCTCTTGTGGCATGCGAGTACGTACATGTAGACGCCGACGATCTCGATCAAGGCGTCGTAGTCGAGCGCCCGGAAGTCGAATAGTGTCGCCCGACCCAGCGGGGTCGGGCTGGTCAGCCCGGTGCTCATGCCGCCCTCATACTGTTCGTGCAGCGCCTGCGTGATGGCGCCGAGGTGCGAGCGAAACCGCCGGTACACGTAGTACCCGAGCAGGTGTTTCGCGGCCTCGTCCAGCAACACGAAGTCGACGGGCTCGCGAGGTCTCTGTGCGGTCACCGGGTCCCCCGGAGCGATAAACGTCGACCCAGTCCTCCCACCACCGGTCCCCGAGGAAGTCCGGGACGGCGACGATGCCTCGAGCCGGCGCGATCGCGTGCGCCTGGGTCATAGCCGATTTCTCGCGGTTGACCTTGAGGTTGGGACGTTGCTCGACCCAGTCCACAGGGCAGCCGCGCCCGTCGCAAACGCGCGGAAATTCCCTCCGACGCCGCTCGGTCGGAGCGCGCCTTGGAGCTTGCGCGGCGGGCGAGCACTGGGGTCAAGGGCCGCAGCGCGACGATCTGGACGCCGCGGCTCGGTGGGATGTCGGGGCTGGCGGACGTGGGTCTATGAATGCGGATGCTGAGGTTGGGGTTTCCGCGTGGCGGGTTGGCCCGGTCGCTTCGGGTCCGGCGAGCAGATTGGGTGTTCCTGGTCTGCGGTTCGCCGTTGGGTGTTCCTGGTCTGCGGTTCGCCGTTGGGTGAGGCTGGTCGAGAGTGTTTCCAGCGCGTCAAGTGTGTCGGGTAGGAGGGGGTGCAGGCGGCCGGGTGGTAATAGGGCGTACACGTCTCTGGCGATGTCGGAGTCGGCGATCGGTCGGAGCGCGAGTTCGTGGAACGGGTCGGCGAGGAGTTCAGGGACGAGCGTGACTGCGAGGCCGCGCATGACGAGGGCGCGGATCGCGAGTTGGTCGCGGGTGATGGACACGAGGTGGGGCTCGAATCCAGCGGCGCGGCACGCTCGGACGATTACGCCGTCGGTGAGCGCGGCGGTCCAGTCTTCATTGCGGAGGTCGGCGAGGCGTATGGCGGGCTGGGCTGCGAGCGGGTGCCCTGGCGCGAGCGCGACCACGAACCGCTCCCGCAGGAGGTGATGCACGCGCGACGCTTTGGGAGCGACGCCGGCGTCTTCGTAGACGATCGCGAGGTCGAGCTCGCCGTCGCCGAGCTTGGCTGAGAGCTCTTCGGAGGTTCCCTCGTCGAAGGTGACCTGGATGTCTGGGTCGGCCCGGCGCAGCTGCTCGATCGCCGCGGGTACGAGGTCAGCGAGTGCGGTCGGCAGAGCGCCGATTCGTAGCCGTGCGCGCCGCCCGGCGTTGGCGGCTGCGATCTGGGTGCGCGCGAGTTCGAGGCGTCCGGCGATCGCGTCGGCGTGCTCGAGCAGGGTCTCTCCCTCGGGGGTCAGCTCGAGCCCGCCCGGACGTCGCTCGAGTAGCCGTGCACCAAGCTCGCGTTCGAGCTGGGCGACTTGGGTGGAGACCGACGGCTGCGATAGCGAGAGCTCACGGGCGGCACGGGAGAAGGAACGCTCGTGCGCGACCACGCGGAAGGTAAGCATCCGCCTCGGATCCATAGGAAGGAACTATAGGGACATCAAAACAATTATTTGAGGTTATACCGGTGGCCGTCCAGACTGAAGACGTCGGTCTTCTTAACTTTGAAAGCGAGCAATAGATGAGCACCTCAACGAGCACAAGCGTCGTCCCGTCGATCACTCTCAACGACGGCAACCCGATCCCGCAGCTGGGCTTTGGCGTCTTTCAGATCCCACCGGAGGACACCGCGCGCGCAGTCGATGCCGCGCTCAAGACCGGCTACCGGCACATCGACACGGCCGAGATGTACCGCAACGAGCGCGGTGTCGGCGAGGCGATCCGCGCCTCGGGACTCGACCGCGAGGACGTGTACGTGACGAGCAAGCTCAACAACAGCTACCACAGGCCCGCCGACGCGCGTCGCGCATTCGCGCAGACACTGTCAGAGCTCGCGTTCGACTACGTCGACCTGTTCCTCATTCACTGGCCCCTCCCGACTCTGTATGACGGCGACTTCGTCTCGACCTGGAAAACCCTCGAGGAGTTCCAGCGGGAGGGTCGAGCCGGCTCGATCGGCGTCTCCAACTTCCAGGTCGCGCATCTCGAGCGGCTCGCCGCCGAGACCGAGACCGTGCCGGCGGTCAACCAGATCGAGCTGCACCCTTACCTCCTGAACGAGCCGGTCCGCGCCTACGGAGAACAGCACGGCATCGCGACCGAGGCGTGGTCCCCGATCGCTCAGGGCGCGGTCCTCGGTGATCCGGTAGTCGCCCGCATCGCGCGGGAACTGGATCGGACCCCCGCGCAGGTCGTGCTGCGCTGGCACATCGAGCGCGGGAACATCGTCTTTCCGAAGTCCACGACTCCCGCCCGGATCACCGAAAACTTCCGGCTGTTCGATTTCGAGCTCGAGCCCGGGCACAGTGAAGCTATCGACGCGCTCGACCGCGGGGAGGACGGCCGCACCGGACCGAACCCAGACACCTTCGCGTACACCCCGGCCTAAGCCCCTCGCTGCGATCGACGCCGATCGAGGCGCATCAAGCGCGCAAGCGGACCCTGCCGCTCCGCTCGGGTGCTCCAGCGGCTAAGGCCGAACCCCACCCGAACTGGCGATGGCAATCGCGCTTCCTTCCTCACTCTCCTTCGACACCGTGATCGATTATCTACATTCCCACAGCACAGGACTCCCGCTGCTTGACGCACAGTGGGACTTCCGTCGCGCTCGTCGTGGCTACCTCGCCGCGAGGATCTGGGGCTGGGTGCGCAGGCGTCGATCCTGCAGGCACCCCCGGGCGCTGTCGCGCTCGACGACGCTCGCACCCGGGCCATCACTGCTCGAGGTGGTCCCGCTGCGAGCAATCGTCGGCACGCTCGGACCAACCGCCAGTTTCGATTCAGACTTCCGTCCCGCGTCAAACGCACTGCGCGGGCGGTGGGAACGGATCGCACTGGCGCACCGCAAAGGCCATGCGCTACCGCCCGTTGTCCTGCGCCGACAACCGGACGGCTACTACATCGTCGACGGGCGCCACCGCGTTTCCGTCGCGCGAGCGTTACAGCACCGCGACATCGATGCGTGGGTCACAGGCCCTCGGCAGTAGCACCCCGGAACCCGCCCAGCCTTCGCGAAGCAGTGACCGCGTGCACCAGCTCACACGGCACCCGTGACGCGCTCTGCTCTGGGCGAACGCGACCGCGCGGCCGGCCTGGCCTTGACGATCCAGAACCCCGGGGCTAGGCCGGTTCGCGCCGGACGATGCCGGCGCGGAGCTAAGGGGCCGGGCGAATCGCCATACGGCCCGGGCCAAGGTTTCCGGGCAGCAACTCCACGATGCGCGGAACCGCCTCGGTCTCCCAGCCGGGCGCCATCACGTGGGCACCGGACACACCGCCGATTTTGGCGAGAGCCTCGATGAGCTCGACTGCGATCCGTACGCCCTCGTCCTTCGCGTCTTCATCTTGGAGCCCGTCCATGCGGGCGAAGATCGCGTCGGGGACCTCGACACCGGGGATGTTGTCGTGGAGGTGGCGCAGCATCCGCGTTGAGCGTGGCGGCGTCACCCCGACGAGCAACGGAGCGCGCTCGACGATGCCCGCCTCAGTAATCGGCGCAAGCCAGCGGACGAAGCGATCGATGTCGTAGACCAAGTTCGACTGAAGCAGACCGACGCCCGCGTCGAGCTTCTGCTCGAGACGCTCGACGGAGTCGAAGAGCGGGTTGGCAGCACCCGCGATCAGGAAGTTAGTGGGGGTCGTCAGCTCTTCGCCTGCCGCCAGGTGACCGTGGTTCAGATCGCGAATCAGCTTTGTTAGCCCAACCGAATCGTTGACATCACGCACGTGGGTAGCGAGCGACCCGTACGGACCGACGTCCAGCGGGTCGCCGCCGAGCGCTAGGACCGTGCTCACGCCCAATGTCCAGGCGCCCAGCAGTTCCGCCTGTAGCGCCATCAGGTTTCGATCCCGCGCGGTTAGCTGCATTATCGGGTCGACCCCCTCCGCCGCCAGTAACCCGGCCGCGGCGAGCGCTGAGATCTTGACCGTCGCCGCTTGGTTGTCCGTCACGTTAACGGCGTCGACCAGGGGCCCGAGGAGCGTGGCGGCCGCCCGGACCGGCGCGGGGTCGGGGTTGCGCGGAGGACCGAATTCGGCAGTGAGGACGAACCGGTCGCTCGCAAGCGCTTGTGACAGCGTCACCGGCGCTCCGCGGTTGACTGCCTCGTCATGACCACAATCCTCCACTTCCAGTAGCGCGGCTCCGCGAGCTGCGCGTTGCCCCTGACGGCTGATGAGCCGGACCGGCTGCGCTACGCCGTGTCGCGCGGTGTCGAATATACGTGTCGTGCGGGAGTAGAAGCCCGCCGGCCCCCAATGGCCGTACTGGGGGCGCCGCCGCGGACGCTCGCTGATCCGGCGATCCCCCCGGGGCGACGGTCGGATCGGAAGCGACCGTCAGCGAGGCCCCGTTCATCAACGTGCGTTCTCAGTCCCGGTTGAGCCTTCTGACCAGCGTTTCAGCGCTTCGCGTCCAACCACCGTGACCTCGCCGTTGGCGGCGATCCAGTCACGCGCACGCAACTTGCCGACCAGCCCTCCAGGATCGGTCGGACTCGCCTCGCCGCCTCCGGCGACCAGTTCGTCGGTCCCCGGCTCAACCTTCCAGCGACCCGAGTCAAGGGCGCTGAGCGCACGCCCCTGCTCGTCGCTGGGGACATCAAGCGGATGCGGACCAGCGACCGGCAACGTCCTTGCAGCCGTTTCAGGTTCCAAGTCCCGCGCCCGTCCCGCGTGGTCGGCGTCGGGATCGCTGAGTCGGTCGCTGATCCACCGCCCCGTCGAGTCGGCGAGTTCCCTGAAGCGCTCACCACCCATCTCGATCTGCCGTGCAATCTCGTCTACGTCGATGCCCCTTACCGCACGCTCCACCGACCGGCTGACTTCAGCCGCGATCGCGCGAACCTTCTTCTCAAAGCTATCGTCATCTCGTCCGCTCATCACGAGATCATCGCACCGGCGTCGCGCGGCATCGCTTCGACGGCGCAGCGGTCGCATCGGATCCGCCATCGGCACCTGGCGCGCTCATCCAGCACAGCCGGGCATACATACCCATTGCGCGGTTCTACACGCCCGACCGCTGCCTCGCTATCGGTGACAGGCGCGGCGTCAAGAGGCGGGTCCGGGCAATCACATTCCACCGGCCGGCGCCGTAGCGGACGAGCGCTCCGGCGACGAACCGCGGCCCCGGGAGGAGGCGGTGCTAGCCGCCGACGAGCAAGTGGGTGGCTACGCGATCGCACGGCGCCACGGGGCTGGCGCCATCAAGATGTCGCCTAAGCGCAAGCCGGGCGCGTGTGAGCGAGACCGCCCTGTGGGGACCAAGGCGAAGCGACGGGCCCGGCCGATGATCTGGCGGGCTCACTCGGAGACCCGGTGGGCCGGCGACCTGGTGTCACCGCGGCGGCGAGACTAGGTCGAGGAGCTCGGCAGTACCGCGATCGCCTCGATTGAGACGAGCAGCCCTCGAGGCAGCCGCACGTTGGCCGGGGCTGACCGCGCCGGAGGTGGATCGGGCATGTGCCGGGCGTAGACCTCATTGAGACGCCCGAAGTCTTCAACGTCCGCATAGAAGATCGTCGTCTTGACGACGTGCTGCATCGACGATCCGGCGGCCCGGAGAACAGCGGCGAGGTTCAGCAGCGCCTGCTCGGTCTGGGCTTCGATCCCATCCGCAATCGCGCCGGTCGCGGGGTCGATGCCCGCCATCCCGGAGCAGAAGACCAAGCCACCAAGTTGCGGGACCTTCGCTCCGCGCGTGGCGGGGTCATCCCGGGCGGGGGTGATCCACGCACGCCGAGAGCGAGTCCACGTTCGGCGCCGAAGCGCTCTGCCGCAATCGGTTGGTCTGAACAAGCTCGAGGTGGCCGGCCGGACCCAGACGCAAGCCCGTACCGTGTGCTCCCATGGTCGGACTAGCCTTCCCACGGCCAACCGGCAGAGTCTCTCGTCTTGCCCGATATGCAACCGGAAGAACAGCAGCCTGCGGGCATCTTAAAGCGGCTCACGCAACAAGCAAAGCGGCTGCGGTCATGGGTTCACCAGCGACCACGTGGTGCCCAGATTTGGCGCAGCGGCGTTGCCATTGCCGGGCTGGTCGTGATCATCGCCGGGGTCGTCTTGCTGGCGCTACCGGGCCCCGGCTGGCTGATCATCTTCGCTGGCATTGGGATCTGGGCCACCGAGTTCTCATGGGCCAAGTCGCTCCTGAAATCGGTCCGACACGCGGTAGGAAAATGGACCGCATGGATAGAGCGCCAACCGCGCTGGCTCACGATCCTGGTTGGCGGGATCGGACTGCTCATCTTCGCGGCGGTCGCGGTCGGCGTATGGTCGCTCGCCAAGTGAATGCGACCGGGCAAGCAGCTCAGCGACCCATTCCCCGCCGCGCCGCTCGCCCCCGTCCGAGGTCCCCCCGGTACGACCACCACCACAGGCTCGAGTGCCCAATCAGTTCTGATTTCACGAACCAGCGACCACCTCGGCGGCCCTCTAAGCCGGCGGCCTCAGTTCTGCCCCGAGTCCTGTTCGACGAAGCGGCAGCGGCGGATCCGCCGCCGCCGCCACGACGGTGGAGAACTCTCGGGTCGGGCGCTCTGACAGCTGTCTGTTAGCTCGTTGAGCAGCGGCTGTCGCGACCTGACGCGTCCGCCGACCCAGACCGTCGCCCCTGGGCCCGGTTTCTGCGAGCGGTCGTTCCGCTATTGACGGCGCATGGCGAGTTGCATGAGCTGACCTGTGTCGATGAGGTGGTCGTGGGAGTCCTCGCCGATGTCGATGCGGATCCAGTTGATGGCTCCGGTGAAGCGGTTGTCGACGGCCGGGTAGTCGTTGCAGACGCGCGACCCGGTGTCGCAGCCGACGTCGGTCGTCTCATCAAGCGAGAACACGAACGCGTGGGTGCGCTCACGCGTCCTGAGCCGGCCTCGTCGCCGTCGACGTAAAGCGTGACGGTGCCGCCCTTCCGCGCCGACAACCAGCCCCGCGTCCCACTGTTGCTTCCACGGGTCGCCCTTGGCCAGGACGCGGAGGGAGGTTCGAATGCCGCCGGTGGTCGGGTCGCGGTGAGTCACGTGTCGACTGTCCGATCTGGTCCCGGGTACCGGCCCGTCCTACCGGACCGAAGTCAACGAAGCGCCGGTATCTCTCAGCGCGAGGGCCGCTTAGTTCGGCCTTGGCGAGGGGCGTGATGATGCTGCCCGAGCTGATCGTGTTGATCCGGGCGCCGCACTCGGCTCACCGTACCGCTTCAGTCATTACCCGTAGCGCGTTCCGGCGCTTGTCCAGCTGATAGGCGCGAAGCGAGTCCGTCACCTGGACCGGCTCGGGTACGTCAGCCGTGGAGTTTGATCGTACTGCTGGTGGTTCTGACGGTGGGTGTGATCCCGCCGGTACGGGTTTGGACGGTGATGCGGGCGCTGGCCCCGGCAGGGGTCGTTTTGACGAGCCGGATCCGGATCGTGTGGTTGGTGGCGGCGGCGAGCAGGACCGGGACGTTCTTGGTCAGGATCGTCCTGCCGCCATGGCTCACGGCCACAGTGAGCTGGATGGCGGTGGTCTGTACGTCCAGGTGACCGAGGGCGAGCGTGACGGCCAGGGTTTTGCCGTGGAGTTTGACGGCGAGCACGCGCGCTCCGGTGATGTGGAGGTGGTTGTGCAGTCGGGCTCGGCGGTGATCGCCTGCGCTGGTGAGCGTCGCGGCGACGGTCGTGGTCTGCAGGCTGGGCCAGCTGGCCGGGCTGAGCGTAAGCTTCTGGCCGGCGGTCAGGGTGATGGGGGCGGTCTCGAAGCTCTGTCCGGGCGTGTGCGGACCTTCGGTGGAGAGCACGATCTGGAAGACGCCGCGGGTGGTCGTGGCCAGCGTCGCCCGGTTGCCGGCGAGTGTGATGACCGCGTGAGCTCTGGCGACGGGGCCGGTTACGCTCAGTACGCGTTCGGTCTGGCCGGCGTCGCCCGAGATCAGCTGGATCGTGCCGGCGCTCGATGGTGCGGCGCCGGTCGCGGGGGCGACCGCGAGCGTGTTGTCGGTGGAGTCGAAGTCGACCGCGTCCTGCCCCTGGGAGGCTTGGATCGTCGCAGCGAGCGAGGGCGTGTACCAGTCCGCCGACACCGGCCCGCTCTGGTCCGCGAGTATCTCCCGCCAGCGGCCCTCCGGCCCGAGGATCTCCGAGATCCCGCTGACCCCGGGATTCCTCGGTGATGCTGACTTGTTGGTGCTGTCGGTGTCCGGGAGGACCGTGACGCCGCCCGACGTGCCAGGCGCGAGATCCACCGGCGCGCCGGTCGGACCGCTCGCCGACATGACACTCGTGCTGCCGCCGACGGTACCGGTGACCCCGGCGGCCTGGAGCAGGTGCAGGTGACCCGCTAGCTGCGAGATTGGTTCGATCTTGACGAACCTGGCACCGAAGCCGGCGATCGAGAACTCGGGAAAGGACCAGGTCCCATCGCCGGCAAACGCCACGTTGGACCTCTGCAACGCTTGGGCGTGGTCGACGCCGAGGCTCTCTTCGCCGGCCGCGTAGGGGTCGTTGGAGTTGTAGGTGTAGATCGTGAAATCGCCGGGCGGGCTGGAGGCCGAAGTGTCCTGGACGGCAAAGCCCGCGACCGCGTGGCCATAGTCCGCGGTGACATGGTGGCCAAGCGGATCGGTCGTGGTCTGGCTCCAGAACAGGCTGACGATCGAGGGACTGTTCCACGGGTCGCTGCCGAGCGCCGCCCGCACCTGCGCCGCGGACTGGTAGTTCTCGCCCATCAAGATTGCCTGGTTCTCATCGGAGAACTGCTTCCACCAGTCGGATTGGATCGTGGACTGTTCCGCGCTCTTGGAGTCCAGGTGGTACGGGTCGACGCCGGCGAGTAGGGGACTGCCGAGGTTGGCCTGCTGCCCGGTGAGGTACGCGAACCCATAGCAGAACCCGTCGGGATTGTTGCGAGCGCTGTAGAACGTCTCGTACCGGGGCAGCAGGATCGGCTGGCCGTTGGCGGACGCCTGACCGGTGGTGACCGGCGTCGCAAACGCGTTCGCGAACTGCTGGCGGTTCGTGTAACCCCCATAGTTCTGAAAGCTCAACCCCTCCGTGTTGCGCCACGAGTCGACCGCCTGGCCGTCGAGCGTGGCGTCACTCCCATTGTCCGCGACGGTGACGGTTCCCGTCACCGCCCCCCACGGCACGGTCACAGTCGCGGTCGTGCCATCGGCGCTGATAGCCGCCGGGTCGTCGATCTGCTCCCCGGTTGGATCGCCGGCGCCCCAAATCAGCCGCATCCCCGTCTGGAAACCGCACCCATGCAACACGACCTGGGAGCCGATGCGAAAGCCATCCGAGTGAGGGCCGTTCGGGGACACGGAGTCGAGCTCTAGCAGCTGACCGTTCGAGCACAGCGACAATGTCCCCTGGCTCGGGTTGAAATTGGCGTCGCCACCGTAGCTCGCGGTGATCGTAACCGCGCCCCTCGAGGTGCCAGCCGGTGCTGGGGTGTAAGTGTCAGAACAGGCGACGAACAGCGCGCCACCGGCGACCGTACAGCTCGGCGTCGCGAACGAACCGGCGGAGGCGGCGAAGCTGACGGTACCGGTCGGAACCTCGGGTGGGTTCTGACCGGACGTGTCAGTCACCGTCGCGGTGCAGTTGAGCATTCCGGTTGGCCCGGCCGTCGACGACGAGAGGATCGACGAGCACGCGACGTTGGTCGCTGAAGGCCGGCCGCCAGCCAATAGGAAGCCGGCCTCCTGGCCGTTGAACTCACCGATCCCGACGATGTCGCCGCGGTCGTTGATCGCGAGCGCATCGATCAGAACCCATCCCGAGTTCGCGGGCAACAGTGTGTTCAGATCGGTGACGGTGCCCGTCGACCAGCTCGCCGCGTGCTGCGCCGCTGGGCTGCCGGTGATGATGTCGCCCGCGACGATGTGGCTCGCGTTGACCGCGTTGGCGTGAAACAGTCCACTTACCGGGGTTACGGTGCCGTTCGGCAGCCGGATGAAGTTCGCCCCCGAACTGCGGCTGCCCGTGTAGCCGAGCACCGTCCCGTCGCTCGCGAGGTCGTTGTTGATCTCCGTGCCGAACTCAGCCCCATCGAGACCGACCGCGTCGTTACGCGGAGGGGTGATGCTGAGCGCCGTGCCCGGGCCACTCGGGCTCGCCGACGACCACAGGTAGTAATTCGTACCGCTCCCGGTCGTGACCGAGCCGAGCATCAGACTGCCGGCAGGGGTGATCCCTCCGACCACCGTCCCGCCCGGCTGTCCACCCAGATCCGACTGTCCGACCTCAACCTCCGAGGCGCCCTGGAAGAGCAGGCCGGTCGAGCTAGGGTCGGTGGACGACAGCGGCGTGAACCCAGCGAGGTCGCCCGCGGCGTCGACGTCGTTCAGCACCGTGAAGTCCGACGACGGGTCGACCCCGTCGAACGGGCCGACCTGATTTGCGGCACCGGCGCCGTTCCAGTACACACCGTCCACCGAGGACGTCGTGCTGTAATCGTCGCCTGCGATCCGGCCACCCGCGCTGATCGCGTACGCATCACTCTGATCCCCCGTCGACAGCTGCCCCAGCATCTGCAAGCTGCCGCTGGACCACAGCGCGGCATGATCGTTACCGCTGCCGTCCAGCACATCGCCGACCACCTGATCGGAGCTGTTGAGGCCCATCGGGATCAGCGCGCCCAAGCCGGTGACGTTATTCGCGCGCGCCTGCGCCGCCAAGCCGAACGTCAGCAGGGCCGCCAGCACGGCAATCCGTCGCACCGCACCGCTCATTTGCTCGGGTAAAGCCGGTCGAGATCGTCAGCACTTCGCAACGCGTGGCACGACGTCCTGTCAACCACCTTGTGTCCTCCGATCCCGGTCAAGGAAAAGCCCCGGCGGTCGCATGCAGCCGCACGAAGCGGCCTTCGCCCCAAGCCCCCTCAGACGCGTGACCGACAACGACTGACGGTGCCCCCCGCACCCTACCACCCGATCCCGGTGCGAACAAACCCGCATCAGGTGGCACGAGGCCATACCGGCCGCGCCTGCAGCCAAACCATCTGGCGCCCGAGGCACGACCACCCACCCAACCCACCAGCCACACCGCCTTCTCGCCAACAGGAATCACACATGGCGCCCGAACGCAACAGCCGGACTCTGACGATCAGATAGACAGCGCGTCCGCCCCAAATGCCCGCCGAGCCGTCCCGCGCCCTGAACAACCAGGCTCTCTGGCAGCGCAGTCCGGGCTCCGCCTCGTGCGCTCAGCGTCAGCCGAGGTGCTTGTAGATCGCCCGGGCGAGCGTGAGGTACTGCTTCTCGGCGGGGTAGTTGGCGCTGGTTCCGCCGATCCGGGTCGGGTCAATCAGGACCGTGTACGCGCCGCGCTCGAACAGAACGCTGGCGTCATTCTTGTCGCCCCTGACCGGGGAGTAGAACGCCCCGTGGCCCAGGCCATGAAGCCGCTGAGTCTTGCCGTTGTTCGTGAATGCCACCGTCTGCTGCGGGAATGCGCTCGCGCTCCACAACTCGACCTCGAGCGAAGCAACTTCCGGCGTATGTGGAGTGATGTCGCAGACGCCAAAGTTCGGCGGAGTCGTGGGCGCCTCGGTCTGGCTCGCGGACACGCCGGAGAGCTTCGGGAAGACCTTCTTGGCGACAGCACGCGTGATGCCGGTGATGTGACAGACGTTCGGCGTGGCGGCGGCGGGCGCCGGCGACGAAATCGCAAACAGCGTGACGAGTACCGCCCCCACGGCAACGGACCGCCATGCCGACGGGCCTACGCCGACCGAGCCGATCATTCCTCTGTCCATGTTGCGCTTCCTTTCGCCGTCGTAAAAAGCGAATCCAAGTTGCCGGCATCAAACGACCGCCGCGAAGCTGCGAACCTGAAGACAGCGGCGACCGACGGACGGCCGCAG
Organism: uncultured Solirubrobacterales bacterium; assembly: GCA_963746695.1. Lineage (GTDB taxonomy): Bacteria > Actinomycetota > Thermoleophilia > Solirubrobacterales > Solirubrobacteraceae > Palsa-465. Next base: position 109,787 of record CAVVCP010000007.1, on the reverse strand, counting down.
AATCTCGTGCGCAGTAACGCAGACTCTGGCGGCCGTGCTCGTCGCCGACGCGAAGGCTCGGCGACGTCGCTGAGAACCTCGTGGTTGCGCATTCACGAGTAGATGGCCGTCTCAGCTTGGTGAGGGCGGGGCTAGTCGTCAGACGGCGAGGAGCTGGCTTCGCCGTCGACGCGGCGCTCGTGTCCGTGGCCGTTTGCTGCTGCGTCCGTTCCAGCGAGCACCGTGGTGCGTCGGTTTGGTAGGTCTCGACGATTCGCCTTACGCAGTTTTGAGACAACCGAAGTTTGACTCGTTATCGGTCAGGAGGCTGCGGTCGTGAGTGGTGCGCGCTGGGCGGTCCGATCGGTCCTGTCTTGTGACGATCGGGCTCCGGCGCATAGCAGCTGGGGCGGCTTCGTGACGATGCTCGGAGCGGTCGCGTGTTGGTGCATTGACGCCGGCGGCGGAACCGGCTTACCGATGCGTGGTTGCGCACACCGCAATCGCCGCGGCGTTGGTTGTGGCTGTCGAGCTGCCGCTGCCGGGGTCGAGCGGCTGTGTTGCGGTGGTGGCCTGTGCGGTGTTGTGCTCGGCGCCGGTGTGCTCAACCTCGCCGACGATGAGGGTCCTAATCGTCTCGCCGACGGCGAGCTTCGTGGCCTGCTGCCCATGCAGGGTCGGAGTTGGAGCAACAGGCTGCAAGGTCAGTGGCGTAATCTGCGCGATCCCGCCCTACCGGTTGCATCCGTGCGTTCTATCGCGGGCCGCGGCGGGCGCGTGCTAACCGACCACGACGTTGGTCGGAGTCGGCGGCCACGTCCGTTCGTGCTGTGTTCCAAGGAGGTTGAAGGTGGTCTTCGCCCGCACCCATCTGTTGACCTGGACCGGAAGGGTGGAGATAGCGGGCACCGAGGAACTGCGCCACAGCGCTTGCTCTAAGCTCTCGTCATGTTGGTCATGGTCAGACGCCGGAGGGTTCCGGTACTGGTGATCTCGTTGCTGATCTGTGGGGGCGCGGCTTGGCCGATGGTTGGGCTGGCCCGCGCCGCCGGCGTCGACGCTCGGGTGATGGGCACGTTCACGATGCGTGCACGCGTGACCACCGCGGTGAACGTTCTTGGTGAGCACGTCGGGGAACGGCTGACGCGGAGGTGGGTGATCGCCGCGCGCGGGTGTAACGGCAGCGTGTGTGAAACGCTTGAGCTGCGCCGGCAGCGCGGGGACAATCGCCACAGCAAGATCACGCTGCACCGCACCGGTCCGGGCCGCTACATGGGACGCGGCGTCTTCTATGCCGCGCTGTCGTGTGATGGCAAGGTCTACCGGCACGGCAGTCGCGTCCCGTACAGGATCACGCTGACGGTCGCAGCCGCGACCGAGCTAGGAGGCGTGACGTTCGCCCGGCGGATCACCGCATGGTATGACAATCGGTCTCGAGCGAACGGGACCCGGTGCCCCCTCGGGCCCAGCCACGACGCGGCACGCTATAGCGGCCAGCTGACCACCCCGCTGCCGGCCGCGCCGGTGGCTTCGTTCTCCGTAAGCATCGACGGCGCAACTGACGTGGCGTCGTTCATCGATCTCTCATATCAATTGAAGCACGGTGCGGGCTTGGTTTCGCAACTATGGAACTTCGGCGACAGCGCATCCGGCGCCGCGGACGGCTCAACGCTGGCAAACCCGGAGCACCAATACTCGGCTCCGGGGACCTACGTCGTGACGCTGACCGAGACTGACGCCAACGGGCTGGCCTCGACGACGACTGAGATCGTCACGGCTCCCGGTCCGTCGTCGGCTGCGTTCCGATACGCGCAGGTCGGCGACGAGGTGACGTTCGAACACGAATCGGAGCCGGGGATCGGCGAGCTTCAATTCGTCGCACGGCATCGCTACTTCGACGATCGGAGCTGGATGCCGCCAGCACCTCGATGGCACAGCATCCCATTCACGGCTTCAGCCCACGCGGCAGCTCTTTCGCAACCCTCGTCGAGATCGACGCGAATCGCCGCTACGCAAACTCGAGCGAGACGCTAACCGACTCCGGCTAGGGACCACCCGGGAGTTGCAGAGTCGCGAGCACGTTGCTGAGCTCTCCGGTCATGCGCTCCATCGGATGGTCGACGGGCTTTATCACGAGATACAGGCAGTAGGGTCGGCTGTCGTGGGTGAAGAAGCGCTGTCGACCGAGCTGTCCGCGCCGCGTCACCTGCAACTGCATCGGACTGAACTCGCGCGCCTCAGGTGGCGCGGGGAGACCGGCCGCGGCGAACAGGCCAACCCCGCCACGGAGCCGATCGTCGACTCGATACTCGATCAGGGCCGCGAACATGCCGTCGCCGCGCATCCGGCCCGTCGCGGCGGCGCCGAAGTCACCGTCGCCGTCGAGCAGCTCAAAGGTTGCCACGTGCAACACCGCCCCGCCGCCGCCACGGCGGAAAACCCGCGCCTCCCAACCGGGCGGCACATCGATCGAGATGCCGTGCCCGGCGACCCTCATGTGAGCACTCCGATGACCGTGATCAGCGCGATCAGCTCACCCGCCACGACCACTCGCCGAACGCCTGGCTCGAGCCGCACGAGCCGCTGGTGCAACGCGAACAGCGCCCCGGGATCTTGGACGTCCCGTGCGGAGACCAGCGACAGCGCCCTGATCGCGCCGAAGCTCGCGCCTATCGCAGCACCCGCAAGCGGGTTGGCGCAAAGCAGCGCGCTCGCGACTGTCGCATAGACCGCGGCTGAGGACACGATCGTCGCAAGCCCGACACCCAGTTGTGCTCCGAAGCTGATCCCGTAAACCCAGCCGCGGAAGCGGACGAGCCAATCCTCGTTCACCTGTCGCCGCGTCGTCGGGAGCCGGCCATGCAGCGGCGTGGCGTCAAACAGCACGGCCATGAGCACGACCGCAGCGAGTGCCACCGACCGCCACTCCGCCCCACCAGGGAGCAGTGACCCGAGTGCGCCCAGCGCCACGCCTCCGAGCGCACCCGCGCCGACCGCACCCACTGCGAATGCCGTCGCCGTCACGTTCCATGAGGATCCTCTGCCCCGCTCACCGAGCGGAGTGATGCTCGCTAGCATCGACTGACCTCAGGGGGACCACGCGGCCCGGACCGCGGCTAAGATCGCCACGGCGCAGCCGACCAGCGCGAACCCGACGGCAGTCAGCGTCCGCTGCCTTGATTATCGGCTCCACCGGGCTCCGATTTGGGATCGCCGGAGGCGCGAGATGGATAGAGACTGTGGTGGCCGGCTGTGATCCCCGCCGCGGCGAGCGCCTGTTCGGCGCGTTCGGCGCGGTCTGAGGATGAGCGCGCCCGCTGCAGCGAGCTGTCCGCCTCGGCGTCCGCGAGCAGCGTGCCGATCTGCTCCCAGCTGGTGGCGCTTCCGCGTCCGAGAACGCGTCGCGTGTCGCTACCAACGAGGATGAAATGCGGAGTCGCCGGGACCTCAAAGTCTTGCCAAGCTGCGGTCGACATCACGACTTCGGCGCGCGCCGGAGCCAGCGATCGCAACCGCACCAAGCTCTCGTCCTCAGGCCCCTTCGTGACGACCACCACTCGTGCTCCGGCCGGTCCGCGCGTGCCGTCGCGAAGTCCGTCCCAGAGCGGTCCGCAGGCAGCGCAGCCGCTGCCGAGAAACGCCAGCAGGGTGCGCGGCAAGCCCACCCCGAACGCAAGCTTGACCGTATCTCCAGCGAGCGTCTCGCCGACGATGTCGCGCGCCGAGACCTCGGGGGCCGACCCAGGCCCGCCGGTCGATCCCGGCCGGGCGACGCGCCGGCCTGGGGGAATGCCCTCCTCCATCGCTGTGAGTCTGCGGAGGATCTCCGCATGGCTGCGGAGCAGCGCTACAACGAACAGGATCGCAACACCGAGCAGCACACCCTCCACGATCATCACAGCAGCGGCTGCACTCACCGGACCTACACTCCTCCCGCGCCAGGCAGCTCGACGGCCTCAGGCACCAGGCACGGCGTGTCTTGCCCGCAGACAGAATCGTCGACGGCAACCGAATACCCACAGTTGAGCTCCGGGATTGAGCCTGGGTTCTCGCACACGACCATTCGGCAGACGACCGCGGTGACCCCGCCCACCTGCGTGTTGCACTGCCCGTATCGGAAGATATTGCATGCGACACGCTGGTAGTCACAGCTGCCGTTCGCGCAATGGCAGCCACCGGGAAATTCGGAGCCGGGTAACGCATTGCAGTCGACGTAGTATCGGACTCCTTGCGGAGCGCAAAGCAAACCGCCCGTGTAGTCAGTGCACATCCACCAGCCGCCTGGGTACGTGCCAGTAGGGCAGCTGTTCAAGCCGCGGTTGATTTGGCAGCAGAACGCCGTGAATCCATCCGTGCACTCCCCACTGGAACAGTCTCCCGGCGAAATCTGCGCAAGTGCAGTACCGGGATACAGCAGGTAGCGGAGTGGCGCAACGCAAAGGGCGGATCCGGCGACCGCGATTCGCACAAGCATGGTTCGGCGCGAGAATCGCCGCTCGAGGAACAGCGCCGACGAGGCGACTAGCCGATCCCCGGCCACAGCCGGCCGGATCGAACCGCCGGTGAATACAAGGCGCCAGCAGAGGGCGCCGAGCGACGCCGCAAGCGCTACCGACAGAGCTGCCACCGGTCGGCTAGACGCGAGGCCCGCGAGGCTGGGCGCTCCCGCTGCTCCGATCGCAGCAGCGAGGCCAGCGGCTCCGCTCGTGAGCAGCACCGCGCGGCGAGGGGACGCCGCAGCGCCGGCGTGCTCACCAAAGCAACCGCAGTCGACGCCACCGGACCGCCACGCAAGCGCGTGCGTCATGGCAAACGCCGCGAACACCGCCGACAGGACGAAACCCGAGATCCGAGCCGGGGCGAACAGCGCGAGCAAGGCAACAGCCAGTTCCGCAACCGAGAGCCCACGCACCACCGCTAACGCTCGCGCTGCACCCATCCGCGCGAGTGCGCCCGAGCCGCTCCCGGGTTGCCGCAACTTGGCGGCGCCGGCCAACCCGAGCACAACCGCTAGCGTCGTGACGACGCTTGCCCCCAATGCGCTGCTCATCCTCTATATAAGCCCCGACGTCACGACCATCCAGTTGTGACTCTCGACATCCGTTCGTGCTGCCCAACGATCACAGGATAGACCCTCTTCGACGGCGAGCGCGCCAGCCGTGCCAGGAGGCGGGCTTAGCAGGTGCGGGAGGCCCGAGCGCCCGCCCGTCGGTCAAGGCGCGGATGCGCGTGCCGCAACACCGACTACCCGGAGCAGCCCCCACGGCTCGCCAACCAGCTCGACCACACGCACCCCGGCCTCGCGGGCTCGATGCGCGAGGGGATGGCCGAGACGCACACCGTGGTCAGGCTCCAGACCACGGCAACCTGAGACAGACCCTGGCGTCCGCGGATGAAGGTGTCGACCGCCCAAGCGTTGGAAATTGGGTCGTTTCGGTGATGGATCGGTCGCGACGACTGCTGGGAGGGCCGCAGATCTCCTCGTCTGCGGTCGATCGTGGCGTCCCGCTATGGCCCGGAACCTGAGGCGGCGCGGCTTATGCACTCCGCCGAATCTGCAAGCCGTCCCGCCAGCCCTCCTTCTCAGCGCGACAAACGCGGCTTCGAACAGGCCGGTCCGGATCGCATTCGCCACCGGCCGACGCCGGAGAGGACGAGTCCTATGGCGACATGGGAGGTAGCCGGATAGACCGGCCGGGTGTCGCGCGGTAGCGACTGGCGGGACGGCGCGGCTCGTGCCTGGTGGTGCCGCCGACCGTGCAGGAGATCATCGCGGTGATGCGCGCTGCGGGTGACGGTCCCGACGGCGTCAGGCTGCGCGGCCTGATGATCATGCTCTGGCAGCGCCGGGCTGCGGATCAGTGAGGCGCTCGCGCTCAACGAGACCGACCTCGATCGCGACCGCGGCGCGCTGCTTGTCCGTCACCGAAACGGCGATAAGCGCCGGGAAGTTCGGAATGGACCGCTGGGCATGGTCACACCTCGAGCCGTGGCTCGAGCTCGCGGCCGCGGTCCGTCGCCGGTTCGCGCCGCATCAGCTGCGCCACGCGCATGCGGTAGAGATGTCGCGTGAAGGCATCTCGCTGATCGTCATCCAGCGACAGCTCGGCCGCGCCGATCTCGCGATCCCGTCCCGATACCTCCGCGGAATCGACAACACCGAGATCATCCAAGCCGTCTACCAGCGACCCGAACCGATGATTCCCGCCGGTCGGCAACTTCTGCCTGAACGCTGATTGCCGTTGGGCCGTGACGACGCCTGTGAGGCCGCGGACGTGTCGCGGCCTCGCGCGCCTCTTGGCGCGGCGGAAGCGGCCATGGCGCTCATACCGGCGCGAAGCGGCTCAATCCAAGCGTCGCCAAGGCGGTCGCCCGCATCGAGGGGGGCCGGAAGGCGAATGCGATCCCGCCGCGACGCCAGGCGCTCGAGCCCATGGACGAGCGCGCGGACTGACGGATTGGGCTGACGTGCTTGCTGACGGTGGGTGTGCGCGTTTGCACCACGTCGCCGGCGCGGGTTAGGCTTGTCACCGCGACCGGCCGTGAAAGACGAATCAACTGGACAGCCGTTGGTGAGGCATGCGATCTGGGCGGTGGCGTCGCTGATCGGAGCGCTGGCTGCTGCTCTGGGCGTACTCGGCGTCTGGTCGGCGTCGGCCAGCACGGTCAGCGGGCCGAGTCTCGGCAGGACGATCGAGCTGGCACCGGTCAGCGGGCGGGTGTTCGTGCGGTTGCCGGGGGCGTCTCACTCTGTGGCGCTCGTGCATCAGACGGTGGTACCGGTCGGATCGCGCATCGACACGACCCACGGCACGGTCGATCTCACCTCTGAGGGTCCCGGCGTGGCCGGACTCCAGAAGGGCGTGTTCGCTGGCGGCGCGTTCATCGTGCAGCAGGCCCGCAGCGGCCAGACGAATCTGATCCTGACCGGCGGGACCCACCCCGCCGTGTGTGTGTCCGGGCGGGGGAGCTCGGCCCGCGCCGCGAACGTATCGCCGCGGGTGCTGCGGTTGCTGCACGCCAGTGCTCGCGGGCGGTTCACGACTCGCGGGCGCTACGCGGCGGCCACCGTCCGCGGCACGATCTGGACCACGGCCGACACGTGCGCGGGAACGACCATCTCATCCGAGAAGGACACGGTCGATACGATGGCGAACACGCTCCCGGAGTCAGTGCACGTGCCGCTGACGGCGGGCGAATCGGTCACCTACCGGTGCGCCACGCGCGCCGCAGGCCCGGTGAGAAAGGCGTACTGCGTCGTCGTCCTGACCTCGAACGCGCCGGCGCCGAACCAGCCGGCCTTCTCGACATTCCTGGCCACGACCAATCCAGCCCAGTCGGCCCAGCTCTGCGTCCAACCGCCGGGCGCCGCCACGCCAGAGTGCACCACCTACCCACTGTCGCATCCCACCGACCTCGGCCTGCGTGACCTCAACGTCGCCTGCCCCGCCAGTCAGGGTCCTGGCCTGTATCGGATCGCCTACCGTCTCGACGGGGTGGCGCTCGGCTCTCCGTTCGATTATCAGGCGCCGCACATCCGGTTGGGGCACGGGCGGTGCCAGAGCTTCCTCGGCCAGCTGAAACAGGGGCCGGACACCGCCGTCCTTCACGCGAACGTCAAGCTCGTGAACGACTACTCGTTGCTCTCGCCCGCGATCGCGCAGTGGCTGGGACTGGCATTGACGCCGACGGGCGCTCCCGGCTCAGAGCAGGTGCGGGGCATCGTCTATGCCGACCAGAACGGCGCCCCCGGCGCGCTCGTCGCGGCGACGAAGCCGGTGACGATCCGCCGCACGAGCGCGTCGACGCTCTACCCGCTGTTCTTCCCCCAGGAGCTCCACCTGAGCCCTGGCACCTACTGGCTCGGGCTGCTGACAGGCGGCGACTCGGGCGTCGCTGGAGTCTTCGTCTTCCCAACCCGACACTCAGCGCCGGCGAATAGCAACCCCTTCGCCGCCGGCCCCAGCAACCCGTTCGGGCCGATCGCCAGCGTCGCCAACGCCCAGATGACGCTGCTCCTGCACTACCAACTCGCGCCCTGAAGAGCGGGACGGGCGGTCCGCTGCTTATCGAACCGGGCACGCGCTGGTGTCTGACGCCTCAGTGAGGCAGTCACCCCGTCGGGCCACAGCTCCCGGCTGGGTTCCGCGACGAGCGGCCACGTGCGCGCAGCGTCTCGCGTCGCCCGTCCACAGCTTCGCGGCTGTCTCGGCGGACAGAGAATTCGCCGCTCCTCTCCACGCATCGCGATCGTCTCGACGGGGGGGTTGGCTAACGGTGGTCGAACCCGGTCCTTTGCTTACAGAACGCTCCGCGGCGTGTGCACCGGCGGCCAAGGGTCGCGGACGGGCTGACCGACGCGGAGCGTTCTGTTTTCCCTGGGTCAGTGCATGGCTAGTGCGGTAGGACCGGTGCCGGCCGATTGGATGGCGCTTGGGTTGGTGAAGCACGTGGTGCTCCCAGGGGAGCAGGGCGTGGCGGCGCCGGCCGATGCTGTCTCCGTGAATACGGCTTTGCCGCGGTGGAACGGTGGACCTGCCGGGTCGGCAGAAATGGTGATCGGAACGGTGCTCTGACTGCCGTCACACAGGAACAGGAACGTCGGCGAGAAGCTGCTACTGAAGCCTGTCCCGTGGGCGATGGCTTTCCCGGCGGCTTGCTCGACCTGTACGTTGATGCTCTCAGAGGTGAGTGTGAGCGTTGCGTCAAACGGCGAGCATGTGACCGTCACGGGCTCCGTGATTGCCACGCGGCCCGTGAGGCTTGGCTTTCCGGGGGTTATCGTGAGTGCGTCTGCCGTTGACGCTGTCGCTGCGCAGGCAGCCAGGATTGTGGCGGCTGCGGGGAGAAGCCGAGTGAGTGTGATGTGCTTGTCGAACATAGTCTCTCTTTCCTGTTGTCGCTTCGAATGGCGTCCGAAAATGGGCATCTGTCGGTTAGCACCGACCGATCGTCACAACGAGCGGTTTTCAGTCGGATGACACCTCCCCGTGGTGTGGAGTATCGGCACTCCAGTCCACCGCTATGCTGATAGTTCGGTTACCGCTCTGCGGTGCTGGTAATCATCTCGCGCAACGAGACGGCTGCGATCGCACCATGGGGGAAGTATTGACACCATCGCTCTCGCCGAATTACGCGACCTTTCACGTCACGCCGCTCGGCGTCCCAGCCATGAGTCCCGGCAACGAGGTGACCAAATGCACGAGCAGCAGCAGGACGAGGCGTCGGTCGACGGACCGTCTCCTGAGCGCCGGCGGGGCACGGCCACTGGTTGTCTCCGAGGAACGAGCCGAGGCCTCGTCCGGCTCGTGGGCTGGCGGGGGGTCACCGTGGTACGCGGGGAGCATCGGCGCTACCAACGTCACCTTTCCGCGGGATTACTCCCGATTTGGCGACGGCCATCCGGGGCGTCGCCAAATCGGGAGTGGAGGCTGGGCGGATCGGGGCCGTCACTCGAATAACGGATCTGCCTTTTGGAAAGGCCGGCCCGCAGGCTGCCGAAGGCTCACGACCGCACCCAGGGTCAATGAGGAGCGGAACACGCCGCACATGCGTTTCCGGATGCTTCCATAAGGCTTGCATGAGCGCCCGCAGCGGCTACTGGGACTACGGCGACGACCTACGAAAGGTCGTTCTTAGCAGGCACTTTTTAGAGTGGAGCCAACGGGATTCGAACCCGTGACCTCCTGCTTGCAAAGAGCCAGAGGGCGGATTGAGCCGGGAGTCAGATGCCGATCTCGCCCGTAAACGTGAAGTTCACCGTAAAGCTGTAGATCGTTGACCGTCCGATCGTGGCGAAAGAGGCTTCCATCAGGCTTCCGTCGTCGACCCAGCCAGTGCGGTGACTCCAGCGCAGGTCAAGCTCCTCGGACGGGACGGTCATGAGGTTGTCGAGCGCCGAGCCGGGCGGATCGTCTTCGGCGACTTCGACGAGCGCTGCGCCGTGGTAGAGGCTGACGAGCGTAGCGCTGGTTCCGGAGTCACGGCCCCGTTCCGCCCGGCCTCGTCTTCGGATTTGGTGACGGCCTGGATGGCCGTCCTCACATCGGGAGTAATCCCGCGGAGGGCGACGCTGGTAGCGCAGATGGTCCCCGCACCGCGGCGACCGCCGCCAACCCACCAGCCGGACGAGGGCCTCGACCCCGTGCTCACGACGAAGCATCGCCGTTCCCCGCGGATACGTAGGAGGCGGTCGACCAAACACCTCCTCCTGCCGCTTTTCGTTGACGCGCTCACGCTCTCGGTCGGCGAACGCTGACGGCAGACGCGATGCCGATTGCGCCCGCCGGGTGCCTCCTCGTCGCCGGCTTGGACGACCGCGCTGAGGGAGTCGCCGGCGCCCTGGCCGACGCGAGCCGGCCCAAGGAATCAAAACGATCCGCCCCAGACCGCGACCGTCGGACCGACGGACCGTCGGACCGTCTGCGGTCGGCATGCTCGTGGGGGTAGTCGCTGAGCGGCCGGCAGCTCGCCGACTGTGAAGACGACGTGTCTCATGTCGCGGCCACCCTTCCGATCCATTCGTTACAGCATGAACCTCTCAACGGGGTCGCGAGGCCCCCCACCGCATGCGGCACGAGCCATCGATCAGCCCTCGTGCATGATCACGCCACGGATGTTCTTTCCGCTCAGCAGATCCTCGTAACCACGATTTACCTCGTCCAGCGAGTAGCGGTGTGTGATCAGCTCATCCAGCTTCAACTGGCCCTCGCGCCACAGCCGCAACAGGCGCGGGACATCGTAGAGCGGGTTGCACATCCCGAACACATGCCCCTGGATCCGCCGCTGCCAGCCGACGACCGAGCCGTTAGCAGCAAGCGCGATCTGTGTGTCCCCGCTCCGGCCGACCGACGTGATCGTCACCTGACCGTCCTTGCCCACCATGTCCGTAGCGGCGCTCACCACCTCCGCGGTCAGCACGCCGACGGTCACGATCGCGTGGTCGGCCATCTGGCCCCACGTCATCTGGTTGACTGACTGCTGGGCGCTCTCGGCGTCCTCGAACGTGTGGGTGGCGCCGAACTCCATCGCCTTGTCCCGCTTGAATGCCACCGGATCCACGACGACGACGTTCGCCGCTCCGGCATAGCGGGCGCCCTGGATGGCGTTGGTGCCTACGCCGCCGGCGCCGAAGATCACCACAGTGTCGCCGGCCGCCACGCCCGCGGCATACACCGACGTGCCCCAGCCGGTGGGGACGCCGCAGCCGACCAAGGCCGCCACGTCCAGCGGGATGTCGTCGAGGATCTTGATGCACGAGAACTGGGAGATCACCGCTCGCTCCGAGAAGGTGCCGAGCGCGCAAAAGCCGCCAACATCGGCGCCGTCGCCGTCGTGGAAGGCGAAGCGGCCGCTCGCCAGCAGCCCGGTCAGCATCTCGGCCCCCAGGTCGCACAGGTTCTGCCGTCCGGTGGAGCAGTATCGGCAAGCGCCGCAGGCCGGGATGAATGAGCAGACGACGTGGTCGCCGGGCTTAACGCGCGTGACGTCTTCGCCGATGGCCTCCACCACACCGGCGCCCTCGTGCCCGCCCACCATCGGCAGGCGAGCCTCAGTGTGCCCCGCCCGAACATGCTCGTCGGAGTGACAAAGGCCGGAGGCGAAGAACTTGATGAGCACCTCCCCCGGACCCGGATCGTCCAGCTCCAGGGTCGTCACCTCCCACGGTTGACCTGCCTGGCGGATCATCGCAGCCCTAGTCCTCATTCCGGTGCGGTCCTCCCGTGTGCGGTGTCGGCGTGCGCCGCGGGCGCTACCGTCAAGCCGCGCGGCTGGGCCCTCCGGCGAAGCCGGAGCTCGCCTGCCGCCTCCCGTGGCCGGGTGGTGCCCGAGGCCGCCATGGCGATTCCTTTCCCGGTCCTCAGGGATTGCAAACGGTCAAAGCAAAGCGGTCCCGCTCAGACGCCGCCGGTGGACCGGCGGCGCTCCGGGCGTCCTTGCGGGTGAGCGGCGACGTCCCTGACGTCCCGCGGCGGCACGACAGAAGACGTAGCTCCCTTCCTTCTCCACGCCATACTCACCACGACGGATCGCTATCTGAGCGCGAAGCTGCCTCCCGAAGAGTTCGGCGCCGCGCCTAAGCGTTACTTGTCGCTGAGTGCCTGAATCGCTGTCTTTCTGTGCGATTCCGCGACCTGTTGGCCAGCATCGACAGCAACGGCCCCTACGATGACGCGATGGCGAGGAGCTGGGCCCCGCGCGCGGGCGCGGGCGCGGAGCCAATGCGGGAGGGCGCGAGCGCGCTCGCGATCTCCAACCTCTCGGTCACCTATGGCCGCGTCGCTGCCGTCCACGATGTGAGTTTCGAGGTCGCCGAGGGCGACTGCGTCGCGCTCATCGGTCCCAATGGCAACGGTAAGAGCTCGATCGTGATGGGCATCGCCGGTCTCGTGCACCGCCGCGGCCAGGTCGAAATCTTCGGTCGCCCGGCGCCCGCCGGCGACGTCGTGTTCATGCCCCGCCACGGCTTCACGCTCGTCCCCGAGCGCCGCCAGCTCTACCCGCAGCTGTCGGTCGCCGACAACATCGTGCTCGGCTCCTACAGCCGCGCCCGCAGCCTACGCCGCGCGCGAGCCTCTCAGGCCTACCGGCAGGCGCTCGAGCTGTTCCCTGAGCTCTCCGGTCGGATGGCGCAGAAGGCGGCCACGCTGTCCGGCGGCGAGCAGCAGATGGTCGCGATCGCCCGGGGTCTCGCCGCCGACCCGCGGATCCTCGCCGTCGACGAGCCATGCCTCGGACTCGCCGAGACGGTGAGCCGGCGCGTCTACGAGGCGTTGCGGCGGATCCACGAGGCGGGGCGCACGCTGCTGATCGTGGAGGAGTCTCCGACGCGGGCGCTCCAGCTCGCCACCCGGCAGATCGAGGTCCGCAACGGAGTGGTGGTGCGCGCGTGAAGCTCGGAAACCTGATCATCTCCGGGATCGTCACCGGCTCGATCTACGCCGCGTTCGGCGCCTGCGTCGCACTGTGGTACCGAGTGTGCAACATCCTCAACCTCGCGGTCGGCGACTTCGCGATGCTCGGCGCGCTCGGCGTCGACGACCTCGTCCGCGTCCACCACTGGAAGCTCGCACCCGCGATCGCCGCGATGCTCGGAGTCGTCGTCGTCGGCGCTTACCTGTATGACCGGATCGTGCTCCGATTGGCGCAGGACGGGCGCACCCGTCACGAGGGCATCGTGGTCACCTTTTTCTTCACGTTCGCGCTCTCATTCTTCATCGAGGGAATCGCGGAGCTGTTGTACGGGACGGACGTGCACGCCGCGCCCGCAGTCTGGAGCGGCGAGTCGCTCAGCCTCGGCGGCGGCCTACACGTCGACCGCGCCGGGGTGCTGGTCGTCGCATTCGCGGCGATCGTCGGGATCGCGTCCGCGCTTGTCCTGCGCGGCACGTTGCAGGGCAAGGCGATCGAGGCGTGTGGCGAGAACTTCTTCGGCGCCCGGATCGTCGGCATCGACAACCGCAAATACCGCCGGCTGCTGTTCATCCTCTCCGCAGCGCTCGCCTGCGTGTTCGGGATCCTCGAGTCGCCGATCACCGGCTACACGTACAACTCGGGCGCGGCACTCAGCCTCACCGGATTCATCGCCGCCGCCTACGCCGGATTCCAGAAGCCCGGCAAGGCGGTCGTCGCCGGCCTCGGCATCGGCATCCTGGAGGCGCTGCTCGGCGGCTACGTGTCCGCCAACTACGCCGACACGATCCTGTACGCGTTGCTCGCCGCGGCAGTCCTCATCCGGCCGAGCGCAATGGGCCTCGACATCGTTCCCGAGTAGCCCATGACCACGATCCCCGCCACCACCACGAGCGGCCGCCGCCGGAGCGGCGCCGACCGCGGTCCGCTGCTGTCGACCGCGTTCGTGCTGATCGCCGGGCTCATCATCGCCGGTGGCTCAGCCGACTCGTACTTCGGCGGCGTCGTCATCCTCGCGCTCACCTACGCGATCGTCACCGCCGGTATGGCGGTGCAGATCGGCTTCAGCCAGCAGGTCGTCTTCAGCCAGTCGGTGTTCATGGGTCTCGGCGCCTACGGTGTCGCGGTGCTGAACGCAAACGTGGGCTGGCCGAGCCTGCTCGCGCTTGTCGCCATCACGATCGCCAGCGGCGGCGTTGCCTGGGTGATCGGCAAGGCCGTCTCCCGCGCGTCCGGGCTTGCGCTCGCGGTGGCGACGCTCATGTTCCCGCTCATCGCCTTCGGCTACGTCTCCTACGCGAACTGGCTCGGCGGCTCGATCGGCCTTTCGCTCACCGGCACGCTGTGGCCCGGCGGGTCCGCCACTGCCAACGGAATCCTCACTGTCGTCATCGTCGCGGCCGTAGTGTTCGCCACCACACGTCTGGTCGCCTCCGACATCGGGCTTGAGATGTACACGCTCGGCGTAAGCGAGAACACCGCACAGGCGATGGGGGTGCGCACCTCGCGCCGGCGCCTAGAGCTGTTCATCCTCGGCTCGGTGCTGGCCACGCTCGGCGGGGCCGTGTACGCCGGGACGCAGCTGTTCGTGCCCCCGACGCTCGTGCAGGCGACCGCCGAACTGTCGCTGCTCATCATGCTGTTCGTCGGGGGCCGCCGCAGCGTCCTGGGAGCCGTGCTCGGCGCCGTCGGAATCCAGTACATCACCGGGATCTCGAACTGGATCAGCATCCACATCCTGCTCATCGAGGGCGCGCTCATCACGGTTGTGCTGCTCATCGAGCCGGACGGGGTCGCCGGCATCGTGAGCCGCTTGTGGCGCCGTGCCGCGCCGCGGCTGCCGTTCATCGGGCTGGCCAGCACCGAAGCGGTGCTCGTGCCGCCTCCGGTGCTCGGCCAAGGTGAGGAGGAGGGTATCTCCGGCGAGCTCGCGGTCGCCGACGAGACGCAGACGAGCGCCTTCCGCCAGCACTTTGCGGCGCGGCGCGCCGATGAGGCCGCCGCGACCACAACGCTGCTCGAGGTGGGCGGGGTGGCCAAGGAGTACGGCGGCCTGATCGTGCTGCGCGACATCGACCTCACGCTGCCCGAGCGCGGCATCTTCGGCCTGTGCGGACCGAACGGCGCCGGCAAGTCGACGCTGCTCGGTATCGTCGGCGGCAGCGTCCGGCCGAGCGCAGGCACGGTCACACTCGCTGGCGAGGACATCACAGCGCTGCCCGCCGCGGAGCGCTTTGGTCGCGGGGTCAGCCGCACCTTCCAGGCCGTTCACCTCATCCGCGGACGGACGGTCCTCGACAACGTCGCAGTCGCCTGCCTGCACTCGCAGCGCTCGAGCCTGCTGCGCGGGATCGTCATCAGTCGCCTCGCGCGGGCGCGCGCGGACGCGATGGAGGCGCTCGAGTACCTCGGCCTCGGCGAGCTCGCGTACCGCGAGGTGGGTTCGCTCACGCTCGAGACCCAGCGCATGGTCGAGCTCGCTCGGGCGATGGCCTCGCGCCCGTCGCTGCTGCTGCTCGACGAGCCCGCCTCGGGACTCTCTGAGATCCAGCGCGAGCGGCTGCGCGGGTTGCTTCGCGCGATCGGCGAAGTCACATGCGTGCTGCTCGTCGAGCACGACCTCGATCTCATCGCTGCGGTCGCCGAGCGGATCTTCGTGCTCGAGAGCGGGGCCCTCGTGTTCACGGGAACCAGCGAGGAGTTCCGTTCCTCGGAGATCGTCAACTCGCTGCTGATCGGAGCATCACCAACCACAACACTAGGAGGAGAACAGTGAGGAGCGGGAGAGGGACAGGCCGCGTCCGCTGCGGCGCCGTGCTGGGTCTTGTGCTCACAACGGCGATGCTGATCGCGGCATGCGGCGGCTCGAGCAGTACAGGGATCGCGAGCAAGAGCGGTCCGATCAACGTATGTGGGGACCTCGCCTTGTCCGGCGCGTACTCGCAGCTCGGGCAGACGAACAACTGGGGCCACCAGGCCTACTTCAAGTGGGTGGACGCCCACGGCGGCCTGAAGGGCCGCCAGGTCCACTACACCGTCATCGACAATCAGTCTCAGCCCGCCCAGGCGGCGCTCATCGCGCAGAAGTGCATCAAGCAGGACCACGCGGCGTTCATCGTCGGCCCCGAGTCGGGCGCCGACGCGCAGGCGGCGATGCCGATCGCCATCGCCAACAAGACGATCATGGTCACCGAGTCATCGGGTTGGCAGACCAACGGCTACAAGAACCTCACTTCCTACGGGTTCCCCGGGTTCTATGACGTCTTCTACAACGACCAACTGGCATCGGTGCAGAACGTGATCGTGCCTCAGCACATGACGCGGGTCGCGGTCATCCAGAACCAGTGCGGTCCGGTCTGCACCGTCAATCAGCAGACCGTGCAGCAGCTCGCCACGAAGTACCACTTCAAGCTCGTCGCCACCCAGACAGTGCCACTCACCGCGACGAACATCACCCCGCAGGTGCTATCGCTGCTGCAGGCCAAGCCGCAGATCATCCTGCTCGGGCTCGTGCCGGGCCCCCCGTCGATCACGGCCATCCGCGCGATCCGCGATCAGGACCCGAACATCCCGATCAGCGAGTGCTCCGCCTGCGAGCTGCCGAGCTTCGTCTCGGCCGCCGGCGGCGCGACGAGCATGCAGCACGTGTACGTGCTCGGCTCGATGCAGACGTGGCTACAGCACGCCCAGCAGGGCAGCTCGTCGCTCGACAAGCAGACCGCCGCCTCGATCGCGCTCTACTTCCAGGCGATGAAGGCGGCCGGACTCAACTCCACCAACCAGCTCGTCAACAGCCAGGTCGGGTTCGACGCCGGTCTGGAGATCGGCTGGGCGGTCACCCACTCCCCATCGCTGTCGGAGGACGCCATCTACCACACCCTCCAGCACCTGAACACGAACACGATGGGCATCCAGTGGAATCGCACGCCCCAGAACTACGAGAACATCTCGGCGGTGGACGCGGCGATGGAGATCATCAAGTCCAACGGCCAAGCGGTGCTCTACAACCCGCCTGCGGGCGGCTGATCGCCGCCTGAGCCGGCCGTGCCGGCCGGCCGCGCGTAGTGCGCGGTCGGCCGGCGTGACTTGCCGAGTCCCGGGCGCCGAAGCTGGAACGATCTCTACAGTGGAGCCAACGGGATTCGAACCCGTGACCTCCTGCTTGCAAAGAGCCAGAGGGCGGATTGAGCCGGGGGTCAGATGCCGATCTCGCCCCTAAATGCTGCGTTCACCTTAACGCTGTAAATCGCTTGACCGTACGATCGTGGCGAAAGTAGCTTCCATCAGGCTTCCATGCCGTCGACCCAATCAGTGCGGTGACTCCAGCGCAGCTCAAGCTCCTCGAACGGGACGGTGACGAGGTTGTCGAGCCCCGAGCCGGGCGTACGCGTCCTCCACCTTCGGGAGCAGCTCGCCGATCTGAGGTGTGTCAGTCGCGTTCGACCTCGACCCGTGTTGGCTCGGTCGAGACTGATAGACCCGAGCTGCGTCGCAATTGCCCTGGTGCATGACAGCGCGCCGCGGGCTTGCGTTGGTTATGAGTCAGATTGCGCTGCGGCCCAGGACTGCGCGCGGCCCGGGACTCCGAGTGTCTGTGCTTCGACCTCGACGATGGCGTCAGCAGGGATATTCGCACGCCGGGCGGCTGCCATGATCGCCTCGGCGAACGGGGCTTCGTAGAGACAGTAGGTGTGTCGGCGGTCGGCGCTGAGGAATGAGAAAACCCAGCGGATGCCTTCGTCGGCGTTGATGTCCTCGAGCAGCCTCACGTCGTCTGTCGTGAGGTCGAGTTGCTCAGCGAACGCCCGCTCGATGATGTAGAGCGGCATGGTCGCCGATCGTATCCGAGTTGCTATTTGTCGACAAGGGCGTGGCGGTGGGCGTAGGAAGCCGCTTCGGTGCGATTGGCGCAGTCGGTCTTGGTCAGGATGTTGCTGATGTGCTTCGCCGCGGTGTGCTCGCTGATGAACAGAGCTGACCCGATTTCGCGATTGGTCAGGCCGCGGGCAACGAGGCGGAGGATCTGCGCCTCACGGGCAGACAGCTCGTCGGGAAGACCCACCGGGGCGACCGGCTGTCCGAGCTCTTCGATGTGGCCATGCAGCGCCAGCAAGCCAATCTGGCACGCCAGTCGGGCGGCTTCGCCAAGCAGGGCCGCGATTTCCTGCGGCTCACGGCTACCGCGTGCGATGAGCAAGCGCGCGTACTCGTATTCGGTGTGGGCGAGCCAGGTCGACGTCTTCATTTGCCGGCATCGCGCGATCGCATGCTCGAAGTGTTTCTCCGCGCGCCCCCAGTCGCCGAGCGTAGTCGCGAGCATCCCCAGGTAGCGGTCGACGGGACCGTAATACGCGACCAGCTGGCCGATCATCACGTCCGTGCCGGCGAGCGGCTCGAGCTCGTGATACACGAGGGCTGCCGTGGTCTCGTCTCCAAGTAAGGCGCAGGCGTCGGCTATGTATGTAAGTGAGGCCAGCCACAGCAATTCACGGAACTGATCAAGTCCTTCATCGATCATCCGCGCGAGTTCCCGTCTTGCCTCTGCCTGCATCCCGAGCTCGACGAGTAGCGCCACGAGCCCGGGTCGCCATGGTCCGTGGCCGCGGTTGCGCGCGGTGAGGATCCTCAGAACCGGCGCGAGCTCCGCTAGGCGCCCTTGCTCGCGGCGAACGCTGAACATCTGGACCCCGTACGTCCCCGATGCGTCCCGTCCGGTCAGCAACTGGCCCGCCTCATACGAGCGCGACGCCATGAGTTCCGCGTCCTCGAGGCGACCATCGGCCAGCGCGATCGCGGAGCCGAACTGCTCGGCCATGTAGATGAATAACGGCTGTCCGGTAGCCGCTGCGGTCTCGCGCAGCGTGGCCTCTTCGCGGCGGGCGGACGCGGCATCGCCGAGCGCCACGAACACCGGGACGCGCCATGCCATCGCCTCGACTCGAATCTCCACGTTGCCAAGCTCCTCGCCCAACTGCCTGGCCTCGTCCAGCATCTCGGGGGTCTGGCTCAGACCGGCCCCGTGCGACCAATACGACCGCATCAGCGCGATCGCGAGTCCGGTGCGGTTGCCCGACTGCCGAGCGAGCTCGATGGCCTCCGACCGCACAATCAGCCCGCGCGTTTGATCGCCCCGGAGGCCCAGAGCGCGGGCGAGCCCGCTCAGCAGCGCGACGCGTAGGTCCGGCCGCTCTGTGCCGACCATCGCCACGGCCTCCTCGAGCAGTTCGGCGGCGCCCTGGTCGGTGATCATCGGGGCCCAGCAGGCCGCCTCATAGCCGATCGCAGCCCGAGCGAACAGATCCGCGTTTCCCAGTTCGCGCGCGAGGTCCGCAGCCGAACGGACAGCGTCCAATGCTTCGAGCTCTCTGCCCGCCCGCTGTGTTGCGGATCCGAGTTCGATGAGCAACTCGGCCCGACGCGCTGGTTCGTCTATCCCCAGCTCCAGCGCTGTGATCAGAAGCTCTGCCGCCTGATCGAAGGCGAGCGCGTCGAACGTCGCCCGGGCGGCGAGGACGTTGTATTCGATCGCACGACCAGCTTCGCCAAGGGGGGCGGCGGCAGCGAAATGACGCGCTAGGTCAGCCAGAGCCCGGGGCGACCGCGTGTCGGCGGTTTCGAGGCACTCTCCGACTCGCAGGTGAAGCTCGGCGCGGCGTAATCCGGTGAGCCGGTCGTAGACCGCGCGGCGGACCAGCTCGTGTGTGAACCGGTAGACCAGCTTGCGCTCCGGCAGCTCCTCGATAAGCCCGCTGCGGACCGCCTCGTCAAGCGCGCAGCGAAGCTCGGCCTCGGCCAGACCGGTGCCGCGCCGGACGATGTCGAGCTCGAACTCCGGCCCCACGGTGGCCGCCAGATCGAGTAAAACACTGGTCGGGGACGCAAGCCGGGACAATCGTTGGCTGACGACCTCGCGAACGCTTTCAGGCGTCCCCAGTGTCGCGAGCGGACGTGTCAGTCGTATCACTCCGCCGCTCACGTCCAGGACATTGGTTTCCACTAGCGCACGCCACAACTCACACACGAGGAACGGATTGCCGTCGGTGAGCTGACTGATTGTGTGTGCCAGCTCAGGCAGCGCGGTACCAGGCCGGCCTTCGCCGGCGCGCTCGATGAACTCGATCACCTCATCGCCCGAAAGTCCAGCGAGTCGCATGCGGACAACGTCGTCGGACCGGCGCAGGTCCGCCAGGGTCTGGGCCAGCGCTTCAGGCATACCGGCCTCCTCCTCGCGGAACGTCGCCAACAGGAGCACCGGCCCGCCGGCCGCACGCGTCAGATGGCGCAGCAGAAGCAGCGTCGGCGCGTCGGCCCATTGCGCGTCGTCGATGACCAGCACGATCCGGTGTCGGCGTCCGATGGCGTCGAGCAGGTCGGTTACCGCGGTGTGGAGTCGGTGGCGCTCGGTATCCGGATCGGCCTTCGCCGGCTCATCCGGCCGACCAAGCCTGGCCGACAGATCTGGGAGCAGGCGGGTGAGCTCCGCGCCCGCGCTGCCCAGCGCGCTGCGCAGCTCCACGGAGTCGACGATCTGCACGAGATGTTCGAAGGCTTGTGTGAACGGGCTGTACGGCGTGCGCGCGACAGCGTCGCCGGCGCCGTAAAGCACGAGCGCCCCGCCCCGGACTGCCTCGCGGGCGAACTCGCGCACGAGGCGACTCTTGCCCGATCCAGGCTCGCCGCCGAGAAGCACTACCCGGGGGCCTTCTCCGCCCGCCCTTGGCATCAGCGTCTGTAGGCGCTGCAGCTCCATGGACCGCCCGACGAACGGGAACGGCGAAGACAGGCGAAGGGAGGGTGGAAGGTCGTGCACGCGAGGCGCCCGAGAAACGAACTGTACTCAGGTCTGAGTATCGGCCCGACGCGCGAGACCGGCCAGGGACGCTCAGAAGTGTGTCAATCCTCCTGATGTGCGTCGTTCGGCACGCCCGTAGCTTCCTGCGTGCCACTGGACCAGCCGGACGATGCAAGCCAGCTCGGTCAACCAGGTCCGGGCGATCCACACGGAGAGCAGAATGTCGACCCAACGCACCCCCGCCTTACCTCCGAGCTTTCCCCCGCGCCAGCCGGCCGAGCTCCAGACCGTCCAGAGTCGTCTCGATCTACTCCGCGACTGGCGTGGCGTAAGCGTTGCGACCGCCGTCGTGATGGGCGCGCTCCTGCCGTTCGCGGTTGCCTGGCACGTCAGCTACGAGATCGCGATCGCAGCGTGCGCGGTCGGCGCCGTGACTCTCGCCCTAGGCTGCCACGTCGCGCGTGAGTACCGTTTGGCGGCGCTCGCGATGTTCCCTGAGCTCGCGCGGCTGCCTGACCTCGCCAACAAGCGGAGGCACCTGGCCAGTACCCGCAGCCGCCAAACGCTCGCCGGCGGGCTGCGCCGCGCGGCGGACCCCAACCAACCCCCATGCCGGTTCGACTGCTGCCCGGTGCTGCGCAACCGTGTCTCGGTGCTGCGCACCGAGATGCTCGACCTCGCTTGCGCGTTGGAGCAGTCCCCCGCCCCCGACCCCACGAGCGTCGCGCTCATACGCGAACTGCTCACCAACGGCTGCAGCCCGCTCTACAACCCCAACCTCTCGACCGAGGAGCTCCGCGCCACCCTGACCGATGCGCGGGCAGGAATGGATCGGCCACCGCTCTGACGACGTGCCAGGCGGCGATGCTCCCCGCGATATACACGGCCCGCGCTTTCGGCGTCCAGCACTGCCGAATGCGGAGCCTCCCCCGCTGGCCACGTCGCGATCGACCCGACCTGCGGCCGCCGACGCGACTCGGTCACAGCCGAGACCACCGCCCAGCCCCCCGAGAGAAGTCCTGACGTCTCAGGAACCGGCGGCGACAGACGGGTGGTCGGCAGGTTTGACATTCGGAATACACGAGTTAGTGCCCAATGTGGAGGTAATTGAAATGGATGTACAAGCACTCTCCTCGCAGTACGAGTTCACCGCTGGCGACGGCCGAAGCCCGCAGCGACCAAGCGTCTCGTTTCATGGTGACTTCGGGGCCGGCCTCAGGTCTTCGGACTCAGACGCTGGGGTGCGCGGCGACTTCGCGACGGGCATGACGAGCGCACCGCCGCTCATGCCGCCGGGCGACTTCGCGACCGGGCTGCGGGCAGATCCAGCCGCCGAGCGGGTTCGAGGTGATTTCGGGACGGGCCAACGCGTCAACCGTCCCGGCTCACCAGGCCACTATGGCCAACCGACCCCTCGCGCCGTTCCCGTCCTTGCCTGACACCTGACACCGTCGCGATTGGGAGACAGCATCACGAGGCCTCGCTCGGACCGTGATGCAGCGCGCGCGCCGAGCGTGGCTGCTCACGCCTAGCGGTCACGCAGACTCGGCGCGTTCGAGCGCATCAACACGGCTAGTGCTGCCCATAGAGCGGGCACGGTGCGCCACGCGGACCTCGACGACAGCCGTGCTTGGTTCGCATTAGGGTGGTGGCCACAGTGCTCGAAGATGGAGGTACTTGGTGCGGCGAATCGCGGTGATCCCGGGCGACGGTGTTGGGTCGGAGGTCATCGGGCACGGCCTTCGTGTCCTTGAGGCGGCGAGCGCCGTCGACCCGGGATTCGTCTATGAGACCGTCGAGTTTCCATGGGGATCCGAGCACTATCTGTTGACCGGCTCGATGATGGATCCAGACGCGCTGGAGCGGCTCGCGGCTTTCGACGCGATCTACTTCGGGGCAGTCGGCTCGCGCTCGGTGCCCGATCACGTAACGCTGTGGGGCCTCCGCCTCAAGATTGTTCAAGGGTTCGATCAGGCGATCAGCCTGCGCCCCGCGCGGCTGTTGCCCGGCATCCGCGGTCCGCTGGCAAACCGGCTAGCCGACGAGATCGATTTCGTCGTCGTGAGGGAGAACACCGAGGGCGAGTACGCGGGCGTCGGTGGGTTCTCGCATCGCGGCCAGCCAACGGAGCTCGCGCTGCAGACATCCGTTTACACGCGCGGGGCGATCGAGCGCACGGCGAGGTATGCATTCGAGCTCGCCCGAACTCGTCCCGCCTCCCGGGTTGCGAGTGTCACGAAGTCGAACGCAAGCCTGCACGCGAGCGTTCTCTGGGACCGAGTCGTGGCCGAGGTGGCGACGGGCTATCCGGGCGTCGCGTTCGAGTCGCTACTTGTCGATGCGGCGGCCGCGAGACTTGTGCTCGATCCGGCGTCGCTCGACGTGATCGTGGCGTCGAATCTTCACGGCGACATCCTCTCGGACCTCACCGGCGCGCTCGCTGGCAGTCTCGGGATGGCCCCGAGCGCGAACCTGCACTTGGACGGACGCTTCCCATCGATGTTCGAGCCGGTGCACGGCTCAGCGCTCGACATCGTTGGGGCCGGAGTCGCCAACCCGGTCGGCGCGATCCTGTCCGGAGCGATGATGCTCGACGAACTCGGCACCCCCGTGATCGCCGACCGGATCCGCTCCGCCGTCGCCGGGACCTGTGCCGCCGGCATCTGTACTCGCGATGTCGGCGGCAGCGCGACAAGCGAACAAGTCACCGACGCGATCATCGCGGCTCTCCGCAGAACGACGAGTTGAGCTTCACGCGCCAGAGCCGACGCCGGATCGGGACAACCGGGGCCCATCCTCGAATCGGATCCCGTGCCGCAACAGCAACTTCGACAACCGGTGCCGGCAACGCATCAGATCTACCCGGACCGCCTCCCGGCGATCGGTCTTGACCCGCTCCCCCGACCCGCGCGGAATCTTCGACGGCGCCGAGAGCAACGCGGACCGAGTGCACAGCTAACAGGTTGCAGTTAGCTGCGGAGTGCCGAGCCGGCTCGAGCTCGGTCGGCGGCGTGTCGCGATGCCGGGAGAGCGGCACGTCGCCGGCAAGGCGCGATCCTCTGGAATCTTCACAGGACTACTTTCCTTCGGCCCCGCAGGGGGCGTAGTCTTGCCGGGCGGGTGGCGCCAGAGGTCCCCGTCGAGCGGTCGCGCGTGCATATATCCGAGACGGCAGCGCTTAGTGGTCGGCCGCTGGCGATGATCGCGGTGGTCGCTGCCACCATGTATCCGCGCGAAGCGTTGGTCGGCGACGCGTGCGCGAGGATCGGTTGCTGGTGATGGAGACCGGTGTCCATGCGCCTGGCCCGCCTGGTGGTTTGCGCGGGCGGACGAGTGAGTGCGCTTTGCTGGATGACTTGGTCTCGGCGATCCGCCGTGGCGAGAGCCGCTCGGTGGTGCTACGGGGCGAGCCTGGGATTGGGAAGACGGCGCTGTTGGAGTATCTCGTCGCGTCGACGTCAGATGTGAGGGTCGTACGGGCGGTGGGGGTGGAGTTGGAGATGGAGCTGGCGTTCGCCAGCTTGCATCAGTTGTGCGTACCGTTGCTCGATCGCGTCGAGGAGTTGCCGGCTCCGCAGCGTCGCGCGCTGGAGACGGTGTTCGGGTTGAGCGACGGGGCCGCGCCGGATCGCTTCCTCGTTGGGTTGGCGGTGCTCAGTTTGTTCGCGGCCGAGGCGGAGCAGCGCCCGCTGCTTTGTGTCGTCGATGATGCACAGTGGCTGGATCGGGCTTCGGCGTTGACCCTGGCCTTTGTCGCTCGCCGCCTGCTCGCTGAGCGGGTCGGGCTCGTGTTCGCAGCGCGTGAGCCGGGCTTGGAGCTCCAGCACATGGACGGGCTAGATGTGAGCGGCTTGAGCAACGATGACGCCCGCGCACTGCTGCGCTCGACGCTGAGGTTCAAGCTGGACGAGCGGATCCTTGACCGGATCATCGCGGAGATGCGCGGGAATCCGTTGGCGTTGCTCGAGTTGCCACGCGGATTGACGGCGACGCAGCTGGCTGGAGGCTTTGGGCTGCCAGAGGCGCAAGCGGTCACGGGACGGATCCAGGAGAGCTTCGCGCGACGCGTAAGCGCCCTCTCCGACGATGCGCGCCGTCTGCTGCTGCTTGCGGCGGCCGAGCCCATCGGCGATCCACTGCTTTTGCTGCGTGCGTCCGAGCAGCTCGGGATCGTGGTTTCAGCGGTTGATGCGGAAACGGACGGGCTGCTGGCCCTAAGCGAGCGCGTGACCTTCCGCCATCCGCTTGTGCGCTCCGCGGTTTATCGAACGGCGGCGCTAGAAGAACGTCGGGCGGCACATCGCGCCTTGGCGGCGGCGACCGACGGCGAGTTCGATCCCGACCGCCGGGCTTGGCATCTGGCTGCGGCCGCGGCGGGGCCTGATGAGCAGGTTGCATCGGAGCTCGAGCGCTCGGCCGGCCGGGCGCAGACGCGCGGTGGAGCCGCCGCCGCGGCCGCGTTCCTGCAGCGCGCCGTCGCGCTGACCGCGGATCCTGCGCGGCGCGCGGATCGCGCTCTCGCTGCCGCGCAGGCCAGCATCCAGGCCGGGTCGTTCGACGCGGTTGTCCGGCTCCTTGCTGCGGCGGAGACCGGGCCGCTCGACGAAGTCCAGCGCGCTCGGGTGAACCTTCTGCGCGGCAACGTCGCCTTCGCGTTGGGCGCTGCGACCGATGCTCCTCCGCCGCTGCTCGAGGCCGCCAGGCGGTTTGAGTCGTTCAACGTGGAGCTCGCGCGCGAGACCTACTTGACCGCGTGGGGCGCGGCGGGCATGGCGGGGCAGGGGGACGTCATCCTGGAGATCTGGGCGGCCGTCCGGGCGCTTCCTCCGACGTCCGGTGCTCCCGGGCCCCTCGAGCTGCTGCTTGAAGGCATGGCTCAGCTGACCCTCGAGGGACACGCCGCCGCCGCCCCGACGTTGCAGCGAGCAGCGGAAGCGCTCCTCGAAATGCCCGTGGAGGACGCGCTCCGTTGGGGTTGGGCGGCGATCGGGGCCAGCACCGCGGTGTGGGATGACGAGGGCATGCGCGCCATCTCCGCCAGACTGGTCCGGCTCGTTCGCGATTCTGGCGTGCTCGCGCAATTGCCGCTGCATCTCGCCTCGTTAGCTTTGTCGACCTCATGGACAGGCGACTTGTCGGGGGTCGCCTCGCTGATCGCTGAGGCCGAGAGCGTTGCGGCAGCGACCGGGACCGCGTTCGCGCCGTTTACCTTGATGAGGCTCCGTGCGCTGCAGGGGCGCGCTGTCGAGGCCGCCGCACTGATCTCCGAAACGATCGAGCACGCCAGCTTCGGAGGTCAAGGGATCGCCGCGACGAACGCGTACTGGGCCGCGGCGGTCCTTTACAACGGCCTCGCCCGCTACGACGAGGCCGCATCAGCGGCTCGCCAAGCCACCTCGAATACGTTCGAGCCGTGGGTATCCACGTTTGCGCTCCCGGAGCTGATCGAGGCGGCGATACGCCGGGGCGACGTTCAAGTGGCGCGTGGCGCACTCGACCAGCTGGCGGCGACGACACGACCTTCCAGCACTGATTTCGCGCTCGGCATTGAGGCGCGCTGTCGGGCGCTGCTGAGTTCCGAGGCCGAGGCCGACACTCTGTATCGCGAGGCGATCGAGCGACTGAGTCGGACGCAACGCGACCGGAGCTCGCGCGAGCCCACCTGGTCTACGGCGAGTGGTTACGCCGCGAGAATCGCCGGGGCGATGCGCGCGAGCAACTGCGCGCGGCCCACGAGATGCTCGTCGAAATCGGGATGGACGCGTTCGCCGAGCGCGCCCGCAAAGAGCTCGCAGCGACAGGCGAGACGGTGCGCAGGCGCGCGGCGGACACGCGCGACGATCTGACCGCACAGGAGCGGCAGATCGCGCGCCTTGCCCGCGACGGACTCTCGAACCCGGAGATCGGCGCGCGGCTATTCCTCAGCCCGCGGACGGTCGAGTGGCACCTGCACAACGTGTTCAACAAGCTCGACATCCGCTCCCGGCGGGAGTTGGTCAGCGTCCTGCCCAGCAGCACGGCCGACGTCACACTCGTCTGAGCTCGCACGGCCGGAAGCATCTCGACCCACGGGACCGGAGAACACCCTGGTGAGAACCCAGTGGGCAACCCCCGGGTCTCGACAGGGGCGACGTTCACGCGACAGGATCAGGCTCCGCCGGGTCACCCATCACCCACCAAGGAGGAGCCACACATGGCTGTCACCACCGAGAGGTCAGCGGGCGCGACGGCGATCCGGCCGTTCACGGTCGAGTTTCCCGAGGCGGACGTTGCCGACCTGCGTGCCCGCATCACCGCGACGCGTTTCCCTGAGCGCGAGCCGGTCGAAGATCGCGTCGTCCATCCGTTGGGAGACACCGCCCCGCCGCAGGGCGTCGAGTTGGCGACGATGGAAGCGCTCGTGCGCTACTGGGGCACCGAGTACGACCTGCGGAGGGTCGAGTCGCGGCTGAACGCGCTGCCGCAGTTCCTGACTGAGATCGACGATCTCGACATTCACTTCATCCACGTCAAGTCGCGGCATGAGAACGCGTTGCCGGTGATCCTCATCCACGGCTGGCCTGGCTCCGTCGTCGAGATGCTGAACGTCGTCGGCCCGCTCACCGACCCGACGGCGCACGGCGGCAGCGCCGAGGACGCGTTCGATGTGGTGATTCCGTCGATCCCGGGCTACGGGCTCTCCGGCAAGCCGACGGCGAGCGGCTGGGGTCCCGACCATGTCGCCAGCGCATCGGTGGAGCTCATGAAACGCCTCGGCTATACGAGCTTCGTGGCGCAAGGCGGCGACTGGGGCGCGGTCATCGTGGATCTGATGGGCGTGCAGGCCCCTCCGGAGCTGATCGGGATCCACTCGAACATGCCGGGCTCTCTGCCGCCCGAGATCGCGTCACGGTTCGCGCCACTGGCCGCCGCTCCGGCGCCGGACGGTCTCTCGGCCGAAGAGCAGCGCGCCTACGAACAGGTGAGTTACCTGTATACGAAGGGGATCGGCTACGCCGTCCAGATGCTCCTGCACCCGCAGACGCTCTACGGAATCGCCGACTCGCCCGCCGGGCTGGCCGCCTGGATCGCGGACCACGACGCCCAGAGCTACCTGGACATCACCAGCGCCTTCGTCGCCGGACAGCCCGTCGGGAACCTGACCCGGGATGAGGTGCTCGACAACATCACGCTCGCGTGGCTGACCAACACGGGGGTGTCCTCGGCTCGTCTCTACCACGAGAACGCGTATGGCTTCTTCGACGCCAAGGGCGTGTCCGTTCCGGCCGCGTTGACTGTGTTCCCGAAGGAGCTGTATCAGGCTCCGCGGAGCTGGGCCGAGCGCGCGTATCCCAACCTCATCTACTTCAACGAGGTCGATCGGGGCGGGCACTTCGCGGCCTGGCAGGAGCCGCAACTGTTCTCAGAAGAGGTGCGCGCGGCATTCCGGTCGCTGCGGTAGCAGGACGATGTCTGAGCGGTTGCATATGCCTCCGTTCGCCGGGGCGGCCGAGTGGCTCAACTCAGAGCCACTCGGCCCCGCCGAGCTCCACGGCCACGTCGTCCTCGTCAACTTCTGGACGCTGACCTGCATCAACTGGCTACGCCAGGAACCTTACGTCCGCGCGTGGTCGCAGGCCCACCGCGACGACGGCCTCATCGTCATCGGGGTCCACACACCGGAGTTCTCCTTCGAACACGAGATCGACCGCATCCGGCCGGCGATCAACGAGCGAGAGATCGACTACCCGGTCGCGGTCGACAACCACTACAGGATCTGGAACGCCTTCGATAACCAGTACTGGCCGGCGCTCTACTTCATCGACCAGGAGGGCGTCATCCGCGACCAGCAGTTCGGCGAGGGACGCTACGAGCAATCCGAGCGCACCATCCAGCGGCTGCTCGGCATCGAGCGCGAACTCGTCTCTGTCGAAGGGCTCGGAGTCGAGGCGCCGGCCGACTGGAACCATCTCCAGACGCCCGAGACATATCTGGGCTACGGGCGCAGCGAGCGGTTCGCTCCAGCCGACGATCCCACGCTCGAGCCCGACGCCTACGCGCTACCAAAGCGGCTGGAGGTCAACCACTGGGCGCTCGCCGGCGACTGGACGATCGGGAGCGAGAATGTTGGCCTTGACCAGGCTGGTGGCAGCATCGCCTTCCGGTTTCACGCGCGCGACGCGCATCTGGTGCTATCGGCCGGAGCACGACCGCCGATCCCGTTCCGGGTACTCCTCGATGGCGAGGCCCCGGGACGGTCGGCAGGCGTCGACGTCGACGAGGACGGAACCGGTGTGCTCCGGGACGGCCGCCTGTACCAGCTCATACGCCAACAAGACACGGTCCATGAGCGGACGCTCGAGATCACATTCCTCGAACGCGGCGCCGAGGCTTACTCGTTCACGTTCGGCTAGCTGCATTGGTCCGTCACCACACCAAGATCGATCGAGCTCTTCACTCACGCAACCAGGAGGTAGCCATGAGCGCCGCCGAACCACACGAGCATGCGCCGTTGATCGACTACGAGAACCTGCCCGCCCCGGCGGAGGGCATTCTCGTCACCCACTTCATCACCGTACGAAGCGTCGCTCGGTCCCGCGCGTTCTACTCAGAGGTCCTCGGCGGCCAGGTGGTGCTGGAGGAGAACCCGTGCATCATCAAGCTCGCCAATTCATGGGTGCTGATGAACCCGGGAGGTCCCCCCACCCCCGACAAGCCCGACATCTCGGTCGTGAACTACGAGCCCGGGAACACGGTCTCGAGCTTCATGAACCTGCGCGTCGCCGACATCCAGGCGTGTTATGAGCAGTGGAGCTCCAAAGGAGCCGAGTTCGTGACGCCGCCGATCGATCGCGGCGCTGAGATCCGCTGCTACATGCGAGACCCCGACGGCTACATGATCGAAGTCGGCCAGGCCACCGGAGTGCTCCGCGGAGAGCTCGCCGAGAAGCGACCTGAAGACTTGCCCGGCTAAGGGCCACAGGATGACGAGGCGTGCCGACCGCGACCGCGGCCGTCGCCACGGCGGCCAGACGGAGTTCTGGGAGACGTGTCGAGCCAAGCTGACCAACCACCGGCCTATCCGGCAGCCTTGCCACCGCGATGATCGCGCGGCTGCCTAGCAGCCTGGAGCCATCGGTAGGCTTCTGTAGATGACCCCACCGCGGCTCTATTACATGCCGCGGACTCGGTCAAGTCGTGTGCTGTGGTTGCTGGAGGAGATTGGCGGACCGTATGACTTGACGGAGATCCGGGGTGCGGAGCGCCGGTCTGAGGAGCACCTGCTGCGCCACCCGCTGGGGCGCGTCCCGGCGCTCCAGCTCGTGGACGGCGCGACGATGTTCGAGTCCGCGGCGATTTGCCTTCAGCTGGCCGATCTAAACCCAGGCGCTGGATTGATCGGTCCGGTTGGCTCGACCGGTCGCGGATTCGTGTACCAGTGGGTCGTGTTCGCGGTCTCAGAGCTCGAGGGGCCGCTGTTTCGCTGGATTCGCGAGCTCCGCGAAGAGGTCAGCGACTCCCCGGCGCACGATCGATTCGCCGAGGCGGCCGACGCGATGCGGTCGGAGCTCGCCGAGCGTGACTGGCTCGTCGATGATCGTTTCAGCGTTGCCGATGTGATGTGCGCAAGCGTGCTTCAGGGAGCCAACGCGCGAGGGCTGTTGGAACCGTGGCCGGCACTCGAGGCGTACGTGCAGCGCGCTGAGGCACGGCCGGCGTACGCACGGGCGGCCGTGATCTCGGATCGCCCCCGCAGCTGACGACATCCGGTTCTACCGAAGCAACGCTACCGCCGACACCGCAGACGAGCCACGATGCCGATGCCGATGCCATGGCTGCGCTCAGCGCGACCGCTGTCGGGACAATCTCGGCAGCGCCGCTGCCCTCGCGCAGCGCGCCCCTCTGGTCTGAGAACGGTCGCCGGGGCGGCATCATCGACCTCGGTGGCGGCGGGCAGCCCACCGCGGAAGCGAGCGCCGCGTCGGCGTCGAGGTCGCCCTTGGCGAGACGCGGAATGTCGCCGATCCGCTCGTGTCGTCGGCGCCGGCTGCAGTGTTGAAAGCACTCGCGCCGGGCGTCAAGAGTGAGCGGGGACATGGTGCCGGGCGCACGGCCGTGTCCCACGGTGGGAGAATGGGTGACGTGGCTGAGCACTACCAGCGTCCGGGCTGGTTCACGACGAACGTCTTCAATCGGGTCGTTGCCGTACTAACGCGACTCGGCGTGAGCGTATACGGATCGCGCGTGCTTGAGGTCCGGGGGCGCAAGTCCGGGGAATGGCGACAGACCCCGGTGAATCTCCTGCGCTACGAGGGCGCCGAATATCTGGTCTCGCCTCGTGGTCACTCGCAATGGGTCAAGAACCTTCGCGCGAGCGGTCAGGGGAGGCTGCGTGTCGGCAGGCGCACTCAGTCCTTCCGCGCGGTCGAGCTCGCCGACGACGAAAAGCCGCCGCTGCTCCGAGCCTACTTGAAGAAGTGGAAGTTCGAGGTCGGCGTCTTTTTCGCCGGTGTTGGACCCGACTCTTCAGACGAGGAACTGCGCCACATCGCACCTGATCATCCAGTCTTCCGCGTGACCGGCACCTGATCGATCGCCCGCCTGAGTGACGGTCTGCAACCGCGAGGTCCGGCCACACCAGCAGTAGCGGGGCGGCGGGCCACAGCGCCCCGCCATGGCGCTGGCGTGGTCGCGTGCGCCACGCGTCGGCTGCGACGCGGTCCGCTGGTCACGCCGCTGTCGCCCGACGGGGCGGGCGTGATCCCTAGCCCAAGCCGATGGGCGGCGGCCGCACCGGCCGGGGCGGCGGCTTGGGTTTCGGCGTGGGCTTGGGCTTGGGCTTGGGCCGGATGTCGGGGTGCGGTCCGGGGTTGGGAACCGGGACTGGGTCGTTGGCCACCGTGATCGTCTCGGCTGGGTCGCCGCACGCGGTCGGGGCCGCCGCGCCGTTGTGGCTGTCTCCCGAGTAGCTCGCCGTCCAGCGGTACGTCCCGGGCACCGGGACGATGAAGCTGCCGGAGCGATAGTCGTTGTTGTTCCTGACTGTCACGGTCGACGTGAACGCTGGTGCGCGCGAGCAGCTCGTGTCGTCGGGCCCGAACAGCTCGAACGTGATCGTGCCGCCCGGACTGGCGCCGTCGTGGAGGTGGGCGACGTCATAGACCGGAGCGCCGAGCTGTGGCGGCGACGCGGTCGTGGAAAACGTGGGGAGCACCGGAACGACGTCTGCCGGCTCAACGACTCCCAGCTCCGCGCTGACGCCGCACGGCGTCGGGCCGGCGCGGCGGTTGTGATCGTCGCCCGAGTAGTCGGCCGTCCAGCGATAGGTGCCGGCGGCGGCCGGGACGAACGATGCCGAGCGGTAGTCGTCGTTGCCGTTCACCGTGACCGTGGAGGTGAACACCGGCGAGCCGGCGCAGCTGTTGTCGGTCGAACCGTAGAGCCGGAAGGTGATATCCCCGGTGGGCCGCGAGCCGCCGGTGAGATGCGCCGTGTCGTAGACGGGGCCGCCGACCGCGACGGCGGCCGAGGCGGACGTGGTCAGCAGGGGCTCGGCGGGGAGCGTGACCTGGACCCGTTCGGCGCCGTCGTCGCAGGACGTGCGACCCGTCGCGGTGTTGTTGGCATCGCCGGAATACTCCGCCAGCCACCGGTACACGCCCGATGCCGTCGCGGTGAACGGCTCGGAGTTGTAGGCGCCGTTGCCCGTCACGACCGTGGCCGTCGTGAACACCGGGGCCCGTGAGCACTGCGGGTCGTTGGGCCCGAACAGCTCGAACCGGATCTCGCCGGTCGGCTGGGTCCCGTCGCTCAGCGTCGCCGTGTCGTAGATCTCGAGCCCAGCGGCCCGGATACGGCGGCTCGGGCGGCCGCCCGCGACCGGGTTGCGGAGCGGGCTGGCCGTGGTCGTCACCGTCGGCTGGCTGCGATCCACCCCGACCGTCTCGTGTGCCGCATCACACCGTGTCAGCACCGGGTGGTTGTTGCGGTCACCGGTGTAGAGCGCCCGCCACCGATACGTCCCGGCTCGCAACGGGTGGAACATGGGCGACGCGTAGTCGCCGTTGCCGGCCACGATCACGACCGTGCGGAAGGCCGGCGGCCGACCGCACGTGCCGTCGTCCGGGCCGTAGAGCCCGAACACGATCCGCCCGCGCGGGTCGGCGCCGAAGTGGAGGTGAGCCGTGTCGTGGATGGCATCGCCGATCCTGACGCCGGACGAGGCCGTCGTGGACAGCGCGGGGTGCGCCCGTCCCACGACGACGGTCTCCGAGCTGACGCCGCATGCGGTCGGCCCGGCGGGCTTGTTGTTCTCGTCTCCGGAGTACGTGTCGACCCAGCGATACGTCCCGGCCGTCGCCGGGCGGAACGAGGGACTGGAGCGGTAGGACCCGTTCCCCGAGACCGCGACGGTGCTGGTGGCGACCGGCGGCTGGCTGCACGAGGGGTCGCCCGGACCATGGACGTCGAACGTGATCGTCCCCGTCGGGTCCTCGCCTCCGCTGAGCGTGGCGGTGTCGCGCACCGGGCGGCCGGCCGACGCCGGGAATGCCACGGTCGAGTCAAGCCTGGTGTCGGCGAGCGGCCCCCTGGTCACCACCGTTTCCTCGCCAAGGTCGCCGCAGCTCGTCGCCGCCGCCTCGTTGTCGGCGTCGCCCGCGTACCGCGCCACCCACCGGTAGATCCCCCTTGCGGCCGGTGTGAACGCCTCGGACCTGTACTCCCCGTTGCCCGACACGGTGACAGTCGAGGTGTGTGCCGCCGCGCCGGTGCAGTCGCGGTCATCGGGGCCGTAGACGTCGAAGGTGATGGTGCCGCTCGGCGCCGAGCCGCCGCTGATGGTTGCCGTGTCGCTGATCTTGCCGCCCAACACGACCGCGGGTGAGGCCGTGGTCGTCAGCGACGTGCGGGCCCGCACGATGTCGACGTTCTCGTGCTCGGCACCGCACGCGGTCCGGCTCACCGGGTGGTTATTGCGATCACCCGAATAGCCCACCCGCCAGCGGTAGGTGCCGGGCTTGGCCGGGGTGACCGGCCCGGAGCCGTGTGGCCCGCTGCCGCTGATTGCCACCCGGGCCTCGAACACCGGAGCTCCCGAGCAGTCGTCGTCGTTGGGACCGTACAGCCGGAACGTGACGGTTCCGGTCAGCGACACACCGTTGCTCAACAGCGCCGTGTCGTGAATTGCCTGCCCGATGTCCGCCTGCGAGTGGGAGACCGTCGACGACAGGTCAGGCTCGGCCCTGGAGACGCCGACCGTCTCGGACGCCTCTCCGCACGCCGTTGGGCCGGCGGCGTCGTTGTTCGCGTCACCCGAATACCAGACCCGCCAGCGATACGTACCAGCCGTACTGGGCATGTAGTCGCCCGACGTGTACTGCCCGACGCCGGTCGCCGTCGAGCTCGAGGTGAACAGCGGAGCGTCGGTGCAGTTCTCGTCGCCGGGGCGATACAGGGCGAATTGCACCGTCCCGGTCGGCGTCCGGCCACCCTTCAGGGTGGCGATATCGGAGATCGCCGCGCCCGGCGCGCCGAGCCGAACGGGGTTGGATACCTGGGACGAGATCGTGGGCTTCCCGTCAGGCGCCGGCACGCATCCGGCGAACGTGACGTGATTCAGGACCCAGTCGCTGGTGGGCATCGTGCTGGCGATGATCTCCCCGCTCAGCTGCGGATGCTGGCTGCTGGTGACGGTGGCATTGGGGGCAAGGATCAGCCCGTGCCACCCGACGCCATGGTTGACGGAGAAGCTCGTCGTATTGGGGAGGTTCCACACCACTTGGGCGTCGGTCGCCGTGCCAGACAGGTTCATGTACTGCGGCGCTACGGTGACGGCCTGGTTGGTCGTGATGTTGATCAGCGCGGTTGCCCCGGACTGGGTGAGGTCGATCACGATCCCGGCGGCGCCGGTCAGGTCCGCGGCGGTGACCTGGAACACGTTCAGGCCGGCGTCCTTGCCCGTCAGTTGCAGCGCCTTCGAATTAGGATCCAGCACCGCCGTCGCGCCCGCCGTCTGGGGGAGCATGCCCCACGCGGTGCTCAGCGAGGTCAGCGACTGGAACTCGAACCCGAAGTCGAATGGCGGATCGGCATGAACCAGGCCACCGTTGACCGTGAAGACGTCTGCGACGTCGGCGGTGCGGCCGTACTGGACGCCGCCGTTCAGAGTACCTCCGTGGCCCGTCTGGCCCGCAATGAAGTCGCGACCCGCTATCACCGTCGGGCTCGCCTCCCTTGGTTTCGCTTGCGCGCCTACGGGCCCGACGCTGACCCCGTCGAGCGTCACGTCGCGCGCGGCGGCAATCCGGCCGTTGATGCTGGTCCCGCCCCCCGTCGAGGCGTTGAAGTCCCCGTTGGTGAACGCGACGAAGTTCGCGGCCTCACCGATGGACGCGCATGACTTCAAGCGCACCTTGGCCGTGCGCGCCGATGAAGACCCGATCCCAACTACGCCGGCAAGCACGGCCATCACAGCTGCGGCGACCAGCGACGCGCGGCTCACTGGCCGGCATCCTAAGTGCCGGCTCAGATGTGATCAAGTTCCTCAGTCGCCCGGCGCTCAGGCCTTCCCGGCGGTGCGCCAGCCCCCGGCGCACTCGAGCCAAGCGGCGACCGCGTAGGGAACGGGCCGGGCGACGCTTCAGGCGCCAGACGAATGCTTTCAACAACCCAGCTGCTGCGGACCGGGCCGTTCCTTTGGCGACGAAGCGCACCTTCACGACGATGCGGCACTAACCGGCGGCGGGCAAGTAGACGCTCTCGCGTGTGTTCGGCTTCGCTTGTGCCTTAAGGCCGGAGCAGGGCCGGCCAGTGCCCCGGCCACCCGCTCGACAGATGGAAACGGCGATGCCGCTCCGAGATCGGGATCGAGGCCCTCGTCCGGTCAGCGGGGAAACGGCCGTAGCTGTGACGCGTGGGGGCCGCTCGCGCTTCCAACGTCGCCTTCCGCGGGATTACTCCCGATTGGAGGCTGGGCGGATCGGGGCCGTCGCTCGGATAACGGATCTCCCTTTTGGGGAGGCTTTCCCGCAGGCGGCCGAAGACCCAAAGCTGCGCCCCGAGGGCCAGGCGGCGACCCCGTTTCCGGACGCTTCCATGACGCTTCCATAGAGGCCCGGAACGGCCATCGAGGCGATCGTGACGACCTGCAAAAAGCGTAAGCGTTCAGTCCCTCCGGTTCGAGGGTGGTGGAACGGTTATGCGAGGAGGGGTGGGGGGTCGCCGCGGGCGGTGGCGGCGAGCAGGTCAGCGAGGTATTCGTGGAGGCTGCGTCCCTGGATGCGGCAGGTGGTGTGGGCGGAGAGCAGTCGGGCGATTCGGGTCTCGCCGGCTTGGCTTTGGCTGCCGAGCGAGAGCTTGCGGTAGATGACCGCGCCGCGGAGCGCACGTTCGGCGTGGTTGTTGGTCGGCTGGATGCCACGGTGGTTGGTGAACGTCCAGAGCGCGGGCCAGACTTTGAGCAGGTTGTGGGCGAGCCCACGCGTGTGCTTGTAGCGTGGCGCTTTGCCTGAGTATTGGCGGAGGATCGGTTTCAGCTCGCGTCGCAACAGTCCGGATCCGGCGCCCGCAGTTCTTTGCGTTGGTGGGTGTGCTGGTAGATCTCCCAGGACCAGAACAGCTCGTCGCAGATGCGGAGGCCGTGCTCTCCGAACTCGTTCTCTGGGGCGAGTCCTTCGGCGTGGGCTTGGAAGTCGCGGCGTAGATGCGCCCAGCAGACTTGGCGGCGGGCGAGCGGGAGGTGGTTGTATGCCCACCAGCGATCCGAGGTCACGATGGCTGCGCTGTCGCCGAGCAACTCGCGGGCGTGGTCCTCGTGACGGTCGGCGTTTGATCCGCAGCACGGCGTGCCTGGTGGTGAACGCGCCCCACAGCGCCCGTTTCTGGCCTTGTAGCCGCCAGCCGGTCTCGTCCATGTTCACGCTCTTTGAGCGTCGGACCCGGCCGAGCAGATCGTCGTATGGGTCCTCGAGCGCGTCGCCGGCGCGCGCGATCATCGCGTCGACCGCACCGATGCTGAGGCGCGCGCGGAACAACTGCTCGCACAACTCGACCACGTCCCGGCGCGAGACACGGTTACGCACCGACAGAGTCACGATCGCCGCTTGGAACCGCGGGCCGAACGCGCTTCCAGCGATCTCGGCCGGCAGCGTCGCCCGCTGCCGGGCACCGCAGTCCGGGCAGCGCAGGCGCTGGCACTGATGCTCGACCACCACGGTCGCGATCTGCGGCAGTTCCTCGACCTGGTGACGGAACGGATCACCGACCGCGACCCGCTCCCGGTCTGAGAACACATGCCCGCACCCACACAACGACGGCCAGTGCACGACCACCTCGTCCGCAGCCCAGGTCGGCAACAACTCCCGACCGTGACCCTCATGCCCGGGCTGCCCGCCCTGTTTCCGACCCGACCGGCCCTTCGGCCGCGACGGCGGTTTCGGCCTGTCCTGACTCGGCGGCTGCGACGAATTCCGCGAGCTCTTCCGCAGCTCTCGCTCGAGCCGATCAACCCTGGCAGCCAACTGCCCGATCTGACGATCCATCCGCAACAACACCTCAACCACGACCTCACGCCCCGCGTCGTAGATCGCCTCGGCCTCAGCCCGCTCCACACCCCCTAATTCGACGAAGCCACGTTATGTCCCCCCACCAACTGAACGGCGATTAGCAGGCGCTTCCTCGATGGAGCCAACGGGATTCGAACCCGTGACCTCCTGCTTGCAAAGAAGCCCGTCGGAGCGGGCAAAGTGGCTTGATTTGCTGGGCATTCCCCGATCTACCCTGCCGACGGCGGGCGCGAAAGCCCGATCCATTTGCAGGGACTTTTCGGGACGTTGGTCCACGGAAGCAAGTGCGTGGACCAGCAGCGCGGCCGGACGGCCGCGGGTCCTCCTCGGGGCGAATGACGCTCCGAGGAGGTGACCGCTAGCCGTTGAGATCGCCACAGCCGGGGCCTCGCCCGCCGAGCGGGCGAGCGTTCTGCCCCTTAACGGCTTCGACCCCCAGGCCAGCTGTTGACGCAGCTGAGGGGGATCGAGGCAACAACCGAAGCTCTTGGTCCGTGGCGGGACGGGAGTCAACTTTAGCGACGCCTCGGACGGACTCACGGAACCCGACGACCAGATGCACAAGCTCGACCGTGGAGTGTGGTGGATGAGCCGTAAGGCGATCGCCGCCGTGCTCGCGCGGACCGACCTTGCGTCGGGGGAGCGCCTTGTCGCGCTATCGCTGGCGAGCTTTGCCGGCCGCGAGAACCGCGCCTGGCCGGGTGCGCCGGCCGCGTCGGCTCGAGCCGGGCTGAGCAGGAGTCGCTATCAACAGGCGCGGGAGAAGCTCGTCACGCGCGGCCTGTTGGGCGTCGAAGAGCGCGCGACCGGCCGTGGTCGAGCGAGCACGGTCACCCTCCTGTTCGCCGACACCGGTCCGTGGTGGGACGGCGAGATCAACGTCGAGCTCTTCGAGGCGGTGCTGGGCTACAGCCCGGTCCGCGGACCCGAGCGGCTCCTGCTGGCAACGATGGCCGCACTGGCCGACGAGGAAGGAGCCGTGCGCGACCTCTCCACCGAGCAGCTGTGCGTGGCGGCAGGTATCGCAGACAGGACATACCGGCGCGCGCGGACTGCGCTGCTGGCGTCAGGCTCAGTCGAGCTGGTCAACGGCGTCGGCGGCCGCGGGAACACGAACGTGTGGATGGTCCGAAATCCGCGCGAGCTCGGCGACGCTGTCCCCAGCCGCGTCCCGCGGCGCGTAGCGCCGCCGGCGGGCGCACGTCCACTAGTCGCGTCGGCAGGTTCGCCCGGCGCTGCGGCTCAGGTTCAGGAACCGGCGACGACGAACTGGCGGAAAGGGCGGCCAGCATCGGACACTTACCGCCGGAAACAGTCCGATCCTGACCGGGGTTTCCGGGTCAAAGGGCGGTCACGATCGGACAGTTTCGGCACGAGAAGTGTCCTGTCGTGACCGGGGTTTCGTGCTCAAAGGGCGGTCAGGATCAGACACTTTTCGAGCTCGCGTCGCTCGGAAAACCCCGGCGAAAACCCCGGCAGAAACCCCGGCACCCAACGCGCGCGCGGGAAGGGAACCCCTGAACCCCAGAACCAGGGAAGACCCCCCCAGCCCCCCTGAAGGGGGGAGCTCGCCGGACTCGATCATCGTCGAGGAGACGTACGTCACCGCTCGCGGCCGCAAGCGACGTCGCGCGGTCCGGATCGACCTCGACGAGGTCCGTCGAGCGTCTCGGTATCCCGAGCGTTGCCGATCGCAACGACTGGGAGCAGATCCGCAAGCCGCTCCGCGAGGTCGTCGGCGAGAGCACCTTCGAGATCTGGCTCGAGCCGCTCGAGCTGATCGCGATCGACCGCTGTCGGCGTGCTTGTCATCGCCGCCACCGGCGACGACTACTCCTGGGTTGAGACGCGTTTTGGCCGGCTCCTCGCTCGATCCGCGAGAGCAGGAATCGCGCGCGACTCCGCTTCGCGGACGAGCCCGAACGTCAGGCGTTCAGTCGCGAGGACGCGTGCGCGCTCCTCACCGGTCCGTGCAGTTCACATCAACCAACGGGAGGTCTCGTGATGGTCACAGTTGTCGCAAACCAAAAGGGTGGGGTCGGGAAGACAACGACGGCAGCGAACATCGGCGCGCTGTTCGCGCGCCGCGGCCGTCGGGTTCTCGTCGTCGACACGGACCCGCAGTTCGCGCTGACGCGGCAGCTCGGTCTCGAGGCTCGGTCGCTCGGCGTGAACCTGGTCGACGTGCTCGCCGGACGGGCGGGCGCCAGCGGACGCGATCGTCCGAGGAGTCCACGGCCTCGACGTGATCCCGGCGGCCGGCGAGCTCGCCGGCGTCGAGATGAGCCTCGTCGGGGAGCTCGGCCGCGAGCGGTTCTTGCACGACGCGCTCGAGTCGGTCGTCGACGACTACGACGAGGTCGTAATCGATACGCCGCCGAACCTCGGGCTGCTGACCGTCAACGCGCTCGTCTGCGCCGACTGCGTGCTCGCGCCGGTCAGCGCCGAGGACGAGGGCGCCGTCCACGGCATCCTCGAGCTCCGCGGCACGATCACGAAGCTCGCCAAGCGACTTGGCGGCGAGGCGCCGCGGCTGATCGCCGCTGGTCACGCGGTGGAGCCCGACGCGCATCAGCAGCCGGACGGTCGAGGACCGGCTGACCGAGGCGGGTCTCGCTCCGGCCGGGCGGATCCGGCTGCGGTCGGCGTTGGTCGCCGAGGCGGCCGCCGCGCGCGTGCCGGTCGCGAGCCTGGCGCCCGACAGCTGCGTCGCGCTCGCCTATCGCGATGTCGTCGAGCTTCTCATCGGGGCGGTGGCGCGATGAGCGTCCTCAGACGTCGCGGCCTGCGGGTCGACGATCCGCTCGCCGCGGGCGAAGATCGAAGCCCGGGCGCAGCGGCATCGAGCGGCTCCGCGGTCGCGGGTCGACTTCGCGACATCCCGATCGGCGAGATCCACGCGAACCCGGCTCAGCCGCGCAAGCGCTTCGACGAGTCGGCGCTGGCCGCGCTGGCGGACTCGATCCGCGAGCGTGGCGTGCTGCAGCCGGTGATCGTCCGGCCGCGTCGGCGACGGCTACGAGCTCGTCGCCGGCGAGCGACGCTGGCGCGCCGCCGAGATCGCCGGCGAGGCGACGATCCCCGCGCTCGTCGACGACGCGCTGGACCAGGCGGGGTCGCTTGAGCTCGCGCTGATCGAGAACATCGTCCGCGAGGACCTGAGCCCGATCGAGCAGGCCAGGACGTTCTCGGTGCTGCTCGACGACCTGCGGATGACCGGCGCGGTCCTCGCAACAGCGGATCGGGCGCAGCCGGGCCGACATCGCGAACACGATGCGGCTGCTCGACCTTCCGGATGAGGTGGTCGAGATGATCGACTCGGGCGCTCTGACCAAGGGCCACGGCAAGGTGCTGCTGACCGAGCCCGACCATCAGCGCCGGCTCCTGCTCGCGCGCCAAGCAGCGGAACGTGGCTGGTCTGTCCGGGCGCTCGAGAATGAGATCGCCCGGGCGGCGAAGCCGCCCGCTCCGCGCTCGTCGCCGGACGCCGATCAGCGCGCCGTGGCGACCCGGCTCGAGGAGGCGATCACGAGGGCGATCGGGTGCGAGGCCACCGCGAAGCCGTACCGGAAGGGCTTCCAGATCCTGCTCGACCACCCGGCCGCCGACCGCCTCGCGCGCGCCCTCGGCGCCGACATGGGGGCGCTCTGATGCTGCGTCGCGCGTGACCGTCGTCAGCCACCTGTTCCACGTGGAACACCAGCGACTCGTGGGTCATGCACAAAGTCCTGCGCTAAGTCCTGCGCGTCGTGCAGGACTACAGGTGGCCCCCGCCCCCGCCAGCACTGGGGATTCGAGGCGAGTGTGATCCCGACTACCCGCCCTCCACGAGGTCGTTCGGGTAGTCGGGATCACGCTCTTGTCATCTGGTTCCGGCGGGGGCGGGGGCCACTGGAGTCCAGCAGAGCAGGCATCTGGAGAGCAGAGGACAACAGGACAGCGAGTGGCAGTGAGGATCAGGTGAGTGGTCGGGGATGTGAGTCGGCGGCTTGGGCCAGGTCCGGCGAGATCGAGGGGCTTCGCTGGCTGGCGCGGGTCGGGCCGGCGCCGATCGATGCGTGGGGCTGCGCGATGGGCTGGGCTCCGGGGAACGCGCGCTCGCACGCGGCCCGGCTGACGCGCGAGCGGTGGCTCGCGCGGGTGGCGCGACCGCGCGGCGAGGGCTCGCTGTTCTTCGCGACCCGGCAAGGCGTCCAGGTCGCGGGAGTCGACGTGCCGCCCGCGCCGGCGCCGGCGCCGATTTGGTGGGATCACCTGGCGGCGTGCGCCTGGGTCGCTGCGTGGCTGACCGTCCGCGGGCGCGAGATGGTCGGTCCTCGCGAGCTGATCGCGGACCGGTCGTGGCAGGGCGAGCTGAAAGCGGCGCCCGGGTCGCGGCGGCTGGTGCACACGCCGGATCTCGTCGGCATCGTGCCCGGGCCGACGTCCGGCGGCGATCGAGGTCGAGTTGGCGCGCAAGTCGCAAGGCTCGGCTTCGAGCGATTCTCGGGCTGTACTCGCGGTGGATCGCGAGCGGCAAGCTCGGCGCGTGCGTCTACGTGTGCGGGAACGACGACGTCCGCAAGCTCGTCGTCACCCAGGCCGAGCACGTCGGGCTCCGCGCGGCGGACGGGAGCCTTCGCGTGGAGATGCTCGAGACGATCAAGGAGCTGGTCCGCGACGAGGCCAGAGCCGTTCCACGTGGAACGCGCTCTGGCGAAGGCCGCCAGATGAGCTCGCGTCGCGCTGCTCGTCGACGTCTGCGCGATCCTCGCGCTCGGCGCGCTCGGCGTCGCTTTGCGCGTGGACGATGCGCCGCTACTCCACTCTGTCGGCGCGGAATCTCTACGCGCCGGCCGCGGCCGGCGCGGCAGCGCTCGCGGCTGTGCTTGCGGTCCACGCGTGGACGCTGGCGATGGTGCTGGCACCGCCGGCCGCGTTCTGCGTCTGCGCCGCGCTGTACGGCAGGCGGCTGCGCCTGGCGGACCTTGGCGCCGGCGAGGAGCTTCGCTCCTTTGAGCAGGCCCGCCGGTGGGCCTGGCAGCCACGCACCGGCGCGCAGAGCGGGCGAGCGGGTCTATCTGCGCTCCCAAGGCGAGCTCGTGCACAAGCGACCGTGGCCGACCGGCGTCCCGTACGCGCCGATGAGCAGCGTCGACCACGACGGGCTGCGGTTGCCGCTCGGCGAAGGGCAGCACATCTTCGCGTGCGGTGCGACCGGCTCGGGCAAGACGACGACGATGCGCCGCGTCCTCGCCGCACGCACGCTCACGCAGAACGCGGCGCTGCTGATCCTCGATCAGAAGGGCGACGAGGAGGACGTAGAGCAGATGAGCCGGCTCGCGGCCGCCGCCGAGGTGCCGTTCGTGCTGATCGACCCGCAGGACCCGTCCAGCGACCGCTACCAGCCGCTGTGGGGAACCCCGGCCCAGGTCGCCGCGCGGGCGGTCGAGCCGATCAAGCAGTCAGAGCCCTACTACTACGACGTGCTCCGGCTGCACCTCGACACCGTCTGCCGCGTGCTGCACGCCGCCGATCGGTGGCCGCCGTCGATCCCGTTCCTGATCGACGCCTGCCACCCGCTCCACTACGAGGCGCTCGTCGAGATCGCCGCAGGGTCTCGGCGACCGCCACCGACAGCTGATCCGCCGCGTCGACGGAGCACGGGCAGTACGTGTCCTCGCGGAAAGGCAACGAGGATCTCTCCGGCGGCGCGGCACGGCTGCAGGTCGCGCTCGCGCTCGCCAGCCGCGAGATCGTGACGCCGAGGATCACCCCCGACGGCGATGCGGTCGGCGTCGGGCTGGTCAACGCGCTCAAGGCGCGGGCCGTCGTGATGTGGCGGATGCACGCCGACGTCATGCCCGACGAGGCCGCCGCGATGACCGTGCTCGCGCTCGCCGACCTGCACGACGCCGCCGGACAGGCCGGCGTGCCGTGGACGCTGATGCTCGACGAGTTCGGCGCGGTGATCAAGATGGCCGCCAGTCGCGCCGTCGCGATCCTTCAGCGCGGCCGCAGCCACGGCGGCCAAGTGATCGTCGTAACCCAGTCAGTCGCTGACCCCGAGGCACTCTCCGGTCAGCCCGGCCTGCTGCCGAGCCTGACCGACAACTTCTCCGGCGTCGTCGCCCACCGGCAGACCGCCCCCGAATCCCGCGACTGGCTCGCGAAGCTCATGGGAACGAGAGCGCTCTGGCAATCGACAAACCAGACCACCGGCCACGGCTCCCAGCACTCCGGGCGCGGCTCCGCCCGGCGCGTCCGCGAGTTCAGGATCGGATCCGACACCTTCGCCGAACTCAGTCGAGGCGAGGCGATCATCTACACAACCCTCGGGCCCGATCCGCGCCGGACGACGATCCTCCCCGTCGAGTTCGACTCGACCGTGAGCCGGAGCGGATCGGAAGCGGGGCGGCACCCCTGCGAGCTGCGTGTCCATCCCGAGGAGCGCTTACCTGCAGCCACCAGCGCGGCAGGCCGACGGGGATGCGCCGATGGGGCCCGATCCTCACAGCGCACGGTTCTGAGTCTGCGACCGCGTGGCGCCGAGGACTGGGGCCGAGACCTGACATTGGCGAGGAGAGGATCGCTCTGCGGGCCGTGGTGTGAGTCCTGCTCTCATTTCAGCGCGGGTCGCGCCGCTCGGCGACTATGCTCCTCGCGGTCGCTACGCACCAGGACCCCCAGCGCCGCCGCCTCGTCCGAGGTGGCCACTCTTGGCCGGGACGGGCAGTTCCTCGTCGTGACTGCCTCGGCGATGAAGCGGCAGCATGCCGTACGGTGGAGTTAGCACGCTGCGGCCGCGTGGGCTACCAGATGAATGGGATGAGCTTCTTGGTGCCTTCCGCGTATTGGACGTAGCCGGGAAGGTCTCGCTGGAGCAGCCCCTTTCGGCGTTGATGCGCCGAGCATGCCGGTGACCAGAGCGATCGTCAGGCCGCTGCGCGACGTGAGCGAAGCCGCTCCACGTCAGTATTGAGCCCAGGTAGCCGGGATGACGTACGGGTCGATCGGGGCCGGTATCGACCAGGTTCTGTTGGTCGCGTTCGATCCTGAGCGTACGGGTGTAGAAGCCGCCCAGGGTGCGCATCGAACAGGCGCGTAAGACCAGACCCCCGGCATGAATCGCAAGACAGCCGGAGCGACCGACTAGTAAGCGCTCAACCGGGTCTTCGCGGGATGCCACCGGTCGGTGAACCACCGCAGATCGCCAGTGCGGTCAACGCGTAGACCCGCGCGGCGTGCAGCAGATCGGCGATCGCCATTCCGAACCTCCCGCCGCCGACGATCCCCACCGGGCCATAGGTGAGAGCCGGAATGCCCATCTCGTTGAAGACGTTGTGGTCGCGCC
This sequence comes from uncultured Solirubrobacterales bacterium, assembly GCA_963746695.1. GTDB lineage: Bacteria > Actinomycetota > Thermoleophilia > Solirubrobacterales > Solirubrobacteraceae > Palsa-465. Next base: position 65,227 of record CAVVCP010000007.1, on the reverse strand, counting down.
ACATGCTGCAGACGGGAGGATCGGCGATTTGGGGTCTGTCGCCAAACTCGGCCTTATGCGCCTGGTCAAGGGCATCCACAAGCGGTTCGATGCCGCGCGCCTCGTAGCCCGGGCGATTCACGAACTGTTCGACGGATCCTTCGAGGCTTTCCTCGCGTAACAGCTGCTCTAGCTCGCCGGCGATCAGTTCGCTGCGCTGACCCGGGACCGTACGCACGTCGAGGTAGATGAAGCACACCTCGGGGCTCTGGATGATCATCGTTGGACGGCCGCCTCGGATCGCGCCGATGTTCACCTTGGGGATGACCGTTCCCCCGGGCGACTCGTAGCGATGACGAGCCTCGTAGTCGGCGGCCCATTGCTCGATCCGCTCCACCAGCGGAGCTGCGCGAACTATTGCGTTCGGGCTGCGTCCCTTCCCCCGCTCGATGAAGGGGGTGTAGTACGGCTCCTCGCCGAATACGGTGATCTTGAAAAACGCCTTTCCGGCCTCCACCCAGCCCTTCTTGAATGCGGTCGCCTCGGCGCAGATAGCGAACGTGGGCCGAGGCATGTGGTTGAGCAGGAACCGCGCCCCAACTTCCTTGCTCAGGTACTCGCGCCCCTGAAACTCGTCAACTACGTCCTGCCCCACCTCACCGGGAACCATGGTCAGGTAGATAGAACCGTGGAGTCTCGCGTCTGCTTCGAGAATCGCCTTTGCGGCGATCAGGAAGGCGGTCATGGGGCCCTTGTCATTGCCGACCGGGTTTCCGATCAGCAAGTCTCCCTCCCGCCATCCGCGGTGGTAGACATCCTTTGACGGATCGCGCCAGATCAGGAAGTCGTCGCGCGCCATCCAAGTGTCGATGTGTGCGTTGAAGGCGAGCGCCGTTGATCTGGTGGCACCGGTTATCTCCGCAAACACGTTGAAGCGATCGTCGAACAGGCCGACCCGGCGCGTGCGGAACCCGGTCTGCTGGCACCACGTGAAGATCGCCTCGGCACAATCGCCCTCGTTGCCGCGAGAGCTCTCGATGTTGGCCAGATGAAGCGCCAGCTCGACGAGGTCTGACTCGTTGATGCGGTCGAGGACGGCTTCGGCTGTCGGCAGATCAAGGCTTGGCATCGCGTGGCAGCAACAGACTTGTCTCAGAAACAATAGTTGAGTACGCTATCTGCATATTCTATTTGGCAGTTTGACGGCACGTCAACCACGGCTTTGGTCGCCGCCGCCGTGTCGGCGAGGGGACAAAGGGGCGAAGAGCGGTGACGAGGTGAGGATCGCGGTTCCGGACCTGATTTCGAACTCCTACTTCCCCGCGATCGCGGCAGTGGAGCTCGGATACCTCGAGGACGAGGGCATTCGCCGCGAGCGTCGAGCTTCTGTTCCCGGTCGACGCCGCGTATCGCGCGCTCGCAGCGGGTGAGATCGATGTGGTCGCGGGTTCGGCGCACTCCGCGCTGGCCGCGTTCCCGGCATGGAAGGGCGTCAGGCTGTTGGCCGCCCAGAGCCAGGGCATGTACTGGTTCCTCGTGATGCGCGCCGACCTCCACGCACGACGCAACGACGCCGCCGTTCTCAAAGGCAAGCGAATCGGCGCCGCGCCGTGGGTCGATCTCGGGCTCAAACAACTGGTCGTGGATGCCGGCATCGATCTCGAAGAGGTCGAAATCGCGCCGGTGCCCGGGTGCGACAGGAGCCGGAACGAACTTCGGCCTTACCGCGGCGCGCGCCCTCGCCGAGGGGAAGATCGACGGCTTCTGGGCCAACGGCATGGGGGCCGAGGTCGCGGTCGCGCTCGGGCGCCGGCGCAATCGTCCTCGACGTTCGCCGAGGCGACGGTCCAGCCGGATGCTTCGACTACACGTTCGCATCGTTCGCCGCCTCCGATGCGTTCGTCACGCGGGATCCCGCACGGCCCAGGCGATAGTGCGCGCGCTGCGCCGAGCGCAGAAGGCGCTGGCCGAGGAGCCGGAATGCGCGACCGCCATCGGCGAGCGGATCTTCCCGCCGCGAGCAGGCGGCGCTCATCGCCGATCTGGTACGCCGTGACGCGCCCTTCTACGACGCCGAGATCCCAGCGCGAGCGATCGATGGGATGAACCGCTTCGCCCGAGCGCGGGGCCTGCTGCGCGCCGAGGGACCGATGCCGACGTGCCGTACGAGCAGATCGTCGCCACTGATATCGACAGGAGCTGATGCTGATGCCGGTCAACAAGCAACACGACGAGTTCCACGCGCCTCGACAGTGGGGACTTCCGGATGGGACGAGCAGAAGCTCCGCGGGTTGACGCCGAGAGGGGACGCGAAGCGCACGAGATTCTGCCCGGGTCTTTACGAGAGCCGTTCGTGCACGAGTACTGGGAGTGAGGTCTACCTGATCTCGGCGACCTGACCGTCGGTAACGACGCGCGGATCGGCGAATCGTTCTCGGAGCACACCTACGCGTGCCGGCCGCCGCGCGCAGGCCGTTCAAGTCCGAGCGGGACGCCTGCTGCTCGAAGTCCACTGCTTCGATCCTCGTCTGATGCGGACGCTCACCGCGGTTGGCAGGCGACCTCAAACACGGCCGCACCACGTCCCAGGAGTTGGTCGACGAGTGCCTGCAGCCGGATCGCAGACCCGGCGGGCGAGGGTGAGGCGGACGTACCTACAGGTCGACGCCGAGGGGGCGCGGGCGGCCGCCCGGGCGATGGACGGGCTGCGGCGCGTCAGGGCCGAGCCATCGCCCTACGCCGGGATCCCGGTGTCGGTCAAGGATCTGTTCGACGTGCGCGGCCAAGTCACGCGAGCGGGCTCCCGAGCGCTCGACGGTCCGCCCGGCGGAGCGCGACGCGACCGCGGTCGAGCGCTGGCGGCGCGCCGGGCTCGTAGTGATTGGGCGAACGAACATGACCGAGTTCGCGTTCAGCGGGCTCGGGATGAACCCCCATTACGGCACCCCGGCGAACCCGTGGGACCGCGAACGGCGCCGGATCCCGGGCGGCTCGTCGTCGGGGGCGGCGGTGTCGGTCGCCGATGGAATGGCGCACGGCGGCGCTTGGCACCGACACCGGCGGGTCGTGCCGGATCCCGGCGGCGCTGTGCGGGATCGTCGGATTCAAGCCGACCCAGGACGCGGGTGCCGCGCGACGGGCTCGTCCCGCTGTCGCCGACGCTCGACGCCGTCGGCGTGCTGGGCCGCAGCGTCGGCTGCTGCGCCGTGCTCGACGCATTGCTCCTGCGCGACGACCAGCCGCGGGCCGCCGCTCCCGCTGGCCCGGCCGCCGCGGCTCGCCGTCCCCCGCAACTATCTATTTGTGCGACCTCGAGCCCGTGCGTCGCCGCCGCGTTCGAGCGGGCCGTCGGGCGGCTCCGCGACGGCGGGGCGGAAGTCGTCGACGTCGAGTGGCCAGAACTCGACCGGCTGCCGGAAATGAATGCCGGCGGAGGATTTCCAGGCAGCCGAGAGCTACGCCTGGCACCACGACCTGATCGCCGAGCGCGCCGCCGAATACGACCCCCGCGTGCTCGTTCGCATCCGCCGCGGCGAGCGGCAAACCGCGCGCGACCTACTCCTCCTGCGCGAGCTGCGCGCGGCGTTGATCGAGCTGCGCACCGGCGGCTCGAAGGCTTCGACGCGATCATCTGCCCGACCGTGCCGATCGTAGCCCCGCCTCTCGACGCCCTCGACGACGACACTGAATACGCGCGGATCAACCTGCTTGACGCTGCGCAACCCGACGGTGGTCAACCTCCTCGACGGCTGCGCGGCGTCGGTGCCGATGCACGCAGACCGGCGAGCCGCCGACGGGACTGATGGTCGCAGGGCTGGCGGACGACGACGCGACGGTCCTTCGGATCGCGGCATGGATCGAGGAGCGCAGTGTGGCTGAGCTGACCCTGACCCTTGGCGGCCGCGAGGCCAGCGTCGTGATCGACACGGCGATCATCGCCGGGCTGGACCGGCCGCGACCGCGCTGCCGTCGAGGCGCATATCGCCGAACTCGAGGCCGTCGGCGTCCCGCGGCCGTCCACCGCGCCTGTCTTCTACCGAGTGTCGCCTTCCCGTTTGACCACGAGCGCGTGAGATCGAGTCGACCCCGCTTCCAGCGGCGAGGTTGAGGCGGTGCTGCTGCGCCACAACGGGCGGCTGTGGGTGGGAGCTGGGCTCCGACCACACCGACCGTGAGGTCGAGACCTACGGCGTCGCCGTGTCCAAGCAGATGTGCGACAAGCCGATCGCGTCCGAGCTCTGGGCCTACGAGGACGTCGTCGAACACTGGGACCGGCTCACCCTCCGCTCCTGGATCGACGGCGACGCTCCTCTACCAGGAGGGCACGCTCGAGGGCCTGATGCATCCCGCCAAGTTGTTGTCGGTCGGCGAGCCCGCCGGTGTGCGATGGCACGCTGATGTTCTGCGGGACGTTCGCGGCGATCGGCGGGATCCGGCCGGCGGAGCGGTTCCGCTACGAGCTGGAGGACCCGCTCCTTGGCCGCAAGCTCGCGGCCGGCTACATGATGCGACCCCTCCCGCTGGTGAGCTGAGAGTTTCGCCGCGCGGCGGATGTGCCAAACATCAGGGTTTTTCAGATTCGCTAGATACATGATATTAGTTACTGACTTTAGATTCTTGTGATGCGAATAGGCGTCCCTACCGAGATCAAGGTCGACGAGCTCCGCGTCGCGCTGACGCCCGCGGGCACACGTGAGTTGGTCGACCGCGGCCACGCCGTCAATGTGCAGGCCGGCGCTGGAGAGGGCTCGGGAATCCTCGACGCCGACTACGTCGCGCAGGGCGCAACGATTGTCCCGAATGCCTATGCGGTGTTCGCCGATTCCGACCTGATCGTCAAGGTCAAGGAGCCCCAGCCCGTGGAGGTCGCACGGCTCGAGTCCCGCCACGTCCTATTCACCTACCTGCATCTCGCGCCCGACCCGGCCCTGACCCAGGGGCTCATGGACTCCGGGGCGACGTGCATCGGGTATGAGACGGTCGAGGACGGGCGCGGCCGGCTGCCCTTGCTGGCGCCGATGAGCGAGGTCGCGGGCAAGATCGCCGCGCAGGCGGGCGCCTTGATGCTCGAGAAGCCCCTTGGCGGTCGCGGGATACTGCTCGGCGGCGTCCCCGGTGTGCCCTCGGCGAGAGTCATGATCATCGGCGGCGGTGTGGTGGGCATGAACGCGGCGTTCATCGCGCTCGGAATGCAAGCCAAGGTCAGCGTGTTCGATCGCAACTTGGACCGGCTGCGCGAGCTCGACGTGGCCTTCGGCGGGCGGGCCGACACGGTGTTCGCATCAAAGCTCTCGGTGGAGCGGCACCTCGCGCAAGCCGACCTGGTCATCGGCGCGGTGCTCGTGCACGGGGCTCTGGCGCCGCGGGTGGTCACCCGCGAGCAACTGGCACTCATGAAGCCGCACGCGGTTCTCGTTGACGTGTCGATCGACCAGGGTGGGTGCTTCGAGACGTCGCGTCCGACGACCCACTCGGACCCGACCTACGAGGTCGACGGCGTCTCCCACTATTGCGTCGCGAACATGCCCGGCGCCGTCCCGGTCACGTCAACATGGGCGCTGACAAACGCGACCATCCCGTATATCGTCAGGCTCGCCACCGACGGGGTGAAGGCGGCTCTCGAGTCGGATCGTGGGTTCATGGCCGGACTCAACGTTGCGGGCGGTCGCATCACCTACCGGCCGGTCGGCGAGGACCAAGGTCGGAGCTTTGTTACAGCGGAAGACGTCCTAGGCCACGTCACGCTGCTCGTTTAGCGGTGGCCGCGGGTGGTTCGTCCGGGTCGCGTGCGGCCGAACTAAGTGTCACTCGATGGTGTCGACGTTGGATCCCTCGCGTAGGACCACACCGCACCAAGCTTCGGGCGCGACGTAATGCCCGCCGACGGCCACGAGCGAGGGATTGAGCCCAGCACCCTCCCTCAGGTTGTCGAGGAACACATCCAGCCGAATTCCAGCCTCGACTCCGACACGCAATCCGTTTAGCGATACTTCGATCGTTGGCAATTCTAGGGCCCTTCCCGGTGCCGTGCCCGCCGGGGATGCAGCCGATGCGTGTTCGTGCCTGACGGACAGATGCTCATGCTAGGTTACTGGAGTAGCGTACTAAACTACCTTTAGTAACCATCGGCGAGACGGCGTAGATGCGGCGAAGCACGTGGCCCCGCGACGTCACCGAAGAAAGTCGGCTAAGGGACCGTCCCGAACGCGAGCGTCCCCACCCCGACCACGCTGGTCCCCCCGTCGACCGTGAGAACTGCACCGTTCACGTACGTCGCCTGCGGTGACAGCAGCCAGGCAATCGCCGCCGCCGCCTCGTCAACGGTGCCCGCCCGCCGGGCCGGCACGTGTTTGGTGACGAGGCGGTAGCCCGCCTCTCTGTCGATCCCGCGCGCGAGCCCGAGTGCATCCATCTCGGCGTCCGCCATCTCAGATCTAATCCAGCCAGGATTGACGGCGTTGGCACGAACGCCGGCCGGCCCGTAGTCCACCGCTGTCGATCGGATCAACCGCACGAGAGCGGCCTTTGACGCGCCGTACGCGGCCGATGCCGGTCCGGTCACACCGGCGCCGATCGATCCAACGGCGACGACTGCCCCCCGACTGTCCAATAGGTAAGGAAGCGCCTCACGTAGGAGCATGAATGGTCCGGTGACATTGACCTCCAGCGTTCTGCGCCAGTCATCAACGGTCAACTCCGCGATGGACCCAGGGATCATCAGCCCGGCGTTGAGGACGAGCCCGTCGAGATGCCGATACGCGTCGATCACCTGAGCAACGATCCCGGCAATGTCTGCACCGTTGGTCATGTCTGCTGATACCGCCAGTCCGCCAATCTCAGAGGCGATCCGACTGATGCGATCATCTCGACGACCGGTAACGACGACTCGCCACCCGACATCGGCTAGGTGCCGGGCGGTCGCCGCCCCGATGCCGCTGCCTCCGCCGGTTATGACGACGACCGGCCGGCATCCCTCAGGAGACCCGTCATCAGGACTCGGGCTGTAAGCTGCACTCATGCCTGAAACCGGTGTCCTCGCCGAGCACACCTACACGCCCTCACGGGGCGCTTCAGGTGTGGCGATGTACCCGAGGGGTATGGGATTGACGAGCACTGTTGGTGGATGCAGCGTGTCAGGGCGGCCGCCCGACCTAACGGGCCACGGCGGCAGGCCTAACCCGCCACCGCGAGCTCGGGCCTGCCGATCTCGGCTGGGTCGAGCTTGAACAGCCTCTGGGCGTTGCCTCCGAGAATGGATTGCTTGGCCTGCTCGCTCAGGAACGGGAGGTCATAGATAACGCTCGGGAGGTCAAAGTCCCAGTGGGGGTAGTCACTTGAGAACATCAGCTGGCTCTCGGCGTTGATCATCTCGAAGGTCACCCGCACTGCGTTGAGATTGGTCGTTTCCATGGGCTGCGATGTGTAGTACATGTCGGCCATGTACTCGCTCGGCTTGCGCTTGAGCAATGGCGCCTCCGAGGATCGGAGCATGTATTCGCTGTCGAGACGTTGCATGAGGAACGGCAGCCACGCCAACCCGCTCTCGATCCAGACGACATCGAGGTTCGGAAAGCGCTCCGGCAGGCCGTTCACGATCCAGTTGGTCATGTGGATCATGTTGAAGACGGTGAAGCCGAGCGCGTGAACCGACAGGAACTTGTTCAGCTGCTCCATGCCGCGGTCGGCCCAGGTGTATCCGGCGTGGAAGCCGAGCGGAAGATTGCGCTCCTCGATCGCGCGGTACAGGCGCATGTAGCTATTGTGGTGGACTGGCCGGTAGCGCACAGAGGTCACCATGAAGCCGACGACCCCCGGAGCGTCGCCGAATTCTTCGACGAGCTTCACACACGCGTCGGGCTCGTTGAATGGCAGGTACAGCATCGTCTTGATCGACGGCTGCTCGGCGCAGACACGCTCGGTGATCCACCGGGCGTAGGCCCGCGCGACACCGACCTCAACGTCCGGGAGCGGATGCATGCCGAGCGCGAGCATCGGCGTCGGAAACAGGATCTGATAGTCAATGCCCATCATCTCCATGGCGCGCCTAACGATCACGGTGTCACGGTGCTCGCCGGGATCAGCCTTCTCCAGATACCGATACGGGTAGCGGACGATCCGACCAGCCACGTCCTGGTTGCCGATCTGAGGTGGGAGGAGGGGTGACTGGCTGCCGTTAAGGCGAGCAAGCCCGCTCGACCGTGCCAGATGCTGCATCACCGGATCTTCGAGGTAGCCGACGATGTCGGCCCAGGACTCGGTTTCGTAATGGTGCGCGTCGACGTCCACGATCAGCATGCGGGCGAGGTTGCGCTCCTCGGCCTGCCGCCGCGCATTGCGCAGCGCGTCGCGGGTGTCGAAGAGTTCGCCAAGCCGCAGCGAGCGTGTGCTTTGCTCGTCGACGACGTCGCGCTGGGTGCGTGCCGCAGTCATCAGATCGTCCCCCAGGCCCGCCAGAGCCCCAACTCGAAGATCTCGACGTTCGTCGCCTCGAGGATGGCGGCGGCGGTGATCACGACGTCGGTCCCGGTCACGACGACTTCCTGCTCGTCGGTGGCGAGCGCCGGGAATCGTCGGCCTTCTTGCTGACGGCCGGCATAGGCACTGATCACAGCGGCGAGCAGCCCCTGGAGCTCTCGGTCGCTCAGGTCCGCCAACGGCAGGTTCGACGACACCAGTGTCTGATCAGATGACGACATAAATCTCATCCCCTTTCTCGATCACATCGAAGCGACGCAGCCGGCGCCTGCGGTCGACGGCGCACTCTCCTGTTGCGAGGTCGTACTCATAGCCGTGCCAAGGACAAATGAGATGCACCTCGTCCTCTGAAAAGCGTTCGCGCAGTAACGTCTTGTCGTTGTCGAGGACCGCCTCGACCTTGCCGAGCACGCGCCCCTCGCACACCGGTCCACCCATGTGTACACAGCGGTTCTCGTAGGCGTAGAACCGACCATCGTGCAGCAGAACACCGATGTCGATCCCCCGTGCAGTCACGATGCGCCGGCCGTCGTCGGCGAAATCACCGCGGCTTCCGACCAGGATCTCCGTAGTCTCAGCGATCTGTTCCGTCATCGTCCGTTCCTCTCCCATCGAAGGACCGTGAGTCGAACGCCGCTTGCTGTCTCGCGGCTCATCTCTAGCTCAGGGCCACGGCCGGCCGTGGGCTCCCAGGCCGAGCGTGTCGAGGGTGGCGGTGATCGCCTCGCGGAGCACAGCACCGATGGCCGCGATGCGCTCGGAGCCGAGTTGACCGGGGAAGCCGAGAGCAAACAGGATGAGCTCGGCGCGTCCGGAACTGCCACACAGCGTGGCGGCGACCGCATGGTTCTCCTTGAGCTCGCCCTCGCTGGCTCCCCAACCCCTCGCCCGGACGGCTTCGATCTCCTCGACGAGCGCTTCGGGCTCGACGATCGTCAGGTCGGTGTGATGGGGAATGACTGAAGCGCGGATCATCTGGTCGGCCTCGGCGGGGTCGAGCGCCGCCAAAAGGCATTTGCCGATCGCGCCGTCGAAGACGCCGTAGCGGCTGCCGAGCGTCAGGCCCACGTGAACGTCGGAGGGTGGGTAGGCGCTGTTGGTGACCTGGGCGTCCCCATATCCGGTGACCTGGGCGAGAGCGAACGTCAGTCCGTGCTCGCCGGCGAGCATCGGCAACCGCTCGCCGAGCAGGGCTGCGGCGCGCATCTGCCTGGCGGCGATGGCACCGAGTGTGACCAATGCCCCGCCAAGCTGATAACCCCGCGATCCTGCCTCGCGTTGCACGAACCCGTTGGCTCGCAGCGTCGCCAGCAGCCCGTGCGCCGTGCTCTTCGATATGCCGACGTCGTGAGCGAGCTCGGTCAGCGTGAGTCCGGGCGGCGGCGCCTGAACCAGTGCGTTGAGGATCCGGCACGCGGAGTCGACCGCGGGCACGAGGCCTTGGATCGCCGGCGAGCCGCCGGGCGAGCGTTCGGGATCTCGAACGCGGTTCGCCATTTCGAAAAGTGTATGCATCGTGTCAAGGAAGCGCATTCGCGATATGGCTTGTCCATACGCTCTCACGCAGCCCGTGGGCGAGCCGGTTGACATCCTCGAGCAGCGCCCGATCCTCTGGAGTCCCGCCGGCGCTGTCGACGTCGCCCGGAGTCACTCGCGTGATGTACAACGGGGAGCGCACCGCGCGGTGCTAGAAATCGGCCACAGCGGTGACAATTTGGTCGACGAGATGATCAATCTCATCGGTGTCAATCACGAATGGCGGCGACAGCACGATCCGATTCTCGAGCCCCCGAACGATGATGCCGCCGGCGCGAAGGGTCCGAGCGAGCGCCACCGCGTCGAGGTCTGCGAATTCGACGGCCCACATGAGTCCTTCACCGCGTACTTCGACCACGGCGTCGGAGCTGTCAAGCTCGCGCAGGCGCGCGCCGAGATGATCGCCCATCGTCCGAGCGCGATCGATCAAGTGGTCGCGTTCGATGAGGTCCAGGTTCTCGAGCGCTACCGCTGCCCCCACGGGGTGCGCGTTGTAGGTCAGGCCGTGGCGGAGCACACGCCCGTCGAGCAGCTCCATCGGATGGTCCCCGATGAATACCGCACCGAACGGGAAGTAGCCGCTAGTGATCGCCTTGGCGGTGACCACGAAATCCGGACGCACCCCGTAGCGCTGGAAGGCGAACCAATGGCCGAGGCGGCCAAACGCCGTGATCACCTCGTCGAGAATCAACAGGATGTCGTGATTACGGAGGACTTCGGCGACGCGTGGCCAGTAGCCGTCAGGGGGCGTGATGACGCCACTGACGCCCATGATCGGCTCGCCGATGAACGCGGCGATCTTCTTGGGGCCGACCCGATCGATCGTGCGCTCTAGCTCGTCGATCAGAAAATCGGTGGCTTGAGGGCCAAGCTTCCGGGCATGCGGGGTGGTGAGATGGACGTAGCCTTCCGGAAGCGGGCCGAATCCCTCCTTGAGCGATTCGATCCCGGTCGCAGCCAGAGACGGGCCGCCCCCGGATCCGTGGTAGGCGCCGTGGCGGGAGAGGATCACGTCACGATCCGGTTGCCCCGCGTTATTCCATGCCAGGCGCGCGAGCTTGACCGCCAGTGCGTTGCCCTCGGATCCTCCGTTGGTGAAGTGCACCCGACTCAGGCCCGGCCCAGCCAGCTTGCTGAGGCGGCTGGCGAGGCGAACCGCCGGTTCATTCGAGAAGTCCCAGAAGGAGGCATAGAACTCGAGTTCCTGCATCTGGGCCGCGGCGGCTCTGATCAGCTCCTCGCGGCCGTGGCCGACCGCGCACTGCCAGAGTCCGCAGGTCGCATCCAGATACTCGTTTCCGTCCGTGTCCCACAGCCGACAGCCGCGTCCCCGAACGATGACGACAGGTGGCGTCGGGTGACCTACGACCTGGTGGGGATGGACGATGTGCGCCTGATCGAGGCTCTGCAATTCGGCCGTAGTACTAGCCGCCAGAGGCGAGGATGACATCAAGCTCCCTTTGAGCAACAACGAAGCAAGCGTTCTAGATGACTAGGGTACCGTACCAGCATCAGCGATGCTAGTATGGCTCGCACCGTACGCTGGCCGCCGCCGAGTACCACCCCAGGTCGTGATCAAGACGAACACGCATCAGAATGCACGCCTCTTCCCCGGAGCTGGTGGGCCAGGTCTCGATCGAGACAAGGAACGGGCAGTGGCGTCTCCCCGCAGAACGCACAGGTGACGTCGATGACTCCTTTAGCCGTTGATGCCCCTACGACAGAACATTGGCCGCATCCTGACCTCGTGCGAGTAGACTCCTCCGAGAATGCGATACCGCGATACCGTATTAGAGTACAGTACTCAACTGCTGGACCTGCAAGATAAGCAGGCGCACACTTGGCCGGCAGAGTGGTCGGGCCTGTTCGGGTTCGGCCGTCGTTCTGATCTCGAGTTCCGCGCCCGCGGTCGCTACGCACTAATGGGCGAGGGCGCCGGTCGAACCATGTCCGGCATGCCGGCGTGACCTCGGCGCGCGTCTATCCCTATGAGGACCTTCGGGACTACCTGTCCGAACTCCGCACGCGTGGGTTGCTGAGGACCGTCGAGGAACGCGTGAGCAAGGATACGGAGCTGGTTCCACTGGTTCGCCTCCAGTTCCGTGGACTCCCGGAACCGGATCGACGCGCGTTCCTATTCAACAACGTCACCGATGGGCGCGCGCGAACGTTCGATGCCGAAGTGGCGATCGGCACGTTTGCCGCCAACCGCGACGTGTACGCCGCGGCGCTGGGCGTCACCGGGATGGCCGAGGTGGGGCGCGTGTGGCAACGCGCGCTCGGGGAACCAATCGCTCCGGAGTCGGTGCCCACCGGTCCGTGCAAGGACGTCGTGATCACCGATCCGAACGACCTGGAGGCGAGCGGCGGCGTGGACGCGTTCCCACACCCGATTTCCACCCCGGGGTTCGATCCAGCGCCGTTCCTGACCGCTGGCTGCTGGATAAGCAAGGATCCGGAGGATGGCACCTACAACGTGGGCGTTTACCGAGGGATGATCAAAGGACCGCGGCGGGTCGGGCTTCAGATGGATACGCCCTCCCAACACATCGCTATCCAGCTGGCGAAGGCCAAGAGGCTTGGCGTCAAGCTCGAGGCGGCCATCGTCGTCGGTGCGGTTCCCGCGTTGGCGCTGGCCAGCGTACAGAAGGTGTCGTATGGCGTAAGCGAGCTGGGCATTGCCGGGGGGCTCATGGGCCGCCCGATGGAGGTTGTCAACTGCGAGACGGTCGATCTGAACGTGCCGGCCGCGGCCGAGCTCGTGATCGAAGGCGTCATCGATCCGAACGCGCTCGAGTTGGAAGGCCCGTTTGGCGAGGCGAGCGGCTATATGGGGCCCACGGACGGTGTCGCCCTTCCTCGAAGTCACCGCGATCACGCACCGCCGGCGTCCGGTCGTCCAAGCTTTCATCAGTGAGTTTCCGCCGAGCGAATCGACGCTGATGCGCAAGATAGGGTTCGAGAACGTCTACGCGCGATTCTTGCGGGAGAGCTGCAACCTAGCCTCGGTCAAGGACGTGTGCTTCTACGAGATGGCGACGTGCAACATGATGTTCGCGATCCGCATGCGCGATCCCAGCCCGGGACAGGCTTGGCAGGCCATGTATGCGGCCGCGGGCTACGAGCCGTCGATGGGCAAGATCATCGTGGCCGTCGATGACGACGTCGAGACCGCAGACCTCGAGTCGCTCATCTGGGCTCTGGCGTTTCGCACGCAGCCGCGCGACGACGTCCGGATCCTCGAGTCACGGCTGGCCCGCCTCGACCCATCGCTGCCGGCAGTCCCGGGCGCACCGGTTCGAGCCGATGCATCTGCCATGCTGATCAACGCGACGCGATCACATCTGTATCCGCCGACGTCATTGCCTTCCCGCGATCACATGGTGGCGGCCCAGCAGCTATGGGCGAGGCTGGGGCTTCCGACGCTTGCCCTGCGTGAGCCATGGAGCGGCTACGAGCTGGGAGAGTGGAGCGCGGACAATCGTGACGAGGCAGGACTCGCCGCGGACGGGAGGTACCTTGAAACGGGAAGGAGAATGGCCCAGTGAGGCAGGACGCACCGGTGCCGATGATCGCTAGTGGCGCGGGACTCGTGTTGGCGGACGGCCGTTAGGGGGTCGCGGTGGCGAGAACGAAGAGTGCCGATGCTCATCCTGCGGTCATCGACGCTGTACGCGACTGGGTCACGGGTGGCCGGGACGATCCACACTCTCTGAAGGGCACTGCGCTCGAGGAGTATTTCCACGGGATTGCCGAGGCGCGCTACGTGGTCCGAAAGATCTTCCGGGTCGTCGACGATCAGGCGAAGGCGGTCGGCCTCGAGCCGCTGGAGCACCAGGCGCTCATCCAGGTCTTCGGTGCGCGCAAGCCGATGCGGGTAATCGACCTGTCCGAACGGCTGGACATCGCTGCGGCGTTCGCCTCACGGCTGGCCAAGCAGCTAGAGGATCGCGACCTTGTCATCCGTTCTGCCTCGACGGTGGATCGGCGCAGCAAGTATCTCGCCGCAACGCCGCGTGCGCGCGAGCTTCTGGCCGAGATCGACGAGAACGTGCACCTCCACGTCGACTACTTCCAGCGCCAGCTCAGCGACCAGGAGCGGGTCGCGGCCCTGGGCATCTTCGCGTTCTATCTGGGAGCATCGCCACAGGTGGCCCAGCTTGAAGCAATCGTGCGGCGTGCCTCTGACGACTAGCGCGCGGTGGGCGCGCGTCAGCCGGTGACGCCGTGCCATCGGCGGAGCCGAGGCGAGGCGAGGCCGAACTGGTCGAGCGCTCGCCCGACGGTCTGATCGACGATGTCGTCGATCGTCTTGGGCCGGTGGTAGAACGCCGGAACCGGGGGCATGACGATCGCGCCGGACGCTGTCGCCTGCTGCATCGCTCGGATGTGGCCGGCGTGCAAAGGAGTCTCGCGTAGGAGGAGGACGAGCGGGCGCCGCTCCTTCATCACGACATCGGCCGCCCGCGCGACCAGGTTGTCGCCGCTGCAAGATGCGATCGCCCCCAGCGTCTTCACGCTGCACGGCGCGATCAGCATGCCACGGGTCGCGGAATGAACCGCTCGAGATCGACGCCGCGAGATTGTTGTCCGCGTGGACGACGTCCGCCAGCGACGTGACCTGCTCGAGCTTCAGATCGGTCTCCAGCGCGAGCGTCGCCCGGGCGCCCTTGGAGACGATCAAGTGGGTCTCGATGCCTCCGATCTCGCGAACCGTCTCGAGCGCGCGGACGCCGTAGATGGCTCCGGACGCCCCGGTGATCCCGATGACGAGCCGGTCAGTCATCGCCCGAGGAGGATGGTCGGACGACCCAGAACGAGCCCTTCCAGAAAGCCAGCACCGGAGCGCGGCGGCCGATCTCGACCCCCTCGATCTGGGCGACAAGCCGGCCTACGTGCGCGTCGGTTGCGATGGAATGCATCGTCGTGACTCCGTTGATTTCGGGGACCGGCTCGCGGTCGGCGCTCTGGCGACACGAACTCGATCGAACGCCGGGTGACGCATTGCATCACGGAGCATCGTACGGACTCCAGAGCATACGACAAAGAAACATGATAAAAGTACCGGATCTAACAAACTAGACGGTCTGCGATTTAAGAGCGCTGTCTACGTTCTCGATTGGATAGAGACTAACTTAAGAGCTTGACTAAAATAAGCTATCTAAGTTATAATACGAGCGCCAGCGCCATCCAGGAGAAACCAAGGAGGGCCATGCCACGCACCGGCCAGGAGTACATCGAAGGACTGCGCGACGGGCGAGCGGTGTACATCGATGGCGCACGCGTCGATGACGTAACCACACACCCGGCATTCAAGGACGCCGTGCGCTCCGTGGCTCGGCTCTATGACATCGCTAGCGACCCCGCGAATGCCGACGTGATGCTGACCGAGTCACCGCACGGCGGGGCTGCGGTCAACGTCTGCCACATGATTCCTCGGTCGAAGGGCGATCTCGAGCATCGCTCTCGTGGTCTGCGGCGTTGGAGCGAGGCGACATTCGGTCTGATGGGCCGCAGCCCGGATCACGTGGCCGGGTTCTTCGCTGGCTTCGCCGGCAACGCGGGCGTGTTCGCGCGGGCCGGACAGGAGTACGCAGAGAACGTCGTCAACTTCCACAAGCGGATCTGCGACGAGGATCTGTATCTCGCGTACGTCATCGTCCCCCCACAGATAGATCGTTCCAAGCCCGCGCACCAGCAAGCTGATCCTCACCTCTACGCGGGGGTGAAGGAAGAGCGCGACGGGGGCATCGTGATCAAGGGCGCGCAGATGCTCGGCACCGGGATGGCGCTCGCCGACTACGTCCACCTGAGCACGATCTTCCCGCTGCGCGCTGGCGACGAGAACTATGCGATCTCGGTCGCAATTCCAGTGGCAGCGCCCGGCGTCAGGGTTCTTTCCCGTCGGGGCTACGCCGCAGCAGCGACGAGCATGTTCGACTATCCGTTATCGACCCGGTTCGACGAAACCGATTCGCTCGTGGTGTTCGACGACGTGTTCGTCCCGTGGGAGCACGTGTTCGTCTACCGCGATCTCGACATCGTTCAGGCGCAGTGGTGGGAGACCCCGGCACACATCCTCGGTAACAACCAGGCGCAGGTCCGCTTCTCCACCAAGCTCGACTTCCTCACCGGGGTTGCCCATCGGGTTACGCAGATGAACGGAGTCGCCTCATTGCCGCCGGTTCAGGGGACGCTCGGCGAGCTCGCGACACTGGCGACGCTCGTCAGCGGTCTGGTCAACGGAGCGATTCAGAACTGCACGATCGACAGCTACGGTGTGGCACGCCCAGGTCATGCCGAGACGTTCGCCAACATGACGCTGCAGTCCGAGATTTACCCGCGGGCGCTGAACATCGTCCGCGAGTTGTGCGGGGGCGGACTGATCCAGCTCCCGTCGTCCGTCGAGGATTTTCGCAACGAGGAGATTGCCCACACGCTCGAGACCTACGTGCAGTCGCCGGGAGTATCGGCGGCCGAGCGTGTGAAGCTGCTCAAGCTCGCCTGGGATCTGGTGGGCTCGGAGTTCGCGAGCCGGCACATTCAGTACGAGATGTTCTACGCCGGAGCGCCCTTCGTTGTGAAGATGCGGATGTTCCAGCATTACGACTTCGAGGCCGCCGACGCGCTCGTGGACCAGGCGCTCGGCGGCTACGGTCTCGACGGGGCGACCGACCCCGCTGCCGTCGCCGAGTCCTCCAGTGCCTAGAGAGATCGATATCGACAAGAGATATGAGCTCGCGATCGGCACCGCCGCTGACCAAGAACATCCTGCTGTCCGGAATGGCGTAGACCGTGGCGTTCGGGAATGAGAACCTGACGCGCGCCGCGCTGGCGGGCTCGACGAGCCCCGGCATCGACAAGTTCGCGTCGGTGCAGACGAGCATTTGCGACGGGATCCCGCTACTCGAGCGTGCCATTGCGCACCTTCGTGTGCGACGTCCACGAGCGCATCCCTTGGCGACCACTCGATCTTCATCGGCGACATCGTGAAGCTCGCTCTGCGGCGCGGCAGCTTGCCGCTTCTGTACTTCGCCAGCGAGTTCGGTTCACTGTCGCGGCCGGAGCAGGCGCTGCTGGAGGCCTGGCATGAGTACGGAAGCGTGACCTGATCGACCGATTTTGAAATCTGCCCACTAGCCGCGAGGAGAACTAGATGTCAGTTATCGAAGGCGCGCGGCCCTACTGGGTCGCCGGCAAAGCCGTCGCAGGCGCCACCGCCTCGAGCGTGCGATCGCCGTACACCGGCGAGATCCTCGCCGAGGTCGGGATTCCCGACGCGGACGACATCGAGTCCGCGGTGACGACGGCCGTCGTCGCGTTCCCGCAACTCGCGTCGCTGCCGGCGCACGCCCGCGCCGCGGCGTTGAGTCACGTCGGCCGGCGGCTCGTCGAGGAACGCGATGGCCTGGCCGAGCTGATCACGGCGGAAAGCGGCAAGCCCCTGCGCTGGGCGCGCGTCGAGGCCGCACGCGGTGCGGCGAATTTCACGCGCGGGGCCGAGGAGGCCAAGCGTTTCTCCGGCAATCTCATTCGGCTGGACGACGATCCGGTGGGAACGGGCCGCGTCGGGCTCGTGCGCCGCTTCCCGATAGGGCCAGTTCTCGGTATCACGCCGTTCAACTTCCCGATGAACCTGGTCTCGCACAAAGTCGCGCCGGCGATCGCGGTAGGCGCGCCGATCGTGTTGAAGCCGGCGCCGCAGACGCCCCTCACCGCGCTGCGTATCGCTGAGATCGTCGCCGAAACGGACCTTCCGGCCGGGACGCTCAGCGTCCTGCCGCTGCCGAACGGTGAGCTGCTCGATCGCCTGGTCCAGGATCCGCGACTTCCGATCGTCTCCTACACCGGGTCGGAGGTCGGCTGGAGGATCAAGGCGGGACTGCCCCGCAAGCGCGTCCTACTTGAGCTCGGTGGCAACGCCGCTGCGATTGTTCACTCCGACGCCAACGTCGGCCAGGCAGCTCAGGCCATCGCCATCGGCGGGTTCATCCAGGCGGGTCAGACCTGCATTGCAACCCAGCGCGTGTTCGTGCACCGCTCGCTCGAGCGCGAGTTCACCGCAGCTCTCGTCGACATTGCCCGCGGCCTCCGGACCGGTGATCCATTCGATGAGGAGACGATGGTGGGCCCGATGGTCAACTCGGAAGCCGCCGACCGCGTCAGCGAGTGGATCGATGAATCCCAGACGCTCGGCGCCGAGCTTGTCTGTGGCGGCGAGCGCGATGGAAACACGATCGCTCCGGCCGTCCTTGCAGGCGGCGACCGGCAGGCTCGTCTGTGGCGCGAGGAGGCGTTCGGACCGGTCGTGGTGGTCGCCGCCTACGATTCGATCGATGAAGCGATCGAGCGGGTCAACGAGTCCCGATTTGGGCTCCAGGCGGGCGTGTTCACCTCCGATATCGGCGTCGCGTTCAAAGCTCACCGCGACCTTCAGGTCGGCAACGTGATCGTCGGCGACAGCCCGTCCTACCGTTCCGACTCGATGCCATATGGCGGTTGGAAAGATTCGGGGCTCGGACGTGAAGGGGTACGGTGGGCGATGGAAGAGCTCACCGACTCGCGCGGTCTGATCCTCAGCGGATTCTCAGGCTGACATGGCCGGACGATTCCCCCAACTGCAACCCGTCCCGGACCTCCGGCCGGACGGCAACCCGAGTCCCGCGGTCACTCCGGCATTCGAGTGCCGCGACGTGTCGCTCCAGTTCGAGACACCGCAGGGACCCCACCGGGTCCTCGAGGATGTCAGCTTCACCGTTGCTCCGGGCGAGTTCGTCTCGATCGTCGGGCAATCGGGAACGGGCAAATCGACGCTGATCCGCATCCTCGGAGGCCTCGAGCGAGCCGCCCCCGGGTCGCAGGTGCGACATCATGGCCTGGACGTGGCCGGACCGCCGAACGGGGTCGTGATCGTGTTCCAGGACTACCAGGGGTCACTCCTGCCCTGGCGTACCGTCGAGCGTAATGTGACCCTGGGCCTCGAGGCCGTCCTGCGCGGGCCCGAGCGTGCCGAGCGCTGCCGGCAGGCGCTGGAGCTCGTCGGGCTGTCCGAACGCGCCCGCGACTATCCGTGGCGCCTGTCCGGCGGCATGCAGCAGCGGGTGCAGATCGCCCGGGCGCTTGCCATGCAACCCGGAACGCTGCTCATGGATGAGCCGTTTGGCGCGCTGGATGCAATCACCAAAGGGCAGCTCCAGGACGAGCTGCAGTCGGTGCACAAGTTGGTCGGCGCGACGATCGTGTTCGTCACTCACGATATCGACGAGGCCGTGTACCTCAGCGACCGAGTGCTGGTCCTCGCGGACAGTCCGGCTCACATCACCAAGGAACTGGTGGTGACGCTTCCGCGACCGCGAGATCAGATCGCCACCAAAGAACAGCACGGGTACCTCCGGCTTCGCCAAGCCGCGTACCGCGCACTGCGAGGCGACTGATGTCCGCGCGTGGCCTCCGCGTCGGTCGCAGCCGAAATTGGCGCCGGTTCAACTTCGAGGGCGCCGCGTTTCTCCTTGGCCTCGTGGTGCTGTGGCAGGTCGCCAAGGCTACGGGCGTAATCACCTCGACGTTTCTCCCGTCGCCGACGCAGATCGTCAAGGCCGGGGGTGACCTGATCAGTGCGGGGACTCTGACCTCCGACGTTTGGCACACGCTGTACGTAACCCTGGTCGGCTGGGCCATCGCCGGCGTGCTCGGCGTGGCCATCGGGCTCGTGCTTGGCCTCGGCGATTGGGTCTGGCGGTGCTCGATGGCAAGCGTTGAGTTCCTGCGCGCGCTCCCGGGAATTGCGTTCGTGCCGGTTGCCGTGCTGCTCCTGGGGTTCTCGGTGAAGACCGAGCTCGTCATCGTGGTGTACGTCAGCATCTGGCCGGTGCTCGTCAACACGATTCACGGGGCGCGCGCGGTCACGCCGCTCCACGACGATCTCGCCCGGATGCTCCGTCTCGGGCGCGCGAGCCGGATCCGACAGCTCGTGTTACCTACCGCCATGCCGTTCGTCCTTGTCGGGCTCCAGTTTTCCCTGGCCCTGGCCCTGGCCCTGGCCCTGGTGGCCGAGATGATCGGCAATCCGCAGGGCATCGGCCACGGCCTGATCGTCGCCCAGGACACCCTCCAACCCGCCGAGATGTTCGCCTACGTGGTGCTGGTCGGCCTGCTCGGCCTCCTCCTCAACGCCATCTACCTCCGAGTTTCCTCCCGGGTGTTTCCGGTCGCGGCTTCTGGAATGAGCGCGAGTCCGTGAGTCTCAGTCCTGTCCCGCTGCAGGTCGACGAGTCCGCCTCGCGCAAGGCCACTCCCGCTCCGTGTGAGGCGTCGTCGTCCGGCCCGCCGGCGTGAGATCCCGCCGTTGCGCGGCGTGCTTCCGCTGGTCGCCCTGCTCGTCTTCTGGCAGCTCGTCCAGCACGGGCAGTCCGCCTACTTCCCCCGGCCGTCGCTCTGGTGGGAGGCGATCCGGTCGCAGGCGGACAAGGGAGCGCTCTGGCCCGCGTTTGCCGCGACCATGAAGTCGTTCGTGCTCGGTCTCCTGCTCGCCACGCTAATCGGCACCGCGCTGGGGATGGCCATCGGACTGTCGCGATTTCTCGATCGCTTGCTCGGGCCGCTGCTCGACTTCTGCCGCTTCATGCCGGCGGCGGCGGTGGTGCCGGTCGCGGTGCTGTTCGCCGGCTACAACGTGAAGATGAAACTCATCGTCGTCGTGTTCTCGGCGCTGTGGCCGATCCTGCTCCAAGTGCGAGCGTCGGTCAGGTCGCAGAGCCCGCTCTTGCTCGACGTCGCCAGATCGCTGCACCTGTCTCGCCTGCGCACGCTGTGGAACATGCTGCTGCCCTCGCTCACCCCATCGATCCTGCTGGGAGTGCGCATCGCCGCCCCGCTTGTTCTCATCATCGTGCTGCTGGTCGAGATCGTCACGCAGGTCGAAGGCCTCGGCAGTCTGATCGCGACCGCCCAGCAGAGTTTCGATGCCGCGACCGCCTACGGCCTGCTGGCGATCGCCGGGATCCTGGGGATCGGGATCAACGCACTCGTCACGTCACTCGAGGCGTGGCTCCTGCGCTATCGGCCCCGTGCGACCTGACGTGACGCTCGAGCACCGGGTTCTCATCGCGGATCCGATCGATCCACGAGCTGAAGCCTGGCTGAGCCGCCACTGCGAGATCGTGCGTCCGTCCGGCACCGGCACCGCCGAGTTGATGAGCGCGCTGGCCGGCTGCGACGGCATGATCGTCAGGACGACCCGAGTCGGCGCGGATTTGCTCAAGAGCGGCGATCGCTTGCGGGTCGTGGCCAAGCACGGGACAGGAACAGACAACATCGATATCGAAGCTGCATCGGAGCGAGGGGTGCTCGTAGCCAGTTGCCCGGGCGACAATGCGCCCGCGGTCGCCGAGTTCACGCTTGCGTGCGTGCTGTTGATGCTGCGCCCGATCGTGGCCGGCGCCACCTGGCTTCGACAGTCACCGGGAAGCGGATCGCTGATCGTCGCCGGTCAGGCGGCCGGACTGATCGGACACGAACTTTCGAGCCAGCCCGTCGGCGTGATCGGCTGGGGAGACATAGGCCGCCGGGTGGGCCGTGCCGTGATGGCGCTCGGCGGGACCGTGATCGCTCACGACCCGTTTCGCGAGCGTTCGGAGATCCTCGCGGACGGCGTGCAAGTAGCTGCGAGCCTTGTCCGGCTGCTGAGATGTGCGGACATCGTCACGCTCCACGTGCCGCTCACCCGGGCCACGCAGAACCTCATCGGCGCCTCCGAACTGGCGGCGATGAGACCGGGTGCGTGCCTGATCAACACCTCGCGCGGAGGCGTGGTCGATGAGTCCGCGCTAGCCGAGGCAATCGGGAGCGGCCACCTCCGCGCGGCGGCGGTCGACGTCTTCGCTCAAGAGCCACCTCCGCCCGATCATCCACTGCTCGCCCTCAACGCCGTCATGTGCACCCCGCACATGGCAGGCAACACGTCCGAGTCGCTCCAACGGATGGGGATGGCCGCCGCCCGGGCCGTGCTCGACGTCCTGTCGGGACGCCGGCCAGAGCATCTGGTCAATCCGGCGGTCTAAGTAACAAGAGCCTAACTTAAGCACTTGACTTAGTTAGCTGACATAACTTATTATAATCAGCGCGATGTCATGGGTACCGGGCCAAGGCTGCTGTGGAGGCACGGCGCGGCCGTGCCTGGTCGTTGTTCCAGTCGTGCGAGGAGAGGGAAAGATGAAGAGAGTCAGTCATCACGCTGGATCGCGCCTCGCTGCGGCGCTCATGGTGCTGGTCTCGCTCGTCACCGTTGGCTGTGGCAGTTCGAGTAGCTCCAGTTCGAGTAGCTCGTCCTCGGGCTCGGGCAGCTCGGCCACGTCGTCAGCGACGACCAGCGCGAGCACAGCCTCGGGAGGCACCCCGATCCGCGTGGCGCTGGTCGAGGCGGCAACCGCGAATCTGCCTTTCCAGGTGGCTCAGAACGATGGATACTTCAAGCAGCAAGGCCTCGACGTCACCCTGTCGACTCCGTCGATCCCGTTTTCCGAGTTGCCGGCGACGTTGGGCAAGCAGTTCGACGTTGTCATCGGTAGCCAGCCGGACCTGATCCGCGCACACGCGAGCGGGCTCGACGTGGTGGCCATGTCCGGGCTCCAGAAGGACAACCCCAAGGATCCGGGTGCCGCGCTTGTCGTCGCCGGCAACTCACCCATCAAGACCATCGCTGACATCAAGGGCAAGACGGTGGGGGCGCCGTCGACCGTCGGCAACAACTGGACCGCGCTTCAGTGCTGGGCGCAGAAGGCGGGGGTCGGACCCACCGACTTCAAGGGTCTCCAGGGGCCGACGCCGCAGCTTCCCGACCTGCTCAAGCAGGGCCGGTTCGACTCGATCCTCATCTTCGAGCCGCTCCTGACCCCGGCTGTCGCCTCGGGAGATCGCGATATCGGCAACGCCTATGCAGCTTGCTTCGGTCACCCGGAGTTCACCGCGTATCTCGTGTCCCAGGGGGCGTGGGCGAATTCGCACTCTCAGGAGATCGCTAAGTTCCTGGCGGCCCTGAATGAGGCCAAGGCGCAGATCGCCAAGGATCCCCAGGCGGCCAAGCAGCTGTTCATCAAGACCAGCGGGCTGCCGCCGGCGGCGGCCGAGAGAACGCCCGTGATCGCCGATGAGTTCGACTTCAGTCAGGGCCAGACGCTCGTCAGCGACCTGCAGGTGTGGCTGAAGCTGCTCAACTCGCTCGGGACGTTCAAGGGCAACGTTGATCCGTCCAGCCTGGTTGCTTCCTCGTCCGGCAGCTGAGCGAAGGCATCCGCGGCGTCAAAGCTGGTGATCGACACCAGCGCGCACCGAATCGAAGCGCTGCTGGAGGACGAGCAGCAGCGCTTCGTCGAGCTTCACCCGAGATCTGTGGAGTTCCACGACCGGGCCCGGAGCCGGCTCGCGTTCGGGGTGCCGATGCCGTGGATGCTCGCGTGGCCGGGAGATGCGCCGCTGTACGTGGACCGCGCCAGCGGGGCGGTGGTGCGGGATATCGACGGCAACGAGTACGTCGACTTCTGTCTCGGCGATACGGCCGCGATGACCGGCCACTCGCCGCCCAGCGCGATCCGTGCGGTCGCGACGCGCCTCGAGCAAGGCCTCACGTTCATGCTTCCAACCGAGGACGCGCTCGAGGTCAGCGATGAACTGGCCCGCCGCTTTGGCTTGCCGCAGTGGCAGTTCACGCTCAGCGCCACCGACGCGAACCGACACGCTCTGCGCTACGCGCGCCACCTGACCGGAAGGGACAAGATCTTGATCTTCGACGGGTGCTATCACGGGACCGTTGATGAGTGCTTCGCAACTCGCGAGGCCGGTAGGGTGGTCTCGCGCGCGGGCAACCTCGGACCGCCGGTGGCTCCTGAGCTGACCACGCGCGTCGTGCAGTTCAACGACGAGGAGGCGCTGGTGGGGGAACTGTCGAACGAGGATGTTGCCTGTGTGCTCACCGAGCCGGCGCTGACGAATATCGGCATCGTCCTGCCGCAGGAGTGGTTCCACGACGCTTTGAGAAGCGCCACCGAGCAGACCGGAACCCTGCTGATCATCGACGAGACCCACACGATCAGCGTCGGGCCAGGCGGATGGACGGGAGCTCACCGCCTGCGGCCCGACATGCTCGTGGTCGGCAAGCCCATCGGCAGCGGCGTTCCGGCCGCGGCCCTCGGTCTGTCGGGTCCGGTCGCGGAGTCGCTGGCCACGGACTTCGACCGCGGGCGCGCCGGGATGCGCGGCGTCGGCGGCACGATGGCCGGCAACGCCGTCTCGCTCGCGGCGATGCGGGCGACGCTGGGGTCCGTCCTCACCGAGGACGCCTACGACAAGATGAGCGCGCTGGGGATCCGGCTCGCCGACGGCATGCGTGCTGTGATCGACAGCCATGATCTTCCGTGGCACGTGGTACGGCTCGGTGGTCGTGTCGAGTTCCACTTTTGCCCGCATCCGCTCCGCAACGGTGCAGAGGGTGCACGGATCAGCAACGGGAGCCTGTCGCGCTACCTACATCTGTATTCGCTGAACCGCGGCGTACTGATGTTCCCCTTCCACAACCGCGCTCTGGTCTGCCCGGCGCACTCGGCCGCGGATGTAGATCTGCTCACCGGGATGATCGACGGTGCGCTGCGGGCCCTGGGCGGCCAGGCGGTCGCCTGACGGGTCAGTGCCGCGTGGTGTGCCCAACGACGCGGTCCTGTCCCTCGACCGTTGAAGTGATGTGGACATCGACGACTACCGGCGCGCCTGTCAGTGCCGCGTCGACGCCGCGGGACAGGGTCTCGGCGAGCTCGTCGCAGGTCAGCGCGGGTCCGTAGGCGATAAGGCCTTGGGCGGCCGCGAGCCGGGCCAGGTCGACGTCCGGATCGATGATCCGCTGACCGATCCAGCGATTCTCGGTGGGGCGCCCGCGACGGAGCGCCGTCTGGTGCTGGTGGATCTCGTCGTTGAAGAACGAGCGGTTGTTCGCGACCACGATCAACATGGGCAGCTCATAATGGGCCGCGGTCCAGAGCGCGTTCACGCCCATGAGGTAGTCGCCGTCACCGAGCACGGACAGGACCAGCCGCTCGTCGCCACGCAGCGCAAGGGCCACGCCGATCGTCATCCCAGGACCTGAGCCGACCCCCTCGCCACCGTCTCCGCCCAGATAGTCGAGCGGATGCTCGATCTGCCACAGCCCGCCGGACCAACTGAGCGGTACCCGCACGAGGCATGCCGGCGTATCGGCGAGCTTCTCCCTGAGGCAGCGAGCGATGTCGGGCACGGTCGGCGTCTCGCTCAGCCGAGGTTCGGGCGGGGCCGGGACCAGCGCGGGACCCGTCCCGCGGGAATCGGTCGCGCGGGCTCGTTTCGGCAACGCGTGGAGCAACGCCCGGACGGTGCCATCGGCGCCGGCGTGGATGTGCACGTCGGCGGGCACCGGCGTCAGCGATTCCTTGCCCCACCCGCGGTGGAGCTGCTCGTCGAGCCCGACCGCGACCACATGACCGTCGACGGCGCCGGCCAGCTCGAGCGCGCCGCCCAGGTCGAGCCACTCGAGGGCGAGGATCACGTCGGCGGAGCGGAGCTCATCTCGTAGTTTCGGGGAGGCGATCGGCTGCGGTGGCTCGGCGTGAAGTGGGTGCGTGGATGGGAACGCCGCGGGCAGCTTCAGGTGGGTGTGTACCGACGCGCCGAGGCGCTCGGCCAGCTCGATTCGCCGCTGCCAGGCCGGACCGTCGCGCGTGGTCCGTCCGACCAGCATGACCACCTTGTTCGCTGCCACAAGCCTCGCCGACAGGTCGTCGATGACCCGCGAATCCGGCTCGGGCGGACGTGATGGCTCGAAGCGCCGCACGTTTGGGGTCTCGCCCGGGGTGCCAGCGTCGAGTTCCTGTTCCTGGAGCGAAGCGTCGAGGCAGACGTACGCCGGCGCCTTCGGTGCGGTGTTGCTTGTGCGATGGGCCTGGAGGATGGCCTGCACGGCCGCCGGCACGGAATGGGGTTGGTCATCCCACTTCAGGAAGGGCCGGACGAGCGCCGCCTGGTCGGTGGCGGTGTGCAGCCAATCGATCCAGGGCCGGCGGCGGTCCGCGTCGAGCGGGCCGGTCGCTCCCAGAGCCAGGACGGGAACCCGATCGCAGAAGGCGTTGAACAGCGCCATCGAGGCATGCATCAGGCCAACGTTGCTGTGCAGGGCGACGGCCATGGGGCGGTCGGTGACCTTCGCGTACCCGTGCGCGATGGCCACCGCGTGCTCTTCGTGCAGGCACAGCACGATCTGCGGCCGAGCATTCCCGAGATGGTTGACCAGGCTGTCGTGAAGCCCCCTGAAGCTCGAGCCTGGATTCAGGGCGACGTACTCGAGCCCGAGATCCCGGAGCGCCTCTGCGATCGCGTCGCTGCCAAACCGCCGGTCCGGGCTACCGCCTGGGATCGGCGTCTCGCCCCCGAGCGCTCGTCCGGAGCAAGCAGCGAGATCGGCGTGTTCAGCAGGCGGACTAGACACCTATCTAAAGTACCATTCTTTTATAATGTAGTGGAGTGAAGTATGAATCCCGCTCCTTATGATTCTCGGGACCGCGAGGACATGCACGAGACGACGCAGCGTGAAGTTGCCGTAATCGGCGGAGGTCTGGCCGGACTGGCTGCGGCGCGCGAGCTTGCCCACGCCGGGGTCGATGTTCTCCTGCTGGAAGCACGTTCCCGGCTCGGCGGGCGGACCTGGACCGATGCGCGACTGGGGCGGCGCCTGGAAATGGGCGCGATGCACGTGCACTGGCTCCAACCGTGCATCTGGGCCGAGGTGATCCGCTACGGCTTGAGGCTACGGCCCCCGCGAGCGCTGACGGAAGCGGCCTGGCTCACCGGTGGCGTGCTTCGCACCGGAACCTTCGAGGAGCTGTGGAGCGTGATGGACAGCGCGCTCACCCCTCTGTTCAGCCACGCCCGCGAGCTCTTCCCTCGACCGCATGACACCGAGGCCGAGCGAGCCGCCGTCGAGGCACTCGATCACGTCGTTGTCACCGATCGGATCGATGAGTTGGATCTCACGGACGAGCAGCGGGGCCTGGCCCGTGCCTACTGCACGTTGCAGTTTCACGGGCCGGCCGATCAGGGGGCATACACGCAGATCCTTCGCTGGGTCGCGCTCGCCTTCGGTCAGTGGCAACTCCTGTCCGAGGCGCTGGCCGGCTATGAGCTCGTCGACGGCACGGACGCCCTGGTGTCCGCCATGCGCGACGACGGTGGGTTCCCGGTCCGATTCGATGCCGCGGTCGACCGCGTCGACGCTTCGAACGGCGAGGTCGTTATCCGTTGTCGCGACGGGGCCGGCGTCACCGCTCGCGCCGCGATAGTGGCGGTTCCCCTCAACACGCTGGGGGACATCGAGTTCATGCCCGGATTGCCCGCCGGCGTTGCCAGGACGGCCAGCGATGGGCAGGTCAGCCGCGGTTCCAAGGTGTGGGTCGAGGTCGAGGGCGAGATCGGGCCGTGGTGCGCGTTCGCCGAGGACCACCCAATCGTGTTCACATACACAGACTCCGCCGACCGCGGCAGCTCGATTCTCGTGTGCTTCGGTCGCGACGGCGAGGAGCTGACCGGCGAGGACCGAGAAGGCGTGCAGCGGGCGCTGGAGGTGCTCCTCCCGGGGGTAAAGGTACGAGCGTGCGCGACGCACGACTGGCGGCGCGATCAATTCACCCGGCAGACCTGGGGAATGCTTCGGCCCGGTCAGTGGACTCAGCTACGAGACCTCGCCGCGCTGGACGGCCCGGTGTTCCTCGCCGGGTCCGACGTAGCCGCCGGTTGGGCCGGCCTCATGGAAGGAGCGATCGAAAGCGGGATGTCCGCCGCGCACCGGGCGCGCGGATTCCTCGCCGAGCTCCCCTGGCATGAACCGCTTCGCGCGGGCTCAGGGACTGCTGGACGGTGACTTGGACTACGAGCAGATCGTGGCCATGCAGATAGACAGGAGCTGATCACACATGCCAGTCAACAAGGCGCACGACGAGTTCTACGCACTCGACATGGCCACCGGCTGGGAGGTTCCGCTCGGCTACCCGGACGGAATCGAGCAGAAGATTCTGGCAGGGGCGCTCGACGAGGAAGGACGGCACGGAACTCGTACACGGCTACTGCGGTTCGCTCCCGGCGTGTTCACCACGCAGCCGTTCGTGCACCGCTACTGGGAGGAGGTCTACCTCATCTCGGGCGACCTCACCGTGGGCAACGATGCCGAGGGCAACGGCGGGGAGTCGTTCTCCCCGAATACGTACGCCTGCCGTCCTCCCGGGGCCACCCACGGCCCGTTCAAGTCCGAGGGCGGGTGCCTACTGCTCGAGATCCACTACTTCGATCCGGTCTGATAACGACGCTCGTGCAGCTCGCCGCCGAACTGACCGGCGGGCGCACAACCGCGCAAAGGCTCATCGAGGAAGCCCGACCGTCGTGAACTTGGCGCGATGGGTGTGCGATATCGGACGCATGCATAACGAAGGCGAGCCTCCGACCGGCCTCACGATCGCCGCGTCGTGAAACCAAGACGCGAACGTTCTCCAAATCGCCCAATGGATTGAGGATCAGGGGTAACCTGACTCGAGGACGGCGCCGAGGTGCTCTACCGGAGAACTAACTCCATCGCCACTGTGCCTAGCGACGGCGTGCGGCCGCCAGACCCGCGAGCAACGTTGGACCGAACATCACCGCGGTCATCAGACCCAGTGGCAACGTCCAGCTACCGGTCAGGCCGTGCAACTCACCCACCGCGAACGGTCCGGCGATCGCGAGCGTATAGCCGAACGTCTGCGCCAAGCTCGAGAGCTGCCGGGTCTCGTGAGGGTTCTCGGTCATGATCACCATCAACATCAGCGCAAGCGGGAAGGTCCCACCGATTCCCATCCCGAACAGGATCATCCACACCACCGCCGCGCCCGGGGCGAGCAGCAGTCCCAGCAGCCCCGAGGCTGCCAATACGACGAACACGGTTATGGTCCGCCGCTGATCCGTCCGCCTCACCGCGACAACCGGAGCCACCAGCCCCGTCGGGATTCCGACCACGAGCGCGAGCGAGACGAGTCCGCCGGCCTCAGCGATGGTCACGCCTTGGTCGTGGAGCATCGACGGCAACCATCCGATGGCGGCGTAGAACACTCCAGATTGCAGACCGAAGAAACAGGTCACCGCCCACGTCACGGGCGACTGGAAGAACCGCCTCTGGAAGAGCCTCAGCCGCGGTCCCGACTCGTGTTCGTCGGCCAGGGGACGGGGACGTGCCGCACGCATTGCCCAGTAGCCCACTGCGGGAATCACGGGCAGCGCCCATAGCGCAAGCCCGGCCTGCCAGCCGCCGCCCACCGCCGTGGCGAATGGGACCGTCACCCCAGCGCCCAGTGCCGCGCCGACCGAGATGATCATCGTGTACATCCCAGTTATAAGCCCCGCCTGCTCCGGGGCATCTCGCTAATCAGGACCGGGAGCGTGACATTGGTCACCGCCAGGGCGGCGCCGACGACGGCCGTCCCGCCGATCACCGCGGCGGCGGTCGGGGCCGCCCGGAGCGAGAGCCCGGCGCCGAGGACTGCGAGCGTTCCGGCGAGCAACGGCGCTGGCCCGAACCGCCGCATCAGCCAGGGTACAACGGGCGAGCAGACAGCGAAGCAGATCAGCGGAAGCGCGGTCAGGAACGAAGCCAATGTGTTCGAAAGGACGAGATCCCGGCGGAGCGCGGGAAGGACCGGCCCGACGCTCGTGACCGCCGTACGCATGTTGAAGGCGACGACTGCGATTCCGACTATTAGGGGAACAAGCGGCCCGCTCCCAACGCTGCGCACGCATTGACCAGACGCACGCAGAGGCCGCTTGACTGAGACCCCGCTTCTGGCAGGATTACCCGCCGGGTGATCCATGACTAAAGACAATGACGCCGGCTTTGAGGCTGCCGCTGAGATCTACGAGCGTGCAGAGATCAATGGCCGGCTGGGATTCGGTCGCCAGCTCGCGCTCGTGGTCGTCGACTTCACGTACGGCTTCACGGACCCGGGTTCTCCGCTCGGCTCCGATATGACGCCCGAGGTAACCGCCGCCGCCTCTCTGGTCAGCGACTGCCGTACCGCCGGGCTGCCGATCTTTTTCACGATCCACGGCTATCGCCCGGACCTCGCGGACGTCGGCGTGTGGGGCGACAAGTACCCCGGGCTGCGGCACCTGAGGCTCGGCTCCCGGTGGACGCAGCTCGACGAGCGCCTCGGCGTTCAGGAGGAGGACGTCGTGATCGTGAAGCAGTATCCGTCGGCGTTCTTCGGGTCGATCCTGAACACCCATCTGAACGCGAGGCGCGTCGACTCGATCGTCATCGCTGGGGCCACGACCAGCGGATGCGTGCGGGCCACCGCCGTCGACGCGATCCAGTACGGGTTCCGTGCGTTCGTCGCCGAAGACTGCGTCGCCGATCGCGCGGTGGCGCCGCACAAAGCGAATCTCTTCGACCTCAGCACGAAGTACGTGGACGTAGGGCCCTCTGCCGTCGTCAAGGATGAGCTGGCGGCGCGGACTGCGGAAGTCCGGCTTCCCTAGGTCCGCGGTCCAGTCGCGTCGCGCTTGATCGCCCCCTTGGCGTCATCAGAGGTGGGCCGAGTTGCCTGCCTAAAAAACGTACTCAAGTCGAGTACTTTAGGCTACGCTTCGGGACCGCGGATAGGTCCGCGCGGATATCGCAAGTTGAGCCGTCGACCGGAGGGAGCGGAGCGGGCAATGAGCTGGCTGGTGGGCATCGACACTGGAGGCACCTTCACCGATTTGGCTGCCGTCGAGCTTGAGACAGACCATCGATATGTGACGAAGGTCCCCTCGACGCCGAATCAACCGTCTGACGCGATCGTCGCGGCGCTACACACGTTCCAACGCGATTGCAGCGCCCCGTTCTCCGAGATCCGGTTCTTCGGCCACGGCACGACCGTGGGGACCAACGCGGTTTTGGAGGGCAAGGGCGCGCGGACAGGCCTGCTGGTCACCGCTGGCTACAGCGCGATCTACGAGGTCAGGGGAGGAACTCGCCCCACGCGAGCCGAGCTCGTCGATCCGCGCTACCAGAAGCCCCGGCCGCTGATCCCGCTCGAGCTGACGCGCTACGTCGACGAACGCGTCGCCTTCGACGGATCCGTCGTGCGTCCCCTCGACGAGGAGTCGGTGAGGCGAGCAGCGCGCGAGCTGCACGATCAGGGAGTGTCCTCGGTAGCAGTGCTCTGCCTGTTCTCGTTCATGAACCCTAAGCACGAGGAGCGGATCGCTGAGATCGTCCGAGAAGAGATTCCTGAGTGCCGGGTCTCGCTCTCTAGCCGCGTGCTTCCTGTCATTCGCGAGTACGTGCGACTCTCCACTACTGCTCTGGACGCCTACGTCGGCCCCGTCGTGCAGCGGTACTTCGCGGACCTCAGCGACCGGCTAGAGGAGGCGGGCCTCACCACGGGTCAGTCCTACGCAATGCAGTCGAACGGCGGACTGATGCGGATCAGCCTTGCCGTCGCGTATCCCAACGAGATCCTGCTCTCGGGTCCCGCCGCCGGCGTGGGATTCGGACTGAGGTTGGGTGAGCGAAGCGAAGAGCCGAACCTCGTGACGCTTGACATGGGGGGGACCAGCACCGATGTCTGTGTGATCCGTGATGGCAAGGCGTCAGAGACGCGTGAGGGTCAAATCGCTCGCCAGCACATCGGCACGCCGATGATCGAGATCAACACTCTCGGGACCGGCGGCGGCACACTTGCGTGGATCGGCAAGGACGGCCTGCTGAAGGTAGGGCCGCAGAGCGCCGGGGCCGACCCGGGTCCGGCGTGCTACGGGCGCGGAGGAACAGAGCCCACGGTGACGGACGCAGATGTCGTGCTCGGCTATCTTGACCCAACGAGGTTCCTGGGCGGCAAGATGCACGGAGTCCCGGAGCTCGCCCAGCACGCCGTCGAACGAGTTGGCGCGAAGCTCGGTCTCTCCGCAGTGGAGGCGGCGGAGGGAATCAATCGGATCACCGGCACGCAGATCGCGATCGGACTCAGGCTCACGCTTGAGGCGAAGGGCTGCGACGTTACCTCGTTTGCGCTCGTCCCGTTCGGCGGTGCGGGCCCCGTGCATGCGTGGCACATCGCGGACGCCGTCGGGCTCCCACGCCTGCTGATCCCTCCGTCGCCCGGCATCGGCAGCGCGATGGGGCTGCTCGAGACGGACGTGCTCCACGTCTACCTCAAGAGCTACGTGTCGCGCATTGACCGGGCGGATCTGCACGCGCTCAACGGCAGCTTCACCGAGTTGATCGAACGGGCGCGGTTCGACGCGGGCGCCGAGGAGTTCGAATGGGACGAGGTCCAGCTGCACCCGCAGCTGGACCTGCGATATCCGCATCAGGGGTATGAGCTGCCGATGGACATCCCGGCGACCACGATCAACGAGGGTGATTTGAGTCGGCTGCGGTCGGATTTCGATGTGCTCCACGCGGCCGTCTACGGCGTGTCGGCTCCCGACGAGCCGGTCGAGATCATTAACCTTCGTCTGCGCTCAAGAGTGGAACGACCGCGGCTCGGCGCTGCGGCCAGTCTTCCGACCACAGGGGCACCCGAGCACCGCGTCAGGCGTGCGTACTTCGAGGTCCTCGGCGGCTATGTCGACACGCCGGTGTACGACCGTGCCGAGATGCCGGCCGGAAGCGGCCTAGTCGGGCCCGCGATCGTCGAGCAACTCGATGCCACAACGGTGATCGGTCCGGGCTGGAGCGGCAACGTGGACGCCGCCGGAAACCTGCGGCTGACGAAGGACAGGAGCGAATCATGAACGTCGACGCGATCACCCTGGAAATTCTGCGAAGCCGCCTCGACGAGGTCGTCCAGCACATGGAGTGGCTGCTGTTCCACAGCGGCTACTCGCCGATCCTGCGGGAGTCATACGACGGCAGCGCGTGCGTGCTCGACCGGGACGGCCGGGTGGTAGTCGGAGCCGGTATGCCGATGCACATCTACCCGTACGGGTATCACGTGCGGGCGATGATCGAGAAATACGGCGACACGATGCGGGCCGACGACAGCTATCTGATCAACGATCCCTACCTGGGCGGCGCATTCCATATTCCCGACGTTGCGGTCGTCACCCCCGTGTTCCGCGGCGATCGCATCATCGCGTTCACGGCCAGTATTTCGCACAAGCCCGACGTCGGCGGCCTCGTCCCAGGTTCGTCCGGCGCCGGCTCACGCGAGATCTTCCACGACGGGCTACAGCTGCCCGGTGTCAGGATCTGGACGTCGGAGGGACTCAACCGCGATGTCGACGCGATCGTGCGCCGCAACAGCCGCACGCCAGAGGAACTCATGGGTGACATCCGTGCTCAGGTCGGGTGCACGCGAGTCGGGTCAAAACGGCTCGTGGAGCTCGCCGACGAGTACGGTGAGGATGTCATCCTTGAGACCTTCGGTCTGCTCCAGGACCGGGCCGAGTTACTCTTCCGAGAAGAGCTCGCAGGGGTGCCGGATGGCGAGGTCGAGGCGGAGTGGTTCCTGGATAGCGACGGCGCCGACCTCGACAAGCCGGTGAAGTTTCACGTCCGGCTGAAAAAGAGCGGGAGCGACGTAGAGGTCGACTACACCGGCAGCGACCCGCAAGCGAAAGGGCCGGTTAACGTCCGGCCGCAATCGGCCGAGGCTGCCGCGGTAATGGCCATGGTCGGCTTCCTCGACCCCACCATCCCGGTGAACGACGGTCTGGGCCGTGCCGTTCGCTTCATCAACCCCGAGGGGCAGGTGACGCACGCGCGGTATCCCGCACCGGTAAACAACTATTTCCCGACGATGCAGCTCATGTACGGGCTGGTGTCGAAGTGCCTTGGCGAGCTCTCGCCGGAGCGGGCGATAGCGCCCGGCGGCCAAGGCACGGGCGCGCTCACGATGGGCTTTCCCGAAGCTCGCACCGGAAAGTCGGCGGTGTACTACGAGCTGATGGTCAGCTCTCTTGGAGGGCACCCGAAGGGAGATGGCACCACCCTCGTCCTCGCTTTCTGTCACATCTCAACGACGCAGCCGATCGAGATCATCGAGTCCGAGTACCCGGTGGTCGTAGAGCGGTTCGAGCCGGTGAAGGACTCCGCAGGCCCCGGCAAGCAGCGGGGCGGACCCTCGTTTGTGCGGGAGTATCGCGCGCTGTCGGACTTCCGTTTGGGGCTCCGGTCCGGTGGCTACAAGTTCGGGTCTTGGGGGGTGGCCGGCGGGGACGGCCCCGCGAAGGCCGGCTGCACGCTGAACCCCGGGACGGAGCACGAGGAGCACATGCCTGCGCTGTTTGCGAGGGAAATGCAGTCTGGGGAGGTCGTGCGGGTGATCTTCGCCGGGGGAGGCGGCCTCGGGCGGCCCACCGACCGCGATCCGAGTCTCGTACTCGAAGACGTGAAGAACGGCATCGTGTCGATCGAGGCGGCGCGAGAGGTCTACGGCGTCGAGATCGACCTCGACACGATGGTCGTCGACGTCGACGTAACCGCGCGAGCCCGTTCGTTAGGTGGGAAGGAGCCAGTGGCGCTCTGATGTGCACGCGCGGCGCAGCGCGGGCCTATCGCACCGCTGCCGCCACCATGCCTGCTTCGGCTAGGAACTCGCCGATCGCATGGTGATCGTCGGCGCTGACCTGCGCGAAGGGCGCCACCGTGGCCGCACGGCCGATCCCGAGATGTTCGAGCGCCGACTTCATGACCGGGGTCAGGCCGTATGCACGCCACCGGGTCGGGAACACCGCGAAGCGCCGCTGCGCGGCGGCGGC
The DNA here is from genome assembly GCA_963746695.1 of uncultured Solirubrobacterales bacterium. Lineage (GTDB taxonomy): Bacteria > Actinomycetota > Thermoleophilia > Solirubrobacterales > Solirubrobacteraceae > Palsa-465. Next base: position 30,457 of record CAVVCP010000007.1, on the reverse strand, counting down.
TCGTTCCAGATCCCCGGCGCGGAACGCAGACACGACCTCGGCTCCGATCACGGTCGCCGGCGCGGGCATCATCGCGCCGGGACCTCCCTGGACCAATGTCGCCAGCAACGGCTCCATAGTCGTGAAGTACCGCGCGTTACCGGCGACGTCGATCTCCTCGATCAGCCTGCCGATCTTGCCCATGTCACGCGAGCTCTCCTTGAACGCGGCGATTCGGTCCAACCGGCTCAACTCAACCAGAACCCGAGGGGGCGGATCGGCTCCCGTCTGCGGGTTGAGGTAGACGACGATCGGCAGCGGAGACCGTTTCGCGACCGCCTCAAAGAACGCCAGCACCTCCTCGCCGGTCGGCTCCTGGCCCCACGGTCGGCGGGGGACGAGGACCTGCGCGTAGTCGGCACCCGCTGTTGCGGCGAACTCGGCCAGTTCGACGACGTCGTCGACGACTTGGCCGGACGCCCCGGCCAGCACAGGCCTCCGTCCGGCCACGAGTTCCAAGCCACGCTTGAGCCAAGCACGCCGGTCCTGCTGGGACAGCAAGCCGTACTCGGAGATCTCGGCGCCGAGGATCGAGATCGCGTTGCAGTGACCGACCATGAACTCGAGTTCGCGTTCGAGCGCATCCCCGTCCACGCTGCCGTCCTCGCGAAACGGCGTCAGGCAAGCCCCGATGATCCCAGTCAGCGGTGGATGATCAGTCATGGAACCCACACTTTTGTTAGACGGTATTACAATCTGACGATTTCATCTTATAGGAAAGGGGGCGGACCGGTGTTGACAACGCGCAGTCTCGATCTGGAGGACGCTCGGCTGGTGCTTGCGGGTGCGGCCAAGCGCGCCGAGGAGATTGGCGTCCCGATGTGCATGGCGGTGACGGATGCTGCCGGCGTGCTGGTCGCCTTCGAGCGAATGGATGGAGGCAAAGTGTCGAGCGTCTCGATCGCGATCGACAAGGCGTTCACCGCCGCAGCCGCGCGGCGGGAGACCGCGTTCTACGGCGACGCCGAGAACCCCCAGAGTCCGGCGTGGCGGATCCACGGCACAAACGGCGGGCGTTTCTCCACAATCGGAGGCGGGGTTCCGATCATCGTCGACGGACAGGTGGTGGGCGGCATCGGCGTCAGCAGCGGCAGCCAGGCGCAGGACGTCGATGTCGCCGCCGCCGCCGTCATCTACTTCGAGAAAGCCGGTCTGGCGGCTCCCGCCTCCCCGTGACCGGCGGCGACACGGCCAGGGCGCCGACCCTCGATCTGCCGGCCGCCGGACACCTCGGTGCACGCCCAAACGCCCGTATCGGCCAAGCACCCCAACCGGATTCGGCGTGACGCACCGCAGGGGCTACAGCGATCTCCGCGAGCACATGGCGATGCTGCGCGAGCTCCGATTGCTCCGCGTGGTGGATCGTCCAATCGATAAGGACCGCGAGATGCACCCGCTCGTGCGGTGGCAGTACCGAGGTGGTATCCCGGAGGAGGAGCGCCGTGCCTTCCTCTTCACCAACGTCACCGATGCCCGCGGCCGACGCTACGAGAACGACGTCCTCATCGGCGGCCTTGCAGCGACGCCCGCAATCTATTCCGCGGGACTCGGCTGCCCGCTCGAGGATGTAGGCAAGACATGGGAGCGTGCGCTGGCGCATCCGATCGAGCCCGTGATGGTCGAAGTCGCAGCGGTTCAGGAGGTCGTTCATCACGGTGATGCCGGCGGTGGCTTCGACACGATGCCGATCCCAATCTCGACTCCGGGGTTCGACAACGCGCCATATCTAACGAGCGCTCACGCGATCACACGATCGCCTAACGACGGTGTTCGCAACGTCGGCCACTACCGGGGCCAGATCAAGAGCCCCACGACGTGCGGCGTGTTCTTCACCGGCCCGGCGAAGCACGGCTTCATGCACTGGGAGCAGTCGCAAAAGCTCGGCCGTCCGCTGGAGATGGCGTTCGTAATCGGCGCACCGCCGGTCGTCTCGTATGCGGCCGTCAATCAGGTGCCCTACGGCGTCGACGAGTTCGGTCTGGCAGGCGGGTTGGCGGGCGAGCCGATCCACCTCGTTCGCTGCGTGAGCGTCGATCTGGAGGTTCCCGCTGACGCGGAAATCGTCATCGAAGGCGTGGTGGGAACCGACCGGGTCGAACCGGAAGGACCCTTCGGGGAATCCCATGGGTACGTTCACCCTCGCTCGCTGAGTCCGATGTTCCAGATCACGTGCGTCACCCACCGCCGCAACTACTGCTGGACCTCCTTCATAAGCCAGGTGACGCCCAGCGAGTCGAGCGTCATCAAGAAGGTCAGCCTCGAACCAACTCTTCTCGGGTTTCTCCGTGGCACTCTCGGTATCGCAGGGGTCCGTGATGTCGTCACTCACGAGCCGCTGACGAATCTTCGCAAGGTCATCTTCGTCCAGTTCGAGTCGCCCGTCCGGACCGAGGTGTGGCGTGCGTTGAAGGGCATCGCGGCCTACCGAGCGGAGATAGGCAAGATCGTGATCGCCGTCGACTCAGACATAAATCCACGCAACCTCGACGCGGTCTGGTGGGCGATCGCCTATCGCGCCCGTCCGCATCTGGATGTGCAGGTGCTGCAGGGCCAGGCCCGCGGTCACGCCCCGCCATTCGGTGTGGGGGCTGACCGGGAGGATGCGAATCTGCTGATCGACGCAACTCTGAAGGACCAGGTTCCCCCGATCTCGCTCCCAACACGGCAGTTCATGGAGCGGGCGAGGGAGATCTGGGAGGAGTTGGGGTATCCGCCACTGAAGCCGGAGGAGCCGTGGTACGGGTATGTCGTCTCGCCCGAGGAGTGGCCGCCGGAGCTCGAGGAGGAAGCGGTGCTCGCCGCGAGTGGCCGGTACTACGAGACGGGCGCCAAGCTGGCGCAGCGGTCGGAGCCGACATGACCAAGCTCACCGGGCAATAGCTCCATGTACCCCCGAGTGTTCTCATACATCCGCGCGTACAGCCAGGACGAGGCTGTCGCCGCGCTCGCCGAGCACGGCCCGGAAGGAGCTGTCCTTGCGGGCGGGATGAGCCTTGTGCCCCAGATGAAATACAGAGACCGCAGCCCGGCTGTCGTGATCGACGTCGGGCGGATCCGCGAGCTGGCGGGGATCACGGCTACCGACGGGACCCTCCGCATCGGCGCGATGACGCGTCACCACGAGGCGGAGGCCTGGCCGGGAGGAACCGAGCTCGCGATCATTCCGGAGCTCGCGGGCCGAATCGGCGACCCGCAGGTGCGGAACATGGGGACGATCGGCGGCAGCATCGCCGCCGTGGAGCCGGCTGGCGACTGGGGACCGGCGCTCCTCGCGCTCTCGGGGGCGGTTCGAGTCGTCAGCGCAGCTGGCGAACGGACGATCGTCGCCGACGACCTGTTCGTTGCGGCACGTCGTTCGGCTCTCGCCGCGGACGAGCTGATCGTCGAAGTGAACGCCCGATTGCCGGCTGGGCGATTCGGGACGGCTCAAGTCAAGTTCGAGATGCGGGCAGCGGCCGCGGCATTCATGAACTGCTCTGCCTGCGTCGCCCTCGACGAGACCGGGACGATAGCCGAGGTGGGAATCGGATGCGGCGGCTTGCAGGACGTGCCGCTGCGCCTCGACGAAGCCGAGTCGATGCTGCTCGGAGCCGAGCCGACGTCCGCCGCGATCGCCGCGGCCTCGAGCGTCGTGAAGGCGTCGTCCACAAACACGTTCAGGTGCTCGGTGGCGGCGCGGCTCGTCCGCGACGCGCTCCAGAAGGCGGTCGCTCGGGCCACGGCTACTTCGGAGGAAGGAGCGCTCGGATGATCAGCTTGCTCCTCGAGATCAACGGGCTAGACCATGCCCTGACCGTGGAGCCGCGGACGCTTCTAGTGGACGCGATTCGCGACGGGGCCGGCCTGAAGGGGACTCACATCGGCTGCGACTCGACGAGCTGCGGTGCCTGCACGGTCCTGCTCGACGGCAGAGCGGTCAAGTCCTGCACGATGTTTGCGGTTCAGGCAGAGGGGAGCCGGCTTCGGACGGTCGAGAGCCTGGCGTCGGATGGCCAGCTGCATCCGCTTCAGCGTGCCTTCGAGGAGCGGTTCGCGTTCCAATGCGGGTACTGCACTGCCGGGATGCTCATGTCGGCGGTCGCGTTGTACGAGAACGACAGGGCGCTCACGAGGAATGAGATCCGCTACTCGCTGTCCGGCAACCTCTGTCGCTGTACCGGGTACGAGTCGGTGGTCGAGGCGATTGCTGATGCGATCGCCGAGCGCGACGCCACGGCGACACGATGACCCCCAGACACGCCGGATCGAGTGCGAAGCGGGTGCAGGACCGCGAGGTCTTGCTCGGCGGTGGCACGTTCGTCGGCGACGTCGAGCTGCCGCGCATGCTTCATGCGGCGTTCTTCCGCAGCCCGCACGCTCACGCCCGCATCAAGCGGGTCAACCTCGACCATGCGCTGGCGCACGAGGGCGTTGTCCTAGCGATCACCGCCGAGGAGCTCCGCGAGCGCGTGAACAACATGAAGCCGTTCCCCTTCCAGAGTCGAGACCCTTTCCGGGTAGGCAATCCCGAGATCAAGTTCCACGACAGGGTCGGCCTTGCGCACGACAAGGTGCGCTTCGTCGGCGAGCCAGTGGCTCTGATCGCCGCCGAGACGCGGTATCTGGCCGAGGACGCGATTGAGCTGATAGACGCGGAGTACGAGGTGCTGGAGCCGGTCCTGGACGCCGAATCCGGCGCCGCGCCCGGAGCTCCGCTCCTTTACGAGGACTGGGGGGACAACGTCACACTGCGGTTCTCGGTCTCGGGCGGTGACATCGCTGCTGCGTTCGAGGAGGCGGACATCGTCATCGAGCGGCGTCTGCAGCACCACCGCTTCAGTGGGACGCCAATCGAACCGAGGGGTGTCGTGGCCGCGTATGACGCCGGGTCCAACGCGCTGACAGTATGGGACTCGACACAGATTCCCCATGCGGTGGCTGTCCTGCTCGAAAACAGCATCCGCATGCCGGCGAACCTAGCGGTCCGGGTCATCACTCCGAGGGTGGGTGGCGGCTTCGGGCAGAAGTGGGGCTTCTACCCGGAGGAGCTCGTCGTGTCGGTCGCGGCGATCCTCGCCGAGCGGCCGGTCCGGTGGATCGAGACGCGCAGGGAGCACATGCTCGCCACGAACCACGCCCGTCAGCAGACCCACCACGTGCAGATGGCGCTGCGCTCGGACGGCACCGTCCTCGGGCTGCGGGACACGATTCACGCTGATCTCGGGGACGCCTATCCCGTTGGTGGGCTGGCGTCGATCATCACCACGCCGATGTTTGTGCCGGGCGCGTACCGGATCGAGAACTACGAGGCGCGGCTGTACGGCATCGCCACCAACAAGACGCCGTTCGGAGCACACAGGGGCTTTGGGAAGTCCGAAGCTGCCTTTTGCATCGAGAGGATGATGGACGAGGCCGCGGGTGCGCTCGGGATGGATCCGACCGACATCCGTATGCGGAATTTCATCCCACCCGAGGCGTTTCCGTATCGCTGCGTGACGGGATCGCGCTACGACAGCGGTGACTATCCCGCCGCGATGCGCCTCCTGCTCGAGCGGATGGACTACGCAGGATGGCGTGAGCGCCAGCGTGCCCTACGCGGGCACGACCGGCTCATCGGCATCGGGACGATTCTCGCGATCGAGCCGTCATCGTCGACGCGCATGGGGTCGTACAACGCTGGCTACTACAGCGTGCGCGTGACGATGGATCCGGCGGGTCGTGTGTCGGTGTCTACGGGCGGCAACGACGAGGGTCAGGGGCACTCAACCGCCATTGGGCAGCTCGTAGCGGATGAGTTGGGCGTCGATCCCGAACAGGTGCAAGTGACGGAGGGCGACACAGCGAACACGCCCTACGGGTCGGGCTCCTACTCGAGTCGCTTCTCGGTGGTCGGCACGTCCGCCGTAACGCTCGGCGCGCGCAGAATCGCCACGAAGATCCGGCGAATCGCCGCCCATCTGATGGAGGCGGAGGCCGCGGACCTGGAGCTGAGGGACGGCGCGGTGAGGGTGAGGGGCGTTCCGAACCGCGACCTCCCGCTGGCGGATGTGGCCCATGTCGCGTATCACCGGATTCACGACCTGCCTGACGGCGAGGAGCCAGGGCTCGACCTTCTGTACCACTACCGCGACCCTAACGTGGACTTCCCGGCCGACGAGCGCGGCCGCGTGGCGATGTTCTCGAGCTTCCCGTACACCGCCGACGGCGCAGTCGTGGAGGTCGATCGGGCCACAGGCCGGATCGAGATCCTGCTGTACGCCAGCGTCCACGATTGTGGGAACATCCTCAACCCGAAGATCCTTGAGGGGCAGCACCTCGGTGCCCTCGTCCACGGCTTCGGCGGGGCGCTGTTCGAGCAATTCTCCTACGCCCCCGACGGGCAGCCGCTCAACCGCAACTTCCGCGAATACCTGATCCCGACCGCAGCGGACGTGCCGCCGCTGGTCCTGGACCACCTCGTCACCCCCAACCCATTCACGCCGGGCGGATACAAGGGCGGCGGCGAGACCGGGACGGTGTCGCCCGTGCCATGCCTGGCCAACGCTGTCGAGGACGCGCTGCGCCCGCTCGGCGTCCGGATCGACCGGCTGCCGCTAACCCCAGAGATCGTGTGGGACCAGATCCAGGCCGGAGCGGGGCAGTGAGTCGCGTCCGCCTGCGCCGGGACGATCGCGCAGCGCTTGTATCTCTTGAGGGTCCCGAGGCCGGGAATCGCATCACGCGCGAGATGATGTTGGAGCTGATCGATGCGCTCACCGAGGCGAGCGGCACCGCGGACGTACTGGTGCTGTCGGGCAAAGGAGAGGACTTCTGCCTCGGTCGGGACCAGACCGAGAGGCCCGCCGGGGTCTCGCCACAGCAGAACCTCGCCTTGATTCTCGAGGCGAACCGTGCGGTGCGAGAATTCGCGGGGGTCAGCCTGGCGCTCGTGCAGGGACGCGCGCTCGGATTCGGCAGCGGGATCGCGATGCAATGCGATCTCGTGCTGGCCGCCGAGACTGCCGTCTTCGGATTCGACGAGATCACCCACGGGTTCCCGCCGCTGCTCGTTCAAAGCTACCTTTTGGACTATGTCCCCCGGAGGGCGGCGATGGACCTGGTCCTAACGGGCAGGCACGTGCCCGCGTGGGAGGCGCGGAACATCGGCATGGTCGGGCGAGTGGTGCCGGCCGGGGAGCTGGGTACGGCCGGTGCGGCGCTAGTGGAGCAGCTTTGCCGCCTAGATCCAGACGCGCTCCGGCGTGGCAAGGACTTCTTCAGGGAGGTCGCCACAGTGCCCCCGGCGGAACGCGGCGCCCACGCCCTCAACACGCTCGTGCAATGGCAGGCCGAGCGCCGGAGATGACTGAGCACGGCTGGGAACTTGGAGGCGGCCGGTCCGGATCTCTCTCGGGAGCATGTTCAGCACGCTGCGCACGCGGCACTCTGGGTCTTTGACAACGCGGTGAGCCCGTGACCCAGCGGCTCGTCTTCGGCATCAGCCGCGCGTCGGGCGTTGTCTACGGTATCCGGTGGACCGGGATGCGCGATACCGCCGCGAGCGCCGGAGAGCGGCATCCTTGACACCGCAGGAACCCCGGGATAACGTGTCCTTGGTACACGACTTATGTTGACTACCTCAGAGCTTGACACGCTCGGGTACGGGCGGCGACAGGCAGGGATCGATCAGCGGAGGGCGGAGACGTGACGATCGTTGAGCGACAAGATCTCGATTCCCATCTGAGCGACGGCAAAACGGTCAACGAGATCGCGGACACGGATACGCGGCATCCACGGCTCGGACGTCGCATCTACGTCGACCCGGAGATCTTCGACCTCGAGTGCGACCGGATCTTCAGACGTGCATGGTGCTTCTTGGGGCATGAATCCGAGATCCCGGAGCGCGGCGACTACATCGCGCGGGAACTGGGTCGAGAACCGGTCATCCTGATCCGCGGTGAGGACGGGGTGGTCCGCGCATTCCTGAACTCCTGCCGCCACCGAGGGATGAGGGTATGCCGCGCCGATCGTGACCACGTCCGCTACTTGCGCTGTCCCTACCACGGCTGGACATACAACTCGAACGGCGAGCTCGTCAGAGCTTTCGCCGAGGAGCTTTACGAGCCAAGCCGGCTTCCAAAGTCAGACCTCGGACTGATCCCGGTCGCACAACTCGATTCCTACCGCGGACTGTGGTTCGGGACCTGGGACGAGGATGTCCCGCCGCTGACAGAGTTCCTGGGAGACATGGCGTGGTACCTGGACACGCTTCTCGATCGAACCAAACAGGGCACCGAGGTGGTGGGCACGGCGCAGGTCTGGCACGTGGAGACCAACTGGAAGTTCTGTGTGGACAACTTCAGCGGCGACCCATATCACCTCTCGACGGCCCATGGCAGCATCGCTCAGCTCGGACTGCTGCCGGAGGACCCAATGGCAGGGCACGATGGCCATACGATCAATGCCGGACGCGGGCACCAGCTGCTACTCAAGCCCGCGATGGGAACGGAGACGGAGTTCTACGGCCTACCGCAGCAGATCCGCCAGCAGATGGCGCTTGACCCCGACGAGACCCGTCGCGAGCTGATCAAGAACACCTGGTTCAACGTCGGCACAGTGTTCCCGAACTTCTCCTACCTTCAGATTGAGATCCAGGGAGACCCGGGTACTCCATCCACTCCGTTCCTGAACTTCCGCCTGTGGCAGCCGATCTCGACGACCCGTACGGCCGTCTGGTCGTGGTTGTTCATGGACAGGGAGGCGTCGAACGAGTTCCGCAAGCGATCCTACGAGACCTATGTGAGAACGTTCGGCCCCTCAGGGATCTACGAGCAGGACGACGCCGAGATCTGGGAGGAGTGCACGCGGGTGAACGCGGGCAAGATCGCACAGCGGTACTCGCTCCATCACGGCATGGGGCTACACGTGGCGCCGGATCCAAACTTTCGCGGGCGCGGCACTGCGTACGAGGGGACGTTCAGCGAGGTCACACAACTTGCCTGGTATGACGAGTGGCGACGCTGGCTGACGGAGCCGGCTCCATGGATGCACTGATCAACGCGGCGAACGGGCTGGCGCCCGAGCGGCTGCCGGCGGAGACGCGCCTGCCGTACGGCAGCCGCGAGTACGACGAGGTGATGGAGTTCCTGATCGACGAGGCAGACGCCATCGACAGCTACCGGTGGGCGGACTGGGTAGAGATGCTCGCGCCCGACGTCGAGTACCGGATGCCGGTACGGCTCGACCTGATGCCCAAGGACGGTCCGGGGTTCGTGTACGAGATGGAGTTCTTCAGCGAAAATCACTCGTCATTGGTGACGCGGGTTAAGCGGCTCGGCACCAAGCAGGCGTGGGCCGAGCAGCCGGTCTCGAGGACCCGTCACCTGATCGGTAACGTCCGCGTACACGCTGCCGACTCCCCAGGGGAATTCGCAGTGCTGTCGAGCTTCATCGTGACGCGCGTCCGATGGGACACGCCCTACGACCTGTTCACCGGTGAGCGCCATGACATTCTGCGCCGCGCCGGCGGCAGGTTCCAACTCGTCCGCAGAATCGTCTACTTCGACCAGACACATCTGCAGTCGCACAACCTGAGCATCGTGCTGTGATGGCCGGCTGGCTGGAGGGACGAGTCGCCTTGGTCACCGGCGGTGCGTCAGGGATCGGGCGCGCGGTGGTCGCTCGGTTCGTCCGCGAGGGGGCCTACGTAGGCATCATGGACATCTCACCCGAAGCGTTTAAGCCCGACCAGGCCGAACTCGATGCCGTTCACGTGGTAGGCGGCGACGTGCGCTTCCTCGCCGATAACCTCCGCGCCGTCGAGGAGACTGTGGAGCGCTTCGGAAAGCTCGACGTCTTCGTCGGCAACACCGGAATCGGCGATGCTTTCGTCGAGCTGAAGGACTTGGCTCCGAACGTGATCGAGCAGGCGTTCGACGAGATGTTCGCCGTCAACGTGAAGGGGTACCTCCTCGGGGCAAAGGCCGCCCTCCCGGAGCTGGCGGCGACGGGTGGCTGCATGATCTTCACCCTGTCGAATTCGTCCTTTCTCGCGGACGGAGGCGGCCCTCTTTACATCGCGAGCAAGCATGCTTGCCTCGGGCTGGTGCGCCAGCTCGCGCACGAACTGGCTCCGCGAATTCGCGTCAACGGAGTCGCCCCCGGTGGAACCGTCACCGACTTTCGCCTGCTCGCCAGCTTCGGCCTCGACGAGCAAGGCCGTCAGCAGCGGGTCTATGAGTTCGACGACGGGCACCGAGCCGCGGACAAGCACGAGTTTCTCGCCGCGGTCGCGCCGCTGAAGCTATCCCCCGAACCATCCGACCACGCCGGCGCGTACGTCCTCCTCGCCTCAGAGGAGAACTCGCGCAACATCACCGGAACGATCATCAACTCTGACGGTGGGCTCGGCGTCCGGGGGCTGCGCCGCGTGCGCGGCGGCGACGATCTAATGGCTTCGCTCGAGTCGCGGGCGCGCGGGTAGACGATGCTCGTCAGCAGACGAGACGACCAACTGATGCTCGTCACCCAGGCGGACCATGGGCGGCTTGCCGGTGCCCTCGCGGAACGGTGGGGCAACGACCGCTTCAGCACTCCGACCTTGCGTGATGACCTGCTCTACACAGCGAGGTTCCACGACGACGGATGGATACCGCTCGACGAAGTGCCGACCTGGGCGCCCGAGCAGCAGCGGCCCGCACACTTTCTCGAGGTCCCGCTGCCGGTCGTGGCGGAGGCCTACACGAAGGGCGTGGATGCCATCTACGATGTCTCACCGGTGGCGGGAGCGATCGAGAGCTTGCACTTCACCGGCTTCTATCGCGCGAGGTGGGGTTTGGACGATGGTCGCCACGTCGGACATCCGGCGGTCCCGGCGATCGTGGCGGCGGAAGAGGAGCGGCGTGCGGCCGCGACCCGCGACAGGTGGCCGCATGATCAAACCCGCAGCGACTTCGAGCGGGGTGTCTGGCACGCATACGAGGTGCTCCAGGTACTCGACCTGGTCTCGCTCTGCATCTGCTTGGTGGACCTCGGCCGGGAGAGCGCGGAGAAAACGGTCCTGATGTCTAGCACGCTGTTCAGCGTCGAGCAAGAACCGTCCTGCCGCCTGATCCCGCGCGCTCCGATGTCAGATGACGGGCGGCGCGAGGATCTCACTGCACGTGTCGTCGAACCGCACGTTGTCGAGATCGACCCCTTCCCTTTCTCAGAGCGGGAGATCGCGCTGGAGGTGCCGTCGCGGGTCCTGGAGGCGAAGCCGTACACGTCCGCCGAAGACGCCGCCGTGGCCTATCACTCCGCTTCGGTGCAACCACTTCGATGTTCCGTTCGTGCCCGCGGATAGCGACGCGGACGCGCGATGCGAGAAGTCGATCTGACGATCACGGGCGCGACGGTGATCTCGCCAAGCGGACGGCGCCGAGTCGGGGTCGCCGTCGATGGAGGACGGGTCGCTGCGATCGCCGATGAAGAGCTCCTCCCGCCCGCCGCATCGTCGTTCGATGCGGCGGGGAAGCTCCTGATCCCCGGGCTTGTCGATCCCGAGGGGCATCCCGGCGTTTATCGGCCGCTCCTGGAGGATCTCGCGAGCGAGTCCCGCGCGGCCGTCGCCGCCGGCGTTACGACCTGGGGGATCCAGGCACCCTCGCCACGGATGGGCCACCCCGAGTTCGCGGAGTGCGTTCAGCCGGACGACGTCCTCTCGTTCCACGACGTGTTCGGCCATTTCCGTCGTGCCGTGGACTCAGACTGTGCCAACGACGTGTTTGTCACCTACATGCTCGAGACCGAGCGGCAGGTCCGGGAGATCCCCGAGTATGCCCGGGACCATGGGGTGACCAGCTACAAGCTCCACCTCGCGTCGATGATCGCTCCGCCGGATCCACGCGCCGTGGGGCGGCGCACCGGATTCGGCCACGGGTTCGACGACGGAGTGATCTACAGTGCGATGCGCGCGGTGGCGAGCCTCGGACGGCCGGGGGTAGTCGCCTTGCACTGCGAGAACGAGCCGGTGGCACGCGTGTTTGAAGCCGAGCTTAAGGCTGCCGGAAGGACTGATTGGGCGGCTTGGTCGCAGCGGTCGCCGCACTTCGCCGAAGCGCACCACATCCGGAGCTACGGCTACCTGGCCGAGGTCACCGGGGCGCCGATATACATCCAGCACGCGACCACGCCGGAGAGCTACAGCGCGATCAGGGAACTGCGGGCGCGGGGAGTCACCTGTCACGCGCAGACGGGACCCCACTGGCTGCACTTCGCGGCCGGCGAGCGGAATGCGTGGCGGATCAACGTACCGCTGCGCTCCCGGGCGAACAACCCGAAGATCTGGGAGGCGCTGCGCGAAGACGTCATCAACGCCGTGGGCTCCGATCACGCCGTCTCGTGGCCCCCAAGCGACTACCAGACGGCATACGACGAGAACGTCTGGAAGGTCAAGACCGGGTTCCCCTCACGCGTTGAGATGCTGCTCCCTGTACTGCTCCAGGGTGCATCCGAGGGGAAGCTGACCCTTGAGCGATTGGTTGAGGTCTCATCTGCCAACCCGGCCCGGATCTTCGGCGTGTATCCGCGTAAGGGCGCGATCGAGGTCGGCTCGGACGCCGACTTCGTGATCGTAGATCCCGACAGGCAGGTGAGTGTCACGAACGAGCAGGTACTGAGTAGGTCGGGGTGGACCGTGCTCGAGGGACACACGATCCAGGGATGGCCGGTGGCCACCTTCCTGCGCGGCCGGCAGGTCGCACGCTGGGAAGAGGGGGCGGCCGGACCCGAGTACATCGGCGGAATCGGCGGCGAGTATCTGCGCCGGACGTTGGCTTCAGGTTCCGATTCAGCGTGACGAAAAGAGGTGCAGTCATGTCTCCACCAAACTGGCGGACCGTGTTTCCGGAGAGGGAGCGTCAGATATACGAGGCAGCGGGGTTCTGCGAGCCACAGGACTTCGGTCGCTCGCCCGCGCTATTGATCATCGACGTCGTCGCGTCCTTTGCCGGATCCGAGGACAAGGACATCTTTGAATCGATCAAGGAGTACCGCACGAGTTGCGGCGACGCTGGCGTCGTCGCCGTGAGCCGTATCGAGGGCCTGCTCGCAGCTGCCCGGGAGCACGGCGTGCCGGTCGTCTACACGAAGGGAAACGTCGTGGACAAGTACTACAGCGGCGACTCGGTCAAGGGGACGAAGCCCGATGAAGTGAGTCACATCTACGGTGCGGCGATCGTCGGCGCGATCGCGCCGCGCGAGACGGAATACGTCGTTGAGAAGGCCAAGGCATCGGCATTCTTCGGCACACCGCTGTCCACCTACCTCCACCGGACGGGTGTGGACACGCTTCTCGTGTGCGGCACCTCGACGAGTGGGTGCGTGCGCGCATCGGTTGTCGATGCGTTCTCTCATGGGTATCGCGTGTTCCTCGTCGAGGAATGTGTGTTCGACCGGTCGCCGTTGTCGCACGCGGTGAACCTGTACGAGATGAACGCAAAGTACGCGTCTGTCGTTACGTACGACCGAGCGCTCGACTACGTCGAGACCTGTGAGGTAGCCGTGGCTTAGCCTAGTCCGCGGGGTCGTCCACGCCGCCCGGGGTTCGCCTGAGGAGGCGCATGACGTCGTGGGGCCGGATCGGAAGGGAATTGAATGACACGCCGCCGAGCGCGTCCGACACGGCATTCGCGATCGCCGCCCCCGACCCGACGATTCCCGTTTCGCCGCCTCCCTTCGCGCCCAGCCTGTCATCCTCGCCGTGGGGAGACCCGAGTTCGAGCAGGACGACGTCGATCGGCGGCGCTTCCGCCGCGGTCGGCAGCGTGTACGCGACGAACGATGCGGAGAGAGGCTGGCCTTCCTCGTCGTATTCGAACTCCTCGTAAAAAGCTCCCCCCAGACCCTGGATCGCCGCCCCACGAACCTGGCCGACGAGGAGCAGCGGGTTGATGACGCGGCCCGCGTCCACCGCGATCACCCAACCGGTGACCTTCGGCTGACCGGTCTCGCGGTCAATCTCGACCGTCACGCAGTTGGCGCCCATGGCGACATGCGACCGCGGCCTGGGAGCGAAGCGGTAGGCGGCCTCGAGACCCAGTTCGCCAAACGGGATCGACGGCTCGCCGTCACCGGGCCCATGGATCGCGCTATCGGCGATCACGACGTCGTCGGGTGCGACGCCGAGCCTCGCGGCACCCGCATGCCGGGCCTGATCCCGCAGCGCGGCAACGGCTCCGATGACCGCGTTTCCACCAAACGAGGTCTGGCGGCTCGAGAAAGCTCCAAGGCCTTCGGGCACGTCGTCAGTGTCGCGATAGCTGATCTCGACTCGATCGAGCTCGACATCGAGCTCCTCGGCCGCGATCTGCGCCATCGCCGTCTCCATCCCCTGGCCGACAGCTGCGGTGCCGAGGTGCACGACGAACTGGCCGTCGGGCCGCGCCACGATCCGCGCGACCTCCCCTGGGCCGGGGCTTCCAATTTCGACGAACGCGCTCGTACCGACGCCCACGAGCTCCCCGCGATCTCGCCGGCGGGCAACTTCCGCCCTCAGTGCGGCGTAATCCGCTCGCTCCAGGCAGCGCTCGAACACCTCCGGGTAGTCACTGCCCTCGTAGACCGTGTCCATCCCTGTGTCGATGTCGGGAACGCCGGCAGAGTAAGGCATCTGCTCCGCGGTGACCAGGTTCCGGCGGCGCACCTCAACCGGGTCCTGACCGATGCGTTGGGCGAGGAGATCGATCATGCGCTCGCGGATGAAGCTTGCCTCATACTGCCCGGGCCCCCGATACGTGCCGGCAGGCGTCTTGTTCGTGATCACCCCGGTGGTCGAGATGTCCAAGGCCGGCCATCGGTAGGGCCCTGGGAGATTGTTGACAGTCAGGCAGAGCAACACGTTTCCGTGCGTTCGTACGTACGCACCCTGGCTCCATAGCCCGCTTGCCCGCAACGCGAGGAGCTCACCGTCGTCGGTCGCAGCAAGCTCCGCCGTCCATCTCTGTTCCCTGGACTGGTTGAGGGCGACGAGATTTTCGGCCCGGTCTTCGGTCCATTTGACCGCTCGACCCAGCCGGATTGCTGCCCACGGAATGAGGAAGTCCTCCGGGTAGAACTCGCCCCGGCCGCCGAAGCCGCCGCCGACATCGGTCTCAAAGAAGCGGATCGAGTCGAGCTCGCGGTCGAGGAGCTTGGCGAGGATCCGACGGTTCGCCTGCTTTACCTTGGCCACGCCCCAGACTGTTAGCCGGCCATCGGCGGGATCCTGGTCGGCCACGAGAGCACGAGGCTCGAGTGGGACCGCGCCGTGACGCTGGATGGAGAACGACGCGCTGATCAACACCTCCGCCGACCGGAACGCGGCCTCCACATCTCCCCGGGCCGCGGCGATCGTGTCGGTCCTGTTGCCGCGGAGCACGGAGTGGATGGCACGCGAATCATCCAAGGCGGCGGCCTCCAGGTCTACGACAGCCTGATATGGCTCGATCTCGACCTCGACGAGGTCGGCGGCGTCCTCCGCGACGTAGGGGTCGTCCGCGATCACGAGCGCCACCGGCTCTCCGACATACCGGACCTCCTCGCGGGCGATGACAGGCTGCAGGGCCTTCCGCGCGTTCTCGCCCGGGGCAATCCGGATCGGGATCCGGACATCCGGGACGTCGTGCGCTGTGAACACCGCCACAACGCGAGGGTGCGCCAGGGCCCGCTCCGCGTGGATCGCGGCCAACCGGCCGGCGGCGAGCTGGCTTCGCACCACGCGGGCATAGAGCTGGTTTGGTCGTGTCACGTCGCCGCCGAAGATCGCGGTGCCCGTCAGGTGCCGCTCGTCTTCGCTGCGCAGAACCGGCTTGCCGATGTATCGGGTTCGCGTCGAGTCGGGAGTGAGGACACTCATCCGCGTCTCCGGCGCACCTCTCTCACGAGCCACAACACCCCCGCCAGCACGGCGACCGCAACCAATCCAAGCGCAGGGCCGGGCCGGAGGTGTGGATCGGGGCTCTCAAGGCCTCGGGCTTCCAGGTCGTCCGCGAGCGACTGGATCCAGACCTCCGCGGCCTTTTCGATCATCGTGCGGAGGGGTTTCTGATCGAGGCTGGCGCTTGTCCCGGTGAACCGCAGATCCAGCTGGATCACGAGTCGCGATCCACGCAACGACACCTGAAGAGCACCCCGGATATGGCCCGGCCCGTCAAGCTCGCGGGCCCGAATCTCGAAATTCGCCACGCGCTGGTCGTCATCGAGATCCACAAGCTCAAGCGAGCCCTCAATGGGGATCTGGCCCGCGACTACGCGGCCGCGTGAGCGTCGGTCCGGAGAGCCTACGACCGCGGAGACGCCCGCCGCGGCGAGCAGTCCGTCCGGCTTCTCGAGTGCCGCCCATGCGCGGTCGGATTGGCTTGCCGATCGGAGCTCCCGATCCACGACGATCTGCACCATGGCGTGTCTGCGTGACACGAGGTCGGATGCGGCCGCCTGCGTCGCCGCCACGATGTTCTGATAGCCGGTACAGCGGCACAGGTTCCCGGCGAGCAGCTCTCGGACCTCGCCGTCCGTCAGGCCTGCTAAGTCGGGCAAGAGCCATTCCATGGACATCAGGAAGCCCGGGGTGCAGTAGCCGCACTGTAGAGCGTGGTGCTCGTGAAATGCTCTCTGGAGCGGATGCAGTAGCCCGTCCTGCGGTTGAGCGAGCCCTTCGACCGTACGGATGCTGCACCGGTCTGCCTGGACCGCAAGCGTCAGACACGACCGGGCCGGCTTGCCATCGATCTGGACTGTGCATGATCCACACACGCCGTGTTCACAGCCAAGGTGGGTGCCGGTGAGGTCAAGGCGGTCCCGTAGGAGATCCGCCAGGAGGAGGCGCGGTTCGACCTCGGTCTCGTAGTGAGTTCCATTTACCTCGAGCGACACGCGGCTCATTGCACCTGCGCCTCATTCGCAGCGTCCGAGGCCCGCTTAGCCGCTTCGAGCACAGCGGCCCGCACCAGGCTCAGCACAAGGTGTCGCCGATACTCGGCAGGCATCGAGCTCTGGTCGCTGATCTGCAGGCTCGCGGCGGCCGCCTCAGCCGCTTCGCCGGCCAGGCTCGTCGTGGGTTGCTGCCCGACAAGCAGCTGCTCGGCCGTCTCGGCGCGTAGCGGGGTCGGCCCGCAGGCGAGTAGCGCCAGAGCCACATCCGTGCAGTGCCCGCGTTCGTCCAGCGAGATTGTCGTCGCGACGCCCGCCGCCGCGAAGTCGCCGTGGCGCGCTGCGTACTCCCGGAAGCTGGCTCCGGTGCGAGGACCGTGTGGCGGCACCTCGATGCACGAGAGCATCTCGTCAGCGGCGCACGACGTGACGAACTCCGCCTTGAAGAAATCTCGCCAAGGGACGACACGCGTGCCGCGAGTCGATAGCACGTGGAATCTGGCGTCGAGCGCCGCCAGGGCGACCGGGATCTCGGCGGCCGGGTCGGCATGCGCCACCGACCCTCCGAAGGTTCCGCGGGTGCGTATCTGGGGGTGCCCAACGTGGGCAAGAGCCCGATGCAGCAGCGGCCAACGGCGGGCAACGAGCGGCGAGTGCTCGACCACCCACTGCCGCGTGGCCGTGCCGATCGTCAGCCACTCGTCATGAGCGCGGATGAACGACAGCGAAGGCACGTTCATAATGTCGATGAGGTGCTCCGGCCGCGCTAGCCGGAAGTTCATCATTGGCAGCAGGCTCTGGCCGCCGGCTAGGACGCGCCCCTCATCGCCGTACTGGTGCAGGAGCTGCACAGCGTTGTCCTGGTCGGTGGCGCGATGATACTCGAACGGGGGCGGCTTCACGGTGCCTTTTCGGCTCCCCTCATGTGGAACCCCTCATACGCTCGCTCCGCACCAATCAGAGATTTAGGATACTATCATAAGTCCAGCATTTTAGGAAGGTGCATGCAGAGCAGGGTTACGTCGCTTGGAATGGCGAACGCAAGGCGCGCCTGGTGGGGGCGCCGTGGGCGACGTCGAGGTAGGGTGATCCTGCATGACCGCCGGCTTCACACGTTCGAGAACCGCTGCGTGCACAAGGGGACGAGTCTGTGAGGGAACGGTGATCGGAAACGTCGACGTCCTGTCTGACGACAGGGCGATACTACGCGAGCCGTTCTCGAGCACGGAGATTCACCTGGTATGCCCCTGCCACGCCCACGGGTACGACCTCGAGACCGCGCAATGGAGCTGCTCGACGGCGCCATTTTCTCCCACGGTCTGACATACAGCGGTCACCCGTGGGAGCTGCGCTGGCCCTCGCGAACTCGCGCGCTCGCATGATGCCCGACCGGGGCGTCATCATTCGGGGCATGGAACGCCGCATCATGTTGTCGTGTGGCAGCGGGCGCTCTCCTCGCCCGTGGCCCCAGAGCTGGTGGATTCGGGTCCCTGCAAAGAGTCGTAGTCCTCGACGAGAACGAGCGCGAGATGGCAGGAGGAGTCGATGCTTGGACGCATCGTCCGCTCGCTGTGGACAGCGCTCGGATTGCCGGAGCTCGCGCTTCGCAACCCATAGTATGGGTGCGAGCTGGGGGGATGGACGGACGGGAATCGAGAGGAGGCGAGGCTGGCTGCGCTGGGGCACAGTACATCGAGACGGGACGCACGCTGACGAGGCTGTAGGCCTCGTGCGACTGAATACATTGAGAGCAATATGAGCGGCGTTATGGGCGCGTTCTATGACTGGGTGAACTCCGGACGCGAGCGCGGACCTCTTTTGGAGGCGCGCGGGTTCGAGAGTTATTTCCGAGGCGTGGCGGAGGCGCGCTACGTGATCAGGAAGGTCTTCCGCATCGTTGACGAGCAGGCGAAGAAGACAGGGCTCGAACCGCTCGAGCATCAGGCCCTGATCCAGGTGTTCGGATCGTCGGAGCCATTGCGTGTCATCGACGTGGCGGAGCGGCTCGACATCGCACCGGCTCTCGGGTCGCGACTGGTCAAGCGGCTCGAGGAGAAACGGCTGGTCAGCCGTTCGCCCTCCGAGGAGGACCGGAGGATGACGTATGTGATCGCCACCGACAACGCGCGGGAGCTTCTCGGCGAGATAGACCGGAATGTCGAGCTTCACGTGGGATATTTCCAGCGGCAGCTGACCGACGCTCAGCGGGCGGCGGCTCTGGGGATATTCGCGTTCTACCTGGGCGCCTCGCCCGACCCGAGGTATTTGGATGACCTCGTCAAGTGCCTGTTCGGATCTGGACCCGAGCCGCCATCTGCCAAGAAGAAAGGACAGCGGAACCGAGGCAAGCTGAGTCGGCCTAGCTGATCGTGTCTTCTCGGCGTTGGAGCCGCCGCGCCAGCACGTGATCCTTACGCTCGCGGCGCGACGCCCTTCATCCCGAGGCCTCGCAAAAGTGCCCGTTGAAAAACAGCAGCGGGTGTGCTTCCTCGTCGCACATGACTTCTTGCACGCTCCCGACCAGGATTTCGTACGAGCCGAACGGATGGACCGCGCTCAGAGAGCACCCGAACGAGACTACGCAGCCGTCGAGCATCGGTTGGCCCAACGTGCCAAGCCGATACGTGACGCCTTCGAAGCGAGGTCCCGGTCGCGCGAACCGCTTGGCCAGCCAAAGCTGCGTGTTCGCGAGCACGCTAATCCCGAAATGCCCGCGATCGACGATTCGCTCCCGCGTCGATGAGGTGGTGCGGAGCGTGATCAGGAGCAGCGGTGGATCCAGCGACTCGCCCCAAGCATTCGCCGTACAGCCGTGGTTGCCTTCGTCGTCCGCCACGGTCACCACCGCGACGTTCGTCGCCATTCTGGCGAACGCCGCTCTCAGCTGACGTCCTTCTAGCACGGACTCGTCCTGGTGCCGGCGGCTGCGCCCACGGGGTTGAGCATACCCCCCGGCCGAGTTCGAAGACTGAAACAGAAAATTGAAGTGTCGCACCAATATACTTGACTGAGGTTGCGTACCTTGGTAACGTGCCGCTGCCGGATTCGACAGCGGATTGGGGCGGGTGATCGGCTCGCTGGCAAGCGAAAGGCGCGCCTAGCCGGAGCACGCACTTGAAACGCACTGGGAGCATCACCGCATGACCCGCAGCGGCAGCGACTACATCGAGGGCCTCCAGGACGGTCGTCGCGTATTCATCAACGGAGAGCTAGTCGCGGACGTCACGACGCATCCTGCATTTCGCTCTGCGGTCCGCTCCGTCGCCGCGCTCTACGACCTGAGCAACGATCCAGCGAACGCCGGAGTGCTCACCGCCCCCTCACGGTACGGCGGCAACGCCAACGTGATCCACATGATCCCGACCAGTCGGGAGGATCTGGCCCAGCGCCGGCGAGGCATACGACGCCTTAGTGAGGAGACGCTCGGCTTCATGGGCAGGACTCCCGATCATGTTGCTGCGTTTCTCGCGGGGTTTGCCGGAAACGCTGACGTCTTTGCCCGAGCGGGCAGAGGGTACGCCGACAATGTGGTGAACTTTCATCGCTTCGTTTGCGAGAACGACGTATATGTGACTTACGTCATCGTTCCTCCCCAGATCGACCGCTCGAAGCCCGCACATCAACAGGAAGACCCCTATCTCTACGCCGGCGTCCGCGAGGAGCGCGATGGGGGAATCGTGATCAAGGGCGCGCAAATGCTCGGGACGGGGACGGCGATCGCCGACTACGTCCATCTGAGCACGATCTTCCCCCTCCGGAAGGGCGACGAGGATTATGCGATCTCCGTTGTGATCCCCGTCGGTGCCCCGGGTGTCAAGATATACACGCGGCGCTCCTACGCTGAGGGAGCCACAAGTCTCTACGACTATCCGCTCTCGAGCAGGTTCGACGAGACGGACTCACTGGTGGTCTTCGACGACGTGCTGGTGCCCTGGGAGCACGTCTTCGTCTACCGAGATCTCGACCTCGTTCAGGCGCAGTGGACGGAAACGCCGGCACACATCCTTGGAAACAACCAAGCGCAGATCCGCTTCACCACAAAGCTCGATTTCATCACCGGTCTGGCTCACAAGATCGCATCCATGAACGGGGTCGCGTCGCTCCCGCCGGTTCAAGGCACGCTGGGAGACTTGGCCGCGCAAGCGTCACTGGTCGCTGGGCTCGTGCTCGCGGCGGAATACAACTGTGAGATCGACCGCTACGGAGTTGCCTGGCCGGGAAGGGCGGAAACGTTCGCGAATATGACCCTCCAGTCGGAGCTCTACCCACGGGTTCTGAACGTCGTTCGGGAACTCTGCGGCGGCGGGCTGATCCAGCTCCCGTCCTCGGCCGAGGACTTCCGGAATCCGCTGATCGCGGCTGACCTGAGGCGGTATATGCAATCGCCTGGCGTGCCCGCGGAAGAGCGCGTGAAGCTTCTCAAGCTTGCTTGGGACGCTGTTGGATCGGAGTTCGGGAGCCGGCACCTCCAGTACGAGATGTTCTATGCCGGTGCCCCGTTCGTCGTAAAGATGCGGATGTTCCAGAACTATGACTTCGACACGGCAGTGGCACTGGTCGACGGGTTTCTCAATAGCTACGACCTCGACGGGGCCGTGGAGGCAAGCAACGGCGTGAAGGTGGCAGTTGAGTCCTCCACGTAGTCATACGGGTTGACAAGAGGCTCTAAGCTTGAGCGCGACAGCGACCAGTTCACCTCTCGCCCATCACTACGAGCTCCTGATCGGAAATGCGGCGGTCGGTGCCCTATCGGGTGTCACAGTTCCGAGCATCAACCCGGCGACGGAGGAGCCCTTAGCGCTGGTTGACCAAGCCAGCACTGCCGATGTCGACCGGGCGGTCACAGCTGCGGTAGATGGGGCACGCAGCTGGCGCAGCGAGCCGTGGCCGCGGCGGGCAGCCGCAATGATGCAGCTAGCGCAGCGGCTCGCCGACGAGGCGGAAACGTTCGCCACGATCGACTCACTTGATGCCGGAATCCCGATTCGGGGCGCCCGTCGTGATGTGGCGAACGCGGTTGCATATCTGCGGTACTTCGCTGGCCTGGCATCCGAGCTCAAGGGTCACACAATCGAGTCTCCAGATGGCTCGCTTGACTTGACCCTGCGCGAGCCGTTCGGCGTGGTAGGGCGAATCGTTCCCTTCAACCACCCGCTGCAATTCGCGGCGGCGGCGGTCGCTGCCCCCCTCATCGCCGGAAATGCGGTGGTTCTCAAGCCGGCGGCGCAGACTCCGATCTCGGCGCTCCATCTGGCCGCCCTTGCGGCGGACGTGCTGCCTCCGGGGGCGTTCAACGTCATCACCGGAGGGGCCGAGGCGGGCTCCGCGCTCGTCCGTCACCCGAAGGTCGGGAGAATAGGGTTCACGGGGAGCATCAGCACGGGGAGGTCGGTGCTGCGGGACGCGGCTCAGGGGATCAAGACCGTCACCCTCGAGCTCGGGGGGAAGAATCCGTTGATTGTGTTCCCGGACGTTAGCGCGGCCCACGCAGCTGACCTCGCGCTGGTGGGCATGAACCTCCAGCGCACCGCCGGTCAGTCGTGCGGCTCGACGTCGCGCGTGTTCGTTCACGAGAGCTTGTACCACGACTTCACCGGCCTGCTGGCTCAGAGGATGGAACAGTTGATCGTCGGGGATCCGCTCGACGAAGCCACGGACGTCGGGCCGCTTGCCTTCTCATCCCATCGTGACCGCGTGCGCGGTTTCATCGCCGGGGCCGAGGAGGAGGGCGCTCGCCTTATCGTCGGCGGAAGTCACCCCCCCGAGGGGCTGACACGAGGTTACTTCGTGCGGCCCACCGTCTTCGCTGATGTGACCGACCAGATGGCAATCGCGACGGAGGAGATCTTCGGTCCCGTGGTGTCGCTTCTGAGCTGGAGCGACGAGGGTGAGGTGATCGCGCGAGCGAACAGCCTCCCGCTCGGATTGACCGGCAACGTCGCGACCGGGGACCTCGCGACCGCAATCCGGGTGGCGAAGCGGCTCGAGGCGGGATACTTATGGGTGAACGGCCGCGGCCAGCGACCCCTCGGAGCTCCTTTCGGCGGGTTTAAGCTGAGCGGGCTCGGCGAGGAGAATTCACTCGAGGAACTGCTCAGCTACACGCGCAAGAAGAACCTGTTCCTGACGGGGATCTCATGACCGACACGACCGCGCTCGGCGGACCCTCCGCCCGCGCGCTAGGTGAGGAAGTGGGAAGCGAGAGCTTCCGTGCTGCGATCTCGTTATTCGCGAGTGGAGTTACTGTGATCACTGTTCACGCCGCGGATCAACCCGCCGGGTTGACTGCGTCGGCCGTGTCGTCGCTGTCACTCGAACCGGTCCGTCTCCTGGTCTGCATAAGCAATAATTTGCCGACGCACGACGCGGTTGCACGGGCGGGAAGATTTGCGGTGAATGTTTTGGGTGAGGGTGACGGTGGTACCGCAATCAGATTTGCTACTCCGGGCATAGACAAATTTGCTGGTGTGAAAATCCGATATCAGGAGGGGGTGCCCGTTCTTGATCAGGCAATTGCTTACTTCATCTGTGATGTCCACGAGCGATTCCCAGGAGGTGATCACTCGATTTTCATCGGCAACGTCGTGAAACTCGCTTATCGGCCGCAGAGCCGACCGCTTCTGTACTTTGCGAGCGAGTTCGGATACCTTGCCACGCCGGAAGATCTGGCACTGAAGTCGTGGCTCGAGCGAGGCGCCGCCATATAGCCGGCGGCCTCGGTGGCGACCTTGACCGGGGCTGTAGGTTACCGTGCTCGGTGTTCACTCCGTCGTGGGGACTGTGAGGGCAATTGTTGTTTGCCGCAAGTTGAATCGTGCGACTGGTGCTCGCGTTCACGCGGGCGCTGCCGGATCCGCAAGATAGCTCGTGGAGTGGTGATTCCGAACCCGGATCGACCATCCCGTAAATGGAGGAGAGGATCATGGAGAAAATGCCCAGCGAGATAAAGTCCCGAAAGCCGTCGGCGGCGGCTCGCGTGCTGGCGTGCCTTGTGGCGACGGCCGCGCTCGCGGCATGCGGCAGCACCAGCTCTTCGAGCGGCGGTGCTTCGAGCACCAGTGCGTCCAGTAGCGGGGGCACGAGCACCGGATCATCGGGTAAAGCGGGCGGCGGAAAGCTCGGCACGGCGTTCCTCGGGCCGAAGAACGATCAGTCGATCAACCAGGCCGGTTACGACGGAGTGCTGCAGGCAGTGCAATCCAATCCCGGCCTAAAGCTGACGGCGGTCCTGGACAACCAGGCGACTACGCAGCAACAGGAGAATGCGCTTCAGACTCTGGCGCCGATCAACAACTACGTCTACGCGCTCAGTGACGCGTTCAGCCCGGTCATGGACATCGATGCCTCGCGGTTCCCGCAGACGAAGTTCATCGGCATGGAGGCGTATCCAACGCACTTCCACCCGAATGTTTATTCCGCTGCGGTGGACTGGGGTGCGTCGAGCTACGTCGCCGGCGTCATCGCGGGTCATCTGACGAAGACGAAGACGATTGGCTTCATCGGCGGAGCCGAGATTCCCCCTACGGTCCAGAGTCGCATCGCCTTCGCGCAGGGCGCCCGGTCGGTCGATCCCACCATCAAGGTCTTGAATGACACCACGGGTAACTTTGCCGATGTTACTTTGGGCAAGCAGGCAGCCGCGGCGATGATCCAGCAGGGCGCCGACGTGATCCTTCCATGGCTGGACGCCGGGGTAGTCGGAGCGTACGAGGCCGGCAAGGCGTCCGGAAAGAACGTGGCGATGTTCAAGCTCACCATCCCGTCTTGCAACGCTTACAGCAACGTCGTCGGCACTGAGCTTGTGAACGAGGGGGCGATCACCAAGGACCTGATCACCAATGTGGTCAAGGGGACAGAACAGCCGGGAGCTGTCTTCGTTGACCTCAAAGATCCGCATCTGCAGACGCTTGCGCTCTGTCCGAAGTACCAGGCGAACAAGGAGATCGCAGCGGCCACGGCGGCGGCCATCAGCGGGATCAACAGCGGAAAGATCAAGTTGTCCAGCGCCGCGGTGAATCCGCGGCCGAGCTACCACTGGACGGAAGGATTTGGCGGATAGCGAGACTGCATCCGGCAGCGACCTTTCCCGGCCGTTGGGGGCTCGGGAGGGGGCGCATGCGGCCGGAACTGGGAATGAAGCCGGGGAGCGTACGCTTGCTCTGGAGATCATCGGAGTGAGCAAGCGCTTCCCCGGCGTTCTCGCGAACGACGACGTCTCGCTCGACGTGCGTCATGGTGAGATCCTTGGTCTGCTGGGCGAGAACGGGGCTGGGAAGACAACGCTGATGAACATCGTCTACGGCCTGTATCGACCGGATGCCGGGGAGATCCGCGTGAACGGGAAGCCGGTGACGATCAAGGCGCCGCACCATGCCGTGGAGCTCGGGATCGGCATGGTCCACCAGCATTTCATGCTCGTCCCCGACATGACGGTCGCCGAGAACATTGCCCTCTCGACCTCGCGAGGTCCCGGTTTGATTCGGCTGGGATCGGTAAAGGAGAGGATTGATCACCTGTGCAGTCAGTTCGGGCTCCGTGTCGATGCCGATGCCGTTGTAGAAGATCTGAGCGTGGGCGCACGGCAGCGGGTCGAGATCATCAAGCTGCTCTATCGTGGGGCCGAGCTGCTCATCCTCGATGAGCCGACGGCGGCCCTGACGCCGCAAGAGTGGGAGGACCTCGCTCACTTCCTGCGCAAAATGGCGGATGACGGCAGAGCCGTTATTTTCATCACCCACAAGCTCGATGAGCTGTTTGGCCTTGCAGACCGTTGCACCGTGCTTCGCGAAAGTCGGGTCGTCGCGACCGTTGACACCGCCAGCGTCGACAAGCCGGCACTCGCGAAGATGATGGTGGGGCGGGAGATCACCCTGCGGGTCGAGCGACCGGTCCTGCAGCCAGGCAAGGCAGTGCTCGCCGTGCGGGACCTCACCGTCGACGACGACCGAGGGCAACGTGCGGTGGACCGCGTCGCCTTCACTATCAGCGAACACGAGGTATTCGGAATCGCCGGCGTTAGCGGCAACGGACAGGAGGAGCTTGTCGACGTGCTAACCGGCCTGAGCCAAGCCGTCTCCGGGGAGGTCGAAGTCGACGGGCGTCGGCTCGCACGGCTATCCCCCGATGTTTTCACCGACTTCGGCGGCGCGTTGATCCCCGCGGATCGGCATCGGACGGGAGTCGCTCTAGAGCTCAGCGTGCTCGACAACCTAATGATGAAGGACTTCCGACGGACGGAGTTCTGCCGCCGCGGGATCATCAACTTCAGACGGGCAACCGAGCATTGCGAGCACCTGATAGCGGAATACGACGTGCGGACCCCCAGCGTGTCGGTTCCGATGCGCCAGCTGTCCGGCGGAAACCAGCAGAAGGCGGTCCTGGCTCGGGAGCTCTCACGCAAGCCGCGGCTAGTAGTGGCGTTCCAGCCAACGCGTGGCCTTGATGTCGGCGCCGCCGAGTTCGTGTACCACAGGCTCAACGAGGCGAAGCGCTCGGGGGCGGCGATTCTCTTGATCTCGTTCGAGCTGGACGAGATCTTTTCTCTCGCCGATCGTTTCGCGGTGATGTCGTCCGGGCGCTTCTTGAAGGTTCTAGAGACCACGGAGGCGGACCTGGAGACCGTCGGGCTGCTGATGGGTGGTGAGCTGACGGCATGAGCGCCCTGACGACAGCCCGCGCGGCCCGCCAAGCTCGGCTCGCCCACCTACGCGCTAAGGCAAAGGAGGGGGGGTTCGAGTTCCTGCTCTCCCTAGGCGTCACCCTCCTTGCGTTACTGATCGCGCTGCTGTTCATCCTCGCCGACGGTGTCTCGCTTTCCAGCGCCGTGTCCTCGTTCATCGACGGAGCGTTCGGCAGCAAGATCAACCTTGCGGCGACGCTGGCCACGATGGTACCGCTGACACTGGTCGCCCTTGGGTGGATCGTGGCCTTTCGGGCGGGAAGGTTCCAGGTCGGATTCCCAGGCCAGATACTCGTCGGTAGCCTCTTCGTGTCGGTGGCGGCCCTGAAGGTCTCGGCGCCGATTGGCCTGCACCTGCCGCTGACGCTGCTCGCGGGGATGCTCGGCGGGGCTGTGTGGGCTGGCATCGCCGCGTGGCTGTGGGCGAAGCGAGGTGTCAACGAGATCCTGTCGACGCTGCTCCTGAACCTGATTGCGGTTCAGTTGCTGGCGTGGTGGGTGCGCGGTCCGTTTCACGATCCGACGACCCCATTGCCGGTCACCCGGGCAATGCCGTCATCGGCGATGTGGCCGTCACTGCTGGCCAACACGAACCTCCACTGGGATATCGTGCTGTTGGGAGCCGTCGTCGTTATCGGTTACCTGCTCGCCAAGACGAGCTTCGGCTTTGGGATCCGGCTCGTTGGAGCCAACGCGGAAGCGGCACGACATGCTGGGCTGTCGCCGACCCGCGTGGGGACCCGCGCGATGCTCCTGTCGGGAGCATTGGGGGGGCTTGCCGGCGCATCGTTGGTCATCGCGAGTTCCATTCCTGTAATGGGGGAGGACGTCGGCTCGGACCTTGGATACACGGGGATCGCGGTCGCCCTGCTGGCGCGCAACTCCCCATGGGGGGTAATCCCGGCGGCGCTTCTGTTCGCGTCGCTCGTCCAAGGGAGCACGGAGATGGCGGCGACGATCGGGATCTCCTCGTCGCTCGTCGACTTCGTTCAGGGCCTGATGGTGGTCCTCGTGCTGGGCGCCACGACGCTCTTGTACTCGGCCCGTAAGCGGCGGCAGAGTCGCAGAGGTAGCGGCAGGCGAGCGCCGGCGCAGGTGCCGCAGGCACGAGAGGTTGAGGTGGTCGAGCCGTGATCGGGATTGCGGCGATCAGCATCACACCGTTCGATGCGAACTGGATCGGCGCAACGCTCGTCCTGACCACGCCGATTCTGCTGCCCGCTGTCGGTGAGCTGATCTCCGAGCGGGCGGGCGTACTCAACGTGGGGCTGGAAGGAATGATGGTTGCCGGCGCGTTCGTCGCCTACCTCGCCACCTGGGAGCTGCACAGCCTGGTGCTCGGTTTGCTCCTGGGCATGGGAGCCGGGATGGTGTTCGGGGTGATCATGGCGTTGCTCACGGTCGAGGCTGGCGCGGACCAGGTGGTGGCCGGAATCGGCATCAACCTGATGGCGCTAGGGCTGACCGCCTATCTGTACGAGCAGATCTTCGGCGGCAAGACGCAGGTGGTGATCCCTCAGGTGGGGAACGCCCCGATCCCGCTGCTGTCGAAGATCCCTCAGGTGGGGCCCGCACTTTTCAACCACGACCCACTGGTCTACATCGCGTTCCTGCTGGTGCCCGCGTCGTGGTTCCTGCTCTACAGGACGAAGTGGGGATTAGCCATCCGTGCCTCCGGAGAGCTTCCGGCCGCCGCGGATACCGCAGGCATCAGCGTTCGCCGTGTGCGCTGGATGGGAGTATTGACCGCCGGCGGGCTGGCGGGGCTGGGCGGTGCGACCTCACGGCCGTCTCCGTCGGCGTCTTCGCGCAGGACATCCCCGCCGGGCGCGGTTACCTGGCGCTGATTGCAGTGATCTTCGGTCGCTGGCGCCCGCTCGGCGTAATGCTCGCCGCGCTCGTCCTGGGTGGAGCGCAGGCGCTCGAGCTCCGGCTGACCGTGCTGCCGCATGTGCCAGGAGTCTTCTGGGCAGCGCTGGCGCTCGTGGCGTTCGCGTATGTCGTCTACCAGGTCGTGTTCAACCGCGTAAGGCTTCAGAAGAGCGCTGGCGGGATTGCGATCGGGGTTGGCATCGCGGGGATCGTCCTCGCCTGGGTCACACCCAAGATCTCGTTCCCCTCGCAGCTGTGGCTGTCCCTGCCCTACCTGGTTGGCCTGATTGCACTGGCGGCGTCGACTACGAAGGCTCGGATGCCCGCACGACTGGCCTATCCGTACCGCAGGGCCGAGGAGTAACCGATGTCAGGGGTGCCGAGGAGCGACAGGGATACCCGTTCTTGGTGGCGCGCCGGACACCGTGGGGATTACAGTCGGAAGATCTGACGCACCCACCTCGACAGGCGCCGAATCGTACGATGAGGGGTCCCGATCGGTCGGATGTCGAGCCGGCGATCACACGCTGCGAGTGAGGCAAACGGCAACGTGGACGAAATGTGATCGTCGCCGTGTTAAGGCTGCTTCTATGAAGTCAAGGGGATGGCAGCGAGGCGGTGGTAGCGCTCTCCGGAGATGTGGCGCTTGAGCGATCTGATCGCTTCGCGTTTCGTCTTGCGTTCTCGGAGGCGACGCTCGAGGTAGACGCGGGTCTCCGGTTGGTGTTTTGCTCGGATCGTCGCGATCGCATGGATCGCATTGTTCGCTTGGCGGTCCCACCGGTGGGTTGAGTCGGGATCGGACGGTCTTGCCCGAGGAGGCGGGGAGCGCGGTGCCGCTGCAGCGCGCGAACGCCGCCTCGCTCGTGAAGCGCGTGGGAGCGCACGCGAGGAGCTTAGCGGCGGAGATCGGTCCGATCCCAGGTTCGTCGAGGAGCGTTTTGATCAAGCGAGCGAGCCAGTTCGGGCGAGATGGTTCTGATAAGCGCTCTGGCGTCCTGACCGACAGCCCGTGAGTGAGCCGCGAGATCGCGCATCACGGGGAACGAGACTCGTTCGTCAAGATCGGCGTTGGCGCGAGCCCGCAGCGACAAGATCAGCCGCTCGAGCTGCTTGCCAGTGCCCTGGCCCAACCGCTTACGAAGCTCAACTGGTGCGGTCGCAGTCAACAACACCGGCGACTGTGGGTCATGCACAAAGTCCTGCGCTAAGTCCTGCGCGTCGTGCAGGACTACAGGTGGCCCCCGCCCCCGCCGGCACTGGAGATTCGAGGCGTGTGGATCCCGACTACCCGCCCTCCACGAGGTCGTTCGGGTAGTCGGGATCGGTCACTTGGTCATCTGGTATCGGCGGGGGCGGGGATCCTGGAGGAGGCATCGAGAGACAGAGGGCAATCCTGGATCAGTGGGTGGTGGTGAGGATCAGTGGGTGGTGGTGAATGTGAGTAGGCGGCTTGGGCCAGGTCCGGCAACGATCGAGGGGCTTCGCTGGCTGGCGCGGGGGGGTCCGGCTCCGATCGATGCGTGGGCGTGCGCGATGGGATGGGCCGTGCCGACAGCGAAGTCGCATGCGGCCAGGCTGAAGCGCGAGCGATGGATCGGGCGCGTCGCGAGACCTTACGGGGACGGCTCTCTGATCTTCGCGACACGACACGGAGTCCAGATCGCGGGAATCGACGCGCCGCCCTCGCCGGCGCCGGCGCCGATTTGGTGGGACCACATGGCGGCGTCAGCCTGGGTCGCTGCGTGGCTGACCGTCCGCGGGCGCGACCTGGTGGGGCCGCGCGAGCTGATCGCGGATCACTCGTGGCAGGGCGAGGTGAAAGCCGCAACAGGATCGCGGCGACTGGTTCACACGCCGGATCTCGTCGGCATCGTGCCCGGCCGGCGTCCGGCGGCGATCGAGGTCGAGTTGACGCGGAAGTCGAAGGCTCGGCTTCGAGCCATTCTCGGCCTGTACTCGCGGTGGATAGCGAGCGGGAAGCTGGGCGCGTGTCTCTATGTGTGCGGGAACGAGGACGTC
>CAVVCP010000006.1:0-46938 GCA_963746695.1 uncultured Solirubrobacterales bacterium | reverse complement strand
GTGGGATGACGATCCGGGAACCAGCATGACAGCGGACACTTCGGGCGACGGGCTGGCCGCCGCGCTCATCCAGATCTCCCGCGCACGCCGAGCGGATCAACGGCCTGGATACCCGCGAGGCCGGCCACTATCAGCAGATCGCCGCCCGGCTCCACGGGGAACTCGCCGCCGACGCCGCGTCCGCCAGCACCCGGATCGACGGCATCGGCGGCGCCCTCGCCCGCCAGGCCGCCATCATCGTAACGCGCTCGACGGGCTCGCACGGCCAGGTCGCCGCGCTAGCCCGCGCACCTCGCCGAACTCGCCGTCCGACGGTTACGAAGACAACGAGACCGGGCTACCGGCCTGTCCCGCCGCCGCGGTGGTGGAAACTCGCCGGCCCGAACGCGAGCGGCGACCGGACCGGCTCCGCGCCTGGGTCGAGCAGATCTACCGGCCCGGCTACGGCCAGCTCGCCGTCACCCTGCCGGCTTGCTGGGAAGAGCACCGCTCTGCCTGTACACCCTCGACTGGCTCAGCGAGCTCTGGTCCGTGCTCTACCTCGACCCCGAGCGGACCGCCGCCATCCTCGCCGCCCAGGCCGAATGGCAGACCCGGCTGCTGCCCGCCGCCGCCGACCAGATGGCCTACGAGGCCACCGGCTGCCTCACCCCGAGCGCCCGCCGCCAGCCTCCCCGGATCCGCGCCCGCGCCTCCCGCTGACGATGAACGCGCATCCGTCCCGCGCCCGGACTACCTGGAGGACTAGCGTCCGCCGCCGAAGCTGGACTGCCTAACGGACCTTCCGCGCGATCCGACCGTGCGGTCAGATAACGACAGATAGGAGGTTGACCCGCAAGGCGGCCCGGGCCGGTGCGCCAACACCGACCCGAGCCTTGATCCTCACCCTTACTGCGAAGGGCGAAGACCCATGGCGAACCCTACCGACCCGCCATCAGGACGCTTCCGGGCCGAACTAGATGACGGGCAGATCGTCGAGTCCGACGGCAGCACCTCACCGACCCGACATCGGCGCTGCCGAGACCGCGGTCGTGCTGCGGATGACCCCCAAGCGCGCACACGTGCTCGCGCACATCCTGGAGGACTGGTGCCGCGTCGCGCTGGTCTTCGCGACACTGCGCTCCTCGGAAGTCACCGAACGGGCGCTGGCCTGGACACTCGAAGTAGGGGCCGCCGCGGCCGGCGATCCAGAGGCCGGCGGCGTGCCCCGCGGATCCCGAAACGCCGTCAGCCACCCAGCGCCTCGCCGCGGTGACCGTGCTGCGCGAGCGCGAAAGCCAGATCTCCCCGGTCCAGCGGATCGCGGTGGTCGACGCGGCCGCCCGGTGGCTGGGCGAGGACGCCGGCGAGGAGCTCGCGCGGGCCCTGCTGGAGGCCGTGTGCTCGAGACGCATGACCGCCAACTTCGTGTACCTCGCGCTCATCGAGCCTCCCGGGATGCTCGCGTGACCAGGCCGATCAGGCGGGTCTTCCCGGGCCGTCACGATCAGGTCAGGTGCGCCCGGGATTTCGTCCGGCGCGTCGTCGGACCCAATTGCTCGATGCTCGACGAGGCGGTCTTACTGACCTCGGAGTTGTGCACGAACGCCTTGCAGCACAGCGGCTCGGGAGCCGGGGGCACGTTCGAGGTCACCGTGCTCCGCGGCCCAGGGTGCGCGCGGATCGAAGTTCGCGACGAAGGCTCGAAGTCCCTCCCGGCCGCCAGAGACTGCGAGCAACTGTCTGAGGACGGCCGGGGCCTGGATATCGTCCGCCTGCTCGCCTACCGGTGGGGTCAGCGCGGCGACGAGTACGGCCGCTGCGTCTTCTTCGAACTGCGCTGCAACTGCCCATGAACGCCACAGGCCACCCTGAACGTGAGATCTGCGCCGAGCAGCCTTGGCCGCCGAGATACCTGACCGTGACCGAGGCTGCGGCCGCGATGTCCCGGCACCGCTCAGCGGTGCTCCGGCTGATTCATACCGGCAAGCTCCAGAGCATTCGTCTCGGCCGCTCGTACCGGATCCGCGAGCCTGAAGTGCTCCGCCAGCTCGCCGGGGCGATGCCGGGCCCGACCGACGTGCTTGACGCAGCCGAGTGCGCCCGCATCTTGCGCTGCCCAGAACGCACGATCCACGCGCTGGTGAAGCTCGGTCATCTGGACGGCGACAGCAGCGGGACTGATTCCTGCCGCATCACGGTCAGCGAGTTCCAGCGCTTCCTCCGGGACGCGGAGAACCGAACGGCCTCATCCACGCGCAGCTGCCAGTCCAGGTGACGCTAGGGCCGATCCGTTGCGAGCCTGGCGACCAGCTCGTCGAGGGTTCCGATCGTCAGCGACGGAGCACCGTCAGGAAGGGGGCCGCCGCGGGCGAGGGATCGCCGGGCCGGAGAACGTAGCCCCACGGGCCGCGGCGCAGCCAGACGGTGAACAGCCCGGCCTGGGCAGCGGGCGCGATGTCGTTGTCCAGCCGGTCCCCGACATAGGCGATCTCGCTGGCCGGATACCCGGACACCGCGACCAGCTTGTCGAAGAACCCCGGGTCGGGCTTCTCCACGCCCCATTCGTCGGAGGTGGCGAGCACATCGCAGGGCAGGTTCAGTTCGCGCAGGAACCGGCCCGCCCGGGCGGTCTGGTTGCCCGCCACGCCGACGAAGTAGCCGGCGTCTCTGAGGGCCTGCAGGCACGGCCGCGCATCGGGGTAGAGGTCGTGACCGCTCAGGTACTCCCCCAGCCCGGCATCCAGCCGCGCCTGGCGTTCCTTGGCCGAGGTCGAAGCCGGGCCGGAAGTGCTGGAACACCTCCCGGTAGTCGCCACCACGGGCGATCACGGCCCCGAACACGGCCGAGAAGGTGTGCCGGGGCACGCCGAGCCAGTCCGCCCAGGTGCCGTACTCGCGGCTCTCGTCGATCAGGGTCTCGCCGACGTCGAACCAGACCGCGCGGATCGCCCCGGCAGTCCTCGTCTCCCGCCATCATCCGAGCGCGGCGAGCTGCTCGTCCAGCGCCCGCACCGGCGTCGAATCCGACCAGCGCGCCACCGAGTCGCGGAAGTCCTGCAGCCTCCCGAACCCGATCGCGTACCCGGCCTGACGCAGCTGCTCGGCGGCATCGCCGGCGGTCGCGCACGCCTGGTCCAGATCGCCGCTGGCCAGGTCCACCGACGCGATGTCGGCCAGGAACACGGCTCGCTGCTTGACCGCGGTCCGTGGCATGCGCTCCAGCGCCCCGGTCAGCGCGATGCGCGACTCCTCGAACCGGCCCGCCCGCAGCGGTCGCATAGCCGGCGAACCCCGACAGCCGGGTGGCGTCGTAGTAGTCGAACCACGGCAGGTCAGCGGTCAGCCCCGGCTTGTCCAGCGTCGCCAGCGCCCGCTCGATCGCGGCCAGCGCGGCCGCGTGCGCCCCGGCGTTGGTCTGGATCTCCGACTCCACCGCGTACAGCCACGACGCGACCCGGCTGTCGGGCTGCTTGGCCACGTGCTGGGCCGCGGCCCGCAGATAGTCCAGCGCGGCGGTGAACCTGTAGTCGGCCGCCGGGATGAACGCCATGTGCGCCAGCGCGGCCGCGGCCTGCAGATGGTCGCCGGCCTCGCGCGCCGATTCCAGCGCCAGGTTGTAGTAGCCCCGGGCGGCCAGCGGATCCCGCAGATCGAAGAACGCCAGCCGCCCGGCCAGCGTGGCCACCCGGGCCCGGTTGGCGAACAGCTTGCGCCGCAGATGCGCGTCGCCGCCCTGGCGCAGCAGATCCCGCAGCGTCTCCAGGTGCGCGACCACCGGAGTCATCAGCACGGTCGGGGCGGTCGAGTGATACATCGCCTGATACCGGTCGGCCAGCTGATCGAGGTCCTGCACGGTATCCGGCGTCGGCTTGCCCGACGGCGAGGCATCGGCATCGGCAAGGGACGCGAAGCCCGCAGTCGTCGCGAGACCGATGAGTTTGAGCATGGCGCGGCGGTGCATGAGTTCGTCCTTCCAAACGCCGAACATTCGTGGCTGCAAGATCGCCCCGGCGGCTCCCAGCTGGTCCAGCAGGGACGCCGCCCCGCCAGCGTGGCGATCAGCGTGCCTCCTCCGCCTGGGCGCGGGCCCCGGCGAAAGGCTGGGCAGCCCCGCCGAAGCCCAGCGTCTGGGCATCGACCCCGAAGAGCAGGCACAGCAACTCCCGGTAGCGCGGGCTCGGGCGCTTCTCGCCCCGCTCCCACTTCGCCACCATGTCGGCGTTCACGCCGGCACGCTCGTGCCGCGGAGCCAGGCGAGACGCGCGACCTGGTCCGCGACGTCCTGCTGAGTCCAGCCGCGCTCTTCGCGTAATTCCTTCAAGCGCGGTCGTGTGCTCGTCATCGCTGATCGCTTCCTTTGGCTGCGGCTTGCTGTCGTTTCGAGCCTAGGGCGCACCTGAGACACCCGCCAGGCAGGACTAGCGAACGGACTAGTGCGGGGCTAGTCCGCAGACACCCTGCTCTCACCGCGCCAGCGATTCGATGAAAGCACATCAAAACGGACGGCGAGACCCCGAGAGATACGAATCGCAAGCCTTCGCGAAGAGACCAGCGGGAGAACCGTCACCGTCCCGGCAGTCCACCCCAGTAGGAGCAAGCAAGTGATCATCGCAACGATCTTTGCGGGCGCATTCTTCGCAGTCGCCGTGGTCAGCCTCCTGGTGCTCATGCGGGTTGCCATGAACCGCGAGCACCGCGGCTACCTCTCCAACGAGGCCCCGACGCCCCTCGCCCGCGCCATGCGCACCATCTCCGGGCTGCACGTCCAGATGCCGGAACGCGACCTCCAGGTGTTATCCAGCCCAGCTCCGCACAGGACTCGATCAGCGACGACGAGCCCACCATCCCTGGCACGACCCCACGCCACTTAGAGGGCATTCGATGACGCGGACCACACGGTGAAGCGCTGCAAGAACTCACAGAGCCAACGGCACCATCCCAAGGATCGGAGAACCAGGGTGGCATCCACAGCGAGTCTCGACAGGCCGACCAGTCACCGCGTCAGCCGCTCCGCCAACCGCGGCTTCCTGCCCGGCGTAGTCGCCGGCGCCGTGCTGCGCGCGGCCCGGCTATCGGCTGGCATGAGCGAAGCAAGGCTGGCCATCGCCGCCGACCTCCCCCTCAAGGCAATCCGCGACTGGGAGGAGGGATCGTCGCTGCTAGCGGCGGTCCCCCTCCCCGAGGTCGAGCGCCTTCAAGCAGCACTGAGGAAGGCAGGAGCCGACCCGAGGTTGGTCGCCGACTTCGCTGCGGCCGCCTGGTGCGACCTGGTGGTCGTCGCCATGATCAACGATGAGGACACCACCTGCCTGATGGCCGACCCCCTCAGCCGCGACGTCGCCTTCGGCGAACTCCTCCTCTGGTCTCTCGCCGGCCACATCCCACCCCGCTACCAGCCCTACTCCAGTGCAGGACCCTTGCACCCCACGTCACCGCGGGCGACCGAATGATCAAGTTCGCCGACTACTCGGCCACTCAGTCGTCAGCCGTAGGAGATCCCCGCGCTTCCGCCAGACCTCCTACGGCGTCCGCTTTTTTCTGACGCCGATTCACGGATAAGTAGCAGTCAAAAGCAGCACTCGGGCGTTCGAGTCCATATCGGTAACTCGAACGCATTTCGCCGAACCGACTGCTCCTTGTCGAGTGACCATGTATTGAGTCTTCTGATCGTGAACCGGCAGATTCCCTCGTCGCCGCACGCCTCGACCAGCGCCGGCGCGTCGGCAGCCGTCCACGGCCGCAGCGTGAGGTCGCCGGTCACGATCGTTGGGAGGTCCAGTGCCGCCACGCCTGGGAAGTTTGCATGCCGGCGGCCGCCGGCAGCGGCCGCTATGGCCGGCCCGCCGTCGCCGCGCGAGCGCCACCGAGAACCGGCAACATCCTGTCGGTGGTGTCGCGTGCCTGAACCTTCCCGTCCTGCCGGCTGGCTGCCCAAGGCCGAGTTCGACTCGATCTTCAGCCGAGTGGCGCGTCTCTGCGTCGAGGTCGTGATCGTGACGCCCGCGCGGGAGGTGCTGCTGGCGCGGCGGGACATCCCGCCCAACCTCGGCGCCTGGCACATCCCGGGCGGCACCGTGCTGTTCGGCGAGCCCGTGGCCGACACGGTCAAGCGCGTGGCCCGCGACGAGCTCGGGTTCGAGGTCGCGGTCGGTGAGCTGCTCGGCTACATCGAGTATCCGAGCCACTACAACAACGGCCTCGACTCACCGGTCGGGCTCGCGTTCCGCACCGAGGTTGTCCCTTCGTTTCCCGACGCCGACGGCCTGCCCGACGGGTGCGCCTGGTTCAGCCACCTGCCCGACGAGCTCTACGAGGAGCAGCGCGAGTTCCTCGCGCGCCGGCTCGGGCTTCCGTCGGCTGCGAGCTAGCTCGGGTCAGTCGAGCACGATGTCCGCGGCCTGTCGCAGCATCGTTCGATCACCGTTGATCAGCAACGTCGTCACGAACGAGTCCTCCCACGCCTCCAGATCGTGGCGGATCTTGTCCGCTGAGCCCACGAGCGACATCTTCTGGATCAGTTCAGAGGGGATTCGGGCCGCCGCCTCGTCCTTCTTGCCATCGAGGTACAGATTCTGGATCTCGACGATGTCCCGCTCGTAACCCATGCGGATCGCCACGTTGGCGTGGAAGTTCTGGCCGTTCTTGGCGCCCATGCCGCCGAAGTACAAGGCATAGAACGGCCGCACCATGTCGACGGCGGCCTCGACGTCGTCGTTCACGATGAACGGGACCATCGCCGCAACCTCGAACTCCTCGGCGTTGCGGCGCGCGCCCGGTCGGGCGAACCCTTCTGCCAGCGCGTCGGCGTAGAACCGCTCGTGAGGGCAGAGCAGCATCGCCATCCAGCCGTCGCACAGCTCGGCGGCCAGGGCAACGTTCTTCGGGCCCTCGGCAGCGAGAAATATCGGGATGTCCTCGCGGAGTGGATGGATCGAGGCCTTGAGCGGCTTGCCGAGCCCGGCCACGCCGGGTCCCTCACGCAGCGGAAGCGGATAGTGCGAGCCACCGCTGCTGACCGGATGCTGGCGAGCCCATATGTCGCGCAGGATGCCCACGTACTCGCGCGTGCGCGCGAGCGGCTTCTCAAACGGCATTCCATACCAGCCCTCGACGACCTGCGGGCCCGACGCGCCCAGCCCGAGAATGAACCGGCCGCCAGACAGATGATCAAGGGTCATCGCCGCCATCGCAGTCGCCGCCGGCTGCCGCGCACTCAACTGCGCGATTGCGGTACCCAGCCGTACCCGCTCGGTCCGGCTGCCCCACCATGCGAGCGGCGTCAACGCGTCCGAGCCGTACGCCTCAGAACACCACACCGAGTCGAAACCGAGCCGCTCCGCCTCGACGATCGCGTCCACCGCACCGGCAGGCGGGCCACCCGCCCAGTACCCGGTGTTGAAACCCAGCTTGAGCTGCTTGCTCATGTCTCACCCCGCGACGCCGACACGGGCGAGATCGTACCGGCGCAACGGCCTCGACCCCAGTCGATGTTGTGGGGCATCGGTCTCAGTTGCCCGCAGCGGTGGGCGGGAGCGGGTGCCCGTGTGCGTAGAGGTGGATCGGGAGCGCGCCGGCCGGGCGCTTCTCCTTGGACCCGCGGTCCGCGTAGCGGGTGTAGATCTCGTGTACCTCCTCCGAGATCATCGCGAGCTCCGCGGCGGTTAGATACGTGACGCGCTCGGTAATGAACGCAGCGCGCCGCCATTTCACCGGGTAGGTGAGGCGTCGCGACCACCATTCGCGCAACTGGTCGTAGGCGCGCTCGATGAAGGTCCGCTCGAGCGCTTCGCCGGCGGCGGCCACGTCTGGGTCCGTCATGCCGGTTTCGAAGCTGCGGGAGTCGCTGACCATCCGCCACGGACGGCTGCGCCCGTGCCCTTCGCCGGTCTCCTCCACGAAGCCATACTTGGCGAGGGTCTGGAGGTGCCACGACATGTTCCCGGGGCTCTCGTCGAGCAGCTCCGCCGCGCGGGTGGCGGTGATCTCCCCGTCGCGTCGCATCGTCTCGAGAAGGGCCACACGTAACGGGTGCGCGAGCGCGCGCATGGCTCGCGCGTCGGTGATCACCTGGCGGGACGGCCGCGAGTCGCCTGCCGGCTCGTTGGCCGCCGCGGACGCCGCGGACGCCGCGGCGCTTTCAGACGCGACCTGCGCGGGGCGAGCGCGCTTCGGTGCGGTCTTCCCGCTCGGGCGCCGAGCCGGGCTCATGCAGACCGACTCGGCCGGTGGAGCATCATCGCTGCCCGCGCGCCACGGGATGGTTTGTGCCGCCACGAGGCACGGCCAGCCGCAGACCCATATCGACGAGCATCCATCCGGTTCCGCGCCGGGCCGCGGCGACGAGTTTGTGCGGGCGCTTCTCACGTCGGATCGGGGCAGTTTCCCCGGCCGCATGCCTTCGAACCTCGGCGGCACGTTCTCTCATCAAGGCCTCGAGGAGCGCTGGGTGCTGGTACACGACCTTCTCCTTTCCACAAGATCTCTTGTGACAAGACTAGTTGTCACAAGAACTCTTGTCAAGCCCGGACCGGCCTCACCGTCTTCACCCACACCGCCGAGCCCGGCAGCCGCGCCGAAGAGACGCTCAGGTTGCTCGCCGGCTGGGCCGCAACGACAACAGCCACCCCGCCGCCAGAGCGACCTCGTAGCCAGTTATCCGGCGAGCATCGGTGAGGGTGGGATGCGGGTGTGGCCCTTGATCTCCGGGATGATCATGGCCACCTCGTCGACGTAGCACCACGACCACTCCTCTCCCGGCTCGAGCGAGCGGATCAGCGGGTGACCGCTTGAGTGGTTGTGGGCGGTGGCGTGCCGGTTCGGAGAGTCGTCGCAGCAGCCGACGTGACCGCAGCCGAGGCAGATCCGCAGGTGCAACCAGACCCCGCCTTCGCGCAGACACTCCTCGCACCCCGCCACCGCTTCCGGCAGTTGGAGGACTGTGACGGTGTCGAGATGAGTGCAGGTCGTCATGTTCGCGTCTCCGTTGCTGTCGGGGTGGGTGGTTGGAGGGGGAGCCAGATGTGGAACGTTGTGCCGTTCTCACTGGTGTCGAACGTGAGCGAGCCGCTGTGGCGCTCCTCGACGATCCGCCGAGCGGTGTCCAGGCCGAGCCCCGTGCCTTTCCCCACGTCCTTGGTCGTATAGAACGGCTCGAACACGTGTGAGCGCGCCTCGGCCGGGATCCCCGGCCCGGTGTCGGCGATGTCGACCACGATGCAGCCGCCGTCCCGGCGTGTGCGCAGCGTGATCGTGCCGGTGGAGCCGAGGGCGTCGATCGCGTTGTCGAGCAGGTTCGTCCACACCTGGTTGAGCTCCGAGCCGTAGATCGTCAGCGGAGGCAGCGTGCGGTCGTAGTCGCGCTCGAGCGCGATCTCGGTGTGCTTGAGCTTGTGGCCCATGACCTTGAGCGTGGTCTCAAGGCCCTCGTGGATGTCGGCCTGCACGACCCCGCCCCGGTCCATGTAGGCGTAGGCCTTGACCGCACCGATCAAGGAACTCATCCGCTCGGTCGACTCGCGCAGGTCGCTCACGAGTCGCTGCGCGCTCAGCGACGCCGCCACCGACCGCACCGCCGCCGGCGTGGCCGATCCCGCCGATGCGCGCATCTGCTCGAGCCACTCCGAGTCGAGTCCCGCGGCAGCCAGTGGTTCAGCTAGTCGCCACGCGTCGGGCACGCCGACCGCCTCCAGTCGGTCGCGCATCTCGTCCTCGGCGTCGGCGGCGTCGAGCGCCGACAGGGCGCTGCGCTCGGCGCACTGATGCAGCGCCTGATCGCGCAGGTCGGCGATCCGGCTGGCGGCTTCGCGCTCGACGCCGGCCTGGACCAGCTCCCTGAGCGTGGCACCGATCACGTCGAGCGCCTCGGCCAGGTCCGCCGCCGAGCGGCGGGCAGCCGACGCCGGGTTGTTCAGCTCGTGCGCCAGTCCCGCGGACATCGTCCCGAGCGCGGCCAGCCGCTCGCGGCTCTGCTCGATCGCGGTGAAGCGGGCGACAACGGGCCGGACCTGGCGCATGATCCGGCCATGCACCGCGGGGTGGGCCAGCGCCAGGCGCCGGAACTCGTCCGCCGGGATCAGTGCCACCCGCGCCGGCGTGAGTGCGGTCATCTGTGCGGCGACGATGGTCTCCGTGAGCGTGGGCACCGCGCCGATCCAGGTTGGCGCGGTTTGATGGCCGGTGGGCTCGAGGCGATCGCCGTCCTTGACGAACATCTGGAGGCCGCCCTCGAGCAGGCAGTGCAGCCCCTCCGGCTCCCGACCGGCCTCGACCACGAGGTCCCCGGCGCCGAATCGCCGGTCCTCCGCCACCGCGGCCCACTCGGCCAGCGCGGCGTCGTCGAGGTCGTCGAACAGATCGACGGGCCGCAGATCGGCAACCGACACGGGTGTTTGCCCGACGGACGTCATCCCTCGGCCAGGTATTGGTGGATCAGCGACACCGCCATCGACCCCTCTCCGACGGCGCTTGCCACTCGCTTGATCGATCGCGAGCGGACGTCGCCGGCGACGAGCACGCCGGGCACGCTCGTTTCGAGCGGGAAGGGATCGCGCGGAAGCGGCCAGCTGTCCTGCTTGGCGTCGAGCCCGGCCAGGATGAAGCCGCGCTCGTCACGCGCCACGACTCCGGCGAGCCAGTCCGTGAGCGGCATCGCCCCGATGAACACGAAGCACGCGTCGACCTCCGTAACCGACTCGCTGCCATCCGGGTTCCGCAGACGCAGCGTCCGCAACTGCCCGTCGCCTTCCGCCGCTATCGCCTCGGTGCGGGTGCGGACCTCGACGTTGTCGAGCGCCTCGATCTGCTCGATCAGATAGTGAGACATCGACTTCGCGAGCGAGTCGCCGCGCACGAGAATCGTGACCAGCCGCGCATACTTCGAGAAGTACACGGCCGCCTGTCCCGCCGAGTTGGCGCCGCCGATCACGACGACGTGCTGGTCGCCGCACGAGCGTGCCTCGGTCAGCGCCGCGCCGTAGTAGATCCCCTGTCCGGTCAGCTCGGCGAATCCGGGCACGTCGAGCTGGCGGTAGGACACCCCCGAGGCGACCAGCACGCTCGAGGCGCTGAGGCTGCCGCCGCCCGAGAGCTCGACGATCCTGCCCGACCCCTCGACCCGCAGCCTGGTCGCGTCCTGAAGGCTCAACAGCTCGGCGCCGAGCCGGCGCGCCTGATCGGTCGCGCGGCGGGCCAGGTCGGACCCGCTCAGTCCGGCCGGGAACCCGAGGTAGTTCTCGATGCGGCTCGATTGACCGGCCTGACCACCCGGCGCCTCGCGCTCGACCATGATCGTCTTGAGCCCCTCCGATGCGCCGTAGACGGCGGCCGCCAGACCGGCCGGCCCACCGCCGACGATCACGAGATCGTAGTGCTCGAAGGCCGGCTGGCCGGCTACCCCGAGCCGCTCGGCGAGCTCGAGCACCGTCGGGCGCTCGAGCACGGTCCCGTCCTCGAGCAGTGCCACCGGCAGGCGGTCGTCCTCGACACCCGCCACCTTCAACAGCTGGCGGGCCTCCGCCTCGCGCTCGACGTCGAGCCACCGCGCCGGCACCCGGTTGCGAGCCAGGAAGTCACGGAGGTCGTGCGTCGCCCGGGAGAAGCGATGCCCGATCAGACGCACGCCGCCGGACTCGAGCGCGGCGCCGGCCTCCCAGGAGCCGAGCAGGTCCTCGACGACCGGGAACAGCTGCTCCTCGGGCGGGTCCCACGGCTTGAGTAGGTAGTAGTCGAGCGAGACCTCGTTGATCGCCTGGATCGCCGCCTCGGTGTCGGCGTACGCCGTCAGCAGGACGCGCTTGGCGGTCGGCACGATCTCGCGCGCCTGAACGAGGTAGTCCGTGCCCGACAGCCCCGGCATCCTTTGGTCGGCCACCAGCAGCGCCACCTGCTCGCCACGACGGACGAGCTCGCGCAAGACCTCGAGCGCCTCCTCGCCCGACGCGGCGCGAACGATGCGGTAGCGCTCGCCGAACCCGCGACGCAGGTCGCGCGAGACCGCGGCCAGCACAGCGGGCTCATCGTCCACCAACACGATCGCGGGGCGCCGCTGGGGGGGCTCGCTCATGACGTAACGTTAACCGCGCTCACCGAGCGAGCGCTTCCAGGAGGGATGCCGAGTCGTAACCGCCGCGGTGGAGGACCCGGTCGATGAACAGCGTCGGCGTGCCAAGGACTTGTCCGGACGTGAGCCCACTCCGGACGTCGCGCTCGATCCGTCCGAGGACCGCCTCGCCACCGCGGTCGGTGTCGAACTGGGCGATGTCGAGTCCGATCTCGCCGCCGTAGCGGCGAAGATCGTCATCCTCGAGCGCCTTCTGGTGGTGGAAGAGCATGTCGTGCATCTCCCAGAACCGGCCCTGCCGCGCCGCCGCCTCGGCGGCCATCGAGGCCGCCAGGGCGTGCGGGTGGATCTCGATCAGCGGGAAGTGCCGGAACACGAAGCGAATGCCCTGACCCAGCTCCGCCTCGATCTGCTCGATCGAGCGGTAGGCGGCGCGGGAGTATGGGCACTCGTAGTCGCCGTATTCGACGACGACTCTGGCCCCAGCCGGGCCCCGGGCGTGATCGACGGCGTCGTCGAGCGGCTCGATCCTGGGGTCGTCGTCGCCCATTGTCCGCTCCGACTCGTGCACGCTCATGATTGTCCTCGGCTCCCGATCGCGGTTAGATACATGAAGTCTTCACGTAGGTTAGCCAGCGCGTGAAGCCTTCAACGATCACCGCTTACGATGGCCCGCGAGACCAAGCACGTCCCCAACGAGCGACCGTCGCTCCCCCACCGGCTGGCCCACGCGGCCTACGGGTTGCACACGAGCCTGGAGAGCGCCCTCCACGACACGCTGGTCGAGCTCGACCTCACGCTGCCACTGGCGGATGCGCTGTGGCAGCTCGACCCGGCGCTGGGTCCGCTCTCCCGCCGTGAGCTCGCCGAACGTCTGCGGTGCGACCCTTCGAACGTCACCTTCCTCGTGGGTCGCCTCGAGGAGCGTCGACTGGTTAGACGAGCCCCGGCCGCGAGCGACCGACGTGTGAAGGCGCTCGCCCTCACGCCGGCCGGAACGGTAGCCCGGCACCGCCTGATCGCCGCGATCGCCGAGTCGTCGATGTTCACTCGCCTGACGGCCACGCAGCAGCGCGAACTCGCCGACCTGCTCGGACGGTGCCTCGCCCCTTGAACCAGGGGCGGGGTGATGTACAAGTCCCGCCTGGTTCCGCGAGGCATGTCCATGCTGGGGCTCATCGGGGGACCTCTGATCTGCCTGTCGGGGATCGCCGTCGTGATGGACGTCATCGGACGAGGCTCCGCGGCGCAGGCCATCGCGACAATTCCGGAGTTCCTCTGGGAGCTGTCCCTCGGCCTCTATCTCACCGTCAAAGGCTTCAAGCCATCCCCACTCCTGGACGAAGCGCGTCACACCGGAGCGGCCGAGGGCATCCAGCCGGCGATCGTGAGACCACCGAAGCCCGCGGTGGCGATCAGGTAGTTTTGTCGCGCCGCGGCCGGGCCCGGTGCCACAGGTACCGAGAGGTCACACCAGCTGTCGCGAGTACGACGATCACGAGCGCCCCTTTGATCCCGGCGCGACCGATCGCCGCCAGCGCCGCCTCGCCTATGAAATACGCGATGAGTCCCGTCAACAGCGTCCAGTTCAGCGTGACCACGAGCGACGCCAGCAGGAAGATCGGCCGACGTACTCCGTAGATCCCCGAAATCGGCGCCGGCGCGAGCAGCACGGCGATCCGCGGAAACCGCTCAAACAGCTCGTCGCCTTTCGTGAGCATCCGCGATCTGAACCGCTGGGAGAAGCCTGGACGTTCCATCAGAGGGCGGCCGCCCTTGGCGCCGAGCCGATAGCCGACCATGCGTCCCAGAAAGCAGCCGACATAGGCGACGGCAAGGACCACCGTGAGAGTGAGATAGCCGTCCGCGGCCAGCAGCGCCGCGGC
Source organism: uncultured Solirubrobacterales bacterium (assembly GCA_963746695.1). Taxonomy (GTDB): domain Bacteria; phylum Actinomycetota; class Thermoleophilia; order Solirubrobacterales; family Solirubrobacteraceae; genus Palsa-465. Next base: position 33,012 of record CAVVCP010000006.1, on the reverse strand, counting down.
GATCAGTCCCGAGTCACCCGGTCCAGGCACGCCGACCCCGCCGAGTCCCGCGAGCGCTAGAAGTGCTGCGTATTCGCCGACCATGCTGGGGTCAACACACCGAGTTCATGGACCACGGGGCAGCACAGTAATGAGACGACGCGCCCGTTGTGGACCTCGAGCGGGTTTGACACCTAGATCACCGATGCATATTCTTACGAGGTATGCAGAGCTTCCAAGGACAGCTTGACGGTCTCCTGTTGGCGATTCTTCAGCAGGGTCCCCTGCACGGCTATGCGATCGCATCGGAGCTGCGCGCTCGCTCGGCCGGGGCGCTCGAGGTCCCCGAGGGAACGCTGTATCCGGTCCTCCACAAGCTCGAGAAGGAAGGGCTGGTCCACAGTCATTGGGAGAAGGTCGGCGGCCGGCGCCGACGCGTGTACGCCGCGTCACCCAAGAGCCAGACTGCGCTCCGGGAGCGGTTTGAGAGCTGGCAGCGCCTGAGTCGTGCGATTGACTCCGTATTTGCCCCCGCGCCCGAGGGGGCTGGAGATTAGCCGCGACCCCCGAGCCGAGTTCCTGGCCAGACTGACGGAATCGCTGGGTGGCGGATGGTGGGAGCGCCGCCGCGTCCTGCGCGAGCTTGAGCACCATCTGGAGGACTGCGTGGCTGACCTCAGGGAAGCCGGCGTGCCCGAGGAGGCGGCGGTTCGCGATGCGATCGCGCGACTGGGCGATGTGGACACGATCGTCAGCGCGGTTCGAGCCACTCGTCCGACTCGTCGTCGGTCCCGGCCAAGCCTCACGCGCGTTGCCATTGCGTGGATCGCGGTCGGCGCGATGTCGATCGTCACCTTTGCAGCGGTCGAACTTCCTCAGGCATCCGGCGCGAAGGCCATACGGCTCCAGGTCGCTCCGTCTACTCGCGTCGGGGTTGGGCACGCGAGTAGCTGGCGGCAGGTGCACAGCCAGACGAGCCACCCGGCTAAGCGCCGAGCTCATCTCCCCCACACATGCCAGTGCTCTCGAGACGTCGCGCGCGATCGCTCGCGGAGCTGATCGCGACCGTACTGGTCGCGGTCGGACTTGCGCTCGCGATCCAGGCCTGGGTTGTCAAGCCGTACAAGATTCCCAGCGGCTCGATGGAACCGACCCTCACGCTTGGCCAGCGGGTTCTAGTCGACCGCATCTTCAAGTCGCTGCACGTCGGCCAGATCGTCGTGTTCCACCCGCCGCAGGGCGCCGACAGCGAGGGATGCGGCCGACCCCATCCGGCGAGCGCCGTCTGCGACTGGCCAAATCCGGAATCCGGCCAGACGTTCATCAAACGGATCGTCGCCGGACCCGGTGACGTCATCACGATCCAAGACGGGCACGTGATCAGGAACGGGCACCGAGAAGCCGACGGGTACACGCGCCCCTGCTTCCCGGGGGAATCCGCTTGCAACTTCACAACCCCGGTCCGGGTCCCCCGCGGTATGTGGTTCGTGATGGGCGACAACCGAGGCGATTCGGACGACAGCCGATTCTGGGGTCCTGTCCCCGGAACCTGGATCATCGGCGACGCGGTCTTCACCTACTGGCCACCCGACCGCATCGGCACCCTGTAGCTCGAACGCCGACCACGGGATGAGTGGTGTCGCCGGCGACGGCGAAGCCATCACCTGCGAAAACCGCGACGGCTGGCGCTGGGAACCGGAGTAGGTCTCGACCCGCCCACGCAGGGTGGGGTCAGCGCCAGCCGAGGGCCGGCGCGACGTACTTGAGGATGTTCTCGATGACGTGAGCGTTGTATTCGACGCCGAGCTGGTTGGGCACGGTCAGCAGCAGCGTGTCGGCCGCCTCGATCGCCTCGTCCGTCCTGAAGCTGCTCAACGAGCACGTCGGGCTCGGCGGCGTAGGAGCGGCCGAAGATCGCGCGCGTGTGCTCGTCGATCATGCCGATCTGGTCTTGGGAGTCGCGGTTGCCGGCGAAGTAGGCGCGGTCGATATCGGTGGTGAGCGCGAAGATGCTGCGGCTGACGGACACCCGCGGCTGACGGTCATGCCCGGCCTCGTTCCACGCCTCGCGGTAGGCCTCGATCTGCTTGCGCTGCTGGACGTGCAGCGGTTCGCCGGTTTCGTCGTCCTTCAACGTCGAGCTCTGCAGGTTGAGCCCCAGCCGGGCCGCCCAGACGCTGGTCGCGTTTGATCCCGACCCCCACCAGATCCGCTCGCGCAGACCAGCTGAGTGCGGCTCGAGCCGCAACAGGCCGGGCGGATTGGCGAACATCGGCCGCGGGTTCGGCGACGCGAACCCGTCGCCGCGCAGAACCTCCAGCGCGACCTCGGCGTGCTTGCGCGCCATGTCGGCATCGCTGTCGCCGTCGACGGGTGCGTAGCCGAAGTACCGCCAGCCATCGATCACCTGCTCGGGCGATCCCCGGCTGATCCCCAGCTGAAGCCGGCCACCAGCGATCAGATCAGCCGCCCCGGCGTCCTCCGCGAAGTACATCGGGTTCTCGTAGCGCATGTCGATCACGGCGGTACCGATCTCGATCCGCGACGTGCGCGCGCCGATCGCCGCCAGCAGCGGGAACGGCGAGCCGAGCTGACGCGCGAAATGGTGCACTCGAAAGTACGCGCCGTCGGCGCCCAATTCCTCCGCCACGACCGCAAGCTCGATCGACTGCAGCAGCGCATCCGCGCCAGAGCGCGTCCGCGACTGCGGGCTAGGGGTCCAATGACCGAAGGAAAGGAATCCGATCTTCTTCACGCGCGCTTCTGAGAACTTATGCCGTTGCGGCAGCGGCTGTGGTGCGGTTGACGACGGTCCGGAGGGCCTCGTCGATGATCGTCGCGGCGAGGTCGATCTCGTCCTCGCTGACCGTGAGCGGCGGCGCCATCCGGAGACAGCTGGCTTGCCCACCCGTGCCGCCGCGGACGAGGTTGATCGACAGGCCGCGGCGCTGGCACTCGTCGGTGAGCGCCGAGCCAAGTGCATCGGCGGGCTCGCGCGTCTCGCGGCTCACCACCAGCTCAAGCCCGCACAGCAGCCCCAGGCCGCGCACGTCGCCGATCTGCTCGTGGCGCTCTTGCAGCTCCCCGAGACGCTCGAGCAGGTATTCCCCACGAGCACGGGCGCGATCAGCCAGGCTCTCCTCTTCGACCACGTCGATCACGGCTAGAGCCGCCGCCGCCGGCATCGGATCCGAGACGTGCGAGGTGACGTGCGTGAACCCTCGCTCAAAACACTCCCGTTCGATCGCGGCGCTGGTGATGAGCGCGCTGATCGGCACGCCGCCGCCAAGCGTCTTCGATAGCACTAAGAGGTCCGGCACGATCCCGTACACCTGGAAGCCGTACATCGCTCCGAGCCGACCCAGCCCGGTCTGGCACTCATCCAACATCACCAGCATGCCCCGCTCGTGCGCCAACTCGGTCAGCCGGGCGAAGTACCCGGGCGGCGGCACGATCACCCCTCCGGCTGACAGCACAGGCTCGGCTACCACCACCGCCGGCGAGCCGGCCGACACCTGATCAAACAGGTCAAAGCCCGCCTCCAGGCAGGTGCAGTCACAGACCTCGTCGCAGTGGCGGATCGGACAGCGATACGCGTATGGCGCTGGCAGCGCGAAGACGCCGGGAACAGGCGGTCCGTAGCCATGCCGGCTCGCCGCATAGGTGACCGCCGACGCGCCGCCGGTGACCCCGTGCCAACTGCGCGTCAGCGACAGCACCTCGAAGCGCCCGGTGGACAGCTTCGCCATCCGCAGGCCCGCCTCGATCCCCTCTCCCCCGGTCGACAGCAGCATCACCCGGCGCAGAGGCTCCGGGAGCGTCGCGACAAGTCGCTGCGCCAGCGCCAGCACCGGCTCCGACAGCATCCACGAGTTCAGGTGGAGCACATCACGACAGGCGCGCTCGATCGCGGCGACCACGCGAGGGTGGTTATGACCGACGGTCGCGCAGATCTGACCTGCGGTGAAGTCGAGCACACGCTGGCCATCCACGGTCTCCACGAACGATCCCGATGCTCGGCACACCACCCCGTCGACGAACTCCCCGCCATACCGAATCAGCAGACCAGCGCGATCGTCCATCGGCGGCAGGCTACACCCTTCGCGCGCGGTTGATTTGGCTACGCAATCGACGGCGCTGCCCGCACCCGATCCGGCGCGTTCCCGGCTGTGACCGCTCGGTCCAGAAATATCAGTCGCGGACGCGACCCGCAGAGCACGAACCGGCCGGGTCGACGATGATTGTCTGCGTGTCCGAGAAACCCGGCGCCCGAAGCGTCAAGATCTCCGCCGATGAGCGCACGGGCTGGTCATCGGAGCGCCCGCGCGCAGATGGCCGCCCACCCCGCCCGGTCGACGTGTCAGTTCGGTGCCGCGTTCTCGCGCCCTCGCATCGGCTGCGCTACTCGCCCGGGAGCCTTCTCATCATCGTCGGCGCCGAGACGACGGAGCCCGCACGGTTCGCCGAGCGCGTCATCGAGGAGCGCGGGGCGACTCTCGCGCCGGCTCGGGTGCGAGCCCTGCTCGCCGGTCGGGTCGCGGAAAGCGAGATCGCGGAACGTGCCGGCGAACTTCTCGCCGGCGCCGTTCTGAAGCGGCTGCAGGCTGGGCAGAGCGTCGTGCTGCCGCTCGAGGGTTTCGACGCTCTCGAGCGCGAACGGTACGTGCGCCTCGCACATGGCCTCCGGCGCCCGCGACACCTGATCCTGCTGGACGCTCCGCGCGACAAGGTCCTCGACGACGAGCGACCGGCACTCGACGAACTCCGGCGGTCGCTCGACGCCGGCGAACTGGGACGCGAGGGCTTCCAGACCGCACTTCGTCTCGGCGGCAACGCAATCGCCGAGCTCAAGCGAATCGTCTTTCAGCCCCCGCCACGCGACGACTGATCCTCGCCGAGACCAGGGCTACGGGCAACCCGAAGCCGGCGTCCGGCGCTTGCCATTAGTCGCGCCGGACCGGACCTGAGATGCTCTCCCTGTGGAGCAATTGATCGAAATCGCCGGCGACATGATCCGCCTTGGCCAGCTGCTCAAGCTTGCCGGTGCTGCCTCGGGCGGGGCGGATGCCAAGGCTCTGATCGCCAGCGGTGAGGTGACCGTCAACGGTGAGCCTGAGCTGAGGCGCGGCCGACAGCTCCATCCCGGTGATGTTGTTCGCGTTGGCACCGATGATCTGCTCATCGTTGCCGCCTGACGCCGAGGTCAAGACGCTCGCGGTTCCGGTTCGATCGACGAGCCTTCGTGTCGGAGGGCGTGCATGGCCCAACCCACGGCGACCATCCCCAAGCCGTAGCAGATAAAGCAGATACCCGAGATCAGCGCCAACGTCGCATATCCGATGTGGGGAGCGGACACGATCACGATCCCGAATATCGCAAGCACGAGCGCCACGCAGATCCGCCAGATCCGATGCCCTGGGTAGCCGAACGCCGCGATGAAGCGCACCACGCCGGCGGCAATCAACCAGATTCCCAGCAGCAACGCGACCGCTCTGACTCCGCCGAGCGGATGGCGAATGAGCAGCACACCGGCGATCACGCTGAGCGTCCCGATGACCGCCAGCATCCCCCGGCTCTCGGTGTCACCGGCGATCGCGGCGACGATCTCGACGATGCCGTCGATGAGAATGAAGATTCCGAAGATCACCGCGAGCGTGGACAGGCTGTCGCTCGGCTTCAGGACCACGATGATGCCCGCCACGATGCTCAGCACGCCAATCAGGAGCGCGAGCCACCAGCCCCAGGTCAGCGCGCGGAGCTCACTGGACTCAACGGAGCTACTTGACAAGTCGACCTCCTGAGTGACGACACGGCCGCTAAGTGAAGTGGACGTTACCGGCACCCGGTGACGGCACTTCCGCGCTGCACCTAGTGTCGCGAGGCCAGCGCGATTCAGAGGTCGAGCGAAGCTGCAATGAGGGACGACGCCGCCGCGCGGGCCGGACCGGCGATCGAGGGGTCCCGGTCCAGGTTCGCGGCGCTACCGCCTCCGTCATAGAGGAGCTGCAGTTGGCTGGCCAGCAGCGGGGGATCGGGCGCGCCCGCTGCGGTCGCGAGTTCTGTGAATAGCTCGCGAATCTCACGGCGGTAGGCGCGCGCGGCCTCGTCGACCCTCCCGTCGCGGGGCGCTTCGGCGGCTGCCGCCGTGAATGCGCAGCCATGGTAAGCCGGGGCGCGGAAGATCTCGGCCTGCGCGTCGAACACGGCGAGAATCCGTGCCACCGGGTCGCCCGGGTCGACCCCTTCGACCGCGGTCCGCAGCCGTCCGAGGATGCGCGCGTGCCGCTCTTCGAGGTACGCCCCGACCAGTTCTTCTTTGCTACCGAACGTGCTGTAGAGCGAAGCCTTGGCGACGCCGGCCCGCTCGATCACGCGATCGATCCCCACCGACTGCACGCCCTCGGCGTAGAACAGTTCGCCCGCCGCCTCCAGCAGACGCTCGCGCGGCGAGCGACGCACGATGTCGGGACCGGTGCTCGTCGCGGATGGCATCTCAGGCTGCCTGGATCGTGATCTCGACGCGGTCGGCGTAGAAGGCGACGTGGTCGCGGATCGGCTCGACCGCGGCATACGGCTGTTCGTAGAACCACACTGCGTCCTCGCCCCGGCCCGGCTCGGTCGTGATCGATCGGTAGGACGCCTCGCCCTTATACGGGCAGTAGGTCGACGTGTCGCTCGGCCTGAGCAGCGACTGATCGACGTCGGTGAGCGGGATGTAGCGAACCGGCGGGTAGTCCGCCTCGCGCAGCACGAGCGTGGCCGTGCTGTCGGCCAGGGTGGCGTCGCCGGCCCGCACGATCACGCGGTCGGGGCTGGGCTCGATCGTGATCGGATGGTCGGAACTCGGGATCTTCATCTCAGGGGTCATGGTCGTTGTCCTTTCGGGGTGTGTCTGGGGGCTATCGGGTGGCAAGGCAAGGAGTGGTTGGCGCGTTCGTCTCGCGGGGCCGGGCGCGATGGGCGCCCAGGAGGATGCCCGCGCCGGTGCTCGCGGCCAGCGCAATCACCCCGAGGCCGAACAGCAGGGCGGTGTGGGTGACGGTGGTGTGGACGACCAGGACGCCGGCGCCGATCGCGGGCAGTCCCAGCGCCAGGTAGCTGATCACGTAGATGACGGCGATCACGCCGGCGCGCTCGTCCGGTCCGGCGAGCGGCACGATCGTCCGCAGCCCGCCCTGGAACCCGGCGCCGAAGCCGGCGCCGGCGATTGCGGTGCCGGTGAAGAACACGATCGGCGAGCGGATCGGCACCGCCGCGAGAACGAGCCCGACGCCGAGGATGATCAGGCCGGCGCCCGCGAGAGCGAACGTGCGCGCGCCGGTCCGGTGGAAGGCGAGGACCGTCAGCGCGCCGCTGCCGGCGAGGACGAACAGCGCGGCGCCGCCGAGGATCGTGGAGTTCGAGCCGTCGACGAGAGCAGCGAGCGACGGTCCGAGTGAGCCGTAGAAGCCGCCCAGCGCCCAGACGGCGATCAGCGACGGAGCGGCGACGGCGAGCGCTCCACGGACCGGGGTGGGCACGGACAGCGTCGGGCGCAGCGACCGCATCGCGCCGGGCACCCGGCGTGAGGTTTCGGCGATCCTGCGCACGCCGGCCGCCTGGAGCAGGAACAGGCCGAGCAGCACGAAGTAAACGACCTGCGTCGGAGCGGGGAGCAACTGCACGAGCAGCGCGGAGACGAGCGCTCCGCTCGCCGATCCGCCCATCGCCCCGGCAGCATTGGCGACCGGGCCCCGTCCTGGGTGCAGGTCGACAAGCGCGGCGCCGATCGCCGCAACTGCGGCGCCGGTCGCGAGGCCCTGCAGGACCCGAGCGAGCAGCAGCACATCGAGCCCGCTCGCGGTGGCGAACAGGAGCATCACGCCGGCTTGTGCGACGAGCGCCACCGTCAGCACCGGTCGCCTGCCGATGTGATCAGACAGCGCGCCGAGCACGAGCAGCGAGACGAGCACGGCCACGGCGTAGACCCCGAAGACAACGGTGAGCGCCACCGGGGAGAACCCCCAACGAGCCTGGTAGATCGCGTACAGCGGGGTCGGCGCGCTGGAGCTGGCCAGCAGCGTGACGAGGATCGAGGTGAGCAGGCCGAACGCCGCGCCGGACTTGAGAACCGTGGAACCACGAACGACCGCACGCGCTCCCGAGAGCGAGCGGCCCCAGCCGGTGGGGTTCATAGCCGAGGAGGTGGAGGTCATGTCAGATCCTTTGCCGTTGAACAGACAGTTCTGTCTGTTCCCGAACCATACCAGACAGACTGGTCTGTTTGCAAGTCGCGACGATCTTCAAAGCAGGAGGCGTGACGCACAGCTCGTGCTAGGTCGTCAGCACGGTGCGCAGCTCGGACGGGACTTCGGCTACCGACTCCGGTAGCTCTATGGCCTCGAGCATCGGGACCTCTGCGCCTGGCCGCGGTCGCCGGCTCGAAGGTCGGCACGGGTGGCCATTGGCCAGGATCACGCCGTCGTTGCAATGTGCTTCGACCACCCCGCTGCCGAACTGCTCCTCGTACAGCCGCGCGTAGATGCCGCCCGCCTCGAGGAGCTCGTCGTGGGTGCCACGCTCGACGACCGCGCCGTTCTCGATGGCGAAGATCACATCGGCGTTTCGGATCGTCGAGAGCCGGTGCGCGATGGCGATCGTGGTTCGGCGTTGGATGAGGGACTCGAGCGCCTGTTGAACGATGCGCTCGCTTTCGGTGTCGAGCGCCGAGGTGGCCTCGTCGAGGACCAGGATCGGCGGATCTTCGAGGATCACGCGCGCAATCGCCAGCCGCTGCCGCTCTCCGCCGGAGAACCGGTAGCCGCGCTCGCCGACGACAGTGTCGTAGCCGTGCTCGAGCGCCGTGATGCGGTCGTGAATGAACGCGGCCTTCGCGGCGGCGACGATCTCCTCGTCGGTCGCGGTCGGCCGCCCGTAACTGATGTTCTCGCGCACCGTGCCTCCGAACAGATAGCTCTCTTGGGTCACGACTCCCACCGCGCGGGCGATCGTCGCGGAGGTGAGGTCGCGCACGTCGTGACCGTCGATCGTGACCGCACCGTGTTCGACGTCGTAGAGCCGCGGTATCAGATACGAGATCGTCGTCTTGCCGGCCCCAGAGGGGCCGACCAGCGCCGCGAGCTGCCCTGGCGAGACCAGCATCGAAACGTCGCGCAGCGCCTCCTCAGGCGCAGGCGGTCCGCCGGCTTCGCCGCCGCCATAGCGAAACGACACGTGCTCGAGCGCAACTTCGCCTCGAATCTCACCCGCGGTCAAGCTGAGCGCGTCCCGTCGATCGGTAATTTGGGGCCGGAGGTCGATCAGCTCGAAGATCCGCCCGAACAGCGCCAGCGATGACTGAACGTCGACCGACACCTGCAGCAACTGGTTGATCGGGATCAGCAGCCGGCTCTGTAGCGTCGTGAATGCCACCAACGTCCCGGCCGAGAGGTCGCCGTGAGTGCCCTGAAGCCCTGCGACGAGGTACACCAGCGCCGGGCTGATCCCGAAGAACGCTTGCGTGACCGCGAAGAACGATCGCCCGACGATCGCCTGCCGGATCTGCAGGCTGGCCTGGTTCGCGTTCTCGGCGCGGTAACGGTCAACCTCGTGCTCTTGGCGCCCGAACACCTTGGCCAACAGGATCCCGGACACCGACAGCGTCTCCTGCGTGATCGAGCCCATCGCCGCCAACGAGGCCTGGGCATCGCGGCGAGCTTTTCGCCGTGCGCGTCCGACGCGCCGGCTGAACAACACGAACACGGGTGTCGCGGCCAGCGAGATTGCCGTCAGCAGCGGCGACAGCACCAGCATCGCCACTACCGAGGACACCAGCGTGACCACGTTACTCAGCACCGACGACGCGGTTGAGGTGATCGTCGTCTGCACACCGCCGACGTCGTTGGCGAGCCTCGACTGAACCTCCCCGCTGCGGGTCGCGGTGTAGAACGCCAGCGAGAGCCGCTCGAGATGCTCAAACAGCCGGTTGCGAAGCTCCTGCAGCACCCGGTTGCCAACGACCTCGGTCAAATACGCCTGGGCGACGTTCAGGACCCCGTTGACGATCGGGATCGCGATCAGGGCCGCTACCAACGGATACAGCGCTGCAAGGTCGGGACCGCCCCGAACGAACAGCGCGTCGTCGAACACCCGACGGACCAACAGCGCGCCGACGACGCTGAGCAGCGACGAGATCAAAATCATCGCGGCGATCAGCGCCAGCGTGCCGCGATGCGGCTGAAACAAACGCACGATCCGCCGGCCGAGCTTCGGCGGATCCGACTGAGGAACCGATGCGATCATCGCCCGAGGCTAACCGGCAGCGGTAAGGGCAGGAGCGAGAGGCTCCGGGGTGGTCGACCGGAGGTGCCCGCGTCGACGACCCGACGCAGCTCGGGCGCTACCGCCGCGTCGCGCCGTCTCGGACCGGCTGGGCAATCCCGATGAGGTTCCCCTCACTGTCGTAGAAGAACGTGCCGAGTTCGCCGGTGCCCTTGCTCGGGTAGTTGTCGGGGGCGGCAATCGTGTCGCCGCGGACATCGAAGCCAGGCATCTCGAAGCGCTCGAACCTCAGACCTCGGGCGCGGAGGTCGGCCAGGGTCGCCTCCAGGTCCTCAACCTCGAATGCCATCTGGGTCGATTCCCCCGACGGCGCCCCCGCGGAGCTGAAGAGATGGAACTCGGTCGGCCCGCACAGATAGCGTAGGCCGCCGGCCCGCTCCTCCGCCGGCTCGAGCCCGAGCTTGTCGCGGTAGAACGCGCGTGCCCGCTCCAGGTCCTGAGCGGGAAGCTTGGTGACAGCGTGGGCGCTGCTGAGCGGTCCGGACACAATCGTCTCCTCACGTGATCGCAGTTGTTAAGGACAAGACTCGGCGACGGCGGCGAACTCATCGACGTGTTGACCCGGCGGTCCCGCCGCAGAAGCCGCGGCCACGTTAGGCTGAGCATCAGTCATCTGCTAAGCCCATGCGATTCGCGATCTCCATCCCGCAATACGCTCGTGAGAGCCGTTTCGACGATGACGCTTTCCGCGCGCATCTGCACCGCGTGGAGCAGCTCGGGGTGTTCGAGAGTGCCTGGGTGCAGGAGCAGGTGATCGGCGCGGCGGGCACTCTCGCGCCGCTCGAGACGCTGACCTACGCCGCGGCGTGCACCGAGCAGCTGCGGCTGGGTTGTGCCGTGCTGGTGCTCCCGCTGCACAACCCCCTGCACCTGGCCAAGACGATCAGCTCGCTGGACTGCCTCAGCCATGGCCGAGTTGAAGTGGGTGTCGCGACCGGCGGCCGGGGGCGCCCTTTCGAGGCCTTTGGCGTCGACCCGGACAAGCCCGTCGCCCGCTTCAACGAAGCCCTGGCCCTGATGAAGGTGTGCTGGACCGAGCCTGAGATCAACTTCGATGGGCGGTGGTGGAAGCTCCAGGGGGCCTCGATGGAGCCCAAGCCAGTGCAGAAGCCGCACCCGCCTGTCTGGTTCGGTGGCAGTGTGCCGGCGGGAATGCGACGCGCGGTCCGGCATGGAGACGGGTTCATGGGCGCCGGCTCCCAGACGGTTGCTCAGTTCGCCGAGCAGGTCAAGGTGGTCCGGGAGGAGCTGAGCGCGCAGGGGCGCGAGCCCGACACGTTCCGGATCGGCAAGCGCGTCTACGTCCACGTCGACGACGATGCGGCGCACGGGCGCCAGCGACTCGAGGACGCGCTCGCGCGACACTACGGTCGGGGTGGCTGGTCGGACCACATTCTCGCGGGCCCGGCCGACGCGTGCACCGCTGGCATCCGTGCGGTCGCGGACGCCGGTGCGGGACTGATTCTGCTCAACCCGCTGGTCGACGACGCACAACAGCTCGAGCGGCTCGCGGCCGAGGTGATCCCGGCGCTCAGCTGAGCTCGGCGGCGCGCGGCCTCAGCAGACCGCTCGCTTCGCTGCCCGAGTTCGCGCACCATCTCATTTGCTCGGCCGCACGGTTGCGTCGAGCGAGTGCACGGGCGATACGGAGAAACGGCAGGCTCCGGCCCTGAGAGAATTACCTTGTGGAGACTGGTACGGCCGCTGCGGTATGGGCAAATGAGCAGATCGAGGCGGTGCGTGACGACCCGTCTGCTCGGATCGCACTCGCCGAGCGCGCTTATCACGGGCCGTTTGGAGAGGCACCCCGCCACCTGCCGTATCGGCGCGCGGCCATGTCTTTCATGGGTTGGCAGTTGCGGCGCGGCGTGCTCGAGCCGCTAAGCGGGGAGCGGCCTGGGAGTCCGTGGTGGCGTGCGGTGAACGAGCGCCTGCTGCGCGACGGCTGTGAGGCGGTGGCGCTGAGCGGTGATCTCACCGGTCCACCGTCGTCGCGGACGGTGCACTATTGGATGTCGTTTGCCGACTACCCGACCGCTCGCGCCTGGTACCGAGCGCACAACGCGAGCGTCGTCGCCGCTTACCTCGACCACCGGGAGCTCGCTGAATTGGAAAACCGCGCCGAGCGCTTCTTCATGAATGTCGTGCTCTGTCGCGTGCTCTACGCGCACGCGCTCGTCGCCGCGCCCCGGCTCTCGCTCGGATGGCTTCGTCCGCTTGCCCCCATGGTCGCTGACCCGAGGCTCGGGATGACCGGAATCTTTCTCCAACTCTCGCGCGTGGTCCCAGACGAGTACCCGCTCACCGACGACGTCGATTCTTACGTGGCCGACGAGCTCGGCTTCGGCCGTCTCCTTGACTATGGACTGATCGTGCCGAGGCTGCAGCAGCTCTACGAGTGGTCAGCCCATGAGCTCGCCGCGCCAGGACTGCTCGACTGCACCCGCGACGGGGCCTTGACGTACGCCTTGCCATTCGAAGATCGTGGCGTCTCGGCATCGAAGAGATCGGTCACCGTCAAGATGGCCCGCCGCGTGCTCCGACCAGAACGCCGCGCCCGGACGTGAAGGCGCTCGAGCTTCCCGTCCCCGCTACGCGTGTCAGACATGGCCGAACCTGCGCTGGATCACGCGCGAAGCGAGCGGTCAACCGCGCGGGCGACCTGCTCGCGTGAACGGGCTCGGACCGCGCATGTCAGAGCAACGCGCCATCGCTCGGGGGTGCCCGCAGAGCACTCCAACCCCAGGTCCGCGAGTACCACGGCTTGATCGACGTGAACGGCGATCTGTTCGGCCCGGCGCTGGGCGGCGATATGTTGGGCCCGTGCCAACGGCGTCCTGCCACGGTCGCCGGCAAGCCTGAGCAGGTCCTCCGATACGAGCGGTATCGCGCGCCGCGCGCACCTCTCCCACGGCGCGTCAGCCGCGGAATCGACGACAACCTGACGCACGACTCGCCAACCCGCATGGTGCGAATCGCAACGCGCAACGAGGAACCGAGCCAGCGCCTCGGCTACACCCTGAGCTCCGGGTTCGGACCCGTGACCGTCCAAGTGCCGCAGTGCGGCACCCACGTCCCGTCCGCCCTCCACTGCCCTGGCGAGCTCCCGCGCACTCCGCCGCGGCTTGCGTCCTTCATCATCGATCCCTCCACCGTACTCGACCAGAAGGCCACCCGCGGCTCGTGATGGCCATCTCGTAGTCGCGCCCAGTCTCGCATCGTCAGTGTTGGGCGAGACATGGGCGGACGGTCTTCAGCTCTAACGCCGGTTGCGGGGTCGCGGGGATGGCAGTTGCTCGGCCGGCGCCGTGAGCGCGAACGGCTCGACCGGCTACTCGAGGCAGCGGACAGCGGCGAAGGCGGGGTGTTGGTCATCCACGGGGAGGCGGGCGTCGGCAAGACAGCGCTGTTGGAATACGCGGTCGAGACTGCGGAGGCGTTCCGGGTTCTCCGGACCGTGGGAGGGGAGGGAGAAATGGAGCTCCCGTTCGCGGCGCTTCAACGGCTGTGCTCACCGATCCTCGAGCTGAACGAGCGTCTGCCGCCTCCCCAGCGCGACGCGCTTGCCGTCGCTTTCGGAGTGAGCGCTGGGCAGGCGCCGAGCCCGTTCCTGGTTGGACTGGCGGTCCTCGGTCTGCTGTCCGAGGCCGCCGAAGAGCGGCCGCTCGTGTGTGCCGTTGACGACGCGCAGTGGCTCGATCGTGCCTCGGCGCGCGCGCTCGTGTTCGTGGCTCGCCGCCTGTTGGCCGAGAAGATCGCGCTGCTCTTCGCGGCGCGCGAGGTGGGCGACACGTTCGCCAGGTTGCCCGCGGTCCATGTCGAGGGGTTGAACGCTCGCGATGCGCGGACGCTGCTCGAGTCGGTATTGCCGGCTCGTCTGGATAACCCGATCATGGATCGTCTCATTGTCGAGGCGCGCGGAAACCCGCTTGCGCTGTTGGAGATGCCGCGCGGGTTGACCCCGGCGCAGCTGGCGGGCGGCTTCGGTCTGCCCAGCGCATTGCCGCTTTCCTCGCAGATCGAGGAGAACTTCGTGCGGCGACTCGGGAATCTGCCGCGCGATGCCCGGCGCTTGCTGCTCCTGGCCGCCGCTGAACCGGTGGGTGATCCCGCTCTGGTTTGGAGAGCTGCTCGCGGGCTCGGGATTCCCGAGTCGGCGGCGGAGATCGTCCAGTGGGACGCCGCCTCGGCGTTCAGCGACCCCGTGCTCCACATGCTGCGATCGGTCACGGGACTCGGAAACGTGGTTTCGGGACCGATTATCCGTACCCCCGCGACGCGATCTCGATCGCTGGCCTACGCCAGCTTCAGAACACCCCGGAGCTTGACGACGACGAGCGTCGCGGCGTTCTGGGTGGGTCGGCCGCTCGGCTGATCTCTCGCTAGTCCCGGGCTCGGGCGCGGAGCATAGGCGGTTCCCCTGCGACCATTCATCCCTACCGTGATGAGCGATCACCCGCCCGTCGAAGACCCTGAGCCGATGCTCGGGCCCGTGCCGCGATCAGGCGCGCATCCTCGTCGGAGGGTGAGTGATGCCTGATTCGGCTGTCTATGTCGAGGGCGTGGTCAAGCGCTTTGGGACGACCACGGCGCTCGCTGGGGTCGACCTGGATGTCGAGGAGGCCACGGTCTTTGGGCTGTTGGGGCCGAACGGCGCGGGGAAGACCACCCTGGTCCGGGTGCTGGCCACGCTGCTCGCCCCGGACGCCGGACGGGCCGAGGTGTTTGGCCGCGACGTCGTCCACGACGCCGCGGGGGTGCGGGAGCTGTTGGGCCTGACCGGCCAGTTCGCTGCGGTCGACGAGATCCTGACCGGGCGGGAGAACCTCCAGATGTTCGGGCGCCTGTTTGACCTCTCGGCCGCGGAGGCTCGCCGGCGGGCGAACGATCTGCTCGAGCGCTTCGACCTGGCCGATGCCGCCGACCGTCCAGCGCGCACGTACTCCGGCGGGATGCGGCGGCGTCTCGACCTCGCATCGAGCCTGCTCACGCGCCCGCGCGTGCTGTTCCTAGACGAGCCGACGACGGGACTGGATCCGCGCAGCCGCAATGAGATCTGGTCGGTTGTGCGCGAGCTCGTCCGCGAGGGGACGACGCTTCTGCTCACCACCCAGTACCTCGAGGAGGCAGACCAGCTCGCCGAGCAGATCGCCGTGATCGACCACGGTCGGGTGATAGCGCAGGGCACGGGGAACGAGCTCAAGGACCGAGTCGGAGGACAGATTCTCGAGGTCGAGCTAGTGAGTGCGGCAGAGCGGGACAACGCGCGGGCGGCGCTGGCCGGGATCGGTTGCGGTGACCCGGAGCCTGGGGAGCGGCTCGCGCAGCTGACGCTTCCGGCGCCGCGGGATGGACTCGAGATGATCGAGGATGCGGCCTCGGCGCTACGCAAGGCGGAGATCGCAGTGAGCGATCTCGGGTTGCGCCGGCCGACGCTCGACGACGTGTTTCTGCAGCTGACCGGCGCCCCACCGAGCGAGAATGGGGCCGGGGCCGAAGTCGCGACGGGTAACGGGCAGCCCCATCGGACCGGCCCGAGCGCTCGTGCTGCTCGTGCCCGTGCGGCCCCCCGCCCGGCCGCGAGGCGCCCGTCCCGGTGGCGGCGTGTCTCGCCGCGGGAGCTTCGCGCGGACGCCACCGACGCGTGGGTGGTCAGCGGGCGGAACCTGCGTCACTTCGTTCGCCAACCCGACCTGCTCGTGTTCTCGACGATCCAGCCGATCATGTTCGTGTTGCTGTTCACATACGTGTTCGGCGGCGCGATCAGTCACTCACTTCCCCCCGGCGTGAGTTACATCGACTACCTGCTGCCGGGCATCCTCGTTCAGTCGGTCACGTTCCGGGCGAGCATGACGGCGATCGGCCTGTCCGACGACCTGAAGCGCGGCGTGATCGACCGCTTCCGCTCGATGCCGATGGCACGGTCCGCCGTGCTCATCGGCCGTACCGCGGCCGACCTGGTCCGCAACGTCCTGATCATCGTGCTGATGATCGTCGTCGGCTACATCGTCGGCTTCCGCTTCCAGGCCGGCGTCGCTCAGGCCCTCGCGTGCATAGCGCTCGTCAGCGCCTTCGGCCTCGCCCTGAGCTGGATCTTTGCCTTCGTCGCGCTGACCGTGCGCAGCGCCGAAGCGGCCCAATCGGCCGGCTTCGTGATCCTGTTTCCGCTCGTGTTCGCGAGCTCCGTGTTCGTGCCCGTCTCGAGCATGCCGAGCTGGCTGCAGTCGTTCGCCAAGGCGAGCCCGGTCACCCTGACCGCGAACGCAGCGCGCTCCCTGGCCCTCGTGCCCGGAACACCATCCTCGCTCGGCGGCGCCATCGCCTGGATCGCCGGTCTCCTGGCCGTGTTCATCCCGCTGTCCGTGTGGCGTTACCGGCGCATGACCTGACGCCGCCGGCGACGGCGCTTAACCCACATGTTGTAATCCCCGGGCCGGTAGCCCGGGTCTGCTCATGCTGGGCTCGACGCGGGCGAGACTTCCTCGGTATCGGCGAGGTGATCGACCGCCCACGTTCCGGTCTGGTCGAGTTCGATAGCGGCGCCGATAGCGGCACGGCCAAGCGCGTTCGCGTAGGTTGGAAACGAGTACGGGACTAGCGCGAGTTGCTCGACAGGCATCTCCGCGGCCATCGCTGTCGCCGCGAGCTGCGCGAGCTCGACCGCACGTTCCCCCACGATGTGGCAGCCGAGAATGCTATGGAGTTGTCGATCGACGACCAGCTTGCAGAACCCGGTCGGACGGCCGTCGATGATCGGTCGCGGGAGTGAGTCGAATCGCACGGTCGATACGACCACCTCGTGGCCGTCACGGGCTGCCGCTTCGGTTAGCCCGACGGAGGCGTACTCAGGATCGGTGAAACTTCCGAGCGGGCTCACCTGCGAGGGCAGAGACGTCGTCGGTCCGAGCACGGCGTTGCTCGCGGCCACCACCGCCTCGCGGACGGCCTCATGTACCACCATCGCCCGCCCGGTGACATCGCCGGCGGCGAAGATGTGCGGCGCTGTGGTCCGCAGCTGGCTATCCACCTCGACGTAACCTCGCCGATCGGTCCCGACCCCGGCACGATCGAGGTTCAACCCGGCCGTGGCAGCCACCCATCCAACCGCGACCACCGCGACCATGGCGTCGACACTGTCCGCGGCACCGTTCGCGGAATGAACGAGACGCACCCCAATCTGAGAACGCTCGAAGCGCTCGATCGATCCGGCGTCCTCGACGATCCGAACGCCTGACGCTGCCAGGGCGGCGCTCACCGCTACAGAGACGTCTTCGTCTTCGCTCATCAAGATCCGCGGAGCAACCTCGAGGAGTTGGACGTGTGAGCCGAGCGCGTTGAAGATCGAAGCCACCTGCACGCCCGTCGCGCCGGCGCCGAGCACGAGCAGCGACTCCGGAACCGCGGACAGGTGCCACGCGTCGCTGTGCGTCGCGGTCAAATCGAAGCCGGGAACCGCGAGCCGGCGCGAGGTTCCTCCGGTACAGATGATGACCTTGTCCGCTCGGAGCCGCGGCGCGTTGTCACTCTCGACAGTATGGGGATCGAGGAACCGTGCCGTCCCGGCCCGCTCGTGGATCGTCACGCCGGCAGCGTCCAGATCGTCGCGCAGCAGCGAGTGATTGCGCACATCCTCGGTCACCTCACGGACGCGAGCCAGCAGCCGGGGGTAGTCCAGCGAGAGCTCACCGGACGTGATCCCATACCGGGGGAGCTGCCTCGCCTCGCGGATCAGCCGGGCTGCCTGGGCGAGCGTGCGCACCGGGACGGGGCCATCATTCGCCGCCATTCCCCCGAACTCATCGCGGGTGATCAACGCCGTCTTCGCTCCGAGCCGAGCCGCCCGTAGCGACGCGATCACGCCGGCGGGCCCGGCGCCGATGACCACCACGTCGAGCATGTCGGTTGGCGGGGCGGCCATTCAGTCGATGATCAGAACCGCTGCCGGGGTCGTCATCCCCCGAATAGGGTGAAGCGCACACGGCTGCGCGATGTCAGGATCGCAAGATGCGCGCGATGACCGTGACACCCGGGCACCAAGGGACCGCCGGTGTGGAGGAAGTCCCGAGCCCGGACCCACACGACGGTCAGCTCCTCGTGCGCGGCTTGGCGGTTGGTGTGTGCGGGACTGACCGGGAGATCGCAGAAGGCTCGTACGGCACGCCGCCCTCCGATGAAGGAAAGCTCATCGTCGGCCATGAGAGCCTGGGCGAGGTACTAGATTCGCCCACCGGATCAGGCTTCGCCCGCGGTGATCTGGTCGTCGGGATCGTGCGCCGGCCCGATCCGGTGCCGTGTCCCGCATGCGCCGCCGGAGCGTGGGACATGTGCCGCAACGACGGCTTCGGCGAGCGAGGCATCGTCCGCCTCCACGGATACGGAAGCGAGCAATGGCGCCTGGAGCCGGACTTCGCCGTCCGCATACCTCCGGGGCTCGGCGACCTCGGCGTTTTGTTGGAACCGGCGTCGGTGCTGGCCAAAGCGTGGGATCAGGTGGACCAGATCTCGCGCCGCGGGTTCTTCGTGCAGGGCAAGGCGCTGATCACCGGCGCCGGGCCGATCGGGCTGATGGCATGCCTGCTCGGAGTGCAGCGCGGCTACGAGGTTCACGTGGTGGATCTCGCGGTCGCCGGCGCGAAACGTGATCTCGTGGAGGACCTCGGCGCCCGCTATCACGCCGGCGACGCCGCCGAAATCGACGTAGAGGTGGATGTCGTAATCGAATGCACCGGGCTTGGCGCGGTCGGTAGGTCAGCGGCGAGCAGATTGGTCGGCGGAGGAATCATGTGCCTTACCGGCCTTATGAGCCGCGACCCGACCCTCGACGTGGATGCCACTGCCTTGAATCGGGCCATGGTGCTGCGCAACGTGGTCATGTTCGGGACCGTGAACGCCGGGAAACGTCATTGGGAACAGGCCGTCGTCGCGCTCGCGGCCGCGGATGCGTCATGGCTGAACGCCCTGATCACCCGCCGCGTACCCCTCGGTCGCTGGACCGAGGCGCTCGACCGGCAGCCCGACGACATCAAGGTTGTGGTGGACCTCACGGCATGACCGCGCCGGAGGTGACGGCCTGGTCGGGAACGCCAGGACTGCTCAGCGAAGGACCGCGGTGGCACGACCAGCGCCAGGAGCTGCTGTGGGTCGACATCCTCGGGCGCCATATGCACCGAGGAACGCTGACGGCGGACGGTGCACTCGACCGTGTCGAAACGATCTCGATCGACCTTCACATCGGTGCCGTCGCGCCGGCGATTGGAGGCGGCTACGTGCTCGCCGCCGGACCAGGATTTCTGTTCATCGATGACACCGGTGGGGTCCACGAACTCGCCCAGCCCGAAGCCGACCGCACCGACGTGCGGATGAACGACGGCGCGTGCGACCCCCAGGGGCGTTTCTGGGCCGGGACGATGGCTTACGACGAGTCGCCCGGAGCCGGCTCGCTCTACCGCCTCGAGCTCGACGGAACCTGCACAACCGTGCTCACCGGTCTGACGATCTCAAACGGCATCGGTTGGAGCCCCGATGCCGGCACGGTGTACCTCAACGACAGCGGCACCGGCTGCCTCGACGCGTTCGACTTCAACGGCGCCACCGGTGCGATCAGCGAACGCAGGACACTCGTGCGCATCGACCAGCCAGGGGTCGCACCCGACGGGCTCACCGTCGACGAGGACGGTGGAATCTGGGTCGCGCTCTGGGGCGGCGCGGCCGTCAACCGGTACGCCCCCGACGGATCGCTCCTCGCCACCGTGCCGGTCCCGGTCGAGCGTCCCACCTCCTGCGCGTTCGGCGGCCCCGACCGGGCGACCCTATTCGTCACCACCGCCCGCGCGGATCTCGACGAGGCCGCCCTCGCCCGCCAACCGGACGCGGGTCGAGTGTTCTCGATCGACGGCCTGGGGGTACGCGGTGTCCCCTGCGAGCAGTATCGAGGCCGAACGCCATGACGTGGTTGCGCTCCGGCGTCGCTTGTGGAAATCGTCCGCACCAGTTGGAATCACCGTGATGTGGTGATGACGTCTCACCCGAACCTTGGTAAATGTTCGTCGGGTGATTAGACCCCAAGGACACGTGGCCCGAGCCGACGGCCGGGCGATGCTCTACCCGGAGGCGGCATATGCCCGAGTCTGTTGACCCTCATCACCTGTTGCTGATCGGGGCGGGACCCGGCGTCGGCGCCGGCGTCGTTCGGCGCTTCGGCCGCGAAGGCTTCCGCAGCACGCTCATCTCCCGCGGCGAGACGCTCGAGAAACTCGCCGCTGAGCTGCGTAGCGGCGGGCTTGAGATCGACGCGGTGGTCGCCGACATCGAAGATCTGGACGGCTACCGTGCGGCGCTCGAGCGGATCTTTCTCGCCCCAGGCGCCCCCGGCGTCGTCGTGTACAACGCTGCGCTGCCGGATCCTGGCGAGATCCTCGACGCGACGGTCGGACAGCTCCGGACCGCATATGACGTCGATGTCCTCGGCGCCGTCGTCGCGGCACAAGTCGCGGCACCTGTCCTGCGGACCGCCGGCACCGGCACACTGCTGTTCACCAGCGGCGGCTTCGCCGACCATCCGGTGCCCGCACTGGCGAGCCTCTCTATCGGGAAGGCCGCCCTGCGCTCGGCGGCGACCCTGATCGCGGCCGGTGTCCAAGGGGACGGCATCCATGCCGCAACCGTCACGATCGCCGGCTCGGTCGTGCGTGGGACGGCGTTCGACCCGGACAACATCGCGGAACTTTTCTGGACCGCCCACACCGACCCGACCGACGCCTGGCAGACCGAGTACCGATTCACAGGCACGTAACGGTCCACTTTTGAAACTCGAAGTCCGGCAACGGCGCCTGGCCGCGCTGTGACCGCTACGGGGCGAACCGCATGTGGGCTTGCAGGAACGCCCCGGTGCGCGCAAGCGCGGCGTTGGCCTCGTCGAGCTCCGGCGCGGACGCCTGAAAGACGTGGGGCACTGACGGCGTCACGTCCAGTTGGACGGCGACGTCGGCGGTCGCCGCCGCCGCGGCGAGGCGCGTCGCGTCATCCAGCAACACCTCGTTGGAACCGCATTGGATGAGAAGCGGTGCGAGCCCGCGCAGATCGGCGAACAGCGGACTGAGCGCGGCGGCCGCCGGATCGGCGCCACCGGCGTAGTCGGAAACGTTGCGCACGAGCCGGTCCCGCGCCAGCACGAAGTCCACGGCGGCTTTCGTCTCCATGCTCGCGCCGGACAGGGTCAGGTCGATCCACGGTGAGTACAGCACCGCTGCAGCCGGCTGCGCGAGCCCGGCATCACGCGCGGCCACCAGCGCGCCCAGTGCCAACGCACCTCCGGCCGACTCGCCGAACAACCCGATCCGTTCCGGGCGGATCCCCGTCTCGAGCAGGCCGCGGTAGGACCCAAGCGCGTCGTCGGTGGCTGCCGGGTATGGATGCTCCGGGGCGAGCCGGTAGTCAACGGAGAGCACCTTCGCGCGGGCCTGCCGCGCGAGCAGACAAGCGAGGCCAGCGCTTGCGCGAGCCGACCCGAGCGCGAAGACGCCGCCGTGGAAGTACAGGATTGCGGCGTCCGCGATGGCCTCGGGCACCGAAATCTCCAGGGCCGGAACACCGCCAAGCGTCATTTCTGTAAGCGACAAGTCAGACGGGAGCGGCGTTTGAAGCATGAACTCCTCAAACACCGGTCGAAGCACGGCGACGTCACCGCGGGCGTCGAGCGGCACAGCGCTCAGAAGTTCTTGGAACGACTTTCTTTCGGGTTGGCTCATAACGGAAGGATCACGCCCGAGGGGGTGAGACGGCATCGCCTAATCCCGACGAGATCGTCGAGGATCTCACCGCGCCGCTGACCTCGGCGGGGAAGCGCTGAGGTCGAGACAGTTACCGCGCCCGGACTGCGTAGGTCAGGTGGGTCACCCGCTGCGTCGGCTCCGCGCGGATCGGCTCGAGGGCCACGCGGCCCGCGTCCACGCCCTCGAACAGGCGGATTCCGGAGCCGAACAGCACGGGTGAGAGCGCGATCGTGAACTCGTCGATCAGGCCGGCGTTCACGTACTCGAGGATCGTTGCGCCGCCGCCCGCGATGCGGACGTCCCGGTCGCCGGCGGCCTCGCGGGCCTGGTCGAGCGCGGGCTCGATGCCGTCGTTGACGAAGTGGAAGGTGGTCCCCGCCAGCCGCTCCCAGGGGTCACGCCTCTCGTGCGTCACGACGAAGACCGGCGTGTGGAACGGCGCCTCCTCCGGCCACGCCTGCTCGCCGAGGTCGAACATGCGCTTGCCCATCACGCTCGCGCCGGTCCGCTCGAACGTCTCTCGCACGATGTCGTTTTCGCGCCCTTCTTCGCCGCCCTCGCCGAGATTCAGGTTCTCCCGGAAGAACCGCTGCGGGAATACCCACTGTTGCAATTCCATCCACTGCGCCATCCAGCGCTGCCCATCCGGGTCGTCCATGCGCTCCTCGGGCGCGACGAACCCGTCCAGCGACATCGTCACGCTGAAGAACACCTTCCCGGCCATCAGTCCGGGGCTCCATTCCGAACGATCTCGGTGACGTAGGCAGCGAGGTTGCTCAGGGTCTGCTGGCCGCCCTCGATCGCGTGGTACTTCTCGACCGCCTCGTCGCGCAGCTCCTTGGTCGGGAACACTGTGCGCATCTCGATCCGGGTCGCCGCTCCGTCGGGCGCGAACGTCAAGACCGACTCGAAGGCGTTCGGGTCGCCGCGGGACTCACCGTGCAGCAGCGCGATCCGCTCCGGCGGGGCGATCTCGGTCCAGGAGATCCACTCCTGGTAGTCGGTCCCGTCCGGTCCGTGCATCACGAAGTCCCACTCCCCGCCGACGTGGAACTCGAACGCCCGCGTGGTGGTGGTGAACCCCTCTGGTCCCCACCAGCACGACAGGTGCCGCACCTCGGTGAACGCCTCGAACACCAGCTCCCGTGGGGCACTGATGACCCGGGAGATCACGATCTCGCGGTCGGCCGTCGCGGACTGCGCCGGCGCTCCTCGTCCCGTCGCGCTCATCAGCTACTCCTCCTTGCCTGCTTGAGGTCCTGCACGTACTCGTCCAGCCGGTCGAAGCTCTCGTTCCAGAACCCCTCGAACCCGCCGGTCCACTCGTGAACCGGTCGCAGGCCGCGGGCGTCAAGGCCGTACAGGCGTTGCTTGCCTGCCTTGCGGTCCCGCACCAGTCCGACCTCCCGGAGGACCCGCAAGTGTTTGGACGCCCCCGGCTGGGTGATCCCCAGCTCCTGGGCCAACTCGGTCACCGGCACCTCACTCGCCCGCAGCAGCACCAGGATCTCCCGGCGCTGCTGCTCGGCGATCGCGTTGAAGACGTCCGACGTCGTCGCTGCTCGTGCCATGGCGCAATCATATACCGATATCGGCATACGTCAAGCCGGGAGGAATCAGTCGGGACTTGGCGCCTGACGCGGCCGTGCTGCGGTTCGACCCGGCGCCGGACATGAATCCGCGGCTGCTCGGTCGAGCGTGTCCACAACGGTATCTTCGGCGGTGGTGTTCGATCACGTCGGTATCGCCGTCGCGGACCTCACCGCGTCCGAGCGCTTCTACCGCGCCGTCCTCTCCGTGCTGGGCGCCGAGCCGAGTCACGCTGACGCCGAGCTCGTCGAGTGGCAAGACTGGGACATCGGGGCGACGGACCGCGAGCACCCCGTGACCCGCGGACTGCACGTCGGCTTCCGCGCGCCGTCCCGCGTGGCCGTGGACGCCTTCTGGCAGGCGGGGATCGACGCGGGCTACCGCGACGACGGCGCGCCGGGCCCGCGCGCGATCTATGGCCCGGACTACTACGGCGGCTTCCTGCTCGACCCGGACGGCAACAGCGCGGAAGCGGTGCACACCGAACGCGACGACCCGGTCCCCGACGGCCAGGTCGACCATCTCTCGATCCGCGTCCGCGACCCCGCCGCGTCGCGACGCTTCTACATGACGATCGCCCCGCACGCCGGGCTGCGGATCGGCGTGGACAAGCCGGACCACGTCCAGATGGTCGGCGAGAGTTTCAGCTTCTCGCTGATCGACGACGAGCGGCCGCTCACCGAACACGTCCACCTCGCGTTCCCGGCGCGGGACGACGCGACCGTGCGGGCGTTCCACGCCGCCGCGCTCGCCGCGGGCTACGAGGACCACGGCGGTCCCGGCGAGCGCGCCGTCTACCACCCGGGCTACTACGGAGCGTTCGTCCTGGACCCCGACGGCCACAACGTCGAAGTCGTCAACCACAACCGCTGAGCCATGGCCGACGCCGACGGCCGCCTGAGGAGACGACTTGCGCTGGCGGTGGTGCGGACCCGGCTGTTCGCGTCTGTTCTGAGCGGGATAGCTGCGATCGCGGTTGCGTTCGCGGGCACGTCGTCGCTGTGTCAGACGGCGCGGGGATCAGCGGCCAGGGATGGCGCTACGGCGTGCTCCCAAACACCAAGCCCACCCTCACGATCCGCACCGGACCGCACGGAGACAAAACCATCGACCCGCCAGACGGCGTTTACATCTATCGAACCGGCCGCTAACCGCGAGTCGTAACCGATCCGGCGGCCCTGCAATCGGCGAGTCGTGAGCTACTCCCCGATTCCGATTGCCTCGACCGGCCGCGCGCGCAGCGCTTGTCGGGTCGGCAGCGCCAGGGCCAGTAGCGCCAGCAGCGCCGAGACACCTAGGATCGCGGCGAGCTGACCGAGCGGCACATACGGGCGGAGGCTGCCAGTGAGAGCGTGGCTGAGCGGCAGCAGCGCCGCGGCCGCAATCGCCATGCCGACTCCCAGCCCGATCGCGATGATCAGGGCAGCCTCCCAGCGTGCCATCGAGCGCACCTGGCTTCGGCTCGCACCGACGAGTCGGAGGAGTCCCAGCTCGCGGCCGCGCTGAAGCGCGATCATCATCAGCGTGTTGACCACGGCGATCGACGTGAAGGCGAAGATGATCACGACGAACAGCGGACCCAGCCAGCGGTTGGTTTCGCGCTCGGTGTCGGTAGCGGTGGTCAGCGAAGCGCGGTCACTCACGCGCAGCCCCGGATACCGCCCCGTCAGTGCTCGCAGGCGGTGGGCGACGGTCCCGGGGTTGTTGGTCTGTATGAGGATCGTGCCGAGCAGCGGACTGGTCTGGTGGCCGGCCGCGAGCTCGGGCGAGAGCAGGGCGTCGCCGAACGCCAGTGCCCGGCTGTAGATCGCTGCCACAGTGGCATGCGTGCGGGTTCCGTCGCCGAGCATGACCGCGACGCGGTCGCCGACGTGGGCGTGCGCGGCCGCGGCGCGTTGGGCACCGAGCGCGATCGACTGGCCGTGCAGCGCCGTCAGCGAACCAGAGGTCACGCCTGCGTCGAGCCCTCCGCCCTGCCCCCCACTGAGGATCGCGGCGGAGATGGTGTCATCCGAGATCCCCAGGCTGGGCCCCAGGGTGGTTGGCGTCACGGCGACCGCGGACCGCACGCCGCGGGTGGCGCGCACCGCGTCGAGCGTGGCGGGCGCCAAGCCGGGTCCGGTGCTGGTGATCGCGAGCTCGCCCGCTAGGGCTGCCTGCCTTTGCTGGCTGACTGCGTGGTCTTGCGTGGTCGTGCTGAACAGAAGGGTGCAGCTCATGGCGACGGTGAGCACCAGGGGGGTGCTGGCCGAGGAGAAGCGTCCGGTGGCGACGCGCAGGTTCGCCGACGCCAGAAAGCCGCCCACAGGTGAGAGCCGGGCAAGTGGCGGTCCCAACAGCCCGGCGGCGATGCGTGTCACGATCGGTCCCAGGAAGCCGACTGCCACCACGAGGAACAGCGCTGTCATTTCCGATGTCGCGGCGGCGGTGTCCGGAGCGCGGGTGGTGGCCGCGACGGCGAACAGTGGCACCGCGCCGGCGAGTGCCAGCAGTCCTCCGATGACACGCCCTGGGCCGAGCAGACGTGGCTGGACCGCGGCCTCGGCTAGCGCACGGGTGGGCGGGACTCGCGCGGCGCGCCGACCGGCACCGAGAACGGCGAGCAGCGCTGCCAGGACCCCGCCCCCGACGACCGCCGCGATCTGCAGTCCGTCAACGGTCACCGAGAACGTTTCAGGCGCGATGCCATGGCGCACAAGCGCGCGTGCGAGCGCTCGCCCAAGAAGGATCCCGGGCCAGACTCCCGCCGCTGACCCCACGACGGCGATGATCGTCGCCTCCCAAGCGATCATCCGGCGAACCTGACCGGGGGTCGCGGCCACCGCTCGCAGCAGCGCGATTTCGCGCTCACGCTGCTGAATCGACAGGCCCATCGTGCTGGCCACGACAAAGATCGCGATGAATAACGCCAGTCCGCCGAACGATGCGGTGACGGCGATCAGTTTGGTCTTGGCCTCTTGGAGCTCGGGATACTCGGCTCGGCCGCGCGCCGCGCCGGTGAGCACGACCGCGCTGTGGGCGACCGCGCGAAGGCGTGACGGATCGAAGCCGGGCGCGGTGAGTACGCCGATCGCGTCGACCGTTCCCGGATGTCCGGCCAGTCGCGCCGCCTGCGCGTCGGTCAAGAAGATCGCGGCTTGACGCTGCACCGCGTGGCGAGGACGAGCGACGCCCACCACCGTCATGGTGCGGGCGGCTTCGGTAGACGCCAGTTGCAGCTTGGCGCCGAGCGCAGCGGGGTACCCCGTGACGACCTCATCAGGCCGAGCCGGCGAGCGCCCGGCGCTCAGCACATAGGGCGTCAGCACGGCGCTACCCCACCCGTGGACGACGGCCGACCGGCCGCCGAGCAGGGCCGGGACGGCGTCGTCGGCGATTGCGGCTCGGACGCCACCGACGGCCGCTATCCGAGCGACCAGCGCGGAGCTCACGCGGGCTCGTTCACCCAGCGGGACGTCGTGGTCGGTGCCGACGATCTGCTGTCCAGTCACCACAGCCGTGGCATCGGCGTAGCGCTCGACCGGCGGATGGGCCCGCAGTGCCGACTCGAGCATCATGCCGCCGGCCATCACGAGCACGGCCGAGGCGAACAGGGCGATCAAGGCGCCGGTGAACGTGCCGAGGCGGCCGCGGGCGCTGAGGATGGCGAGACGCAGCATGGTCAGCTCCCTAGATGTGCAAGCTGTTCGGCGACCTCGTCGGCGCTGGGAGCATCGAGCGTGCCCGCGAGCCGGCCGTCTGCGAGCAGGATTACGCGGTCGGCGTGTGCGGCGGCCTGGGGATCATGGGTGACCATCACGACCGTGTGACGATCCTCGTCTACGACCTCGCGCAGAAGCGCGAGCACACCACGGCCGGTTTGCGTGTCAAGCGCCCCGGTCGGTTCGTCGGCGAACACCACTTCCGGCCGGGTGACAAGCGCCCGCGCGATCGCGACCCGTTGCTGCTGGCCGCCGGAGAGCTCCGAGGGACGGTGGCGCAGGCGCTTCTCCAGCCCGACCCGCGTGGCGACCTCGCGCACGGCCGATCGTCGCGCACGGCGACCGTCCAGGCGCAGCGGCAGGGCGATGTTCTGGGCGACCGTCAGCGATGGCAACAGGTTGAAGGCCTGGAAGACGAAGCCGATCCGCTCGCGCCGTAGGATCGTCAGCTTCCGTTCACTCAGCCGCGCCAGGTCAGTGTCACCGAGCGCAACGGTGCCCGCGGTCGGCCGGTCCAGCCCCGCCGCCACATTCAGGAATGTGCTCTTGCCCGAGCCTGACGGACCCATGATCGCGGTGAACGTTCCGGACGCGAGCCCGACGCTGACGCCATCCAGCGCGACGACCGCACCGTCGCCGCGACCATGGACCTTGCGGACTTCGCGGAGCGCGACCGCGGGAGCTGCGGCGACAGCCTCAGGCGTGTGATGAGTGGAGTGAGACATGTGGTTCCTCGTTGTCGGACGGTGGTCGCTGAGTCGGCCTCGAGGAGGGCGCCCGGAGACGCCCTCCCTGCGGTCGGTACCGGAGTGCTAGGTGGCGATGGGTTCGGGCTTGGCCGGGCGCGCCGGCGCGGGAGCAGGGGCCTCCGGGGACACTCGCGGGAGCCACTCGAGCCACTTCGGCAGGTACCAGTTCCAGTCGCCGAGGAGCTTCATCGTCGCCGGCAGCAACACACCGCGGATGATCGTGGCGTCGAGGAGAACCGCAACCGCCAGCCCCACGCCCAACTGCTTGAAGATCAGCAACGACAGGGTCGCGAAGATCGCGAAGACCGAGATCATCACTGCGGCGGCGCTGGTCACGACGCCGGCGGTGGTCTTGATCCCGTGTGTCACCGCGTCCTCGGTTGTCCGTCCGCCGTCGAACGCCTCGCGGATCCGCGTGAGGATGAACACGTGGTAATCCATCGAGAGTCCGAACAGAACCACGAACAGGAATAGCGGCATCCATGGGACGATCGCGCCGTTGGAGTGGAAGCCCAGGAGTGACTCCAGATGGCCGTCCTGGAAGATCCACACCAGCACTCCGTAGGCCGCCCCCACCGACAGCAGGTTGAGCACGATCGCCTTGATCGGGATCACGATCGAGCGGAAGGTCACGAGGAGCAGCAGGAAGGCCGCCGTCAGGACGAAGGCAAAGACCAGCGGCAGGTGCGACTTCATCGTGTCGTTGAAGTCCTTCGAGCCGGCGGTAAACCCACCCACGTCGGCGGTGGCGCTTGGGACCCGCCCGATCGTGGCCGGCACCAGGTTGTCGCGGAGCTCGGCCAGCGCAGCGCTAGATTTTGAGTCGCTGCCATTCCCGGCCAGGGGGATGTTGACCTCCGCGACTGTCCGGTCGGGATTGACGTTAGTCGTGACCGGCTGCGTGAACAGCGGGTTTGCGGCGGCCTGCTGGCGAAGACCGGCGATGGCGCGACTCACTTGGGGCGAGGTCACGTTGGCCGCGCTCACCGCGACGACGGCGGGGATAGGTCCACCCGGGAACACCTTCTGGACCTTGTTGTAGGTCTTCACCACGCTCAGGTTTTGCGGCAACGAGTCGATGCCGGGGGTCGCCGTATGAATGCTGAACGCGGGAATCGCCAGCGCAATCAGCAGCCCCGCCGCGGCCATCGCCGAGACGAGGGGGTGTCGTAGGGCGGGAGTCAGGATCCGCGCCCAGAGGCCGCTCTCGCTGGCGTTCCACCGCATGTTCTTGATGATCGGGACGCCTCCCTTCTCGACCCGATCTCCGAGCCAGGCCAGCAGCGCCGGAAGGACCGTAAGCGAACCCACGACTGCCACCGCGACCACGATGATCGTCCCGGTCGCGAACGACGTGAACGTCGACGCGCCCCCGAGGTACATGCCCGCCATGGCCACCATCACGGTCAGGCCCGACACGAGCACCGCCCGCCCCGAGGTCGCCGCCGCCGCCGCCAGCGACGCCTCTTCGGTACGCCCCGATTCGCGCTCCTCGCGTTCGCGGCGCAGGTAGAACATCGAGTAGTCGACGCCGACCGCCAAGCCGATCAACAGGATCACCTCGTTGATGGAGCTGTCGACGGGCGAGAAGTGGCTGGTCAGAGCGACGAGGCCGATCGTCGCGAGGACGGCCGTCAACGCGAGCAGAATCGGGACGCTGGCCGCGACCAGCGCGCCGAATGCGATTAACAGGATCACGAGCGTGATCGGCAGCGAGGTTACGAACGCCCGGCTGAAATCCTTGCCGATCGAATCGTTGAGCTGCTTGCTGATGCTCGCATCGCCGACCTGCTCGACGGTGAAACCTGGATTGGCGGCCTGGGCGGCGGCGGTGGCCTTGAGCGTCGCATCGACCCGATCCGCCGCCTGGGTCTCGTCACCGGCGATCTCGAACCGAAGCAGGGCAGAATGCCCGTTCGCTGAGATCTGTCCGGCGTTGCCAGCTCTGTAAGGGCTCTCGAATGCCTTGGTATAGGGAACCGCAGCGAGCCGGCGCTGGACGTCACCGACAGCGGCTCGGAACGAGCTGTCGCTCGCGGTGGCGCTGTTGCTCTGGACGAACACCTGCTCGACCTGATGCTTCGGGAAGGCGTCATCGATGGTGCGCGCCGCGCGACCGGACTCGCCGACCCCGCTCTGGGCGTTCGTCTGGGTCTCAGTTCCGAGCGCGCCGCCGATCATGGCCGCGATCAGCGCGAACGCCAGCCATCCCCAGATGGCCTTCTTGCGATGCTGGGCGCTCCAGCGTCCAGCGCGCGCCGCCAGTCCAGGATTGTTGGTTGGGTCGGCACTCATGTCGATGCTCCTCTAGGTTGGGTTTCCGACATGGCGCCAGCGTCCCAGCGGCGGGTCTCCCTCACCATGGGGATGGCAGGCGTCCAGGAGGGTCGGTCCGGCGCCGGCTGGGGTTCGGGCCGCCACCCAGGACGGTGGTGCTAGCCGTATGGATCTGGGAGGAGCCATGGGCGAGAATCACCGCCATGGGCAAAACCGTCCTGATCGTCGATGACCATCCGAGCTTTCGCGCCAGCGCACGGCGGATGCTCGAGGCTCACGGCTACGAGGTGGTTGGCGAGGCGGCGGATGCCCGCTCGGCCATCGACGCCGTCGGTGAACTGCAACCCGACGTCGTGCTGCTCGACATCCGATTGCCCGACGGCGATGGCTTCCAAGTCGCCGAGCGACTGGCCGCGAACGGCGCGGCGGCCGCGATCGTGCTCACCTCGAGCCGCGACAGATCTGACTTCGCCTACGAGATTGTCGCCAGTCCGGCGCACGGCTTCATTCCCAAGAGCGAGCTGAGCGCGGAGGCGATCGCGTCACTGGTCAGATGACACGCCCGCGCCGCGGGATCATCGGGCTCGCGATCGCCGCCCTCCTACTCGGGGTCGGCGCGCTCGTGGCGGTCGCCAACGGCCAGCACAACATCCACCGCGGCGCTTACGCGGCGCTGGCGCTCGCGATCGGCTGGGGGTTCATATCGACCGGGCTCTATTCCTGGACACGACGCCCCGCAAGCAACATCGGCCCGCTGATGATCGCGGTCGGCTTTGCCGGCCTCTTGAAGGCACTCGCCTTCTCCGGCGACAGTCTCATCTTCACGATCGGCTCGCTCTCAGAGGTGCTGATCTATGCCTTGCTCATCCACCTGCTGTTGTCGTTTCCGTCCGGACGACTGGAGAGCGGGGTGGACCGTCTGCTGGTCGGGGTCGCTTACTTCAACGCGACGGTGGTGCAACTGGCCGCGTTCGTACTCAACGACCCCGCGAAGGACGGCTGCCCTAACTGCCCTGCCAATCCACTGCTGATAGATCACTCCCAGTCGGCCGCGGGAGTGATCAATGCGGCGCAGCTGGACATCGCGGTCGCGGTGTTCGGCGCGGTAGTGGCGGTCCTATACCGACGCTGGCGGGACAGCACCGCGAGTCAACGACGAGGCTTCGCGCCGGTGTTCGCGGTCGGCAGCCTCACCTTTGCCCTGTTGATGACCGAGCTGATCGTCGAGCAGGCCAGCCTGTCGAGCACGCTCGCCGACGGGCTGACGCTGGCCCTGTTCGGCTCGCTCGCCTGCCTTCCGGTCGCATTCGTGGTCGGGCTCGTGCGATTTCGCGTCGGCCAAGCCGAGGCGATCAGCTCGCTCGTCGGCCGGCTCGGTGGCAGCGCAGGGCGAGTCTCGTTGCGCGATGCCCTCGCCGAGGCGCTCGGAGATCCCACGCTGGCGCTCGCGTACTGGGTACCGAACCAGGATGCCTACGTCGACGCCGATGGTCAGCCGATGCAGATCGATCCACCGCCGACGGGAAAGATCGTCACCACTGTTGAGAACGAAGGAAGGCGGGTCGGCTGCGATCGTCCACGACGCCGACCTTCGCAGAGGAGCGCGAGCTTGTGCGCGCAGTTGGCGCCGCGGCCGCGCTGACACTCGAAAATGAGCGGCTAGACGCCGAGTTGCGCGCCCGTGTTGACGAGCTCCACACCTCTCGCGCGCGGATCGTCACCGCGGGATACGCCGAGCGACGGCGTCTCGAACGGGACCTCCACGACGGAGCACAGCAGCGGTTGATGGCGCTCGGCATCAACCTGCGCCTGGCGCGAGACCTGATCGCGAGTGACGCGGAGGCCGCCGCGCTGCTCGACGCGTCGCTCGAAGAGCTGAACGAAGCGACGCGTGAGCTGCGCGAGCTGGCGCGCGGGATTCACCCCGCCGCGTTGACCGAGCGCGGTCTGCAGACCGCGCTCAACGGGCTCGCGCTGCGCTCCCCGGTGCCGGTAGAGCTGGTGGAGACACCGGCCGAGCGGCTGCCTACCTCTGTCGAATCAGCGGTCTACTTCGTCGTCGCCGAGGCGCTTACGAACGCGGCGCGCTACGCCCAAGCGCGACAGGTCAAGGTGACGGTCGGCCGCAGCAACGGCCACGTGGACGTCCGGGTGAGCGACGACGGCGTCGGCGGGGCCGATCCGGCGCAGGGCTCAGGGCTCCGCGGACTCTCCGATCGGGTGGCGGCTCTCGATGGCCGCCTCGATCTGTGGAGCCCGACCGGCGATGGCACGACCGTGAGAGCGAGGATCCCGTGCGGGTGATCGTCGCCGATGATTCGGTCCTGCTGCGTGAAGGGGTCACGCGTCTGCTCGAGAAGGCCGGCTTTGAGGTTGTCGGACAAGCGGCCGACCGAGAGGAGCTGATGCGCAAGGCGCGAGCCCATCAGCCCGACGTCGCGATCATCGACATCCGCATGCCCCCGACCCACACCGACGAAGGCCTGCAGGCCGCGCGCGCGATCCGCGAAGAGATGCCGGGCACGGGGGTGGTCGTCCTCTCCGCCTACATCGAAGAGGCGTACGCGCTGGAGCTACTCGCCGAGGACCCCGCCGGAGTCGGCTACCTGCTGAAGGACCGGGTGT
>CAVVCP010000005.1:0-254842 GCA_963746695.1 uncultured Solirubrobacterales bacterium | reverse complement strand
CTGCGAATGACCACGCCAGACGTCCGCGCGTTCTACAAAGCACTCGACATCGAACTCCCCGGCTGGCCGAAGCTCGAGGCGCCCGTACGATGCTTCGCCCAACCCGCCGCCCACCAGCACGCCGACCGTTCGCCATCCTGCTCGGTCAATCTCGCCTCAGGCGCCTGGAACTGCCACGGATGCGGCGCCCGCGGTGGCGCCTACGACGCCGCGCTAGCAGTCGGGAACACGCCACGTTCAGCGATCGATCTGCTCATCGCCAACGGCCTCGCCGAGCCACGCACACACGCGGCTGGGCGCACTCGCAGAACGCCGGCAGTCAGCATTGCCAGGGAACCCCCATCCGAGGCAAGCCGGCCCCGGCTCGCCGTCGACGACGTGCACGTTCACTCGTGGGCAGAGATGCTCGACCGCGACGGTCGCCTCGTCAGACGACTCATCCTGGAGCGGGCGTGGGCCCCACGAATCATGCGCGCACTCGAAGTTGGGCTCGACGGTGCGCGCATCACGATCCCCATCCGCAACGCCGGCGGATACCTCCAAGGCATCCTCCGCTACGACGCGTTCGGACCACGCAGCCCGAAGATGCGGGCCGCCGTCGGGACCCGACTCGGACTCATCCCACACCCCTCCAGCGAGGCCTCCAACCACATCATCTTGGTGGAGGGCCCGCCAGACATGATCTCCGCGCGGTCGGCCGGGCTTCCGGCCATCGCGATCCCAGGAACAAACGCCTGGCATCCGTCGTGGGCGGACCTGTTCGCCGGCAAACGCGTCACGATCGTGATGGATTGCGATGCTCCAGGGCGACGAGCCGCAGGCGAGATCGCGACGAGCCTCGACAAGACGGCGGAAGCGGTTGAGGTGGTGGACCTTTGGCCCGGTCGCGACGACGGCTACGACCTCACTGATCGAATCCTCGAGCTGCGACTAGTCAAGCGAGAAATACCGCATGCGCTCAGCACGGTTCGCCTCTTGTTCGCGCCCCACCCGACCTACGGCCCCCGCGGAAGTGAACTCCGTACAACCTCGTATCAAAGGAGACGCGCATGAGCCAAAGCACCGGCAGCGCGTCCGATGGCTACCCGCGACGAGCGCATCACATGGTCGTTGCCGCAGGGGGGAACATGATTTCGGCGGCTGGCTGGCCGCCGCGCTCGCGGGTGTCGCGGCGGACGGCATGTCAGCGCGGCACGGGCCGACGCACGCTAGAGGCAGTGACGACCAGTGGATGATCGGGACCAGCTCACACCGCGCGAGGTAGCTGAGCGCACCGGCTTCAGTTACCACGCAGTACTACGCGCGATCGACCGCGGCGATCTGGAAGCTTTCGAGCCGATCCCTGGACGGTTGCGAATCGAGTTCGACGATTACGAGCGTTGGCGTCGCACGCCGCGTCGCAGGCGCGTTCGTGACCCCGCAGGCGGAGCCGATCGGAGAGACTCACCGGTCGGACGAGAGCCGACTCCTCGGCGCCGGCGAAGCAATGCGGCAAGCTACCGCGACGAGCTCAGAGCGATCGAAGGAGGCCGAGGCTGATGGACCTTCGCCGGAAGGCGAACCGGAAGTGGGAGCTGCGTTGGCGCGAGGCCGGGCGCTACGCCTCCCGCACGTTCGATCGGAAGAAGGACGCCGAACAATTCGACATTGATCGACGCCGACGCAAGCAGCTCGGGCAGGCCGCGATCCCAGAGGATGTGCCTCTCCGCGAGTTCGTCAAGACCTATTGGCGCCTGCACGCGATCCCAAACCTTGCTGATTCAACCCGCGACTTCTACGCGCGGACGCTCGCCAACCACATCGTTCCGCGACTCGGCGATTACGGTGTTCGCGAACTCACCCCAAGCGTCTGGCCCGCTTTCGAGAGGGCCTTGAGCGCGATCTCGGGACCGCAACGGTGCGCAAGGCAATGGCGATCCTACAGTCGATCTTGTCCTTCGCGGTCGCCGAGGAGCTCGTCGATTTTAACGCTGCCGCCACCGTCAGAAAGCCGCGCTACGAGCGTGCCAGGGAGCCGCAAATACTTCTGCCTACCGATGTCGAGCGGATCCGGGAAGCTCGCGAGCCTGCGCGACCGCACGCTCGTCGGCGTGCTTGCGTACTCGGGCCCACGTCCAGAGGAGGTCGTCTGTCGTCTCGGGTGGGAAGACATCGGCGAGCGCGCGATCCGCTACCACGACACCAAGCGCCACCGCGAGCGCTTCACGCCTCTGCTCCCGCCGTTGGCGGAGGACCTGCGCGAGTGGTTCCTCGCGTCTGGGCGCCCCAGTGGCGCCTCGCCGGTGTTTCCAGCTCACGCCGGAGGGTTCTGGGACAAGGACGACTGGTCGAACTGGCGCAGTAGCGTCTGGAAGTCGCGCCCAGAACGTAAGTACACGCGAGGGAAGCAGGCCAAGGTCTACCGCGGAACCGTTGGCTGTGCTCCGCTAGACACGCGCCCTCGAGACCTTCGTTCCAGCTACATCACGCTACGTGTCTATGAGGGAGTGCCGCTGACAACGCTCGCGCGGGAGGTGGGGACGAGCGTGGCGATGATCGAGAAGCACTACGCCGGGATTATCGAGAACTGGGACGGGAAACAGACACCGGCCGAGCGCCAAATCCGCGAGGCGCGTGCAGCCAATGCACGCTCAATGCACGTTGGCCATGACTCAAGTGGCTTGCGATAGGGGAACAGATCTACCTGCAAATTGAGCCGAAGCCCGCCGGGGGACTCGAACCCCCAACCCCTTCATTACAAATGAAGTGCTCTACCAATTGAGCTAGGCGGGCGGAGCAGGCTCAGTTTTGCACGACGCACCGGCCCCGGGGGCGCGACCCGGTGGCGCGAGTCATATGACGCGCCCGCGCGCGCGGCCCGACCCGGCGGTCACCACGCGCCGGCGCGGCCGACCCGGCGGTCAGTCCGGGACGCCCGACACCGCGCGCTCGAGCGACCCGTGGCCGTTGCTGGCGTAGTCGGGCGTGGGCGGGAAGGGGTCGGGGCCCAGGGGAGGGTTCATGCGGCGCTCGAGCTCTCCGAGGACGATGCCGAACAGGAGGTGGCGCCAGGTCGCCTGGGCGAACGCGCGGCGGTTGCCGCTGAGGCGGGGAAGATCGTTGCGAGCGGGGTGGAAGCGGTCCGAGAGGGCGACGAGCGGCCAGCCGGCGAAGTGCTCGAGCAGGGCGAGGACGGGGCCGCGGAGCGCGGGCGCGACCGGGAGGGTGGGGGCGACGTTGGCGTAGACGGCGCCGAACAGGGCGCCGTTCTGCGTGTGGAGGACGAGGCCGAGGCGGTACCAGCCGGGTCCGTTCTTGACCGCCCGGCCGAGGAGTTCGATGTCGTCGTAGCGGCTTCGGAGGAGGAGCTTGTCGACCGGTTGCTCGATCGCCCAGACGGTGGCGGCGAGGGCGCCGCAGAGCGCGCCGCGGAGCGTACGGATGGTGACGCTGCCGTTGCTCAAGGATGGCAACTGTAACGGGCGGGGCGGCTGCGGGTACGGCAATGTGCGATGGATCACGAGCAGCTTCACCGGCGCGCACGGGAGCGCGGCGTCAATGGATTTGTGCTTTTCGTGGTGCGTTTGATCCTGACGCCGTTCTTCCTGGTGTACCTGAGGATGGAGCGTCTGGGCCGGGAGCACATCCCGGCGGAGGGGCCGGTGATCCTGGCCTCGAACCATCGGAGCTTCTTCGATCCGTTCGTGATCGGGACGATGACCAGACGGCCCGTCTACTACGTGGCCAAGAAGGAGCTGTTCACGTACAACCGGTTGCTGAGCTGGCTGTTGAACGCGCTCGGCGCCTTCCCCGTCGACCGGGGCGCCGGCGACCAGGACACGATCGAGACCGCGAAGGCCATCCTCGGCCGGGGAGAGATCGTGCTGATGTTCCCCGAGGGCACGCGCACTCGCCCCGGCGCGCTCGGCAAACCCAAGCGCGGCGTCGGTCGGCTCGCGCTCGAGACCGGTGCGCCGGTCGTCCCGATCGCGATCATCGGCACCGAAGACATCCGGCGGGGATGGCGGATCCGCCCGCGCAAGGTGAGGCTTCGCGCCGGCCGCCAGTTGCATTTCCCCAAGGTGGACAACGCCTCGCCGGCGCTGGCCGGCGCCGTGACGGATCGCATCTGGCCGATGGTCATGCTGCAGTGGGAATGGCTGGGCGGCGTGCCGCCGATCCGCCGCGCCGCGATCATCGGCGCCGGCGCGTGGGGGACCAGCCTCGCCGTGTTGCTGGCGCGAGCCGGCCTCGAGGTCGAGCTTGGCACTCGCACGCGGGAGCAGGCCGCATCCGTGGCCGCCTCGCGCACGAACGAGGCATACCTGCCGGGCGTCAGGCTGCCCGAGTCGGTGCGAGTCGCACGGGCGTCGGAGCTCGACCTCGAAGCGCAGGACCTCGTATGCCTGACCGTGCCGGCGCGGGCCCTGCCCAGCGTGCTCGGCGCCCACTCTGAGCGGATCCCGCAGAGCGCCGGCGTGCTCGTCCTGTCAAAGGGCCTCGTCCCGCCGCTCGGCACGCTCCCGTCGGCGTTCGTGGCCGAGCGGTGCGCCGCCCGCGCGGTCGCGGTCCTCGGCGGACCGGCCGAGGCCGCCGAGGTGCTCGAGCACGGCGCATCGGTCGTGCTGGCGTCGGTCGACCGCGGGTTTGCAAGACAGCTTGCAGACGTCCTCGGCACGGCCGGCCTCGACGTCTCGAAGAGCGGCGACGTGACCGGCGTCGAGCTCGCCGCCACGGCCAAGAACGTCGCCGTGCTGGCGGCGGCAGTCGCCTCGGTGGCCGGCCCGAACATTGCCGGCGCCGCCGCGGGCAAGGTGTTCGCCGAGGTTGACGCGCTCGCGCGGGCGCGCGGGGGCCGGCCCGAGACGTTCGCCGGCCTCGCGGGCGCCGGCGATCTGGTGGCGTCGGTCGTCTCGTCGAGCTCGCGCAACCGCCGCGCGGGTGAGCTGCTCGCTCAGGGCGTGCCGGCGTCTGAGATCGGCAACGCGCTCGGCCAGGAGGTGGAAGCCGTGGACGCCGCTCCGCTGCTCGCGAGCGTCGCCCGCGACGCCCACCTGGAGGCGCCCGCGCTCGAGAGCCTGGCGGCGCTGGTCGAAGGCCGGATCGAGCCCGAGCAGTGGACCGCGACGATGACCGAGCCGCCGCACCCACCGCGACCATCGACTATCCGCGCGGCCTGACGAAGGCTAGGCTCTGATGTGGTGGACGGAGAATTACCCAAGAACAAGGCCGAGGTCGATGCGCGGTTCACGGAGCTGTACCGCACGCACCTGCGCGATGTGTACTCGTACAGCTACTACCGGGTCGGGAACCACCACGACGCCGAGGACCTCACCGAGCAGACCTTCCTGCAGGCCTACCGCCATTTCGAGCGCGCGCTGCGGGAGGCGAACGGCCGGCCGCTACGGCCGTGGCTCATCCGCATCGCCCACAACCTGGCCGCGAACTTCTATCGGGACCGGTCTCGCAAGCCCGAATCGGGAATCGAGGACGCGGGGATGATCTCCGCGCCGCACACTACGGAATCGCTGGTCGAGGGTCGCGAGGAGCTGAAATCGATCCTCGAGGGAGTCCAGCAACTCCCCGACGACCGGCGTGAGGCACTGATCATGCGGTTCGCCCTGGGGATGGACAACCGCGAGATCGCACGGGCGCTCGGGCGCACCGATGGGGCCACGAAGGTGTTGTTGCATCGAGCCATCCGCCAGCTCGAAGGGATGGTCTCCGAGACCGCAGCCGACTCCGGAGGACGCGAATGAGCTCGGGCGCCGCAGATTTCGAAGCACTGCTACGCGAGGCGCTGTCGCCGGTCGACCCCCCGGCCGACATGGCCCAGCGGCTCGAGCTGACGCTCGTGAACCTGACCGAGCTCGCGCACGAGGAGCTCGACTCCTGGGAGCTCAAGGCGATGCGGGACCCGCGCAACTGGGTACGTCCCGCGGTTGCCGCGGTCGTTGGCGTGAGCGCGGGCACCGCGCTGGTCGCGTTGCGCGTGCGGGCACGCCACCGGGTGCGCAAGCAGCGATCGGACAGCCTGATCGAGCTGGCGCAGCGCACGGCCCACGACGTGGCAGAAGAGGCGGGACGGATCCTGCCGCGAAGGCACTGACGGGCAGCGCGACCGCCGGTTCGCCGGAAACGCGACCGGCCGCTGATAGCGTGAAACCAGATGGACGTCTGCTATCGCCACCCTTCCAGGGAGACAGGAGTCTCGTGCTCCTCATGCGGACGGCCGATCTGCCCCGACTGCATGACCCCGACGCCGGTCGGGATGCGCTGCCCGGAGTGCTCGCGCGACCGCACGAAGGTCAAGCGGATGCCGTCGGTTCAGAGCACGCCGGTGGTGACGCAGGCGCTGATCGCGGTCAACGTGGTCGCGTTCCTGATCGAGACCGCGTCCGGCGCTCCGCTCGGCGGTGGTGGCGGCGGCTCGGTGTACTTTCACGGTGCCCTGTTCGGCCCCGCGATCACGGGTAGCAACCCGTACCCGTTCTTCACCGGCACGCACGAATACTGGCGCTTGATCACGAGCGGGTTCCTGCACGACGGGCTGCTCCACATCTTCATCAACATGGTGTCGCTGTGGTTTGTCGGCTCGGCGCTCGAGCCTGCGATCGGACGCGTGAACTTCCTCGCGGTGTACTTCGTCTCGCTGCTGGCGGGATCGTTCGGCGCCCTGTGGTTCCAGCCGATCTCGCCGACGGTTGGCGCGTCCGGGGCGATCTTCGGGATCTTCGGAGCGCTGATCATCGTCGCACGCAACCGGGGCATCCCGATCTGGCAGAGCGGACTCGGAATCGTGCTCGTGTTCAATCTGGTGTTCTCGCTGAGCGTCCGTGGAATCTCGATCGGCGACCACATCGGCGGGCTCATCGGCGGTCTGATCACCGGCTGGCTGATCGTCGAGGTGGCCGAGAGGCGCCGGATGGCGTGGGCGGCGCTCGCGGGCTGCGCCGTACTCGGGGTCGCAAGCATCATCGGCGCACTGGCCGTCGCCGGCGGCCACGGGCTCACGCCCAACGGCATCGGCTTCACGCTCTGAGCGGCGGCTCAGAGCTCGACCGTGAAGACCTCAGCCGGCGCCTCGGGGAACAGCTCGGGGTGGATGATGTGGGCGAGCAGCTCGAGCCCGGCGATGATCCGCGGCCCGGGGCGGGAGAAGTACGCGGCCGCGTCGACCGCCACGACCTCGCCGGCGCCGACGGCGGCCAGCTGATCCCGGTGCATCTCGGCCTCGCGGTGAGCGATCTCGGCGTCGTAGCCGCACGGCATCACGACGACGATGTC
Organism: uncultured Solirubrobacterales bacterium; assembly: GCA_963746695.1. Classification (GTDB taxonomy): domain Bacteria; phylum Actinomycetota; class Thermoleophilia; order Solirubrobacterales; family Solirubrobacteraceae; genus Palsa-465. The sequence goes on along the minus strand of CAVVCP010000005.1, from coordinate 247,576 downwards.
GGGCTGGGAGGCCCCGACCTCGTCCCAGGTGTGCTCCTCGGACTTCTCGCCGGCGAACCCGAGCGCGTCCTCGCCGCCGGCGTAGTCGATCAGCTGCGGGGTCCAGTGGCCGGCGGCGAACGGGGGGTCGAGCCACTCGAGCGCAGCCACGCGCGGCCGGCGCACACCGCGGACCGGGACGCGCACCTTGTCGATCCGCAACGAAGCTTCGCGGATGAGCTCGACGGCCTCGTCCTTACGGTCGGTGGCCTGCGCCAGCGTCCGGACGTCGCCGAGCACCTCGCCGATCGTGTGCGGGTCGAGCGAAATGACGTTGGGATGCGTATCGATGTCCTCGGCGACCGCGCGGACGTCGTCATAGGAGACCGCGCACACCGAGCACAGCTGCTGGGTGACGATCAGGTCCGGGCGCAGGTCCCGCAGCAGGTCGGCGTCGAGCTCGTAGATCGACAGGCCGGCGAGCGTGCGCTCCTTGACCGCGGCGTCGATCTCTCCGGCGCTGAGCCCGGTGGGGAGGACGTCGCGCGTGATCTTGGGCAGCTCGAGGGCTGCGGCCGGATAGTCGCACTCGTGCGTGACCGCGATCACGTCGGAACCTAGGCCGAGCGCGAACAGGGTCTCGGTCGCGGAGGGAACGAGGCTGACGATGCGCATCCGGAATTGTTGTAGCACCCCGTGCCAGAGATCCCGCGACCCTGCGATAGATCCCGCGGCGGGGGACGCTGCTGCTACCGTTGCACCGTCGCTGCATGAACGACGACGATCCATCCCGAAGTAGCAGCTCACAGCTCAGGGGCTGCCCAGCGCGGACGGAGCTCTGCCCCACGCGGGCCGCTGGTGGGGTCGCCCGGTCGCGGGCGTGGCAGGTGCTCGGCCGCCGGTGAAGGGCCTCTTCATCATCCTGACCGGGCTCCTGGTCCTGGTCAACGCGTTCTTCGTGATCGCCGAGTACGCGCTCGTGCGCTCCCGCAGGGAGCGGCTCGAGGCACTCGCGGAGGAGGGGGCGCGAGGGGCTCGCCTGGCGCTGAGGCAGATCGACGAGATCGGCGACTATATCTCGGCCTGCCAGGTCGGAATCACGATGGCTTCGATCGCCATCGGCGCCCTGGGCGAGCCGGCGATCGCGCACCTGTTGGAGCCGATTCTCGGAGGCCCGCTCGGACACACCGCCGCGTTGGCGGTGTCCGTGGTCATCTCCTATCTGCTGATCACGGTCGCTCAGAGCGTCGTCGGGGAGATCGTCCCGAAGCTGTACACGATCCAGCATGCCGAGGGCCTGGCGCGGCGGATCGCGCGGCCGATCTACTTCTTCCGGGTCCTGTTCCACCCGTTCATCATCGTGCTGAACGTGGCGTCGGACTCGATTCTGCGGATGCTCGGCACCGACCCGGACGCCGAGCCCGAGGGCGGGACGCCGGACGAGCTCAAGCGGCTGATCGCGCAATCGACCACTGGTGGGCAGCTCGACCTCGGCGAGGGCAAGATGCTCAGCGGCGTCTTCCATCTGCACGAGCAGGAGGCCCGTCAGGTCATGACCCCGATCCCGGCCGTGGTCACGGTCGACCTGTCCGAGACCGTCGAGGCGGCGCTCCGGCGGTGCGTCTCGACCGGGCATTCGCGCCTGGTCGTGACCGAGGACGAGAACCCGGACCGGGTTAAAGGGATCGTCCACGTCAACCAGCTGGTCAAGCTGATGCTGGCCGAGGGGTTCGAGGCTCACATCGACCGGCTCGTCCGGTCGGCGCCGATCGTGCCCGAGACCAAACCACTCGACGATCTGCTGGCCGACCTCCAGCGCGAGCGGACCGAGCTGGCGATCGTGGTCGACGAGTACGGCCGGACCGCCGGGCTGGTGACGATCGAGGACATCATCGAGGAGGTCGTCGGCGAGATCTCGGATGAGACCGATCCCGCCGGCGGCGCGGTCCGCCGGCTCGCGAACGGCGACTGGTTCGTCCGCGGCCACGTCGCGGTGGCCGACCTGCCCGACTACGGGCTCGAGCTCCCGGTCGACACCGACGCCTACAACTCGGTGGGCGGGTTCGTGTTCGCCGAGCTCGGCCGGCTCCCCAAGCGCGGGGACACGATCGCCGCCAACGGCTTCTCGATCCGGGTCGAGTCGGTCCGCCAGAACCGGATCGAGGCGGTGCGGATCAGGCAGCGCCGGAGCGGCGCGGGAGCGGCCGTTCCCGCGTCCGGTTGAGCGCGCGCCGCCTGGCCACCGGCAGGACGCACCAGGTCGTCGCGCAGGCGATGACCGCCGCTACGGTGACGGTCGCGGTCACCGGCGGCGAGAACGCGATGTCGCTGAGCAGCAGCACCACCCCGATCGAGGTCAAGCCCATCGTCGCGAGCCCGATCAGCATGAAGCGGTTCGCCACTTTCACCAGGTGGTCCTTGTCGCCGTGGCGGAACAGGATGCGATGCCACGCCGTCGGCGCCGTCAGCACGATCAGCGTCGCCGCGGCGCAGACCAGCGTGACGAGGTAGTCGGCCTTCTGAAAGCTCGACAGCCGCTCGAACTTCGGCTGGAAGGCCGCTGCCAGCAGGAACCCGAACAGAATCTGAACCCCGGTCTGGACGACGCGGGCCTCCTGAAGCAACTCGATCAGGTTGCGGTCGTCACGCTCGAGGCGGGTTTCGTGGCGGCCATCGCCGGCATCGGGCTGTCGATCGGGCACGTCTTGGAGTCCTACCCGCGGGCGGGTCCCCCGATACCGACTGTTAGGGCCTCGCTAACCGTAGCCCACGAGCTCGCGGCATTCGTTACATTTCCGACCTTCAGGCAACGGCCGGAGAGTCGCGTCGTTAGCGCGGAACTATCTCCCGGTGGTTGAGAGGAGAGACTGAAGCCGGCCCGCGAGGGGGCCGGCTTCGCCCCTGTCTCGCGAGCCCGGCGCGCCATGCGTCCTCCGGGACACCCCGGGACAGGCGAGTTCGAGGCAAAAAAGAAGCCGGCCCGCTGGGGACGGGCCGGCTCCGTGCTTCTGGGGAGGAGGTGCTGCTATGAGGTACGTCGCGCGGTGAAGTCTGCGCCCCGGACCTGAACGAGCCATAAATACTTCCTCGTAGGTTGTTCAGTCGTACCTGAAGAAGCCGGCGCCCGTCTTGCGGCCGAGCGAGCCTTCTCCGACCAGCGCGAGCAGCCGCTCGGGAATCCGCGCGCCGATCGACTCGCCGATCGCCTTGGCAACGTCGAGCCCCACGTAGTCGAGCAGCGCGATCGGCCCCATCGGCATGCCCGCGCCGAGCGTCATGCAGTTGTCGACGGCCTCAGCGGACAGGCCCGCCTCGGACATCAGCTCGACGGCGCTGAACAGGTACGGGAACAGGAGCCGGTTGACGACGAACCCGGGGATGTCTGGCACCTCGACGGGCGTCTTGCCGAGCGCCTCGCACAGCCCCCAGGCCCGCTCGCGGGTCTCGGGGCTGGCCTGCGGCGGGAACGCCAGCTCGACCAACTGCATCCGCGGCACCGGGTTGAATGGGTGAAAGCCGACGAACGATTCGGGATGGCCGCTGGCCTGAGCGAGCTCGGCGATCGACAGCGACGAGGTCGTGGTGGCGAGCACCGCTCCCGCGCCGGCGTGCCGCGCGAGCTCGCCGAGGTCCGACAGCACCGCGGTCTTGCTGCCGTGATGCTCGACGACGGCTTCGACCAGGAACGTGGCGGCGGCGAGGTCGTCGAGGTCGGTCACGATCCGCACCCGTGCGGGGTCGAAGCCCTCGAGTTTCGAGCACGTCTTGGCCACCCGCGCTCGGGCCCGCTCGGCCGAGTCGTCCGAGCGCGCCCACAACAGCACCTCCTCGCTCTCCGCAGCAGCGACCGCCAGGCCGCAGGCGATCACGCCCGAGCCGGCGATACCGAGTCGTTCCCGCAAGTCAGCTCCTCAAGGTGAAGGTCGGTTGGCGCCACGGTCCGATCGACCGAGGACGCCTCAGTACAGTACGGAACGACTCATCCGAAGGCGCCGCTGAGGTCCGCGGCATCTGAATCCATGACAAGGAGCGCGGAATGCCGCAAGCAGGTCGCGAGGTAGTGATCGTCGAGGCCGTCCGGACACCGATCGGGCGGGGCCACAAGGAGAAGGGCTACTACAAAGACACTCACCCGAACGAGCTGCTCGGCCGCTGCTACACCGAAGTGATCGAGCGCGCCGGGATCCCCGCGGGCGAGGTCGAGGACGTCGTCGCCGGCTGTGTCCAGCAGTACGGCGAGCAGATGTTCAACGTCGCGCGCAACGCGTGGCTTCAGGCCGGCCTGCCGATCGAGACGCCGGCTACGACCGTCGACCGCCAGTGCGGATCCGCCCAGCAGGCCGTAAATTTCGCCGCGGCACTGATCGCCGCCGGCGTGCACGACGTGGCGATCGGCTCGGGCGTCGAGCACATGGGACACGTCCCGATGGGCGTCGGGTTCAACTGGGTTGGCGAGGTCGGCAGCCCTTGGCCGCCGGAGCTGATGGAGCGCTACAACCTGATCCCGCAGGGGCTGTCGGCGGAGATGATCGCCGACCAGTGGGAGATCCCGCGCGCGGAGCTCGATGAGCTTGCGCTGCGGTCGCATCAGCGCGCGCACCGCGCCACCGAGGAGGGCCGGTTCGAGCGGGAGATCCTCCCGTTCAAGGTCAACGGGTCCACGTACGTGAGCGATCAGGGGATCCGCCCCGATACGTCGATCGAGAGCCTGTCTCAGCTCAAGCCCGCGTTCAAGGAAGACGGCAAGATCACCGCCGGCAACAGCTCGCAGATCTCCGACGGCGCGGCGGCGGTGCTGCTGATGGCGCGCGAGAAGGCCGACGCGCTCGGGCTCAAGCCGCGCGCCCGAATCGTGGATCAGACGACGGTCGGGGTCGATCCGGTGATCATGCTGACCGGACCGATTCCCGCCACTCAGAAGCTGCTCGAGCGCAACAGCATGACGATGGACGACATCGATCTCGTTGAGATCAATGAGGCGTTCGCACCGGTGGTGGCGGCCTGGCGGCGCGAGCTCGAGCCCGACATGGATCGCGTCAACGTCAACGGCGGCGCGATGGCGCTCGGGCATCCGCTCGGGTCGACCGGGGCGCGGCTGCTGACGACGCTGCTGCACGAGCTCGAGCGCTCCGACAAGGAGGTCGGGCTCGTGACGATGTGCTGCGGCGGCGGGCTCGGGACGGGAACGCTGATCCAGCGCGTGTGATCGCGTAGGCGTCCGTGGGGCGCGCGAGACGCGCCCCGCCGACCTCACTCTTGATCACGCGGACTCCCACCGGAACCCGACCGGCGATGGTGCGGGCGCGAGCGGACTGACCGGCAGCCCGGCCGGTGGGTCGTTCTCGTTGAAGGGCGCGGGCGCGAGGTCGTTGGGCGTATCGGGATGGAACAGCGAGGCCAGGTACTGCGCCTGTCCGCGGCCCGGGCCGAGCTCGAACTGGCCGCCGCTGTAGGCCTGGATGCCGCGCTCTGCGCAGTAGTCGTAGGTCGCGCACAGCTTCGCGAGCCCGCCGATCCGGGACGGCTTGAGGTTGACCATGCGCGGTGGGAACGGCAGGGCCTCGATGTCGTCGATCGAGTGGATCGGCGCGTCCCAGGTGATCCGGTGGTGCTCGGAGGCGAGCACGGCCGCGGTCTCGGGCGTGACCACGTCGGGATCCTCGATCCAGGCGTTCGGGAACGCGTCGACGACGCGCTGGTAGAGCACGGGGTCGGGCGGCTGGTCGACGATCGTCCCGGTGTAGAGACTCTTGAAGTCGACCGAGTCGACGGCCCCTGTGGCCACCAGGGCGCCGATCAGCTCCGGGGTCCACGATGTCGTCGGGTCGAGCTTGAAGCGCAGCGACGGATAGCGCGCGAGGCGGCGCTCGAGCGGGTCGAGCGTCGGCGGCTCGCCGAGGCGGATCGAGACCACGAAGGTGACCGGTCGGGGCTCGCGGCCGAGCCGCTCGTGCAGCGGCGCTCCGGCCTGAGCGAGCGCGAGATCGAGCGCGGCGCTGTGGAAGGTCCAACGGCGGTAGAGCCGCGAGACGTCGCGCTGCGGCGCCACCGGGAACAGGTCGAGCGAGTCGACGAGCTCGCAGAACGCTCCGAGCGCGAAGCGGCCGGACAGCGCCTGCGCGTGAACCGCGCCGGCCCGCTGGAGAGCGACATGGTCCTCGGCGTCGTAGACGACGTCCTCGCCCACGCCCTCGAGTCCGCCGCCCGTCAAATGCACAACGGTGCTGAGGCGCTCGAACCCGCTCGAGACGTTCGCCTGCAGGCCCTCGAGCGTGTAGCCGTCGACCTCGAGCGGGAGATCGGCGAGCAGGTCGAACGTGCTCATGCCTGCTTCGTCGTCCCGTCGAGCCGCGCCACCAGATCGTCGAGCTTGAGCTCCTCGAGGCCGTGGCTGACGGCCTCGAGCTCGCCGGCGCAGTACTCGACCAGGTCGCGTCCCTCCTGGACCAGCGCGAGCGTCTCGCGTAGCCCAGCTTGGCCGGAGTCGAGCCGGCGGATGATCTCCTCGATCCGGGCGACGGCGCTTTCGTACGTGCGGGTGGGCGCGGCGGCGCCGGCGGGGGTGGGTTCCGGTGTGGTCATCGCACCTCGGCGTCGATGGCGTCGTCGTGGAAGCGCACGCGGATGTCGTGGGCCGCGCGGGCCGCGGCGGCGGAGGTCACCGGCTCGCCCGCCCGATCCTCGACCAGCCGCGTACCCGCGCGCGAGCGTCCGCTCGGGATCGTGGGCGGCGAGCGCCAGCGCCAGGCGCTGGAGCTCCCGGTCGCGGCCGGACCGGTCCGAGGTCCGCGCCCGCTCGACGCTCCGGCTGAGCACGAGCAGGTGGCGGCCCGCGCGAGCGCGGCCATCCACGACGGCCCGGCGCGCGCTCGCGCGCATCTCCCGCGTCAGCTGATGCAGCTGGCGACGCTGGCGCAAGACGTGCTGCGCCGGCGCCGCGGCCAGCCGCTCGAGCGTCCGCGCCCGCTCGGAGATCGCGCGGCTGCTGTGCACGTGGAGCCGGCGCGCGCAGACGGCGAGGTCCGCGCGCGCGGCGTTGCAGTCGACTGGGACGGCCGCCTCGGCGGCGTGGGTCGGCGTCGAGCAGCAGACCGCGGCCACGTCGTCGATCAGCGTCCGGTCGGTGTGGTGGCCGACCGACGAGATCACCGGCACGCGCAGCAGCGCGACCGTGCGGCACAGCGCCTCGTCGCAGAACGCGAACAGGTCGGCGAGCGAGCCGCCGCCGCGCGCGACGATCACGACGTCGACCTCGGGGATCGCCGCCAGCTCTCTCAGGGCCGCGGCGATCCGGGGCGCCGCGTGGCGGTCCTGAACCGGCGCGAACGCCCACACGAGCCTCCCGGCCCAACCGCGACGGCGCAGGCCGGCGAGCACGTCGTCGCGGGCCTTGCCCTGCTCGCCGGTGACGACGCCGATCGTACGCGGCAGCGGCCGGCGCGGCAGCCGCTTCTGGGGCTCGAACAGGCCGTCGGCGTGCAGCCGGCGTCGCAGCCGCTCGAGCTGGATCAGCAGGTCGCCCTCCCCGGCGATCCGCAGCTCGGACACCGCGAACGAGAACGAAGGGGAGGACGAGGCGCTGCCCGGGTAGTAGTCGCAGCCGCCGCCGATCACGACCTTGAGTCCGTTGGCGAGCGTGACCCCGAGCGCCTCGAAGTCCGAGCTCCACATCGAGCACGGCAGCGCGCCACGGGCATCGCGCAGCTCGAAGTACACACGGGTGCGGCTCGAGCGGAAGCCCCACACCTCGCCGACCAGCTGGACGCGCGCGAACTCGAGCAGCCGGCGCTTGAGCTGGGCCGCGTAGAGGCCGACCGGGTACGGACCCGGAAGCTCGCTCTCGAGAATCGCTTCGGTGGCGGTGGCCGAGTCGGGCGGCGTCATCTCCTACCGAGGCTACCGGCCGGGTCCCACGGATACGATGCGGCCATGGACTTGACACTGTCACCCGCCGAGGAGGCGTTCCGCGACGAGTTGCGGGAATGGCTCGCGGCCAACAACCCAGGACGCGAACCGGCCGGCGACGAGGCCGCATTCCAGTTCCGCCTCGACTGGCAGCGCCAGCTGCACGACGCCGGCTGGGCCGGCGTCTCGTGGCCGAAGGAGTACGGCGGTCGCGGCGCCACGCTCGTCGAGCAGGCGATCTTCAACGAGGAGGTGGTGCGCGCGCGGACGCCGTCGGTGGCGAACGTGCTCGGCCTCGCGATGGGCGGGCCGACCGTCATCGCGCACGGCACCGAGGAGCAGCGAAAGCGCTACCTGCCGCCGATCCTGTCGGGCGACGAGATCTGGTGCCAGGGATTCTCAGAGCCGGGCGCCGGCTCGGACCTGGCGTCGCTGAAGACGCGCGCGACGCGCCACGGCGACGAATGGGTCGTCACCGGGCAGAAGGTTTGGACGACGTTCGCGCATCACGCCAAGTGGTGCATGCTGGTGGCGCGGACCGACCCGGACGCGCCCAAGCACAAGGGACTCAGCTACTTCCTGATGGACATGGAGCAGGACGCGGTGCAGGTCCGCCCCCTGAGACAGATCACCGGCGAGTCGGAGTTCAACGAGCTGTTCATCGAGGAGGCGCGGATCCCCAACGCGAACATGATCGGCGCGGAGGGCGAGGGCTGGGGAGTGGCGATCACCACGCTCATGCACGAGCGCGCCACGCTGGCGTTCGGTCTTCAGGTGAGCGTGCAGATCGCGATGCGCGAGTTGATCGACACCGCGCACGAGACGCGCGGCGAGAACGGACGAGTCGCCACCGAGGACCCGGTGGTCAGGCAGCACCTCGCCCAGTTGCTGATCGAGTCAGAGGTGCTGCGGCTGAACGCCTACCGCGGCCTCAGCGCGATCATGCGCTCCGGCGTACCCGGCCCGGAGGGGTCGCTCGGCAAGTGGCACTGGTCCGAGGTCAACCAGTCGCTGACTGAGGTCGCGATGGAGATCGCCGGACCGCGGGCGATGCTGGCCAGCGACGAATGGACCTACCGCTTCCTGCGGTCCCGGGCCAACTCGATCGAGGGTGGGACGACCGAGATCCTCAAGAACATCGTTGCCGAGCGAGTCCTCGGACTCCCGCGGATGCGCTGATGGCGCCAAAGGAGCTGAGGAGATGAACTTCGGATTCTCTGACGACCAGCAGGCGATCAAGCGCACGGCTCGTGACTTCCTGGCCGCGCGATATCCGCTGGCGACCGTGCGCCGGCTCGCCGAGGACGACCGCGGGTTCACCGACGAGCAATGGCAGGAGCTGGTCGAGCTCGGCTGGCCCGGGGTGATCGTCCCCGAGGACCGCGGCGGGCTCGGGCTCGGAGCCATCGAGCTCGTGGTGATCGCCGAGGAGATGGGCTACGCACTCGCGCCGAGCCCGTGGTTCTCGACCACCTGCGCGGCGCTGCTGCTCGTCGCGGCCGGCACCGAGGAGCAGCGCGACCGCTGGCTCGAGCCGCTGGCCGCCGGGGAGGCGCGCGGCACGTTGGCCGTATGGGACGAGCACGCCGGGTGGGCGCCCGATCACTCCGAGGTGGAGCCAGGGGCCGACGGGACGCTCTCGTGCGTGAAGATCGCGGTGCCCGATGCGGCGTCGGCTGACTTCGTGATCGTGTCGGGTGCGGATGGGCGCCACTTCCTGCACAACGTGTCGGATCCGGGTGTCACGCTCGTCGCGGAACCGGGGATCGACCCGACGCGAAAGCTGTTCCGGCTGGAGCTAGAAGGAGCCGCCGGGCAACCGCTGGAGGTGGCACCCGAGGCCGTGGCGCGTGCTTACGCCACGATCGTCACCCTGCTCGCGGCCGAGAACGTCGGTGCTGCGCAGCGTGCGATGGAGATGGCGGTCGCCTACGCGAAGGATCGGACCCAGTTCGACCGGCCGATCGGCTCCTACCAGGCGGTGTCGCACCGGTGCGCGCAGATGCTGCTCGAAGTCGAGGGCGCGCGCTCGCTGTCCTACTGGGCCGGCTGGGCGCTCGACAACGAGCCCGAGGCCGGGCCGCGGGCGGCGTCGATGGCCAAGGCGTACGCGGGCGATGCGGGCTTCCGCGTGGCCGCGTCGGCGCTCCAGGTCCACGGCGGGATCGGCTTCACCTACGAGCACGACCTCCACTTCTTCCTCAAGCGCGCGCACGCCAACGCCCACGCGTTCGGGGACTCGCGCTGGCACCGCGACCGGGTGGCGGACCTGTCCGGCGTGTAGAGCGCCCGGCCGCAGCGGCCGGGCGCTCGTCACATCAGGACCGTGTGTCAGTAACCGCCGTGAGCGCCGCCGCAGGTGTTCGGCTGGATCGGGCCGATGAACTGCGGATAGCCGAGCACGTTCTGCTGGTCGGTTCCGTACTGCGCGTCCTTGCCGAGGTCGTTCACGCCCGGGCCGGAGCTGACGTTCCCGAACTCGAGCACGCACCCTGCGCCGCCGCCGCCGTATCCATGGCCGCCGGTGCTGACTCGCGACCAGTACGGATAGAACTGGCCCGGGGAGTTCGGTGCTGGCACCGCGCACCCGGCCGGGGTCCCGGGCGAACCACCGAGTGTGTTCCCCGCGCAGGTCGACTCGCTGAGCGCGAGATCGGTCTGGATGTAGTACGCCGAGTACTGCCGGCCGCCTGTGGTCGGCAGGTCCTCGACGAAGCTACCGGGCAGCTTCGCGGTCGGGTTCGGCCCGACGGGCCACTCCGGCCAGTACGGCGTGCCGTCGAAGTCGAGGTCGCCGTTCTGGAGCAGGTTGTCCAGACACCCGGTGGTGGTGTCGGGCGGAGTGTGCAGCGTGCCATGCGTGTCGCCCTGCGGGAAGCAGGACGCATCGCTGACCTCGGGATCGCTCGAGCCGTCCCCGCCGGGCGCTGTGTCCTCGTAGGGGCCGTGACAGGTGAACCAGTCTTCGTCCGTGAAGTTCGGGAAGAACTGGATCTCCTGCGGGTCGCTCAGGCTCGCGCAGGACTCCCAGTGCCCGGTCTCGTATTGGGTGAGGATGTTGCCGGTGTCGGCGCCCCACGGCGAGGTGTTCTGCCTGCGCGCGGTGTTGTACTCGGGCTGGAAGTTGAACGGCGTGCCTGCGCAGCTCGCCGGCGAGGTTGTCTCGAACCCGTTAGGCGCGGAGGCTTGCATGAAGCCGGTCTGGTGGGTGGTGAGGTCGTTGATCACAACCTCGAAGGCTTTCGCCCCTCTCTCACCGGGCACGGGGGCGTCGAACATGTGGATCACGACTCGGTCCCCGGGGTTCATGAGCAACGTCTGCGAGTTCTGCACAAATGTGCTCAGGTCGGTGTCGGACGGACCGGCCGGACCGGTCGGTATCCCGTCGCGTTGGATGAAGGCGAAGTTCTGCGGTTCCTCACAGTTGGTGTTACAGGTTGTGAACCCGTACGTGCACTCGAGGCTGTCGATCGTGAGCGCCGAGCACCAGTGCGTGTTGTCGCAGCTGATCGCGTTCGCGAACGGCGAGAAGCCCGGCGGGTAGAACTGCATCTCCATGAACGCGGATCCGCCGCCTTGATATCCGTTCGCGCACGGGTTCGCCGAGATCGTGCAGGGATCGGGAGCGTTGGCGTCGCTTTCCGGGGTGCACGAAGCCTCCGGGTAGGAGTTGGGGTCGCACAACATCATCGAGTGCCACGGCGCGATTGACAGCTCGAACCAGTGAGCGACGTCGTGACCGGGGTTCGCGTCGGTCGGCGCTGCCGACGGGTCGCGCGGTAGGGTCTCGGTCCACGTCACGTCATTGCCGGACCCCGGCTGGCGGGACAGGAACACCATGTCGGGCTCGTCGTGTCCGATGTAGGTGCCGTTGTCGTAGAACCGGCCGCCCCATGTGTTGCTGTTGTCCTCGTTGTCAAAACCGCGGATGTCGGCGCAGGCCGCGGATGTGTGGATGGACTGCTGGATTGGGCTGTTGCCATTGCAGTCGAGCTCTCCCTTGTTGCTGGAGAGGGTCTGCGCGCCGGCGATCGCCGGCGACGCGAGTGCCACCAGCGCCGTGGCTGCCACAAGCCCCAGTAACGTCCACACCACCTTCCGGACGCGCAGAGACACAGGTCGCGATGCAACCATGGACATACACCCCCCTCACAGAGACGTATCGCTTGACCTGAGGGGCAGGCTTCTCAGGCGGCGCGGAACCTACCACCGCAACCCCGGTGGGGCAAGGGCCCGAGCGGGCCACCTACCACAATTCAATGAGGATTCTCTTAGGCTCTTTAGTCCGGCTCGCCGGGGATCGTGACCGAGCCATGCACAGCGTCGGCCTCGAGGACTCCGGGGTCGGCGGCTCCCCACCACTTCCGGGCGAAGAAATCGGGGAAGAATGGCCACGACGCGAACATCAAGATGATCCCGAGGATCAGCCCGCCGATGCCGACAAAGATCGGCGTCTGGATGCCGAGGAACGGCTTTGAGTAGTTGTTCCCGGCGGTGTTGTAGTAGCTGTACGCCTTGATCGCGACGTACGCCATCATGATCCCGCCGACCACCGGGATCAGCCCGGCGAAGAAGAAGTTGCGGACGCTCTTGAACAGGTCGCGGCGGAAGTACACCGCGCACGCCAGTCCCGTGAACCCGTAGTAGAAGCAGACCGCGAAGCCGAGTGCCGAGATCGTGTCGCCGAGCACGTCCTGGTTCGGGTTGAACGCGAGCAGCGCCACTGTCCACACGATCGACAGGCCGCCCATCAGCAGCGTCGAGAACGTGGGCGTGAAGAAGCGCGGGTGGATCGTGCCGAACGATTTCGGAATCGAGTTCCACTTCGCCATCGAGAGCGTTGTGCGGGCCGTCGGCAGGATCGTCGTCTGTGTCGACGCCGAGGCGGACGTCAGGACGGTGATGATCAGCAGCTTGTCGAGCGGCGATCCGAACACGCCCGTCCCGAGGGCGTTCAGGACGTCGGCCGAATTGCCGGCGAGGAAGTGCGTGCCGTGATAGGCCTGCGCGGCGGCGGCGACGACGACGTAGATCAGAAGCAGGATCAGCGTCGAGACGACCGCGGCCTTCCCCGGCCCGCGGTGTCGGTCGCGGGACTCCTCGTTGACCGCGACCCCCGAGTCCCAGCCCCAGTAGATGAAGATGCCGAGCAGCAGTCCGTCGACCAGCGCGCTCCAGCTGACATCGAAGGGGTTGAACCACGAGGCGCTGACGTGGAGCGAGCCGACTGGATGGTTGGCGTAGACCTTGATCAGCGCGACGACTGCGAACAGTAAGAGCGTGAACAGCTCGATGCCCAGGAGCGCCGTCTGGATGCGAGCCGAGAGCTCGATCCCCCGGTAGCAGATCCAGGTCATCAGCGCGATCCATAGCACCGCGCCGACGATCGTCGCGAAGTTCGAGTTCGCGGCCGCGTGCCAGCTGAACAGGAGGAAGGTGTAGTTGGCCGCGATCGCCGCGAGCGACGCCATCACGATGATGTCCGCGAGGAAGATCGCCCAGCCGTTGATCCAGCCGATCTGGGGCCCGAACGCCCGCGTGGTCCACGCGAACGTAGTGCCGGCGTCCGGGTCGGCGAGGTTCAGGAAGCGATAGCCGACCGACACGAACAGGATCGGGATGAACGCGACGATCAGCACGGCCGGCGCATGAACGCCGATGCCGGTGACCGCGACGATGAAGCCGAGCGTCGCGGCGAGGCTGTAGGCGGGGGCCGTCGAGGCGACCGCGATGACTAGGTTCGAGATGTAGCCGAGCGCGTCGGGCTTGAGCCCCTTGTTGCCGGGGATCGTGGTGTCGAGGCCCGCGGCCGGCGTGTCGGTGAGTGTTCTGCTCTCCAAAGTGCTGCGAAACCTATGCGGACACTGCGGGCGTGGCAAGCCGCAGGTGGACGACAAAGTATCGCTCGTTTGGACGAAACGTCCAAACGCCCCGCCGCCGCCGTGTTCGTGTCCTACGACCTGAGCGCTTCGCTTGCGGCCTGTTCGCGGAGCCACTCGACGGTCTGGGCCAGTCCCTCGCGGAGCTCGACCCGAGCCTCCCAGCCGAGTAGCCGGCGGGCCTTCTCGACCGATGGCCACCGCCGCCTCACGTCGACCTCGAAGCTCGGCAGGTGTCGAAGCTCGAACTCGGCCGGGTCGTTGCCGCAGGCATCCCAGATCAGCCGCGCCAACTCGGCTACCGACAGCTCCTGTGAGGCCGAGATGTTGAAGTCCTCGTTCTCGCCGGCGGGCGCGGCCATCGCGGTGACGATCCCGTCCGCGATGTCGTCCACATGGGTGATCGTCCGCGTCTGCTCGCCCGAGCCGAAGATCTCGAGTGGGGCCCGGCCGCTGAGCGCCTTGTGGATGAGGTCGGGAACGGCGTGGGCGATCCCCGGCTCCTCGGCGTCGGGGAGCTCACCGGGGCCGTAGGCGTTGAACGGGCGGCAGATCGTGTAGTTCAGGCCGTGCTGGTCGTTGGCGGCGCGCGTGTAGATCTCGCCCGCGAGCTTCGAGAACCCGTACGCCGATTGTGGCGCGAGGCAGTCGTCCAGATGCTCCTCGGTGGTCGGGAACTCGGTCGCGCGCTCGAACACCATCGAGGAGGAGACGTACACGAATCGCTCGGTGTCCTCGTCGACCGCGGCGTGGACGAGCGCGCCGGTGAGCGCGTTGTTGACCTCGGTGAGCGTGAACGGGAGCTTGTGGAAGTTCGCGATGCCGCCGACGATCGCGGCCAGGTGGATCACGTGCGAGCAGCCGTCGACGGCCGCGTGCGCCTTCACGGAGTCGCGCAGATCGGTGGTGTGGATTTCGCACCCCTCGCGCATCCACAGCGGCGGCCGGCGGTGATCGGCGACCCTGACCTCCCACCGGCTGTCGGACAGCAGTCGTCTGACCACGGCCGAGCCGATCGTCCCGGCGCCGCCGGTGACGAGCACGCGGCTCATCCCGATCGGGTGGTCCCGCGCGCGCTGACCGCGTCGGCGGCCCGCAGCAGCGCCGACGTCTCGGCGGCGTACATGAACACCTGACCGGTCCCGAGCGCGTTCCAAGGATCGACGAGCAGGCAGTCGCCGGCGGCGGTCGAGACGATGCGCGCCAGCACCGGCGCCGCCGCGAACGCCGAGTGGTTGGTGGCGACGATCACTACGTCGGCGTCGCTGACGGCTTGGTCGAGCGGCTGCGTGGGGGAGGGGGCGTGCGGATCGCACACGGCGACGTCGGCCAGCTCGCGCTCGAGCAGCCGGATCAGCTTGTGCGACAGCGAGTCGCGCTCGTCGTCGGTGTCGCGCTTGAACGTCAGGCCGAGCACCGCAACCTTGCGCGAGGCCAGGCTGCCGATCCGGCGCTTGACGCCCTCGACCAGGAACAGCGGCACCGACTCATTCACGCGCGAGACCGCGAGCAGCATGCCCGGAGCCGCCGAGCGCTCCTCGGAGAACGCGAAGTCCTTACGCAGGCAGGTCCCCGCGGTGAGCCCCGGCTGGGCGATCCCGCCGCGCGGATAGTCGCGGTTGATCAGATCGATCACCTCGAACACGTTCGCGTCGTAGCGCTCGCAGTCCATCATCAGCAGGTTCGGCAGCGCGAACGTCGCGTAGCGGAGGATGTTGGTCCAGATCTTCGCGAGCTCGGCCTGCACCGGCGTGGTTCTGACGATCGGCGCGCCGAACACCGAGAACGTGCTCGCCGCGCGCTCGGTCGAGGCGTCGCCGACCCCGCCGATGATGCACGGGAGCGTCGAGATCTCCTCGATGAACCGGCCGGCGGCGATCCGTTCGGGCGCGTGGGCCACGAACAGGTCCTCGCCCACGCGGAGCCGGCGACGCTTCTCCAGGTAGCCGGCGACGAACTCGGTGGTGCCCGGCGCGATCGTCGAGCGCAGGATCAGCGCGTGCCCGGGGCGGAGCATCGGGAGCAAGTCGTCGACCGCCGCGCGCACCTGGCGCAGGTCGCTCTCGATGTGGGAGAACGACGGGGTGCCGATCGTGATCACGATGTCGTCGGCCTGGGCCGCGTCGACGGCCCGATCGGCGAGCTCGAGGCGCCCGCTCGCGAGCACGCGCTCGAGCAGCTCCTGGGTTCCCGACTCGCTGAACGGCATCCGGCCGGCGCGGATCGAGGCCAGCACGGCCTGGTCGTGATCCACGCCGAGCACGCGGAGGCCCCGGTCGGCGAAGCACAGCGCGAGCGGCAGCCCGACGCGCCCGAGGCCGATGACCGATAAGGACCGCGAACCGTTCACGAGTGGTCTGCGTCGGCCGCGGTGACGCTGCGCAACGGCGTCATGCCGGGCTCGGCGGCGTGTCCACGGACCTCGCCCGAGAACGCGATCCGGTTGAGCCGGGCGATCTCGCGCTCGCCCTCGATCCGGGCGGGATGATCGTCCGGAAGGCCGCGGATCAGCGCCCGGATTCGCTCACGCAGCTGCAGCGCGAAATGCGGCGTCGAGGCCCCCATCAGCTGGCGGACGTCCTCGACCGTCACCTCGCGGCCGGGTCGCAGCCGATCCGGATGCTCAGCCTGGCTCATTTCTGCGTTCTGCGGGACCACTTCCAGAAGGCTATCCATCTCGGCCTGGACTGTGACCGAGATCGTGCTGGGGTCGCCGATCACCCAGCCGTGGTTATAGACGGCCGCCGTCGGACCCTCGGCCGTGAAGCCGGGGGTCGCGTAGTCGAGGAAGAAGTTCAGGACCGGCTGCGGAAGCGCGTCCGCGGTATCCACAAGCAGCTGCGGCCCGTAGCTGCCGCTGGCCGACAGCGCCGCCGACGCCGGGGCGTCGAGCGGGCGGCGTGGCGTTGATCAGCGTGTAGCCGTGACCGGGGCTTCGCATCGCCCAGCCGAAGCTGCCCGGGACGTGGGCGCAGGGTTGGTTCACCACGCACGGTGGATCGCGGTAGACGGCGAACGCGACCGAGTTCGCCGCGGGGTCCTGATCGCCCACGCGGCTGACCGTCCCGTACTTGCGTAGCTGGGTCAACACGGTGTCCGGGATCACCGTGGCCGGTCCGAGCACGTAGATGTGGGGTTGCTGCTGGGATTGGAGCGCCGCGATCGTCGGGGCCGGAACCCCGGTGGAGGTCACGAACAGGACCGGATCGCCGCTCTCGGCGGCCCACCCCGCCGCGGGCATCGCGTAGGCAGGGTCCTCGCCAGAGGCGATCACGACATCAGGGCTCGGCTTTCCGGCGGCGGCGCTGGCGAACCGGTCGATCGCCGCGGCGAGCGCGTACGGCCCGTTCCCGGAGATCGTCGCTCCGCGCAGGCCCTTGACCGCGGGGACGTCGCCGACCCGGATCACCTGGGCTCCGGCGATCGAGCTCGCGCCGGTCGGGGCGAGCAGGTTGAGCGCGTTCGTAGTCGCCGGCGGGAGCGCGGTGGCGCCCGACAGCAGGACCGGCGCGCGGATCGGCGATGCCATCAGCACGGAGGCGGCGATCGCGGCCTGCCAGTCGTCGGTGGGCGCGACCGTCACCGCGGTCGGGTGGGTGCCGGCGGCAACCGAGGGAAACACCGCGAGGGCCACGCCGGCGGCGTCGGAGACCGGATCCACGCCGGACACCCGGGTGGTGTTCTTGGTCGCGAGCACCGGGAAGCCGAGTCCGGCGGCCGGGGTCGCCGCGCTCTGGCTCGTGCTCGTGGTCCTGATGATCAGCCGGGTGGCGCCGCCGCCACAGCCCGCGATCGTCGTCAGACAAGCGGCGAGCACCGCGATCAGCGCAGACCGTCGCATTGCGCCGGACGTTAGCGGGGCGAGGGGTCGATTGGCGCACTCTCGGGACCGGGCTCGATCTCCGCACTTTGCGAGAAAACCGGAGCGGGCCTACGAGCGACGAACGTACCTCCGGTTATGACAACAGGTATATTGCCGCCACGCCGAATCCGCGGGCGACAACATCCGCGGAGCGGGGGACCCAGTTCCTTGGGGCGAGTCTCGCGGTGAAACCGCGAGAGGCGCAGGCTCTTTTAGCGCCAGCCCGTCAGCTAACCCCGCAGGCCCACGAAAGAGAGTTTTGCGGGTACCCAACCTGATACTTCCGACCCTGGCCGCATTGGCGCTGGCGTGCGCGCCGGCGGCGAGTGCGGCCGCGACCGCCCAGGCGGGTGGTGGCGGGGCTTCGGCTGGTCCGGCCACCGCCACCGGAAGCAGCGCGGCTCCGTCGACGACCTCACCCTCGGCGACCGCGCCGTCGGCGAGCTCGCCGGGCGCGAGCGCGAGCTCAGGCGGCGTCGGGATCGGCGCGACCCCGGCGGTCCCGTTCCCGCATCCGACGGTGCCAGGCATGACGGCGAAGATCATCCACGGTCTCGCCTACGCGCCCGCGGACGCGCCGCTGCAGGTGCAGCAGGCGATCTGGGCCGGCGACCGGATCCGGCTCAAGCCATATCGCGTCGGCGGCGGCCACGGTGTCTGGAACGACACCGCCTACGACTGCTCAGGCACGGTGTCCTATGTGCTGCACGCGGCGCATTTGATCAAGGTCTCGATGGACTCCGGTCAGATGATGAGCTGGGGTCGGCACGGCGCCGGGGCGTGGATGACGATCTACACCAACCCGGGGCACGCGTTCATCGAGATCGCCGGGATCCGGCTCGACACCTCGGCCGAGGGCGATCCCCACCCGGCCCCGGGCAGCGGCCCGCGGTGGCGTCCGTTGCTGACGGACACGAGCGGGTACGTCGCCCGCCACCCCACCGGGTTCTAAGCGCTTCGCGTTTGCGGACCCCGGGGCCGGCGTAATCGGCCGGGCCGGGCGTCGTCACCGCCCCGATCTCGGGCGCCGGAACCTGCGCCCGCGGGCGCTGCCCCGCTACGCTTGAAGGGCTCGTCCAGAAATACGCCAAGGAGGATGCGATGCCGGGCCTTTCCGGGCGCATGTCGACAGTCATCAAAGCGAAGATCTCGAAGCTGCTAGATCGTGCGGAGGATCCCGCGGAGACGCTCGAGTACAGCTACCAGAAGCAGATCGAGCTGCTCCAGAACGTCAAGAAGGGGATCGCCGACGTCGTCACTTCGAAGAAGCGCCTGCAGCTCCAGGAGCAGAAGCTCCGCGACCAGGTGGTGAAGCTCGACACGCAGGCGCGCCAAGCGCTCGCCGCCGGCAACGAGGAGCTCGCGCGGACCGCGCTCGAGCGCAAGAACGTCGCGCAGACCGAGCTCCAGTCGCTCGACTCGCAGATCGCGCAGCTCGAGCAGCAGCAGGAGCAGATGACTGCCTCCGAGCAGAAGCTGCGGGCGAAGATCGAGCAGTTCCGCTCGCGCAAGGAGGTCATCAAGGCGCAGTACTCGGCGGCCGAGGCGCAGGTCAAGATTTCGGAGGCCGCGACCGGCGTGGGCGAGGAAATGGCCGATGTTGGCCTGGCGATGCAGCGCGCGCTCGACAAGACCGAGAACATGAAGGCCCGCGCCGACGCGGTGCAGGAGCTCGAGGCCGCCGGCACGTTCGAGGATCTGACGCAGCTCGGCGGCGGCGAGGACGACATCGACCGCCAGCTCCGGCAGCTGTCGAGCACCAGCGAGGTCGACGCCGAGCTCGCGAAGATGAAGGCCGAGCTCGGGACCGGGTCGTCAGCCCCGGCGGGCGAGCTGGGCGCCGGCGGCCCGCCCGCCGGTGACGCGGCGCAGGCCGAGCAGGCCGCCCCCTCGGAGGGACAGGCTTCGTGATCGTCCGGATCTCCACCGAGGGGCAGTACGACGTCGGGGACAGCGACGTCCCGCTACTCGACCAGCTTGACAACGCGGCGGTCGCGGCTTGCGAGGCGGGGGACGAGCAACAGTTCCACGACACGTTCACGCGTCTGATCGAGCTCGTCCGCGAGAAGGGGCAGCCCGTCGGGGACGACCGCCTGGACGCGTCCGACGTGATCTTTCCGCCGCCTGACGTGTCGTTCGCGGAGGCCAAGGCCGAGTTCAGCGGCGAGGGTCTGATTCCGGGCTGAATCGGCCGCCGCAGTTTCGGCGGCCTTTTGTTGGGAAGCCTCCTTAAAAGAGCTGAGGAGGTTGAGGATGTCCACTGGACTCATCATTGCGATCATCGTGGTCGCAGTTATCGTCGTTGCCGTATTGCTGTTCGCCATGACCCGCGGCCGTCGTGCCGCTGCCAAGCGCGAGCGCGTGCTCGCCCAGCGTCGAGCGGACGCTGCCACCGAGCACCGTGAGGCGGCGGAGACCCGCAGCGGCCGGGCCGACGAAGCCGAGCATCGCGCGCGAGTGGCGACCGCCCTCGCCGAGCGAGAGCGGGCCGAGGCCCAGCTGCACGAGGAGACTGCTCGTGCGCACGAGCTCGGGCTCGCGGATGACGAGCTCATGCGCGAGGACACGGACCCGCGGGACGAGACCGCGCGTGGAGACGTCGCGGCTCGCGAAGGCGTGACCACTCGCGGAGACGTCGCCGAGCGCGACGAGGTCGCCGCGCGCCGGCAGAACTCAGACGGCTGACCAAACCAGCGGGGACGAGGGGAGAGGACCGAGATGGCGAGCACGGCTGAACAGGGTTCGAGCCACGGTTCGGAGGCTTCGGTCGCCGAGCTGATCAAGCAGCTCTCTGAGCAGAGCAGCCGCCTGGCTAGGCAAGAGGTCGAGCTGGCAAAGGCCGAGCTCGCCATCAAGGGCAAGCGTGCCGGGATCGGCGCGGGCATGTTCGGCGGTGCCGGCGTGGCCGGGTTCTACGGGCTCGGCGCGCTGATTGCGGCGGCTGTGCTCGCGCTGGCGACGGCGGTGGCGGCCTGGCTGGCCGCCCTGATCGTCGCGGCGGTGCTGGCAGCGGTCGCAGCCGTGCTGGCATTGCAGGGCAAGAGCAAGGTGGCGCAGGCGACTCCGCCGGTGCCCGAACAGGCGGCCGAGAGCGTGAAGGAGGACGTGCAATGGGCGAAGAGCCGGGCACAGTCGGGTCGCCGGTAGAGCCTGCCAAGGATCCCGAGCAGATTCGCGAGGAGATCGAGGCCACGCGACGCGAGTTCGGCGACACCGTCGAGGCGCTGGCGGCGAAGACCGACGTCAAGGCGCACGTCCACGATCGCGTGGAGCAAACGAAGGAGTCGCTGCCCAGCCCGGTCGTGCTCGGGGTGGCGGCAGCGGTGGTCGTGATCGGCTTCGTCGCCTGGCGGTTGATCAGGCCCCGTGCCGGTTGACCAGGCCCTAGGCGTTAGATCGGGGTTCCCCACAGCGGGAACCAGCGCTCGAGCTCCTGTTCGACCGGCAGCTCCTTGCCGATTTGGGCCTTGAGCACGAACTCGCGTTCGTTGTCGCGCTGCTCGGCGCCGGTGGCCGGTGCGAACGGGTAGAACGCCCCGCGCTTGTAGTTGTAGATCCAGTAGACCGGCTTCTTGTGGCGCTGGTCGTCGAACCCGAACACCGCGCACAGGACGCGGTCGCCGTAGCCGCCGCCCTCGAGCGCGCTGCTGACCGCGTTGATTCCGACGACCAGATCGTCGAAATCACTGCCGCGGAGCACGAGCCACCGGAAGCCATAGCTGTCGTCGGAGCTGGTCACGGTCGTCCCGCTGTCTGACGCGGTGGCGCGGACGACCTCCTCCATGTCGCGGACGATCGATTCGAAGTCCGCGGTGGCGAGCGGCTGGAACACGATCGCGGCCGTTCCGCGCGTGGTCAGGCCCATCGACGTCTCCATCGTCACGTACGCGGTGCTCATCGCGAACAGCCGGTCGGGCGCCGGCTGCGCCAGCTTGCGACGGCCCATCAGCACGTCGAGGAAGCCCACTCGCGTCAGGCGGTGCCCTGGAGCTGGGCCTCGAGCCGCTGCAGTCGCTCGATCCGTGCCGTCAGCGGCGGGTGCGTCGAGAACAGGTTGGTCAGGCCCTGCTTGGCCTTAGGCGGGAAGATGTAGAACGCGGCGAGCTCGCTCGAGGCGGCGCGCAGGTCGCGCTGCGGGATCTGCGACATGCCGCCGTCGATCTTCAGCAGCGCGCTGATCAGGGCACTCGGCCGGCCGGTGATGATCGCCGAGCCGCGGTCGGCGGCGAACTCGCGGTAGCGGGAGAGCGCCTGCAATAGCAGGAACGAGATCACGTAGACCGCCGCGGAGACCAGGATCACGACGAAGAACCCGTTGTTGTTGTTGTCGCGGTTGTTGCCGCCGAAGCCACCGCCGAAGAAGAACCCGAACTGGGTGATGAACGCGGCGATCGACGCGAAGAAGCTGGCGATCGTCATCACCACCACGTCGCGGTTCAGGACGTGGGTGATCTCGTGTCCGAGCACGGCCTCGAGCTCGGCCGGATCGAGCAGCTGGAGGATCCCGCTGGTTGCGCACACGGTGGCGGTCTTCGGGGAGCGGCCGACGGCGAAGGCGTTGGGCATCGGCGTCTGAGCGATCGCCACGCGCGGCTTGGGGATGTTGGCCTGGACGCACAGGCGGTCGATGATCGCGTGCAGCTGAGGCGCCTCCTGCGGCGACACCTGGCGCGCGCCCATCGAGGCAAGGGCGATCTTGTCGGACGTGAACAGCTGAACGGCGAACAATCCGGCGGCGATGATCGCGATCGTGACCGCGCCGGCCCCTGAGGCGACCAGCACGCCGATCAGGACGGCGTAGACGAGCCCGAGCAGGAAGATCGTGAGCAGCATCCGGGCCTGGAGTCCGCCATCGCGGCCAAATGATTTGTTGCGGGCCATAGTGCTCTTAATGGTGGCAGACGGGGTAACTGGTCGCTGAACAGTCTTTATGAATATGAGAAGTCATGGAAATCGCTAAAGGTTTCCGCGGAAGCGGCCGATATACGGGGGTGGTGCGTGCCGCTCGGGCATATCTGGCCGGCTTCGGCACCACCGGCTCGCTGTTGGCCGGCGCCGCGCTCATGTTCATCGTAGCCAGCGCGCTGGTGGCGTTCCACGGCTGGCCCCACGTCGCGGTCCAGCCCTCTCCCGGCGAGGTCGTCGTCTCGCCGCGCTCGGCCCGCTCGACCGGACCTTCGGCTTCCGCGCGGCGGCTGGCGGCGGCGTTGGTGGCGCCCGTCGGCGGCACCGGCACGGCGGCTGCTCCCGGGGCCGGACGCCGCGGCGGGACCGGCGGGACCGGCGGGACCGGAGCCGGGCGGAGGGGCGGGAACGGCACGGTGGGCACGCCGGTGAGCACGTCGGTTCCGGTCGCGACGCAGGCGGGAACGCCGACGTCGTCGTGCGCGACCAGCGGGTGCGGTACGCCGACGACGGCGGCCGCGCCTCCGCCATCCCCGCTGCAGCAGGGCCAGCAGGTGATCCAGCAGGTGACGAACACGCTCGGCCGTGGCCTCGCGGGGACCGGGCAACAGGTCGGGTCGGTCGTCCAGCAGACGACGAGCTCGGTTGCCGGCGCGGTCGGGGGTTCGAGCTCGCCGGTCGGTGGCGCGGTCGAAAAGACCGGCTCCGGGGCCGCAAAGACCGTCACGGGCCTGACCCAGGGGCTCGGGGGTCTCGTGTCCGGCCTCGGTGGCGGCTTGTCCGGGCGATGAGCCGGGGCGGCTGGCTGGGCGGGCGGCTATCTGGGCGGGGCGGGGGCGCCGGCGAGCGCCCGCTCGATGAACCGCAGGCTCACGGCCTGCATCTCGGCGTCGTGCTGGATCGACTGGTGATGGCCGCCGGGGACGGCGATCAGCCGGCTTCTGCCGGATCGGAGCAGTGCCGCGAGCTCGCGCGAGTGCTCCACCGGCACCCGCTCGTCGCCCTCGGCGTGGAGGAGCAGCACGGGGATCTCGAGCGCTTCGGCCGCGGCCCGGACGTCGTGGTCGGCGAGAAATCGATCGAGGGCGGTGTGGTCGGCGGCGAACGTGAAGCGGCCGTCGTCGAGGCCGCGCCGAAGGAGCTCCCCGGTGGCGGGGCAGATCGCCACCACCGCGTTTGCGCGGGCCGCGGCGGCGGACACGAGCGCGAGGTAGCCCCCCATGCTCGACCCGCGCAGCGCGATTCGCTCCCGGCCGGGGGCCTCCATTCGCGTCCTCAGCAGGTCTGCCATTGAAACGACGTCGTCTATCGCCCGGCCGTCCATCGGTCCCTCGCTATCGCCGTGCCCGCGCTGGTCGAACGCGATCGCGGCGAGGCCGGCGCCGAGCGCGGCGCGGGTGAAGTCGTGATGGTTCTCCTTGCACGAACCGGCGCCGTGGATCGTGACGACGCCCCCGGGGGCGGCCGTCTTCGGCAGCCACAGTGAGTACGAGAGGCCGTCGTGCAGGCCGATCTCGGTCGGGAGCTCGGGCGTGACGGTGCGCGGCCGCGGCACGCGGCGATCATGCCAGGCGCGCCGCGGGCGTGGCATGATCGACCCCGGATGAGCGCCATCACCGCCTCGCTCTCGCAGGTGTACCCGATCGGCTCCCGCGTCAACGAGCGCGGCCGGCTGGAGATCGGGGGCTGCGACGCGGTCGAGCTGGTCCGCGAGTTCGGCAGTCCCGCGTACGTCGTGGCCGAGGACGATCTCCGCGGGCGAGCGCGCATGTTCATGGACGCGGTCCGCGCCCGTCACGCCGACTTCGACGTGCTGTTTGCGTCCAAGGCGTTCCCGTGCACCGCGGTCTACCGGCTGCTCGCCGAGGAGGGGCTGTCCTGCGACGTGGCTTCGGGCGGCGAGCTGTTCCTCGCGCTCCGCGGCGGGTTCGATCCGGCGCGGATCTACTTCCACGGCAACGCGAAGTCCGAGTCCGAGCTCCGCGAGGCGCTTGCGGTCGGGGTCGGCCACATCGTGATCGACTCGCTCGACGAGCTGGACCTGCTCGAGCGGATCGTCGCGTCGGTCGGGGATCGCCGCCAGGAGGTGCTCGTTCGCATTACCCCGGGGGTCGCCGGCGACACGCATCACGCGATCTCAACCGGGCAGAGCGACTCCAAGTTCGGGTTCGCGCCGGCGGACGCCCGGGTGGCGATCTCGCGGCTGGCGGATGCGCCCCATCTTGAGTTGGTCGGGCTGCACTTCCACATCGGCTCTCAGCTGTTCGAGCTCGAGCCGTTCCGCGCCGCTGTGCGGACGCTCGCGTCGCTCGGCGACTTTCCCGTGTACAACGTCGGCGGCGGGCTTGGGGTCGCGTACACGGCCTCGGTCCAGCCACCGGCGATCGCCGACTATGTGGACGCGATCGTGAGCACCGTGCATACCGAGCTGGGCGCCGACAAGCGCCTGCTGCTCGAGCCGGGGCGTGCGCTCGTCGCGAACTCCGCGGTCACGCTGTACACGGTGCAGACGGTCAAGCGGAACGTCTCGTCCTGGGTGGCCGTCGACGGGGGGATGTCCGACAACCTCCGCCCGATGCTGTACGGCTCGAAGTACGAGGCCATGGTCGCGGACCGGCCGCTCGCGGCGGCGAGCGAGCGCTGCCATCTCGCGGGCAAGCACTGCGAGTCCGGCGACGTGATCGTCCGCGACGTCTGGCTGGCCGACCCCGCGCCCGGCGATGTGATCGCAACCCCCGTGACGGGCGCGTACGGATACTCGATGGCCAACAACTACAACGGCGTGCCCCGGCCGCCGGTGATCTTCTGCCGTGATGGGGACGCCCGGGTGGTCGTCCGCCGCGAGAGCTACGAGGACCTGGCCGCCCGTGACCTCGTCTGACGGCGTCTTCCGCGTCGGGTTGCTCGGTCACGGCACCGTAGGGTCGGCGTTCGCCACGTTGCTGCCCCAGCACGCGCCGCGGATCGAGCGGATGACCGGGCTGCGGCCTGAGCTGTCCGGCGTGATGACCCGGAGCTCGGGGTCGTTCGAGGAGATCCTCGAGCGGTCGGATCTGATCGTCGAGCTGATCGGCGGGATCGACCCGGCGCGCTCGTATCTTCTCCAGGCGATGCGGGCGGGGCGCCACATCGTCACCGCCAACAAGCAGCTGCTGTCGCAGTATGGGGAGGAGTTGTGGGACGCGGCCCGCGCTGAGGGCGTGCAGCTGAGGTTCGAGGGGGCGGTCGCCGGCGTGGTGCCGGTGATCCGCGTGCTCCAGGAGTCGCTGGCGGGCGCCACGATCGACCGGGTGCACGGGATCGTCAACGGGACCACGAACTTCATCCTGACCGAGATGGCGCGCACGGGGATGCGGTTCGAAGAGGCGCTTGCGGAGGCTCAGCGGCTCGGATATGCCGAGGCGGATCCGTCCGAGGACGTCGACGGGCGCGACGCCGCGGCCAAGATGGCGATCCTGGCGCGGCTGGCCTTCGACACGCCCGTGCATCTGGACCAGGTCCGGTACGAGGGGATCGAGCACATCAAGCCCGACGACCTCGAGTACGCGCACGAGCTCGGGCTCGAGCTCAAGCTGATCGGGACGGCCGAGCGGATCGGCCCCGGCATTTCGGTGCGAGTCCATCCCGCGTTCCTGTACCCGGGGCATCCGCTGGCGTCGGTGAGCGGGCCGTTCAACGCGGTCACGGTCGAGTCCGAGGCGATCACCGAGATCACGATGTCGGGCCCGGGCGCCGGCGGGCCCGCAGACGGCGAGCGCGGTTCTCGGCGACGTGATCAGCGCGATGATCCCGCCGGCGTCGACCCCGCCGACCAGCCAGGTGCTCGAGATCGTGCAGGACGTCGTGCTCGGCGTTCTACCTGCATCTCGACGTCGCCGATGAGTCCGGCGTGCTGGCTCGGGTGGCGCAGGTGCTCGCCGAGCACGACGTGTCGGTCAAATCGGTCGTCCAGCGGGGCCTCGGGGCGCAGGCGCGGCTCGTGATGGTCGTCCATCCGGTGCTCGAGTCGCGATTCACCGCGGCGATGGACGAGCTGGCGGGGCTCGATGTGCTGCGGGCGCCGGCGCGGGCGATTCGCGTGCTCGAGGAAGAGTTCGGCTAGCTGGCGCGGCCGGTCGGTTCGGTCGCTCGGTGGCGCCGGAACCCCGATAAGCCCTAGTGACCAGTCATCGGCCCTGAATTCCGGTGTATCAGGGTAGAGGTGGCGGGGTGGCGGTTCGGCTAGGGTGCCGCGTCACATGAAGGCCGTCCAGATCGTCGAGCTCACCGGCCCGCCGTCGGCGCTGAAGCTCGTCGACGTCCCCGAGCCCGAGCCCAGCCATCCTGCGACACCCGGCGAGGGAGTGATCGTCGACGTCCACGCCGCCGGCGTCGCGTTCCCCGAGCTCCTTCAGAGCCGCGGCCAGTACCAGATCAAGCCCGACCTGCCATTCATACCCGGCAGCGAGGCGGGAGGAGTGGTGCGCTCGGCGCCGGCGGGTGCGGCGGTCAAGGCCGGCGACCGCGTGGCCGCGTTCTGCATGACGGCCGGCTGGGCGGAGGTCACGGTGGCGCCGGCGTTCTTCTGCTTCAAGCTGCCCGACGCGCTCGACTTCGCGCAGGGCGCCGCGCTCGTCCTCAACTACCACACGGCCTACTTCTCGCTGAAGACCCGCGGCCGCCTTGAAGCGGGCGAGACCGTGCTCGTCCATGGCGCCGCCGGCGGCGTCGGCACCGCCACCCTGCAGATCGCCAAGGGCCTAGGCGCGCGGACGATCGCTGTCGTCTCGAGCGACGAGAAGGAGCAGGTGGCCCGGGATGCCGGCGCCGACGAGGTCGTGCGCAGCGACGGCCCCTGGAAGGACCAGGCGAAGGAGATCTCGGGCGGTGGCGTCGACATCGTGATCGACCCGGTCGGCGGCGACCGGTTCACTGACAGCCTGCGCTCGCTCCGCGAAGGTGGCCGCGTGGTCGTGGTTGGCTTCACCGGCGGCTCGATCCCCGAGGTCAGGGTGAACCGGCTGCTGCTGGCCAACACCGAGGTGATCGGCGCGGGCTGGGGCAACTTCGTGATGCCCAAGCACGAGCTGAACCGGGAGATCGGCGACGCGATCGACCGGCTGATCGAGGACGGGTTCGTACGCCCGGTCGTCGGCGCGCGGTTCCCGCTCGAGCGGGCTGCCGAGGCGCTCGAGCTGCTCGACAGCCGCGGCGCGACCGGCAAGGTCGTGCTCGAGCTCTCCTAGCCGCGCGCGGCCCCGGCCCCGGCCTCGCGCGGCCGCGCCCCCGCTGCCGGCCCCGAGCGCGCCGGCTCTGACATGCTCCCGCCCATGCCGGGCATCATCGAGCGCTACCGGGAACGCCTGCCGTTTGCGAGCGGCGACCCCGTGGTGTCGCTCGAGGAGGGCTCGACCCCGCTGGTCCTCGCCGAGCGCCTGTCCGAGCGCGCCGGCGTGGAGGTGTGGCTGAAGCTCGAGGGCGCCAATCCGACCGGCTCGTTCAAGGACCGCGGGATGACGTGCGCGGTGTCGGCGGCCGTCCGCGAGGGCGCGGAAGCGGTGATCTGCGCATCCACGGGCAACACCGCCGCCTCCGCCGCGGCCTATTCCGCGCGGGCCGGACTCCGAGGCGCGGTGATCGTGCCCGAGGGCAAGATCGCCACCGGCAAGCTCGCGCAGGCGCTGATGCACGGTGCGCGCGTGGTGGCGCTGCGCGGCAACTTCGACGAGGCGCTCAAGCTTGTCCGCGAGTTGGCCAACCGGCACCCGGTGTCGCTGGTCAACTCCGTCAACGACTTCCGGATCGAGGGGCAGAAGACAGCGGCGTTCGAGATCGTCGAGCAGCTCGGTGGCGAGATCGACGCGCTCTGCATCCCCGTCGGCAACGCCGGCAACATCACCGCGTACTGGAAGGGGTTCGAAGAGGAGGGACTCAGGCCTCAGATGCTCGGATTCCAGGCTGCTGGTGCCGCGCCGCTCGTCCATGGCAAGCCGATCGAGCATCCGGAGACGATCGCGAGCGCGATCCGGATCGGCAACCCGGCGCGATGGGAGGAGGCGATGAACGCGATGACCTCCTCGGGCGGCGCGGTCAAGGCGGTCACCGATGCCGAGATCCTGATGGCGTACCGGTTCCTGGCCGCGAACGAGGGCGTGTTCTGCGAGCCGGCGTCGGCCGCGAGCGTCGCCGGGTTGCTCGTGCACGGCGTCGGCGAGGGCGTACGCCGGGTCGCATGCGTGCTGACCGGACACGGCCTGAAGGACCCCGACACGGCGCTCGACCAGGCCGGCGCGGTCGTGCCGTGCGACCCCGAGCTCGGCGCGATCGAACGCGCGGTACTCGGGTGACGCTCGCCCGCCGGCGCCGGATCCGTGTCCCCGCCTCGTCGGCCAACCTAGGGCCGGGGTTCGACGTGCTCGCCGCGGCGCTCGCGCTGCATCTCGAGCTCGAGGTGGTCGAGACCGGGACGTTCGCGGTCGTCACCGACCTCGACGTGCCGCGCGGCCGCGACAACCTCGTGGTGCGGGCGTTCGAGCGGCTCCATCCGGCCGACGGGTTCGAGTTCCGGATCTCTTCGGACATCCCGCTGTCGGGCGGACTCGGGTCGAGCGCTGCGGCGGTCGTCGCCGGTCTGATGGCCGCCGATCACCTGTTCGAGCTCGACGCTGACGTGTTCGCGCTCGCCGCCGAGCTCGAGGGTCATCCCGACAACGTCGGCGCCGCGCTCAAAGGGGGCTTCGTCGTATGCAACGGGGCGCAGGCCCACCGCTTCGAGGCCCCGCCCGGGCTCGAGGCGGTGCTCGTCGTCCCCGACGAGGGACCGCCGACCGAGGAGGCGCGAGACGCGTTGCCGGAGACCGTGCCGATCGAGTCGGCAGTGTTCAACATCTCCCACGCCGCGATGCTTGTGCTCGGTCTGGCGACGAGCAATTGGGATCTGATCTCCGCCGGCCTGCGGGACCGGCTGCATCAGCCCCACCGGGCCCATCTGTATCCGCGGTCGGCCGAGCTGGTCGAGCGAGCGCCGAGCCTGGGCGCGCTCGGGGCGACGATCTCGGGCGCTGGCCCCACCGTGCTCGTGTGGGTCCGTTACGACCAGACCGCGCCGGTCGTCGAGGCGCTCAGGGCGGAAACGACCGGTTGGGCGGACGTGATGCGGGCGCGCTTTGAGCCTCAGGGCGCCGACGTGCGCGAGCTCTGAGCGTTCAGCCGCTCGCGCAGCCACTCGTGTGATGGGCCGGCTTCGCCTGTCGCCTGAGAGGACGCTAAGAGACCCGCACGCCGTCGGCGAGCGAGGCGACCCGCCGGCGCGGCCCGTCGAGCCCCAGCCGCCTCAGCAGCTCCTCGGCGACCGCCAGGTAGTCCGCGGCGAGGTCGGGGCGGTAGTCGAGGATCGACACGGCCCGCTCGGCCGATTCGGCGTACGCGATCGAGGCCCGGATCGTGGTGTCGAGCAGCTTCTCTCCGAAGTGCTGGCGCAGCGAGTCGAACGCCTCGCGGGAGTGGCGGGTCCGCATGTCGGCGATGTTCAGCACGACGCCGAGCCAGTCGAGGTCCGGGTTGAGGTTCTCGCGGGCCAGCTCGATCACCTCGAGCGCCTGCTCGACGCCCTGGAGCGAGAAGTACTGGGCCTCGGCCGAGATCAGCGCGTGGTCGGCGGCGACGAGCGCGTTGACCGTGAGCAGGCCGAGCGACGGCGGGCAGTCGATCATGATCAGGTCGTAGTCGTCGCGGAGCTCGCGGAAGGCCTTCTTGAGCGCGAGCTCGCGGCCCATCTTGCCGCCCAGGGCGAGCTCGGACTCGGCCAGCCCGAGATTGGCCGGGATGATCCCGTCGTGCACGGCCGCGCGGGCCTTGGCGCGCCCGGAGAGAACGTCGCCGATCGTCGGCGACGCATCGGGATCGACGTCGAGGTAGTCCGAGAGGTTTCCCTGCGGATCGAGGTCGACCGCGAGCACGCGGAGCTCGACGCGCCGGAAGACGTCGGTGAGCGTTCGCACCGCGGTCGTCTTGCCGGTGCCGCCCTTCTGTGAGAGAACTGCGATCGTCGCCGCCATCGCCCCGCGCCACTATAGGCCAGCGGCGGTGCCGCTGGCCCTCCTTGTCCGCGCTAGCCCGATCAGCCGGCTTGGGCGGTCGCGCCCTGGTCCGAGGCGTGGCTGAAGCGCATGCCCGAGACGACCGGCACGTCGACGAAATGTAAGTGGTGACGGCCGATCACGACCTCGTCGCCATCGGCGAGCGTGCTCCACTCGACGCGCTCTCCGTTCACGAACACCCCGTTGAGGCTGCGGTCGTCCAGGACCCGCAGACCATCCGGCTGGCGCACGATCAGCGCATGACGCCGCGACACCGTCGGATCGTCGAAGCGGATGTCGGCCGCGAGGCTGCGTCCGATCCGCGTCCATTCCCGCTGGAGCGCGTACGCGACCCGGCTCTCGCCCTCGGTGCGATACGCGAGGTACTGACCGGGCTCGGTCAGCCCGTCGCGAATCTCGTCGAGCCAGCCCTGGTCATCGTCATCGGCAGCGACTTCGAGCACGCTCGTCTGAGCGGTCGTGAACAACGAAGCTCTGACGAACTCCGTCCCGCCACAGTTTGGGCAAGTCGGCAGCTCGTCAACCGCGTCGAGCGACACGGGGTAGTCGCAATCCGTGCATCTGAAGGTTCCGGTCCCCGCAACACTGCCCGACATCCAAGCTTTCATCAAGCCGCATTCTCCTTCTTAAAACGCCGCCTACTTGCCGACTTGGACAAGCCGATTGAGCCATCATATCCCCTGAGTCAAAGCCCGAACGAGGGGTCTGGACGGATGGTTTAGCGCCTACCAAGCGTTTATCAGACGCCAACATGAGCTCGGAAGGAACCCCTCGCAAGGCGCCGAAAACCCCGGTTGTGCAGGCTTCTGACAATGGCACACCGGAGCTTGAGCTCGCGCTACTCAGGCGCGGCGTGGGCCTTCGAGATGCGGACCAAGAGCGATGCGCGGGCTGTGAGAGAACGCCGCTAGTTGGGGAAACTGTCTACCTCGATGACCGGGGGATGGTCTTCTGCGAGCTGTGCCGCGCGCTCGAGCCAGTTCCGCCCCGGGAATCGCGCGTCGTGCATGGGCCCGAGTACGGGCACACGATGAAATTGTCCGATCACCGCGCCGCCTAGGTGCGGGGTCGGGTCGCGGCGGGCTGGGGCGCGCGCTCGCGCCGCCGCGCTTTGCCCGGAAGTACGGCATCGACCGCGCGCGCTCCGCCGGCCGCCGCGAACCTAGAATCCCGGGTTGTGGAGCCGTTCACCGTCTCGTCGACGATTTCGAAGCCCCGCGAGGAGGTGTTCGAGTATCTCGCCGACATCGCCAACCACCCGGAGTTCACCGACCACTACCTGGTGGACTGGCGACTGACGCGGGAGAACTCCTACGGGACGGGGGCCGGCGCGCGGTTCCGGATGAAGGCGCCGCTCAGCCGCTTCGCGTGGGGGGACATAACGTTCTCCGAGGTCGAGGCGCCCTACCGGATCGTCGAGCGCGGTCGCGGCGGGAAGTTCAACCGGATCAAGATGCTCGGCACCTACGAGCTTTCGCCCGGCCCGGCTGGCAGTACCCGGGTCGAGTACACGCTCGAGACGGTGCCGGTGATGCTGTCCGACAAGCTGCTGGAGGCGTTCGTCAGCGGCCGCTGGACCCGGCGCCAGACGACGAAGGCGATCCGCCGGCTGCGAACGATTCTCGAGGAGGATCGCGGCCGCGGCAAGCGCGCCTCGATCGCGGGCGGCTGAACCCCGCCACCGTAGGCCGACGGATCCCCGTCGGCCGCGGTCCGCGTAAACTTCCGCCCCCGTGAGCGCTCGCCGAGTCTGGATCCTCGTCTGCGCCCTGGCGCTCGCCTTGGGGCTCGCTGCATGCGGCCAGGAGTCGCAACCGCCGAGCGGCGAGAACGACGGCGTGTACGTCGACGCGGGACCGATCACCTATCAGCTCCAGATTTCCCGGCAGCTCAACCAGTATGCGGTCGAGGATCGTCAGTACCTGACCGGATTGCCCGCCGGCCAGGGGACGCTGACGCCGAGCCAGCTCTGGTACGGCGTGTTCCTATGGGCCAAGAACCAGACGGACCAGTCTCACGCGACCGCTGACACGTTCACGATCACGGACACGACCGGCCACGTCTACAAGCCGATCGCGATCGACAGTGCGATCAACGGCTACGCGTGGACCTCGCAAATCCTGACGCCGTCGGCGATCGAACCCGAGCCGAACACGACCGCGAGCTTCGGGCCGACGCAGGGTGGGCTGGTGCTGTTCAAGCTCCCCACGTCGGTCTACTCGAACCGGCCGCTGCTCCTCACGATCTTCCCGCCCAGCGGCAAACACGCCACGATCTCCCTCGACGCCTGACGGTCTCGCCGGCGCGGACGCCGGCGCCGGGTCAGTGGCCCTCGAGGCCCGCCACCAGCACGTCGCGGACCGGTGGCGCCGCCGTCGCCCCGCCGGCGCCCTGGTTCGGGAACAGGGCCCCGACGACGATCTTCGGCTTCCCGACCGGCGCGTAGCCGACGAACCAGGCGTCGGTCAGCTGGTTGGCGTTGGCGACGCTCTGACCGGTGGTGTCGGTGGTGTTCGCGAGCTCGGCGGTTCCGGTCTTGCCGGCGACCGTGACGCCGGAGATCGCGGCCGAGGTGCCGGTCCCGAACTCGACGACGGCCACCATCATGCGCTGGACGAGTCCCGCGACGTGGCCGCTGGTGACGCGCACGAACCTCGGGCGCTGGTGGGCCTGGAGCGTCGGCAACGGCCGGCGGCCGCCCATCGCGATCGTGGCGGCGACATCGGTCATCTCGAGCGGGGTGGCCTGGACCATCCCCTGGCCGATCGCGGACGAGCCGACCGCGAGGTCGTCTCCGATCTTGCTCGCGGACGGGATCGTGCTCTCCGCGGCGCCCGGGATCGTCGGGGCCTGGTTGAAGCCGAAGCGCTCGGCGGTGGCGACGAACCGCTCGGCGCCGAGCTTGGCGCCGAGGGGCGCGAACACCGAGTTGCAAGAGACCGCGAACGCGTTCAGCAACGTGCCGCCGCAGTCTTCCCCGCTGGCGTTGTGCAAGGTGTAGCCGTCGAGCGTCGCCTGGGTGCTGTACGGAAAGACGGTGGTCAGCTTCGCGATGCCGGCCTGGAGCGCGCCGGTGGCGGTGATGATCTTCATCGTCGAGCCGGGCGGCTGAAGCGCTGAGAACGCGACGCCGGCGAGCGCGAGCACGGCGCCGGTGCTGGGGTTCATCGCCGCGATGCCGCCGTAGCGGCCGCCGAGGGCGTCGATCGCGGCGCGCTCGAGGTTCGGCTCGATCGTCGTGGTCACATTCTGCCCGCGCTTGGGGTGGGTCCGCGCGAGCACGCGCTTGCCGGCCAGCAGCACGCCGCCGGGTGTCCCCGCAAGCTGCGTCTGGAACGCGTGCTCGAGCCCGTCGAGGCCGACGTGCGCGTTCGCCGGGTAGCCCTCGGCCGTGTACATCGCGGCGTCCGCCGACGGGATCGGACCGAGGACGCCGACGATCTCCGACGCGACATCGGAGATCGGCGAGGTTCGGTCGGGGCCCTGCGCCAGCGGGGTGCCGTCGGCGGCGAACAGCGTCGCGCGCGCCGGCATCGACATGTGCCGCGCGAGCCGCTCGTCGGCCTGCAGCCCCGGGAACAGGAGGCTCCGCGTGAAGTGGACGGTGGCGCTCGAGCCGCTGCCGGTGAGCGGCACCTCGAGCGTCTCGTGCAGCGGTCCGAACAGCCTCGTGGTCACGAGCATCTGCACCGGTATCACGCCGTCGCGGCGCTTGCCGACCCGTTGTGTCGTGAGCTTGAGGAGCGTCGCGGTGCTCGCGTCCTTGCGGTACTCGGCGGCGAACCGCGCTTCGCCGATGGCGGCGCGGGAGGCCGGGTCGAGCAGCGAGTACATATGGCTGTAGTCGCCCGCGGACCAGGCCTGCACGTAGCTCGTGACCATGTGCCGCTCCGAGCGCGCGGACGCGGCGCGCATCACGAGGATGACCCCGAGCGCGACCACCGCGATCACCGCGACGGGGACGAGCAGACGGAGGCGGCGACGCCAAAGACGACGCCGGCGTCGAGACCTCGGACCCCTCTCCGATACGCCAACTCTCAGAACCCCTTGTGCCACCTCAACGTGAAACGGTAGGGCACCGGTCGGAATAACCTCTCAGCGGTGACGGAAGTCGACTGGCTGATCGTGGCCTTCACCGTGCTGCTGGCGCTCTACGGCTACGCGCAGGGGTTCATCGTAGGCGCCCTGTCGCTGCTCGGTTTTGGCCTGGGAGCATTCCTCGGCTCCCACCTCGCCCCGCTCGTGCTGCCCGCCGGATCGCACTCCCAATATGCGCCGCTGTTCGGCCTGGCGGGCGCGCTGCTTGCCGGCGCGGTGCTGGCCAGCGGCCTGCAGGGGCTCGGGGCGCGCGCCCGCATGTTCCTGAGGGTGCCGGGGCTCCGCTTCGTCGACGGCGTGTTCGGCGCGGTCCTGACCGCCTCGGTGGCGCTCGGGATCGCATGGGTCGTCGGCGCGGTCGCGCTCCAGTCGGCGGGGTCGCCGGTGCTCCGCGACGACATCCAGCGCTCGGCGATCCTCCAGGAGCTCAACCAGCTGCTGCCGCCGTCGGGGCCGTTCCTGCATGCGCTCGCCCGGATCGACCCGATTCCGTCCGTGCGTGGGCCGGCCGCCGACGTGGCGCCTCCGTCCCGTGGCAGCGCCGCGACGCGCGGCGCCGCCGCCGCCCGCGGCAGCGTGGTGAAGGTGCTCGGCACCGCCTGCGGCCTCGGGATCGAGGGGAGCGGGTGGGTCGCCGCTCCGGGGCTGGTGGTCACCAACGCCCACGTGGTCGCCGGGGAGTCCGACACCACAGTCCAGGTCGGCGGCAACCCGCCGGGGCTCGACGCCGACGTGATCGACTTCGACCCCCACGACGACATCGCCGTGCTGCGCGTCGACGGCCTGCACGAGCCGGCGCTGAAGCTGGCCGCCAATCCGCGGCCCGGCACCGGCGCGGCGATCCTCGGCTATCCGCTCGACGGCCCGTTCGACGTCGAGCCCGGCCGGATCGGTCAGACCGAGCTCGTCAGCACCGAGGACGCGTACGGCAACGGGCCGGTCATGCGCAGCATCACCGCGCTGCGGGGTCGGGTGCGACCCGGCAACTCGGGCGGGCCGATGATCGACAAAGCCGGTCGGGTTGTCGCCACGGTGTTCGCGGCGATCACCGGGTCGACGAGCGGCCAGGGCGGGTTCGCGGTGCCGAACGCGCTAGTGCGCCAGCAACTGGCGCTCGCGGAGTCCCGCACCCGCGGCGTCGGCACCGGCGCCTGCGCGGGTTAGTCGGTGGCGCCCTGTGGGCGGGCGGTGGTCTGCACACCGCCCGCCCCTAGGTGCATGCCCCCGGGGGTTCCCGTAGGTCTCAATGCCCCCCGACGTCTTCAGCCATTTGACTCACCATCCGCGGTCCCAGCGCCCCCAGGAGCTGTGGATGGTGATGTGCGAGATGCCGCTGGGCCGCCGTGAATAGCTCGTGCTCGTCGTCACCTGCGAGTAGCGCCCCGCACTCGCAGTGGGCGATCCGCCGTGGCCTTCCGTCGATTCTGGTCGTGAGGCCGTCGTCAACGTGGTCCTTTGACATCTCTTGCGCCCCGCTGAAGGCGTCGCTGCGTGATACCTCGGTGTCCACTGGAGCGGCACGATGCTGCTTTGACGTTGTCGATACGTTTCCAGAACGTTGCCGCAGGCCGAGCGTGCCCTCGAGATGACCCGGATCCAGCTCTGTGGACGGTTGTCCGTGGAGATAGACGGCGTGCAGCTTTCCGAGCGTTTGCGGGGGAAACAGGTCCCGCTGCTGCTCGCCTACCTGGTGCTCAACCGCGCCCGGCACGTCGGTCGCGATGAGCTGATCGACGCGCTGTGGCCCAATCAGCCGCCGGTGTCGCAGGACGCCGCGCTGCGCACGCTGCTGTCGCGGCTGCGCTCCTCGCTCGGGGCCTCGGCGCTGGCCGGCCGCGACGAGCTGATCCTCGCGCTCCCCGAGCCGGTGTGGATCGACGTCGAAGCCGCGGCGGCCGAGGTGGCCGGCGCGGTCGACGCACTCGACCGCGGGGACGCGCGACGAGCGTGGGCGCTCGCGCAGGTGCCGCTGAACATCGCGAGCCGCGGGCTGCTGCCGGGCTCCCAGGCGACGTGGCTCGAGCCGCCGCGACGGGAGCTCGAGGCGGTCCGCCAGCAGGCGCTCGAGGTGATCGGTCGCGCCGGCCTGGTGATGGGCGGGACGCAGCTGCAGTCGGCCGAGCGGGCGGCGCGGACGCTGATCGAGACCCAGCCGTATCGAGAGTCCGGGTACGTGCTGCTGATGGAGGCGCTCGCCGCGCGGGGTGACGTGGCTGAGGCGCTGCGCGTGTTCGACGGGCTGCGGACGCTGCTGCGCGAGGAGCTCGGTACCGCGCCGTCGCCGGAGGCGATCGTCGCCCACGAGCGGCTGCTCCGGCCCGTGGCACGCGTGGGCGAGGCGGGAGCTCCCCCGGATCAGGGCACCTCGGCGATCCCGTTGCCGGCCGAGCTCCGCCACCGCGCTCAGGCCCAGCTGATCGGACGCCAGCAGGAGATGGACGAGCTCCAAGAGCGGTGGGATGACGCCTGCGGGGTCCTCGCCGGGGGCGGTCGCTCGGAGGACCGCGACGGCGGTGTCGCGGGCGGTCGCGACGGAGCCGACCCGGACGGGCGGAACGGCCGGATCGTGCTGCTCGCGGGCGACGCCGGGATCGGCAAGACGACGCTGACCGCGGAGCTCGCCCGGCGCGTTCACGACGCCGGCGCAATCGTGCTCGCCGGGCGCTCGCCGCGCGAGACCGTGGTCCCGTACCAGCCGTTCCTCGAGGCGCTCCGTTACTGGGCCATGAATGCCCAGCTGTCGGACTTGCGTGCGAGCACGCGCGAGTACGGGTCTGAGCTGGCGCGGCTGATCCCGGAGCTGCGCCGCCGTGCGCCCGACCTTCCACCGCCGCCGCAGGACGAGCCGGAGACCGAGCGCTACCGGCTGTTCGAGGCGGTCGTCGGGTTGCTGACCGAGCTGTCGCGGTCGGCGCCGGTGCTGCTGGTGCTCGACGACCTCCAGTGGGCCGACCGGCCGACGCTCCTGCTGCTTCGCCACCTGGCCCGGGCCACGAGCCCGGCGCGGCTTCTGATCCTCGGCGCCTACCGTTCCGCCGACCGGCGCGGGGACACGTTCACGAACGCGCTCGGCGAACTTCGCCGCGACCGACTCGCGTCGCAGCTCGACATCAGGGGGCTCAGCGAGGCCGAGACCGCCGAGCTCGTGCGGCTGCGAGCCGGGCAGATCCCCGCTCGCGCTTTCGCCAGGGCGCTGTACGAGGAGACCGAGGGCAACCCGTTCTTCGTCGAGGAGATCATCCGCCACCTGATCGAGGCCGGCGTCCAGGTCGACCGCGCGAGCCCGTCCGAGCTCCAGCGGTTCGGGTTGCCGGAGGGCGTCAAGCAGGTCATCGCGTTCCGGCTCGGCCGGCTCGAGGCCCCGGCGGCCGAGCTGCTTCGGGTCAGCGCCGTGATCGGACGGGACGTCGATGCGGCGCTGCTCGAGCGGGTGGTGCTGCTGTCCGAGGAGGAGTTCCTCGCGGCGCTCGACGAGGCGCTCGCGGCGGAGCTTCTCGTCGAGTCCGACGAGAAGCCCGGGAGCTACCTGTTCTCGCACGCGCTGATCCGGGAGACGCTGTACGAGAGCATGTCCGGGCCGCGGCGGGCGCGGATGCACAAGCGGGTGGGCGAGGCGATCGAGGCGATGCAGGGGCGCCGGCGCGAGCGCTACCTGCCCGAGCTCGCCTACCACTTCACCCGCGGCGCGGATCCCGAGGACGCCCAGAAGGCGATCACCTACGCCTTCCGCGCCGGCGAGCAGGCGACGACGATGCTCGCGCACGAGGAGGCGGCCGAGCATTACGCGCGCGCCATCGACGTCCAGGGGCGGTTCCAGCCCGAGGCGTCCGAGCGGCGCTGCGAGCTGCTGCTGCGGCTCGGCGAGGCCCGGGTCCGGGCCGGCGAGCGAGCGCTCGGCTCGCACGCGTTCCGCGAGGCGGCCGCGCTGGCCGAGCGGCTCGGCGACGGCGCCTCGCTGGCCCGCGCCGCGATCGGGGCCTCGCGCCGGTACGTGCAGCCGCCGGGGGTGGTCGACACCGAGCTGATCGCGATGATCGAGCGGGCGCTCGAGCTCGAACCGGACCGGTCGTTGGTTCGCGTCCGTCTGCTCGCGTGCCTGTGCGGAGCGATCTACTACTCGCCCGACGGGCATCGGATGCGCGCGCTGAGCGACGAGGCGATCGAGATCGCCACCGAGCTCGGCGACCCTGAGGCTCGCGCGTACGCCCTCTCGGCGCGTCGCCGGATCCTGTGGGATGCGCCGCACCTGTCCGAGCGGGTCGAGGTCTCGACCGAGATGTTGACGCTGGCGCGCCAGATCGGGAACCTCGAGCTTCAGCTCCAGGCGCACGCGTGGCTCGTCGTCGACCTGCTCGAACGCGGTGACCGCGACGCGGTCAGCGCTCAGATCGAGGCGTTCGACGCCGGTGCCAACCGGCTCCGCCAGCCCCTGTATGAGTGGAGCTCGATCGTGTGGCGGGCGATGTCCGCGCTGCTGGCGGGCCAGCTCGACCGCGCGGACGTGCTGGCCTCGGAGGCGCTCGCCGCCGGCGCGCCGGCGGAGGCGGTCACCGCGTCGCAGTACTACGCGATCCAGGTGCTCGGCATCCGGCGCGAACAGGGCCGGATGGGCGAGCTCGAAAACGCCGCCCGGCAACTGGTCGACGACAACCCGGGTCGCCCGGCCTGGCGCGCGGCGCTGGCCACGCTGCTGTGCGAAGAGGGCCGGCTGGACGACGCCAGAGACGAGTTCGAGAAGCTCGCCGCCGGCGACTTCGACGATGTCCCCAAGGATCTCGATTGGACGATCGCGATGACGCTGCTGAGCGACGTGTGCGCGGATCTCGGCGACGCTGAGCGGGCCGCGCTCTTGTACGCGAAACTGAAGCCGTACGCGGCGGTCAACGTGGTGATCGGGCTGGCGGCCGTGTGCCTCGGCTCGGCCGAGAGCTTCCTCGGCAAGCTGGCGGCGACGATGGGGGATAGCGCCGGAGCCGAGTACCACTTCGAGCGGGCGCTAGCGGCCAACGCCCTGCTGGGCGCGCCCGGCCTGCCTGGCCCGCACGCAGGTCGACTACGCCCGGGCGCTCGGGAGCGGGCCGCGGGCCGAGGAGCTGATCGCCGCGGCTGCGCGGACCGCCGCGGAGCTCGGGTTGGGCGCGGTGGCGCGGAAGGTCGCCGAGCTCGAGCGGGTGGGTTAGCGCGGCTGGAGGCCCGGGGGTTGGCGCGGCTCTAGCCCGGCGGGAGCGTCAGCATCGTGGCGCTCGCCCCTGGGACCCGCAGCGCGTACTCGCCTTTGACCGGCGCGACCGTGGGCGAGCTTTGGTTGCCGGCGAGGAGCCCCGTAGCGGTGCTTGCGCCGAAGCTCTGACCGCCCAGCGTCACGTCGACCCGCGCGGCGAGGCTGGGGGCCCGGAGGACCTCGAGGGTGCCGGCCGCGGAGGCGCCCGGGGCCCGCAGGTGAAGGGTCCTCGCGCTCGACCCCTCGTTGATGATCACGACCCGGATCGTGCCGTCTGGCGCTCTGGTCGCAAATGCCTCGAGCTGCCGGCTGCCGGTCGCCGAGACTCTGAGCAGCCGCGATCCGGGGGGCGCGGCCTGGGCGAACATGTCGAGGCCGTAGTACTCGGGCATGACGATTCCGCGCCATTGACCGCCGACTTGGGCAAACCGGAACAGCGCGTAGGTCGCACCCGGGAACGTGTGGAGGTTGACGCCGTCGACGCCGACGCCCGCTAGCTCGAACAGGGTGTCGAGGGCCCACAGGGCCGAGGCGAACGATCTGCTGACGGCCGGGTCCCACCCGCACGAGATCGTGTTGATCTCGTCGACCCGGATCGGGGTGTGGTGCGCGTGCGCCTGGCGGACCGCAGGGATCACACTGCGGGCCAGCGTGCTCGTGGCTTGCGGCGCGAGCATGTGCGAGATCGTCGGGTAGCTCGGGTCCGATGGCTTGACGTAGCAGCTCTCGAGCGGGTACCGGTGGATCGTCGCGACCGCGACCTGCGGATGGTGTGACAGGAATGTCCCGACCTTCGGGAACCAGCGGGTGCCCCCATCGGTCGGCCCGGCCAGCGGCAGGTGCGGCAGCGCGCGGCCGATGCGGGTGAAGTCCTGGGCGAATGCTTCGAAGTCGTATCCCTTCGGACGGCCCGGGGCGCCCGACAATCCCCAATCGAACGAGCCGTACAGCTCGGGCTCGTTGCCGAGCTCGAGCGCGGCAATCCTCGCGCGCCCGATGCCGTCGATCTCGGCGTTCGCCTCAGCCGCCGCGACCTTCGTGCTGTCCGCCTCGAAGTTGATTCCCAGCGTCAGTTGCGCTCCGAGCTGGGTGGCGAGGGCGTGGGTGACGTCGATCCAGTTGCGAGTCAAAGTGGCCGTGACGCCGGCCGGGGTCGGCACGCCGGGGACCGGCCACCAGGTCCGGTCGGTCGTGTCTCCGCCGATCCTGAGCTCAGGCGCCTGGCCCGGGGAGAGGTTGCGGATCAGCTGAACGAACACGGGATCGATGGCGGAGGGGTTGGTGCCGGCATAGGGCTCGATCGCGAAGTACTCGAGCGAGAGGCCGAGGAAGCCGGGCGGGATTGTCCCGGTCGTGGCCGGTGCTCCGATCGTGACGAGGTTGGTGGCGCGTGCGGCGGCGTTCGGCGGGGTCGCGGTCGCGATCGCCGCGAGGACGCACGCGACCGCGGTGGCCGCGAGAAGTGACCGTCGGCGGCTCATAGTCGCGGCACCATCCTCTACAAGAAAACTACCGAGGCCGGTTGTCGGTTGACGCGGGCGCTACCCTCGCGAACTCATGAGCTTGATCTTGGTCATCGCGGAGAAGCCGTCGGTCGGACGCGACCTCGTCGCGGTGCTGCCCGGCGCGTTCACCAAGCACGAGGGCTACCTCGAGGGCCCCGAGCACGTCGTGACCTGGGCCGTCGGCCACCTGGTCCAGCTCGCCGACCCCGACGAGTACGACGATCGCTTCAAGAAGTGGCGGATGGCCGATCTGCCGATCGTCCCGGACCGGTTCAAGCTGGTCGTCCGCGACGAGCGCTCGAAGAAGCAGATGAACGTGGTCAAGCGGCTGCTCGACCGCGATGACGTCGACCGCGTCGTAAACGCCTGCGACGCCGGCCGCGAGGGCGAGCTGATCTTCGCCTACCTGTACGAGAAGGCCGGGTCGAAGAAGCCGGTGATGCGGCTGTGGCTGAACTCGATGACCAAGGACGCGATCAGGAACGCGTTCGGCGATCTGCGCCCCGGTGCCGACCTCGCTTCGCTCGAGGCGGCGGCCCGGTCGCGCTCGGAGGCCGACTGGATCGTCGGCATGAACGCCACCCGCGCCGCCACGATCCGGCTGCGGTCGTCGTTCGACGGGGCCGTGTCTCTCGGCCGGGTGCAGACGCCGACGCTGGCGATCCTGGCTCGCCGCGAACAGGAGATCCGCGACTTCAAGCCCGAGCCGTACTGGCTGGTCGATGCGGTTTTGGATCCGGTTGAGGACAAGCCTCGTACGTACGAGGGTCGCTATCACGCCGGCGCCAATCCGCGGATCAAAACCGCTTCGGAGGCCGCCGCGGTCGTCGAGGCGTGCCGCGGCCAGGCCGGCGAGATCACCAAGCTCGAGAAGTCCGAGCGCAAGGAGCGCCCGGAAATGCTGTACGACCTGACCTCGCTCCAGCGGCATGCGAACCGCCGCTACGGGTTCACGGCCAGGCGTACGCTTGCGGCCGCCCAGCGACTGTACGAGGAGCACAAGGCGCTCACGTACCCGAGGACGAACTCGCGGTACCTGACCGGCGACATGATTCCCGAGATCAAGCCGATCGCCGCGCTGCTCGGGACCCAGCCCGAGTATGCCCGGGCATCGGAGTACGTCCTCGGACTCGATGTCCTCCCGCTCGGTCGGGTGGTTAACGACGCCAAGGTCACCGACCACCACGCGATCATCCCGACGCGCGCCGAGCGCCACCCGGTCGACAAGATGAGCGACGACGACCGGCGCATCTACGACCTGGTCGTGCGCCGGTTCCTGGCGATCTTCCATCCCGAGGCGGTGTTCGAGAACACGCGGGTCGAGACCACGGTCGCCGAGCACGTGTTCCGGACGCGCGGGAAGGTGCTGCTGGTGGCGGGCTGGCGGGCGGTCTACGGCGAGATGCCCGACGCCGACCAGTCCGAGGACGACGAGGGCCGCGAGCAGCAACTCCCGAAGCTGGTCCGGGGGGAGCGGGTCGACGTCACGGACATCGCCTCCGAGGAGAAGCTGACCAAGCCGCCGGCGCGCTACAACGACAACTCGCTGCTCGGCGCGATGGAGACCGCCGGCAAGCTCGTCGACGACGAGGAGCTGCGCGAGGCGATGAAGGAGTCCGGCATCGGCACGCCGGCAACCCGCGCGGCGATCATCGAGCGGCTGATCCAGGTCGGCTACGTCGAGCGCGACGGCCGCGCGTTCGTGGTCAGCGAGAAGGGCCTCAACGTGATCCGCCTGCTCGGCGAGCACGCGCTGACCTCGCCGAGCCTGACCGGCGACTGGGAGCGGCGGCTGGCGCTGATCGAAACCGGCCAGGACTCGCGCGAGGCGTTCATGGGCGACATCGTTCGCTTTACCGAGAGCACGGTTGGCGAGCTCGATCGCAATTTGAAAGACGTGCGGATTCCGCGGGCGAACCTCGGCCCCTGCCCGGTCTGCGGCCACGACATCGTCGAGAACCGCAAGGGCTACTCGTGCTGGTCGCGCGAGGACCCGGGCTGCGGGTTCGTGATCTGGAAGTCGAAGGCCGGCAAGTCGCTACCGGTGGCGGTGGCCCGCGAGCTGATCAAGACCGGCCGGACCGAGAAGCCCGTGACCGGGTTCAAGGGCCGCTCGGGCAAGAGCTTCCGCGCCCGGCTGGCGCTCCAGCAGACCGAGGACGGCAAGTGGCGGGTCGAGTTCGACGAGCCGTGGGCGAAGGAAGGCGCGAAGCCGCCCGAGGCCGAAGAGGCCGAGGCCGCGCCTGAGGCTGCCGCCGCGCAGCAGCCCGAGGCCGCTTAGCCCGCGCGAGCAATACGCGGTCAAACCGGCTCAATCCCTCCTACCCTGGCTCGAACATTCGTCCAGGGGGTCTAGAAAAGCTCAAGCGAAAGGCCGATGACCTACCCCGGAAGCGACTGACGAGGGCGCACGGCGCGAGCAGGGGACGTGAAGCTCGGGTCTCGGGAACCTGAGATAGCTCCGCCGTCAGTTGGGGACCGGCCCGCCATGGGCCTGACAACGAAGGTAGGACCATCATGTTCCAAAAGCTGTACAAGAAGCGCCTCGCCGCGGTTGCATTCGTCGCCGCGCTGGCCATCACCGGCGCGGCGGTCGCGTACTTCACCGGCGGATCGGGCACCGTCACCGGATCCGGCACAGTCGGCTCGTCCAGCCCGTTGGGCGTCACGACGGGCACCCCGACCTGGTCGGGCAGCCTGACCGCGCTCTACCCGGGCGCCACCAACAACACCCAATTTCTCCCCTTCACCGTGACCAACAACGGCAACGGCCACCAGTCGGTCACCACCATCGCGGCGTCGCTGCCGGCTCAGGCCAACGGCGACGCACAGACCGCGGCCGGCGCCGACATCCCCGGGTGCCTCGCCAGCTGGTTCACCGCCACCGTCGATACGGGCAATCCGGCCCTGCCCTCGAACCTCGCGCCCGCGGGCACGTACACAGGCAAGATCGACCTGACCATGCAGGACAGCGGCACCAACCAGAACGCGTGCCAGAACGCTGCGCCTGCGGTCAAGATCACGGCGTCCTAGACCACCGGTCCCGGCTCACCGGGCCGTCACGGAGGACTGCGCGGGAAGCCTCGGCGGCTCGCTGAAGGCGGCGCGTGCTCACAGGACGGTCAACTAGGTACTCGGTCGGCGGCGGATGCCGCAGGCGGCTCGTCGCCGCCTGCGGCGTCTGCATGCTGCTGGTCGGGTTCATGGCCGCGCCCGCGGCGGCCTATTTCACCGGCACCTCCGCCTCCGCCTCGGCGTCTA
Source organism: uncultured Solirubrobacterales bacterium (assembly GCA_963746695.1). GTDB lineage: Bacteria > Actinomycetota > Thermoleophilia > Solirubrobacterales > Solirubrobacteraceae > Palsa-465. The sequence goes on along the minus strand of CAVVCP010000005.1, from coordinate 202,883 downwards.
CCACCGTGGGCGCGCTCCCGGCCACGACCGTGACGGCGACCGCCGCCGCCGGCACCGTCACGCTCACGTGGACTCCGGTCAGCGCGCCGGCCGGCGCGACCGTCAGCTATTACGTCACGCGGGCGGGCGGCACGGTCGGCGGGAACTGTCCGAGCTCGGCCGCCGGCGCCACAGCTAATACGAGCTGCACCGATTCCGGTCTGAGCAAGGCCAGTTACAGCTACACCATCACCGCGATCTGGCGGTCGTGGACCTCGACGAGCGCCGCGGCGCCGGTGACCGTCCTGTCCGGCCCGCTGAAGCAGTTCGTCGTGACCGCGCCGGCGAGCGCCACAGCCGGCACGGCCTTCTCGGTGACCCTGACCGCGCAGGACGCGGCAGGAAACACGGTCGTGGCGTACACCGGCGCGCAGACGATCGGCTTCTCGGGGCCGTCGAACTCACCGGGCGGGGCCGCGCCCCTGTATCCGGCGTCGGTGAGCTTCGCGAGCGGTGTGGGCACTGCGTCGGTGACGTTGTACGACGCCCAGACCACGACGGTGACTGCCACCCAGGGAAGCGCGAGCGGAGCCTCGGCGTCGATAACGGTCGGGCCGGGCGCCAATCACCAGATCGGGGCCAGCGCGACGTCGCCGCAGACCGCCGGCACCGCATTTAGCGTGACGCTGACCGCGCAGGACTCGTGGGGGAATACGCCGGGGACCCTGTCCGGGACCAAGAACGTGAGCTTCTCGGGACCGGCGAGCTCGCCGAACGGAAGCGCGCCGGTGTACCCGGCAACCGCGAGCTTCAGCGCCGGCCACGCGACCGTGTCGATGACGCTCAAAGACGCCCAGACGACCACGCTCACGGTGAGCGACACGACCGACGGGTTCGGCGGCGTGGCCTCGGGCGCGATCGTGGTCGGGCCGGCCTCCGCGAGCTCGTTCGGCGTCGCGACGCCGACCGCGCCGACCGCCGGGGTGGCGTTCAGCGAGACGCTGACCGCGCTCGACGCGTACGGGAACACGGCCACCGCCTACGCGGGCGCGAAGACCGTCAGATTCTCCGGACCGTCGAGCTCACCGGGCGGGACCGCGCCGGCGTATCCGGCGTCCGTAACCTTCGCGAGCGGGATCGGAAGCCCGCCGATCACCTTGTACGACGCGCAGACCACCACGCTGACGGCGACGCAGGGCGCCGTCACCGGAACGTCGGGATCGTTCACGGTCGGGCCGAGCAGCGCCACACAGCTCGCGTTCACCACCCAGCCCGCCGGCGTGACGGCCGGGGCCGCGTTCACGACCCAGCCCGTCGTGACCGCCAAGGACGCCTACGGCAACGTGGCCACCGGCTACGCGAAGACCGTGACCCTGGCGATCAAGAGCGGCACGGGTCCGACCGGCGCTGTCTTGAGCGGATGCACCAATGCGCTGTCGGCCGGGGTGACGACGTTCTCCGCCTGTGTGGTGAGCCTCAGCGGCACCGGGTATCAGTTGACCGCCGGCGACGGGACGCTCACCGCCACCAGCGCGACATTCACCGCCGCGGGGCCCACGACCGTTACGAAGACCGCTGCCGGCAGCTACACGCTCACTGCGCCGGCGGGCGTGACCTCGTTCACGTTCACGATGAAGGGCGCCGGCGGTGGCGGCGGCCGGAGCGGCGCCGCCGGCGGTAGCGGCGGAACGGTCAGCGGGACGATCACGATTCCGGTCAGCGCGACCAGCACCACGTTCGGCGTGATCGTCGGGGCCGCCGGCGCGGGGTCGTCCGGCGCGGCGGGTGGTAGCGGTGGCGTGAGCGGCACCGGTTGCGGCGCAGGCGGCAGTGGCGGCACGGGCACCACCAGCGGTGGGGGTGGCGGCGGCGGAGCCACCTGCATCTACCTGTCTGGAGCGCCCGCGGGAACCATCGTCACGGTCGGTGGCGGCGGTGGCGGTGGCGCCGCCAGCGCCAGTGCGACGGGCGGTGCCGGAGGCGGCGGTCCGGCGAGCAACCCCGGAACGAACACGGCGGGCAGCGGGACCACGGTGTCCTCCGCTCTCGGTGGCGCCGGCGGCAGCACACTGACCGCGGGTTCCTTCCCGTTCGCCGTGACGAACACCGGTGGTGCGGGCGGCAGCGGATCCGTGTCGGCGGGCGGTACCGGTGGCGTGTGCAGCGCCGGTGCCTGCGGACCGGGCGGAACCGGTGGAAGCGGCGCCACCGACGGCGCCGGGGGCGGCGGTGGCGGCGAGGCCTCGGGCGGCGCAGGGGGTGCCGCCAGGAGCGGCGTCAGCAACTTCGCCGGCGGCGGTGGCGGCGGCTCGGCCTACACCGGGGGAACGCAGAGCGGCTCGAGCAACTACAACGTCACCGTGACATCCGCCTCGGGCGGTGGCGGCGGCGCCGGCGGCGCCGCTGGGGCTGGCGGGACCGCCGGCTCGGTGAGCTTCACGGGGCCCGCGCTAACGCTGGCGTAGCTACCTTGCGGTAACAGTTATCGCCGGCGAGGCACCCTCACAGGCGCCCTGGTTCGTGCCGCTATCGCGCATAACCAGGTCCACGTGGCCGATGTACGAGACGCCGCGGGAGAGCTCGACGGGCAAGGGCAGTCCTCCGTCGCCGATCGACGCACTAAACCAGGCCGCCCGGCACCCGCGGATGTCGGCGCCGGCGGCCGTCTGGGCGTCCCCGCCGGCCCCGGCCGGGATCGACGCTGAGACCGACGACAGGCGCTGCACGGAGCGGCCTGTGTTGATGACAGTGATCGGCAAGAGCTCGGTGTCGTGCGAGGCGCCCGGATAAAGCGCGGTCAGGTTTCCCGACCACGTCGCTGGTCCGAGGCTCGTCTTCCATTGGACCTGTGGTGGGCTCGACCCCGCGCCAACCGCGAATGCCGACGTCGACAGAACGAGCGCCGCTCCCGCGGCGGCCAGGAAGGCGAGCGCCCTCCAGAGCCTGGTCATCCGGTCCCTCCTGATCATGTCGTCCCGCGGCGCCGACCGAAGATCTCCTTGATCTCCGGGTACTACCCGGCACCGGCATTGGGCCAACTGCTTCCGTGCTTACGACCTATTAATCGAGCCGGAGAAGCGGTCGCGTGAACGCTGGCGGAACGGCTGGACGTTAGGTCGAGGACGCCGGGCGCCTGAGCGCGAGGATGTCGTCGAGCACGGCCGCCGGCGCGTGGTCCATGCGATCGCCGGTGACGCGCAGGACACGGATGTCTTGTTTCTGGAGAGTGGCGTCGCGGATGCGGTCGGTTTCGAATGCGCTCGGGTTGGCGTGATAGAGCTCGCTGTCTAGCTCGACTGCGAGCTTCCATTGCGGCCACCAGACGTCGACGAGCACGCCGGCGACAAGCACGTTGAACTGCGGCTCGGGCAGGCCGGCGCCGGCGATGAGTCTTCTGAAGGCGCGTTCGAGCCTGGAGCGGGTGTCGGCGGTGCCGCGGTAGGCCTTCAGAACCGCTCGTAATCGGGCGACCCCGGCGACGCGCGGCCGGCGCTCGATCGCGCGGTCGAGAGCTTTGAGGTCGAAGCGCTGTTTGCGGTCCGCTTCCTCGACGAGGCGGGTCAGTGGGCTGGGTTTGAGTTGCGCGGCGAGGTCGAGGATCGTGCGGGCGACGGTCGTGACTGGAATGCCGTCGCGGACGGTCTTGTCTTCGGGGTGGAGCTTGGCCGTGTGGGCCCGGATCTTCCGGCGGCTGCGCTTGCTGTGCGGCGTCGTTACGTCGATCTTGTACGAGCCCTGGCCGATCCCCCAGAGCGCGGCTGCCGACCGGTGGCTGAGCACCGCGTCGGGGCCGTAGGCGAGGACGGCTGCCATCCGGTGGCCGAGGGGCGTGAGCTTTCGGTGGCCGACGGCGAACACACCGCGATGAATCCGGTGGAGGCGACCTATCGATACCCGGTACTTGATCGCGTCGCGACCCAGTCCGAGCTCGAGCAACTGCCAGTGTGCAACCACCCCGTGCTGGCTCTCCGCCAGCACCGCGATCAAACGGTCGATCATGGAATGCGACTGAGGTTTGGGGCCACAGTCGCGCCTTTTCTCAGTGGCATCGAGGTTAAGAGGCCGCGGCGCCACCGAAAATCACCCCGTCTGACCCGGGCGGCACTATGGGGAGCGATGCCGCTGACCCTCGTACTCGGACCCGCGAACTCCGCCAAGGCCGGCGAAGTGCTGGGCGCGTTCGCCGCCGCGGCGAACCGCGGCGCGATCCTGGTCGTGCCCACCGCCGTCGACGCCGACCACTTCGGGCGCGAGCTCGCCCATGACGGCGCGGTGCTCGGCTCGGTCCTCACATTCAATGGGCTCGCGACGGAGATCGCCGGCCGGGCGGGCTACAGCGCCCGGCGGCTGACAAAGCTGCAGCGCGACCGCGTGCTCGAGCGCGCCGCCCGGGGCACCGAGCTCCGAGCGCTCCGCGACGCGGCGAGCACGGCCGGCTTCGCGGCCGCCGCGGGCGAGCTGATCGCCGAGCTCGAACGCGCCCTGATCACCCCGCAGCGGTTCGCGGCGGCGATGCGGAGCTGGGCCGCCCAGGACCCGCGGCGGGGCGCGTACGCGCACGACGTGGCCGCGATCTACCGCGCGTACGCGGCCGAGCTCGAGCGACTGGGCCGCGTCGATTCCGAGCTCTACGCCTGGCGCGCGCTCGACGCGCTGCGCGCCGCGCCGGGCCGGTGGGGGACCGAGGCGGTGTTCTTCTACGGGTTCGACGACCTGCACCCGCTCGAGCGCGACGCGATCGAGACGCTCGCGCGCGTGGCCGGCGCCGAGGTGATGGTGTCGCTGACGTACGAGGCGGGACGCGTGGCGCTCCAGGCGCGGGCCGAGGTGGTCGAGGAGGTGCGCCCGCTCGCCGACCGCGTGATCGACTTGCCGGCGCTGGGTGAGCACTACGACCCCGAATCCCGCGCGGCCCTGCACCACCTCGAGCGCGGACTGTTCGAGCCCGAGCCCGAGCGGATCGATCCCGGCCGGGCGATCGGGCTGCTCGAGGCCGGAGGCGAGCTCGCCGAAGCCGAGCTGGCGGCGGCGGAGGTGCTCGAGCTGCTGCGATCAGGCGTGCGCGGAGAGGAGATCGCGGTCGTCTACCGCTCGCCGGCGCGGGCGGCGCCGCTCGTCGAGCACGTGTTCGGCCGCTACGGGATCGCGGTGGCGACCGAGGAGACGACCGGCTTCCGGCGCACCGCGCTCGGGCGCTCGCTCCTCGCGCTGGCTCGTTGCGCGCTGCTCCCACCCGCGGAAGCGCGGGCCGAGGACCTGCTCGAGTACCTGCGCGCGCCGGGACTGCTCGAACGACCCGACGTGGCCGACCGGCTCGAGGCCGAGGTCCGCCGCGAGGGAGTGCGGACCGCAGCCGAGGCCCGCGCGCGCCTGCGCTTCGGGCTGCCCGAGATCGACGCGCTGCGCGCCGCGGAGGATCCGGCGGCCGAGCTATGCGCGGGCGCCCGGAGGCTGCTCGCCGCCCCGCACCGCAACCGCGCGCCGGTGCTCGACCCCGCCGAGCAGCTCGACGCCCGCGCCGTCGGGGCGCTGGTGCGCGCGCTGGCCGAGCTCGAGGAGCTCGGCGAGAAGCTGTCGGGCGCCGAGCTGATCGAGCTGCTCGAAACGCTCGAAGTGCGCGCCGGCGGCTCGGCCCGCGGCGCGGGCGCAGGTACCGGTGCGGTCCTCCTCACCGATCCGCTTGCGATCCGCGCCAGGCGGTTTCGCGCCGTGCTCGTGTGCGGCCTGCAGGAGAGCGAGTTTCCGTTGGCGCCGGCGCCCGAGCCGTTTCTCTCGGACGAGCTCCGGCGCGAGCTCGCGATCTGCAGCGGCCTGCGGCTCCGCCCGCGCGAGGACGCGCTCGGGCGCGAGCGGTACCTGTTCTACACCAGCGTGTCGCGGGCGACCGAGCGGGTGGTCCTGAGCTATCGCAGCTCGGACGAGGAGGGCAACCTGGCGCTGCCCTCGCCGTTCGTGGCCGATGTGGCCGAGCTGCTCGTCGAGGAGTGGCCCGAGCGGCGCCGGCGGCGGATGCTCGCCGATGTCGTGTGGCCGGCGGCCGATGCGCCGACCGAGCGCGAGCTTGCGCGCAGCCGCGCGGCCGCGGCGGCGCCGCTCGCGGGCGAGGTGCCCTCCCCGATCGGGTCGCTGTCGGAGGCGGCGCTCCACCACGTCCGCCACCGCCGGATCCTGTCGGCGGGCGCGCTCGAGTCCTACGCCAACTGTCCGGTGCGGTGGCTGATCGAGCGCGAGCTCCAGCCGCTGGCGCTCGAGCCCGACCCGGATCCGCTCGTCCGCGGGGGCTACATGCACACCGTGATCGAGCAGGTGCTGCGGCGCCTCGGCGGCCCGGTGACGCGGGAGTCGCTGCCGCACGCGCTCGAGATCCTCGACGAGATCCTCGAACAGCAGCCGCACGGGATCGCCCCCGGGGCCGGTGCGGCGGTGCGGGCGGCGGCGGCGCGGGGCGCGTCCGCGGACCTGCGCCGATACCTCGCCCACGAGGCCCGTGACGGCCTCGACTGGCAGCCGTCCGGCCTCGAGCTGCGGTTCGGGTTCGACGACGACCCGGATTCGCTGCCGCCGCTCGAGCTCGGGGACGACGTGCGGGTGCGCGGGATCGTCGACCGCGTCGACGCCGATGATTCGGGCCCACCCGCCCGGGCGATCGTCCGCGACTACAAGAGCGGCGGCGCGCGCCCCGAGTACCAGGGCGCGCGGTGGGGGCTCGACCGCCAGCTCCAGGTCGCGCTGTACATGCTCGTCGTGCGCGAGCTGCTCGGACTCGAGCCGGTCGGCGGCTTCTACCAGCCGCTCGGTGGCGGCGATCTGCGCCCGCGGGGGGCGTTCCTGGACGGTGCCGGCGTCGGAGGGTCGGTCGTCGCCAACGATGCACGCGACCGAGAAGAGCTCGACGAGCTGCTCGAGGACGCGCGGGCGCGCGCGGTGGCGCTTGCTGTCCGGCTGCGCGAGGGCGAGCTCGAGCCGTGCCCGACGACGTGCTCGCGCGACGGGTGCCGGTACCCCGGGATCTGCCGTGCTTGAGGTCGTGATGGAGGACCACGCGTTCACCGACGAGCAGCTGGTGGCGATCGAGCGCCGCGACGGCGACCTGCTGCTCGACGCCAGCGCCGGCAGCGGCAAGACCTCGGTGCTGGTCGAGCGGTTCGCGCGCTCGGTGCTCGACGACGGCATCGAGGTCAGCGCGATCCTCACGATCACGTTCACCGAGAAGGCGGCCGCGGAGATGCGCGACCGGATCCGGCGCCGGCTGCGCGAGCTCGGCGCCGACGAGGCCGCGCGCGCGACCGAGGGCGCGTTCATCTCGACCATCCACGGCTTCTGCGCGCGCGTGCTGCGCGCCCACGCCCTGGCGGCCGGGCTGGATCCGGCGTTCGGGGTGCTCGACGCCCCCGACGCCGAGCGGATCGCCGACGACGCCTTCGCTGGCGCGCTCGAGGAGCTGGGACGCACCGCCCCCGCCGCGATCGACCTGATCGCGGGGTACGGCGCGGCCGCGCTGCGTGCCGCGATCCTGCAGATCCACGACGAGTTGCGCTCGCGCGGCGAGCGGCGCCCGCAGTTGCCGGCGGTGGCGCCGGCGCCGGAGCTCGGCCCGTTGCGCGCGGAGCTGTCGCTTGCCGGCGCGGCGGCGCTGGCCGAGCTGGCCGCGATCCCCGATCCGGGAGCGAAGGTGCTCCAGGCGATCGGCCGGCTCGAGCGCCTGCCCGAGGTGATCGACGTGGCGGAGCCGTGGCCCGGCGACCTGTGGGGGGTCGGGCTTCCGGGCGGGAACGGGGCCGCGCTGTCGACCGAGGCCTGCGCGCGCTACGGCGAGGCGCTGGTCGCGTTCCGGGCCGCGTCCGAGCACCGGCGGGCGGCGCGGGCGCACGACCTGCTCGACCGGCTGCTGCGCCTGTTCGCAGAGCGCTACGCGCGGGCCAAGCGCGAGGTCTCGGGGCTCGATTTCGAGGACCTCGAGCTCGAATGCCGCGAGCTCCTGCGCGCGGACGCCGAGCTCCGCGACCGGTACCGGGCCCGTTTTGCCCGGATCATGGTCGACGAGCTCCAGGACACCAACCAGGTGCAGCTCGAGCTGATCGAGCTGATCGCGAACGAGAACCTGTTCACGGTCGGCGATGCTCAGCAGTCGATCTACGGGTTCCGCCACGCCGACGTCGAACTGTTCGAGCGGCGCGGCGAGCGGCTCGCCGCGAGCGGCGCGCGGGCGACGCTCGACACGAACTTCCGCTCGCGCCCGGAGATCCTGAGCGTGATCAACGGCGTGTTCGAGACCGAGCTCGGCGAGCAGTTCCGGCCGCTGCGCCCGGGGCGCGCCGAAGACGCGGAGGAGGCCGCCGACGGCGACCCGCGCGTGGAGTTGCTCGTCGCCGACAAGGGCGCCGACTGGGCGATGGAGGGGCTCGGGGCGCCGTGGCGGGTGGCCGAGGCGCGGGCGCTGGCGGCCCGCGTCGGGCGGCTGCTCGCGGACGGCACGCCCGCCCGCGACGTCGTGCTGCTGACGCGCGCCACCACCGACCTGCGGGTTTACGAGCGCGCGCTCGAGGACCGCGGGATCCCGACCTACGTGATCGGCGGCCGGGGCTACTGGTCCCACCCGCAGGTGATCGACGTCGTCTCCTACCTCGAGGCGATCGCCAACCCCCGGGCCGAGGAGGCGCTGTACACCGTGCTGGCCTCGCCGCTCGTGGGCGTCTCCGCCGACGCGCTCGTGGTCCTCGCCGCGACCGCGCGAGATCGGCGAACGGATCCGTGGTCGGTGCTGCGCGAGCCCGATGGCGCGTTCGAGGCGCTGGGAGTGGGGGATAGGGATTTGCTGGCCCGGTTCGCCGACTGGTTCGCCATCGAGCGGACTGCGGCCGCGCGCGCCGGCATCGAGGAACTGATCGACCGCGCGGTCGAGCGGACCGGCTATGACCTGGCCGTGCTGGCGATGCCGGGCGGGCCCCGGCGGCTCGCCAACGTGCGCAAGCTGATGCGGCTGGCGCGCGAGCACGAGGCCGCCCACGGGCCGGATCTCCGTGGGTTCCTGGATCTCGTCGGCAGCCGCGCCCAGCCGGGCTTCGGCGCCGGCGAGGCGCGCGAGAGCGAGGCGCCGGTCGAGGGCGAGGCGCTCGACGCCGTGCGGCTGATGACGATCCACCGCGCCAAGGGGCTCGAGTTCGAGGTCGTATGCGTCGCCGACCTCGGCCGCGGGCCTCGCTGGCGGGCCGATGTGATCCGAGTCGGCCGTGACGGCCGCTTCGGGATGCGTCTGGCCGAACCCGGCACCGGCCGGCGCGAGTCGGCGCTCGACTACAAGGCGCTCGGCGACGAGCGGTACGCGGCCGAGGCGCGGGAGGAGCGCCGGCTGTTCTACGTGGCGATGACCCGCGCCCGCGAGCGGCTGATCCTGAGCGGTGCGGCCAGGCTCGAGAAGTGGCCGGCGCTCGAGGGCAACGGCGGCGGTGGCGGCCCGATCGCGTGGATCGGGCCGGCGGTCGAGCAGCGGGACGGCGTCGGGGTGACGTTCGTGCGTCCCGAGGACCTGGTGGCGGTGGCGGCCGTTCCTCCCGCTGAGGTGGAGGCTCCCGTCGAGCGCCCCGACGTCCTGCCGGCGCCGCCGGCACCCGTGAGCGCCGGGCCGCCGGTGAGCGCGCTGAGCTACTCCTCGCTCGCGGCCTACGAGCGGTGCGGCTACCGCTTCTACGCCGAGCGCGTGCTGCGGTTGCCGGCGCTCCCGGGTCAGGGCGCCGGCACCTCGACCGGGGACCGTGCGGCGGGGCTGAGTCGCGCTCGACCGCGGCACGCTCGTGCACGCGTTGCTCGAGCGGCTCGACTTCCGGCGGCCGCTACGCCCGACCGAGGCGATGATCGCCGAGGCGTCCGAGCGCTCCGGGCTGTGGACCGTCCCGGGGGGCGAGGACGCCGCCCAGGTCGCCGAGCTCGTCGAGCGGTTCGCCGCCGGCGACCTGTGCCGGCGGCTCGGGCGCGCCACCGCGGTCCGGCGCGAGGCCCGGTTCCGGTTCCTGCTCGGCGACCCCGGCGTGCTCATCGGCGGCGTGTTCGACGTGATCGCGCGCGAGCCCGGCGGCCGGATGCTCGTCGTCGACTACAAGTCCGACCGGCTCGACGGCGCCGACCCGCAGGCGCTCGCCGACCGCTCGTACGGGACTCAGCGGCTCGTGTACGCGCTGGCCGCGCTCCGCGCCGGCGCGACCGAGGTCGAGGTCGTCCACACGTTCCTCGAGCTCCCGCAGCGGCCCGCGGTCGTGACGTTCGTGCGCGAGCAGGCGCCGGCGCTCGAGGCTCAGCTGACCGCGCTCGCCCGCGGCGTGCTCGAGCGCGACTTCCGGGTCACCGACGCGCCGCACCGCGCGGTCTGCGACGGTTGCCCGGCCGAGGGCGGGCTGTGCTCCTGGCCGCTCGAGATGACCCGCCGCGAGGCCGCGGACACGCTGTTCTGAGGGCCCCCGCGGAGTGGTAGCCTGCCCCCCTGGGACCGGACCGCCGGCGTGGGAGGTTGGGAGATGCGCAAGAGTCCGCGAGTCGCAACGCTCGTGTCGATCCTGGTCGCCGTGGCGGCGCTGGTCCTGCCCGGGACGGCGCTCGCGGCCGCGACCTCGCCGACCTCGCCGGTGAACCTCGCCACCCCGGTCGACTTCGGCGCCGCGAAAGCCGCCCCCGCGGCCACGGTCGTAGCCGGCGACGCGCGCTTCGAGGTTCTCGGCGACGGGCTGATCCGGATGGAGTACTCGCCGAGCGGGAGCTTTGAGGACGCGCCGACCGTGAACGCGCTGAACCGGCGGTTCGCAGTGCCGCGCTATCGCGTCCGCCGATCCGGCGGCTGGCTGACGATCGCGACCTCGCAGGCCACGCTGCGCTACCGGCTGGGATCCGGGCCGTTTGGACCGGACAACACGTCCGTGCGGCTGGGCAACGGGGATACCGTCACCCCGCAATGGGAGAACGTGTGCCCGTTCAACCAGGTGTGCGATGCCGGCGCCGCCGCGCTGACTGGCGGCGCGAACATCCAGACCAACCACGCCGGCTACCAGAGCATCGCCGGCTTCATCGGCGGCCTCAACCAGGGAAGCGGCGCCGCCACCTGGAGCGTGCTCGGCGCGCCCGCCGGCCAGGCGGTGGTCACCCTGCGCTACTCCAACTACATCGGCGCGCTCGGAGGCCCGGCGCCGCGCACGATCGACCTGACCGTCAACGGTTCCGACGTCAAGACGCTGACGCTGCCGCCGACGAACAGCTGGGACGACTGGTCGACGGTCACCGCCACCGTCGACCTGTCCGCCGGCACCAACACGGTGGGTGTCCTGTGCGCCGCGGCCGACAGCTGCAACGTCAACGTCGACACGCTGTCGGTCGCGCCGGGTGGCGCAGCCGCGCCATCGGAGCCCGACGTGCACTATCTCGGCGGCTACACCCGCGGGTTCGACACCGCCACCTACGGGCCCGGCTACAGCTGCCCGACCGGGACCCCGACGGCGGCCCAGTGCACGGCCGCGCTGCCCGAGATGCACCCGGGGATCCTCGACCAGGCCGGCTACCGCCTGCTCGACGACAGCCAGAGCGCGGTGTGGACCGCGAATGGCTGGGTCGCGCCGCGGGCCGCCGGCGGCGACGTCCAGGACGGCTACCTGTTCGTGTACGGGCACGACTACGGGCAGGCGCTCGCCGACCTGAACCGGCTGACCGGCCCCTCGCCGCTGCTTCCCGAGTACACGTTCGGAGTGTGGTTCTCGCGGCTACTACGCGTACACCACGTCCGACTACGAGAACACCCTGATCCCGGCCTTCCGGGCCAACCATGTCCCGCTCGACACGCTGTCGGTCGACACCGACTGGAAGATACCCGAACCAGTGGGACGGGTGGGAGTGGAACCCGGCGCTGTTCCCGGACCCGCCAAGGTTTCCTGAACTACGCCAAGCAGCAGGGGATTCACGTCACGCTCAACATCCACGCGAGCATCGCGGATGACGATCCGCAGCTCCCGGCCACCCAGGCGCTAGCCGGTACTTCTCTGGCCGACGACAACGCGTGCTTCACCCCCAGCGGCACGTGCAAGACCTGGGACTGGAGCAGCATCCCGCAGGCCGAGTCGTACTTCGCGCTCCATCAGCCGTTCGAGGCCCAGGGCGTGTCGTTCTGGTGGCTCGACTGGTGCTGCGACTCCTCGACCGCGTCCGATCCGGGCGTGACCCCCGACGCCTGGATCAACCACCTGTACGCCCAGGAGCTGGCGAACAAGGGGCGAGCGGGGGTTCGTCCTGTCGCGCACCGGCAGCTCCTACCAGAACCCCGACGAGGTCTATCCGGCCGGTCCGTGGTCCGGCCACACCTCGACGCTGGCGTTCACCGGCGACACGTGGGGCACGTGGAACACGCTGGCCTTCCAGGTCCAGCTGGCCGCCGACGAGGCCAGCATCGACGAGCCCTACGTCTCGAACGACATCGGCAGCTTCCTCGGCCAGCCGCCCTGGAACCGCGTCCGACGACCCCGACGTGTACGCCCGCTGGGTGCAGCTCGGGACCTTCCAGCCGATCCTCCGCCTGCACTCGAGCCACGGCAACCGGCTGCCCTGGGACTACCCCCAGCCGGCGAACGACATCGCCGCGAGCTTCCTGCGCCTGCGCGAGGCGCTCGTGCCCTACACCTACACGCTGGCCGACGAGGCGGTGCGAACCGGCCTGCCGATCAACGCGTCCTCTTTACCTCGACTATCCCGACGAGCCGGCGGCGTACGCCAACCCGGGCGAGTACCTGTACGGCCCCGACGTGCTGGTCGCGCCGGTCACCACGCCGGGCACGGTGAGCACGCAGTCGGTGTGGTTCCCGCCCGGCCGGTGGACCGACTGGTTCACCGGCGCCACCTTCACCGGGCCCTCCGAGCAGACGCTGACCGTGCCGCTCGACCGGACGGGAGTGTTCGTCAAGGCCGGAGGCATCGTTCCTGAGGAGGCACCGATGAGCCACGTCGGCGCCCGCCCGGACGCACCCACGATCGTGCGGGTGTACCCGGGGGCGGACGGCAGCTTCTCGCTCTACCAGGACTCCGGGACGGGCACTGGCTATGAGCACGGCCAGTACAGCCTCACGCCGATCGACACGTCGTCCTCATCCGGCCGCGGCCGGGTCACCCGCGTGAGCATCGGGCCCGCCTACGGCCGCTACCCCGGACAGCCGAGCAGTCGGAGCTTCTCGGTCCGCCTGGTGGGTCTGACGGCGCCGGACGCCGTGCTGCTCGACGGAAGGCGCTTGCCGTCGTCCGCCTGGCGCTACGTGACCGCCGGTCACACCGTGATCGTGCCGGTCGCCGGGTCTGCCGCTGCGCGGCGGCGCCCAGATCACCGTGCCGGGGCGCGACGGCGATCAGCTCGCCCGAGCCCGCTGCCGTCGCGCTCGGCATCGATCCTTCGACCCCGCTCAGCCTGGCCGCGGGAGCATCGACGACGGTGACGACGACCGAGCACAATGACGGTCCCGGCGACGCGAAGCGGGTCTCGATCAGCCTCACCGCTCCGTCCGGCTGGACGGTGACGCCCGCCTCGCCGGTCCATGGCGGTGATATCAGCGACGGCGGCTCGGCCACCCAGTCGTGGACCGTGACCGCCCCCGCCGGCTCGACGTCGCCGGTCACGGCGGCATTGCAGGCGAACGCCACGTACGGCAGCGCCGGGCAGCGCGAGCGGGTGATCGCGATGGAGCAGGGCGGTGCCAACCCGGCGCCGCTCCCGCCCCCGGTGGTCACCGGGTCCTCACCGCCGAGCCCCGCCCCGGGTGATGCGGTCACGCTCACCGGGCAGAACTTCGGCGCGACGCAGGGCTCGAGCTACCTGACCCTCGCGCAGGGTGGGACGAGTTGGGGGGCGCCCTTCGACGGCGCCAAGCTCACGATCACGAACTGGAGCGACGACTCGATCACGTTCGACCTGCCAACCGAAACCGCAGGTCTTCCCGCTCGAGCCGGGGCAAGCGACGATCACGGTCACGGTGGCGGGCCAGACGTCGCCCGCCGCGACGCTCAACATCGCCGGGACGGTGGCGCCCGACGCCGTCGATCTCCTCGGTGTCGCCCTCGAGCACGACCGCCGGGCAGCACGCGTCACGCTTGACCGGGCACGAACTTCGGGCTCGGCCCCGGCGCCATCGAGCTATCTGACCCTGGCGCAGGATGGGACCAGCTGGGGAGCCCCCTCCGACGGCGCGAAGCTCACCATCACCAACTGGAGTGACAACTTCGATCACGTTCCAGTTACCGCCCTCCACCGGCTCGTTCCCGATCGCGCCCGGGACCGCGACCATCACGGTGACGGCGTCCGGTCAGACGTCGAACGGCGAGACGATCACGATCACGTCCTGAGCGACCGACCGCGCCCCGTCAGAAATCCTCGAAGCGGACCTCGACCGACTCGTTCTCGTGGCGCTCCTCCATCTTGGCGAGCGCGCGGAACGTCTCCCGGTCGGCGGGCGCATCCGGTGGGCCGAGCAGGCTCCGCGGCCACAGCCGGCGCGCGACGACCGTGTTGATCTCGGCGGCGTACATGGTCAACTGCGCGATCACGTGCAGCCACACGAGCAGCCCGATCACGGTGGCGAACGTCCCGTAAGCGTTGCTGGCATTTTTGACGACGTGGCTGATGTAGATCGTGCCTACGAGCTGGAGGATCTCGAGGAAGAAAGCGCCCACGGCGGCGCCGAGCCATAGGGAGCGAGTGGCGATGCTGGCTGCGGTCAGGAATCGGAACGCGGCGACGTAGAGACCGAAGTTGACGGCCAGCGTGACCACGTAGCCGCCGACCTTGACGAGCGGCCCGCCGGCCGTGGTCACGAGACCGGTGAGGACAGCGGAGGCCATGAACAGGACGCCCAGGGAACCCAACAGGAGCAGTCCTCGCAGCCGCGATCGGAAGAAGTCTGGCCGGTCCTTGAATGGAACCGCCCAGACCTTGTTGAACGCGTTCTGGGCGGCCTGGGTCACGCCCAGCCCGGCCCACAGCGAGGTGAGCAGCCCGAGGACGAGCGCGGTGATCTTCCCGGTCAGGGCGTGGGCGTGCAACTGGTCGCCGACGACTGGAAACTGGGCGAGCACCGAGTTCGTGACGTCCTTGTACAGCTCGGTGTTCCCCTGGAGCACGAACGCGAGGATCGTCGTGAACACGAGCAGCAGCGGGAAGATCGAGAAGAACGCGTAGTAGGCGATCAGCGCGGCCAGGCTGCCGGCCTGGTCGTTGCCGAACTTCCTGATCACCGCCACCGGGATCGCCCAGGCCGGGTGGACCTGTTGGAACCGATCGAACCTCTTGATGGGGTGGAGCAGATCCACTCGCCTCAGTCCTACCCGACGGAAATGGCAAGAAAAGAGTCGCCGTATAGTGACGGCGGTGCCAGCGGTTCGTGCAACGGGGCTCGTCAAGCGGTTCGAGACGACGACGGCGGTGGACCACGTTGACCTGCTCGTCGAGGAGGGCGAGGTCCGCGGCCTGCTCGGCCCCAACGGCGCCGGCAAGACCACGCTGCTGCGCCTGTTGTTCGGCCTCATCGGGGCTGACCAGGGAGACGTCGAGCTGTTCGGCCGCCCCCTCGGCGCGTCGGACGCGATCGACCTCGACGGCGTCGCCGGGTTCATCGAGGAGCCGACGTTCTACCCGTACCTGTCCGGCCGGGTGAACCTCGAGCTGTTCGCCGAGCTCGACGGGAGCGCTCCGGCCGGCCGTGTCGACGAGGTACTCGACCAGGTCGGACTCGGCAACCGGGGCGGGGACCGCGTCGGCGGCTACTCGACCGGCATGCGCCAGCGCCTCGGGATCGCCGCCGCGCTGTTGCGCTCGCCGCGGCTGCTGCTGCTCGACGAGCCGACGAGCGGGCTCGACCCGGCCGGGGCCCGCGACATGGGCCGGCTCGTGCGCCGGCTCGCCGCTGACGGCGCCGCGGTGCTGCTCTCGAGCCACCTGATCGGTGACCTCGAGAACGTGTGCGACTCGTTCACCGTGCTGCGACTGGGCAAGGTCGTGTGGAACGGGAGCGCCCAGCAGCTGCGCGACCAGGCCCCGGGCTCGGCGTACCGACTCGCGACCAGCGACGACACGCGCGCGCTCGAGATCGCCGAGCAGCATCCGAGCGTGCACGCGACGACATCGACGACCGGCGAGCTGCGGCTGGCCGTGCGGGGGCGGATCGACGCCTACGTGCTCGACCTCGGTCAGTCCGGGGTCGCGGTCCGGCGGCTCGAGCTGGTCGTGAGCCCGCTCGAGTCGATGTTCTTCGCGCTCACCAGCGACGTCGAGCTCGACCCGGCCGGGCTGACTGAGCTGATCGAAGCGGCTTTGGCGGAAACGTGAGCGCGACCCATGCTCTGCGGCCCGGCGAGGCGATCCCGGGACCGGCGCCCCGGCGGCACGCCGGCGTCTGGCACGTTTACCGCGCCGAGCGGCGCAAGCTCGCCACCCAGCTCGCGACCAGACTGCTCGCGGTCATCAGCGTGCTCGGGCCGTTCGCATTCGCGGGCGTGCTGAAGATCCAGACCGGGAGCCCGGCGGACACGCTGTTCGGGGTGTGGGTCCACTCGTCGGGGTTCGCGCTGTCGCTCGTCGTGCTCGCGTTCTGCGGCGCGTGGGGGTTCCCGGTGGTGGCCGGCGTGCTCGCCGGCGACATCTTCGCCTCCGAGGACCGCTACGGCACCTGGAAGATGGTGCTGACCCGGTCCTCGACCCGCCGCGACCTGTTCGCCGGCAAGGTGCTGGCGGCGGGGACGTTCGCGATCGGGCTGCTGTTGCTGCTGATGATCTCGAGCCTCGCCGCCGGCCTGCTTCTGATCGGCGACGGCTCGCTCGTCGATCTGAGCGGGCGGACGCTGTCGACCGGGCACAGCCTGGTGCTGGTGGTCGTCGCCTGGCTGCTCAACCTGCTGCCGATGCTGGCGTTCACGAGCCTCGCGGTGCTGTTCTCGGTCGCGACCCGGAACGGGATCGTCGGCGTGATCGGCCCCGCGCTCGTCGACCTCGTGATGCAGCTGCTGCTGCTCGTCGGCACCGGCGTGTGGATGCACATGCTGCTCACGGCGTCGGCGTTCCAGGGCTGGTACCCGCTGTTCACCGCCCACCCTTACTACGGGCCGCTGGTGATCGCGTGCATCGTCAGCGTGATCTGGATCGTGGCCTGCCTGACCGCCTCCTGGCTGATGCTGCGCCGGCGCGATTTCGCCGGCGCGCCCGTCGCCCGGCGGGCCGGCTGGGTGACCCCGGTCCGCGGCGCGGTCGTCGCGGCTGCGGTGATCGCGTTCCTGGCCATCGCCGCCAACTGGGGTCCGGCCGGCGACACTGCCGCCAAGCTAAAGGCGAGCATCCAGCCCACTTTCAACAACCTGACGCTGCTCCAGCAGCGCGAGCTCGGTCGGGCGGTGGCGCCCGGGGCCAAGCTGAACGTGCTGACGAACTGCAGCCGGCGCGCCAGCACGCCGACCGGACCCGGCGACTGGATCTGCACCCTGGACGTGTTCATCCCTCAGCCGGGCGCCGAGCCGTTCCAGTCGACGCCGGTCTCCTACGACGTCAGCCTCCAGTCCGATGGCTGCTACAAGGCCACGTCGCCGCCGTCGTTCGTCGGCCAGCAGACGATGAAGGACGCCCACGGCAACCAGGTCGTGAACCCGCTGTTCGTGATCTACGGCTGCTTCAACCCGTTGTAGAGCCCTCGACGGCGAGCAGCACGCGCTTGCGATCGAGGCCGCCCGTATAGCCGCCGAGTCCGCCGCCCGAGTGCAGGATTCGGTGGCAGGGGACGATGATCGGGATCGGGTTCGAGCCCAGCGCGTTGCCGGCGGCGCGATATGCGCGGGCGCTGCCGGCTTCGGTCGCGACCTGCTTGTAGCTCGCGGTCGAGCCGAACGGGATTCGTGCCGTGGCCTCGAGCACCCGGCGGGCGAAGCCGCGGGTGAGCTGCCAGTCGACCGGAACGTCGAACTGCCGGCGCCGGCCGCCGAAGTACTGGTCGAGCTCGCGTCTGGGCTCGTCGAGCTTGCGCGGCGCGGCGAGGACGCGGGGGGAGACGCTTGCCGCGAGATGCTCGAGGACCGCCTCCTCGTCCTCGAAGTCCACGTAGGCCAGCCTCACCAATCCGCGGGGCGTCGCGGCCAGCAGCAGCGTACCGAGCGGCGAGTCGAGCTTTGCGTAGGCGACGTCGAGAAGCCCGGCCGCGGCGGCGGCCTCGCTCAGGTCCGGCGGTTCATGCGGCTGCGGCGCGGCTTGCCGCAGCTCGTGTTCGATGCTCATTGCTGGTACTCCGTTCGCAGTCTTTTCAGTGCTTCGTGGACGTTGCGGCGGGCCGCGTCCTCGCTCGTGCCCATCACGGCCGAGATCTCGTCGTAGCCGGCGTCGGCGACGTAGCGCAACGCCAGCGCGGTCCGCTGCTTGGTAGGGAGCTCGCGGACGAGCGACCACAGGCCGTCGTCGGGCTCCTCAGCCGGGCTCGCGCGCGTGTCCGCGGTCTCGGGCACGTTGCCCGCGAGCACCGGAGCGCGGCGCCGGGACCGGACGTGGTCGATCGCCTTGCGGTGAGCGACCGTGAAGATCCACGACCGCAGGTTCGACGCGTCCCGGAGCTTCGGGTAGGCGCGGAGCGCCGCGACCCACGTCTCCTGGTAGCAGTCGTCGGCGTCCGTACGGCCGACGCTGGCGATCAGGAACCGGTGGACGTCGCGGCCGTGGGCGTCGAGAAGCTGCTGGAAGGGTGGAAGATTCACCGATGATGAAACGGCGCGGCGGGCCATCTCGTGAGATGGTGGCGCGTCGCGGAAGCGAGCGCGCACCGGCGAGCGCGCACCCTGCACAACGCAGCAAACCCCACGATCCGCCGCGCGCCGGCTCACATAAGCATGACCACCATGCTCATGTGAGCCCGGACCGGGTCGTCGGCGTCGATCTGGCGCGTTTTACATGGGCGGAGCCGGTCAGGCCGCGATGTCCGCGACCGCCACCGTGTGACGGCAGCCGGCCAGGCAGCGGATCTCGACGGTTCCGCCCGGATCATCGGTCGATTCGAGGTTCCATGGATCGGCGATGTAGGCCGGCGCCGCGCAATGCGGGTCGGGGCAGGAGGCGATGCGCGCGACGACCGTGAGGTCTCGCTCTGGTGACGTGTTCATGGTGGGGCTCCTTCGGTGACTACGTTTGGCGCGAGGCTATGTCCTGGTCGCCCCGGCTCGCGTCCGGTGGGCCATCTAGCTCGGCGCGAACAAGAGCGGTCGCCTAACAGGGAGGCGGGCAGGCCGCCTGATACAGAGGCAAGACCTCGCTCAGCGCTTGATCCAGGACCCGCGTTCGCTATACAAGTCTCTGTATGGCTCGAGCAATCTGGTCAGGCGCGATCAGCTTCGGACTGGTCAACGTGCCGGTCAAGCTTTACAGCGCGACCTCGCCCAAGACGGTGCGCTTCAACCAGCTGTCGAGCAAGACCGGTGCTCGCGATCCGGCAGAAGCGCGTCGATCCGACGACCGACGAAGAGGTGCCGTACGAGGACATCGTCAAGGGCTACGAGATCACGCCGGATCACTACGTGGTGATCACCGACGAGGAGCTCGAGGCGCTCGACCCCAAGGCGACCAAGACCGTCGACATCGAGGAGTTCGTCGACCAGGCCGAGATCGACCCGATCTACTTCGACCACAACTACTACCTGGCGCCTACGGCGGGCGGAGCCAAGGCGTACCGGCTGCTACTCGACGCGATGCGCGAGGCGGGCAAGGTCGGGATCGGCCGAGTGGTGCTGCGGTCTAAGCAGCAGCTGGCGGCCCTGCGGCCGAACGGCGACGTGCTGACGCTGACCACGATGCTGTGGGGCGACGAGGTGCTCTCGCCCGACCGGCTCGACGAGCTCGAGGCGGTCGATGACGCGCCCGCCAGCGACCGCGAGCTGAAGATGGCCGAGCAGCTGATCGAGTCGCTGTCGGCGGCGTTCGAGCCGTCGAAGTTCCACGACAAGTATCGGGAGCAGGTACTCGACCTGATCGAGCGCAAGGCCGCCGGCGAGGAGATCGCGGTCCAGCCCGAGGCCGAAGAGCCCGCGGCGGCACCCGATCTGATGGCCGCGCTCGAGGCGAGCCTGGCCGCCGTGCGGTCGGGCGACGAGGACGAGCCGAAGCCGCGTAAGCGACAATCGTCGAAATCCGCGGACGGCGACGGCGACGGTGCCGGCAAGTCCCGCGGCAAGGCCAAGGCCAAGACTTAACCCAGGAAGGGCTCCGGTCCAGGGAGGGGCAGGCGCCGGCGGGTCGAAGGGCACCGGCGCCGCCCGACTTACCTCGCAGGCCGGACGTCGCTCGGATTTCCGGTCCGGACGGGCCCGCACGGCCCCATGGACGCCGCCGCAGGCGGCCCGAAAAGCCCCTGCGGATAGGGCCGTAACGGGCCGCTAACACTCGCTGGTACATTTCGGCGACCAGTCTGCACTCCTCTGTGTTCCACCCTCACCCTCCTCTATGTATCGACGTCTCGCTCCCCCAGGGGCCAGTGGCCTCTACGACCCCGCCAACGAGCACGATGGCTGCGGCATCGCGCTCGTGGCGAAGCTGTGGGGCGAGGCGAGCCATGCGGTCGTAGAGAAGGCCCTCGACGCGCTCGAGAACCTCGAGCATCGCGGCGCCGAGGGTGCGGACCCGAACACGGGCGACGGCGCCGGGATCCTCCTCCAGATCCCTGACGGCTTCCTGAGAGCCGCGGTCGCCGGCGTCGAGCTGCCGCGCGCCGGCCGCTATGGCGTCGGGGTCTGTTACCTGCCCCAGGACGAGGAGCGGCGGGTCGTGCTCGAGCAGCTGATCGAGGACACGATCGAGGCCGAGGGGCAGCGGGCGATCTGGTGGCGCGATGTGCCGATCGACGAGCGCCACGTCGGCGAGACGGCGCGGCTGTCCGCCCCGGTGATCCGCCAGGTGCTGATCGCGGCGTCGGACAAGCTCCCGGACCAGGATGCGTTCGAGCGCAAGCTGTACGTGATCCGCCGGGTGATCGAGCGCGCCGCCGGGCACGATCTGGCGCTTCCGAGCTTCTCGAGCCGGACCATGATCTACAAGGGGATGCTGACTGCGCCGCAGCTCCCGCGGTACTTCACCGATCTCAGGGACCCGCGCGTGGCCAGCCGGCTGGCGCTCGTCCACTCGCGGTTCTCGACGAACACGTTCCCGAGCTGGGAGCTCGCCCACCCGTACCGGATGATCGCCCACAACGGCGAGGTCAACACGCTGCGGGGCAACGTCAACTGGATGCGGGCGCGCGAGTCGCAGCTCGCGTCGGATCTGTTCGGCGATGACCTCGACAAGGTGATCCCGGTCGTCCGCGACGGCGGCTCGGACTCGGCGATCTTCGACAACGTGCTCGAGCTGCTCGTGCTGAGCGGCCGCTCGATCCCGCACGCGGTGATGATGATGGTGCCCGAGGCCTACCGGACGCGCAGGGACCTCGACCCCGACGTCAAGGGCTTCTACGACTTCCATTCGTGCTTGATGGAGCCGTGGGACGGGCCGGCGGCGGTGGTGTTCACCGACGGGCGGGTTGCCGGCGCGGTGCTCGACCGCAACGGGCTGCGCCCGGGCCGGTGGATCCAGGACACCGAGGGGTATGTGGTGCTCGCGTCGGAGACCGGGGTGATGACCGTCGCGCCCGAGCACGTCCAGCGCAAGGGCCGACTGGCGCCGGGCAAGGTGTTCATGGTCGACCTCGAGGAGGGCAAGATCGTCGAGGACGAGGACGTCAAGCGCCGCGTCGCTCGTCGCCAGCCGTACGGCGAGTGGTACGAGCGGTCGGTCGTCCACATCGACGATCTGCCCGACCGCGATCCGCGCACGCCCCGGATCGAGCCGCTGCGCTCCAAGCAGCTCGCGTTCGGCTACTCGCAGGAGGACCTGCGGATGATCATCGCGCCGATGGCGACCAAGGGCGAGGAGCCGGTGGCGAGCATGGGCAACGACGCCGCGCTCGCGGTCCTGTCCGACCGCCAGCCGCCGCTGTTCGCGTATTTCAAGCAGCTGTTCGCGCAGGTCACGAACCCGCCGATCGACCCGATCCGCGAGAGCGTCGTGATGTCGTTGCAGGCTGGGGTGGGGGCAGAGGTCAACCTGCTGAACGAGAACCCCGACCAGGCCCATCAGCTGGTGATGGACCAGCCGATCCTCCGCAACCACGAGCTCGAGAAGCTCCGCCAGGTCTCGCACGAGATCTTCTTCGCGGCCACGCTCGACATCACCTGGCCGATCGAGCAAGGCCATGCGGGGATGGAGGCCCGGCTCGAGGCGCTGTGCGAGGAGGCCGCCGGTTACGTCGACAACGGCGCGAACATCCTGATCCTGTCCGACCGCAACCTCGGCGCGGAGCGCGTCGCGATGCCGTCGCTGCTCGCGGTCGCCGCGGTTCACCACCACCTCGTGCGCCGCGGCACCCGTCTGCGCACGGGGCTGGTGATCGAGTCGGGCGAGCCGCGCGACATCCACCACATGGCGACGCTGATCGGCTACGGGGCCGCGGCGATCAACCCGTACGTGATGTTCGAGTCGCTCGACGAGCTCGCCGACCGCTCGCTGCTCCCCGAAGATCTCTCGCGGGACGAGGCCGAGCAGCGGATCGTCAAGGCGATCGGCAAGGGGCTGATGAAGACGATCTCGAAGATGGGGATCTCGACGATCCAGTCCTACTGCGGCGCCCAGATCTTCGAGGCGGTCGGGCTCGAGCCGGCCCTGATCGACAAGCACTTCACCGGCACCGCGTCGCGGATCGGCGGGATCGGGCTGGTGGCGCTGGCCCAGGAGGCGATCGAGCGGCACTTCCGCGCGTATCCGCGTACGGACCGGGACGTGCTTCCCGTCGGCGGCGTGCTCCAGTGGCGGCGCAACGGCGAGCTCCACGTGTGGAACCCGGACACGATCGCCAACCTCCAGCACGCGGTCCAGGGGCAGAACGGCGACCCGCGTGAGACGTATGCGGAGTATGCGCGGCTGGCCAACGAGGATTCGGTTCGCCGCGGATTGCTCCGCGGGCTGATGACGTTCCGGCTGGCGGACGAGCCGGTCCCGCTCGAGGAGGTTGAGCCCGCGACCGAGATCGTCAAGCGGTTCACCACCGGCGCGATGAGCCTCGGCGCGCTCGGACGCGAGGCCCACGAGACGCTCGCGATCGCGATGAACCGGATCGGGGCGCGCTCCAACACCGGCGAAGGGGGAGAGGACGCCTCGCGCTACGAGCCCGACGAGAACGGGGATCTGCGCCGGTCGGCGATCAAGCAGGTCGCCTCGGGCCGGTTCGGCGTGACCGCCCACTACCTGGTCAACTGCGATCAGCTCCAGATCAAGATGGCCCAGGGCGCCAAGCCCGGCGAAGGCGGCCAGCTCCCCGGCCACAAGGTCGACGACTACATCGCGTGGCTGCGCAACTCGACTCCGGGCGTGGGCTTGATCTCGCCGCCGCCCCACCACGACATCTACTCGATCGAGGACCTCAAGCAGCTGATCTACGACCTCCGCTGCGCGAACCCGACCGGTTCGGTGTCGGTCAAGCTCGTGTCCGAGGTCGGTGTCGGCACGGTCGCGGCGGGCGTGGCCAAAGCCAACGCCGACCACGTGACGATCGCCGGTCACGACGGCGGCACCGGCGCCTCGCCGCAGTCCTCGGTCCAGGGGGCGGGGGTGCCGTGGGAGATCGGGCTCGCTGAGACCCAGCAGACGCTGCTGCTCAACGACCTCCGCACGCGGATCGTGGTCGAGGTGGACGGGGGCATGCGCACCGGCCGCGACGTGATCGTGGGGGCGCTGCTCGGCGCCGACGAGTTCGGGTTCTCGACCGCGCCCTTGATCGCGATGGGCTGCATCATGATGCGCGTCTGCCACCTCAACACCTGCCCGGTCGGGATCGCCACGCAGGATCCCGAGCTCCGCAAGCGGTTCCAGGGCACGCCCGACCAAGTCGTCAACTACCTGATGCTGGTGGCCGAGGAGGTCCGCGCGATCATGGCCTCGCTCGGCATCCGCCGGTTCGAGGAGATGATCGGCCGGACCGACCTGCTCGACATGGACGACGCGATCACGCATTGGAAAGCCAGCCGCGTCGACCTCTCGATGGTGCTGCAATCGCCGGATCTGCCTCCCGGCACGGCGCGCCGGCGGACGCGCGCCCAGCAGCCCGTGCTCGACGACGCGCTCGACTGGGAGCTCGTCCGCCGGTGCGCGCCGGCGCTCGAACGCCGGGAGCCGGTCAAGCTCGGGCCGATCCCGGTGCGCAACGTCAACCGCACCGTCGGCGGGATCCTGTCGGGCGAGATCGCCCGCCGGCACGGGGCCGACGGATTGCCCGAGGGGACGATCGAGATCTCGTTCAGCGGATCCGCGGGGCAGAGCTTCGCCGCCTGGCTCGCCCCCGGGATCATGTTCTCGCTGCGTGGTGAGACCAACGACTACGCCGGCAAGGGCATGTCGGGCGGGGTCGTGTCCGTGCGCCCGCCCGAGAAGCACAGGTTCCGGGCCGAGGAGAACATGATCGTCGGCAACACGGTCCTGTACGGCGCCACCGCCGGTCGCGCGTTCTTCCGCGGGCTCGCCGGAGAGCGGTTCGCGGTCCGCAACTCGGGCGCCTGCGCCGTCGTCGAGGGCGTCGGCGACCACGGGTGCGAGTACATGACCGGCGGTCGCGTGGTCGTGCTCGGGCGCACCGGCCGCAACTTCGCCGCCGGGATGAGCGGCGGCATCGCCTACGTCTACGACGTCGACCGGCGGTTCGAGGGGCGGTGCAACCTCGAGCTGGTCGACCTCGAGGAGCTCGACGAGGACGACGAGGCGGCGGTCAAGGCGCTGATCTCCGAGCACGCAGCGCGGACCGGATCGATCGTGGCCCGCAACGTGCTCGCGTCGTGGGAGCGCGGCGTGCGTGAGCGGATGGTCAAGGTGATGCCGCGCGACTACAGGCGCGCGCTGGCCGATCGCGCGCAGAGCGAGGCGGCGGTCTCGCGCTGATGGGGGAGCTCGGCGCTTTCCTGAAGATCCACCGGGTCGGGTTCGAGAAGCGAGACCCGGACCGGCGGGTGCACGACTACAAGCAGTACTTCGGGCTCCAGCCCGAGGAGGAACTGCAGCGCCAGGGCGCCCGGTGCATGGATTGCGGCATCCCGTTCTGCCACGAGGGCTGCCCGCTCGGCAACCTGATCCCGGACTGGAACGATCTCGTCTACCGCGGCAAGTGGCGCGACGCGATCGACCAACTCCACGCCACCAACAACTTCCCGGAGTTCACCGGCCGCATTTGCCCCGCGCCGTGCGAGTCCGCGTGCGTGCTGGCGATCAACGACGACGCCGTGGCGATCGAGCAGATCGAGCTCGCGATCGCCGAGCGCGCGTTCGAGGAGGGGTGGATCGTGCCCACCCCACCCTCGCGGCGGACCGGTAAGACGGTCGCGGTGATCGGCACCGGGCCGGCCGG
Organism: uncultured Solirubrobacterales bacterium; assembly: GCA_963746695.1. Taxonomy (GTDB): domain Bacteria; phylum Actinomycetota; class Thermoleophilia; order Solirubrobacterales; family Solirubrobacteraceae; genus Palsa-465. The sequence continues at coordinate 177,462 of CAVVCP010000005.1, read as the reverse complement.
CCTCGCGGTCGCCGACGAGCTCAACCGCTGCGGCCATACCGTGACCGTGTTCGAGCGCGACGAGGGCCCGGGCGGGATGATGCGGTTCGGCGTCCCCGACGCCAAGCTCGAGAAGGCGATCATCGACCGGCGGGTGGCGATCCTCGAGCAGGAGGGGATCGAGTTCGTCTACGACGTCGAGGTGGGGCGGACCGTCTCCTCGCAGGAGATCAAGGACCGTCACGACGCGGTCGTGGTCGCGACCGGCTCGCGAGTCCAGCGCGATCTTGACGCGCCGGGGCGGGGCCTGCGCGGGATCCACCCGGCGATGGATTACCTGTACCAGCGCAACCGGTGGGTGGCTTCTGCGGAAGGGCGGCGGTCGCGGGCCCCGGAGCCCGGGACCGAGATCAGCGCGGCGGGCAAGAAGGTGATCGTGGTCGGAGGCGGCGACACCGGGATGGACTGCATCTCGAACTCCCACCGCGAGGGCGCACTGAGCGTGGTCCTGCTCGACGTGTACCAGGCGCTGCCCGACAGCGGGCGCGACGCCCGCCACCCGTGGCCGTTGCCGCCCAAGCGCACGAACACGACGTACGCGCTCGACGAGGGCGGCAAGCGGCGGTGGGGGACCGAGGTCACCGGCTTCGGGGGCATGGACGGCCGCGTCAGCCACGTCTACGCCCGGAAGGTCACCGGCACCTCCTCGCGCGACCTGACGCCGGTGCCCGGCAGCGAGTTCGTGCTCGAGGCCGACCTGGTCATGATCGCGATCGGATTCGAGGGGCCCGAGCGCGCCGGTCCGATCGAGCAGCTCGATCTCGAGCTCGACCGCCGCGGCAACATCCGCACCGAGATGACCTACCGCTCGTCGACACGGGGCGTGTATGCCTGCGGTGACGCCCGGATCGGGCAGTCGCTGATCGTCACCGCGATCGCCGAGGGGCGCAAGTGCGCCCGCGTGGTCAATAAGGACCTCGGCGGAAGCCCGATGGACGCCGACCGCGAGATGCTGGCGATCGGCGCCTGGAGCGGCGAGGCGGATCGCACCCTGCGCCATGAGGCCGAGGCGGCAGGGACGGTCAGGGCCGGCGAGGAGTTCTTCACGGGGCCGGGCGCGGAGGGCCGCTGATGGCCGTTCAGGGGGGTTGTAAATCAACGACGGCTGCCTCCGACGTTTGCCCTGCTGTGCAGGGGGGAATGGTAGGCTTAGCGGCGCGATTCGCGTGGTGGAGCGGCCTGCGGAGCTAATTTAGGTTTAGACAGAGCTTGGGACGGGGAAACTCGCCCCTGTCGGTCAGGGAACTGCGCCCCCACTTCCCTGACTCTCCGGGGGACCCAGATGGATCTGGGTCCCCCGGGCTTTTTAAGCGAGCCCATAATGAGCACATGCCAGGGCTCGCGATAGCGGCGGTCTCAGGAGGCGAAGGGCCGCTCGTCGGGGCGAGCGCCCACCATCATGCCTCGGTCGGGTCGACGATTCATCAGCTGCTCAACTCGGCCGGGACGTTCCTGTCCCAGCTGACCAGCCTCAACTGGTTCTCGCTGCTCTTGGGCCTCGCGCTATACGCGCTGTACCTGCTCCTGCGCTCTCGGGCCCTGTTCAATGCGCTCCGGGCCGCGTATCCGGGCCAGCGGTTCCGATGGCGCGACGTATGGGGCGCCTACATGGTCGGGTACGCGATCAACAACGTGTTCCCGCTCGGCGGTGGCAACATCGCGCAGCTGTTCCTGACCCGCGTGGCGATCGACGACTCGAGCTATCCGACGGTGGCCTCGGCGCTCGCCACCGGCGCGATCTTCGACTGGTTCATGGGCGTCCTCGTGATGTGCTTCGCGTTCACCCAGGGGGTGTTCCCCAAGCCGCCGGACTTCTCGAAGCTCCCGGCGTTCGACATCAGCTTCTTCGCCTCGAACATGCGGTTCACGCTGTTCCTGCTGACCGTGCTGGGCGTCGGCTTCCTGATCGCGTTCGCGCTGCTCTCGGCCCGGGTCAAGGCGTTCTGGCAGCGGGTCCGGCAGGGATTCACGATCCTGCGCGACCGCCGGCGCTACCGCCGGGACATGGCCAGCTGGCAGTTCGCGAGCTGGATCGCGCGGTTCGCGTCGTACTGGTTTTTGTTGGACGCGTTCCACATCGGCGGGTCGGTCCGGAACGCGTTGCTGGTGCTCGGGGTCCAGGTGGTCGCGTCGGTGTTCCCGTTCACCCCGGGCGGCGCCGGGGTTCAGCAGGCGCTGCTGCTGACGATCTTCGCCGGCAACCCGTACGTGGCCTCGTTCTCGGTCGGGCAGCAGATCGCGACCGCGGTGCTGACCACCCTGCTCGGGTTCGTGGCGATGGTGGCGATCTTCCGGTTCCGGAGCTTCCGGGAGGTGTTGGAGCGCGGCCGGGCCCACCGTCGCGACGAGGGGATGACGGTGGGCGCCTGAGGCGGGCGAACGGCTCCTGAACGACATCGCGCCGGCGGTGGCCGCCGGCGCGATGATCGGGGGCGCCCGAGGCGGTTGCCCGAGCGAGTTCTTTGTGGTCGGTCAGTGAACCTTCAACGAGTTGGTCACGCTCTGCGAGCCGCAGCTCAGCTTGGCGAACACCTCAACCTTGTAATCCCCCGTCTTCTTCGGCGCTTTCACCGTCTTGGTGTAGTTGCCCGCGCGAAGGGATTGATAAATGATCGTCTGCACGATGGTGCCGTTCTTCTTCTTGATGAAGATCTTCACGGTCTTGGCGTTGTATTTGAGCGTGAACTTGACCTTGAACTTCTTGCCGGCCTTGACCTTGGAGGGCGACTTGACGTTCTTGAGTGGATTGGCGAACGTCGTCGTGAACTTCAGGTCTCCTCCATTGAGGACGAACCATCGGGATTGGTCGCGACGACCCGGAAGTGGTAATTCGTGCACGGAATCAGGTTCGAGACGTTGGCCGTGACAAGCTGTGTCTTCGGCACGTTGCAGTAAGGGCTCGGCGGGGTGATCCCGGCTGGGCACGTTCCGATCGTGCCCGTCGGCGTCTGCTTGCCGTAGGACATCGTCGTCCCGTACTGGAAGAAGTACGAGGTGATGTCGCCGCCCTGGACGTTAGGTCCTGCGCTGCCGTTCAGTTGCGCGCTGGTGCCCTTGATCTTGGTCGCGGGGAGGGTGGTCGCCGTCGGCGGAACATTCGTGCAGTACGAGCTCGGTGGCTTTATTCCCGACGGGCAGACGATTGTCGCGCCGCTCGGCACGGCCGACAGGGCGATGACGCCTGCCGCGATGAGACCCCCGACAGACGCGAGCCGTCTGAGGTGTGAGTACCTCGTCATGTAAGTCCTCCTGATCGGGAACCACCCCCGGCGCGGGGGCAATCGTTTCTACGCGGCAGTCCCCGTGTGACTGACAACGGCCGGGACAGAAATTCTCGAGTCGCCGGCGGCGAGGGTCTCCCTCACGAGCACATCCTCGATGATCCTGCCGCGCGCGTGTAGCTCTGCTGGCGTGCGAGGCGCGACCTGACGGGGGGTGAGATCGCGGAGTTGCTCGGCTGCGGTCAGGCGTCTCAGCAATCCTCGACCCTCGAGCCACGTGTCGACCGCAGGGGTCTCCCCGGCGAACAGGGTCCACGTTGGGATCCCCATCAACGCGGCCTCGCGGGTCATCGTCCCGCCCGCTCCGACCATCACATCGGCGGCGTAAACGAGTGAGCGGGAGTCGATCGCGGCGCGGGGAACGATGCAGTTGCGCAGCTCCATGCGTTCGATCGCGGTGATCTGCTCCGGATGGCGCGTCAGCACGACGCAGACAACGCCGTCGTGCGAGCAGAGTGTGCGAATGGCGCCTTCGAAGAGCGGATTCGAAGCCGAGTGATAGACGGCACGGGTGGGAGGGGTGCGCGCGACGGCCACGATTTGAGGTCGTCGATCGATGCCCACCTTCCGCAGGATCTCTGAGTCCGGGTTGAAGTCCCCGATGTAGAGCTCCTCCTTCAGCCCTGGATAGCGCACTACCTTTGCGGGCGCGGCGCCCTGTCGCCGAATCGCCCGGAGCGGGAGCAAGTCCGGCACCAGTACGGTCGTGGCCAGTCGGAAGGCCAGGTGATTCGCAGGCTGGTGCTCGAAATCCATCGCGGTGACCGCGGGGATTCGCAAGCTACGCGCGGCGGCGATCTGGGCGTAGGAGTTGTGCGAGAGCGCGACGTCCGGACGCGCGCGGGCCGCCCAATGGCGCAACTCGACGATCCGCTCATAGATCGCCGCCACCTTCGACGTTCTGTCCCGGGGGCTGGCGCCGCCAATGACCTCGACGTCGGGCCAACGCTTGCGCGCGAGCTCGATCGTCTGTGCGTTGTCGCGGGCGGTGAAGTACACGTCGTGACCGGCTTCGTGCAGCCGCCGGACGACGGGCGCGAACAGAAGCGGGTGAGGCGAATTCGAGAAGTCGATCCAGATCCGCATGCCGCGGCTCGTCACCCGGCGGCGCCGGCCGCGACCGTCGCCGCTGATGCCGGCTCGCCACAGATCACTGCCACGAGCCTCTCGGCTGCGTGACCATCCCACCCCGGCGGCGCGATCCCGTCCGCTCCGTTCGCCCGCGCAAGCGCTGAGGGAATCTCGGCGATTCGCGACGGATCGAGCCCGAGCAGCCTGTTAGTACCGGCTCTGACGGTGACCGGACGCTCAGTGTTGTCCCGCAGGGTGAAGCACGGAACCCCCAGGTAGGTGGTCTCCTCCTGGACGCCGCCGGAGTCGGTCAGCACTGCGGCGGCGTCGGCCTGAAGCGACAGGAACTCGAGATAGCCGACAGGCTCGACCAGGTGCAGCGACTCTCCGAGCGCTCGGTGTTCGATCATCTTGCGGGTCCGCGGATGTACCGGGAAGACGACTGGGAGCTCACGGGCGATTCTGCTCAACTGTGTGAGCGCTTCGAAGAGGAGTGGTCCATCCACGAGCGCGGGACGATGCAGCGTGACGAGCAGGTATTCCCCAGGTGTGAGTCCCATCCGCGCCGCCATCTCCATGCCGCGGAAGCGCTCCTCCATCGCCACCAATGTGTCGATCATGGTGTTGCCGACGAAGTGGATGCGCTCCGCGGCAATGCCCTCCGCCCTAAGGTTGTCGCGGGCCTCGTCGGAGTGGATGAACAGATAGTCGCTGAACTCGTCGGCGACGATCCGGTTGATCTCCTCCGGCATGGTGCGGTCGAAGCTCCGCAGCCCCGCCTCGACATGGGCGATCGGGACTCCGAGCTTGGCCGCGACGAGAGTTGCCGCCAGCGTCGAGTTGACATCCCCGGGGACCATCACGAGGTCTGGGCGCTCGAAGTCAACCACGGTCTCGATTCGCTCCATCACTCGAGCGGTTTGCACGGCGTGCGTCGCTGAGCCCACCTTCAGCAAATAGTCGGGCGAAGGCACTCCGAGCTCGTCCATGAAGACCGACGACATCATCCGGTCATAGTGCTGACCGGTATGCACCAGCACGTGGCGGTCGTCGGGTAGTGCGCGGCGGGCCTCTGCGATCACCGGCGCCATCTTCACGAAGTTGGGCCGCGCACCTACTACGTACATGACTTTCAAAGCGGAGGCACTGTACCCCGCGTGAATTCGTCGCGGAGGCGATCGCACAAGATCTGTTCACCTATTACCCACGGCATGACTGACATGTCACGAGTGGGGTATGCGCGCGCGGAAATGGGTCCGATGGAGCTGCCACGCCCGGCCGTGGCAGCCCCACCGACACGTTGGCCTGGCTGGTGCCCCGGCCCGTCGCGCTAGTTGCGGTGATGAGTTGGAGTGGTCGCCTATACGTGCGAGCATCGCCGACCCTGACATGAGTCGCCGACGTTGCTCAACGTCGCCAGAGGAGCCTGTGTCTCCGCGGCGGCGCACGGACTTCCGGTGCGTTCGGCAACTCGGCTCCGGCGATGATCGCCGCGGGCGCGGTCTCCGTCATCCAGCGCGCGCGGTCGGGGCCGGCGAGCGCCACCGCTTCCGCGACGGCGTCCCCCAGGCAGGTAACCGGTCGCCAGGAGGCGGCGCGATGCCCGTCGGACGCGAGCGCGTGAACCAGCCCACGAGTACATAGGTCGCGTCCCAGCCGATGGGCGCGCGGATCCGCGCGCCTCCCCCAACAGCGTCTCGGCGTTTACCTGCAGAAGGACCCCCTGCCGGACGAGCTCGTCCAGCCGCGAAGGATCGCGCTGGAACTCGACGCTGCGCTCAGGGTGCGCGAGCGTCACGCGCAGCCCCTTGGCGCGGAGCTGGAAGAGCAAGCTCTCGAAGCCGACGACGCTCGAGGTCGGCGTCTCGATCAGCACATCGGTGCCCCGCTGGTCATATGTGGCGAGTGCGAGTTGCTCGTCGCTTGCCTCGAGCGCCCACACGAGCGACACCTCGGCTCCGGACACGATCCGGATCTCGATGCCTTCTCGCACACAGGCTTCGCGGAGGTCGCGACATCGGCGCGCGAGCTCGTCGACGTGTACGCCGGGAAAGTCGGCGCGCAGGTGCGGCGTCGCCGCAAGCGTGCCGATCCCTGACGCGGCGGCGGCACGCAGCATCGCCAGCGAGCCTTCTCGGTCCGGCGGACCGTCGTCGACGCCGGGCAGCACGTGGGCGTGCAGATCGACATAGCCGGCCACGTATGAGACGGGAGGACATCCCCACGGTGCCTGGGATACGTCGTACCCAGGCTTGAACTGACGCGACGGGCAGCACCTGGGAGCCGATTTCCGATCCTCGGCTCCAGACCGGAACCGGCTAATTCGTCTAGTCCCCCGCGACGATCGATTCAGAAGTCGCAGGAATCGACCGCTATGACGCAGTATGTCGAGGTTTGGTCGGTTCTTGGTTGGGTTGGGCTGCTTATGCCTGCAGCTTGTGGCTGCCGGATCCGTGCTGCCCGGCTCCGCCGTGGCCGCGGCGCCGCTCTCGCACGAGAGCCTCGGCATCAACTTCACCGGTTCGCCTACCGACCTCGCGACCGCCGCGGCGGCCGGCGTAGGCCTCGCTCGCGACGAGGTGATAGCCGGCAGCAATACCGATGCGGTCGTCGAACTGACCGCCGCCGCAGGCCTGCGGCTGTATCCGATGCTGGGCCTGCCGAGGAGCCAGGGTCCCGCCGCTGATGCTGCTGCGATGGCGGCGTTCGTCACCTCGTTCGCGCAACGATACGGCCGCGGGGGCTCATTCTGGGCCCAGCACCCGGAGCTTCCCTATCTGCCGGTGGAGAGCTACGAAATCGGCAACGAACCGGACATCACGCCGACGGCCCCGGCCGATCAGACGTCCCTGCACTATGCCGACCCGGCCGCGTATGCGCAGGTGTACGAGACCGCACGCGCGGCGCTTCACCAGGTCGACCCCGCGGCGCAGGCGGTTGTCGGCGGCATGCTCGACTCCGGCGGCATCGGCCTCGACCAAGCCGAGGAGTACCTGAGCGCGATCGGCCCGATGGACGCGGTCGGATACCACCCATACCTGTACGACGTGACCACGATGGAACAGGACACGCTTGCGCTGCGCCAGTGGCTCGACACGAATGGCCACGCCGCGGTCCCGCTCGACATCAACGAATTCGGCGCGCCGACCAGCATCGTCGACTGGGGGCAGCAGGTTGCGGCATATACCCAGTGGGCGCTGTGCACGCCGGCGCTCGACGTCGAGGACGTCCAGGCATTCTGGTGGGGTGATATTCCCATGGCCGACACCGATACCTGGTTCCCGATGGTCAGCAGCGAAGGCTCGGAGACCCCGCTCGGAACCGCCTATCTGGGCGAGGTCCAGACCCTCACGTCGCAGGGCTGTCCCGCCACCCCGGCCTCAGCCCCTGCCGTTTCTGGCCAGTCCGCGGCGGCGCCCACACGAAGCAACGTCCATCACAAGCGCAAGAAGGTCAAGCCCTCCCGGCACCGCAAGCGCCGCCAGCGGCATCCCCGCAAGTCTGCGTCTCGGCGGACTTCTCACCGCTCTACGAAGCGCAGCCGGGACACCGCGCTGAGCGCTTGGAAGCTGTCAGCCATGGAGGCCGTGAAACGTATCCGTTGGTAATGAGGCGGATCGTCATCGCCTTGGCCGTTGCGCTGGCCGTTCCGTCAGTGGCCGAGGCTCGGGTTCATACCATTGCACCGCCTGGGAATTCCGGCGTGAGCCAGTATCTCGAGACGCTCCCGACCGCCGGGGGCGGTCAGCCGACGAATACGGTCCATCCCGTGCCCGGAGTTGTCGGAGGATCGGGTGGCTCAGGCGGCTCGGGAGGCTCAGCCGGTTCGAGTGGCTCCGGCGGAGCGACGGGCTCCGGCGGCGGGGCCGGGAACGGCGGCGCCGGCGGGGGCACGGCGATCGCCGCCTCGACCCAACGCGCACTCGCGGCACAGGGCCAAACCGGAGCCGCCGCGGCGGCGCTGGCAGCGGCCACCGCTCCGCACAGCTCGCGGCCAGCCGCCCACACCGACGATCCTCGGCGAATTCCTCGGTGCCCGCGGCATCGGCCAGCGAGGGATCCTCGCCGGCGGCGAGTGTCTTCAAGACGCTGACCGGCTCGGCTGGTGGGGGAGGGCTCGGCCCGCTGTTGCCCCTGCTGTTGATCGCCAGCCTGTTGGCGGCCGCCGTGGTCGCGCTCCTGCGTGGCCGGCGCACGAGCTGACGGTCCCCGGTGAGGCGGCTCCGTCTGTTCGCGGTTGCCGTCGTCGTGCTGGGCGTCGGCGCGAGCCCTGCGCTCGCGCGTGCGCAGGGCCTGACGATCGGCTTCAGCGCAGATCCGGCCCTGACCGGGGACACTCCGGCCGCGGACGCGATCTGGATTCCCCGTGCCGTGTCGGAAGGCGCGGGGATCGTTCGGGTCAACGTGACGTGGTCTCAGGTGGCCCCGCTCCTGCCGTCCTCGTCGTTCGACCCCGCCGACCCTTCGAGCCCGGGGTACGACTGGAGCGCGACCGACGCCGCCGTCCGCGACCTGAGCAGCCACGGCCTGCAGGTGCTGCTCAACCTGACCGGGGCCCCGACCTGGGCTGAGGGTCCGGCCGCGCCGGCCGGCACCCAGCCGGGTACGTGGCGGCCTGACCCCACTCAATTTGCGAGCTTTGCCACGGCCGCCGCGCTTCGTTACGACGGACGCTTCCCCGACCCGCTGCAACCCGGGGCATTCCTGCCGCGCGTCCGTTACTGGCAGCCGTGGAACGAGCCGAATCTCGCCTACTACCTCTCACCGCAGTGGACGCGCGTTCAAGGCGGGTGGGCTCCGGAGAGCCCGGTCATCTACCGCCAGTTGCTGAACGCGTTCTACAGCGCAGTCAAGCGTGTCTCATCCTCGAACTTCGTCGTGACGGCAGGAACCGCGCCGTATGGAGACCCGCCCGGCGGCCAGCGGATGCCCCCGGTCGCCTTCGATCGCGCGCTGTTCTGCCTACGCGACGACCCCGGCCTGACCCCGGTCAGCTGTCCCGACCCGCCGCACCTCGATGCGCTGTCGCACCACCCCTACGGGATCAAAGGCCCGCTTTGGCACGCCTTGAACCCGGACGACGCGGCGGTCCCCGACATGTACAAGATCGCCCGCGTGTTGCACGCTGCCGAGAAGGTTGGGCACGTGCAGCCTGCAGGCCCGAAGCAGCTGTGGGTCACCGAAATCTCCTGGGACAGCTCGCCACCTGACCCCGAGGGAGTTCCCGTCGCCGAGCAGGCGCGCTGGATCGAGCAGGCCATGTACGTCCTGTGGCGACAGGGTGTCGACACGGTGCTCTGGCTGCAGATCGTCGACGCGCCGCCGATCCCGAACTACGGCAGCACCTACCAGGCGGGCCTTTACTACCTGGACGGCGCCGCCAAGCCGGCGGCCCAGGCGTTCCGTTTCCCGTTCGTCACCCGGCGCCTGAACCGCGGCCACATTCAGGCGTGGGGTCGCGCCCCCCGGGGAGGCGAGCTGGCGATCGAGGAGCGCCGACGCGGACGCTGGGTGGTGCTGCGCAGGCTCGCGGTGCGGACCGACCAGGTATTCGGGGCGGTCCTGCCAATCCGAGGCCGCGCCGCCCTGCGCGCGCAGGCCGACCCCGACACCAGCCTCGTTTGGACTCAGGCCGGGTGAGGCGGCCGTCTGAGGGTTCGTCAGCGTCAGTCGTAGACCGGCTCGCGCGTATTGACGGTCAATGGAATCGGTAGTCAGCCGGCCTGCCGCCTGGCGACCGGCCAGCCTGCGTCAGTTCGACCTGGAGGCCGTCAGGACCTGGGCGCTTGCGGGGACGGTCGTGCTTTACCTCGCGATCGACGGGGGCGGCTACGACCTGGTCGTACGCAGCCAGGCGGCGATCGTCGTCTGGTGGGTCGTGCTGATCGGCGCGGCCTGGGGCCTGCTGCCGACCGCCCGCTGGACGCGCGTGGCCTGGGCCACGCTGGCCGTATTCGGCGGCTTCGTTGCGTGGACCGGGCTGGCGGCGACCTGGTCGCTGAGCTCGGAGCGCAGCCTGGACGAGCTCTCGCGGGTCGCTTGCTATTTCGGCCTCCTCTTGCTCGGGATCTCGATTCATCGCGACCGCGAGCAAGCCGTCAGGCACACCGTCCACGCCGTCGCTGGGGCCGTGGTGCTCGTGGCCTGCCTCGCCCTCGCCTCGCGACTGCGCCCCGATCTGTTTCCGGCCGCGCACCAGACGGCGTCGTTCCTGCCGGGCACCGAGGGACGACTCGGCTGGCCGCTCAACTACTGGAACGCGCTGGCGGCGCTGCTGGCGATCGGCCTGCCGCTCCTTCTGGCGAGCGCCACCTCGGCGCGGACCCTCCGAGCCCAGGCCGCGGCGGCCGCGGCGGTCCCGGTCGTCGCGCTAACCAGCTACCTGACGTTCTCCCGCGGCGGAGCGGTGGCCGCCGCCGCCGGGCTGCTCGCGTTCCTCGTCTTCAGTCCCGAGCGAGTCGGAAAGCTCGCTACCGCGCTGGTGACAGCCGCCGGCAGCGCCGCCCTCATCCTGGCGGCGGTCCACCGTGCCGCGATCGAGCAGGGCCTCACGACCCCCGCCGCTGCGCACCAGGGCAACACTTTGCTGGTTTCGGTCCTCATCGTGTGCGCGGGCGTGGCGCTGGCCCAGACGGGCGTCGGCACTCGCCGTCCGTCACGGCACCCCGTCGCGCTGGCTCACCTTCACCCCCGGTCGGGCCCGCGCACTTCTGCTGGGAGGAGTGGCAGTCTGTCTTGTGGTGGCGCTGCTCGCCGGAGCCCCGGCGCGGATCTCTCACGCCTGGCAGGACTTCAAGCACCCGGCCGCGGCAGCGCTGCATCAGGACACGATCGCTCGCTTCGGAACCGTCAGCGGCAATGGACGGTACGACTACTGGAAGGTGGCGATCGATGCCACCCATGGACACCTGCTCGGCGGGTCCGGCCCCGGCACGTTCCAGCTCCTGTGGACCCCGCGTGCCCCGTACTACAGCTACGTCGAGAACGCGCATTCGCTGTACGTCGAGACGCTCGCGGAGACGGGCCTCGTCGGGGTCGTGCTGCTGGTCGCATTCTTCGTGCTGGTGCTCGGCGCCGCGATCAGATTGAGCATGCGGTCGCGGTACGAAGCGAGGGTGCGCGCTGCCGGGGTCATCGGGGCCATGATCGCGTTTTGCGTCTCGGCGGCATCCGACTGGATCTGGCAGGTACCGGCGCTGCCGGCGGCCTTCCTGCTGCTCGCGGCCGCCGTGCTCGCGCCACCGCGTGCCGTGGGATCGGGCCGCGCCGCATCGTTGCCCGTCCGCCTCGGAGTGATCGCAACCGCGATCGCCTGCCTGGTCGCAATCGCAGTCCCGATGGCGACGGTCAGCACCGTGCGCGAGAGCCAAGCGGCTGTGCTGAAAGGCGACCCGACCCAGGCACTGGCCGACGCCAGCGCCGCCGCGCGTCTGGAACCGGGCGCCGCCTCTCCACAGATTCAGCTGGCGCTCGTGCTCGAGCTTCAAGGCAACGTGCCCGACGCGCTCGCGGCGGCCCACCGAGCGACGGTCGACGAGCCGAATAACTGGAGCGCGTGGCTGATCGTCTCGCGTCTCGAGGCGGAGGCTGGTCGCCCGGCCGCATCGCTGGCCGCCTACCGCCGCAGCCGTGCACTCAACCCGCGATCACCTCTATTCAAGCTATGACCGACACGTCTGACCACGCCCTCGAGTTCGAACCAGAGGAGCAGCAACTGGCCGACCGCCTCATTGACGCGCGGCCGCTCCCTCCGGCGGGATTCCGGGGCACACTGCGACGCCACCTGGCCCATCGAGACCCGGGCTATGGTCCGCGCCCTGAACGACTGCGGCTGGTCGTGGCCGGCTACCTTGGAGCGGGTGGGCTGCTCATCGCGCTGGTCGCCCTCGGAGTGTCGTAGCCGGCGTCGTCGAGCAGGCCCCGTAGCCTCCGTAGCGAGCGCGACAGGATCTGCTGCACGTTCGCCAGCGTGAGATTCAGCAGGTCGGCGATCTCGGGTCCGGTCATGTCGCCGCCGAACCGGAGGGCGAGAACCTCTCGATCTCGTTCGCTCAGGCGGGCCAATGCGCCGAGGAGCTCGGGGGACGCGGTGAGCCGCTCTTCCGGACCAGGGACAGCGGGCGCCAAGCGCTCATCGATCGGGTCCGTGAGGCTCGACCGGTCGCGGCGGTAGTGGTCTATCAACAGATTGCGGGCAATCGCCAGCAGCCAGGTGCTGACGGATGCTCGACGCGGATCGAATCTGCTCCAGGCGCGGAGAGCCCGCTCGAACGTCGCCTGGGTCAGGTCTTCCGCCGTGTCGCGATCGCCGAGGCGATAGGCGCAGAAGCCGTAGACCCGCCAGACGTGTTCGTCGTACACCCGGGCGAAACTCGATTCCTCACTCTGGATACGCGACGCGACGACCCCCGATCCGAGCGACCATCAAGGTGAGTGGTCGCGCTGGTCGCGCATTCCACTCCCCCGGCGAGGAGCGGAGTTCTGACTGAGAGTATTTGTGGCAGCTTCGATCACGAATCAACTGCATGTTCGTGGACCTCGATCGGCTCGAGGCTGCGGGCATGACTGGGGGTGAGACGCTCGTAGTTACACATTCGTGATACACGTGCGCGAAAGCTGACAGCCGACGCTCGGGAGTCGTGCCCCGCCGGTCAGTGCGCGCGTTCACCAGGCCCTGGACTCTGATGACGCGGAGCTGCGCACAACTCGTGCACTTTCGTGCATCGAGCTTCCCAACCGGTCGGCCAAGCCTTACCTTACACGCCGCGCTGTGGGTCAGGGAGGCGCTTGAAGGGCAAACCCCACATGAGGTAGGAGAAGCCTATGCCCGCGGTGCCGTTCGTCGATCTGGCCCGCCAGCACGACCCCATCGTTGACGAGTTGAGGACGGCGTTCGACCGCGTGCTGGCCTCGAGCGCGTTCATCCTCGGCGAAGAGGTCGACAGGTTCGAGACTGACTTTGCCGCGTACTGCGGTGTAGGCCACTGCGTCGGTGTGGCGTCGGGCACGGCAGCGCTCACCATCATGTTGCAGGCGGCGGGAATAGGCCCGCGAGACGAGGTGATCGTTCCCGCGCACACGTTTGTTTCCAACGCTCTCGCCGTGCAGCACACCGGAGCGGCTGCCGTGTTTGTTGACGTCGATCACGGGAGTGGCCTGATCGATCACGAGGCGGTGGAGGCCGCGATAGGCCCGGCCACGGCCGCTGTCGTGGCCGTCCACCTCTACGGCCAAGTCTGCGACCTCGAACCGCTACGCGCGGTCGCAAAGCGTCATGGCCTGCTGCTGCTCGAGGACGGCTCCCAGGCCCATGGCGCTACCTACCGCGGCGTACGCGCGGGAAAACTGGGACATGCGGCCGCGTTCAGCTTCTATCCGAGCAAGAACCTCGGCGCATTGGGAGACGGTGGTGCGATCTGCACCGATGATGGAGCGCTTGCCGCCAGAGCGCGGCGCCTGCGTGACCTGGGACGCGGCACCGACGGGGTCCACCGGGTGCGCGGCTACAACGAGCGGCTGGACGGACTACAGGCAGCGGTACTGCGGGTGAAGCTTCCATACCTCGACGAGTGGAATGACGCGCGGCGCGCGATCGCCGCAGATTATGCCGAGGGCCTCGAGGACAGCGTGGAGTTGCTGGCGGAGTCGCCTGACTCCCCATGCACGTACCACGTGTATCCGATCCGGGTGACAAGGCGCGATCAGCTCAGGCGTGAGCTGGCACGAGAGGAAATCTCCACACGCGTTCACTATTCGCTCGCACTGCCCGACCAGCCGGCGCTGCGCAATCTCTATCCATCGTTCTCGATTGCTGCAGCACGAGATTGGGCGGCGCGTGAACTATCGCTACCGATCTTTCCCGGGATGACCCAGATTGAAGTTGACCATGTCATTCGGGCGGTAAATAGATTTACGAGCGGGCGACGGTTCCGCAACCGTGTCGCTCGTGATAGACATCCGGCTCCGCTCAGTTACCCAACCGGGACGATCTGAGCGCACAATGGAGGGGACGTAAGAGCCTAATGGGGAACGGTGTCGTGGGACAAAGGATCCGGCGTCTGCGCGTGGAGCCAACGGTTGCCGTGGTAGGACTCGGCTACTGGGGACCGAACCTGCTCCGGGTCCTGATCGAGCGGACCGATGTGGTGGTGCGGTGGATCTGTGACACCGATGTCTCGCGCCTCGAGCGGTTTGGCCGGCGCTACCCGAGCGTGCAGCTCACGCAGGATCTCGATGAGGTCCTCGCGGATGAGGACCTGGACGGAGTTCTCCTCGCGACCCCGGTGTTCACCCACTATGAGCTGGCGCGCCGCTGTCTTGAAGCGGGCAAGCACACGTTCGTGGAGAAGCCGCTCGCGCCTTCGGCGGCGCTGGCGGAGGAGTTGATCACGCTCTCGGAGGAGCGTGACCTGTCGCTGATGTGCGGCCACACGTTCCTATACAGCCCGCCGGTGCGCGCGGTCCGCGAGCTGATCGAATCCGGAGAACTCGGAAAGCTGTATTTCGTTTCGGCAAGCCGCGTGAACCTCGGCCTTCACCAGCGCGATGTGAGCGTGATCTGGGATCTCGGCCCCCACGATTTCTCGATCCTGCTCTACTGGATGAGTCAGGCGCCGGAGACCATCCGCGCGATCGGGCGCGACTCGATCGTCCCCGGAATCGCAGACGTTGCGTTCGTGACGATGGAGTTCGGATCCGGACTGATCGCGAGCGTCGAGCTGAGCTGGCTTGCACCCGGCAAGCTCAGGCGAACCGTCGTCGTCGGATCGAAGCGCATGGTTGTCTACGAGGACGGCGGTGCCGAGGCGATCAAGATCTACGACCGAGGCGTCGACTACCGAGACCCCGAGACCTTCGGCGAATATCACCTCTCCTACCGGAGCGGGGACATCCTCTCGCCGAAGCTGTCGACCGAGGAGCCGCTCGCGCTGCAGATCGCGGACTTCCTGCGAGCGATCCGCAGCCGCGAGCGTCAGGACCACCACCTGCGCCTCGCGCTCGACGTGGTCCGCCTCGCGGAGGCAGCGCAGGCTTCGCTGGCGAGCGGGGGCGAGCGTGTGCCGGTGGGCAACGACAATGTGATGTCAGAGGCCGTGTGATGGCGGCCGTGGGAACCGGCATCGGCGTTGCGGAGCCTGATCGGCTTCTGGGCGACGGTCATCGTGCGATGGCGCGCCCCCACCGGGTCGGAAAGGATGCGGCGCTGCGGCGGCTACTGGCGGTGGGTGACGCCGCTGCCGTGATGCTCGCCCTCGCGGTTGCGCTCGTGATCGACGAAACGCCGTCGGCCGGACACCGGATTCTGTGGGGCGTCTTCGCCGTCCCGCTGATGATGGTGCTGTTCAAGCTCTACGGTCTCTACGACCGCGACGTCAAGCGGATCAGCTACTCGACGGTGGACGACCTTCCGTGGCTCTTCCACGCGACCGTCATCGGCGGGCTGATCCTTTGGGTCTACGCGCGCTACTCGCCGATGCGCAGACTCGACTTCGCCGAGATCCTGCTGTTCGGCGTGAACGTCATCGTCCTGGTGACGGTGGCTCGTTTCGCGATTCGTTCGTATGCGGGACGGATGATCGGCGTGGAGAACGCGCTGTTGGTGGGCACCGGCGACATAGGCCAGACGCTCGTCGGCAAGCTCGCCGCTCACCCGGAGTACCGGCTCAAAGTCATCGGTTCCCTTTCGCCGACCGAAGGATCGTCGGCACCGGAGAATCGACGTGTGCCGACGCTCGGCACCCTCGAACAGCTCGAGCAGGTCGCCGATCGGCATGACGTGTCCCGCGTCGTGTTCTCGGCCCGCGATATCGAGGAGGGCGAGCTCGAACGGATGCTGCGCGATTGCCGCGCGCTGTCGCTGAAGGTTTCCGTGCTTCCGCGTCTCGCCGACGTGCTCGGTCCGGCCGTCGAGATCGACGACGTCGAAGGCATCACCGTATTGGGTCTGAACCCACCGTGGCTGCCCCGCTCGTCCAGAGCGCTCAAGCGCGGAATGGATCTCCTGCTCGCCACTCCCCTCCTGATCCTCACCGCGCCCGCTCCTGGGGCTTCTCGCCATCGCCATCAAGCTCGACTCGCGCGGCCCGGTGTTCTTTGCCCAGGAACGCGTCGGCAGGGCGGGCCGGCACTTCCGCCTCTTCAAGCTGCGCACGATGGCCGCCGATGCCGAGCAGCGCCGCGGGGAGCTGCTCGCTCAGAGCACCGATTCCGGCTGGCTGAAGCTCGACCACGATCCCCGGATCACGCGCCTCGGCCGGTGGCTGCGGAGGCTCAGCCTGGATGAGCTGCCGCAGCTCTGGAATGTCGTCCGCGGCGAGATGAGCCTGGTCGGGCCGCGCCCGCTGATCCCTGCCGAGGACGAGCACGTCCAGGGCTGGGCGCGCGGTCGCCTGGACCTTACGCCGGGGATCACCGGCTACTGGCAGGTGCTGGGACGGACGCGGATCCCGTTCGAGGAGATGGTGAAGCTTGACTACCTGTACGTAATGAACTGGAGCTTGTGGGAGGACGTGCGATTGATGTTGAGGACATTGCCAATTATGGTCGGCGGGCAGGGGGCGAATTAAATGAGCGTTACGAACGGCAAATCGCACGAGCGGCAATGGCCTGCTCCTGGTACGCTGGCGCCTTCGATGGAGGGGGTAAGGGAGAGCGAACGTGGCCGCCGTCGCGTGAAGGCACGACGCTCGAGCAGCTGTTGCTCATGCTCCGCCGGCGGTGGCATCTGATTGTGGCTTGTGTCGTGCTCGTCGCGGGCGCCGCGATCGCCTTCTCGCTGCTGCAGCGAGACGAGTACACGGCCTCGGCCTCGCTGCTCTTCAGCAACACCCAGTTCGACCAGGAGCTATTCGGCTCGAACTTCACCGTCGAGTGCCGTCGATCCCACCCGCGAGGCGGCCACGAACATCGACCTCGTCTCGCTGCCGACGGTCGCATCGCGAACTGCCGCCGCCCTGCGTCTGCCCGACCGAGCTGGTCCGGTCGGAGATCAGCGTGTCCGGTAGCGGTCAGGCGGATGTCGCGCAGATCAGCGCCACGGATCCAAATCCGGTCCGCGCCGCTGAAATCGCGAACACGTACGTCGAGCAGTACGTCCTCTTCCGCCAGGAGGCCGACCGGTCGAAGATCGCCGGCGCCCAGAGCCTCGTCCAGAAGGAGCTCGCCGCCCTGCCGCCCGCTCAGCGCTACGGGCTCGGTTGGGCAGTCCCTTCAGAACCGGGCGGATCAGCTTGGGGTGCTGGCGGCGCTGCAGACCGGCAACGCCGAGGTTGTACAGCCGGCGAGCGTCCCGACCTCGCCGTCATCACCGCAAGACCAAGCGGAACGGTATCCTCGGCGCACTGCTCGGGCTGCTGCTCGGCCTCGGGCTTGTGTTCTTGGCCGAGCGCCTCGATCGGCGCGTGCGCGACGCCTCCGAGCTCGAGGAGGCCTACGGCGTGCCGGTGCTCGGAGCCGTGCCCGAGAGCCCGTGCTACTCGAGCGGCCGGGACGGAGCCGCTTCCCACCGTCGAGGCCGAGGCGTTCGCGCTCCTTCGCGCCCGGCTTCGATACTTCAATGTCGACCGCGACGTTCGATCGCTGCTCGTCACGTCGGCGACTCCCGGCGAGGGCAAGACCACTGTGGCGCTGAACCTCGCGCTCGCCGAGGCGGTCGCAGGGAACACCGAGCGTCGTGCTCGTCGAAGCGGACCTGCGACGCCCGGCACTTGCGCAGCGCCTCGGGATCGGAGCGCGCGCCGGGGCTTGCCGAGATTCTCAGCCGCAACGCGACGCTCGACGATGCGCTCGCACCGCGAGGTTCCCGGACGCGGAAACGGGAACGGAACCTCCGGCAGCCGGCTTCACGCATCATCACGGCGGGCGCGATCCCGCCGAATCCCGCGGAGACTCGTCGAGAGCCGCGCGATGATCGACCTGCTGAGCGCACTGTCGGAGCAGTTCGATCTCGTCATTATCGACAGCCCGCCGACGTCAGTCGTGTCCGACGCGATTCCTCTGATGCGGCTCGTGAGTGGTGTCGTGATCGTGAGCCGCATTGGCGTCACGACCCGCGACGCCGCGCGGCACCTCCGCGAGCAGCTACGCAAGCTGAAGGCACCGACGCTCGGGGTGGTCGCCAATGCCATGCCGGTCAAGGGTCGCGGCTACTACGGCTACGGATATGGGTACTATCGGGATGCCTATGAACCATCGGGTGGTGACGAGCCGCCCACCGCGGATTCCGACAAGCCGACGCCTGCCGAGATCGCTTGAATCAAGGCAACGCTCGCTCGATCCCACGCGAGCTGACGTGGCATGAGGTCTCGCCCGCATGGTGATGTCAACCATGCGTATCAGTGGTGGCCGCCAGCTCTGGGTCATCGTCATCGGCGTCACGATGTTACTTGCGGCACCCGCGCAAGCGGCCGCGGGCTCAGACACTGCATCTTTCATCTACCCCACAAACGGCGCCGCGAATGTCGACACGTCTAAGCCCTTCACTGGAGCCAGGTGCCCGCTGCGCAGACGACTACCTCGACGTGGGGACCACCCGAGGCGCGGACGATGTCGTCAACTCGCGGGGTCTCTCCACGACCTCGTACGACGTGCCACCGCTGCCTACCGGCGAAAGTCTCTGGGCGCGGCTCTGGACCGAAGTATCCGGCTCGTGGACGTACGAGGACATCTCCTTCACGGCGGCTCCATTGACCACTTCGAGGTTCGTTTATCCGGTGGCCGGGGCGTCCGCCGTCGACCCGGCAACCCCATTCTCGTGGTATGTGGTTCCCAATGCGCAGGCGTATTACCTCGACGTCGGGACGACCGAGGGCGCGAAGGATCTCGTCGACAGCGGAGGACTTACGGGAACGTCGTACAGGGTGCCTCCCTCTCCCAACAGGTCAACTGCTGTGGGCTCGGCTTTGGACAGAGCTGGCGGGAGTCTGGACTACCAAGGACATAAGTCTTCGTCGCGACGCAGCAATCCCATGCCACGTTTGTCTACCCGACGGATGGCCTCGCATCGGTCGATACGAGCAGGAGCTTCTCGTGGCAAGGCGTCGACTCCGCTCAAGCCTACTATCTGGATATCGGCACGCGCCAAGGTGCCGACGATCTCGTGACTCCGGCGGGCTGACGACAACGTCCTACCCCGTCCCGCCATCGCCTCTGGGCCAGGTCCTGTGGGCGCGCATCTGGACAGAAGTGGGCGGCGCTTGGAAATACCACCAGGACATCTCGTTTGAAGTCTCAGTCTCCGTCTCTCGTTTTACGTATCCGCTGCCCGGTCAAACCTCCGTGAACACGAGCCATGCCATCACGTGGGCGGCCGCGCCCGGCGCGCAGGCGTACTACATCAAGGTCGGGACGACGCTTGGTGCGAGCGATGTGCTCGATGGAGGCGAGACGACGGCGACAAGCCGCGCGATGCCTTCTCAGCTTGCGATCGGCACGACGTACCACGCCAGGGTGTATACCGAGCTCAACGGAAGCTGGGCCGCCTACACCGACATCACATTCACGGTTGCCTATAGCGCCGCCGCTCTCACAAACCCGACGAGCAACGTGAACAACCCGAACCTTGACGTGAGCAAGCCATTTACGTGGCTGCCCGTCTCCGGCGTGGGTGGCTACTGACGTCTGGATCGGCACCAAGCAAGGCGCCCACGACGTTGCCAACTCGGGGCTTGCTCACGGGATCGAGCTACATGCCCGGGCCCCTTCCGACCGGCGAAACGCTTTGGTTTCTGGCTTCTCTGGACGTTGCCAGCGGCGCCTGGAGCTTCTCGGCGATATTCCCTTTGTGGGTGCCGGCCGCGCGGATCCTCACCGGCGCAACAGTCGGTGACCGTCGATCCGTCCTAGCCGATTTCGTGGTCCCCGGGAGGAGTGGTCGATGGCCGTGCGCCATCGTACGAGTTCACGCTTGGGTCCCGTCCGGGCACCGATGGCCTCTCGACAGCGGAACCACCACCGCCACGTCGACGAAGGCGCCGGCAGGGGTCCTCCAGCCAGGGCGTGCGCTTTACGCTCGACTCGTCGTGAACCTCGGAGACGGAAACGCCAACGTCGAACCGATACGGTCTTCGCCGTCGCCGGGACGCCGGTCGCGCCGGCACAGATGGTTTGGGGCTCGGCCGGGAGCGCGAGCGTTGACACGAGCGAACCGTTCAGCTGGACGGCGACCGACTTGGCGCAAGCCTACCGCTTGGAAATCGTGTCCGACGGATCAGTGATTCTGGACACGGGCCCCATCGACATATCCAGATACTTCACAGAGAGCCTATCCGCCGGGAGTTACACGGCAGATCTCGGTACCGAGATCGCGGGAGGCTGGAAGTGGGTCGAGTCGCCGTTCACGGTCGTCGCCAGCGGCCAGTCCGCGACGAACGAGGTGAACGCGGCCCATTGGGCTACGGACTACGTCCGGCACATGGCCGACCTGACGGGATACGCGTACGCCTGGAGCGATCTATGGCGGTCAACGAACGCTCGGTGGCCCGAGATCACCACGAGTGCGGCGTATACGCTCTGAACTCCTTACGATCCTGAAGGAAATGAACGTCGCAGGATCTTTGTCGGCCGAGCACCAGCCCCAGAGAGCGACAATCGGCTTCATCGGAAGCGGATACGACGATCACGTAATCGACTACTTCTGGGATTCAGACGACTCGGATTGGGTCGTCCTCGATCCGACCTTCGACATCGCAATGAAGCGCGCGACCGATGGCGAATGGGCTACCGCGACGACGCGCATGACGCGACGGTCGCCCAAGCGTGGTCCGCGATCACCTACGTTGCCCTGGGAGATTTCGGCTTCTCGATCGCGAGGGCGTACTACCTCGATTACCCCCTCCTCTACCTCAACGTACCAGACCCTCCGACCGGCAGCGGGCTCGATCCCACCCCGTACCTGACACCGGTGCCGGTTTGGCCAACGAACACACGGGCCACATACATCGTCCAGTCGGACGGCTCGTCCACATCCCTCGTGATTCACGGCCTACCCGCGACCGTCGCGACCGATCATGTCGCAGGATTCGGGCACATGTTCGCAGCCAGCAGCGTTGCCGTTCCCGCCGGTAGCGCACAGCAGGTCACCTTGTACACCCCGAACCGATACGTGTTCTGATGAGTCCGGGGCGGCATCGAGCCATCGCCTCGTGCTCCGTCGTCGATCATCGCCGCCGACAGGTTCATGGTGCGTGAGACGGTTCATCGGTACGGCTGGCCGCGCCTCGGGTGGACCTGTGAGGGCTGGCCTTCATCGCCAGCCTGAGGCTCCGCGACTGACACAGATCACGTGGCTCGGGCCCAGTGCGGTGCTCGTCGCCGTGGCCATCGGTCGGGAACTTGCGAAAGGTAATACCACCAACGCTCTTCGTCGTAGCGTGCTACGTCCTCCTTTTGATAGTGCCGTTCACGGCGCTGGGATGGCGCGTGCTGCCGGTCTGGATCGTCCTCGCTCCCCTCGCATATCCCTGGCTGCGTTATCCCCACGGTCGCACGCTGATCAGCTTTGATCGCGTATGGATCGTCGCTGCGGCTGTGTCCGTCATCCTGCGCTTTTCTCCGCGCCATCCGTCCCCTGCTACACGCCGGTGCAACTGGCTCTCCTCACGTTCGGCGCGGCCTTCTTCCCCTGCGCACCTACCACCCGGGGCGATGTGGTCCCAGCAATCGAGATCTGGATCGACGCGGTGCTCCTCCCGATCTTGCTGTTTCTCATCGTCCGGCGGACAGTCGTGAATGACCGTCGTTTAGAAGGCGTCATGGCCGCGTTGACACTCGCTGGCGTGGTGCTGGCGTTGCTCGGGATCGCCGAGACCTTCGGGCACTTTTCCCTCGCATCACTTACCGGCGGTCAGGCACGGATCGATCCGATCTTTGGCTTTCAGCGCGTGTCGGGGCCGTTCCCAGATCCGGAGCCGTACGCGCTCGCGATGCTATTCACGGTTGCGGCTAGTTTCTATTGGCTAAGACTGCGAGGGAACCGAGGCGCCGTGTGGGGGAGCGCGGCTATCGGCCTGCAGCTCCTGGCCATAGGACTCACCTACTTCCGCGCCGCGTGGATCAGCGAGGCGATCGTGGTGATCGGGTCGCTCGCTCTCGTCTCGACCACGCGCAGCCGACGCGTCGCATACATAGCGCTCGGGTTGGTGTTTGCATACGTAGCCCTGCTGGGGTTCGAGCAATCGGCTGCGCTCGATTACAGAATCAATAACCAGCAGAACGTGAGGGTCGCTTGGCTACGTATCAGGCCGCGGAGCAAGTCTGGGCGACTTCGCCTTGGGTGGGCGTGGGAGTGAACCAATTCGAGAATGTCGAACCGACGATTGCGCCTTTGACGGCAAGCGTCGGCGGTGTCCAGGCAATTGCCGACCCCCACTCGACGTTCTTTGCAGTCCTGGCAGAAATGGGAGTCCTCGGCTTTGCGGCTCTGATCGCGGCCGGGACCTTCGTGTATTTTCTGGTCCGTGCGTTGCGACGAGTGTCGGTCAGGCGCCGGGATCGCCTGTTAGCTACGACGGTGGGAGTCGCAGGACTCGCGTATCTCGTCATGTCACTGACACTGACGATGGTCTATTACGGACCGCCAAATGCGCTATTTGCGATCCTGCTCGGATGCGCAGCGGCACGGCTGGACGCTATCACCGCCTCCGGACCACCTATGGGAACCGTCCATGAGCCCCGCGCTGAGTGACGTGACGCCGTCTAGAGCGGCGCGGCCGGCAACGCGCGAGCCAAGAGACCGGAGCACCCGGTTACTCGCTAGACAACTCGCGTATGCGTCTATGACGCGCTGCGCGTTTGCCGCCCAGGAGTGGGAACGTTGCGCTTGCTGTTGTGCCGCCTTCCCAAGGCGCTCGCGGAGCTTCAGGTCCTGAAGGGCGCGGACGAGTGCATCTTCCAGCGCAGCAACGTTCCCTGGAGGCACCAGGAGAGCCGTTTCCCCGTCGGTCAGCACATCGGCGATCTGGCCGAATGCAGAAGCCACGATTGCCGACCAGCAGCCATGTACTCGAAGAGCTTCGTCGGCGAGCCGAAGAACTCCGTTCCTCCAGCGAGGGGCACGTGTGGCGAGGCGAGGACATCACACGCCGCGAGATAGTCGGGCACGCTGCTCGGGGGAACCCGCCCGACAGAGGTGATGCGGCCGCGTGCTACGGAATGCTGAAGAATATCGAGGGTGAGCTCTCGCTCGGGCCCGTCACCCACCAGCATGAGTCTCGCCTGGGGTACGCGCTGAAGGACGCGGGCAAACGCCCGGGCGAGCTGCGGCGATCCGTGCCACGGCCCGAAGCTTCCAACGAAGCCCACGACTAGGTCGCCAGAGCCGATGCGATGGAGCTCCCCGTATCGTTCTTCCGGTTCGCCCGACGAACCGCTTCGCGTCAACCCCGTTCGGATTCACCACGATTCGTTCCTCCGGGAGCCCGCGTGCGATTAGATCGCGCCGCAGCACAGCGGATACGACAAAGATCCGCGTAGCGCTCGCCAGGACGGCATCTTCGATCCTCACAGCTGGCCGTGAAGCGGAGTCGGCTGCCAATGGTCGCTCCAAAAGCTGACAGGCCCGTTGTATTCGAGGAAGAGCGGAACGCGCCGCGCCCGCGCCAGCAATGCCCCCGCCATGGTGAACCGGGCATGCCGCTGGTACACGATCTGCGCGGTGCTAGCGAGCGAAAGCGCTTTCGTCAGGAGCGAGACATCGCACCCATCGCAAGGGAGGCTGGCACGGCCCGGAACCCGTCAGCGACGGCGCACAGACTCCACTCGCACGGTGGGTCCGGGTCCATAGATGCGGTCTCCGCGATCGATCCGTCAGTCGTTATGCATGTGACCTGGACGCCTTGATCGCGGACCGCTCGGATCACCTCGTGCGCGTGCGTGACGGAGCCACCGACCCCAGCACCTGCCCCTACAGAGGAGCGAACATAGCACGCGTGCTCGAGCGGTTGAGCGGTGACGGTGTCGGAGTCCGGCCAACGGCGGAGCCCTTCCACCACTGCCGCTGAACCGCGATCGCAAGTGCGCTGACCCCAACCTGCGTACATGCTCTCGGAGCCCGGGCCGCGATGTAGCGGCCCCGGAGGGTGCGGCGCGCCGTCGTCGGCCGACCGGCGCAGATTTCAATCACCTCCGCCGGCCGAAGCGCGGCCACCGCCAATGGGGCAAGGAAGCCGCCGGTCGAGATCTCGTCTGGGCAGCCCGCAACCGCCAAGAGGCTCACCGTAGTTCGGCGTTTGATGTCAGCCAGAACCTGGGAGGCGGACCGCTCTTCGACCTGGTGAGCTATCCCTGCCGCTTTGAGGAATGCGGCGCTTCCATCGACCGGTGCCAGTTTCAGGAGGATGGCAGTCGCGGGACGGGCCGGGGCCTCGTCGAGGGTGGCGCTTTTGTCGGGTTTCTTTATCATCCGCTTGCACAATCGCGCCAGAGGACGCCCGGGCGGCGCTATGAGTCGCACTCCGACAGATTTTCGCACTGACGCCAAGCAGGCGGCAATCGATCAGTGGACCAATGACCCCTGCGGTCCGTGGCCGCCACCTTCGAATTTGGCCCCTGGTAGTTGCCAGTACTTCGAGTGGCTCGTTGACGGGCGCACCAGCTACGCACCGTGGATGGCAGATAGCTTAGGCTATCAGTCGGCCGCAGGCCTGCGCACTCTTGACGTTGGATGTGGCCAGGGTATCGACCTTGCGTGGTTTGCGATGTTTGGCGCGGTGGCCAGTGGGCTTGAACTAACGCCGCGGCATTGCGACCGCGCGGGCCCATCTAGCAGCCATGCAGCTTCGTGCGCGCGTAGTCAATGGCGACGCCGAGAATATGCCTTTTCGGGATTGTGAATTCGATCGCGGGACAAGCAACGGGGTGCTCCATCACACGCCCCGACTTGCCCGCCGCCCTCCGAGAGATCAGACGCGTCCTGCGTCCTGGGGGTGAGGCTCGAATCATCCTGTATAACCGCCGGTCGGTTTGGTTCTGGCTTACGATCGTGGTTCGCTATGGGCTCATGAAGGGGCTGTTATTCCGAGAGCGAGACGTCGAGGGTGTGGCCGTAGCCGTTGGCATGGAAGGCACGCGTGTTGGCGCCAGGCCGTTGATCCGCTTCTATAGCCCGCGGCATTGTCTTGTGCTGATGCGTGCGGCTGGGTTCTCCGATGTGCACACCGAGGTCCGCGGCCTCAAGCAGGAAAAGATTCCCGTCGTTGGTCGATTCCTCGGCGGAAAGATCCTCGAGGTGATCGATCACTCGCTCGGCGAGTACGTGATTGTCTATGGGCGACGGTAAGCAGCAGCTGCTATCCGGGAGACACCAGGCCGATGATCTGGATTTTCACGCCTTCGGCTTGAGCGGCCAGCCCCTGTGTCCGGAGGGCCGTGTAGCGCTGATCACGGTCGACTTCGAGGCATTCCTGACGCTTTCAGCGCTCCGATGTGGAGTCACGCGATGCGCTGCTGGGCTGACGCGTGCGGCCCGGCCGCGATTCCGACATGCTTCTTCGTCGCGCTGGAAGACGTCGCGAAGCTGAGGGCGGCCGCGCCTCGGCGGTATCGCGATTTCACCGATGCCATCCTGAGCCTTGGCCGCCGCCGGGCTCGCCCTTCATCCGCATAACCACGGAGTATTCGATCCCGAGACTGGCGACGTTCCCGCGCGCTCGATCGGCCGTCCACAGCACGTCAGGGGGTACCGTAAACGAGCGAGCTTCTTCTTCGATGTCGTCAGGCTCAACGAGCGCGATCTTGCCGACTGGATGCGGGTACTCAGCGCGGAACACCACCGGCTAATGAGCGACTGCGGGTTGTCGGGCCCGGTCAAGCGGGTCTTTCGCCCCGGTGGATGGGACAACGGTTTGACACCGGAGGAGATTCGTCGCTACATCCGCGCTCTACGTGAGGCCGCGTATGAGTACGACAGTAGCGCGGCGGCGGGCGACTTCGGTACGGCTGGATGGAGGGTCGGTGCGCCATTTGGCCGCAACACGTTCCGGCTCGGGCCTGGCCTAATTGAGGTCGCGCCGACGGCTGTCGTGAACAGCGCCGCTCCGCCGTGGTCGCGCGGGAGCCTGGCGTCCTGGGGACGCACGCTCGGCCAGCCCAAGCTCGTGCTCCGATCACGTCCCGGGGTGTCAGTGATGGTGCTCCATTTCGATCACCTCCTTTCGAGGCGTGGAATGCCATATGACGCTGCATTCATACCCGCGGGTGCGGTCGTTGAGCGTCGCGTGCGCACCCTCGTCCGTCTTCTGGGCCTTATGCACCGGGGTCTCGGTCTCGCCGCCACTTTTTCGAGAGCCTTGCACTTCGACCGATGACGAGCGGCTGATGGGCACGGCCTCGAGCATCGTCGCGAGCTCGTCCGCGCGGGCGTTCGCCGTCGTGGTCGAGGCATCGCGTCGCTCGGCCCGTGCTGCCCTGCGCTATCACTACCGCACACGGTTCAAAGCTTGTGGGGCAAACGTCAGGTTCGACCCTGCGTCATCCCGGATCGACGACGAACACGTCCGCGTTGGCTCGAATGTCTTCCTAGGTGCCGGAGCGGTCATCGGTCGAGCTGACATCGGCGACGATGTGATGTTCGGTCCGAACGTGCATATTCGCGACGGTAATCATCGCTATAACGTGCTCGGTAAGACGATTCAGGACTCGGGTGATGGCGAACCCGGGCTCGTGGTCATCGCAAGCGATGTTTGGATTGGGGACGGGACGACGGTGATTCGGGGGGGAAGCGTCGGCGAGGGTTCGGTGATCGGCACACGCTCACTCGTGACCAAGAGCGATCCCTGCCTATGTAATCGCCGCCGGTACCCCAGTCGCTGCGTTCTCAAATTGCGGTTCGAAGACGACGAGTTGCGCGAGCACCTACGGCACCCAGGCCGCCAAGTCGACGAGGCCGAGCGAATGCTGACCGAGCGCGCTCGGGTGCTTAGCGAACGGGCGGATGAGGGGCTGGCAGATCGCGGCTTGCTCAGATCAGCCTCCGTCTGAGGCCGCCGGCGGATCGCGATGGCGAAGCACAGCGTGGCGTCGCTCCCGCTCATACCGCTTGACCAGAAGCACGTAGAAGCCGAGGTTGACCGCGAGTGCCAACGCACTGGCCCATGCTGCGCCCGTGGCCCCGAAGTGCCGGGATCAGCGCGAAGTTGAAGAGCAGGTTGGCACCCGCCAGAACGAATGCTGCGTGCTGTAGGCGCCGGCCCTGTGCCTGGGCGGAGAGGTAGTTGTTGTAAACAGATGCAACGCCTCTGAATGTTGCTGCCAAGCCTAAGGCAACGACATAGCGGCTGGCGTCAGCGTAGCGGGCGCCGAAGGACAGCAGAGATGACGGGTCTCGTTAGGAGTTCAGCACCGACAACTCCCGCGATGCCGAGACTCCACGACACAACTAGCCACCGCTTCTCGATCCCGCCGGCGCGCACCATATCAGGGAAGAGCGCGTTCCCGAGGCCAGAGATTCCCTAGCGTGATCAGGGATGTCACCGACCCTGCAAGGCTGTAGCGCGCGACCGCGATTGGATTCACGAATGCGGCCACCATCAGGACGTCCATGTTGTACGTGCTGGAGCTAACTGCGCGTCCGATGGCAGCTCTGAGGCCCCAGGACCTCATCTCTCGGAGCACGCCTGGAATTAGCGCCACTGCCCCGCGCGCCGCTGCGGGCCCAGCCACACGATCAAGACCACTCCACCCACAAAGAAGGCCGCCGACCGAGCCAGGAGCACCACCGTGACGTTGAGATGCGTGGCGCCGATCAGCAGCAGGACGAGGACGAGGTACACCGCCTGCGCAAGGACCGTCGTCAGTGAGTAGGCGTGGAGTCGGCTCCGACCTTGAGCCAACTGGAGACCGACGAAACCGAACGGAAACGCGATGAGCAAAGGTGCAGCGGAACGCAGCGCCCGGCCAGCATCGACGTGAAACCAGCCGTCGGCGACAAATGAGAACGCGAACATCGCGGCGCAGAAGAGGAGGCCGAGCGGAAGGAAAAGCATCAGTCCGACAGCGACAAAAGTGGCCGCCTCACGACCTTGCGCGCGAGCAGTCGCGCGCGCGGGAGAGGTGCCGATGTCGAAGAACGAGGCCACGGGCCACAGCTGCACTAGCTGGCCCAAAATGCGAGGCTGCCGAACGCTGAGGTCGAGAGGTGTCGAGCGACAAGCGCGGTTCCCACAAGGGCAAGCACGGATACGGACGCAGTGGATACCGCGTAGACGACTGCCTGCTCAACGATCCATCTGCTCCGCTGGCTCGATGGCTGGTTGGTGGTAACTGCTGCCACCGGTTCTCCCAATTAGGTCATACCGGCTAGCGGACGCTCGAGGATGGGCTCAAGCGGCTCTGCCTCGATCCACTGGCGGTGCCACAGAAGGAAGTTGAGCACCGGCCAGAGTGGGAACGCGGCCGCCTGCGAGGTTGAGCGAGCGTACGCGAGCCGCTGCCTGATCGCTTCTCGATTGAGGTATCGGGCGGCTGCAGCCGTCAAGCAGTTGGTCGAGCACTACTCCGAGATGGGACTGAAGCCACTGGTTGACCGGGGCACCAAACCCCTGCTTTCGTCTAGCAAGCACCCACTGGGGGACGATGTCGGATACCGCGTGGGCAAGAACCAGCTTCCCGACGCCATCTCGCATCTTGTACGCCGGCGGAAGGCTGTAGGCGTACTCGACCAGCGCCGGAGCTAGGAACGGCGCCCGCGCCTCAACGCCGTCGGGACATCGAAAACCGATCGATTCGCATCAGGAGTAGTTCGGGCAGTCGGAGGCTGAACTCATAGTCCTGTGTGTCGAACGCGAGCGTGTCGAGATTTGTCTCTTCCATTTGTCTTTGCCCGGTCGGTGTCCAGCCAGGAGATAGTGACTGCCGCCCACCGTCGCCGAGCAACACCTCGCGGTGGTGCCGGGACGCTCCGACTGGGCAGTGCATGGGGAGCGGTCGTCCGGACGCAAGCCCCTCGAGTGTCTCCCGGAAGAAGGGATGACGCTCGGCGGAAACAACTTCAGGAATCCGCTGGCGCACGAGCTTCGGGAGCGGCCCGGGTGCCGCGCGCCACCACCATTGCGCAAGCACCCGACGATAGGCGGGATACCCCCAAAAGAGCTCGTCGGCCCCCTCGCCGGCGAGGACTACCTTCACACCAGCGTCGTGGGCAAGCTTGCATACGAAGCTGAGCGGGATACAAACGGGATCCGCAAGCGGTTCGTCCTAATCTGACGGATCAACTCGGCCAGGAACCTGATCGCGTCAGCCTGTGAGACCTCGATCTCGTGATGATCCGCTCCGAGTTCTCTCGCAGCGCGTGCGGCTTCCGACCGCTCATCCATGCCGTTGTTCCCAGAGAACCCGACCGAGAACGTGGCGAACCCGGACGCGCGCTCGCGCAGTAGTGCCAGGCGTCGTCGAGTCGAGACCCCCGCTGAGCAGAATTCCGACCCGCACATCGCTCATTAAGCGATCGTCGACCGAGCGGTTCAGCAATCGGCGCACCTCCGCCGCGGACTGGCTTAGCGAGCCGGATCGCCATCGCCTGTCGGTGCCGGCAGCCCGGAATCCCGAGCGACGCGCGGCGCGCCCGTGATGATCGCCGCATCCATCATCCCGGCGGCGGCTTGTCATCCGGCAAAGAGTGCTGTCTGCAGGGGCAGCAGGACAGTGCGCAAAATAACTCGCCACCGCGTCAGGGTTCACCTCTGCGCTCACTCGAGGGTGTACGAGCAGCGCCTTGATCTCTGACGCGAACACGGGCAAGCGTTCCGCTCCGTCCAATACAGCGGCTTCTCACCGACGCGATCCCGCGCCAGCAATAATCCCTCGCGGCGGGGATCCCACAGCGCGAAAGCGAACATGCCGTCGAGCTGGTCCAGACACGCCACCCCATCGCGCTCGTACAGTTTGAGGATGATCTCGGTGTCGCAGTTCGTGTCGAACGTAACGCCTGTCCGCTCTAGGGCCGAACGTAAGCGAGGGTAGTTGTAAATCTCACCATTGAAGCACGAGGCACTCGCCATTCGCGCCGAACATTGGCTGCGCTCCGTGCGCGATGTCCACAATCGCGAGTCGCCTGTGAGCGAGCCCGATCCTGCGATCCGAAC
Source organism: uncultured Solirubrobacterales bacterium (assembly GCA_963746695.1). Lineage (GTDB taxonomy): Bacteria > Actinomycetota > Thermoleophilia > Solirubrobacterales > Solirubrobacteraceae > Palsa-465. Next base: position 146,996 of record CAVVCP010000005.1, on the reverse strand, counting down.
TCACCCAGAGCCCAGCGCATCCAGCCCTGCGGTTTGCCAACATATCGCGCATTCCGACCAACGCACACGTATCCACGTCCGGTTGCCGGCGAGCGAAATCGTATATCCCGGCAATGCCACACATGGCTAACCCAGGACACCCGTGACGCGATGAGTCGCATTGATCCCGAGATGGTCAAGGATCGCATCGGCTCGCAGCTTCCAATCATGGAGATCCCGGGCGTCCCGCATTGCGTTCTGCGCGAGCGCGGCACCACCATCCGGCAACGCCCGCCGCACCCTCTCAATTGCCGCCGCCAGGGCCACGTGATCACCAGGAGTCGCGAGCATCGCGTTGTCCCCGTCTCTCAGCACCTCCGCGAGCTGCTCGAGCGAACTCGCGACGATCGGCCGCCCGATCGCGAGATACTCGAACAGCTTCGTCGGCGATCCAAAGAACGGCGTGTCCTCGAGCTGAAGATGTGGAGAGACAGAACATCAGATCCCGCGAGACGCCTGATCGCTTCGTCATGCGTCATTGCGCCCGTCCACTCGATCCGCTCCTGGACGTCAAGGTCGTTGGCTAGCTCCATGCATCGCTGGCGCAGGCGACCCTCGCCAATCATCACCAAGCGGATGCCTGTGGGAAGCAGCGCCAGACCCCGGATCATCGTTTCGGCGCCATGCCAAGGACCAAACGACCCGATCCAGCCGAGCTCCGTGTCATCGGTGTGTCGCGACGGTGGTCGGGATACGTTCTGTACTGCTCTGCGAACCGCCGAAAAATCGACGCCGTTTGGTACAACCGCGATCCGTTCCGCCGGGCCGCCTCACCTCAGCTGCCATCCGCGCGGCGTGTTCCGATACCGCGATCGGATGAGTCGAAGGTGAGCGCAGCAGCCGCCGCTCGAGATCGGCCAACACCCCGTTGAGGAGCCGGCCGGGACGCCCAGGCGCATCCCAGTGCGTGCGGGTCCAGGCGACGGAGCAGTTCCACTCTAGGGCTAGGGGAACCGCAAGGTCCGATGCGACCTGAGTTCCAGCGACCAGGAATGCCTCATGGCGCTGGTAGACAAAGGAGGGAGGCAACCGGGACGCCAAGTGAGCCGCGCCCGCTCGCACGACTCGGTTCATAAACAGCGCCTCAGTGTCGCCGGTGAGCCGATGCCTTGCGGGAAGTGGCGCGAGAGGCTCGAACTCGTCCGCGATCCCTGCAAGCTGATCTGGCAGCGGATCCCAAGCCAGCAAGCCAATTCGGACGCCGCGTTCGCGAAGGCCGTTGAGGATGCCAGCGGCGTGCGTGACCGCCCCACCAACCCGCTTGGCGCCATACGCGATCCAGATGGCGAGCACGGTCGGCTGGTGACCGAGGGCAGATTGCCGCGTCGCCTCTCGATGCGGGGGCCGTCTCAGGCGCGCGATGTCCACGGAAAGCTCTGCCGAAATGCTGCCAACGTCGACCGGGATCCGTACCAACCGGTGCGCGACCCGTGCCCGGAGCAGTCGAGTTATCCCACCGCGGGCGTCCAGTCGATAAAGCACCGGCGCACCGGTCATCAGGAGACCAAGCTCGAGGAGTTGCGGCGCACGCTCCCGCTGCCACATCTCGGTGTAGAGGATCGCCGCGTCGACGGCAGCCGCCCGGGCGGCCCGTCGAAGCGATCCGGACCGAATCTCGGCCTTGCCGCACACCAGCACGGGCTCGACGCCGAGGCTCAGCACGGCCTCGGCGGCGGTGTCGCGCGAACCGGCCACGATCAATGCCCAGCGTCGGCCGGCGGGTAAGACATCACGCCCGGTCACGTGGTCGGGCGTAGCAGACTGAGGGCTGAGCTCCGCTAAGCTCATGAGGTCAGATTGCCCTCGGTCAATTGGGTGAACGTCGTGGTCAGCTCATCCAGCCTTCCCCAGTCGAGCTTCGGTTGAGCAACCGACTGTGGCAAGCGGCGGCAAACGCGTTCGAGTACGCTGGATTCCAGACGAGCGCGCGGCAGCGCAACGGTGGCCATCGGCACGATGAGGCCAAACGCGGCTAGCTGACCCACCTCGTCGATGCTCACCCGGACGGAGCGCTGCGATCCGCTGATCGCCCCATCGGCGCAGGTCGACGCGACCGTCGCTCTCACCGTTGCGAGATCATCCGGAAGCATAAGGTAGTCGGGATCCGCGGGTCGATAGGCCGGGACAGCAGTGTCCCGCCGCTGGGCCCACACGCGCTCGAGCATTGTCAGTGGCCCCCACTGCTCTTGCACGCGGGCCCTCACCACGCATCCAAGGTCGGTTAGAAGCGGGCCGGCGGTTCCCGACATGAAGAATCTGAAGACGGGGCGCCCCAGGACACCAGCAAGGCCCTGACGTATCCGAGCCCGCGTCTCCGCGACGTCACGCGCCGCAACAGCGGTGCAGAGTGACTTGCCAACATACCCCTCGCACTCCTCCGCGTACACCAACCAGCCACCCGGCCGGAGCGCGCGTGTTAAAGCGGCCAATAACCGAGTTCGGCTAGGTGTGTTATGCGACATCACGTTGCACCAAATCAGATCAGCTGACGTCTCTTCGACTTCTAACGCGTCACCGCGAACGAAGCGAACGTTCCCGACGCATGCTCGGTTGGCGATTCTGGCGGCCTCAACGACTGGCGCTCGCTGAGCGTCGATAGCCAAGACGTCATCGAAGGCTGCGGCGAGTGCGAACGAGTCGAAGCCCGCTCCGCAACCAACGTCGATTGCCTGCCCTCGCCGAGATTCATCGCAGCGTGCGAGTGCGGCGCGAACAAACGAGAAGCTGGCGGCGATCCTGGTAGCCGTGTACGGTGCTATTCGCTTCGGGTAGCCGGCTAGATAATCTCGGACCCTGCTCTCTAGACTGGGCCCCATCTCACCGCGACCCGCCGCTCGACGATCTCCCCCGTGGCCCCGGTGGTCCCCGGGGTCGATTCAACAATGGCGCGTCGCGCATGGCAGTGCACGAGCTGCCGCCAATTTTCCATCGTGTTAGGTTGGGCGGCGATCACGGGATCGGATGTCGGGTATCGATACTCCAACCCCCGTACGCAGCGACTCGACGACCGCGAGCGTGGCCGCGCTGACGTTCTCCAGCTCGTCCACCGAGATGGGGCTTGGGCCGCCGGCGCGGATGGCGTCGAGCAGGAAACGAACTTCCGCACGGTGGCCCTTGTCCTGAGTCTTGTGCTTCCGCTCGTCGGCGCGGCGACCCGCCGCGTGCAGCTCTAGCCGCAGGTAGTCGTCCAGCAGAACGGTGCGATCCCCCGCGAATGCCTCTAGCCGCTCCTTCCCTACTCTCGGCGCCCCGTGTGCGGAGTAGGTGATCGTGCCCACCGATCGGTTCTCGAACACGAGTGTGACGAGGACGTTGTCGGCCCCCTGAACCGGCACGTCGGGGGCCCGGTGGGCTGCCGCGTGGATCGATGAGATCGGCGACCCCACGAGGAACGTCAGGCAGTCCACGAAGTGACACAGCTCGCCCAGGATTCGACCGCCCCCCTGCGAGAGGTCATGCGTCCAGTGGTCAGGCGAGAGTTTGCCGGCACTGACTCGGTACTGGGCTGTGACCGGCGTGCCGGCAGCGGCGAGGAAGGACCTCGCCTCGCTCAGGAACGGCGAGAAGCGCCGGTTGAATCCCACCAGCAGCAGCCCGGGACTGCTGCGGGCGGCTGCCACGACATCGGACAGCTCATCAAGGGTGAGGGCTAGAGGCTTCTCGCAGAACACGTGCTTGCCTGCCTCCAGGGCTTGGCGAGTCAGCTCCGCGTGGGTCGCGTGACGGGTGCAGATGGCAACGACGTCGACGGCCTTATCGGTGATCACAGCGGCGGGCGACGCCGCCATGCGGACGAAGCCACCGTCCCGCAGGGCCGCCTCGGCCGATGGTCCGCTTCCCCCGCCCACGACCTCGAGGCGCGCCCCGGCTTCGCTGAACGCGGGCACGATCACCTTGGAGGCGAAGTTCCCGGGCCCGATCAATCCGAGGCCGATCGTCGACCGGTCGTGTGGCCGCACGGGGCGGTGATTCGCATCCCGCGCAGGTGACGCACGGATCTCGTGCGCCGCGGGCTCGCCGTATTCGATTACCAAGGCGCCCTTCGGGCGAGCCTCGGCCGGCCCTGTGAGCCTGGCATATGCGCGGGCGGCGTCGTCGACGGAGACGACCTCATCGACCAGGTCGTCGACCACCACCGCGCCGCTGGCCAACAGGTCGAGAAAGCAGGCCATGTTTCGTTGCTCGGTCCACCTGACGTAGCCGATCGGGTAGTCGAGCCCCCGCTCTTCGTACTCACTGTCATAACGGCCGGGTCCGTATGAGCGTGACACCCGGAAACTGAGCTCCTTGCCATACAGAGGCGCGCGAGGAAGGTCGATCGGCACTGCCCCGACGAGCACGACCGCGCCTCGGTCGCGGGCCACCTCGGTAGCCAGCAGGAGCGGATCGCTGGTGCTTGACGCCGCCGTCACGAGGACCTTGTCCATGCCGATCCCGGCGCTGCCGGCAACGATCCGCGTAGCCGTGTCGGAAGCAACCACGTAGCCCGTTGCTCCACGGCCGGCCGCGGCCTTACTAACTCGATCGGGATCGATGTCGACCGCATGGACGTGCGCTCCAGCCGCAGACAGCAGTCTGGCGGCAAGCACGCCAACGAGCCCGCAGCCAATGACCGCGACGCGATCGCCAAGCTCGACGCCCGCGAGGCGGATCGCATGCAGCGAGATCGCGGCGATCGTGCTGAACGCAGCGTCCCTTGGCTGAACTCCGGCGGGGATCCGAGCGCAGAGGTTACGCGGGATCGCGACGATCTCGGCGTGGTTGGCATGCCCGCCGCCGGCACACGCGACCAGGTCACCGACTTCGAGCCCGGCGGTTCTTGCCCCTACCTCAATCACGCGTCCTGCGGAGCTGTAACCAATCGGCGCCTCCTCGGATAGCTTCCGCTGCACCGTGCCCAGCGTCTGCGAGATCCCCTCGCGACGAGCAGTGTCGACCACCTGTCGCACGAGGTCGGGGCGCGCGCGCGCCTTCCCCACGAGCGATTTCTGGGTCAACTCGACCGTGGACCGCTCGGTGCCCGAGCTGATCACCGAGTAGAGATTTCGGACGAGTACTCCTCCCGCCGAGCAGGGCGGGTGCGCCACCTCGCGTACGACGGTGTTGCCGGACCTCGACTGGAGCACTTGTTTCAAGCTGGACCTCCTGCCGGTCTGAGATTCGTCCCATCCAGGCGTCCATAGAGCTCGAGCAGCTTCGTCTGTTCGGCCTCCCAGTTGTAAAGCTCTCGTGCCAGGCGAAGAGCCTCCGATCGTCGGCGGGCGAGCTGATCCTGATCGGACAGGATCCGTTTGACCGCCGCAGCGATACTCGCTGAATCCTCGGGATCGAACACCTCGCCGACCGGTGGATCTCCCTGTTGTGCGACGTGACGTATCTCCGGGAGGTCGCTTGCCACGACCGGCAAACCCGCCATCAAGTACTCGTGCAGCTTGTTCGTATCGCCCAATGTGTGGTTTAGCCGGACGGGCCGGATGGGCACCAGTCCGATCGTCGCAGCTGCTGCCGTCCGAACCAGTTCGTCGAACGGTCGCGGAGGCAAGAGATGTACGCGGGAGGACACGCCGAACCCGTCGGACCAATGATGAACCAGCTCGATGTCACGGTCCCTGCCAAAGCCCACAATCGCGAGATGCACATTGACCGGAAGCTGCGTGAGTGCTTCAAGGGCCTGCCGAAACGCACGTGATTCCGCGTAGATGCCGCCTTGGTACAGGAGAACGTGGACGTTCCTGGGATAGCCGGGGTCAAGCGGAATCACGCTGAGCTGGAGATTCGGGACGTTCGCGAGTACGACGACCCCCTCGCGACCGTGCCGTCTCTCCAACACGGTCGCTCGCGACCGGTTGGTTGTAATGACCGCCGCCGACCGCCGGACCATGAGCCCCTCAAGCCCATATGTCATCGCCGCTGCCAATCGCGCCCGCGAAGACCGATCCTGCGGCTCGCCATAGAGCTCGTGCGCGTCATAGACGACCGGTGCTCGGCGAATACGACTCGCGATCAACCCGGCGAGGCCAGGATGGATGTTGTGAACGTGGAAAACACGGGCCCGGGTTCGGAGGACCTCGCGCCACACGCGCGCCAACGTAAGGGCGCGCGACGCGGCTGATACCCGCCCAGCGCGAGTCCCGAGAGAAACCTCGACCACATCGATGCCGTCCTGTGTGCGTCTCCGGACACCTGCGATGTCATATGAACACCCGATTAGCACAACGGTCCGACCGGACTCCCGGAGCGTCCGCACTTCCTTCCACACCCTCGCGTCGTACGCGAGGTCGGAGATAACGACAGCACACACGTCGTAGCTCGCTGGCATCGCTCTCACGCGCCTCCACGGACGAAATGGTGCTCGATGCGCGCGGGGAGTGCGCCCGTGTGGGTGGCAACGAGCACCTTGGTGGGTTCACGTACCCCGTACTCTGTCGCGACCCAGCCGCCATGGACGCCAACGGAAACGGCAGAGCCTCGGAAGGTCAGTCTGACCGTATCCCCAGCTCGGTCAAGCGCGAAAGTGTTTGGTGCGACTTCCCGAACCTGGATCTCGGGAGCGAGGTGGACACGACACTCCAGACGATGATGCCCCGTGCCCGTGATCGAGTCGGTAACCGCGAGGCTGCTGCCGTCTGGCGCAAGCTCGAGGGAGCGGCGATGGCGAGGCTTGCCGGGCAGACGTCGGTATCCGTCGTGCTCGATCACGAGCGCAGGGCGGCCGCCGGGATTCCAGAGCTTGACACGAGGCCGGGCGAGTTGTGGGAGCCGAAATAGCTCGGCCGGGAACGGGTTGATCTCCTGCCCGTCGATCATGATGGTGTTATGGGCGGCCGTCGATCGAAAAGCATTCCGGGCCGCGGGATCGGACGTGTACGCATAGTTGCCAGCGTCGACGACTAAGGGGCCACCATCGAAGAGCTCATAGGACCCGACGTCGTTGTGCGCGTGCCCGCCGTTGCCGTTTTGCCCCACATCGCCGCATCGCACGACTGCGCGCAGGCCGTTTCGTTGAAGAACGTAAATCCCTCCGTGAGGAAGGCTCTCGGCAAGACGTGTGCAATCCACAGGCGTTTCCGCGAGCCGGGTCCAGGCTTCTATACCGAGGGTCCACGCCACCTCAGGACTCGGAGGATGATCGAGATAGCGGTGGGCACCGAAGATCGCCGACCCGAGGTCAAGTAGGTCGTCATGTGAGGCAGGGCGTGCAAACGAACCCGGCAAGACCCGACCACTGTCGGCGTCACCGAAAAGCGGCACACGGCCGTTTGGGTGCCGGAGAATACGAGAGGCGGTCAGCATCCGTCGCAATCGGTCGTCGTATCGCGAGGAGAAGCGGGCGCGACGCCACGCAGCGACATGACGAGCGAGCAGGAACATCTCCAATGCAAGGCCGTGATATGCGACGGACGCCTCGAAACCCATACCGTCGTCGAGGACTTGTGTGGTGATCTCGCGCTCGAACGCGCGCCGCGCGTACACGAACCAGCGCTGTGAATCTGGATCTCCGCCGAGGACAGCGCCCAGGACGAGCAGCCCGAGAATGTTGGACAGGTAGTGATTGCTGCGAAGGTATGGTGTCCCTTCGAGGTTGAGTCGAATATGCCTGGCGTGCGACGCCAGCGACGCGACGATGCGCTGCCGGAGCGGTGGCGATATCGGAAACTCGGGCTCTAGTGTTCTGAGGATCCAGACCCAGTTGACGGCGCGCAACGCTATCTCCATGGGTTGGACCCAATTTATTCCGACGCCGGATGGATTCGACTCAAGCCATGAGGCGAGCTGATCCTCAACCTCGGACGAATAATGGGCATCCCCCGTCAGACAAGCCGCCCGAGCGAGCGCGAGGAGATGGTGTGAGCGCGACAGATCCCAAGGCACCTTGGCATCGCTCGGATCGTCGAGGCGGGTCGACTGCACGTCCATGTAGAAAGACTCCGGCCACCGATATCCGCTCTTGAAGTCGCGATGCCAGTCGACGAGTGGTCCGACGAGGGTCGGGCCCGAGCCGAGTATGTTCACTCGGCCGAGGCGGATGTCGTCTGCCTCGGAAATGAGTCGGTCGGCGGCGTGCCGCAACGGAACGGGGAGGGCGTTCAGGCGGCATATATCGAGCGGCCAGTCACGGAGGACCGCGGGACGCGGGGTCGCTACCCGGGACCCGTAGGTGCGCCGCAAGCGGCGGGTCGCAACACGCCGCACGGACTGGTACGTGACATATCGTGTGAGGACGAACGGGCGCGGGCCAATGCGGCGTAGCGAGCCGATTACGCGCGATTGCGTCATACGGAGGCGATCAGGTGAGTGAGCGCCGCCAACATCGGCGCTTGTACCCACCGGGGGTGGGCCGTCCGGTTCAGCCAGAGCCGCTCGCGCTGAAACGCAAACGCGCCATCACTGCGCGCCAGTCGGTCTCGGGCGCATGAGAATACGCGCCAGCAGCGTGTGCTGAGGCCGGGTTCGAGGCGTGTCGCTCTCGCGAGTGTCTGAATCGCCTGCGCGGCGCAGAGTCCGTCGACCGGATATCGAGAATCTGGTTTGTAACGGGGTGTGCCGTCCGGATCGAGGAGCGCGCTTGCGTAGAAGCGCAGACCTCGCCGCCATGCGTCCGTGGCGTGACTACCACCGATGCCGGACTCGACGCATGTGAGGAGGCTGTCGAGGACGTAACCGGTATGAAAGCCGTCCACCCAACTGAGGCCTGGACCTTCGCCGTAAGGCCAAGATCCGTCCGAGCGCTGGTGACTGACAGTGTATTCCACGCCGGCGGAGGCTCGTAGACCGAGATCGTCCCGTCCAAGGAGCCGCGCGAGCCGCGCGAGCAACGCACACACAAGCATGCTGGCGTTATGGATTGGCGTTCGGTCGCCCGGAAGGTAGCCGAAATATGCTCCGGTGGGCGTCGCGGTCTGGGGAACGTGCCGGGCAAAAAATTCTGCCGCACCGACTGCAGCTTCGAGGGCGTTCTGCTCCCCTGAAAGTTCGTAGGCGTCGAGAAGTCCCATTGCCGCAAACGCTGTAGCGATCGTGTTCGGCACCGTCTGGGGGTAGAAGAACACACGCGTCTGAACGTCGAAGTGATAGCCCCAGCAGGGCTCGGGAAACGTGGGGCAGCGCAGGGTTTCGAGTTGCGCGACGGACCGGCGTAGTTTGTCTCGCGCCTCGGCCTCCGCGACAAACCCATTGCGTGCGTACGCCGAAGTCAGGAGACCCAGGGTCGCCGGAGACAACCCAGGCGGAACTCTCAGGACGGGACGCAGATCAAGCGGCGATCGCTTCACGACCTGCGTAAGGAGGCGGAGCCCGAGTCTAGATCTGCTCAGCCGTCGCGTGAGCATCGGCGCGGCATTCAGACCGTCATAGGGATCTGGACCACGCCAGTTGCGCTCATCGCCCCACCGCTCGAGCGCGCGCGCTGCGCCCACTGCGTCTTCACGTGCACTCGCGTCATGCGAATCCGCACAGTTTTGTGACCTAAGACCACCCACAAGCTCCCGCCGTCGGCCGCCTGTCAGTCCACCTGCGACGAGCACTCGTCTCGGCACGACACGCGCACGTGCGACAAGGTGCGAAGTTGATATGCCGGCACCTGGTGCAAAGCCCCCATGTGCCGCTAACTGTACCGCAAGTAATGCAACTGTGGGCAGCGTCGTTTTGCGTAGGTTTAGAGGATAAATAAGTACACACACACTGGTTGCCGGAGCCACAGGTGGCGACCGGTACTGTGCGCGAACGATGTCTACGGGGGTGATTGGCCTTGGTTACGTGGGGCTCCCACTTGCGGTCGCGTTTGCTGAGGTCGGCGAACACGTCGTCGCTGTCGATGTCGACCCGCGCAAGGTCGCCGCGATCAAAGCCGGCGACTCGTACGTCGAGGACGTCTCGGCGGACCGGTTGCGGCGAGCGCTGTCGCAGATCGAAGCGACGTCTCATTACCAACCGCTGGCCAGGACGGACGCGATCGTGATCTGCGTGCCAACTCCGCTCACGGCCAACCGTGAGCCAGACCTGAGCGCCCTGACGAGCGCGGCCCACGCGCTGGGCCAGGTCCTCCAGCACGGACAGCTGGTTGTGTTGGAGTCAACTACGTACCCGGGTACGACTCGCGAGTGCCTGGTCCCGATCCTGGAGCAGGAGTCCGACCTCGTGGTCGGCGAGGACGTCAGTGTTGCGTTTTCGCCGGAGCGTGTCGATCCGGGGCGGACTGACTACACGCTCCGAAATACGCCGAAAGTGATCGGCGGCATGACCCCGGCGTGCGGGGAGCGGGCCGCTGAGCTGTACGCATCGATCTGCGACGAGCTCGTGCGCGTCTCGACCCCCGAGGCGGCGGAGATGACCAAGCTGCTGGAAAACATCTTCCGCTCGGTCAACATCGCGCTCGTGAACGAGCTGGCGATCCTCGCTGACCGCATGGGCATCGACATCTGGGAGGTCGTGGATGCCGCGTCGACAAAGCCGTACGGGTTCAAGCGCTTCGAACCGGGACCTGGCATGGGCGGCCACTGCCTGCCAGTGGATCCCTTCTACCTCACCTGGCGTGCGCGTGAGTTCCACATGTCGACGGAGTTCATCGAGCTCGCGGGCAAGATCAATCAGCAGATGCCCTACTACTGCGCCGAGCGGATCGAGCGGGCCCTAAACGACGTGGCAAAGCCGGTCAAGGGCTCGCGGATCGCGGTCCTCGGCGTCAGCTACAAGGGCGGCACCGGCGACGTTCGCGAGTCGCCTGCGCTTCGGATTCTCGAGGTGTTGAAGGAACGCGGCGCGGAGTTGTCCTATCACGACCCGTACGTCCCATCGCTTCCGGACCTCGGGCTTGCGTCAATTCCGCTCAGCGACATTCAGGCGGCCGACGTTGTCGTGCTCGTGACTGCCCATCCTGGCCTCGACCATGGGGCGATCGCCGACGACGCAAGTCTCTTCGTTGATTTACGCGGCGTGACGCGTGGCCAACGGGCCGGGAAGCTCATCCGGCTGTAGCGGAGCCCGGCGGCGTTGTGTTCGCAGGGCACTCAAACTGTCTGACCACGGCTCGGACATTCACACGCACATGATGAACGCAAAGCCCCGTCCCAATCGCGACCCGCGAGCGCGAGCGGATGCGCCAGCGCTACCGCCATCGGCTGACGGTGTTACTGGTAGCGATGAATCGGCAATCGTCGATAGACGCTGAGGGGACCGGATATCCGTGAGCTACGGTACGGTCGGCCCCATGACAAACAGCGGTGCGGCGCAGGCGGTGGCGGCGACGCTCGAACAGGCCCGCTCGGCCACGATGTTGCGCCTGGTCATCACGGGCTCGGTTGACGATGGCAAGAGCACGCTGATCGGCCGGCTGGTGTACGACTCCAAGCAGATCCTCACCGATCAGCTCGAGGCGATACGGGCCGCGTCGGAGCGTCGCAACGGCGAGAGCGGGCTCGACCTGTCGCTGCTGACCGACGGGCTGCGGGCCGAGCGCGAGCAGGGCATCACGATCGATGTCGCCTACCGGTACTTCCAGACCCAACACCGCAAGTTCATCATCGCCGACACCCCGGGGCACGAGCGCTACACGCGCAACATGGTCACGGGCGCCTCGACCGCCGACCTGGCGGTGATCCTGATCGACGCCCGCAAGGGCGTGGTCGAGCAGACCCGCCGGCACGCGTTCATCGCGTCGCTGCTCGGGATCAGGCACCTGGTCGTGTGCGTCAACAAGATGGACCTGGTCGGCTATGCCCACGAGCGGTTCGAGCAGGTCGCGCACGAGTTCCGCGAGTTCTGCGCGCGGCTCGAGGCGACCGACGTGACGTTCATCCCCACATCCGCCGTGCACGGCGACAACATCGTCGAGCGCTCGCGGGAGATGGGCTGGTATCAGGGACCCGCGCTCCTGTACCACCTCGAGCACGTTCACATCTCCTCGGACCGCAACCTGATCGACTGCCGGTTCCCGGTGCAGTGGGTGATCCGGCCCGGGCCGGGCGGGAGCGACCCCGACTACCGCGGCTACGCGGGCCAGATCGCGGCCGGCATATTCCGTGCCGGCGATCCTGTGGTCGTGCTGCCGGGCGGCGAGGAGACTCGGATCGCCTCGGTCGACACATCCGAGGGGGCGCTGTCGGAGGCGTGCGCGCCGATGTCGGTGACGCTGCGGCTCGACGGCGACCTCGACGTCTCGCGCGGGGACATGATCTGCCGGCCGCACAACCGCCCGACCGTCGACCGCCATCTAGAGGCGATCGTGTGCTGGATGGCGGACGAGCCGGTCACCGCCGGCGGGGTGTACGCGATCAAGCACACCAGTCGCGCGGCGCGGGCGATCGTCGAGGAGGTGCGCTACCGGATCGACGTCAACACGCTCCGTCGCGACGAGCACGCCGGCAAGCTCGGCAGTAACGACGTCGGCCGGCTGCGGCTCCGCACGTCGGTGCCCATCATCTTCGACGAGTACCGCCGTAACCGGACCACCGGTAGCTTCATCATGATCGACGAGGCCACCAACGGCACCGCCGGCGCCGGCATGATCATCGAGGCGCATATCGATCCCTCGCATCCGCGCAGCAGCGACATCACCTGGGACCGCAGCCGGTTGGCGCGCGGGGCGCGGTGGGAGCTGCTCGGGCAGCGCGGCGCCACCGTGTGGCTGACCGGCCTCCCCGCATCGGGGAAGTCGACGATCGCCGCGGTGCTGGAGGAGCGGATCGCGCGGGACGGCTACCGCGCTTACCGGCTCGACGGCGACAACCTCCGTTACGGCCTGAACAGCGATCTCGGATTCGATCCGGGCGACCGGGCCGAGAACATCCGCCGGGTGGCGCATGTCGCGAGCCTGTTCGCGGACTCGGGAACGATCGCGATCGTGAGCGTGATCAGCCCGTATGCGGTCGACCGCGAACTCGCGCGGACCCTCCATGAGCAGGGCGAGATCGAGTTCCTCGAGGTGTTCGTCAATACGCCGCTCGAGGAGTGCGAGCGGCGCGATCCGAAGGGGTTGTACGCGCGCGCGCGGTGCGGGCAGATCCATGGGTTCACGGGTGTCGACGCGCCGTACGAGCCGCCGGCGCAGGCCGATCTCGAGCTTCGTCCGACGGAGCGGCCGCTGGACGAGCTGGTCGAGCAGCTGATGGCGGAGCTGCGGGCGCGGGGCGTGCTCGGGGCTCCGCGAGCGGCGCCCTGAGACGCGGCTAAGCCGCGATCGCCCCTAGCGCCGGCTCGCGACCGTACGTGCTGAACGCGCGAAAGCGCGAGAACAGCTTGTGCGCCGGCCCGTGGAAGTCCGAGGAGCCCGTGCTGAGCAGCCCGAGCTCGGCGCAGCGGTCGGCGAGCATCTCGGCCTGCTCGCGAGTGTGGGTCGCATAGAAGGCCTCGACGCCGTCGAGGCCCCATTCACGGAACCGGTCGATCGTCGCGAGGACGTCGCCGGCGTCAGCGACGTCCCAGAACGGGTGGGCCCAGACGGCGACGCCGCCGGCGTCGTGGATCGCCTCGATCGACTCCGTCACGGTTGGGGTGGTACGGAGCTTGAACGCCGGCTTGCCGTCGATCAGGTACGCCTCGAGGAACGCGGAGCGCTCGGCGAGCCCCTCGTCGCGGAGGCGCTGTGCGTTCGCCGGGTGGTGCACGACGGCGTCGGCGAGGTGGGGGCGGCCGATCGGCTTGCCCTCGGCCCGCCGGCGCGAGATCTCGGACTCGTCGAGCTCGTAGCCGAGCTCGCGGAGCGCCGCGCCCATCGCCTCGGCGCGCTGCTCGCGATCATCGCGCCAGGCGCTCAGGCGATCGCGCAGGACCGAGTCGTGGTGATCGATCAGGTAGCCGAGCACGTGCAGGTCCTGCTTGTTGCGGTCGACGGATGAGATCTCGACCGCGGTGACGAGCCGCACCCCGAGGTCTGACGCGGCGTCGAGCGCCTGCTGGACGCCGTCGACCGTGTCGTGGTCGCTCAGCGCAAGCAACTCGACGCCGGCCGCCGCGGCACTCGCCACCACGTCGCGCGCCTCGAGCGCGCCGTCGGAGTGGATCGAGTGGCTTTGTAAATCGAAGATGGGCGGGTCGACGCTCAAGCGGGCAGAGCGTAGTGGCTAGCAGCCCGGCTCGGCCTCGCGGACGCTCGGAAAGCGACCGCACCAACGAACCGGCTCGATCGCCCCTACTCTGTGTAGCTGGGCGCCACTCTGCCGCCCCGCCCCGAAGTGCCGACCTTCTGCCGCCACAACCACCTGGTTCAGAACTGTCCGATCTGCTCGAAGGAGCAGTCGATCGAGCTGCGCCCGATCGTCAGCTCAAGCGCGCCGCGGACCACTCAGCCGCGCCCGGGGACGCCCGGCCCGAGCCGGGCCCGTTCCGGGCCCCCGGCGCGGTCGGGCTCGGGCAGCAGGGTCACGGTCCGGCGCGTGGCGCGCGGCGCCGACGACGGCTACCAATCCGGGCTCGTGATGGGCCTGAAGTCGAGCGCCGACGCCGCCCGGCTTGCCGAGGAGCTGGCGTTCGCCGATCAGCGTCTGAGGACGCTCGAGCAGGACCCGCCCGGGCTCTACCGGGAGGTCGCAGACGCCGGTGCCGACATCGAAGAGCGCGCGTGGCTGGCGTTCCTGATCGCCTACCTGTGCCCGCTCGAGGACGAGGATCCGTTCGCCGAGATCGCGCGCGTGCGCACCTCCTGGGCCTCCGGGGAGATGCCCGTGCTCGACGAGGTGCGGTGCGGGCCTCGGACCGCCCACGACCCGGCCCGGGGGACGAAGACGTTAGAGGCGTATCGGGCATGGGCGGCGCGCGCCGGCTCCCAGGCTGCCGCCTACACGGGCGACGCGGGGTGGCCGTCCGAGCGGCGGTTCGCCCGGGCGTTCGAGCGTCTGGCGCTGCCCGGGCTGCATCGCGACGCGCGGTTCGATCTGCTGGTGACGCTCGGCCGGCTCGGGGTGTTCGACCTCCGCGCGGGGACGCTGGCGTTCGGTGGCGCGAACGACATCACGGTCGGGGCCAAGCGCGCGTTCGGGATCGGCGACCCGCTGCTGCTCGAGCGTCGCGCTGGGGACCTGGCGCGCGCGTGCGGCCTCCCACTCGACGCGCTCGATCTCGGATTGCACAACTGGCAGCGCGGCGAGCGGGCGACGCTCGGTGTGGCCGCCGAGCCCGAGGCCGAGCCTGACGCGCTCGCGGCCATCTCAGCAGCGCTCGGGCTCTGAGAAACGGTCTCAGCTCCGCGGTCGAGATCACAAAAGTGCGTTAGGCTTCACAAATCCGGGTAAGTCAACCGCGGGTACCTGCGATGCGCCGTTTTATTCCTCCGTCGTCGCTCGTTTTTCTAATCGCCTCGATCTGCGTGCTGGCGGGCCTGACCCCAGCCGCGGCGACCGGCGCCTCGCCCCACATCATCTGCCCGCAAATGCTGGTGCCGGGATGCTGCCCGGTCCCCGTCCAGAGCCCTCAGCGGCGCCCGGACATCGCGCCCTGCTGTCCGACCCCCACAAATGGAGGCTGCTGCGGCACGACGACGTGCTGCACGCAGGGAACAGCGTGCTGCACCCAGGGAACGACGTGCTGCACCGGCACGTGCACGCCCGGAGACCTGACGATCGCCTCCTCGCCCGACCCGTCGCTGGCGGGGCACAAGGTCGTGATCCGCGGCGGCCTGACCGCGAATCCCGTGGCCGGCACGCAGGTCGTGCTGTGGCGGGAGCTGGCCGGCCAGACCAGCTTCCAAAAGGTCACGCAGACCACGACGGACAGCGCGGGCCAGTACAGGATCACGTTGAAGGCCGGGACGGTGAACGCCGATCAGCAGGTCTACGTGACCGCGGCCGGTCTACGCAGCCCGACGCTTCACCAGCAAGTCAACGCGCTTGTCGCCCTGTCGACGTCGACCCGGTCGGTCGCGACCGGCACCCCGATCACGCTCCGCGGACACGTGGCGCCCTCTCACGCGGGCGAGGTCGTGCTGATCGAACAGCTGTTCGGCAAGCACTGGATGGTGATCGCGCGCTCGCGACTGGGCCACGCCTCCAGCTACGCGCTGTCGCATCGCTTCCAGCAGGCCGGGGGCAAGAAGCTGAAGGCCGTGCTCCTCGCCGACGCCCGCAACGCGCGCTCGTCGTCGCCGACCGTGACGGTCACGGTCAAGTCTTAGCGGCTCTCCGTTACGTCCGGCCGAACGCTTACCGTCTGCCGCGTTCGCATACCCGGACCGGAGCCGCAATGTCACTTTGCTTCATCGAACCCCAGGACGCCATCCGCGTGATCGCGGACTCGGTGGGGCGCGAGGCTCGTCGCCAGATCCTCGGAGAAGTGGTTCGGGCTTGGGTGGACGAGATCCCCGAGTCGGAGCTCGAGTCGCATTACGCAAAGGCGCTCGCAGACCTCGACGAGCACGACCTGTCGCTACTCGCGGCGTGGCACGCGTCGCTCGAGGTGGGACATCCGCTGCCCAACCGGGAGTTCCTCGTGAACGTGTTCCCGTCCCTGGGCGATCACCGCCGGGAGGCGCTCAAGATCGCGGCCGGCTTCCGCGGCGAGGAGGCGTTCGAGGCCGGCGTGGGCGAGGATCAGGCGTTCGACACCGTGCTGCCCTGGCTTTCCGAGGCGAGATGTATCGAGCTCGCCAAGGAGTGCCTGGAGCTGTACTGCTGGGATCGACTCGGCGTCGAGAACTGATCCTGCTCAGCGTCGTCGGCAGCCGCTGCGTCTGAGTCGACCTCGAACCAGACGCAGAACCCCTGTTTGCCGTCGACGATTGGGCGGGTGATGCCCCAGCGACTGGCCAGCCCGGCGACGACGAACAGGCCATGTCCCCCGGCGCCGTAGGGACGCCGCTTCACGCTCCCGGGCTCGAAGCCGGACCCTTCGTCGGACACCTCGACTCGGATGCGGTCGACGTGGGTCGTAATCCGCAAGCCGACCGAGCCGCCCACAGCTTCGCCGGGATGCACGACGGCGTTGGTCACCAGCTCGGAGACCAACAGGGTCGCGGTGGCGGCGTCGTCGTCGGACAGATGGCCCGCGACGGCCTCGCGGAGCTCGACGCGGGCCCGGGCGGGCGTGTCGGAATCCCGCGCGAGCTCGATCTCGACCCGTTCGAAGAACGGGGCGACCGCCGCCGCGACGTCCGCGTGGGGCGCAAGCGGGAGGCGGTCGGTGATCCCGGTGACGCGGAGCAACTCGGTCACCGCCGGCGGGGGCGGCATCAGTGCGAGCGCGAGCCCGCCCTCCTTGGCGCGGCGCTCGAGCGCGATGATCGCCCGCATCCCGGATGAGTCGATGAACGACACCTCCTCGAGGTCGATCACGAGCTCCCGAAAATCAGGTGCGGCGGCCGCCTGCTCGAAGCGCTCCAGCAGCTCGCTGCAGGTCGCGCTGTCGAGCTCGCCCGTTAGCTTTATCGTGGTCCCGGATCCGCTCTGGAGCGTCTCGATCCGGAACTTGGGCAGGGAAGCCACATCGCCGCCTTCGGTCAGAAAACCGGAAGAGTACGAGCTGAGCGTACGGGATGCGCCGGTTGGGCCCCCGCGCCGCTCGCCACCGGCACCGGTCGCAGCGCCAGCGCCGCGGTGTCGTCGGCCTGTGGTCCGACCTGGAAGCGGTCGAGTCCCGCTGCGAGCTCGGACAGCAATCGTTCCGGCGCGCGCGCGCCGTGCTCGGCCAGCAGCCGTTTGAGCCTGCCGGCACCGAACCGGTCGTGCTCGCCGAGCGTGTCGATGACGCCATCCGTGTACAGGAACAGCGTCTCGTCCGCGCCGACCGGCACCGTTCGATCCACCGGCAGCTCACCGGTCCAGGCACCGAGGATCGGACCCTCGGTGCCGATCTCGCGCACGCGACCGTCGTCGCGGACGATCAGTGCCGGCGGGTGTCCCGCGGACGCGATCACCGCCTCCTCGCGGTGCAGGCGCACGCACACCGCCGTGCACAGCCACAGTCCCGGCTGCTCGCTCAGCGCTTCGTTGAGGCGGAAGAGGATCCGGCTCGGGCTGCGCTCGTACTTCGAGAGGAAACGAGCGCCATGCCGGACCAGCGATGTCAGCGCCGCCGCCTCGACGCCCTTGCCGGTGACGTCGCCGAGCAGCACGATCCAGGCGTCGCCGTTGTCGTAGAAGTCGTAGAAGTCGCCCCCGACCTCGATCTCCTCGGCGACCCGGGCGGCCCGATAGAACGTGGCCACCGTCCACCCCGCGATTGGCGGGACAGTGTCGGGCAGCAAGCTCCGCTGCAGGGTGTCGGCGGTCTGGCGCCGCGAGGTGGCGAGCCTGGCGTTGTCCACCGCCACCGCGGCACGCCCCGCCACCTGCTCGGCGAACTCCCGGTCGGCATCGTCGAAGCGCCGCATCGATTCCGCCATCACCAGCGTCAGGACGCCGAACGTCCGCCCGCGGGCGGTCAGCGGCACGAGCAGCACCGAGCGAAAGCCGAGCGAACGGAGCAGGACGAGATGCTCATCGCTCACGGCGGCCTCGGCGAGCACGTCGTCGGGGATGTCCTGATAGAGCTCGGAGGTACCGGTGTGGAGGATCCGGCCGACCCCTCGGCGCGGATCGAGCTCCTCGGGCTCGAAGCGCCGCAATCGCTCGGCCAGCTCGAGCTTGGACGGATCGCGATGGGCGAGCACCACCCGCTGGCGGGCGCCGCGCTCGTCGACCAGCTCGACCGCGCACCAATCGGCGATCTCGGGGACGGCGGTCCACGCGACGTTGCGCAGCGTCTCCTCGTAGTCCAGGGAGGACATCAGCGTCTCGGTGACGCGGGCCAGGAACTGATCGTGGAGCTCGGCGATCCGCTCGCGCGTGATGTCCTCGATGATCGTGACCGCCGCGACCGGTGTTCCGTCCTCGCCGTGGAGCGGCGCGGACTTCAGCAGCTGCCACTTCAGCTCGCCGGTCGACCGGTTGATCGTGCGCATCACCAGCGGCTCGGCGGCCTCGCCGGCAAGGAGCCGCACCGACGGGATCGCATCCATCGTGAGCTCGTTGCCGTGCTCGTCCTGGACGATGTAGTCGGAGAAGATCGAGTTCGGCGGCCGCCGCTGCATCTCCTCGAGCGAGGCGAAGCCCATCGACTGCACCGCCGCCCGGTTCGCGTACAGGATGTGATGGTGCGGATCCCGGATCGTCACCGCCTCGGCCAGCGCATCGAGGATCTCGCCGAACCCCGGGTCCCGGCCGCGCAGCTGGGCCTCGAGCTCGCGCAACAGCTGCGCGCGCTCGGACACGTCGTGGATCCAGGCATGGAACACCGGCTCCTCGCCGTCCGGGACGACGGCGATCGAGACCTCGACCGGAAGCTCTGAGCCGTCGCGGCGACGGGCCTCGACGATCAGGCGCGGGCGCCCGGCCGCCGCGTCGGCGGTGCCCGCGGCGGCGCGCTCGATCCCGGCACGGTGCCGATCGCGGTAGCGCTCGGGAACGATCAGCTCGGCCAGCTCGGCCCCGAGCGCCTCCTCGCGCGAGTACCCGAACAGCTCGGTGGCGCGGGAGTTCCACTCGCGCACCCGCCCACGCGCGTCGAGGGTGACGAACGCGCCCGACGCGATCTCGATGATCGCCGCAGCGGACTCAGGCTTCACCCAGTGCTGCCTCGATGTCCTCGATCGCCTGCTCGGTCGATCGAAACCGGACTGCGGTGATGCCGAGTTGCCGCGCGCCGTCGCAGTTGACCTCGACGTCGTCGATGAACACGGTCGCGCCGGGGGAGGCGCCGAGGCGCTCGAGCGTGATCTCGTAGATCCGCGGTTCGGGCTTTCGGCTCCCGACGAATGCCGAGTCGACGACCGCGTCGAAGATCTCGTCTACCGGGAGCATCGCCCGCCAGTGCGCCTCCCACTCCTTGATGTTGTTCGTGCAGATCGCCATCCGGTAGCCGCGTCCGCGGAGCTCGCGCATGTAGTCGATCATCCGCTCGTTGGGCTCGAGTTGCTGGAAGTACCGCTCGCCGAACCCGTCGAGCGTGACCGCGCCACCGCCCGCGGCAGACAGCTCGTCCTCGAGCGCCGCAAAGAACGCCGCCTCGGTGACCCGGCCGGTCTCGAGCTCGAACAAGGGATTCGATCCCTGGCGCTCGGCGATCGCCGCCATCGCCTTGCCGACCGCCTCGAGCGAGATCCCCGACGACTGCATCAGCCCGGCGAACGACTCGAGCAGCGGCGAGGTGAGCACCCCGCCGAAATCGCTGATGATCGCCTCCACCCGGCTCACGCCCGGCGGGCCAGCATGTAGAGCCCGGCTCCCTCGCGGCCGCGGCTGTGCCACCGGAACGGCTCCGCGCGGATCTCGAGTCCGCCCGCGGCGGCCTGCGCCCGGGCCCCGGCTGCCTCTCCCGACGCGCGCCGCGGAAACTGCTCCTCCTCGCCGTCGCCGCCGAGCCAGAGCTCGAGCCCGGCCCGGACGGGCCAGCCGCCGGCCTCGTACGTCGTCGACAGGCGCGGGTCCTCGACCGGCGCGGCCCGCTCCGGGCCGAGCACCGCGGCCGTGACCACATCGCCTTCGTGGGACTTGGCTTTGCGCCCGCGGAACGCGACGAGCGCCAGCCCCTCGTCGGGTTCGAACCACGTCGTCACCGCGCGTACCGATTCGAGCTTTGAGAGGTCGAACCCCCCGGAGCGCGACATCCGCAACCCGAGGCACTCGAACGCCCGCTCGGCGCCGTCGAGCTCGAACCGGCCGCTCACGCGGCACAGCTGATCGAACCCCTCGACGTGATCGTCAGGTGCCTGGACCGTCACCGGGTCGCCGGCGGGGGAGACGACAAGCGCGGTGCCGTCGCCGTCGAGGCGCCACTCGCCGGCGTCCTCGCCGCTGGATAGACGCAGGCTCGAGACCGCGGTCCGCTCCCCGCCGTCGCCGAGCGCGGTCAGCGCGGCGCCGTCGGGATCAGGAATCCAGGCCGCGCCCCAGACGGTGCGCTCGACGTCGCCGAACGCGAGCGTTCTGAGTACGGTCGAGGGCGGGCTCATCCGTGCAGCTGCGGCTGGTCGACGTCGGTGGCGGTCGAGTCGACATCGTACGGCCCAGACGCCCCGGCGAACCGCGTGGCCTGGACCACGAAGCGGCTCTGGACGTGGCGCGCGAGCTGCCCGCGCAGCAGGGCGCGCGTCGGCGGGAGCAGTGCGATCGCGCCGAGCACGTCGGACAGGAACCCGGGAACGATCAGGAGCAGTCCCCCGAGCAGGATCAGGACGCCGTCGAGCACCTCGCGTCCGGGCGAGCGCCCCTCGGCCACGGCAGCTCCGAGACGGCGCCATGCCGCCCGTCCCTGGGAGCGGAGCACCCAGGTGCCGAGCGGCCAGGTGACGAGCAGCAGGAGCACGGTCACGAGCACGCCGATCGCTTCGGCGACCTTGATCGCCACGAACAGCTCGGCGGCCGCCCACACGATGAATGCGAGTACGAAGAGCATTTCAATGCAAGGCTAATACCAACCGTGCGGAACCCTCGACTCGGCTTGACCGAACGGGTAGCTTGATTGCTGTGGGCGCTCGCGTGCTCAGCCGCGAGCGGCTTCGAGCAACAAGCGAGGAAGGGACGGTTTGGCCATGGCGCGTGAGGACATGGGCGGCAACGGGACCCGTAGGGCGCAGGACGCGGAGATCTCGCCGGAGGTAGCGAGCCAGGCCGCGGAGCTCGTGGGCGAGCGTGCGAAGGAGGACGAACGGGCGGGACGGCGGTTCGGCTCGAGCCGCGTGCTCACCGCCGCGGACCGCGACCGGATTCTCAAGGATGCGCGCGCGGTCGAATTCCCGATGGCGCTCCGCGGCTACGACCGCGCGGCCGTCGATCGGTACGTAGAGCGCATGAGTCGTCTTATCACCGAGCTCGAGATGTCCTCATCGCCGGAGGCGGCCGTCCGCCATGCGCTCGACGAGGTCAGCGAGGAGACCCGCGACATCCTCCAGCGCGCGCATCAGACCGCCGAGGAGATCACCGCTCGCTCCCGCGCCAAGGCCGATGACCGGCTCCAACTGGCTGAGCGCGAGAGCCAGGATCTCCATGAGTCCGCGCTGCGCCGCGCGGCCGAGGCGCAGAACGCGGCCAAGCAGGAGGCGGCCCAGCTTCGCGAGATCGCAGATCGTGAGATCGCGGAGTTGCGCGAGACCGCCGACCGTGAGGTGTCCGCGCTGCGCGAGAAGACCGCGCGCGAGACTCAGCACCTGCGCGCCACCACCGAGCGCGAGACCGAGGAGATGCGGGCCAGCGCGCGCCGGAACGCCGAGGAGATGGTCGAGTCCGCCGAGATGCGCGCCCGCGAGCTGGCCCGGAGCGCCGAGACGATCTGGCGAGAGCGCCGGCAGGCTGATCGACGACATGCGCGCGGTCGGCGACCAGCTCGTCGCGATCGGCGACACCGAGGGGAAGCGGTTCCCGCGCTTCGGCGAGGACGGATCCGAACTCGCCGAGCTGCTCCGCGAGCCGGGCACGGCGGTCCCTGCCGGGTGACGCTGGACGAGAACTCGCCCGAGGCGGTCCCGCACTAGCCGCGGCGTCGCCGGCGTCAGGCGAAAGCCGTCGAGATGCCGCCTTCGAACCTCACCGCCGGGAGGCGGTGAAGCCCGACGTGCTTGATCAGCGCCAGCACCTGGGGCTGGGGGCCGCGGAGGAGGATCTCGCGCCCCTTGGCCCGTAGCCGGCGGGCCAGCACCGCGAGGTCGAGCATCACCGACGCGTCCGCGAACGCCAGCTCCGAAAGGTCGACGGTCACGTTCGTCTGCGAGCGTAGGGCGCGGACCATCGCCTGTCGACGACCTCCCTGTGTCGACCGGTCCTCGTCCCCGCAACAACGCAGAGTGGCGGAGTGTTCATCGTAGGCGACGATGGGCCAAAACCTACACAAAACGGTGCACTGACCGCAAGGGGGATGTGGGCGAAGTCCCTAAACTGGTCCTCCGATGGCAACTGTTGAAGATGTGACAGACGTACTTCGCGACGTGATCGACCCCGAGCTGGGCCTCGACTTCGTCGAGCTCGGGCTGATCTACGACGTCGAGATCGAAGGCTCCACCGTTCGCGTGACCTACACGCTCACGAGCCCCGGCTGCCCGATCGGGCCGCAGGTCTCCGAGCAGATCGAGGAGTTCGTGATGGAGCTCGACGGGGTCGACGAGGTCAGTCCGACGATGACGTTCTCGCCGCCCTGGACGCCGGAGCGGATGAGCGAAGACGCCAAGTTCGCGCTGGGCTTCTAGCCGCGGTCAGGCGGCGGGCGACCGGCGCAGCTCGCGCTCGATGTCGATCGCGCGGATCTCGTGCTCGCCGGGGAGCTTCGCCAGCACGGCCGAGACGATCTGCTTGACGTCGTGCTCTTCGTGGCCGAGGTCGTCGAACAGCGATTTGAGCGCGGTGTGGACGATCTTCAGCTGCGCGGGGGTGAGCTCCAGCCGGAACGCGATCTCGTCGGGTGCGATCAGGTCGTCCACGTCACCGGAGACGTTAGCCCTACGCAGGCGAAACGGCAAGCGCTCCCTGGGCCGGGCGCTGCCGCGCGGGGTACGCGTTCAGCTCGCGGGATCGTTGCGCGCTGGCCGGCGCCCGGCCCGCTTGGCGCGCATGTCCGCAGCCGGTCCCTGCTTGGGCCGGGTGCCCCCCGCCGACGGGAGGATCTGCTTGGGACCGCCGTTGCGCGCCTCGCCGGCGCCGTTCGGTGAGGACTTGCGGGCGCGGCTGCGGGCCGCCTCGTCGAGCAGCTGCTTGAGCGAGGCGTCGATGCCATCGGCGATCACATCGATGTCGGGGAGGGCGTCGTAGTCGCCGAGCAGGCCGTAGTCGATGCCGCCGTTGTAGGACATGATCGCGACCGCGAGCGCGTGGTTCTTGGGCAGGAACGCGAGCGGGAACAGATCCTCGAGCTGGCGGCCGAGGATGTACAGCGGGACCTGGGGGCCCGGGATGTTCGTCACCAGCAGGTTGAACAGCCGCGTGGAGAAATTGAGGCGCGAGGCCTGGGCGAGGATCGTCGGCGGCGCGAGCTCGTTGACCGCCGTCAGCGTCGCGGCGCCGACCGCCTGCTTTGACTCCTTCAGCCCGTCCATCGCCCGCCTGACGAACCGAAGGCGCGAGACGGGATCGTGGATGTAGACGGGCAGCGGGCCCCGCATCACCGTGAGCTGGTTGCCGAGTTGGTTCCGGTGCGCGTCGGTTCGGACCGACACCGGCACGAGCGCGCGCATCTCGAGCCCCTCGGTTCCGAATGCCCGCGTGACTGGAGCCAGGCGGCCAGCCCCCCGGACACGACGGTCAGCACGACGTCGTTGACCGTGCCCCCGAACGAGTTCTTGACGGTCTTGTAGTCGTCGAGCTGGTGCCGGACGACGGCGAACCGCCGGTGGGGGCCGATCTCGACGTTCAGAGGCGTCTCGGGTGCCGGGTTGAGCCCGGCCCAGACGATCTCGCCGACGCCCTCGGCCCGGTCCCGGAGGGCTCCGAGCGAGCTCACGGGTCGGGTCGCGGCGGTCACGGTCCGCGCCGCGAGTCCACCGGCGACCCCGAGCATCCCCCGGACGCCGGCGACGACGAGCTCGGCCGACGAGGGCCGCCGATGCGGCTGCCACCGCTCGAGCTCCTCCTCCTGTGCCGGCGGGGAAGGCTCGAGATCGAACAGCACCGTGGCGAGATCGACGCCGGAGATGCCGTCGACGAGCGCGTGGTGGGTCTTGGAGATCAGCGCGAACCGGTCGCCCTCGAGCCCCTCGACCAGCCAGTTCTCCCACAGCGGCTTGTCCCGGTCGAGCGGCTGGGAGGCGATCCGCGAGGCCAGCAGAAACAGCTGCTCCTCGCTGCCGGGCGACGGCAGCGCCGTGTGGCGGATGTGGTACTCGATGTTGAAGTCGGGATCGTCGACCCACAGGGGCCGGCCCGACTCAAGCGGCGGGGTGGCCAGCTTCTGGCGGTAGCGGGGCACGAGGTGCAGCCGGCTGCGGACGTGGTCGAGGAAGTCGGCGAACTCCGGTGGGGGCCCCTGGAAGATCAGCACTCCGCCGATGTGCATGTGCGACGCCGGCCCCTCCTGGTGGAGGAACGAGGCGTCGGTCGAGCTGAGGCGGTCCAGGTGTCGTTGCGTCATGGGGTCGTCTCCGGCGAGCGGACGGTGCCGGCCAAGCGTATCTTCTCGAACGCCCGCCCTACACTCCATGCGGTGGGGTCGACGCCTGAGAAGCTTCTGCTCGCGGCGCCGCGCGGTTACTGCGCGGGCGTGGATCGGGCTGTGCAGACGGTCGAGCGCGCGCTCGAGTTGTATGGCGCGCCGGTGTACGTTCGCAAGGAGATCGTCCACAACAAGTTCGTGGTCGAGCAGCTGAGCGAGCGCGGCGCGGTGTTCGTCGAGTCCGAGGCCGACGTGCCCGAGGGCGCCACCGTGGTGTTCTCCGCGCACGGCGTCGCCCCGAGCGTCCACGCGAACGCGCGTGTGCGCAACCTCGACACGATCGACGCCACCTGCCCGCTCGTGACCAAGGTCCACGTCGAGGCGAAGAAGTTCGCCGCCGACGGCTACACAATCGTGCTGGTCGGCCACGCCGGTCACGAGGAGGTCGAGGGCACGATGGGGGAGGCGCCTGAGAACATCGTGCTCGTCGAGTCCGAGGACGACGTCGACCGGCTGGAGGTGACCGACCCGAGCCGGATCGCCTACATCTCCCAGACGACGCTGTCGGTCGACGAGACCCGCGCGATCATCAATCGGCTCCGCCAACGTTTCCCGGCGATCATCGGGCCCCGGACCGACGACATCTGCTACGCGACGACCAACCGCCAGGCGGCGGTCAAGCAGCTCGCCGCGCAGTGCGATCTGGTGCTCGTGATCGGCTCGCGCAACTCCTCGAACTCGAACCGGCTCGTCGAGGTCGCGCGCGAGCACGGCGCGGACTCGCACCTGATCGACAACGAGACCGAGGTTCGCGAGGAGTGGCTCGCCGGCAAGCGTGTGGTCGGAATCACCTCCGGGGCGAGCGCGCCGGAGTCGCTCGTGCAGCGGCTGGTCGAGTTCTTCCGGGCCCGCGGAACCACCGACGTGCAGGAGCTCGAAGTGGTGCACGAGGACGTCCGCTTCATGCTCCCGAAGGTGATCCGCCAGGCCGTGGCGGCCGGCTCCGCTTAGACCGCTGCGGACACTCGTCATCTCCGACCTCCACCTCGGCTCTCGCGGCCGGGCCGACGTGCTGCGCCGGCAGCCCGAGCGCGCCGCGCTGGTGGGCAGGCTGCCCGAGTTCGATCGCCTGGTACTGCTCGGGGATACGCTCGAGCTCCGTCATGGGCCGGTGCGCGAGGCGCTCACCGCCGCCTCGCCGGTGCTGTCCGAGATGTCGGCCGCGCTCGGACCCGGCGGTGAGGTCGTGGTCGTGCCCGGCAACCACGACCACGGGCTGTTGCGAGGCTGGCTCGAACGCCGCGACCCGGCCTCGCCGCTCGGCCTCGAATCCGCGGTCGAGTGGGACCCGCGCGAGCCTCTCGGCACGGTCGTGCGCTCGCTCGCGCCGGGTGGGCGGGGCCGGGTCCGGGTCGCGTACCCCGGGGTCTGGCTGCGCGACGACGTTTACGCGATCCACGGCCACTACGGCGACCGCCACAACACCGTGCCGATCCTCGAGCGGCTCGGCGCCGGCGTGACCGTCCGCGTCGCCGGCGAGCCCGAGGGAGGCCCGGGCCGCGCCGAGGACTACGAGGCGGCGCTCGCGCCGATGTACGCCTGGGCCGACACGGTCGCGCAGAGCGGTGGCCTGCGCCTGGGCGGCGGCGGGAGTTTCCAGGTCGCGGCCTGGCAGAGACTGAACGGCGGAGCCGGCCGGCGCAGCGTTCGCCGCCGCGCGATGGCGCTCGGCCTGGGGATGGCGATAGCAGGGCTGAACCGAGCCGGAATCGGCCCGCTCAGATCCGATGTGTCCGGCGTTGCGCTGCGCCGCGGCGCGCTCGCCGGCTTCACCGAGGTGCTCGCCCGCCTCGGGGTTCCCGCGGCCCATGTGATCTTCGGGCACACGCACCGTGCCGGTCCGCTTCCCGGCGACGACCCCAGCGAGTGGGGCCGGCTGCTCAACACCGGAAGTTGGGTGTACGAGGCACGATTCATCGGGGACGACCCGCTCGGCAGTCCCTACCGCCCGGGGTTCGCCGTGATCGTCGCGGACGACGGGCCGCCCGAGCTGGTCAACCTCCTAGACCCGGCGTGAAGCAGACGGCGTGGCAAATCACGCCGTCGCCGATTTCCAGCGCGAGCTCCGCGGTCGTGCTGCGATCGTGCGCGATCAGCTCGTACGCGCCCGGATGGTCGACCGCGATCGTGCGGCCGTTGACCTCGACCGCCCCGTTGCCGTCGAACACCGCCCACACGGCGCCGGCCGTGTACGGCCCCGAGTACGGCCCCTCGACGTCGTCGGTCTGGGGCTCGAGCTGCGCGTCCGGCGCCTCCTCGGGTCGGAACGGCGCGAGCACCGGCTGCTCGATCCCGAGCAGCTCCTGGATCGCGAGCTCGGTCTCCTCATAGGCGCCCTCGCCGTAGTGGAAGTCGAGCAGCATCCCGCGCTCGTTGAACAGGTACCGCGCGGGCCAGCCGCGGTTGCCGTATAGGCCCCACACCTCGTACTCGGTGTCGACCGCGACCGGGTACGGCACGTCCAGTCGCGCCACAGCATCGCTGACCGCGGCGGGGTCCTGCGAGGGTGGGAAGCCGGCGGCGTGGACGCCGACCACCTGGAGGTCCGGGTAGCGCTCGTCCCACGCCTTGACATAGGGCAGCGTCCTGATCGACTGGACTCGGCAGAAGTCCCAGAACTCGAGCAGCATCGGGTAGCCGTGCGGCCGCCCGTTGATCCACTCGATCCGGGGCGGGAACAGGGGAGCGGCGATGTGGTCGACCGGGGCGCGCACGGGTTGCCGATGCTAAGGGGCCGGGGAATCGCCGCGGGACGTCACGCGCTGCGGACGTCGATGCGGCGGATTCCCTAAGGGAATTCGGCTCCGTGACTTGAAGGAACGCGAACGGTCCGGAGCCGGATTCCCCGCGCGCGGCATCCATGGGGCCAGGCGGGCCCGTCCGGACGGGGTACATGGCCCCACGGATGCCGCCGGAGGCGGCCCAAAATCAGGCTTCCACGAGCCCCCGGCGGATCGCGTAGCGAACCAGCTCGACCCGGTCGCGCATCCCGAGCTTGCGGAGCACGTTCGCGCGGTGCGACTCGACCGTCTTCTCGGCGAGGTGGAGGATCTCCGCGATCTGGGCGTTCGTGTACGCCTCGGCGATCAGCTTGACCACCTCCTCCTCGCGGGGGGTCAGCGAGATCGACGGGCTGCCGTCGCCGCCCTCCATCCAACGCCGGATGATCGAGCGCTCGGCCGCGTTGGTCAGGAACGCCTCGCCGCGCCCAACGGCGTGGACGGCGCCGACCAGATCCTGGTCGGCCTCGCGCTTGAGGACGTAGCCCGACGCGCCGGCCTTGAGCGCCTCGAACAGATAGTGCTCGTCGTCGTGCATCGAGAGCATCAGCACCCGCACGTCCTTGAGGTGGGAGCGGATCTCCCGCGCGGCTTGCAGACCGGTCATCCTCGGCATGCCGACGTCGAGGATGCACAGGTCCGGGCGCGCCGAGAGCGCCTGCTCGACCGCCTCAACCCCGTCGGCCGCCTCCGCCACCACGTCCATCCCCGGCTGGCGCTCCAGCAGCAGCTTGATTCCCGACCTGACGATCCCGTGATCGTCCGCAACCAAGATTCGCATCCGTGCTCCTCTCTTGTTATGCGAGCGTGAGCTCCACTCGCGTTCCGTGGCCCTTGCCGGACCAGATAGACAGATGACCGCCGACCAGGAGCGCGCGCTCGCGCATGCCGGACAGCCCGAGCCCGCCCTCCCGGCGGGACACAAATCCTTCGCCGTCATCGGTGATCCTCAGCACCGTGCGGCCGATGAACGACAGCTCCACGTCGACCCGGTTCGCGCCCGAATGCTGGGCGACGTTCGACAGGCCCTCCTGGGTCACGCGATACACGACGAGTTGCTGGTCGGGGGAGAGCCGTGGCGCCTGGCCGCGGACGTTGAACGCGGCCTGGATGCCGGTCTGGTCGGAGAAGTCGCGGACCTGGCTGTGGAGCGCCGGCAGCAGGCCGTGATCGTCGAGCACGGCCGGACGGAGCTGGCGGGCCAGCGTCAGCAGCTCCTCCATCGCCTGGCCGGCGAGCCGCTTGGTCTCGGTCAGCTCGCGGCGAAGCTCGACGGGGGCGTGCTCGATCGAGGCCTGGAGCCGGAGCGAGACCGCGGTCAGGGCCTGGTTGACCTCATCGTGGAGGTCCTGGGCGATCCGCCGGCGCTCGCGCTCCTGGGCCTCGATCGCCGCCCGGCCCGCGGCGCGGCGGGCCGACTCGAGGCGGGCGAGCATCTGGTTGATCGCGGCCTCGAGGCGGTGGGCCTCGGAGCTGTCGATCCGGTCGCACGAGTGCAACTGCTTGGCGGGGGTGGCGAGGTCGATCTGCTCCATCGACGAGATCAGGCGATCGAGCGGGATGAACCGCCGGCGCAGGAGCAGCCAGTTGCCGAGCAATGTCGCGACCAGCGCGAGCCCGAGCACGAGCATCTCGCCGCCGCGCGCGGCACTGCCAACGCGCTGATCGAGCGCGACGGCGGCCACGAGCATGGTCGCTGCGATCAGCAGCGCATTGACGGCGAGTACTTGGGCGAGCAGCGAGCGCGATTTCATGGATCGGTCCAGGCGGCTCCCTTGGTGGTGTTATCGGCGAGACCTTCCGGGAGCAATATGGGGTCTTGGCCCGATATCGGCCGGTTGCCGCCGCGCCGATAACTCGTACTGCAAGCTCTCCACAGGCGTTCCCCGGAAACGGGGATGGGACGGGTGGAAAGGGATTCTGGGTCTGAGTTTTTGCGGGGCGTCCTCCTTTGGGGTTTGGAGGACGCCCCGCCGGCTGCTGATTGCCCTTCTAGGGCTCTCGGAGCTCGCGCTTCATGACCTTGCCCATCGCGTTGCGGGGCAGCTCCTCGATGAAGTGGACCTCGCGGGGGCGCTTGTGCCTCGTGAGCAGGGTGGCCACGTGCGATTCGAGCTCCTCGGCGGTGGCGGTGTGGCCGGGCTCGGTCACGACCCAGGCGACGATCCGCTCGCCGAGGTCGTCGTCGGGCCGTGCGGTCACGGCCGCCTCGGAGACGGCCGGATGCTCGAGCAGCGCACCCTCGATCTCGCCGGCGCCGATCCGGTACCCGCCTGACTTGATCAGATCGGTGCTCTTGCGGCCGACGAGCTTGATCGAGCCGGCCTCGTTGCGGGTGGCCATGTCGCCGGTCATGAACCAGCCGTCGCGCATCGCCTCCCCGGTGGCGTCGGGTCGGTTGAGGTAGCCCGTGAACACGTTGGGGCCGCGGACCGCGACCTCCCCGATCGTCTCGTCGTCGCTGTCTTCGATCGTGGCGCCGTCCTCGGCGATGAGCTGGACCTCGATGTTCGGGAGCGGCGGGCCGACGCGGCCGGGGATGACCGGGTCGCCGAGCCGCGTGCCGGTGTTCATCAGCGTCTCGGTCAGCCCGTAGCGCTCGAGGATCTGCTGGCCGGTGAGGCGTTTCATGGCCTCGTGCACGGTCATCGGAAGCGCCGCCGATCCGGACACCAGCAGCCGGGCCTTGGCGAACGAGCGGGCGAGGTCCTGGTCGGTCTCGGCCTCCTTGGCGATGCGGCTGTACATGGTCGGGACGCCGAACACCATCGTCGCGCCCCGCCTGAGTGCGTCCCCGAGGGCCTGCGGGGAGAAACGGCCGGCATGCTCGACGTGGGCGCCCCGCCGGAGCGGCCCGAGGATGCCGATCACGAGACCGTGGACGTGGAACACCGGCAGCGCGTGGGTGAGGCGGTCCTCGGCCGTCCACTGCCAGATGTCGGCGAGCGCGTCGAGGTTGGTGGCGATCGCCCGGCGGGGGATCTGGACGCCCTTGGGCGGGCCCGTGGTCCCGGAGGTGTACATCACGAACGCGACGTCGTCGTCGTTGCCGCGGTGCTCCGGGTGGGGCTTGGCCGCGGTTGCTTTGATGTCGACGTCGGTGCGGGGGAGGCGCTGCAGCTCGGCCGGCGGATCCACGCCCGGCCACGCCAGCAGGCGCTCGGGGGCGCTGTCCTGCACGATGTGGCCGAGCTCGCGGGGGCCGAGGCCGGGGTTGATCGGGACGACGGCCACGCCGGCCGCGAGCGCCCCGACGACCGCGACGACGAGCTCGAGCGTGGGCTGCGCCCACACGGCGACACGCCCGGCGTCCTCGAGTTCGTGGGCTATCGCCGCGGCGGCTCCGGCGAGCTCGCGATAGCTGAGCGCATCGTCGCCGATACGAATCGCCTCGCGGCCGTCAGGGTCCGCGAGACTGGGGAAAAGAGGTTCTGTCATGGCCTTCCTGTCTCGCTATACTCTCTGAAGTATTGAATCCATACCGCATTTGAGGAGTTTTCGACGATGAGCCCGTCCGGGGTGGAGGTTCTCCGCCAGATCAAGAGCAAGATCGATGAGGTCGATCCCGCCGCCGTGCGTGAGCAGGTCGGCAACGGCGCGGTGATCGTCGACGTTCGTGAACCCGAGGAGTGGTCGGCGGGGCACATCCCCGGCGCCATCCATGTCCCCAAGAGCTATTTCGAGTCGCGGATCGAGGGCGCGGTTCCGGAGCGCGACCAGCACGTGGTCCTGTACTGCGCGTCGGGCAACCGCTCGGCGTGGGCCGCGCGCACGCTGATCGACGACCTCGGCTACGAGCACGTCGAGTCGATGACCGGGGGCTTCACGCTGTGGAAGGATCGCGGTTACGAGGTGCAGACGCCACGCACGCTCACCGCCGAGCAGCGCGAGCGCTACTCCCGCCATCTGCTGCTGCCCGAAGTCGGTATGGAAGGTCAGGAGAAGCTGCTCGACGCTCGCGTGTTGCTCCTGGGAGCCGGTGGACTTGGTTCGCCCGCAGCCCTGTACCTCGCTGCGGCGGGCGTGGGCACGCTCGGGATCGTCGACAACGACGAGGTCGACCTCTCGAATCTGCAGCGTCAGGTGATCCACTCGAGCGAGCGGATCGGAGTCCCCAAGGTCGACTCGGCAGAGCAGACGATCAAGGCGCTGAACCCAGACGTGGACGTTGTCAAGTACTCGCTGCGGCTGGGGCCCGAGAACATCATGGAAGTGCTTGGCGCCGGCTGGGACGTGGTCGTCGATGGTCTCGACAACTTCCCGACGCGGTACCTGCTGAACGACGCGTCGGTGCGGCTCGGGATCCCGGTCGTGTCGGCCGCGATCCTCGGGTTCGAGGGCCAGCTGTCGGTGTTCAAGCCCCACGACGGGCCGTGCTACCGCTGCCTGTTCCCGGTACCGCCGCCGGCCGAGCTGGCGCCGTCGTGCGGCGCCAACGGCGTCCTCGGCGTGCTGCCCGGCACGATGGGTCTTTTGCAGGCGACCGAGGTCATCAAGCTGATCCTGGACGAGGGCGACACGCTCGTCGGGCGCCTGTTGATGTACGACGCGCTCGCGGCGACCGTCACCGAGGTCAAGGTTCGGCGCGACCCCGACTGCCCGATCTGCTCGGTCGATCCCGAGTCGATCTCCGACGGCGAGATGGGCGTGTTCCCCGACTACGAGGCGTTCTGCGCCGGCGCGCACTAGGGTTCCGACCGTATGGCGACGATTCGGATACCACCCGTTCTGCGGCCGTCGGTCGGCGGCGAGAAGGAGCTGAACGCCTCGGGGTCCTCGGTCGGGGAGATCCTGCGGTCGGTCGCCGAAGCCCATCCCGACACCCAGGCGCAGCTGTTCGCGGCCGACGGCGGGCTCAACCGGTACGTGAACGTCTATCTGAATGACGAGGACGTGCGGGTGCTCGACGGGCTGGAGACTTCCGTCGGCGACGGCGACACGCTCGTGATCCTGCCGGCGATGGCCGGCGGCTGTCGCTGACGCTCAACGTAGACCTCGAGGGCGAATAACTCGCCACTCGACGTACCGCGATCGGCGAGTGTGCCGAAGTTCGCGCTGTGGCCGACCGAATAGCCATTCGGCCGGCTGGGCGGGTCGAGTGCGACGTGCTCGTCCTGAATTTCGGTGCAATGCGGGGAGGCGGCGGTGCGGGTGGTGGCGCGACTGGTGCACGTGCGTGACCGTCGGGAAGACTTCGTCGCCGGGCGGCGTCTACCAGGCATGTCCACGATCGAAGGGAGCCTGTTTTGACGAGTCGACTCAGTCGCGGTGGCGCGCGTCGCCCGCGCCGGACGGTGATTCTGGTTGCGGGAGTCGTGGGGCTTGCGGTCCTCGGGCTGGCCGGGCTCGCGATCGCGAAGTCGTTCACCCTCAAGGTGCAGACGAACACCCACGTGACGAACGCATCCACCGCAATGTTCGCGGTCAAGCCCGTGAACACCCACGAGTCGGTGGCGGTCGGGCCATCCGGCTACCCCGTCTACACCTTCCAGGGTGAGACAACGCACCACATCATCTGCAAGAAGACCAGCAGCGCGAGCACGGACTGCTGGGCGTTCTGGCCGCCCGTCACGGTTTCGTCGCCGGGCAGCGCGACCAAGGCGAGCGGGATCAAGGGCAAGATCGGAACGTTCAAGAACCACGGCGTGAACCAAGTCACGCTTAACGGACAGCCCCTCTACAACTTCACGCCTGACCTCATGTCGCACAACAAGCACCAGGCCACCGGCGATGAGCTCAAGACCTTCGGCTCGATCTGGCACGTCGCGAAGGTCGGCGGTGGCAGCGGTCAGGCGGTGTCCCAGACGGGGCAGCAGCCGACCAGCCCGATGCCGAACCCGTACCCGAACATGTACTAATGGCCTAGCGGCCGTCGAGGCGGGCCCGCCCATCGCGGCGAGCCCGCCTCGCTACACTTCCTGAAGCGATGGCCGCGCAGCGCCTCGAGAACAAGCCCTGTGGGGGCCGTTACGGCGACATCGTCCAGTCGATCGGGCACACGCCGCTGGTAGAGCTCAAGCGGCTCAGCCCCAAGCCGGGCGTCCGGCTCTGGGCCAAGCTCGAGTCGCGCAACCCGACCGGCTCGGTCAAGGATCGAGTCGCCCGCTCGATGATCGAGGACGCCGAGGAGAAGGGGCTGATCCGGCCCGGGCAGACGATCCTCGAGCCCACCTCGGGCAACACCGGCATCTCGCTGGCGATGATCTGCAGCCGCAAGGGCTACCCGGTGAAGGTGGTCATGCCCGAGAACGTGACCCGCGAGCGAACCGAGCTGTTGCGCATGTACGGGGCGGACATCGTCTATTCCGAGGGCGCCAAGGGATCGAACGGGGCGGTCGAGCTTGCGCTCGACATGGCCGAGAAGGACGCCTCGTACTACATGCCCTACCAGTACGGCAACCAGGCGAACCCGAACGCCCACTACAACGGAACCGCGCTCGAGATCCTCGAGGAGCTCGACGAGGTCGCCGCGTTCGTCGCCGGCCTCGGCACCGGCGGGACGCTGATGGGCAACGGGCGCCGGCTCAAGGAGGAGCTGGGCGACCAGGTCAAGATCGTCGCCGCCGAGCCCATGCAGGGCGAGCCGGTCCAGGGGCTGCGCTCGCTCGAGGACGGCTTCATCCCGCCGATCATCGATCTGTCGGTGCTCGACCGCAAGATCTTCGTCACGAACACCGACGCGATCGTGTTCACCCGCCGGCTGCTCGACGAGGAGGGGCTGTTCGTCGGGGTGTC
Source organism: uncultured Solirubrobacterales bacterium (assembly GCA_963746695.1). Lineage (GTDB taxonomy): Bacteria > Actinomycetota > Thermoleophilia > Solirubrobacterales > Solirubrobacteraceae > Palsa-465. Next base: position 112,347 of record CAVVCP010000005.1, on the reverse strand, counting down.
GTCGGGTGCGATCGCACGGGTTGCGTTGCGGATCGCGAACGAGCTCGACGAGGGCAACGTTGTGTTCCTCGTCGCCGACGACGGCTGGAAGTACCTCTCCTCAGGCATCTACACCCGCCCCATCGAGGAGATCGAGAACCTGGATTCCACCGTCTGGTGGTGATCCGGAGCGCCGCAAGGCTGGCGTCCGCGTTGCGATGGTGAACGAGGCGTCGGAGGGCGAGCAGCCCTCGTCCCGTAGGGGGCTGCTGGTGGCGGCGGGAGCGGGCATTGCCGGCGCCGTGCTGGCCGGATGCGGCAAGGAGTCGATCCGGGCGCAGGTGCACAACTCCAAGCCCGTGCTCAACACGGACGTCGACATCCTCAACCACCTGCTCCACCTCGAGCACGTGGCGATCGCGGCGTACACGGCCGGCACGCCGCTGCTGGGGCCGTCGATGGCCAAGGCCGGCGCGCTGTTCCTCAACGACGAGCTCTCGCACGCCGGAGACCTGGCCGGGCTGATTCGGGAGACCGGGTCCAAGCCGATCAAGCCGGCGCCCAGCTATGCGCTCGGCCATCCTCGCAACACCGAGGAGGTGCTGATGCTGCTGCATCAGGTCGAGCAGGCGCAGATCGCCGGGTACCTGAACGCGATCACGCGGCTCGAACCCGGCGTCGTCAAGCAGCAGGTGTGCTCGATCCTCGCCAACGACGCCCAGCACGTCGCGGTCGTGCGCCTGGCGCTCGGGCAGCCGGCGATCCCGTCGGCGTTCGTGACCGGACGGGAGTGATCGTGGATCCCAGGACCACGAGGCGGCAGTTGGTGACGGGCGCGGTCGCGCTCGCGGGCGCTGCCGCGGGGGCTGCCGTGGGGGTTGGGGCCGTCGCGGGTCCCGCGGTCGCCGACACGCCGCCGGTGAGCGACGCCGAGGCGCTGTCCAAGGCGCTCGCGGTCGAGCGGCTGATGGTGCTGGCGTACCGGCGCGTGCTCGCGTCGGGGACGCTCACGCCCGATGTCGAGCACGTGATCACGCCGCTGCTCGGGCACGAGATCGAGCACGTCTCGGCGGTCGCCGCCCGGCTCAAGAGGCTGGGCGTCAACGCGTCGACGGGGCCGCTCGACATGGACTCCGCGTCGGCTTTGCTGTCGAAGTACCACGTGCCCGACAGCCTCACCGAGCTGCACTCGATGACGGACTCGCTTGAAGCTCCTGGTCGATCTCGAGTCGGTCGCCGAAGGCGTGTACTTCACCGCGCTGGCGACGCTGTCCAAGCCCGGCCTCCAGCGCCTGAGCGCCCAGATCATGGCCTGCGAGGCCCAGCACTGGACCGCGCTCAGCGGGCTGCGAAACCCCGGCATGTACGTGAAGGCCGTGCCCTGGCCGTTCGTGACCGGGAGCAGCTGATGGCCGTTCATGACCCGGAGGAGCTGATGGCCGTGAGTGCAAATGACCGACTGGTAGGCTCGCACCGACCGTGAAGATCGCCCGGCAGCTCTACGACGAGATCGTCGCGCACGCGCGGGAGGAGGCGCCGAACGAGTGCTGCGGCATGGTCGGGTCGAGCGACGGCCACGCCCTCGCGGTGTATCGCGCGGTCAACGCCGAAGCCAGCCCGCTGCGGTTCCGGATCGATCCCGACGAGCAGCTCGAGCTGCACACCAAGATCGAGGACGCCGGGCTGGACATGGGAGCGATCTACCACTCGCACACCCGGACCGAGCCCAGGCCGTCGCAGACCGACATCAACTTCGCGAAGCTGTGGCCGGGCGTCCTGTGGATCATCGTCGGCCTGGCCGACGGCGAGGTCGACGTCAAGACCTGGGCAATCGAGGATGGTCAGGTGTCGGTCGCCGAGCTGGTCGTGGACTGATGTCCCGCAAGCGGGCGCTCGGAGCTGTCGAGCCCGTGTGCCCGTCGTGCGGCACGTCCTATCCCGAGCCGGAGCGGTTCTGCGCGACGTGCAAGTTGCCGCTCGTTCATGGCGGCGAGCACTCGAGCGAGATCGGCTTTGTCAGCGAGAGCCACGAGCGTGCTCGCAAGATCAAGCCGCAGCTCACGGAGGGCCCGCTCGTGCGGGCGGCGTGGGCGCGCAACCAGACCGAAGCCGAGTTCATCCAGGGAATGCTGCTCGAGGAGGGCGTCCCGAGCATGCTCCGCCGCAGCGCGGGTTTCGACGTCCCCGATTTCCTGGCCGCCGGCCCCCGTGACGTGCTCGTCCCCGAGTCGGCGCTGGCGATCGCCCGCGAGGTGCTGCTCGAAGGGGAGCTGATCTCAGGCGACCCGGCGCCGCCTGTGGTGTCGCCGGGGCGGCTGCTCGCGGGGTTGCTGGTGGCGCTGTTGATCGGCGCAGTGGTCGTCTGGCTCGCGAGCCAGGTCGTGCACTGACCGATTCCCAGCCTCGGGACAATCAGGCGGTCGCGGCCGTCCGCGTCAGGTGGGCCCGCCAGTCCTGCTCGAGCTGGCTCTGCGAGCGCCCGCCGAACGCTTCGCGGAGTGCAGCGCGCGTGCCCTGCGGGTGAAGCCGGCACGCGAGCTTGGCGGCGGCGCGCTCGTCGCGCTCCTGCACGAGCAGGTCGATCACGGTGCCGCCGAGCAATGGCGCGTCGCGTACGCCGGGCGGAAACGCCGGCCGGCGCCCCTCGCGCAGGCGGCGGGCGATCGCCGGCCTGGCATGCGCGGTCTGTCCGCCGAACCAGCGCGCGGCGCCTTCGAGCAGCCACGCCCAGCGCAGCTCGGCGATGGCCCGGAGCGGGCGCATGCGGCTCCGCAGACCGGCGTTGTTCTCGACGATCACCCGCCTCGCGTACAGCGCCGGCGCGGTCCGCGCGAGCATCTCGGCGGAGCCGGGGACGGTCGACGCGCGCGCCTCGAGCGCGCCCGGCAGCAGCACGTGGAGATCCTGCCGTCCCGACGAGCCCCCGACGTACCGGCGCGCGGCGGGTGCGGCGGCGAGCCATGCCAGCGGTACCGCCGGACAGGCGGCCGACAGTGACGCGACGCTCGGGTGGAACACGACCGAGATCCCGTCGACGGTGCGCGGGAAGTACTGCGCCATGTACTCGCGCGTGCGCTCGAGCGAGTACAGGACCCGGTCTACATCGTCAGCATGGGTCGACTCGTGCCGCGCGCGGAACGAGGGCGAAGCCGACTCGACCCATGCCACCTGACTTCCTGCTTTGAGCGGTTGACCCGAGCGCCCGGGTCAGACCAGTACCGGCTCGCGGTCCGAGGCGATCGAGGCGATCTCCTCCGACGCGCGTTCGAACTCGTCGTCCGACAGCACCGGGGTGCCCTCGAACGGGAGCTCGCGCGTGAGCTCGAGCCATGAGCGACAGCCGCCGTACTCGTCGCGCACCTTCACGGTCACCGGCCGCGGGATGCGGTACGTCCGCAGCAGGATCACGTGCAACGGGTGGCGACGCTTCCACGCCAGGCGCTTCTCGGCGTAGTCGCTCGTCCACACGTAGAACGGGGACAGCGCGTCGACCGTGCGGCGATCGGTGATCGTGTAGTGAGCGGCGACCTCGGCCCAGGCGCGGATACGCACGCGGTCCGGCTGCGGGATGTCGCTGTTGCGCCGGAGCGAGTGGGGCGGCGGTTCACCGTCGCTCCATACGCCCTCTTCGAGCGCGCGGACGAGCTCGGGCTGATGGGATTCGCGCACCAGATCCGAACACTGGTGGTCGAACGTCGGGTACAGGAAGAAGCGGTCGTAGTCCAGCTTGAAGTGCTTGTCGGGCTCGCGGATGCCGCCCTTGCGGAGAGTCAGAAGCTGCTCTCCTTCGGCAAGGGCCCGTACGGTCACGGCCCATTCTTTAAAAGCAATCGGCATGTAGGAATAAGAGGGAAGCGGGGGGATTGAACGAAGAGAAACCCGTGCGCGGCAAACAGTGCAACAGCGGCACAGGAGGTACTGATTGTACGCGAGAGTTGGCAAATCGCCAAATGTCACCGCAAATCAGTGGGTTTGCTGTAGGGGTCTCGCGGTGAACTCGTGCTGGGCTTGAGGACTTGCGCCCAACGTGTGCGAATCGGCACGAAATACGGACCATTCCGGACATCCGGTATCCGAAGCGGGGCGTTGTGAAACCGGTTCCATGAAATTGGCCGCCAGTCGCACAAGTTGTCGGATACCGAACTCCGGCGTGATTGTGCGTATTTGCACTAGCTAGCAGCTAGCACTCCTGAGGGGTGTGCGGGCGAGGGCGGGGGGCAGATGGGCGGATTACGCGGGCCGGCCGTGGCCGCCGCCGCCGGGCGTCTCGATCCGCAGCCGCTGCCCCTTCTCGAGCTTGCCGATCGCCTTCGCCGGCAGCTCCTCGCCGTCGAGCAGGTTGCGGCCGACCTCGCCCGGCTCGCCGCCGTCGGTCCCCGGTGGCCGGTGGCGCCGGCGCTCGGTGATCAGCGAGTAGCTGAGCGGCGCGAGCGCCTCGAGCTCGCGGACCACTCCGTCGCCGCCGTCGTGGGCGCCGGCGCCGCCCGAGCCGCGGCGCAGCGAGTACTCGATCATCCGCATCGGGAACTCGAGCTCGAGCGCCTCGATCGGGGTGTTGAGCGTGTTGCTCATCGCGACATGGACCCCGCTGGGGCCGTCGGCGTCGCTGCACGCACCCTGCCCGCCGCCGATCGTCTCGTAATAGACGACGTCCTCGCTACCGAGCGTCACGTTGTTCATCGTGCCCTGACCGACCGCTCGCCCGAACGCCTGCAGCACGACGTCGGCGACGCGCGAGGAGGTCTCGACGTTGCCGCCGACCACCGCGGCGGGCGAGCGCGCGTTGAGCAGGCAGCCCTCGGGCGCGATCACCTCGACCGGCCGGTACGCGCCGGCGCTCGGCGGGATGTCCGGATCGGTCAGCACGCGAATCGCGAAGTAGCACGCGGACCGGGTGACCGCCATCGGGCAGTTGAGGTTGCCGTTGTGCTGGTCGGCGGTGCCGGTGAAGTCGAGCGTCAGGCGGTCGCCCTCGACGGTGGCGGTGAGGGCGATCTCGAGGTCGCCCTCCCGCGCCTCGAGCACATCGGTGGCGGAGTACGTGCCGTCGTCGAGCTCCTCGATGCAGGCGCGAGTCCGCCGCTCGGCGTAGTCCAGAACCTCCTCGAATGCCTCCGCGAGCTTCTCGGCCCCGAACCGCTCGTGCAGCTCGAGCAGTCGGCGGCCGCCGACCCGACCAGCCGCGAGCTGGGCGCGGAGGTCGGCGCGGCGCTGATCGGGCTGGCGCATCTGCGCGCTCAGCTCGGCGATCGCGTCCTCGTCGAGAACCCGGGGGGAGATCACGACTCCCTCGTCCTCGAGCGTGGTGCTGTCGGCGGGCATCGACCCGGGAGTCGGGCCGCCGACGTCGGCGTGGTGGGCGCGGCTGGCCGCGAACGCAATCAGCTCGTCGCCGGCGAAGATCGGCGTGATCACGGTGATGTCCGGTAGGTGGGTGCCGCCGGCGTACGGATCGTTGAGGATCCAGGCGCGGTCGGGGGCGTGGGCCTCTTCGAGGACCGCGGCGACCGCGGCCGGCATCGCGCCGAGGTGGACCGGGATGTGCTCGGCCTGCATGACCATCTCGCCCCGGGGGTCGAACAGCGCCGTCGAGGCGTCGCGCCGTTCCTTGATGTTGGCCGAGTGAGCAGAGCGGATCAGCACCGCGCCCATCTCCTCGCACACGGCGCGGAGCGCGCCGGTCAGGACCTGGAGCTCGACAGCGTCGATCACGAGAATCGCCCCCCGGGCGATTCTCGGACGGAATCGGCGCCAGCCGATTCCGCTCTTTCGATGCGGATCGTGCCGGTGTCGTCGACCTCGCCGCTCCAGCCCGGTGGGACGAGCAATGTCGACTCGGGCAGCTCGACCACCGCCGGGCCTTCGAGCTTCGTGCCCGGAGCTGGGATTCCACGGAGTACCTCGAGCTCGATCGTGTCGCCGGCGAGCGTCGCCTCGCGCCGGTCGCGCTCGAGGTCTGCGTCGTCCTCGCCGCCGGCGAGCTCGACGTCGACTCCGGCCGCGGTCGCGGTCACCCGGATCGTGACGAGCTCGAGCTCCTGGTCGGCGTCGCGGTAGCCGTAGCGCTCCTCGTGCTCGACCTCGAACGCCTCGCGCAACTCGTCAGGGGCGGCGTCGGTTGCGCCGGCGATCGGGAGCTCGAACGACTGGCCGCGGTAGCGGAGCTCGTAGACGACGTGCACGGTCGCCTCGGGGTCATGCATCGCCTCGCGGGCGCGCTCGCTCAGCTGTCTCACGTGTTGCTCGATCGCCTCCGCGGTGAGGTCGTCGCCGCTCAGCAGGACGCTCCGCTGGACGTCGCGCCTTCTCGGGGAGACGACCAGACCGAGCGCCGCGAGCACCCCCGACGCGCGCGGGCACAGGATCTTGTCGATCCCGAGCTCGTCGGCGATCTGGGCCGCGTGCAGTCCGCCGGCGCCACCGAACGCCATCAGCGCATAGCGGCGCGGATCGATCCCGCGCTGCACGGTGACGACTCGCAGCGCGCGGATCATCTCGGCGCCGGCGACGCGGCGGATCCCCTCGGCACAGGCTTTGACGTCGAGGTCGAGCTCGGTGGCCAGGTTGGCGATCGCCTGCTCGGCCGCCTCGAGGTCGAGCTCGACGCCGCCGCCAAGCGGCGCGTCGGCCGACAAGTAGCCGAGCACCAGGTTCGCGTCGGTGACGGTCGGCTCGGTGCCGCCGCGCCCGTAACACGCGGGACCGGGATCCGCGCCCGCCGAGCGTGGCCCGACCCGGAGGGCGCCGCCGGCGTCCCGCCACGCGATCGAGCCGCCGCCGGCGCCCACGGTGTGGACCGCGAGCATCGGCAGCGCCATCGGGCGCCCCGCGATCTCCCCGCTGCTCCGCTCCTGGACGGTGCCGCCGTCGACCACGCACACATCGCAGGAGGTCCCGCCCATGTCCAGGCACAGGGCATCGTCGGCGCCGGCCTGTCGCGCGACGAAGGCCGCCCCCGCCGCACCTCCGGCGGGGCCGGACAGGACGGTCCAGGAGGCGTGGCCGGCGGCGGCCTCGATGTCGATCAGGCCGCCGTTCGACTGCATGATCGCGGGCTCGGGCAGGCTCGCCTCGCTCACGCGGCGGGCGAGCCGGCGGAGATAGCTGGCGAGCAGCGGCGACAGCGCCGCGTCGATCTCGGTGGTCGCGGCGCGCTCGTACTCGCGGAACGTGCCGACGACGTCGTGGGAAAGCGATATGTGGGCGTCTGGGAGGGCTTGCGCCAGCGCGTCGCCGATGGCGGCTTCGTGTTCCGGGTGGCGGTAGGAGTGGAGCAGCGCCACCGCGACCGCCTCGGGCTCGGCCTCGGCGATCTGGTTGGCGAGGTCGGTGGCGGCGTCGGCTGTGAGCTCTCTTAGTGGGCCGTCGGGGGTCATCCGCTCGGGTGCGCCGAAGCGAAGCTCGTCGGGCGCGAGCGGCGCCGGCCGTGCCGCGCACAGCCGGTAGAGCTGCGGCCGATCCTGGCGCCCGAGCGCGATCACATCGGTGAAGCCCTCGGTGGCCACGAACGCGGTCCGGGCGCCGCGCCCCTCGAGCAGAGCGTTGGTGGCAACCGTCATCCCGTGGGAGAACTCTTCGACCTGGTCGGCGTTTGCGCCGGCCTTCTCCAGGGCCGCCTCGATCGCGGCCATCACACCCTCGGACTGGTCGTCGGGTGTCGTCGGCGCCTTGGCCGTGATCAGGCGCCCGTCGAGCGCGAGCACGGCGTCGGTGAAGGTCCCGCCCACGTCGACGCCGATCAGCATGGGCCGAACGTTACGGGGGCGTGGGGCATGGGGCGGCCGGCACGGTGGTCGTGCCGCCCCCCGTGGGTCTTCGACGCGCAGCCGGGGCGCGCGGGTCAGGGCGCGTGACCCGCGCAGGCGCCCGGCTGGCGAGGCCGCTCCAGGACGTGACGCCGCGGCCCTCCCGCGGTCGCGGCGTAACGGTCAGGCGGCGGTCAGGCGGCCAGCGGCGCCCCGAGCTCCTCGGTCTCGGCGAGGTGCTGGTGAGACGGGCAGTAGCCGTTGTGCGGCAGCGGCATCCGCTGGCACGGGGTGCCCTTGCGGGTGCTCGCACGACACTGGAGCGGGTTGCCGTAGGCGTCGAACCCGTTCTGCGGTAGTCGGCGGAGGAACTCATCCGCCAATCCCAGGTAATGCTGGGTAATCCGCAGCACCCGCAGCTGGGACGTCATCGGGAAGTACACCCGGATGTCGTTGAACAGTGTGCGGGACGGGTGCGCGAAGTAGTGCCGGTCGGTCGCCAGGCGCTCGACGGCCGCTTCGCACGCCTTCAGGACGCGCTCGTGATTCAGGTAAAGGCCTCCGTACGGGTCCTCAATGACCTCGTCGGCAAGCTCGCGATAGATGGCTCGGCTGAACCGATACATGATTGAAACCCACTCCTAGATCCGTGCCCCCGCCAGGGCGGTCTGGTTAGCGCACAGTCCAGCTACCCGCGATCTGTGAAGTTACAGCGGTGTCAATTATTAAGCTGACGTTAACCGGAAAGTTGGTGCGTTCAGCTATGGCACCGGTTTCCAGGCGCCGGGTCCGGCCAGGTGCGCCCTGCTCAGGCGCGACCGTCAGTGGTCGTCAGCGTTTGTGCGGGGGCGGCCACTAGGTCCAAGTTTGGAGCACCGGCTCGCCATCCGCGCCGATTGTCACGTGGCGGCCGTCGAACTGCGGGTCGCGCTCGGGGAAGTCCCGGCGCTGGTGGGCACCCCGGCTCTCGGTGCGGGCGAGCGCGCACTGCGCGATCAGCCGGACCAGCGGATGCGGATCGCCCGCGAGCTCGCGCAGGCCCTTCCCGTCGCGCTCGAGGCCCGCGTTCCGCCACAGCGCTTCGCGACCGGCGCGGGAGACGGGGCGTTGGTCGCTGTTCGAACGGCGTTGCGTGGTGACGGCGCGCACGTCGGCCGGATCGGGGTCGGGCTGGGCGATCGCCGATCGCGCGGCGCGGGCGCCGAACACGAAGCATTCGGTGAGCGAGTTCGAGGCCAGACGGTTGGCGCCGTGGAGACCCGTGCACGAGCACTCGCCGACCGCGTGGAGCCCCGCGAGCGTGGAGCGCGCGTGAACGTCGGTGGCGATCCCGCCCATCATGTAATGGGCGGCCGGGGCGACCGGGATCAACTGGCGTTCGGGATCGATCCCGGCGTGGCGGAGCGCGGTGACGACGTTGGGGAACAGCGCCGGGTCGACGTCGCGCATGTCGAGATCGACCGACGGGGCGCCGGTCAACACCATCTGCTGTTGCACCGCCCTCGCCACCTCGTCTCGCGGGGCCAGCTCGTCGACGAACCGCTCGCCGCCTGCGTTGAGCAGTCGCGCTCCCTCGCCGCGAATCGCTTCGGTGACGAGAAAGCCGTCGGCGCCGTCGCCGACGACCGCCGTCGGATGGAATTGGACGAGCTCGAGGTCGGCGAGCAGCGCGCCGGCGTCGGCCGCCAGCAACAGGCCTCCGCCAACGGCGACGGACGGGTTCGTCGTCCGCGACCACAGCGCGGCGGCGCCACCGGTCGCGAGCACGACGGCGCCGCTGGCGATCATGCGGCCGTCGTCGAGCCGAACGCCGATGCAGCGACCGTCGGTTTCGATCAACTCGACCACGCGGCGGCCCTCGAGCACCTCGATCCCGGGGTCCTCGGCGACGACCGCACTCAGCTGCCGCACGAGCCGCCGCCCGGTCGCCGCTCCGCCGGCGTGCACGATCCGGCGCGTGGAGTGACCCCCCTCGAGGCCGAGCGCCAGACGCCCGTTGCGATCAGCGTCGAAGCGGACGCCGAGCCGGTTCAGATCGGCCACCGCCTCGGGCGCCTCCTCGCACAGGACGCGGGCGGCCGACTCGCGAACCGCGTCGCGTCCGGCGGCGATCGTGTCGCGCAGGTGGCGCTCGGGACTGTCGTCGGCCGAGACCGCGGCGGCCAAGCCGCCCTGCGCCCACCAGCTCGAGGACTCGGCGAGCGGCGTGGCCGATACGAGCGTCACGCGCGCGCCCTCGCGGGCGGCACACACGGAGGTGTACAGCCCGGCGGCGCCCGCGCCCACCACCGTGACCTGAGCGGCAAGAAGCTGCACGTGGCCCGATACCGTACCCCGATGCCGTCTGCGCCCGTGTGGCTCGAGCATCCGTCCTCGCTGGAGCACGACACCCGCCCGCATCCGGAGCAACCGGCGCGGATCGCGGCGATCGAGCAGGAGCTGGCCGCGCGGGACTGGCTCGGGTTCGAGCGAGTGCTGTCGCCGGCGATCGAGCGGTCGGTGCTCGAGACCGTCCACCCCGCGGCGTACATCGCATCGATCGAGCGGGCGTGTGCTGCCGGCGGCGGTTATCTGGACGCCGACACGGTCGTCAGCGAGCGCTCGTTCGAGGCGGCGCTGCACGCCGCCGGCGGGGCCGTACAGATGGTCGACCTGCTGCTCGACGGCTCGGCGCCGTGCGGATTCAGCGCGCATCGCCCGCCGGGTCACCACGCACTGCCGGCGCGCGCGATGGGGTTCTGCCTGTTCAACAACATCGCGCTCGCGGCGCGGCACGCGCTCGATGCCCGCGGGCTCGAGCGGGTGATGATCGTCGACTGGGACGTGCACCACGGCAACGGGACCAACGACATCTTCCACGACTCAGAGCGGGTGCTGTTCGTCTCGATCCACCAGTCGCCCCTGTATCCGGGGACCGGGCCGGCTTCGGATGTCGGATCCGGGACTGGCCGCGGGTTCACCGTGAACCTCCCGGTGGCTCCGGAGGCGGACGATCGGCTGTTCTGCTCGCTCATCGACGATGTCGCCGTGCCCCTGGCGGAGTCGTTCGAGCCACAGCTGATGCTGGTCTCGGCCGGATACGACGCCCACCGCGAGGATCCGCTCGGGTCATGCGAGGTGACCGAGGCGGGGTACGCGGCGATGACGCGCTCGATCCGCTCGGTCTGCGAGACGCTCGAGGTGCCGGTCGGGTGCGTGCTCGAGGGCGGCTACGCGCTCGGTGCGCTCGCCAGGTCGGTGGCGGCGACGCTCGAGGCGCTGCAGGAGCCGGTGGCGGTGGTCTCGCCGGACGCGGGCTCGGGGTCGGGGTCGCGGTCGGGGTCGCGGTCGCGGTCGCGGGGCGATCTCGTACCGGTGGCACGCGAGGCGCGAGAGCGGCTCGCGCCGTGGTGGCCCGCGCTGGCCTGAACCGGCGCGGCGGACGCGGTACATTTCGAGGTGATGGATCTCACGGTCTGAAGCCGCGCCCGTTCGCGCCGTCGCGTTTCTGCGACGGCTCCGCTGCTCTCGTCGTTCCGTGGAGGTCCCTTTGCAGGTTCGTAGTTATCAATCGTCTCGTGTTCGTGGTAGTCGCTCGTCGGGGTCCGAAGGCCTTGCGGTGTCGCTGCACGGCGTGGTCAAGCGATTCGGCTCGGTCGCCGCGGTCGACGGGCTCGAGCTCGAGGTGCCGGCTGGGCTGTGCTACGGCCTGCTCGGTCCCAACGGCGCCGGCAAGTCGACGACGATGCGGCTCCTCACAGGCCAGGCCGTCGCGGACGGGGGCACGATCGAGGTGCTCGGTCACCGCCTGCCAGCGGAGTCCAAGCTCGCGCGAGCGCGGATGGGCGTGTGCCCGCAGGAGAGCAACCTCGACGTCGACCTCGGTGTGCGTGACGTGCTCGAGGTGTTCGCGCGGCTGTACCGGGTGCCGTCCTTGGAACGTGCGGCCGCGGTCGATAGCGCGCTCGCGGTCGCCGGCCTGGCGCCGCGAGCGAGCGACCGCGCGGTGACGCTGTCCGGCGGGATGCAGCGCCGCCTGCTGATCGCGCGCGCTCTGATCCACGAGCCCGAGCTCGTCCTGCTCGACGAGCCGACCGTCGGCCTCGACCCGCAGGTCCGCCAGGAGCTGTGGTCGCTGATCCTGTCGCTCCGCGATCGAGGCGCGACCGTGCTGATGTCGACCCACTACATCGAGGAGGCCGAGCGGCTGGCCGATCGCGTCGCGATCATGTCCAAGGGGCGAGTGGTCGCGGAAGGCTCGCCGGCCGAGCTGATCCTCGCCCACGCCGGTCGCGAGGTGGTCGACGTGCACGGGTCGGCGGCTGAGCTCTCGCGGCTCCGCGCCCGGGCGGATGCCGAGGGACTGCCCACGCGCCACTCGGGGCCGTCGCTGACCTATCTGCACGCCGATTCGCTGGACGGGCGGGTGCCGCCGGGAGCGCGCCGGAGTGCGAGTTTGGAGGACGTGTTCGTGCGGCTGACCGGGGACTACGTCGAATGACGTCAGCACGCGTGCGTCCCGGTCGAGTCGAGATGCCGGCGCTGGTCGCGGTCTGGGTCCGCGAATGGACCGTGTTCCGCTACTACTGGCGGACCCGCACGTTCGCCGCGATCGTCGAGCCGGTGATCACACTGCTGGCGTTCGGGTTCGGGTTCGGCAAGCTCGTCTCGCACGTCGACGGCATCCCGTACATCCAGTTCGTGGGAACCGGCGCCGTCGCGACCGCGGTCCTGTTCAGCGCGGTGTTCTCGGCGATGTTCGACGCTCTGTACAAGCGCCGCTACCAGCGCGTGTACGACGCGATGCTGGCGGCGCCCGTCGACGTCGACGAGATCGTCACCGGGGAGTCGCTGTTCCTCGGGACCCGTGCCGGCATCTACGGCGTGGCCCCGCTGCTGGTCGCGTTCATGTTCGGATTGAAGCCCGAGCCGGCGATGGTGCTCGTGCCCCTGATCGGCGTGCTCACCGGGATCGGGTTCGCGGCGCTCGGGATGTGGTTCGCGGCGATGGTGAGCACGTATGACGGCTTCAGCTACGTGATCAGCGGGGTGATCACGCCGTTGTTCCTGGTCGCCGGCACGTTCTTCCCGCTCACGAGGATGCCGGAGTGGCTTCGCTCGCTGGCCCAGCTGAACCCGCTGTATCACTGCGTCGAGCTCGTCCGGCACTGCGCGTTCGGCCTCGATCCACTCGCCGATCTCGTCCACGTGGGCGCGCTGTGCGCATTTGCCGTGGTGGCCTGGCGGCTCGCCGTGTGGCGGACGCGGTCACGGCTCGTGCTCTGATCATCGTCGCTCGAGGAGCTGTTGCCACGCGGCGAGCACCTTGGCGGCCATCAGGTCGGTGGAGAACCGCTCGGCGCTCGCGCGTCCGCTGTATTCGCGGGTCGTCGTCTTCGAGGTGCGGCGCGAGCGCGGCGCGCCAGGCGGCGTCGTCGAACGGTCCGCAGTACGTCCCTTCGATCCCGTCCAGCGCCTGCGGGTGGATTCCCACCGGCGTGGCCAGCACCGGGACGTCGCAGGCCAGCGCCTCGAGCACCGCGAGCCCGAACCCCTCGCGGTCGGACGGGACGAGCACGGCGTTCGCGGCGTTGACGTATTGCGGGACCTGGGCGGGGTCGACGTGTCCGAGGGTCAGCAGCTTTGCGTCGCCGGCGAGCGCTCGCGCCCGGTCGTAGCGCTTCTCCTTGCGTTTCGGGTCGGCCGGGAACAGCAGGTACGGGCGGTCGGGCTCGAGGCCGAGGGTCGCGCGGGCCTCGGCTCGGGGGATGGGGTGGAAGCGTCGTATGTCCACGCCGGCGGGGAGAACGGCGGTTGCGTGTCTGGCCGCCCAGTGTGGGACTCGGTCTCGGAGTGGCTCCGAGACGGTGGCGACGAGGTCGAGAAACGGCAGCGCCGCGAGCGTCACCGGGCGGGCGCGGGGATGGGAGAGGTCGGTGCCGTGGAGCGTCACCGCGCGGACCGAGCCGCTGGCCGCGAACGCCGGCCACGCGGTCAGGCCGTAGTGGGCGTGGACGACGTCGTAGTCGTGTTCGTGTCGCCGGCCGCGTCGTCGGAGGTCGGCGGCGGCTTTCAGGTACGCCCGCGCGCCTCCTGGCGGGAACGAGAACACGTCAAGGTCGATCCCGTCGATCCGGCGCAGGGCGTCGACCTGGTCGCGGACGAAGCTCCCGAGCGCCGGCCGGGTCGCGGTCGGGTACATGTTCGTGACGATCAGCGCGCGCATGGGGCGCGGCGAGCCTAGCGTCCCGGCCATGACGGCCGCCCGGGGGCGCCTCTGGCACCATGCCCCGCGATGGCACCTCTTGCTCAGCAGCCGGTCGGGGTGTTCGATTCGGGCGTCGGCGGGTTGACCGTCCTGCACGAACTGCTCGTGTCGCTGCCCGCGGAGGACTACCTCTACCTCGGCGACACCGCCCGGTTCCCGTACGGCGACCGCACCCACCGCGAGCTCGAAGCGTTCTCGATCGAGATCGCCGAGCACCTGCTGGCCGCGGGCGCCAAGCTGCTGGTGATCGCGTGCAATTCTGCGAGCGCGGCCGCATTGGATGCGGTCGAGCAGCATCTGCGCTCCCGCGGCTGCGACGCCGACGTGATCGGCGTGCTGCGCCCCGCGGCGCAGCTGGCGGTGGTGGCCAGCCACACCGGCCGGATCGGGCTGCTGGCGACGCCGGCCACGGTCGCCAGCGGCGCCTACGAGCGGGCAGTTGCGGCGGCCGATCCGCACGTTCACCTGGAGAGCGTCGCCTGTCCGGATCTCGCGCCGATCATCCAGGGCGGCTTCCCGTTCGACGAGCAAGTGGTCGAGACCGTACGCGGGTACTGTGTCCCGCTCCGCGATGCCCAGGTCGACACCGTGATCCTCGGCTCGACGCACTATCCACTGTGCGCGCCGATCCTCCAGCGCATGCTCGGCCGCGGCGTGACGCTCGTGTCCGCCGGCACGGGCGTCGCCCGCAGCGTCGAGCGCGCGCTCGCGTCGCGTGAGCTGCTCAACCCGCAGACCGGCGAGGGCAGCTACCGATTCCTGTGCACCGGCGACGTCGACTCGTTCCACACGCTGGGGACGCGCTTCCTGCAGATGCCGCTGGGCGAGGTGGTTCATGTGGACCTCGAGGCTCGGGCCCGCGAGGCCGCCGCATGAGCTCGCCGGCGTCCGGCGATCGCAGCTACGGCCGTACTCCGGACGCGCTCAGGCCGGTGACGATCGAGCCGGGATTTGTCCGCACCGCCACCGGCTCGGCGCTGATCTCGATGGGGGAGACCCGTGTGATCTGCACCGCCTCGGTCCAGGACAGCGTGCCGCGGTGGCTCGCGGGATCGGGGCGCGGCTGGGTCACCGCCGAGTACGGAATGCTGCCCGCCTCGACCGGCGACCGCAAGCAGCGCGACGTCAGCCGCGGCCGGCCCGACGGCCGCACGGTCGAGATCCAGCGCCTGATCGGCCGCTCGCTCCGCGGCATCGTCGACTTCAAGCGGCTCGGCGAGCGGACCGTGTACATCGACTGCGACGTGCTCCAGGCCGACGGCGGCACCCGGTGCGCCTCGATCACCGGGGGTCTGGTCGCGCTGCAGCTCGCCTGCGCGCGGCTGATTGCCGAGGGCGCTTTGGATCGATCACCGTTGACCGGCACGGTCGCGGCGGTGTCGTGCGGGATCGTCGCGGGGCTCCCGCTGCTCGACCTCGACTACCGAGAGGACTCCTCCGCCGAGGTCGACGCGAACGTCGTGATGACCGGCGACGGCGGACTCGTCGAGGTGCAGGCGACCGCCGAGCGAACGCCTCTGTCCCGAGCCCATCTCGACGATCTGCTGGCGCTCGCGGCGCGCGGGATCGTCGAGCTGCGGACCGTTCAGGACGCGGCAGTTGCCGCCGCCGCGGGCTGAGCCGATGTCTGAGGAGTCGCCCCAAGGCCAGTCGGTCGTGCTCGCCACGCGCAACGCGCACAAGGTGATCGAGATGCAGCGGCTGCTCGGGCCTGCCGGGATCGCGGTCGAGCCGCTACCCGACGAGGTCGAGCTGCCGCCCGAGGACGGGGACACGTTCGCGGACAACGCGATGCTCAAGGCGGGGGCGGCCGCGACCGCCACCGGGCGGCCGGCGATCGCCGACGACTCGGGGATCGAGGCCACCGCGCTCGGTGGCGCTCCCGGCGTGCGGTCCGCGCGCTTTGCCGGGGAGGACGCGACCGACGAGCAGAACCTCGAGAAGCTCGTGTCCGACGCGCCGGCGGACAGCCGGCTTCGCTACGTCTGCGCGCTCGCCTACGTCAATCCGGAAACCGGCCAGGAGCGGGTGTTCTTTGGTGACTGCCGCGGGCGCCTGGCCGCTGAGCGGGCCGGCACGAACGGGTTCGGCTACGACCCGGTGTTCGTCCCCGACGCCACCGGGGACAACCGGACGATGGCGGAGCTCACCGACGACGAGAAGGACGCGATCAGCCATCGCGGCCACGCGGTGCGGGCGCTCACGAGGTGGCTCCGGACCTGAGCGCGGGGTGGCGGGGTCGCGGGGCGGTGGCTGGCGGGCGTGGCGGTCGCGGGGCGGGGTGGCGGTCTGGTGGGGCGGCGTGGGTCTCTGGCGGGGCGTTCTGGTGGGCGGCGGTCGCTGGTGCGGCGGCGCCCGGCTGGGCGGCTCCGGTGGCGGTCGCGGGCGGCGTGTCCGGGCGGCCCCGGCGGGGCTCTGACCTGCAAAACCTGACAAAAGCGACGCTTGTCGCCGGCCGTGTCAGGGCAGGCATGTGGCGCATGCCTCACATACCGACGCCGGCCCGGGACGGGGCGAAATGTCAGGTTGTGCAGGTTCGCGGTTGCCGGCGCCGGGGTGGATGCACAACACGGCAACGGCCCGACCGCGGCCGAGCCCTGACGTGTTAAGCGCGACTATCGTGCGCGACTCGGCAAGACCCGTGGATCCGGGGCGAATTGTCGCGTTTTGCAGGTCTTTCTTGCGGGCGTCGGCGGGTCGTGCGGTCGCCTAGGCCCGGTCCGCCGTCCGAGGAATGCCGGCGCGCCGGCGAGTCGGGGCCAACATCCCGCCACCGGAGCCGTCCCACCGAAATCCGGGGCATCGAGAACGGGCCCGGCCGGGGCATCGAAAGGGGGCCCCGGACAGCTAAAACAGGTTGATACCGGCCGCGAACGCCACCGCGAACGTCACCGCGGCGTAGCCGTAATAGCCCTCCAGCACGAGGATCAGCACGACGATCAGACACACCCCGACCGTTCCCAGCCACGCGAGTCGACCGAGATCCACGACCGTATTCTGACCGTCGTCCACGCCGTCATTGTCACCGTCGGGGTCGACGGCTGACTCCGTGGGGTCCGGCTGGGCGCGCTCTGGGCGGCTGCTGGTCGGCGGCGAATTACGCAAATTCCGGAAATCCAAGCCGTGATCGGGTGGCGTTTCGGGCTTACTGGAGAGACTTTCCACGGCGCCGGAGCCGGCCATGGCCGTCCGCCGCCCGTGTTAACGTCGAGAATTCCTACCACCTCGAAGGAGGGAGCAAGTGACGAAGCAAGAATTTGTGGACCAGGTTGCTGACCGTGCCGGATTGAGTAAGAAGGACGCCGGCGAGGCGGTCGACGCCTTCCTGGGCACGGTTGAGGACGCCCTCAAGCGCGGAAGCGACGTGTCCTTCTCAGGCTTTGGGAAGTTCAGCGTCTCGCAGCGCAGCGCTCGCGAGGGCCGCAATCCGGCGACCGGCGAGCGGATCCAGATTGCGGCTTCGCGCGTCCCGAGGTTCACGGCTGGGGCGGGACTCAAGAAGGCCGTCAAGTAGCACCGTGCCGGACGCTGGGTGCTGCGGTCGCGTGCCGGACGCCGTGACCGTGGCGTCCATCGACGACCTTCGCGGGTCGTCGTGAGCGCGACGTCACTCGCCGTGAGCGCGGCGTCCACCGGGGCCGTGTGCGGGACGCCGTGACGGCGGCCTCCATGGAGGGTGGATCCAGGGGCGCCGATCGCGGCGGACCGGAGTTCGGGGGCTTTGGCGACCGGTTGGCCGAGCGAGTCATCCAGCGCCGGTCGCAGATCGTCCTGGGGCTCGACCCCGATCCGGGGCGCCTGTGGCCGGACGCGCTCCGGCTCGCGGCGGACCTCGATACGAGAGCGAACTCGGACCCGAAGACGAACTTGGACGCGGAACCGAACTCGGACACGAGGCCGGACTCGGACGCCGCGACCGAGTCGCCCGCAGCGCGAGCCGGCCGAGCGGTCGCCGCGCATTGCGCGCTGGTAATCCAGGCGACGAGCGAGGAGTGCGTCGCCGTCAAGCTTCAGGTCGCCTGCTTCGAGCGACTCGGTGCGCCGGGCTGGACCGCCCTGGCCGACACCGTGGCGCTCGCGCGCGACCACGGCCTGCTGGTGATCGCCGACGCCAAGCGCGGCGACGTCGAGGTCACGGCGGCCGCCTACGCCCAGGCCTTCCTCGGCGAGACGGCGACCCCATTCGGCCCGGTTCCGGGCCTCGGCGCGGACGCGATGACCGTCAACCCGCTGCTCGGGTCGGACTCGCTCGAGCCATTCGTGCACACCGCGCGCGCCCACGGCCGCGGGCTGTTCGTGCTCGTGCGGACCTCGAATCCCGGAGCCGCGGACGTCCAGGAGGCAGCACTCGCCGACGGTGGCGCCGTGAGCGAGCGGCTGGCGGCGATCGTCGATCAGGCCGGCGCCGCCGGGATCGGGGCGGCGGGTCTGTCCGACGTCGGCGCGGTCGTCGGCGCCACCGCCCCCGACCGGCTCGCGGCACTTCGCGAGCGAATGCCCCACGCCCCGTTCCTGCTGCCCGGAGTCGGGGCCCAGGGTGGAAACGTCGAGGAGCTGGCGGCGGCGTTCGCGTGCGGACCGGCCGGCGGGCTGATCGCGGCGTCGCGCGGAATCGTGGCCGCGCACGAGCGATCCGGCGGCGATCCCGCGGCCGCCGCGGCGGGCGAGGCGAGCCGCCTCCGGGAGCTGGCGTGGCGTCTGGCGGCGTGAGCCGTGCGCCCCGGTCGCTCGAGCGACGCCGAGCTCGCGAATCGGTCGTGCTCCGGGCGCAGGTATGATCGCCGGTGCGATGGTGGGGTGGAGGAACCCGGCGCGCTACATCGCGCCGCTCGCGCTGGCCGCGGCGGTTACCGCCACGTATCTGGTCGTCCACCACGCATTGATCAACAAGCATTCCGTTTCCACGACGACCACGCTGACGCAGACAACGGTCTCGCGCCACCATGGACACCAGCCCGCGGGCCCCTCGAAGGCGAAGTTCTACATCGTCAAGCCCGGCGACTCGCTGCTGAGGATCGCGGCCAAGACCGGCGTCTCGATCACCACGATCGAGTCGCTCAACCCGAAGCTCAACCCGAACGCTCTGCAGCCGTCGCAGCGGCTCCTGCTGCGCCGATGAGGCGGTCATGACCCGGCGGACGGCCGCGTCGGCGGCTCGGCTTGTGTTTGCGCTGGTCGCCTGCGGCGCGGTGATCGCGGCGGTCGGGGCCGGACAGGCCCGCGCGGTCGCCCCGCCGTCGCTCGCGGTCAGGGCGGCGGCGCTGATCGAGGAGAGCAGCGGCGACCAGCTCTACGGCCGCGACTCGACCGATCAGGTCGCGATCGCCAGCACGACCAAGCTGATGACCGCGCTGGTCACGCTCCACCACGCGAAGCTGAACCAGATCTTCACCCAGCCGGACTACTACCCGGCAGCGGAGGACTCGCAGATCGGCCTTGTCCCCGGCGAGCGGATGAGCGTGCGCGACCTGCTGACGGCGATGCTGTTGCCGAGCGCGGACGACGCCGCCGAGGACCTCGCCTACAACGTCGGCCACGGGTCGATCAGCCCGGTTCTTCGGGATTGATGAACGCCCGGGCGCGCGAGCTTGGGCTGACGCACACGCATTACACGACGCCGATCGGCCTCGACACGGCCGGGAACTACTCGAGCGCCGGCGACCTCGTCACGCTGGCCCGCTACCTGCTCCAGACCGAGCCTTTCTTCAGGGCGACCGTGGCCACTAAGCACGCGGTGCTGCGGACCGGTAATCACGTCCGCTCCGTAACGAACCTGAATGACCTGGTGGTACGAGTTCCGTGGGTCAACGGCGTCAAGACCGGGCACACGCTCGACGCCGGGTACGTGCTGGTGGCGTCGGGGACGCAGCACGGCATGACGCTGATCGATGTCGTGCTCGGCACCTCGAGCGAGGCCGCCCGCGACTCGAACGCGCTGGCGCTGCTCAACTGGGGATTCGCGAACTTCGGGATGCGCACGCCCGTGCACGCCGGGGCGGTGCTGGCGCGGCCGCTCGACACCGACAAGCCCGGCACTCACGTGCGGCTGCTGGCGGCCTCGACGTACACCCGCGTGTTCCCGCGCTCGGAGAACGATCAGGCTCCGCGTGCACGCGCCGCTGAAGCTCAAGGGCCCGCTGTCGGCGCACGCCGTCGTGGGGTCGGTGGCGGTCGTGGCCGGCGGCCGGGTCGTGACCCGGATCCCGCTGCTTACGGCCAGCGCGCTGCCGCTGATCAAGCACTCCAGATCGATTGCAAGCGCGGTCGTCGTATCGGTTACGCTGTTCGGACTATTGGTGGCGGCAGGTGCGGCAGTCGGCCTGACTATGTTTTGGCGCGAATGGACGAGGGGTAGGGGCGGCAGGGCGACGCCGCGATGATCATCACGGTCACCCTCAACGCCGCGCTCGACAAGACGCTGGAGGTTCCGAACTTCAGGGTCGGCCGCCGGCATCGATCGGTCGAGCAGACCACGATGCCGGGCGGCAAGGGCGTCAACATCGCCCGCGCGCTCAAGCGCCTCGGCCAGCCGGTCATCGCCACCGGGCTCATCGGCGGCGCCACCGGAAACCGGATCATCGACGCCCTCAACGACGAGGCGATCCTCAACGGGTTCGTGAGGATCCGCGAGGAGTCGCGGACCAACACCGCGGTGCTTGACCCCACGACCGGGCTGCACACCGAGATCAACGAGCGTGGGCCGACCGTCTCCGCCCATGACCTCGAGCTGTTCCGCGACAAGCTGCTGTACCTGGCCAAGGGCGCGAGCATGTGCGTGTTCGCCGGCAGCCTGCCCCGCGGAGTCGCGCCCGATGTCTACGCGGGCCTGATCCGCGAGCTCAAGAAGCTCGGAGTGACCACCGTGGTCGACACCGAGGGCGAGCCCCTGCGGCTGGCGGTCCGCGCCGACCCCGACGTGGTGTCGCCGAACGAGCTCGAGAGCGAGGAGCTCGTCGGGCACGAGTTCAACGACATCGACGACCGCGCGCGAGCGGTCGTCGAGATGACGCGGCTGGGACCGGCCGAGGCGATCATGACGGTCTCGGACGGGTGCTACGCCCATGTCCTCGACGGCGGCAGCCACGCGCTGTACCGAGTCCGGATCGACGAGCAGGAGGCACGCTCGTCGATCGGCTCTGGCGACGCGTTCCTGGCCGGGTATATCGCCGCCCGCTATCTCGGCCGCTCGCCGACTGACTGCCTGCGCTACGGGGTGGCGTGCGGGGCCGAATCGGTCCAGCATTTCGGCGCCGGCCTGCTTGACCCGCCGGCGGTCGACAGGCTGCTCCCCGAGGTCGAGCTCGAGCACGTTCAGATCGCGGCGGAGATCGGCTGAAGAAGTCCCCGCAGTTTGGGGCGAACGGCCCCGCGGTGGCTCCATAACGCACTGCTAGCATCGGGATTCTCGTGCCGCTTCGCCCGCCCACCAGGTGGATGTTCACGTCCGCCCCGACTAATACGATGCCGTAATGGAAGTCGAGATCGGACGCGGCAAGAAGGCCCGGCGGGCGTACGGCTTCGACGAGATCGCGATCGTCCCGTCTCGGAGGACGAGGGATCCCGACGACGTCGATATCTCGTGGAACCTTGGTCCGTACCGGTTCGAGCTCCCGTTGATGGGCGCCGCGCTCGACGGCGTGGTGTCGCCCGAGACCGCAGGCGTGATCGGCAAGCTCGGCGGCCTCGCCGTCCTCAACCTCGAGGGGATCTTCTGCCGCTACGAGGACGCGGACGCTCAGCTCGAGCGGATCACCACGTTCTCCCGGGACATCGCGACCCGCGAGATGCAGGACATCTATCGCGAGCCGGTCAAGCCCGAGCTGATCGCGCAGCGGATCAAGGAGATCAAGTCGCACGGCGTCGTCGCCGCTGCGTCGCTGACGCCGCAAAAGGTGCGCACGTACTGGGAGGTCGCGCTCGATGCCGGCCTCGACATCCTGGTGATCCAGGGGACGGTCGTCTCGGCCGAGCACGTCTCGCGCGATGAGAGCCGGCCGCCGCTCAACCTCAAGGAATTCATCCGCGAGCTCGCGCCGATGCCGGTGATCGTCGGCGGCTGCGCGTCCTACCACACCGGCCTTCACCTGATGCGGACCGGTGCGGCCGGCGTGCTCGTGGGTGTCGGTCCGGGAGCGATCTGCACCACGCGCGGCGTGCTCGGGATCGGCGTTCCCCAGGCGACCGCGATCGCCGACGTGGCGGCCGCGCGCTCACAGCACATGCTCGAGACCGGTGACATGGTCAAGGTCGTCGCCGACGGCGGGATGCGAAACGGCGGCGACATCGCCAAGGCGATCGCCTGCGGCGCCGATGCGGTGATGCTCGGCTCCGCGCTCGCGCGCGCTTACGAGGCGCCGGGCCGCGGCTACAACTGGGGGATGGCGACGTTCCACCCCACGCTCCCGCGCGGTGCGCGGGTGGCGACGACGCCCAACGGCACGCTCGAGGAGATCGTCAAGGGACCGGCACGCGAGAACGACGGGACGTTCAACCTGATGGGCGCGCTGCGCACGTCGATGGCGACGTGCGGCTACCGGGACATCGCGGAGTTCAATCGCGCGGAGCTGGCGGTGGCGCCGGCGCTCCAGACCGAGGGCAAGCACTTGCAGCGCGAGCAGGGCGTCGGCATGGGCGCCAAGGCTGCGGCTGCGACGGTCAGTGTCGACTGATATTGGCCTCGCTTCGCTCGGCGTCCGGCCGGATGGCCGCGCGGCCGGCCCGGTTGAGCGAGGCACGGATGCCGAGCGGGCCGAAGCCGCGCTCGCCGAGCGGGCCCGTCCGGACGGGGAACATGGTCCCACGGATGCCGCGAAGCGGCCCCCCGTACAAGAAGAGGTCGTGGTCATCGACTACGGGGGTCAGTACTCGCAGCTGATCGCCCGCAGGGTCCGCGAGTGCGGCGTGTTCTCGGAGTTGCTGCCCCACCACGTCGGCATCGAGGAGGTTGTCCGGCGCCGGCCCAAGGGCGTGATCCTGTCCGGCGGCCCGGCGTCCGTGTACGAGGAGGGCGCGCCGCCGCTGCAGCGCGAGCTGCTCGAGCTCGGGGTGCCGGTGCTCGGGATCTGTTACGGGATGCAGCTGATCGCGCGCGAGCTCGGCGGTCGCGTCGAGGGCGCCGAGGTCGGCGAGTTCGGGCGCTCGGAGCTCGCGGTGACCGAGCCGGGTCGGCTGCTGGCGGGTACGCCGACCCACCAGAGCTGCTGGATGTCGCACCGCGACACGGTGTTCGCGCCGCCGCCCGGTTTCGCCGCGCTGGCATCGTCCACGGCCTCGCCGGTGGCGGCGTTCGAGTCGACCGACCGCGGCATCTACGGGATCCAGTTCCACCCCGAGGTGGTCCACACGCCGTACGGACAGCAGGTGTTGACGACCTTCCTCGCGGACGTGTGCGGTTGCGAGCGAACGTGGAGCGCGAGTTCGGTGATCGAGGAGCAGGTCGAGGCGATCCGCGCGCAGGTCGGCGACGGGCGCGCGATCTGCGGGCTCTCAGGCGGGGTCGATTCCAGTGTGGCGGCGCTTCTCGTCCACCGCGCGATCGGAGATCGGCTGACGTGCGTGTTCGTCGATCACGGGCTTATGCGCAAGAACGAGGGCGCCCAGGTGATCAGGGCGTTTCGCGATCACTTCCGGGTGCCGCTGGTCGCGGTGGACGCGTCCGATCGCTTCCTCGCGCGCCTTGCCGGTGTGAGCGACCCCGAGCAGAAGCGCAAGCGGATCGGCGCCGAGTTCATCCGCGTGTTCGAGGAGGAGGCCGGCAGGCTCGACGACGTCCACTTCCTGGTGCAGGGCACGCTCTACTCCGACGTGATCGAGTCTGGGGGAAGTACCGGCGCGGCGACGATCAAGTCTCACCACAACGTCGGCGGGCTGCCCGACGATCTCGACTTCGAACTCGTCGAGCCGCTGCGCTCGCTGTTCAAGGATGAGGTGCGGGCGGTCGGGGCCGAGCTCGGGTTGCCCGAGCGGCTCGTGTGGCGCCAGCCGTTCCCCGGCCCGGGATTGGCGATCCGGATTGTCGGTGGCGAAGCCACGCGCGAGCGCCTGGACATTCTGCGCGAGGCCGACGCGATCCTCCAGGACGAGATCCGCGGCGCCGGCCTGTACCGCGAGCTGTGGCAGTCGTTCTGCGTGCTGCCGGACATCCGCACGGTCGGCGTTCAGGGAGACACGCGCACGTACGGCAACGTGATCGCGATCCGAGCGGTGACCAGCGACGACGCGATGACGGCCGATTGGGCGCGCCTGCCCTACGACCTGCTCGAGCAGATCTCCTCGCGGATGATCGGCGAGATCCGTCAAGTGGGACGCGTGGTGTTGGACATCACGAGCAAGCCACCCGGCACGATCGAATGGGAGTAACCTGACCGGACGTTGTTGATGGTTGGGGCAAGTCGTTGGGGGCATCTGGTCGTCGCAGTGGCGGTGGCGTGCATGTGCGGTGTGCTCGCGCCAGCGGCCAGCGCGTCGCTGTCCGTGCCGACCGGCGGTTCGCCGGTCATGTTCACCGGCTCCGGGACGTCCGGGACCTCGGCCGCGATTGCGAGCTTCGAGGCGGCGGCCGGCGGCGGCGACAACGGCACGATCGCCGGTGAGCAGCCTGGCGGATTCCGTCATGCCACGTGGGACCAGATCGCGCTCAACGGGAGCGATCCGGGCTCGACCACGATCGACTCCGGGCACGTGATCGTCCCCGCGCGGAGCCGGCTGCAGCCCTGGGGCCTCGATCTCGGGCCCGAGATCGCCGTGGCTAACGACGGGTTCCAGTCCGTCGGCTCGAACACGACGTTCACGCCATTCAGCCCCCCGAACGTCTGGGGCCCGTTCAATTCCACCACGCCCACGGCCGAGTTCGACGTGGTCGCGCCGGCCGGCCAGGGGAGCACGCCGACGCCCGGCGCAGACTCGGGGGCTCGGGTTCGTCTTGTTGGGTGCCGGCCCATCCACCCAGATCGAATACTTCAACGGGACGATCCCGCTCGGCACGGTGCCTGGCCCCACGGGCACGACCACGACGTGGTTCGGCGGTCTCCTGTTCCCCGACCCGGTCGTCACGCGCGTCGTCGTGACCCTCGGTGGCGGCGAGATCTTCGGGTGGAACGGCAGCATGGTGAGCCCTGGCCAGTCGAATCCGGTCGCCGGCGACGACATCGTCCTCGCCGAGCCAGCGCCGGCGCGGCCGAACGTGAGCGCGACTGCGGGCGTGCCGATCATGCCGGTGCTCGATACGTTCACGAACGACGAGTCGAGCGCGACCGCGACGATCGACTGGGGCGATGGCAGTCGCACGACGGGCACGATCGTCCCCCTGGGCAACGACACGTTCAACGTGACCGGCAGCCATGCGTACGCGCTGACCGGCAGCTACACGACGACCGTGACCGTCACCGACGTCTCGACGCCCGCCGACGAGCAGTCCTCGCAGACGACCATCCAGGTTGGCCCGCGCGGGAGCGCGACCAACGTGAGCTGCTCGCCGTCGCCGGTGGCGGTGACGGCTTCGACCACCTGCACCGCGATCGTCTCGGATGCCGGCGCGGGCGGACCGGTCGCGCCCACTGGACTGGTCGGGTTCAGCTCGCCGACGCCCGGCGCGGCGTTCGCCAACGACTCGGGATGCGAGCTCGGTGCCACCGCGACCCCCGGAGTGTCGACGTGCCAGGTGCTGTTCACGCCCAGCCAGCTACCGCCGAATCAGGCCAAGGTCCTGGTCGCCTACGGCGGCGACGGCGCGCACGCCACCAGCGTGGCGACGGGCACGGTCGCGGTTCGCGCGCAGCACTGCACGGTCAAGACGCTCGGGGCGCGGCTGAATCGCCGTCCGCCCGGTCTCGGCGTGCTGGTGACTTGCGACGCGCGGGCGAACGTGCAGATCACCGTCAACGCGGTAGCGCCGCGCAAGGGGGCATTCAAGGCGATCAAGCTCCAGTTCGGGACGCTCAAGACCTCCGTCGGCGCCGGCCGGCCGACCGTGCTCCTGATCAAGCCGGCGTCCGGCGCGCTGCCCATCCTGCGCGCCGCCAACAAGCGCCGTCAGCGCGTCTCGTTGAAGCTGACGCTGGTCGCGAGCTCACACGCCACGCGGGCGACCACGACCACGCGAGTGTCGGCGGTCAGGCTTCGGTAGCCAGCCGGACGCGCGCGAGGATCTTGCCGACGTAGGGCCCAACGTCGGGCGGAAGCTCGTCCGGTGCAAACCAGACGGCCTCGGCGAGCTCGATCAGATCGATGTCGATGTCCCGATCGCCGATGCTGGCCCGGAACACGTGGAGGTTGTCGCGATGGTGGTGGGCGTGCAGCTGCAGCGCGCCGATCTCCTCCCAACCATCGATCCGCCGGCCGAGCTCCTCGTGCATCTCGCGGCGGGCAGCGTCGATCGGCAGCTCGCGCCGCCGGACGGTGCCGCCCGGGAAGTCCCACACGCGGTGCCCGTAGGTGTGGCGCACGAGCAGCACGTCGCCGTCGTTGGTGACCACGCACTTGACCCCAACGACCGTCGGCTTGGCCATGCGCCAGTACACGCGAAGACCGACGTACGCGCAGCGCATCCCCAGGCGGCCGGCCTTGACCGGAACTCTCATGCGCCCAGCGTACGGGTCCGGCACGAACGGCCGTACGGCGCGGGATCGCCTATCATGGGCGAAACCGCGCGACCGTCGCGCGGTTTGTGCATGCCATGAAGACCTACGTAGCCACACCCGCCGACCGCGAGCGCAACTGGGTGATCGTCGATGCATCCGGGCAGACGCTCGGGCGGCTGGCGACGCAGATCGCCGACACGTTGCGCGGCAAGCGCAAGCCGACATATACCCCGCACATCGACACCGGCGATTTCGTGGTCGTCATCAACGCCAAGAAGATCGCGGTGACGGGCAAGAAGCTCACCGACAAGCGGTACTACCGCCACTCCGGGTATCCGGGCGGGTTGAAGTCGCGGAGCCTGAACGAAATGCTCGAGCGCCGGCCCGAAGAGGTCATCCGCCTGGCCGTGAAGGGGATGCTCCCGCGCAACCGTCTCGCGCGAAAGCAGCTGACGAAACTTAAGGTCTATGCCGGCCCGGAGCATCCGCACGCCGCGCAGCAGCCCCAACCGATGGAGATCGAGCATTGACCGAGCGCCCCGAGGACGAGCAGCAGGCCGAAGACCGGGAGCCGAGCGCTCCCGAGGAGCCGGAGGCCGAAGAGCCCGTGGCGGAGGCTGAGGTGCCGGCCGCGGAAGAGCCCGTGGCGGACGCCGAGGCGCCTGCGGAAGAGCCGGTAGCGGACGCGCCGGTCGCCGAGGAGCCGGTCGCTGAGGAGCCGGTTGCCGAACAGGCAGCCGAGGAGCCCGCGGCGGAGGAGCCCGTCGCCGAACAGGCAGCCGAGGAGCCCGTCGCCGAACAGGCGGCCGAGGAGCCCGTCTGCCGAACAGGCAGCCGAGGAGCCCGCAGCCGGTGAGCCGGCCGGCGCGGCGGAGGACACCCCCGACGTCGTGATCGAGGCCAGGCAGAACCCGCTCGAGGACGATGAACTCGAGGAGATCGAGATCGCGCCGCGCGAGAAGCCCGAGATCCCGGGCGCCGACCTGATCCCGGACGTCCAACCCGAGGGCGACCAGTTTCTCGACGCTGAAGCGCGGGCCGCAGCCGAGGCCGACGCCGAGGCCCAGGCCGCGCTCCGCGAGCAGGCGGAGGCCGACGAGGCGGACTCCCGGCCGATCGCGGACGCCGCGATCGATCTCGCCGCCGGCGCGCGCTACACCTCGACCGGCAAGCGCAAGACCGCGGTGGCGCGGGTGATCATCAAGCCCGGCACCGGCACGTACGTGATCAACGGCAAGTCGCTCGAGGAGTTCTTCCCGCGCGAGACGCTCAGGCGCGTGATTCGCCAACCGCTCGAGACCGTCGGCTACGAGTCGCGGATGGACGTGGTGGCGCGAATGCACGGCGGCGGCGTGTCCGCCCAGGCGGGGGCGCTGCGCCACGGGATCTCTCGCGCGCTGATCGTCGCCGCCCCCGATCTGCGCGGCGAGCTGAAGCGCCGCGGCTTCCTGACGCGCGATCCGCGCGTCAAGGAGCGCAAGAAGGCCGGACTCAAAAAGGCCCGCAAGCGGCCGCAGTTCTCCAAGCGCTGACGGCGCCCCGGTAGCGGTCGTGGCGCGCCATCTCTTCGGCACGGACGGTGTCCGCGGCCGGGCGGGACATTTCCTGACGGCCGATCTCGCGCTTGCGCTGGCGCGGACCGCGGTGGCGAGGCTCGAGGACGAGCGCCCGCAGGTCCTGATCATCCGGGACACGCGCGAATCCGGCGAGATGCTCGAGTCCGCGATCGCCGCGGGCGTGGCCGCGGCCGGAGGCGACGCGCTGCTCGCCGGGATCCTGCCGACGCCCGCCGCGCCGCTGTTGGTCCGCCGCCACGGGCTCGACCTCGCGGCCGTGATCTCGGCCTCGCACAACCCCTACGAGGACAACGGCATCAAGCTGTTCGCGGCCGACGGCTTCAAGCTCGACGACGACACCGAGCACGAGATCGAGGCCGCGCTCGAGACGGCCCCGCCGCCACCGGCGCACATCGGTCGCGTCAAGGCGTTCGACGGGGCGCTCGAGGACTACGTGCATGAGCTCGAGGAGCGGTTCTCCGAACTCGATCTCAGCGGGGTCCGCGTGCTCCTCGATTGCGCCAACGGCGCCACGTTCCGCGTCGCGCCGGAGATCTTCCGCCGGCTGGGCGCGACGGTGGACGTGGTCGCCGATCAGCCCGACGGGATCAACATCAACCGGGGGTGCGGCTCGACCCACCTCGACGGCGTCGTCAAGCGCGCCTCGAGCGGCGACTACGACGCCGTGTTCGCGTTCGACGGCGACGGCGATCGGGTGCTCGCGGTGGACCGCAAGGGCAGGATCGTCGACGGCGACGAGCTCCTGGCGCTCGGCGCCGTTCACCTGCGCGACCGCGGACGGCTGCCCGGCAACGGCGTAGCGGTCACGGTCATGACCAACTACGGCTTTCACCAGGCGATGGCGGAGGCGGGCATCGAGGTCGCGACGACCTCCGTCGGCGACCGCTACGTACTCGACGAGCTCCGCCGGCGCGGCTGGGCGTTCGGTGGCGAGCAGTCCGGCCACATCATCGATCTGGGCTTCGGACCGTCGGGCGACGGGATCGCGAGCGCACTGCTCACGCTCGAGGCACTCGGGGGCCGGGACCTGGCCGATCGCGGGGCGATGGAGAAGCTCCCCCAGCGGTTGGTCAACATCCGTGCCGCCGATCGGGCCGGGCTCGTGGCCGCGATGGCCGACCCCGGCGTCGAGGAGGCGGTGGCGCGCGAGCACGAGGGGCTCACCGGGCGCGGCCGCGTACTCGTGCGGGCTTCCGGCACCGAGCCGTTGATCCGGGTGATGGTCGAGGCGCCGAGCCAGCTGGAGACGGACGAGATCTGCGAACG
The DNA here is from genome assembly GCA_963746695.1 of uncultured Solirubrobacterales bacterium. Lineage (GTDB taxonomy): Bacteria > Actinomycetota > Thermoleophilia > Solirubrobacterales > Solirubrobacteraceae > Palsa-465. Next base: position 82,955 of record CAVVCP010000005.1, on the reverse strand, counting down.
TTTGCAGCGGGTCGTCGAGGCTGCGCTGGCGTAGCGGGCCGGCGGCGCCGGGGGCTGGTCGCGGTGAGGGTGCGGGGTAGGATGCCCGACGGCGGGCGCGAGTCTCGCACGCCGCCGTGCGTTGTTGCCTTGACCGTTCTTCCGGCTAACATCGTGGCTTCCTCGGACGGGGGACCCGGGAGGCGATCACGCGGTTTGCCCGCCACGAAAGGGGAAGTAAGCACGCATGTGTGGAATCGTCGGCTACGTTGGCCCGCGCAAGGCGCGCCCGCTCTTGCTCGACGGGCTCGAGAAGCTCGAATATCGTGGCTACGACAGCGCGGGGATATCGGTGCTCGACGGCGATCGGATCGATGCCGTCCGCGCCGTCGGCAACCTGAGCGCGCTCCGAAGCGCAATCGAGGCGCGCGGCGGCAGTGACCGTGCCGGTGGCGCGGTCGCGCTCGCCGAGCGGCCGCAGCCCGGTACGGGTATCGGCCACACACGCTGGGCGACCCACGGCCGGGTGACCCAGGAGAACGCCCACCCGCACTTCGACAACACCGACCGTGTCCACATCGTCGTCAACGGGATCGTCGAGAACTACATATCGCTGAAGCGCCGGCTGGTCGCCGAGGGCGCCCAGTTCACCTCCGAGACCGATGCCGAGGTGATCGCACACCTCGTCGCCCATTACCACGACGGCGATCTCGTGGATGCGGTTCGGCGCGCGTACGCCGACCTCCGCGGCCACTACGCGTTCGTCGCGATGACCGCGGACGAGCCCGGCGTGCTTGTCGGAGCGCGCAAGGAATGCCCACTGATCATCGGCCGCGGCGACGGGGAGCAATTCATCGCCTCCGCGATCCCGGCGTTCCTTCGCCACACGCGCCACGTCCAGTACATCGAGAACGACGAGCTCGTCGTGTTGCGTCCCGACGGTGTTGAGTTCTTCACCGCCGACGGCGCCGCGCTCGATCGCGAGATCGTCGAGATCGACTGGGATGCCGACACGGCCGAGAAGCAGGGCTACGAGACGTTCATGCTCAAGGAGATCCACGAACAGGCCGACGCCGTCGCCGAGACGATCGGAGAACGGGCGGCGCGCGGGGTCGGGATCGACCTCGGCGATCTGGGGCCGATCGACGACGAGCTGCTGCGCACCGTGCGGCGGATCGTGATCGTCGCGTGCGGCACGTCGTACCACGCCGGACTGATCGGGCGGTACGCGATCGAGGAGTTCTCGCGGGTGCCGGTCGAGGTCGAGGTCGCTTCGGAGTATCGCTATCGCAATCCGGTCGTCGGCCCCGGCGATCTCGTGATCGGGATCTCGCAGTCCGGCGAGACAGCCGACACGCTGGCGGCGATGCGCACGGCGCGCGACCGGGGCGCGAACGTGCTGGCGATCACGAACATCATGGGCTCGCAGGCCACGCGCGACGCCGACGGCGTGCTCTACACCCGCGCCGGACTCGAGATCGGGGTGGCGGCCACGAAGACGTTCGTCAGCCAGGTCGTCGGCATGTACCTGCTCGCGCTGCGGCTGGCGGAGCTCCGCGGCACGCTCGAGCCCGACGAGCTCAAGGCGACGATCAGCGAGGTCAAGCGGCTGCCCCACCGGATCGCCGAGATGTTCGAGCGGGACATGGACGAGGTGGCGCAGATAGCGGACCGAGTGGCCGAAGCGGGCTTCTTCCTGTACCTCGGCCGCCATGTGGGGTTGCCGGTTGCCTTGGAGGGCGCGCTCAAGCTCAAGGAGATCTCGTATATCGCCACGGATGCCTATGCCGCGGGCGAGATGAAGCATGGCCCGATCGCGCTGCTCGATCAGAGCACGCCCGTGGTTGTCGTCGCCACCGAGTCACCGGTGCTCGAGAAGGTGATCTCGAACATCCAGGAGGTTCGGGCGCGGGGCGCGCGCGTGATCGCGGTGGCCACCGAAGGCGATGAGCAGATCGGCCAGCACGCCGACGAGGTGATCTGGGTGCCCCGCACCCACTGGATGCTCGCGCCGCTGCTCGCGGTGATCCCGCTGCAGCTGTTCGCGTACCACATCGCTCGCCGGCGCGGCTTGAACGTCGACCAGCCGCGGAACCTGGCCAAGACCGTCACGGTGGAGTGAGGATGGGCGGGGCCGGTCTCCGCGTCGGGATCGACCTGCTGGAGATCGACCGGCTCGAGCGGGCGCTCGAGCGCACCCCGCGGCTGGCCGAGCGGCTGTTCACCGAGGCCGAGCGCGCGTACGCCGCCAGTCAGGGCCGGCCCGGGCAGCACCTCGCGGCGCGCTTCTGCGCCAAGGAGGCGGCGGCCAAGGCGCTCGGCATCCAGTCGTGGAACTTCCACGAGGTCGAGGTGATCGGGACTGGCGGGCCGCCGCAGATCCGTCTGTCGGGTTCGGCCGCGGCCCGGGCCGCCGAGCTCGGTGTGCACGTGGAGGTGTCGCTGACCCACACGCGCCGGGACGCGGCCGCGGTCGTGATCGCGGGCTGAGCTGGGCCGAGCTCGAACGCCGTAGGACTTGCGGACGGGTCCACTAGGCTCCCGGGCCATGGTGAGGCTCCCCGACTGGCTTGATCCGCTCCCCGACGCCGGCGAGCAGCGGTCGCTCGACGAATGGGCAATCGGCGAGCGGGGGATCCCGGGCCTCGAGTTGATGGAGCGCGCCGGCACCGGGTTGGCCGACCTCGTCGGCGAGCTCGCTCCCGCTGGGCGGGTCGTGGCGGTGTGCGGCAAGGGCAACAACGGCGGCGACGGCTTCGTCGCGGCGCGGCTGCTGCGCGAGCGCGGGCGCGACGTCGACGTGCTGCTGCTCGGAGACGTCGAGGAGCTGCGCGGCGACGCGCGGGTCAATGCGGAGCGTCTGCCGGGGCCGCCCCCGGGGCCGTTCACGGCGGCTGCGCTCGCTGGGGCGGCGGCGATCATCGACGCGATCCTCGGCACGGGGTTCGCCGGTGAGCCGCGTGAGCCGGCCGCCGGCGCGATCGGGGCGATCAACGACGCCAGTTCGGATGCGGGTCCGGTCGTGGTCGCGTGCGACGTTCCAAGCGGCGTCGATGCTTCGACGGGCGAGGTCGCCGGCGCGGCGGTGTCGGCGCGCGCCACCGCCACCTTCCACGCGGCCAAGCCCGGGCTGTGGATCGATCCCGGAAAGTCTTGTGCCGGTGAGGTCCGGGTGATCGACATCGGGATCCCGCAGGGAGGTCCGGGCGAGCCGCAAGTCGGGCTGATCACCGACCGCGTGAGCGAGGGGATCCCGCGCCGGGGACGGTCCTCGAACAAGTTCGCGGCCGGCAGCGTGCTCGTCTGCGGGGGGTCGCTGGGGTTGACCGGCGCGCCGTGCCTGGCCTCCGAATCAGCGATGCGCGCCGGCGCGGGCTACGTGACCGCATTCGTGCCGTCGTCCTTGAACCTGATCTTCGAGTCTCGCCTGCTCGAGGTGATGACCGTGCCGCTGCCCGATACGGGCGGGTCACTCGAGCCTCGCGGCGTCGAGGCGGTGCTCGAGCGTGCCGACCGCGCCGATGCGCTCGTGCTCGGGCCGGGCCTCGGGCGCGTGCCGGGGGCGCAGGAGCTCGCCCGCCAGCTCGCCGTTGCCGCGCCGGTGCCACTGCTGCTCGACGCCGATGGGCTGAACGCGCATGCGGGGGCTTTGGGCCTGCTCGCCGACCGCCAGGACGCGACCGTGCTGACCCCTCATGCTGGCGAGCTCGCGCGACTGCTCGAGACCGACAGCGCCGGAATCGGCGCGCGGCGGCTGGACGGCGCGCGGAGGGCCGCTCGCGAGGCTCAGGCGATTCTGGTGCTGAAGGGCGACGACACGCTGGTCGCGGCGCCGGACGGCCGGGTTGGCGTCAATCGGGGCGGCGCCCCGGCGCTCGCCACCGCAGGCACCGGCGACGTGCTCTCCGGGGTCACCGGCGCTTTCCTGGCCAAAGGGATGGATCCGTTCCACGCGGCCTGTGCGGCGGTGCTCGTGCATGCCCGTGCCGGGATGCTGGCCGCACGCGAGGTGGGGCCGGAGGGCGTGATCGCCAGCGACGTGATCGCGATGCTCCCGCGCGCGCTGGCGGCGCCGGTGGAGTGAACATGCCGCTACGCGCGCTGGCCCGGGTTAACGTCGCGGCGATCGAGCGCAATGTCGCGCGCCTGCGGGGCGGCCTGGCCGGCGGGGCACAGCTGGCCGCGGTCGTCAAGGGCAACGGCTACGGCCACGGCCCGCTGCCGGCAGCGAGGGCCGCGCTCGCGGGCGGGGCCCGGTCGCTTGCGGTCGCGACCGCCGGCGAGGCGGCGGAGCTCCGCGACGGCGGGGTGCAAGCGGCGGTGCTCGTGATGGGCGCGCTGAGTGCTGAGGAGCTAGGCGTGGCGCTGGCCGCGGGGGCCGAGGTTGTCGCATGGAGCGAGCAGTTCGTGGACGCGGCCCGGGGCGGCGCGAGCGGGAGTCGGCGGCGCGGTGCCGGTGCGCGTGCACGTGAAGCTCGACACGGGATGGGCCGCCTTGGAACCCGGGACCCGGAGGAGGCGATCCGCGTCGCCGGAGCTGTCGCCGCGGCCGCGCCGGCGCTCGAGCTCGCCGGTGCGATGACCCACTTCGCGAGCGCTGACGAGGACCCCGGGTTCACCGCCACGCAGCTGGAGCGGTTCTCCCCGTTCGTGGCCGCGATGCGCGAGCGGTGGCCGACGATCGCCGTGCACGCCGCCAACAGCGCCGCGACGCTGCGCGAGCCCGCGAGCCACTTCGATCTTGTCCGCTGCGGGATCGCGATCTACGGTTGCGATCCGATGAACCAGGATCCTGCGCCGCACGGGCTCGAACCCGCGCTCGAGCTGACCTCGTACGTGGCCGCCGTGAAGCTCGCGCACGCCGGCGACAGCACGGGCTACGGGCGACGCTTCATCGCCGCCGGCGACACGTGGATCGCGACGGTCCCGATCGGCTACGCCGACGGAATCCGCCGCGGGCTCACGAACAACTGCGACGTGTTGATCGGCGGCCGGCGCTACCCGTTGGTGGGCACGGTCAGCATGGACAACATCACGGTGGAGCTCGGACCGTCTGCGGGCGAGGTCCGCTCCGGTGATCGGGTCACGATCATCGGCGCCGACGGCGGCGAGCGTCAGACGGCGGAGGATGTCGCGCGCCGGATCGGCACGATCAACTACGAGATCCTGTGCGGGATCACCTCAAGGGTCCCGAGGGTCTATCACCGCGACGGGGCCCCGGTGTGACCGCCGGTGAGCCTCTGGATGCGCTCGTCGGGATCGCGCAGGAGCCGGCCTGGCTGGTCGGCGGGGCGGTGCGCGACCGCCTGCTCGGCCGGCCCACCGACGACTTCGACGTCGCGGTCGTGGGCGATGCGCGGCGGCTGGCGCGGTCGCTGGCCCGGTCGACGCAGGCGCACCCGTTTGCGCTTTCGGACGCGTTCGGCGTGTGGCGGGTGGTTGCGCGTGATCACCGCTGGCAGGTCGACCTGCTGCCGGTCGCCGGCGACTCGATCGAGACGGACCTCGCGCAGCGGGACTTCACGATCAATGCGATCGCCGAGCCGCTGAGCGGCGGCGAGCACGTCGATCCGTTCGGCGGCGTCGACGATCTGCGCCGCCGCACGCTGCGGATGGTGTCCGAGCACGCGTTCGTCGACGATCCGCTGCGAACGCTCCGCCTGGCTCGCCTCGCATGCGAGCTCGACTTCGAGGTCGAGCCGGGCACGGTGGCGGCGGCGGCCGCGAGCGCGCCGGCGCTGGTCGGGGTGGCGCCCGAGCGCGTGTTCGGGGAGCTCAAGCGGATCGTGACCGCCGACCGGGCGCTCGCGGGCCTCGAGCTGATGGACACGCTGCGCGCGACCGACGCGGTGCTGCCCGAGCTGAGCCGGATGCACGGTGTTGAGCAGAGCCAGTACCACCACCTCGATGTGTACGAGCACACGCGGTCGGTGCTGGCGGAGGCGATCGAGCTCGAGCGCGAGCCAAAGCGGTGGCTTGGCGAGCACGCCGACGCGGTGCAGCGCCTGCTGGCGGAGCCGCTTGCCAACGAGTTGAGCCGCGGCGACGCGCTCCGGTTCGGAGCGCTGCTGCACGACGTCGCCAAGCCGCAAACGCGACGGGTGACACCGGAAGGGCGGATCACGTTCCTCGGCCACGACGTCGTCGGCGCCGAGATCGCGGCCGAGATGCTCGGTCGCCTGCGAGCGAGCGAGCGGCTCCGCGAGCACGTGGCGGCGCTGACCCGCCACCACCTCCGGCTCGGCTTCCTCGTGCACGAGATGCCGATTGGCCGGCGCGCGATCTACCGGTATCTGCGCGCGTGTGAGCCGGTCCAGGTGGACGTGACGCTGTTGAGCGTCGCCGACCGGCTGGCCACGCGGGGACGAGGGTCAGAGGCGGCGATCGCGCGCCACCTCGAGCTCGCGCGCGAGCTGCTCGGGGAGGCGCTCGCGTGGCGCGAGGCCCGGCCGCGGCCGCCCGTGCGCGGCGACCAGCTCGCGAAGGCGGTGGGCCTGCGACCGGGACCGGAGCTCGGTCAGATCCTCTCCGAGCTCGAGGAGGCCCGATTCGCGGGGGAGATCAGCTCGCCCGAACAGGCGATCGATCGAGCGCGGGCGATCGTCGGTGACTGGGGCCCCTCGGCCTCCGAGCGATAGGCTCCGCGGCGTGCGGGATCCAGACTGCATCTTCTGCAAGATCGTCGCCGGCGAGCTGCCGGCGCAGATCGTTGACGAGGACGAGCGGACCGTTGCGTTCATGGACATCAACCCGGGGACGCGGGGCCACCTGCTGGTGATCCCCCGCGAGCACTCGCGTGACCTGACCGAGATCGCCCCCGAGGACCTGGCGGCGGTGGTGAGCATGGCCCAGAAGCTGGCCGTCAGGGCGCTCGAGCGCCTCGATGCGGATGGCGTGAATCTGTTCAACTCGTGCGGGGCGGCGGCGTGGCAGACCGTCTTCCACTTCCACGTGCACGTGATTCCCCGCTATGACGGCGATCCGCTGCGGCTTCCCTGGATACCCGCCCCGGGCGACTCGGCAGAGATCGAGGCGACCGCGGACACGCTTCGCTGAGGCCGCTCAGATTTGTTAGCCCGGCCTGCCGAAGGTCCGATTCGGGCCGGCTCGCGGTCAGGTCGATGCCAGGGAAGTTGCAGCGAATCACTCCAGAAAGCAATCTGATGCACTTCCTTGCTACCTTCCCCGGGTTGGTCGGGGCCCTCGGGCACCGTGACCGGCGTGTCCGAAAGCAGGAACTCTAAGGGGAGTACATGGCAACGGGTACCGTCAAGTGGTTCAGCGACGACAAGGGCTTCGGCTTCATCACGCCCGACGACGGCGGGCGCGACTTGTTCGTTCATTTCACTGGCATCGTGGGGGACGGCTATCGCTCGCTGTCCGAGGGTGTGAAGGTTTCTTATGAGGAGGAGGCCGGCCCGAAGGGGCCGAAGGCCGTAAACGTGACCAAGCTCTAGGGCCGGTCTGGCGACCGACCCCGAGCGCGGAGCGCCAATCCGCCGGCGGTTGACCGGCGATTGGCGCCCGGGTACGGCGCAACTGGCGCCGGGGCGTTGTGTTGAGACTGAACATGAAACGTTCTCTGTTGGCCGTCGTCGGCGCGGTTGCGCTCTGCGGCCTCATCCCAGCGTCCGCCGCGGCGACAATCACCGAGCTCGGCGCGACGACGTCGCCGCTCGTCGCTCCGTCCTGTCCGAAAAGCGTCGCACCGTCGGACTGCAAGATCATCCTGACTCGCGCGACCGCGCTCGAGACCATCAGGGACAACATCGCTTACCCCTCGACGGTCAAGCAGGCCGGGCGTCTCGTGGCCTTCACCGTCGGGCTGTCCGCCCTGTCCACCAACCCCGCGACCGCGCTCAGCGACACGAAGTTCCTCGACACGACCTACGGCGGTGACGCCCAGGTCGGGATCGCGGTGCTCAAGAAAGTCGGCAAGTCGCCTGCCTGGACCTGGCAGCTCGTCGCGCAGAGCCCGATCGTCGACGTTCAGCCCTACCTCGGCCAGGTGGCGCAGTTCCCGCTCACGACGACGATCCCCGTCGTCCGCGGCGAGACGATCGCGCTGACCACGCCGACGTGGGCGCCGGTCCTGTCGATCGACCTGGCGACGAATCACTTCGCCTACCGGCAGAGCCGGAGCCGGAACTGCTTCAACCCGCCGGCGACCTCGCAGGCGCAGGTGACCGTCGGCCAGAACGCCGCGTACGTGTGCGACTACCCGGGAACCCGGGTCGAGTACAGCGCGACCGAGGTGACGAATCCCGTCGCCCCGACGACCACGACGACGAAGCCGCCGACCAAGAAGAAGTGAAGCTGTGCTGGTGGCGCCGGCCGGGCGGTCCCAGCCGGCGTCACGCGCGGTCTCGTGATTTGCTTTGCCGATGGCCGTGAAGCGCGGCATCTTCGTGGCGCCGTTCGACGAGCTCGTCGAGCCGCGCCTGGTCGCGGAGCTCGCCCAGCTCGCGGAGGCTCGCGGCTGGGATGGCTTCTTCGTGTGGGATCACATCCGCTACCGGGCGCCGGTCAGGGCCGTCGCCGACCCGTGGGTGACCCTGGCCGCGGTCGCGTACGCGACGAACACGCTGCGGCTCGGGCCGATGGTGACGCCGCTCGCGCGTCGCCGCGTTCACAAGCTCGCGCGTGAGACGGTCACGCTCGACCACCTGAGCGCCGGGCGCCTGACGCTCGGCGTCGGCCTCGGCAGCGATCGCAGCGGCGAGCTCGGGCCCTTCGGCGAGGAGACCGACCCGCGCGAGCGCGCCCGGCTGCTCGACGAGGGCCTCGAGCGGCTGGCCGAGTTCTGGGGCGGCGAGTTCGAGCCGCCGCCGGTGCAGCGGCCGCGGATCCCGGTCTGGGTCGCGTCGCGGTGGCCGAACCGGCGCCCTCTGCGACGTGCGGCGAGATGGGACGGCCTGTTCCCGATCGAGCTGCCGGGGCCCGACGAGCTATCGATGCTCGTGGCCGAGGTGAGCGCGCTCAGGGACGGCGACGGCGGGCCGTTCGACTTCGTGGTCGAGGTGGAGCGCGGCGAGGACCTGGGACCATGGGAGGCCGCCGGAGCGACGTGGGTGCTGAACGGTTTCGGTCCTGCGCCGCGCGAGGCCGAGGTCCGCGAGCAGATCGAAGCGGGGCCGGGCTGATACGGGGCGGACGCGCGCTGTCCGGGGCGGATGCGGCGGTGTCCAGGGTCGGGGCGCGCGGTGACCGGAGCGGACGCCTAGGGGAGCCCGCCGCCGCCGCTACCCGAGCCCGAGCTCGAGGTCGTCGTGTTGGACGACGTGGCGCCGTTAGGCGTCGCGCCACCGCCGCCGGTGCCGCCACCGCCTCCACCGCCTCCATCGGTACCGCTCGAGGTTCCGCCGGAGGTGCCGCTGGAGGAGCCGCTGGTCCCGCTCGACGAGCCTGACGACGATGATCCGGTTCCCGATGATGCGGACGTCGAGGGCGCCGCCCCGCTCGACGACGAGGTACTCGTGGTCCCGGTGGTCGAGGAGGTCGTCGTCGTCGTGTTGTTGGCCGGCTGCGCGCTCGTGTTGATCGTCTGTGTCGGCACCGTGAGCGGCGGGGCCCCGGCCGTGTCCGTCGCCGGCGAGCCGCCTCCGCATGCCGCCACTCCCGCGCCGATCGCCAGGGCGGCGATCCCGGCGGCGACGTTGCGCAACCTCGAGGTGAAAACGGCTGGACGGCGAGGCACCAAGGGTGACCTCAGACGTCGAGCGGTTCCATGCGCCTGCCGCAGTGAGGGCAGTCGTTGAGGTCCTTCTGACAATGCTGATCGCACCAGTTGCAGAAGCGAAGGTTCTCGACCGACCACGGCAGCTCGGACGGAGTCGGCGCGAGCGGCAGCAGCTGTCCGACGACCTCGAGGGGCTCGCCGGTCTCCCGATCGACGTACGTGCGTCCCGCCTCCGCGTCGATCACGACCTCGCGGCCCGTGGATGGCGTCCGCATCCGGTACCTCTGACGCAACCTCATCTCGAATGATCGTATAACAGGGGGCGGATGCCCGCCGCGCGGGCGCGGTGGCGGCGGTGGCGGGTGGCGGGCGGTGGCGGGCGGTCGCGCGTCGGGGCGGCACGGGGTCGGCTGGCGGGGCGAAGCCCGGGAGAGGCGCGGAGGTGCTGCGTGAGGCCGCGGTGCGCGACCCCGGCAGGGACCCGGGAACGGTGCCCAGCATGGGGCCGTAGGTGCGCGGTGGCGCGGAGCCGGCAACCGGGGGACGTGGCCCGCTCCGGGCGGTAGGGGCGCGGTGGCGCAGGCCGGCGACCCGGGGGCGGGTCGCTGAGCCCCCGTGCCGACCGCTCGGATAGAGTCCCGCGTCTCACGTATGGTCAAGTCGCTGGGACGGATTTCGACGCTCATGGCGGCAGCCGTGATCGCGGTCGCGGTAGGTGGTTGCTCGCTCAAGCATCCCACCGCCAATCTTGTGACGGGCAAGAAGCTATTCGCCACGAATTGCGCTTCCTGCCACACGCTTTCGCACGCCAACTCGACTGGCACCGTCGGGCCTAACCTGGACGACGCGTTCCGGCAGGACCGGATCGATGGGGTCAAGAGCACCTCGATCCAGGGGCTGATCGACTACTGGATCCAGTACCCCAACACCCAGGGCGTGATGCCCGCGATGCTCGTGAAGGGCCAGGGCGCGCAGGACGTCGCGGCGTACGTCGCGGCGGTGGCGGCGAAGCCCGGGCAGGACACCGGCGCGTTGGCGGCCGCGGTGGCGGCCAAGGTCAACCCGACGCCGGCGGTCGGGAAGCAGATCTTCACCGGCGTCGGCGGGTGCGGGTCGTGCCACACGCTCGCGGCGGCCGGGACGACCGGCACCGTCGGACCCAATCTCAACACGCTGAAGGAAGCGTGCGCGGCGCCGGCGTCCGAGCAGGCGCGCGGCTCGACGCTCGAGAAGTGCATCGAGACCGCGATCACCGATCCGTACAAGTACATCCCGGCCGGCTACAAGTCCGGCATCATGCCGAACACCTTCAGCAAGACGCTCAGCCCGAGTCAGATCCAGGCTCTGGTGGCGTTCCTGTCGAGCGCCCCGCACTAGCCCGTCCTTCGGGGCACGTCCGCGTCGGGCGCCCGCGGACCTGCGTAACGGGCCAAAGCAGCGGATCCGCCGCGGCTGTGGTCCGCCAGGCATGCGGGGCATGCGTCACGGGCCACGGCCGGGGCGGCCGGGCTCAATTGGCCCGCGGTGCATGCTCGGAGCGTGGCTCCGGGCGTGCCGGGGGTGGCGGGCCCTGGCGGTCAGGACACGGTGGCGCCCGGGCCGCGGGCTCTGATCCGCTCGAGCAGCTCGTCGCCGCGCCCCGCCGCCACCGCGCGCGCGGCACGCCGCTCATCGAGCTCGAGCCCGCTGGCGGCGGCCTCATCGAGGATGTGCTGACGCTCCTCGGCCTCGCGCGCGACCTTCAGGAACAGCCAGCAGAACAGCCCGATCGTGAGCAGGCTCTCCTCGACCATCATCACGCCGGCGGCGGCGATCTGGTCGCCCATCGGGCTGATGTGCCATTTGGCGTCGGTGGCGCGGTAAATCGGGTACAGGACCGTGCCGGAGAAGATCATGACGTTGGCGAGGATCGTCCCCGCGAGCCTCACCGCGATGATGTACGCGAGCCGGGCCGCGTTCCCGAACCAGCTGGGCTTGGGCAGCGGCCCGAGCAGCGCCATCCACATCGCTATCCCGAATGCCAGGAACGAGCCGTGCTGGAGCGCGTGAATGGCGTCGTGGCGCAGCGCGGCCTGGTAGAGGAACGGCGTGTGCCAGGCGTAGAAGTTGATCGCCCACACCGGGAAGGCCACGAGCGGATGCGCGAACACGCGTAGCTTGCCGATGTACCGCCGGCGCAGCAACGGCGCGAGCAGCGGCCCGGTGAAGCCGAGCACGATCAGCAGCGCCGAGATGTCGCCGATCACCAGGTGCTCGGCCATGTGCGCGACCAGCAACTGGTCGGCGATCGAATCCACCGGCTCGCTCAACGAGATCGCGAGCGTCAGCAGGCCGGCCGCGAAACACGCCTGGCGCCAGCCCGGGACCGCGCGCCGCTCGTGCGACAGCGTCCGCACGCGCGCCCGATAGGGCAGCCAGCACAGCAGCACGATCACCGGCGGCACGATTCCGTTGATCAAGCCGGCGTCGGCGAACGGGAGCGGAATCAAAGGCAAGACCACCTCAATGGTGCCGCACCGGCGCCAGAACGGCTAGGTCAACGCACGGACGATCAACACGATCACAACGATCGCGACGATCACGGCCAGGCAGTAGAGGAACACCCGGAAGGCGTCCGCTTCGTAGCGCAGTGGGTTGCCCACGGGGCTCTAGAGGACGTAGACCGACGTGTACACGATGATCCACATGATGTCGACGAAGTGCCAGTAGATCCCGGGCACTTCCATCCCGGCGTGATGCTCGGGCGAGTAGTGGCCGCGGAACGCACGGACCGTCACCATCAGGAGCAGGCATAGGCCGATGAACACGTGGATGCCGTGGAGGCCGGTCAGCGAGTAGAAGACGGTCGCCTGGGCGGAGTCGTGGGGGGCCCACCCGAGGTGGATGTACTCGTTGATCTGGATGAACAGGAACGTCAGGCCGAGCATGAACGTCGAGGCCATGCCGGCGCGAAGCCCGAACCGGTTGCCGTTCTTCACCGAGGTCAGCGCCCAGTGGAGCGTCAGGGAGGACGACAGCAGGATCAGCGTGTTGACGCCGGCGACGGCCTCGGGCACCGTCGTCCCGTCAGCCGGCCACGGGTTGTGGTTGACGATCCGGATGAAGAAGTAGGCGGTGAAGAACGCGCCGAAGATCATGATCTCCGACATGATGAAAAGGAGCATTCCGAGCGTCGGCGCGTGCACCCTCGAGGACTGGTGGGCGGGCGGCGGGCCGTGGTGCTCGGCGTGGCCGTGGGAGATCGAAGCGGCTTCCATCGGCTAGGCGGTGCTCGAGGCGACGTCGTCGTGGACGATGTGCTCAACGGGCTTTCCGGTGGTCCGCCGGACGCGTTCGATCAGATCGGTACGCAGCCAGCCGGACTTGGTCTCGGCGAACGTCGAGATCACGATGTCATCGACCCGGAAGTACTGAAGCGCGTTCGTGATCGCGGTGAACGGGTCGGGGTCGCCGACCATGCCGGCCGCGAACATGCCGGCGGCGTGGAGCCGGTCGATCACGAGCTTCAGGCGCGTGCGCGCTCGCCGGGCGTCCTGGCCGCCGCCGCCCTCCTGGGGCACGACGATCACGAACAGGCGGTTGCGGCCCTCGGGCTCGGCGTCCACCTTGGCCTTCAGCGCGTCGAGCAGTTCGTCGCCGCTCGCCGTGCGGTTGGCGACCGCGAGGGTCACGTCGAACGGCAGGCCTTCGCTGTCGGGGTCCGCGATCACGTGCTCGACCGGGAGGCCGGTGGAGTCGCGCACACGCTCGATCAAGTCGCGGCGCAGCCAGCCCGACCGGGTCGCCGGATACGTCGAGATGATGATCTCGTCCGGACGGTATGCGTGGACGGCGTCGATCGTCGCCGAATAGGCGTCGGAGTCTCCGACCTCGCCGATCGCGTTGATGTGCTCGGCGCGAGCGAACTCGAGCGCGAGGTCGACGCGCGTCTGGGCGGCGTCGAACACCGAGTCGTCGTAGACGACGAGCCCTGCCCGCGGCCGGTTCTGCGGCGCGACCAGAACGAACCGCACCTCGCCCTGGGCGGCACGCTCACGGATCGCCTCGAGCAGCGACTTGCCGCCGAGGGTCTCGTTGGCGACGATCAGGATCGTCCTCAATTGTGGCTCTCCTGGCTCGGTGTCGACATCGCCGATCCGGCGGGCACGCGCCGGGACTCGGCGGGCGGTTTGAAGATCCCGTGGACCGCGCCGGGAACGCCGTACTCGTAGGGTCCGCCGACGACCGTCGGGATCGTGTCGAAGTTGAAGATCGGCGGTGGCGAGGAGACCTGCCACTCGAGCGTCAGCGCTCGCCACGGGTTGGCCGGGGCGCGCGGGCCGCCGCGCCAGCTGACGATCATGTTGTAGAGGAAGATCAGCGTGCTCAGCCCGAGGATGAACGCCGAGATCGAGATGAACAGGTTCCAGGCGGCGAACTTCGCGGCGTACTCGGCGACGCGCCGTGGCATGCCCTGGATCCCGATCAGGTGCATCGGGCCGAACGTGAGGTTGAAGAAGATGAACGTCATCCAGAAGTGCCACCTGCCCAGGCGCTCGTCGAACATCCGGCCGGTCATCTTCGGGAACCAGTAGTAGACGCCGGCGAAGATCGTGAACAGCGAGCCGCCGAACAGCACGTAGTGGATGTGGGCGACGATGAAGTAGGTCTGGCTGACGTGGATGTCGAACGGGATCATCGCCAGCATCACGCCGCTGATCCCGCCGAGCGTGAACATCGTCAGGAAGCCGAGCGCGAACAACATCGGCGTGTCGAGGTGGAGCACCCCTCGCCACAGCGTCGCGAGCCACGAGAAGATCTTGATCCCGGTCGGGATCGCGATGATCGCGGTCGTGATCATCATCGGGATGCGAATCCAGGGCGCCATGCCGGAGACGAACATGTGGTGCGCCCAGACGGTGAAGCCGAGCACCACGATCGCTAAGAGCGAGAACGCCATCATCCGGTAGCCGAAGATCGGCTTGCGCGACTTCACCGCGATGACCTCGGAGATGATCCCGAACCCGGGCAGCATCATGATGTAGACCGCGGGGTGGGAGTAGAACCAGAAGACGTGCTGGTACATGAGCACGTTGCCGTTCTTGAGCGGTCCGACGAACGCGTCGAAGAAGTGGAAGTGGAGCGCGACGTCGAGCAGGATGAAGAACTGCGAGGCCGCGATGAACGGCGTCGCGATCACGACCAGAAGCGACGTCGAGAAGTTCGCCCACACGAGTAGCGGCATCCGGAAGAAGCTCATTCCGGGCGCACGCATCGTGATGATCGTCACGAGGAAGTTGAGCGCGGTGGCGATCGACGAGGCGCCGGCGAGCTGGACGGCGACCGAGAAGAACATCTGCCCGAGCGGCATCGTCGTCGACAGCGGCGCATACGCGGTCCAGCCCGCCGCGAATGAGCCGCCCGGGGCCAGGAAGCTCATCAGCATCATGATCCCGGCCAGCGGCAGCAGCCAGTAGGACAGCGCGTTCAGGCGCGGGAACGCCATGTCCGGCGCGCCGATCATCAGCGGCAGCACGAAGTTGGCGAGACCGGCGAACACCGGGATCACGAACAGGAAGATCAGGATCGTGGCGTGGACCGAGAACACGCCGTTGTACTGCTCGGGAGTCAGGAACTGCATGCCCGGCTTGGCCAACTGGGCGCGGATCAGCATCGCGAGCAGGCCGCCGACGAGCAGGAAGAAGAAAGAGGTCACGACGTACTGGATCCCGATCACCTTGTGGTCGGTGTTGACCCGGAAGTAGTCGCGCCAGGTGTGGGCGCCGTGCCCGGAGTGGTCCTCGGGGCGCGTCGGCCGCCCGGCGGCCCAGTAGAGCCAGTAGTCGGCGGTGCCGAGGCCGAACATGAAGAAGATCGGGACCGCGAGCAGCGCGACGATCGTGATCGCGTGGCCGTCGATCACGGGGTGCTGGTGCATCAGCGCGCGGATGAGGACGGTCAGGCCGAACGCGAACGCGAAGCCGATGACCTCGGCCAGCGCCGCCCGATACCAGCCCGCCTGGCGGAGTCTGGGCGGTAGCGGGACGCGCGTATGCCCGGTGACTGGGGCCTCGTGAGCTGCGGTTGTGACTGCCATCAGTCGACCTCCTCCGGGGCACAGGTCCCTCTGTGGGTGGCGCGAGCGCGAGTCGCCTCGCTCCGGCTACCGCTATCCGACACCTGCACGATACCTCCTCGGACCAGATCCTCGATCACCATCGGGCCTCGATCACCGGGTCCGCCATCACCGCGTCCGCTGCTCACTTCGCCGCAGTCGACAGGAAGTTGACAAGGGCTTGGATCTCGGCCTGGCTCAACCGCTGGGAGAAGTTCGAGGGCATGATTCCCGAGCTGTACCCGCTCGGCAGGTAGGCGTAGGGCTTGGTGATCGCGGCCTCGATGCACTGCTGAAGCGTCGTCCCGCGGACCTTCTGCGACGCCGCCAGCGCGCAGTCGGCCTTCAGCCTCGTGTCGAGGTTCGGCCCGACCGTGCCAGTGGCGTTCGCCGCCGCGAGCGTGTGGCACCCGCTGCAGCCCGCCGAGCCGGTGAAGACGGCCTTGCCGGCCGCAGCGCTCGTGCTAGAGCTAGCGCCTGACGTGCCCGACGACGAGCTCGAGGGTGGGCTCGAGGACGACGAAGAGCCGGCGCTGGGTACGACGCTGTAATCCGGGGCCGCCGGAGCCACGTTGGCCGGCGCCTCTCCGACCGGCGGCGGACCATTTATCGGCTGGGACTTGATCCAGGCCGCGAACGCGGCCGGCGACACCACGCGGACGCTGGTGCGCATCAGCGAGTGGCCGGCCCCGCACAGCTCCGTGCACTCGACCGGATACGTCCCGAGCGTGTCGGGCGTGACCCGGAGCGTGGTCACGATCCCGGGAACCGCGTCGAGCTTCTCCGAGAAGCTGGGAACGAAGAAGCTGTGGATCACGTCGAGCGAGCGGAGCCTGAATACGACCGGCTGGCCCTTGGGCAGGTACAGGACCGACGAGATCACCTGCTTCCCCGGCCCGCGCGGGTACTGGAACTGGAACCCGAACTGGCGCGTGGTGACGTTCACGGTCATCTCATTCTTCTTGCTGTCCTCGTTCGAGCGAAGCACGGTGTACGCGTACGTACAGAGGCAGACGATCAGGATGGCCGGGACCGCGGTCCACACGACCTCGAGACGAGTGTTCCCGTGGATCGGGGGGCCGTCCATCTCCTCCTGGCCCGGTCGCATGCGGAACTTCCAGACCGAGAACAGCACGACGGTCTCGACGAGCACGAAGATCGGCACCGTCGCGATCAGCAGGACGTCGTAGAGCGTGCGGACGTTGCCCGCCTGGATCGAGCCCTTGGACGGGAACCACGGGATGATCAGAGCGACCGGAATGGCGATCGCCGTGGCGATCACCCCGATCACGACCATCTGGACAAGCGGGCGGTTACGCACGGTGGTCTTGAGTCTGCGGGCCCTCGAGCGTCACTCGGTCTGGCATCCTAAGCGTTCTGGTCGACGAAGGACGTCAGGACGGGCGGCGGGCCGGGCGGGAGTGCGACGGGGGCTCGCCTGGGGGCCTCGAAGCGACGCTTGCGGGGCTCGTTCGGATAGCCCGGACGTGTTGGGGACGGCGCACGTTTTCGCCTCACACGCCTCCGCCTAAACTATGATTGAGGCAATTGTTGCAATCTAGCCAGGAGGCGTGATGCAGGTCCGCGAGGGGATGTCCGAGGAGGTTTTGACGATCGGCCCGCGCCACACGCTGCGCGACGCTGCCGAGGCGATGTGCCGCCGCAATGTCGGAGCGGCGGTCGTACTCGACCCGGACGCTCCGGGCCCAGGCGTCATCACCGAGCGCGACATCCTGATCGCGGTCGGCGCCGGCGAGGACCCCGACCAGGAGTTGGTTGCCGATCACCTGAGCACGAACCTGACCTTCGCCTCGCCTGATTGGTCGCTCGAGCGGGCCGCGGCCACGATGGTGAGGGGTCGCTTCCGACACCTGGTCGTCTACGACGGCGGCGAGCTCGCCGGCATCCTGTCGATGCGGGACATCGTCCGCGTCTGGATTGGAGACGGCGCGAGCTGCGAGGTCCCCGTCGCCGCGGAGGCCTGACCGTCCTGACGTCCTAGTGATGCTCTTCGGGGAGCTCGGCGACGTCGCGCCGGGTGTCGCCGACCCACAGGAGCACGATGATCACGAGCGCGATCAGGCCGACGATGCTGAGGATGATGTTGATCGTGGTCCCGATCACGATCAGCGTGATCGCGATCGCCGTCATGAACGGCTTGATGCTCGGGCCGGGCAGGTGCAGCTGCTCGCCCGCCGGCGGCGCCTGACCCGGGTGATCGCTCTCGCTCACGGGTGCACGTAGATTGCGGCCGCCACGAACGTGATCCCGAACATGACGGCGCACAGTGCGCCCGCGATCAGACCGGAGCGGATGTTCTTACGTGCGAGCTTGCGGTCCATCGATCCGGGAGGCTACAGCTTCACGTCGGCGACCATCGCGCCGAACAGCAGCGCGAGGTAGGCGAGGGAGAACAGGTACAGGCGCAGGGCGCTGCGCCGGTCGGCTTGCCGGTAGAGCCACAGCGCTCCCGCGATGAACGCCAGGCCGAGCACGATCGAGGCGAACAGATACGCCGCGCCGAACTCACCGGCGCAGAACGGCAGCTGGGAGATCGCGTACAGCAGCAGCGAGTAGAGGACGATCTGCCGGCGGGTCTCACGCTCGCCGCGGACGACCGGCATCATCGGCACGCCGACCTTGGCGTACTCGTCCTTCATCAGCAGGCTGAGCGACCAGAAGTGGGGCGGGGTCCAGTAGAAGATGATCGCGAACAGGTAGACCGCGGTCCACGACAGCGAGCCCCGGGTGGCGGCCCAGCCGACCAGCGGCGGCACCGCGCCGGCGGCGCCGCCGATCACGATGTTCTGGGCGGTGCGGCGCTTCAGCCAGATCGTGTAAACGCCGACGTAGCCGACGAACCCGCCGAGCGCGAGCGTGGCGGCGAGCAGATTGACGGTCAGCGAGAGCAGCGCGAACGACAGGCCGCAGAGGACGAACCCGAAGATCAGCGCGGCTCGGGGCGAGATCCGGCCGGCGGGGATCGGGCGCGAGGCGGTGCGCCGCATCTGGGCGTCGATGTCGCGGTCGTAGTAGTGATTGACCGCGCCGGCGCCGCCGGCCGACAGGTAGCCGCCGAGGCAGGTCAGCGCGATCAGCGAGACGGGCGGGTTGCCGGCGATCTCCATCGTGGCGATCGTCGTGAACAGCAGCAGCGTCTGGACCTTCGGCTTGGTCAGCTCGAAGTAGTCAGCGACCACCTGGCGGGCGCCGGAAGCTACCGACGCCGAGGGGACCCGGGTTACCGACGACGCGTCCATGCCGTAGAGGCTACGCCCTGGCGAAGCGCTCGCTGCCGCCGGTCTTCTGCGGCACGCCGGTCGAACGCTCGATCTGGCGGCGGATGTCGCGCATCGGCTCAACCGACCTCACGCGCGGGATCTCGTCGAAGTTGTTGACCGGTGGCGGGGACGGCACGAACCACTCGAGCGTGTTCCCCTTCCACGGGTCCGGCCCTGCCAGCGGTCCACGTTTGTAGTTCATGGCCACGTTGATGACCGTCATCAGGATGCCGACGGCGAGGATGAACGCGCCGATCGTCGAGATCAGGTTGTACGTCGACCACCCGAGCCCGGGTTGGTAGGTGTAGATCCTCCGCGGCATCCCGGTCAGGCCGAGGGCGTGCTGGACCAGGAACGTCATGTTGAAGCCGATGAACACGAACCAGAACGAGACCTTGCCCACTCGCTCGTTCAACAGTCGCCCGGTCATCTTCGGGAACCAGTAGTAGATGCCCGCGAGCACCGGGAAGATCGCGCCGCCGAAGATCGTGTAGTGGAAGTGGGCGACGACGAAGTAGGTGTCGTTGAGCTGCCAGTCGACCGGGAACACGGCCAGGAAGATCCCAGTGATCCCGCCGACAGTGAAGATCGCGATCATCCCGACCGCGTAATAGAGCGAGGTCGTCATCACGATCGATCCTCGCCACAGCGTCGAGATCCAGTTGAAGATCTTGACCCCGGTCGGGACCCCGATCAGGAACGAGCTCAGCATGAAGAACCCGAGCACGACGACGGGTATCGGGGAGGCGAACATGTGGTGGGCCCACACGAGCGTGGCCAGGAACGCGATTACGACCGTCGACGCGGCGATCGCCTTGTAGCCGAAGATCGGCTTGCGCGAGAACACCGGGATGACCTCCGAGATGATCCCGAAGCCCGGCAAGACCATGATGTAGACCTCGGGGTGCCCGAAGAACCAGAACAGGTGCTGCCATAGGATCGGCGATCCGTGGGCGGTCGGGTCGAACCAGTGCGTTCCGAAGTGGCGGTCGGTCAGCAGCATCGTGACCGCCGCCGCCACCACCGGCAGCGCGATGATCAGGAGGATCGCGTAGACGAGGATCGTCCAGATGAACAGCGGCAGACGCCCCCACGTCATCCCCGGGGCGCGCATGTTGACGATCGTCGCGTAGAAGTTGATCGCGCCGAGCAGCGAGGAGATGCCCGTGAGGTGGATCAGGAAGATCCACGCGTCCTGGCCCCCGCTCGGCGAGTACTGGATGCTCGAGAGCGGTGGGTAGCTCCACCAGCCAGCCTCGGGCGGGTGGTAGAAGAGCGTCGCGTAGAACACGATCCCGCCGGTCAGCAGCAGCCAGTACGACAGCGCGTTGAGACGCGGGAAGGCCATGTCCCGTGCCCCGATCATCAGCGGCACGAAGTAGTTGCCGAAGCCGGCCATCACCGGCACGACGAACAGGAACACCATCGTCGTGCCGTGGAGCGTCAGCAGCTCGTTGTAGCGCTCGCCGCTCAGCAACGTGTTGCTCGGCTCGGCCAGCTGGACACGCATCAGCAGCGCCTCGACGCCGCCGAGCATGAAGAACACGAACGTCGTGACCAGGTACATGATCCCGATCTTCTTGTGATCGGTGGTCACGATCCAATCGACCCAGCGCTTGCTTGTGCGCGGAACGTCGACCTGGCGGGTGAGGACCTGCGGGACCGGTTTGACTCCCTCGGCGAGCGGTCTGGCTGCTGGCTCGGCGGTGACGGACATCAGCAGTCTCCTAGAGGTTTCCGGTTCTCGTGAGGTACAGACGGAGCTTGGTGACCTGCGAGTTGGCGGTCTGGATCAGTTGCTTCTGGCGCGTGAGCCAGACCTGATACTGGGCGGGGGTGACCACCCGAACCTGCGCGGTCATCGTGGCGTGCTGGCGCCCGCACAGCTGGGCGCACTGGCCGTGGAACAGCGCGTCGGCCTTCGGCGCCTGGAACCAGGTGAATGTCGTGTAGCCGGGCACCGCGTCGACCTTGCCGCCGAGCGAGGGCACCCACCACGAATGGATCACATCGATCGCCGTGATGCTGAGCACGACCGTGACCCCCGCCGGGACCACCATCTCCTGGAAGGAGTACGGCAGGTGCGGCGTGAATGGGTTGTTCTCGCAGCCGGCGCCGTAGACGTAGCGCCAGATGTACTGCCGGCCCTGGACGCAGATCGTCAGCCTCTTGCCGTTGGGCGGACTCGGCTGCGTCAGCGACGACTCGAGGAACGGGGCGCTCGAGTTCGGCGGGTTGAGGATCGCCGGGAGCTTGATGAACGTGACCACGGTCAGGACCACGAGGATCATCGCCGCGGCGATCGTCCAGGAGATCTCGAGCCGTGTGTTCCCGTGGATCTGCGCCGCCGTGCGCACCTTCTTGGCGCGGAACTTGTAGACCGAGTAGAGGAGGGCGCCCTCGACGATCACGAACACCACTGCCGCGATGTACAGGATGATCAGGTACAGCGAGTGGATCTGGTCGGCGTTCGGCGAGCCGCCGGTCTTCGGCGTTATGAAGTTCGCCAACGCGCTCGGCGCGAGCACCAGCGAGATCAGGACGGAGGACGCCAGCGCTGCGATCAGGAGCCGGGACGTACGGCGTCGGCGCTTGGCGTCGGAGGCGTCGGGTCGCAAGGCTGCGCGATTCTATCTAGGAGGCCCCCGCCTTGATCCCCGCCGGGGTTGGAGCCCGGGGTTGGCCGGGGCGCTCCGCGCGCGGCCGGGCCGGAGTCCGGCGGACCACTCCGCGCGCGGCCGGGCCGGAGTCCGGCGGACCACTCCATATACTCGCCGCCCTTGCGCGTAAGGAGGGGAATTCGAGCCACGGCTTGGGTCCTCGTCGCAACGGGCATCGCCCTGCCTGCCCTGCGGCGACGGGCCAGGATTCCGCCCGCCGTGGTGCTCGGCGGCGCCGCACTCGCGCCCGCGGCGCTGTGCGTCGCCGTCCCCCGCTCGCGGGCACGCGACGCCGGCGTGTGCGTGCTCAACATGTGGGCCTACCTCGCCGCGTACGAGATGCCGCACGACGACCCCGACCGGCTCGAGGCGCGGGTGCTCGTCGACTATCCCGTCGCGATCGACCGGGTCCTCGGTTTCGGGGTGCCGCCGACGCTCCGTCTCCAACGCGCGTTCTCGACACCGAACACCGTGAATCGGTTCGAGCGCGTGCTCGTCTGGTGCCACTGGATGTGGTTCTTCGTGCCCCATGCAACCGTCGCTTACGTGTGGTGGCGGGATCCGGAGCGGTTCCCGAGCGCGGCGACGCGGATGTACGGGGTCTTTGACGGCGGCGCCGTGTTCTATTGGGCGATCCCGACCGCACCGCCGTGGTACGCGGCGTCGCATGGGCGCCTCGAGGACGGGGAGGCGCTGCGGGTACGGCGGATGATGATCGAGTACGGGGAGCAGTTCTGGGGGGAACGCTGGGGCGCCCTCTACGATGTCCTCGGAGGAAATCCGCTTGCTGCCATGCCGTCGCTGCATTTCGCCACGTCACTCATGGCCGCTCACCTACTCTCCGAGGTCGGCCCGGTCGAGGGCGCCCTCGCCTGGACCTACGCGCTCACGTTAGGCCTGGCGCTGGTGTACCTCGGAGAGCACTACGCCGTCGACCTGATCGGAGGGGCGGCGCTCGCGGAGGGGGTCCGGATCGGGGCGCCACGGCTCGCGCCGGTGTACCGGCGCCTGTCGGCGGCGCTGCAGGCACTCGAACGACACGCGGTGACGTAGTTGCGGCGGGGGGATCGCCAACGGGACGTGCACGACGACTTCCTGGCGGGATCGCCGCGGGCGATGGAAGCGTCCGGATCGGGGCCGGACGCCGGCAATGACCACGACGCCGAGATGCCACGCCTGCGCCTCACCCGAGGCGGGCTGCTGGCCACCGCCCTGTTCGTCGCCTCGGCGCTGGCGTTCCTGTACTTCGTACTACCGAAGCTGCTCGGGCTGCATGAGACCTGGAACCGAATCCAGCACGGGAACGGATGGTGGTTCGCGCTGGCCGCGCTGCTCGAGGTGTTCTCGTTCTGCGGCTACGTGTGGCTGTTTCGCGGCGTGTTCGTCCGCGGCGAATCGCGGATCGACTGGCCCGAGAGCTACCAGATCACGATGGCCGGGCTGGCTGCGACCCGCCTGTTCGCCGCGGCCGGCGCGGGCGGGATCGCGCTGACGGCATGGGCGCTGCGCCGCTCCGGGATGGGCGTGCGGACCGTCGCCTGTCGGCTGATCGCGTTCACGGTGATCCTGTACGCGGTGTACATGATCACCCTGGTGGTCGACGGCGTCGGCCTGTATCTCGGCGTGATCCCCGGAGGTGGAGGGTTCGCGATCACGATCGTGCCGGCCATCTTCGGCGCCGTGGTGATCGTGCTGTTCCTCGGCATCTCGATGCTCCCGAGCGACATGCCCCGCATGGTGGGCCGGCTGACCTCCGGCAGGCGCCGGATCGAACGGTTCGCGGTCCGATTGGCGCAGGCGTCGGCGACCGGGGCCAGCGGCGTGCGGACCGCGATCGGCCTGGTACGCGAGAAGAACCCGGCCCTGATCGGGGCGGTGGCCTGGTGGGGTTTCGACATCGCGGTGCTGTGGGCGTGCTTCCACGCGTTCGGCGGATCGCCTCCGAAGGGCGTGATCGTGATGGCCTATTTCGTCGGGATGCTCGCCAACGCGCTTCCGCTCCCGGGCGGGATCGGGGGCGTCGACGGCGGCATGATCGGCGCGTTCGCGGCGTTCGGCGTCGACGCCGAGCTGTCGGTGGTCGCCGTGCTGGCGTACCGCGCATTCGCGTTCTGGCTGCCGACGCTGCCCGGCGCGGTCGCGTACCTGCAACTGCGCCGGACCGTCCAGCGCTGGGACGACGAGCGGGCCCAGGCCCTTGGCCGTGCGTCCTGATGCGGTGCGGCGACTCGAACGCCCGACACGAACGCCTACGCTATACGCGCGTCCCACTCCCAAGCTATACTTTATGAAGTGAACGATCAGCGCGTAGAGAACGTGATCATCGTCGGCAGCGGGCCGGCGGGCTACACCGCGGCGCTGTACACGGCGCGCGCGAACCTCGAGCCGCTCGTGGTCGAAGGGTTCGCGTGGGGCGGTCTACTCCAGCAGACGACCGACGTCGAGAACTACCCGGGCTTCCCGCAGGGGATCATGGGTCCGGAGCTGATGCAGCACTTCCGAGACCAGGCCGAGCGGTTCGGCGCGCGCCTGGAGACAGACGACGTGACGCAGGTCGAGATCTCGACCGACGGCGGGTTGCACAAGGTGTGGATCGGCGACGACGTCTATCAGGCGCGCGCCCTGATTCTGGCCATGGGCGCTCAGCACCGCAAGCTTGGCGTCCCGGGCGAAATGGAGCTCTCGGGCCGTGGGGTGAGCTACTGCGCGACCTGCGACGCCGCGTTCTTCAGGGACGCTCCGACGCTGATCATCGGCGGCGGCGACTCCGCGATGGAGGAGGCGATGTTCCTCTCGAAGTTCGCGCGGAGGGTCGTGATCGTCCACCGCCGCGACGAGTTCCGAGCATCGAAGATCATGCTCGAGCGCGCCCGCGCGATTCCGAACATCGAGTTTCTCACGCCTTATGCCGTCGAGGAGTTCAGCGGCGGCGAGGGCGGATCGCTGGCGGTGGCGCGCCTGCGCAACATGAGCGACGGATCGATCCGCGAGATCGAGGCGACCGGCGCATTCATCGCGGTCGGGCACGAGCCGCAGTCGCAACTCGTCGAAGGCCAGATCGAGACCGACGCCGCCGGGTACGTGGTCACTCAGGGTCGCTCGACGCTGACGGGCATCCCCGGCGTATTCGCCGCCGGCGACCTCGTCGATCACGCGTATCGCCAGGCGGTCACGGCCGCGGGCTCTGGCTGTCAGGCCGCGCTCGACGCGGAGTGGTACCTGCGCGACACGCCGTTTCCGCTGACCGAGGCGGCCGGCGCCGAGGGCGCTGCCGCTCGGGCCTCCGCGTAGAACCCCACCCTGCGGCTTAATACGGGCAGCCGTCCATCGGGCCGTAATTGCCCGACGGTGGCGAGGAGTGCATCCCGAGCGCGAAGTCCTGCGTCCAGGTGCCGACGCCGGTGGCGAAGCCGCGCACCGCGCGGGGGCTGACGCCGGTCCCGACGTTGCGGTATTGCGGGTTCAAGATGTTCTGGCAGTGGCCGGTGCTCGCCATCCACGCGCGGACGACGGAGCGGGGGGTCGCAAAGCCGGTGGCGATGTTCTCGCCGGCGGCCCGCCACACGTAGCCGGCGGCGGTGATCCGCGAGGCGAAGTTCGTGCCGTGGCTGAACTCGTCGCTGGTCACCATCGAGCTTGTCCACCGCTGGGCCGAGCGGTCGAGCAGGACCGACTCGTGCAGGGTGGGAAGGTGATGGGCCGCGCGCGCCTGGTTGATCAGGCAGACGACCGCGCTCCGTAGCGCCTGAGCCGGCGCTTGGCCGACGGCCGCGTTGGCGTTCGGGCACGTGGCCGCCAGTCCGGCGTGCACCCGGTGGCGGCGGACATGGTGGCGGGTAGTGGTGGCGGTTGCCGACGGGACGGCGAGCGCCGCGGTCGACAGGAGCGTAAGCAGCGCAACGGCAAGGCGCGAGAAGCGCCCATGTCCGCGGCTCGATGTTGCTTTTGAACTGTTCGAGGAGGTCAGCACGGGGGTTAGGGTCGGCAGGAAGGCCATATCCCTCACAGTGGGGTTAGGTTTAATGGCCGATTAGGCCGCAAAAGTGATGCCAATGTGACGCGGGGGGAAGGATTGCGTCCAAAGCTGATCCGGAACGTGAAGCAGTCGGACGCATAGCGCCCTGAATCCGGGTCCTCCCGCGAACCCGGGCCATATATGCCCCGAATCCGAGCGGCTTACTCCTAGTAGTTGAAGAAGCCCTCGCCGGTCTGGTGCCCGAGGCGTCCTGACATCACCAGCGAGCGCAGCAGCGGCGCGGCCCGGTACCGCTCCTCCCGGCGCTCCTCGTACAGGCCGTCGAGCACCGACAGCACGTGGTCGAGCCCGATCGCATCGGCCCAACGAAGGATCCCGCGGGGGTAGTTCAGCCCGTGGACCATGCCGGCGTCGACGTCCTCGGCGCTGCCGACGCCCTGGGCGATCGCGAACGCGGCCTCGTTGGCGACCTGGCAGACGATCCGGCCGAGGACCAGCCCGGGTGCGTCGGCGACCCAGGCGACGTGCTTCCCGAGCGTGGCGAAGAACCGCTCGGCCGCTTGCGCGGCGGATTCGGCGGTGTCGGGCCCCCGGGTCAGCTCGACCAGGCTCGCCTCCTCGAGCGGCGCGAGCGCGTGGAAGCCGACCGCGCCCCCGCCCGGATCGAGCATCGTCAGCGAGCCGGCGGCGCAGCAGAGCGCCTGGGGGCCGCCCTGAAGCGGAGAGTCGAGCTCCTCGCCGGGGTTCAGGTCGAGGATCAGGAATGGCGGCTCGCGCCCCTGGGCCTCCTCGGGAGCGGCGACGTCCCAGCCGGCGGCCATTGCGGCGTCCGCGAGTTCGTCGGCGAGCGCGGAGTGGCCGGCGATCACGATCAGGCCGTTGCCGCCGCCCGCCGGGAGTGGTTCGGGGTCGGGTGGCCGGTACGGGCCGGAACCGTCACCGTAGTCGTAATACCCGCGCCCAGCCTTGCGCCCGATCCGACCGGCGGCGACGGTCCGCACGGTGATTGGCGACGGGCGCCACCGGGGCTCACCGAAGCTCTGCTCGTAGAACGACCGCGCGATGTCCAGGCCGGTATCGACGCCGACGAGATCCATCAGCTCGAACGGCCCCATCCGGAAGCCGCCGCCGAGGCGGCAGATGCGGTCGATCTCCTCGAGCGAGGCGACCTGCTCCTCGAGCAGCTTGAGCGCCTCGAGGCCGAACGGCCGATTGCACCGGTTCACGAGGAAGCCGGGGCCGTCGGCGGCGACGATCACGTGCTTGCCCATCGCCTCGCCGGTGGCCCGCGCGAGCGACAGCGCCGAGTCCGAGGACTGCTCGCCGGCGACGACCTCGAGCAGGCGCATCACCGGCGCCGGGTTGAAGAAGTGCATGCCGACGACACGCTCGGGCCTTACCGCGGCGCTCGCCACCGCGGTCACGAGCAGCGACGAGGTATTGGTCGCGAGCACACACTCGTCCGAGACGATCTGCTCGGACAGCCGCGCGAACAGCTCACGCTTGATCTCCAGGCGCTCGGGTGCGGCCTCGATCACGAGCTCGCAGGCGGCGAAGTCCTCTAGTGCCGGCGCCGGCTCGAGGCGGCCTGACGCCTCCGCGGCCTCGGACGCGCTCAGGCGGCCGCGCTCGACGCCGCGCTCGAGGTGTCCCCGGATCCCCTCCAGGCCGCGGTCGAGCGCCGCTCGGTCGGGGTCGTGCACCAGCGTCCGCGCCCCGGACAGGCACGCGAGCTGTGCGATCCCGGCGCCCATCGTGCCGGCGCCGGCGACACCGATGGTGCCGGCCGCGGCGGGGATGCGGGTCTCGCCGGCCGTGAGGGCCGGGGGGTTCACGCAGGGACGAGCGCGTTGATCCCGGTCAGGGCGCGCCCGATGATCAGCTTCTGGATCTGCGAGGTCCCCTCGTACAGCGTCGTCACGCGCGCGTCGCGCAGGTAGCGCTCGACCGGATAGTCGTCGACGTAGCCCGAGCCCCCGTGCACTTGAATCGCGGTGTTGGCGCACCTGACCGCGGCCTCGGTCGCATACAGCTTGGCGATCGAGGTCTCGGTGGTGTTCGGCTTGCCGGTGTCCTTGAGGTAACCGGCGCGCCACACGAGCATCCGCGACGCGTCGGTCTCGAGCGCCATGTCGGCGATCATCTCCTGGACCAACTGGAAGCTCGCGATCGGGCGGCCGAACTGCTGGCGCTCCTTGGAGTAGCGCACCGACGCGTCGAGAGAGCCCTGGCAGATCCCGACGCATCCCGCGGCCACGCTGTAGCGCCCGGAGTCGAGCGAGCTCATCGCGACCTTGAAGCCGTCGCCGATCTCGCCGAGGATCGCGTCATCGGGGACCTCGACGTCGCTCAGGGAGATCTCAGCGGTGTCCGAGCCGCGCAGGCCGAGCTTGTGGTGGACGGCCCTCGGCTGGTAGCCGGGCTGGTCGGTATCGACCAGGAAGCAGGCGAGCCCCCGGTGGGCGAGGTCGGGGTCGGTCTGGGCGAACACCAGTGCCAGCCGCGCGTAGTTGCCCATCGAGATGAACATCTTGGCGCCGTTGATGACCCAGCCCGAGTCGGTCTTCTTGGCTCGTGTGCGCTGGTTGGCGGCATCCGATCCCGTGTCGGGCTCGGTCAGGCCGAAGCACCCGAGCCACTCGCCAGAGCAAAGCTTGGGCAAGTAGTGCTGCTTCTGCTCCTCGGTACCCCAGCGGACGAGCGCCGAGCACACCAGCGACGTCTGGACCGAGACGACGGTCCGCATCGCCGAGTCGCCGCGGCCGACCTCCTCGACGATCAGCCCGTAGGTCAGATAGTCGAGTCCCGCGCCGCCGTACTCGCGCGGGACGATCGCCCCGAGATAGCCCTGCGCCGCGATTTTGTTAACCAGGTCGAGGTCGAAGTGCTCGTTGCGATCGTTCTCTCTCGCGCGCTCGACGATCTCGTTATCGGTGAAAGCACGCGCCGTCTCGCGGACCAGGCGCTGCTCGTCGGTGAGCTCGAAATCCATGCCCGGGACGCTACCGGAGCAGGGGCGGCGGTGGTGCCGCCCCTGCTGTCCGGCTGCATTCCCCTGGCTCTAGGAGGCGGGCGGGAGCGTCGCCGTGCTCGTTGCCGGCGACACCTGGATCGTCACCGGGGTCGATGCGCCGCCGACGTTTCCGCGGTCGCCGGTGATCCGGGCGCGGAATTCGTACGTGCCAGCCTTGCCGAACGTCCAGGCGAACTGGAACGTATCGGCGTGCGTTACGAACCGGATCTCCTCGTTGTGCCAGTCACCGTCAGCGCCGAGGCGCTGCAGGTAGATGACTTGACCGGCCTGGTCGGGGAGGATCGTGCCCGTAAATGTAACTTTGCCACCGACCTCACTGGTGGTCGAGCTCGGTGTCATCGAGACCACGTCCTGGACGCCCTCGAACAGCACCGCGCTGTGACGGCGCGGAGCCAGGGTGGTCCGAACCTGGTACACGGTGTTGTTGATCGGCATCTGGGGGGCGAAGCTGTAACTGCCATCCGAACCGGTGGTCGTATCGGCGACCGGGGTGAACTGGTTCTGGAAGGCGCTCCTCGCCCACAGGGTGACCGGCGTACCGCTCGGCTCCGCGGTCGTCGTCGAGCTGGGCTCGTCGAGCACGCCGGAGATCGTGACCGACTGACCGTACGAGATCAGCTGGTCGGAGGTGTTGATCGAGAATCCCGGAATCTGCTTCTGCTGAATCACTTCCGTGACCGGGTTCGCGGTGCCGCTGATGTTGCGGGCGTCACGCGGGAACAGCACGCGGACGACGTGGTCGCCGGCGAACCGCCAGCGGTAGGTGATCGCGTAGTTCGATCCGCCGTCGAGACGACCGCTCTTGAGGGTCCGCCAGGCGGTGCCGGCGTCGTTCTGCTGCTGGAGGAGAACGCGCTCACCGCCATGGTTCGGGGTGACCGATCCAGTGAACGTGACAGGCTGACCGGTGTCGGCGGTCGAGGTGCTGGCAGTCAGGCTGACCAGCGCGGCGACGCGCTCGAACACGGTACGGCTGTGGATCGGGTGTGCACCCGCCTCCCGCGTGAACCAGCTCCGGTTGGTCTCGACGACGTCCTCGGCACGGGTGAACTCATAGAAGCCGTGTGAGTCGGTCGTCGTCTGGCCGACCTTCGTGTACCCGCGGCCCGAGCCGGCGAGGTGGTGGTACAGGATGATCGTCTGGCCGGCGACCGGCCCGGCGTTCAGCTGACCGTAGATGAACACGCCCTCCCCGGCATCGATCGGGTTTGGGATGGCGTTGATGGTGAGGCCGCGATTGTGCCTTGGCGCAGCACTGGCGACGCTCGATACGGCAACCGCCGCGAGCGTTGTCACCAGTGTCGCGAGCACGGCAAGGCGAAGGCGCATGAGGCTCCTTTCCCAGCGTGGACATGTAGTGCCTCCGCTGGGATTCCCGGCTCCCTACCAGGCGGCGGCTATTGGAACGCCCCTGAAAACACACTATTCGGAGCGAAGTTGCGCTCCGGGTTAGACTCGCGCTCCGTGGACCCGTTTACCGTCGTCGTGGTAGGTGGTCTGGTCGTCGTCGGCCTCGTGTTCTGGCTGCTCGGCAGCTATTACCCGGGCTCTGGGCTCGAGCAGGTCGGGCTCCGGTCGGCCCGCGAGCTCGCCGAGCGGCGCGAGGAGCTCGACGCAGAGGATCTCGACCAGATGGTGGCGGCACACAACGAGCGCCGGCGGGCCAGGGGAGAGGCCGAGGTCAGCGCCGGCGAGATTGAAGCCCGGGTGCTGCGCGAGCTGTCAGAGCAGCAGCGTCGCCATGGGAGCTGAGCGAGGTCCGGACGGGCCCGCACGGACCCACGGACGCTGCGCGAAGCGCAGCCCGTAGATGGCCCGCTGCCTGATCATCGGCTGTGGCTGCCGGGGCCGGTCGCTCGGCCGTGAGCTGATCGCCGCCGGGCACGCGGTCCGGGGGACGACGCGCGACCCGGCCCGAGCCGCCGAGATCGAGGCGATCGGGGCCGAGGCGGTCGTCGGCGATCCGGACGTGATCGCGACATTGGCACGGTCGCTGGATCACGTGAGCGTGGCGTGCGTGCTGCTCGGCTCGGCGGTCGGCTCCGCCGCGCAGCTGGCCGCGCTCCACGGCACGCGACTCGAGATGCTGCTGACGCGGATGCTCGATACGACCGTGCGCGGGATCGTGTACGAGGCGGCCGGCTCGGTCGATCGCGCGCTCCTCGACGCCGGGGCCGAGCTCGTGCGCGAACGGTGCGAGGACTCGCGGATCCCGTTCGCGCTGCTTGACGCCGATCCGGGCGACACCTCAGCGTGGGTGAGCGCTGCGGTCCGGGCGGTCGATCGGGTGCTCACCCAGCGCTAGACTCGACCCAGAACCGGAAATAGGTAAAAGGCGACCGGAAATCACTAGGAGGACGCGTTGGCGGACTACGCGAATGACGTATTGGTCGAGCCCGAGTGGCTCGAGCAGCATTTGAACGACGACTCGATCCGGATCGTCGAGGTCGACGAGAACCCCGCGCTGTACCAGGAAGCGCACATCCCGGGCGCGATCGGGTTCGACTGGCGGCTGGACCTCCAGGATCAGGTCAAGCGCGACTTCCTCGGTCCCGAGGACTTCGGCGCGCTGTTCGGAAGCCGCGGGATCTCGAACGACCACCAGGTGATCCTCTACGGCGACCGCAACAACTGGTTCGCCGCCTACACGTACTGGTACCTGAAGTACTACGGGCACAACAACGTCAAGCTGTTGAACGGCCCCCGCGAGCGGTGGATCTCCGAGGGACGGCCGACGACCGTCGATCTCCCCAGCTACGCCTCGGCGACGTTCACGGCCAAGCCCGGCGACGACACGATCCGCGCCAAGCGCGACGAGGTGCTCGCGGCGTTGTCGGACTCGCGCGAGCTCGTCGACGTCCGCTCACCCCAGGAGTACTCGGGCGAGCTGATCGCGATGCCCGGCTACGAGAACGAGGGTGCTCAGCGGTCCGGCCACATCCCCGGGGCCAAGTCGATTCCGTGGGCGCAGGCGGTCAAGGAGGACGGGACGTTCAAGTCGGCCGAGGACCTGCGCGACCTATATGGCGGCAAGGGCGTTCTCACCGGACAGCCGATCATCGCCTACTGCCGGATCGGGGAGCGCTCGGCGCACACCTGGTTCGTGCTGCACGAGCTGGTCGGCGAAAACGACGTCAAGAACTACGACGGGTCCTGGACCGAGTGGGGCAACCTCGTCAACGTGCCGATCGAGAAGGGCTGACCCCGGCCCCGGACTCATGGCGTCCCAGCAGCGGCCCGATCCGGTCGAACAGGTCGGCCAGGATTCGGGCCGTTGCACCCCAGATGAGGTGATCGCCGACGACGTAGGTGTCGGTCCGGATCGGCACGCCGCGCCGGATCAGGCGACGGCGCCCGTAACCGGACAGCAGTTCGCTCAGCGGCAGCTCGAGTACCTCTGAGACTTCGCCGACGCTCGGCGTCCACGTCCGCCCGGGCTCGATCAGCCCGACGAACGGATACACCGCGTAGCCGGTGGCGATCGTCGGCGTCGGCTGCAGGGCGCCGACGATCTCGACGGCGTCCGTCGGCAGGCCGATCTCCTCGTGGGCCTCGCGCAAGGCGGTCGCCTGGAGATCGCGCTCGCCCTCGTCATAGCGACCACCCGGAAACGAGATCTCGCCCGCGTGCCGGCGCAGGTCGTCGGTGCGCTTGGTGAACACGGTGTGGAGCCGGCCGCGGTCGAGGTAGAGCGGCACCAGCACCGCCGCGTCGGTCCGTCCCCGCACCTCGAGCGTGAGCGCGTCCTCGGGATTCAGCAGCACCTGGCGAAGATCCTCGCGGAGGTGGTTGTTTCCCGACGGCATCCGCGGACTATATTCGCGGTCCATGGAGGCGCTGATCGTCGTCGACGTACAGAACGACTTTTGTCCGGGTGGCGCTCTCGCGGTCCCGGACGGAGACGCCGTCCTCGACGACATCAACCGGATGGCGAGCGAGGCATCGTTCGTCGTCGCGACGCGCGACTGGCATCCCGCCGATCACGGTTCCTTCGCGGCACAGGGCGGTCCATGGCCCGTGCACTGCGTTGGTGGCACGCCAGGCGCATCGCTTCATCCGGGGATCGACGAAGGCCTGATCGACGCGGTCGTCGACAAGGGCCGGGCTCCGGACCGCGAGGGGTACTCGGGCTTCGAGGACACCGAGCTCGAGCGATTGCTCCGCGAGCGCGGGGTCGACACCGTCGACGTCGCCGGCCTCGCGCTCGATTACTGCGTCAAGGCGACGGCGCTCGACGCTCGCCGCGCCGGGTTCAGCGTGACCGTCCACCGGGGGGCGACCCGTGCGGTTGAGGTTTCGCCGGGCGACGGGGAGCGGGCCGTGGCCGAGCTGCGTGCCGCCGGCGTGGAGGTCGTGGACTAGCTTCGGTCGGGCCGTGGGGCTGGCGGCCGGGTTGCGCTAAACCGCTGCCGGCTCGACCAGCTCGATGCGCTCGTCGAAGTTGACCTCGCCGTCGAGCGTGCGGTGGACCGGGCACTTGGCGGCGATCACCCGCAGGCGCTCGAGCTGCTCCTCGCTGCAGTCACTCGGCAGCCGCATGACCAGCTTGAAATTCGTCATGCACCCCCGCTCGGCGGGGTTGTACTCGCACTCGACCTCGATCGGGCCGATGTCCCAGCCCTTGCGCCTGGCGTACATCTCCATCGTGACCGCGGTGCAGGACGCGAGGCTCGCGGCGAGCAGCTCCTGCGGGCTCGGGCCGTCGTCGTCGCCGCCGTGCTCCGTCGGCTCATCGGCCACCAGCCGATGCTGGCGTACGTCGATGCGGTGCGTGAATGCTGTCCGTGCGGTGCGGCGAGCGATGGCCTTCATCGGTCTGGTCCTTGCTGGTTGAAAGTGGTCACAGCTCTCATCGTAGCGGTGGTTTCGCCCGTCGTTGGAGGGCGGTCCGGACTATTCGGACAACGGGTTGAACAGCAGCCCGGTGGGGACCTTGGGGAAGAAATAGGTCGACTTCGGCGGCATGCTTTCGCCGGCGGCGGCGACGGCCCGCACCTCCTCGATCGGGGTGGCCGCGACGAAGAACGCGGCGTCGTAGTCGCCGTCCTGTACGAGCTCGAGCGCCTGGTTGAAATCGCGCGCGTAGTCGAGCCCCGCGAGGTGGTCGATGTCGTCGTCGGTCATCCCGAGGGCGCCCTTGAGGATCAGCGCCTCGAGCACCGCGGTGTCGAGCCGCCGGTACGGCTCGGCGTGGTCCGCGAGGGCGGCGTCGGCGATCGACTGGTCCTTGAGCGTGAGCATCCACGGTTGGCGGAAATGGGCGTCGATGTAGCCGAGGCTCACCGGCTGCCCGTACGCCGGGACGAGCTCGTCGGTGCTGTCGAGCCGGCGCACGTCGAAGTCGCGCCTGATCGCGTTCGCGAGCGTCTCGTGCTGGTCCGGGCGCAGGTCGCGCAGGAGCCGGTGGGTCGGGAACACGGTCAGCCCGGGATCCTCGAGCGCCACCAGGCACATCAGTACGTACCGCTGGGGGCCCTCGCCGCCGATCTGCTCGGCGTACACGCGGGCGGTCTCGTAGCGGTGATGGCCGTCGGCGATCAGGAGCTCCACGTCCTGGAGCGCGTCGTGGATCGTCGCGATCGTGGCCGGATCCGCGATCCGCCACAGGCGGTTGACCGTGCCGTCGTCGTCGGTCGCGTGTCCCCATGGGTCAGCTTCAGTGGTGGCGTGGGCGAGCGCTTTGGTGGTCGTGCCGTCTGGGTCATCGAACAGCGAGAAGATCGGAGACAGGTTGGTCTTGGTCGCGCGGGTCAGCCTGAGCCGGTCCTCCTTCGGGCCCGGGTGCGTGCGCTCGTGGGGCCGGATCCGGCCGGCGCCGTAATCCTCCACGCGCACGCGCGCGAGGAACCCCGTCCGCGTGCGCGACTGCCCGTCCGGCCCCGCGTACGCCTGCTCGAGCCCCCACAGCGCCGGTTGCTCGTCGCGGACGATCACGCCCTCCTCGCGCCACGCCGACAACAGGCGCGCGGCGTTGTCGTACGGGTCGACGCCGACCGGCAGGTCGATGCGCACGACGTTGTACGGCGAGGTGGCCTCGAGATCGGCGCGCTGATCGGCGTCGATCACGTCATAGGGCGGGGCGACGACGTCCTGGAGGCCCCCGGTCCGGTCCAGGTTGTAATGGAGCGCCCGCAGCGGTTCGACATCGGCCATGCCGGGGCCGAGCCTAGCGATTCACGGCCGGTTGGGCCGGTCACTAGTGGGTTGAGGGGCGCCCCACTAGACTCGGGGGCGCGATACGCGGGGCGTAGCGCAGCCTGGTTAGCGCGCAAGCTTTGGGTGCTTGAGGTCCCCGGTTCGAATCCGGGCGCCCCGATCGAGCGATCTCCTCTTCGGAGTCGGCAGGCCGCGGAGAAGCCGTTCGAAGATGCCCTTGAGCGTCTCCTTGCCGTACGGGTGCGAGCCGTCGTACATGGTCAGCACCGCGATCGAGACGCGCGCGCATCCCCGTACGAGCAGCACGACCTGGTGGTCGAGCAGCCCGGTTCCATATCCCCAGCCGCCCTTGAAGTAGAGCTTCCAGCCCCTCGGGGCGACCTCGCCGATCCCCCAGCGCTCGGACGGGACGATGCCGGCGAGCAGCGACATCGCGTACGCCCGGTGGCGCGCGACGACGAAGCTGTCGATGTGGAGGAAGAACTTCGTCTGGTCGGCGGCGGTGATCTGTGTCTCGCCCCAGATCGGTGACGTCGCGAAGTGGGTCATGCCGACCCGCCGGGCGAGCGCCCGGAGCGCGCCCTGGCCGACGGTGTCGAACACGATCTGGGCGTCGTCGTTGTCGGACTCCGTGATCATCGGGCCGAGGATGTCTCGCTCGTGGGCGGTGATGGCGCGGCCCCTGACCGACGGCTCGTCGAGGTAGACCACCATCAGCATCGCCTTGACCACGCTCGCCGACCACTCGACGTGGTCGGGCCGGTACCCGTAGAAGCGGCCGTCACTAGTGCGCACCGCGAACGCGATGTCGCCGACCCGCGTGTCCGTGTACGCGATCGCCGACAGCATGTGCGGACGCCAGAGGGCGTCGAGCGGCTTGCTGGTGCCGGGGACCAGGCACTGGGTGCCGGGTTCGGTTGCCGGCGGCGTCGCTGTGGCGGCTGCGCCGGCGTGGCCGGTGGTTCCGATCAGGGCCGCGGTCGCCGCCGCGATGGCGACCGCGGACGGTGAGCGCAGGACGCGGAGGAGCTTTGCGAGGACCCTCGGGCGCGGCACTCCGCCATTGTTCCGCGTCAGGGGGACATCGCGGGGCAGCGTACGTCGCCGGCGGCGAAGGGTTGGTGACCGAGGCCCGCGGTCGTGTCGCGGGCCGCTTCGGCGGGTGGCCCGGCCCGGATCGGGCCGGCTGGTGAGGCCCTACTGTTACCAACGCGAGCCCCCGTAGCTCAGCCGGATAGAGCGACGGCCTTCTAAGCCGTGGGTCGCAGGTTCGAATCCTGCCGGGGGCGTGGCAGGAATCAGCTGCAAAGAGGCCTTTTTCTGTCCGAGTATCGCCCCGGCACTTGAGGTGGTTCGTGGCCGGGCAACCGGTCCGGGCAACCATCGAGGGTTCGTCGAGCATGAATTGGCGCCACCAGGCCGCGGGTTACGTTCGTGCGCCCGGGCGGGTGACTCCGCCGCCGGCCGGCGAGATCAGTCGCCCTTCGCCGTTGGACGCGGTCAGCCAGCGTCGCCGCCGGCTGCCGCTATTAGCTGCTGTGCCCGCGCAGCGGGCTCTCTCGGGCGGATGGAAAGGCTGACTTTCCCTGTCAGCCCGAAGGGGGAGGGACGGCGCTCGGGGCGAGTCCAGTGATTGCGGGCTGATGAGCGGGAGGCATAATCCCCCGGGTGAGTGGGCGGCGTTTAGGAGAGCGCGTCGCGGTGGTGGCGACGGCCGCTGCTGTGATTTCGATGGTTGCGCTCGCGGTCGTCGCGCTCGTCGGCGGTGGCGGTGTCGTGGCGGTATAGCGGCATTCAACGGCTGTATCCGCCAAACCCGATTCCTCGTCTTAGTGCGCCCCGGATCCGGAACGGGGGTCATGGAGACGATCAAGGATGGGGCGCGTCGGGGGGTGGAGGGAGAGGTCGCCTCCGGGCAAGCGCCCGCCATCCTCGGAGGGGCCGCAGCGGCAAATGGCCCGTATGTCATGTCCACCGCAACTCCGCTCGGTCGTGATGCCAGCGCAATAGTGGGGTGCTGGGATCGCTTCCTCCCAATCGCCCCTGGGGCTTGATCATCGCCGCAGAGGTACCGCTTCCTCTCTGATCGAGTTTCGACTGGCGGAGGCGTCCCAGTCCTAGCCCAACGTGGGAGCCTCTCGATCTCCCCCAGGACCGGTGATCTATGGTGTCGGGTGGGCCGACGGTAGATCTTGAGAGGCGTCGCGTGGTTGACGATTTGGTGGCCGAGCTGCACGCGGTGATGGGCGATCTGGATCTTGCGATCCCGGCGGCACCGGAGGGTACCGGCGTCCTGGCCGAGATCGACCAGGCGATCGGTCCTGCCCGTCTCCCGTCGGCGGCGCGAGGATTGTGGGAGCTCGTCGAGCCGGGAAGCAGCCTCGACGGAGAACGCATCGGCGCGACTGTCTCCGCCCGAGCGAGGCAGAAGGGCGTTCGGCTGTACGTTCAGTGGCTTGCCAAGTGGATGATGCCGACGCTATCTAGGCCGTCGAGCATGAGTTGGACCGCAAGCGCCGCTAGTAGGACACCGAAGATCTTTTCGGTCACGAGCATGCGGCTCTCATCCAGATGATCGCTCACACGGTTCGCCCAACGGAATACGGCGACATCGAGAGCGAGCACCACCGCAAGCACGCCGAGCACCATCGCGAACACGGCGAAGGAGTCTGCCTCCGCTGAGAGCGTGACGAGCGTCACGATCCCGGCCGGGTTCAGTAGATACGGGATGGCGAGTGGGGATACTGCGATCTGCATCGGGTCGCGGCCTTTTATCGCCGGACTCTCCTGCGGATCGGTTGATCCGAGGACCATCGTGACCGCGATGATCACGAGGATGATGCCGCCGGCAATCGATAGCGACCCCGTTGAGAAATGGAGCAGCCTTGCCAGCAGCTCGCCGAGTCCGACGAGGATGACCGCGACGACACCCGCAGTGATGAGCATCTTGCGGACGACGACCGCCTTCGTTGCACCATCCATCGTGGCGGTGACCTCCAAGAACGGCACCAGCGCGATCTTCGGTCCGATCCCGATCAGTAGCAGCAGGAAGGTATCGATCACCAGGTAGATGTCGATCGACGTGTGATCCATCGCCCGTCCTCCTTGCTCCTCTGTGAGTCGGCGCGATCTGATGGCGCGGCGACCCGCCTCGTTGGGTGACGATATCCGCCGTTCCGGCGCCGAGTCTCGTCCGAATCGGGTGATCCCGCGCTGGCCAGTCATCAGCTCGAGCATCGTCGGCGACTGCGGGGATGTCCGTTCAGGACACGTTCCAGCGACGACTGCAACGGGCTAATAACGGCAGACAGCTTGCGGCTCGCGGGCGAGCACTCTCCGCGGCGCGGGGCTGCCGCCACTGCGGATGTACCCTCGAACCGTCCGATCTCCGACCGGTTCGTAGCGCGTCCGGTCGTCGACGTGTCAAGCAGCGCCTCGATTGTCTGACGCAGTCCCAAGTCGCCCGGATGTCCCACCGTTGCCGGCGCTGCTTGACAACGACGCCCGGCCGCGCTGATTGGCATCTGTGTTGGGAGCTGGCGCGCCCAACATCAGTCAGCGCCCCAGACCCATGCCTGACAGCCACCGACTAGCAGACATACACTCCACGCACTGAGTGCTGGGCCTCAAGATGTCCGAAGTTGTCCGCGCACAGCAACGGGTTCTATACGGCGCCGTGCTCGGCCCAAATGCTCGGCGGAGGTCGGCGAGAGCCGCCCCAGCGGAAGCCCGGCCGCCAGACAACGCGACAGTGACATCTCCGGACGGGGGGGCGACGGCGTGTAACAGGGGCCAAGTCAGCTGAACAGCCGCATACATTCCCGCCGCGGGGCTCACGCCTGGCCATTTCCGGGGACATCTTCCGGCATCCTCAAGGACAACTTGGGACATCTCGGAACCCGGCTTACTCCCTGTCGCCGGAGTCGCGTAGTGTGCGCAGCTCCTCCAGTGCCTCGCGGTCCTTCGGTCGATCGACGACCTCTTTCGAGCGGATGATGTCGTCGAGCGACGCGACCAGGATGCGCAGGCCATCGATCTCGAGCTCCGTGGCGTGCTCGGCGAGGTGCTCGTAGCGAGCGAGACGCCGGCGGCTCGCTCGCGGGATCCCGAGCAGCACGTCGACATCGCCTGCCGCGGTGCGCCAGGCGCCGATCTCGAGGCCGCGGATCGTGTGGGCATCAATTTGGATCTCGAGGCTCTCGATCGAGCCTTCGCCGATCTTCAGACGTGCGTGCAGCTCGGTCAGGGACGCGGCGAGGCGAGCGAGGTTCTCGTGACTCCACTCGGGGCAGATGTCCGCATCCTTGGTCGCGCGCGCCGCGCCATGAGCCTGCGCCGCCAGACCGCCGACGAGCACGAACCTAACCTCGTTGCGGGCGAACGAGGCAAGCAGCGCCGGCCGGTCGAGCGGCGGCGAGGCGTCGGTCACTGACGAGCGCGCTCGCGCGCTACGCGCGCGTCGTTCTCGCGCACGAACTCGGCCACCTCATCACGAGTCGCCGGACGGCCGCCGGCACCGGCGAGGACGGTCCGGTTCGGATCGGTGTTCGGCAGCGGCCGCTCGTTCACCGTGCGGTCCCATTCTTGCAGCGTTGCCGACGGCAACTTGGTCGCTTGGCGCTTGCTCGACGGCATGCCTCGATCGTACGACGTGATCAGGTGTGAGCCGGGCGCGAACACGCGGTTCAAGAGGTCGACGTCCTGCGGCCGAGCCCTGGCGTGGAGGTAGCGCTCGGTTGTAGTGAGCTTCGAATGGCCGAGGAAGCCCTGAACCCAGCGCGGGTCGGCCTGGCGGGCGATCATCGAGCCCGCACCGTGGCGCAGGGCGTGGAAGCGGAGCACGCGGAGGCCGGCGGCCGCCGCGGCGTGCTTGAAGCGGCGGCGCAGCGCGGAGCCGTCCAACGGCCTGCCGAATCGCGAGCAGAACGCGTAGTCGTCCGCGCCGAGGAACTCGTCCCGCTCGGCGAGCCGGGCGAACGCCTCCGCCGCCGGATCGGCGATCGGCAGGAACCGCGCTTGCCAGCCCTTGGTCGGGCCCTCGATCCGGTCGCTGAAGGCGCGATGCACGACGAGGCGTCGATCGGCCAGGTTCACGTCGGCCCAGCGAAGGGCGAGCAGCTCACCCAGGCGCAGTCCGCTGTAAGCCGCGACACGAAACAGCTCAGCGTCCTGGAGATCCTCCCGCGCTCGCGCCGCCAGTTCCGAATCGTCGTAGGTGAGCTTCGTGACCTCGCGGTGGGCCCCGGCCTCGGCGGCGCGGGCAATCGCTTCGACCTCCTCGATCTCGTAGAAGTCGAGTACTGCAGGCGGTGGCTCACGCCGCCTGGTCGTGGCCGCCGCGGGATTCAGCGCCAGCCGATACGTGTCCTCGCGCATGGCGTAGCCGTAGACCGCGCTGATCACCTGCCGGTGCTTGTTCACGGTCCGAGGCGTCGCGCCGGCCTTGTCGAGGCGGCGGAGATAGTCGGCGACGTCCTTGGTCGTGATCGCGTTCGCGGGGCCGTCCCCGAACGCCGACATCAGCAAGCCCGGCGAGCGCCCCGACCCGCGTCGGTGCAACTGACCCGGCTCCGCCAGCAGCCAGCGGTAGTCCCGCAATGTCGAAGGCTTCGCGCCCTTCTCGTGCTCGAGGTACTCCATCCACTCGCTGCCGAGCTCCCGGAACGTCAACCCGCGCCGACGCCGCTCCTCGGCGTCGGCCTCGAGCCGGCTCTGCTCGGCGTCGTGGTCGCGGACTAGTTCGATCATGCGCGCCGCAGCCTGGGCCTCGGTCAGCGCGCCTCCCGCGGCTCGTCCGCGGCGCTGGCGCCAACCGCCGGCGCCGTCCGGTCGAACCCACGCGCGGCCGAGCGCGCGGATCACGGGGCGGCCGCCTCGGTACCACTTCGCGTACCAATGAGGGCCACTCGCGCGCTCGCGAACGAACGGCCGGGAGGTGGGCTGGGGGAGCGTCACCCCGCCACTGTACACATTGGCTCAGACATCGGGCAACCATCGGGCAACCGTGACCTCGGGCAACCGTGCCGGGCAACCATCTGACTCAGAGACGCGGTGAAATACTGGGTTATGCGACGACGAATCGTCAGTGACTACGGCAACTAGAGGCGCTGCCGCGGCCTTCTAAGCCGTGGGTCGCAGGTTCGAATCCTGCCGGGGGCGCTCGGAGAGCGGATGCAGGGTTCTGCAAAGTCCTGAAAATAAGGCGGATCGCCCGCTCGTTCGATGAACGTCGAACATCCGACCGAAGGCGGCGTTCTGCGTCTCCGGCGGAGTTCGTGGTCTCATTTTGGTCGCATCGGCGCAACCACCGTCTCGACCGATGGCGACGGCGGTATCGGGATACCGGCACCACTCAACCTGCATGCTGCTTCTCAGGTTCGGCCGCGAGGAGACGGCGGGAGATCGGTGCGAGGACGGGCGCGGGGTTCTCGTCGTGGGCGGGGTGTCCGCCTCGCATCAGCGACGCTGCGGCAGCGATCAGGCAGGCGAAGATCGCGAACAGGAAGGCCTCGTGCAGCCCGTTGCGGAAGGGTGCGGAGATCAGGTTGGGGAAGAACGAGCTGCCGGTCAGGACCGACTGGCTGTGGGCCGATAGCCCGGCGAGCACGTGGGCTCCGAGCAGGTGCTGAATCGGGTTGTAGCCCAGGAACGCGGCGAACAGGATCGACACCGGAGGCAGCATCGAGGCGCGGTGGGCGGCGGCGACCGAGACGCCGTGGGCCTGCAGGCCGGAGCTCATCGTTTGAGGCAGCGTGGATGCCAACCCGATGATTATCAGGGTGAAGAACACGCCGATCGACAGTACCTGGGCGGAGTTCTGGAACGTCTGGTTCATCGCGCCTCCCGCCCCCCGGTCCGCTCGCGGCAGGCTGTTCATCACCGCGGCCCGGTTGGGCGAGGCGAACAGACCCATCGAGATCCCGATCAGTAACAGGATCAGCGCGAAGGTCACGTACGAGAAGTTCGTCGGTAGCAACAAGAGGAGTCCGAAGCCGACCGCCGTCAGCAGCATCCCCGCCGTCGCGAACGGCCGCGCGCCGAAGCGGTCAGACAGGTAGCCGGAGGCCGGTCCCGCGCAAAGCAGACCGATGGTCAGCGGCAGCATGTAGATGCCGGCCCATAACGGAGTCTCCGTGAAGCTGTAGCCGTGCTGGGGCAGCCAGATGCCCTGCAACCAGATGATCAGCATGAACATCAGGCCTCCGCGCGCGATCGACGACAGGAAGGTCGAAAGCGTGCCGAACGTGAACGCGCGTATCCGGAACAGTGGCAGGCGGAACATCGGGTCGTGCGAGCGGCGCTCGACGATCACGAACGCGATCAGGGAGATGACCCCGGCGGCGAGCAGACCGATTACCCGCGGACTGCCCCAGCCGACGGGATGCCCGCCGACCGGACGGATGCCGTAGGTCACCGCCGTCATGATCAGGATCAGACCGAGCGCGAACGTCACGTTTCCCCACCAGTCGATCGGCGCCGCCTTCGGGGAACTCAGCTCACGCAGGCTGCGGTAGGCCCAGACCGTTCCGAAGATCCCGACCGGCACCGAGATCAGGAACACCAGTCGCCAGTTGATGGGGGCGAGCACGCCGCCGAGCACCAGCCCGATGAAGACGCCGCTGACGCCCACGATGTTGTTAATCCCCAGCGCCATCCCGCGCTGGTTGGCCGGGAACGCGTCGGTGATAATCGCCGCGGCGTTGGCCAGCAGGCAGGCCCCGCCAATCCCCTGCACGACCCGCAGACCAATCAGATAGATCGCTCCACCGCTGCCCTGCATCCAGTCGATCGCGAGCAGCAACGACGCGACCGTGTAGATCACGAACCCGAGGCGGTAGATCTTGACCCTCCCGACCATGTCTCCCAGGCGCCCGAGGCTGACGATCA
This sequence comes from uncultured Solirubrobacterales bacterium, assembly GCA_963746695.1. Classification (GTDB taxonomy): domain Bacteria; phylum Actinomycetota; class Thermoleophilia; order Solirubrobacterales; family Solirubrobacteraceae; genus Palsa-465. The sequence continues at coordinate 40,209 of CAVVCP010000005.1, read as the reverse complement.
GGACGCTGGTCACGACCAGGTAGCCGAGGATCATCCACAGCAGGTAGAACGAGTTCGCCGGGACGAGCGGGTCGAGATGAATGCCCCGGAAAATGTCGGGCATCGCGATGATCGTGATCGAGCCGTCCAACGTGGCCAGCAGCACGGCCAGCGTGGCGTTCAGGAGGGCAATCCACTTGTAGCGATCCGGGTCGAGCGAGCGCATCCTCTCTTCTCAATATACACAGGCAGCCTGAACAGTTCGCCTGAAAGATCCACTAAAATGAGCCCATGCCCGTCCAAGAGCTGACGAGCCCCATATTGGCCCACGAGCTGCGCGAGACGATCGGGCGTCTCATCCGTCGACTGCGCGTCGAGCCCGGCCCGTCGGTCGGCCGCCTGGCCGTGATCAGCCGTCTCGACCGCGACGGCCCGGCGAGCATCAGCGACCTGGCGGCTCGCGAGCGCATGCGCCCGCAATCGATGGCCCAGATCGTCCACGACCTCGAGACCGCGGGGCTCGTCTCGCGGCGCCCAGATCCGGCCGACAGGCGCCGCGCCTTCATCGAGCTCACCACCAAGGGCCTCGACCTACTGCAGACGACGCGTGCCGGGCGCGAAACCTGGCTCACAGAAGTCCTCGAGCGCGAGCTCGACGCTGATGAGCGAGCACTGGTGCATGAGGCACTCGCGCTCCTGAGCCGGATCGCGGACGCCTGAGCAATCCCGGCTCCTTCGGAGCGCACGGAAATATCGCTGCAGGGCGCCCGTACGCGTCGGTCGCCAGCAGCCACGCGCGGACTTCTCGCCGCTCATCGGTTAGAGTCGGGCGGTCGCCGGGTGAGATGAGAGCGTTTGGAGTGCGAGCTGCAGACTCACGGCATGACGTTAGGACCCGCGGGGTTCGGACCCTGATCGACGAGACGGTCGCCGAGCTGAGCGCCAAGCTCGACGAATCGGCCACGATCGTGACGGAGGCGATACACCAGGCCTGCGCGTCGGAACTGGCCGACGACATGTATCTGGCCACGCGCCAGTCGACGCGCGCGAACCTGGGTCTGATCACGACGCTGATCTCGCAGGGCTCGGACCCGACCGAGTTCACCGCACCTGAGGAGGCGCTGTCGTACGCGCGCTCCTACGTCCACGAGGGACTCGGGTTCGACTTGCTGACCCGTGCCTATCGCGAGGGTGAGCACGCGTACTCCCGGCTGTGGCTTGAGCACTTGCACAAGCGCGCCAGCGACGCCGACGAGCTCGCCGAGTCGATGTCGTTTGTGTCCGACTGGCTGTTCGCTTACATCGGCGCGATCAACCACCCGCTGAGCGTCGTCTACAGCGCCGAGCACGAACGCTGGATCCGCGGCGCGATGGCGATGCGCTCCGAGGAGGTGCGCGCGATCCTCGGCGGGGCCGAGGTCGATGTCACCGAGGCGTCCAGCCGGCTCCGCTACCGGCTCGACGCCAGCCATCTCGGTTTCGTGATCTGGAGCCACCCGGACGGCCACGTCGAGGGCGGTCACGAGCGCCGCGTCTACGACCAGATGGATCGTCTGGGAGCGGAGATCGCCGACGGCCTGCGCGCCTCGAGCTCTCTGCTGCTGCCGGTCGGGAGCTACTACGCCGGCTGGGCGTCGGTTGGGCAAAGCGCAGACCTGCACGCGATCCCGAGGACGAGCGGCTCGCTACGGATCGCCGTCGGGAGTGTGGCGCGCGGCGTCGACGGCTTCCGGCGGACCCATCAGGAGGCGCTTCTGGCCAAGCGCGTGGCCTCCCTCTCCGAGCGACCGCACGCCGGGGTGGTCAGCTTCGGCGCGATCGCGCTCGACTCGCTGATGACCCAGGACCTCGATGAGGCCCGCCGGTTCATCGTCTCCGAGATCGGCCCACTCCTCGACCATTCCGACGCCTCGCGCCGGCTCGCCGCGACGCTCGAGGTGTTCCTCCAGGAGGAGTCATCGTTTGTGCGGACGGCGCGCCGGCTCGGCGTCCACGAGAACACCGTCGTCTACCGCATCCGGCGGGCCGAGGTGCTGCTGGGGCGGCGGGTCAGCGAGCGCCAGCTCGAGCTGCGCGCGGCGCTGCGGTTGGCGTCGTTCGTTCGCGGCGCCGCGCCTGGGGACCTGCCCGAGGCCAGTACGTCGTAGCCCGCCGCGCCAATCGGCGCGGCTGCCGGGCCGTGGTGCGCCCGGAGAGCCGAGGGAGGATCAGCCCGCGAGCGCCGGAAACAGGCCCGCAACATCGTCACCTGGTGTCAGGACACAACGCATCTGTCGTCCGAGGCCAATGCGCCCGGGAGCGAGATGGGGCATCGTGCACGGCAGTACACACGGAAGGGAGAGAGCCTCATGAGCACCGGCAAGCCCGTTGTCGTCTACGGCGCGAGCGGCTACACCGGCCGCCTGGTCTGCGAGTACCTGCGCGAGTACAACCTGCCGTTCATCGCCGCCGGCCGGAGCGCCGAACGGGTGCAGGACGCGCTCAACCACGTCCCCGGCATCGAGACCGCCGACTACGAGGTCCGCGAGACCGAGCACACCGTCGAGGGGCTGACTGAGCTCATCTCCGGCGCGCGGGTTGTGTGCAACACCGTCGGTCCCTTCGCGCTTTACGGGGGCGAGGTCGTCGAGGCGTGCCTGGCCGCGGGTGCGCACTACACAGATACCAACGGCGAGCAGGACTGGATGATCCGCTGCGACGAGGGGTACGGCAGCACGTTCGCGCAGGCGGGGCTGGTGCTCGCGCCGGGGCTCGCGCAGATGTACACGACGGGCGAGATCGCGGCCAATATCGCGCTTGAGACCCCCGGGCTAGACACGCTCGACATCGCCGTGTTCTGGAAGGGCTCGCCGACGGTGGCGTCGACCGAGACGATCCTCGTCAATGCCGCGCAGGCGAAGGCGCACTACCTCGAGCAACACGAGTACGTGGAGTGGCCCGCCGACCACGGCCTCTACTCGCTGGCGATCCCGGGACAGCACGAGTTGGCCCTGGCGCTGCCCTGGGGCGGGACCTCGCATCCGGTTTGGTTCAAGCGCGATCCCCGAGTCGCCAACTGCAGGGTCCTCGGCGGCGTGTTCAACACCGCGCTGATGCAGGGCGTCCCGCAGATCGTCGCCAACGCGCTCGCTCAGGTCGAGGGGCTCCCGCAGGAAGAGAAGCTGAAGGTGCTCACCCAGACCGCGCGCGCAGTGCAGTCGCAGATGCCGCCGCGCGAGAACCAGCGGATCAACACCTCGCTCGAGTCGGTCCACGCGAGTGGCCCGCTCGGGGCGGTCCATTGTGTAATGCGCGGCGCCTGCAACTACAAGCAGACCGGACTCCTCCAGGCCTATGCCGCTCATCACCTGGTGCGCGGCGCCGCACGTCGGGTCGGCTTCGCATCGGGGTGCCAGGCGTTCGGTCACCGCGAACTGCTCGCGGTGCTCATGCACTTCGGCCTGTGCGCTGCGCCGGAGGTCACCGGTCACGTGGGCAGCGTCCCGCTGCAGCCACCGGCGGCGATCATCGGCACCCTCAACGGCGTCGCGGCCGCCGCGACCCTCGCGTAAAACACTCGCCCAAGGAGACAAATGGAACTGGAAGGCAAGCGCGCGCTCATCACGGGCGCCGGGCGCGGTCTGGGGCTGGCGATCGCCGAGTTGTTCGCGGCGCGCGGCGCGCGGGTCGCGTGCGCGGACCTCAACGGTTCGGCCGCCGCAGCCGCCGCAGCGAAGATCGGTGGCGGCGCAATCGGCATCGCGGCTGACGTGTCCAAGCCGGCTGAGGTTCAGAGGATGGTCGATGACGCTGTGGCCGCCTTCGGCGGCCTCGACGTGCTCGTTAACAACGCCGGGATAGAGATCGGCAAGCCGATCCCCGAAACCGGCGACGACGAGTTCGCGGCATTGATGGCGGTCAACGTCGGCGGCGTGTTCTACGGAATGAAGTACGCCACGGCGCACCTCGCCGTGACGAAGGGGACGATCATCAACATGGCGTCGGTCGCCGGCCTCGGCGGCTGCCCGTTGCTCGGCGTCTACTGCGCCTCCAAGGCCGCGGTCATCCGGCTCACGCAGACCGCCTCGCGCGAGCTGCGGGACTACGGGATCCGCGTCAATGCGATCTGTCCGTCGTTCATCGACGGCGAGATGGTGCAACGGCTCGTCTCGCCGTTCGAGGCGGCCACCGGCGCGGACTTCGAGGACCTCATCGCGCAGGCGCAGGGCCGCCTGGGCACGCCGGCGGAGGTGGCCGAGATGGCCGCGTTCCTCGCTTCCGACGGGGCCCGGTGGGTGACCGGCGCCCAGTACATCCTCGACAACGCCCTGACTGCGAGCGTGCTATGAGCTCAGACCTTCTTGACGGGAAGACGGCGATCGTCGCCGGTGCCGCCGGTGGTCTCGGCAACGCGATCGCGCGGGCGTTCGCCGGTGCGGGCGCAACGGTCGTGCTGTCCGATCTTCCGGGTGACGGCTTAGACGCGGCGACGGCCGCGATCGGCGGCGGTGCGTCCGCGTTCGCGTGCGACGTCACCGACGAATCACAAGTCCAGGCGCTCGTGCAGCATGCGGTCGAGTCCCACGGCGGGCTCGACTCGATGGTCGCGTGCGCTGGGGTCGCCAGCGTCGCCCCGATCGTGGAGATGTCGCTGACGGAGTGGCGTCGGGTGCTCGCGGTCGACCTCGACGGCGTGTTCCTGTGCACGAAACACGCGGGCGCGGCGATGGCAGCGGCCGGCGGTGGGACGATCATCAACATCGCCTCGATCAAGGCATTCGGCGGCTCGCCCGCCACCGCTCACTACGGCGCTGCCAAGGCCGGCGTCGTCTCGCTGACGAAGTCGGCGGCGATCGAGATGCGTCCGTTCAATGTCCGGGTCAACGCGATCTGCCCGGGATGGGTGCAGACCGACATGATCGCCAGCAACCGCGATGCGCTCGAGGCACTGTTGCCGATGACGTTCGACGAGTACATCGGCCACATCCAGGGCCGCCTCGGCGAACCAGCCGAGATCGCCGATATCGCCGTCTTTCTCGCGTCGGAGCGGTCGCGGTTCTCGTCCGGCTCCGCGTACGTCGTTGACGGGGGCGCGACCGCGTCACTCGTCTGAGTCAGCCGTCACAGGAGGTCTCCGTTCGCCATGAGGTCCGCCGCCGAGCTCCAGACGCTGCCCGATCTGCTGCGCATGCGCGCCCGCATCGACCCGGACCGGCGCTTCGTCTCCCACGCCGGTCGCGCGTACACCTACGGGGAATTCGACGCTCGCACCGATGAGCTCGCCGGTGGGCTTGCGGAGCTCGGGGTCGGGCCTGGCGACGTCGTCTCGGTATTCCTGCCCAACCGCCTCGAGTTCCTGGAGGCGTGGTGGGCGATCCTCAAGGCGGGGGCGGTGTTCGGCCCCATCAACCCCGCCTACACAGCCAACGAGGCGGGCTACGTGCTCGGTCACTCGCGGGCGGTGGCGGTTGTCACCGATGCGAACGGCGCCGACGTGATCGGAAGCGTTCGTAACGAGCTCAGCGGGTTGCGAGAGGTGATCAGCGTCGACTCCCGAACCGACGCGGCGGGAGAATCAATGACGCTCGAAGAACTCGCCGAGCGCAGCTCGGGCCCACCGATCGTGTCCTGCGCGCACGACGACCTGACGGCGATCCTCTACACCTCGGGCACCACCGGCAGACCGAAGGGGGCGATGCTCTCGCACCGCAACCTCCTGGTCAACGCCGCTCAGGGCGCCGAGCTCGTGCCGCTAGGACCCGGCGAGCGGGTCGGGCTGATCCTGCCGTTGTTCCACGCCAACGCTCAGGTCGTGACTACGATCATCCCGCTGCTCATCGGCTGCGAGGTCGTGATCTGGGAGCGGTTCTCGGCCTCGCGGTTCTGGAGCGAGGTCGAAGAGCTCGCGCCGACGACGATCTCTGCGGTGCCGACAATCCTGGCGGCGGTGCTAAATGCGCCCGGCGCCCCCGAGGGCCACAGCTCACTGCGGTATGTCATCTGCGGGGCAGCGCCCCTGTCCGTCGAGCTCTTGCGGGCGTTCGAACACCGCTTCGGGATCCGGATCCTGGAGGGATTCGGGATGACCGAGACCGCCTGCATCGCTTCACTGAACCCTTACTACGCCGAGCGCAAGGCCGGGTCGATAGGGCTGCCGATCCGGGGGCAGGAGATGCGGATAGTCGATCCAGAAACCGGCGCCGAGGCCGGCCCCGGCGGGTACGGGGAGATCGTCATCAAGGGCCCGAATGTCATGCTGGGCTACCTCCACAACCCCGAGGCGACCGCCGAGACGATCCGCGACGGCTGGCTGCACTCGGGCGACATCGGCTACCGCGACGAGGATGGGTACTTCTACATCGTCGACCGCTCCAAGGACATGATCATCCGCGGCGGAGAGAACATCTACCCCCGCGAGATCGAAGAGGTCCTCTACGAGCATCCCGGCGTGCTCGAGTGCGCGGTCATCGGGGTCCCGGACTCGGTGCGCGGTGAGGAGGTGCTCGCAGTCGTGGTCGCACGCGAGGCCGGCGCGGTCGACGTTGACGAACTCGCCGCGTTCGCCGCCGACCGTCTGGCCCGCTACAAACTGCCCCGCCAAATAGTCCTCCGCGGCGACCTGCCCAAGACGCCGACCGGCAAAGTCTCCAAGGCACCGCTGCGAGATGAATTCGGGTCCTGGCAGGCCGCCCACGCTGCGCGCCAGGACTGACCTAGACCACATCCGTCAAATGGGTCGCAGGTTCGAATCCTGCCGGGGGCGTGGCAGGAAATCGCTGCAAAATCCAATAATTTTATAATTTTGCCGGCAAACGACCCGGAGCCAGCAGGCCGCGGCGTCTCCGACGCACGGTCTCGAACCGTGGCTACCTGCCTGCGGCCACCGCGAAGTTCACGGGGTCTCCCAGGAGCGTGGTACGCGCCGGGCTCGTCTCGGCGATCACGCGGCCGCGGCGGATGACGTAACGGCGGGTCGCCCGCAGGCTGATGATGTCGATCGGAGTCGGAGCGTCGAAGATGACGCAGTCGGCGGGCTTTCCCTCCTCGATCCCGTACTCATCCTCGACCCCGAGGGTCCGCGCGCCCCGTTCGGTCGCGACCCGGAGCATCTCGGTGATCTCCTCGCGGCCGCTCATGTAAGTGAAATGGAGCGCGAGGTGGGCGGCGTCGATCAGGTCGGCCTTGCCCATCGGGTACCACGGATCGATGATCACGTCGTTGCCGAGCGACACGTTGACACCGTCGGCGAGCAATTCCTTTACCTGCGCGAAGCCGCGGCGCTTCGGGTAAGGGTCGAGGCGGCCCTGGATCAATGAGTTGGCGTACGGATTGACGACGATATTGATGCCCGAGCGGCGCAGGAATCCGCGCAGCTTCGAGGAGTAATAGGGCTCATAGGACCCCATCGCGGTGCAGTGACTCGCGGTGACACGGCCGGCGAGGCGGCTCTTGACCGTGTTGTCGGCCATCACCTCGAGATACCGCGAGCTGGGGTCATCGGTCTCGTCGCAGTGGATGTCGATCCGGCGGTTGTGTGCCTTCGCGAGCTCGAAGACACGGTGCACCTCGCGAAGGCCCAGCTCCGCCGTCGGTTCGTAGTGGGGGATGCCGCCGACGCAGTCGACGCCGAGGCGGATCGCCTGCTCGAGTCGCTGCTCGTCGCCTTCGTGGGCGTAGAGCCCGTCCTGCGGAAACGCCGTCACCTGGATCGTGCACAGGGCAGCGAGCTCGTCACGCACGCGCAGAAGCCCGCGAACCATCGAGTCGTTCTCGCCCGAGACGTCCGCGTGCGCGCGGATCCAGAGCGTCCCCTGGGCGGCGGACCAGCGGACGATCTCGCTCGCCCGGTCGAAGACGTCCTGCTCGGTCAGCGTCGGCTTCAACTCCGCCCACACCTCGATCCCCTCGATCAGCGTCCCACTCTCGTTGAACCGCGGACGCCCGGCGGTGAGCGACGCATCGAGGTGCAGGTGGCAGTCGACGAGGGGCGCCGTCACAAGCCGGCCCTCGGCGTCGATCACGCTCGCTGCGTCGAGATCGAGCGACGGGCCGATCCGCGTGAAGCGCGTGCCCTGTACCGCTATGTCGAGAAGCCGACCATCGAGCAGTCGTGCGTTGCGAACGATCAGATCGACCATCTGAGCGGGCTGTTGGTCACCCGAGCTGTGGTCCTGCACCGTGACATAACGAGCCGCTGTGCTGCCACCTCAGGTGGCTTGGTCGGGGATCACCAGCGCTTCCGAGCGCTTGTCGTGGCTGATCGAGAAGAAGATCGCGTAGAGGAGCGCGCTCAGCACGAAGCCAACCTCGAACGTCAGGTCGCCGATCCCCGGATGCGCCTTGGCGATCAACCCGACGTACTCGGTCTGGTTAGAGAACAACCAGATCGAGATGCCCATGCCAATCAGCATCGCCGCGGCCCCCGCCCACGGGTTGTGCTTGCGGTCGAACAGGAACCCGTCGACGCGCCGGCCGCGACGCAGCACCCAGTCGGCGAAGAACACGCCAAGCCACGGCCCGATCCAATATGAGATCACGAGAAGGAAGTTCTCGTAATCGGAGCCCGCGTTGTGCAGCCCTGTCACAGCAAGGATGAAGCCGATCGAGCCAAAGCCGAGGGCGACGATCGCGCGGCGCATCTTCAGCGGCAGCCGGATGCCGGTTGACAGGAACGACATGACGCCCGAGTAGACGTTCAGCGCGTTTGCCGAGATCGCTCCGAACGCGATCGCGATCAGCGTGATGTCGGCGACCGCGGTCGACATGTGAGAAGTGAACAGAGCGGTGGGGTTCGAATTCGACCCAGGAATCGTCGCCGAGGCGGCGCCGACGATCTCGAGCGCAACGCACGATAGAAATACGCCCGCTGCAGACCAGAGCCCGACGCTCGCGCGGTTGGTGTCGGGCTTGAAGTAGCGGGTGTAATCAGAGGCGAAGGGATTCCAGCCGGCGGCGTATCCAAAGGAAGCGCCGACGCTCAGCAGAAAGCCTCCGATTCCCTGGGTCGTATGCACGGCTCCCGGGCGGCTCTTGGAGAGGATCACGATCGAGGCGAGCAGGAATGCCGCGGCAAGGATGGGCAGCATCCACCGCTCGAACAGTTGTATGAGGTTGTGACCGAAGAAGGCAATCGCCGTCTGCGCAACCCCGACGAACACGAGGCACACCCAGCCAGTGATCCCCGTGAGGGCGTTGAGCGCGAGCGCACCGCTGACGCTGTTGACGGCGAACCAGCCGATCCCGGCCGTCACCGAGTTCAGTCCAGCGGGCAGGATGTTGCCGATGAAACCGAACGAGATCCGGCTCTGGACCATCTGCGGGACGCCAAGCCCTGGGCCACGGCTGCTCAGGAAGCCGTGCGCGATTGAGCCGAGCGCCGTTCCGAGGATGATTGCCAGGACCGCGGACCAGAATGACTGGCCGAAGAAAGAGACGGCGATCACCCCGACGAACACCGTCGCAAACTCGAGGTTCGGAGACGTCCAGGTCCCAAACAGGGTCCTGGCGACACCGTGCCGCTCAGACAGCGGGATGAACTCCGCGCCCCCGGGCTCAACCGCCCCGACGACGTCACCGTAGGTGCCGTCGCGAACGTCGGCGACCACCTCCACCGGCACCTCGGGATCGAGAACCGCCATGACCTCACACCCTCCAGTCTTGAAGAGGGCCGAACCTATCATGGCCCTGCTCGGGTGTCCGAAGCGAAAAGCACGCAAAATCGGAGATGACTCCCGGCATGACACGCGGCGAACAGCAGACGTGACAACCCCGTCAGCGAGCTGCGTCGAGTTCGGCCAGATGGAGCGCTCGCGCCGCGTCGTCCAGGAACGACGCTTCGAAGCTGTTGCGCGCGAGTTCGACGATCGTGTCGTCGTCGAGCCGCAGGGCCTTGGCGACCCCGGCGAGGTTCGCGCCGACGTAGCCGCCGAAGTAGGCCGGGTCGTCGGAATTGACGGTGGCGCACAGTCCGTGCTCGAGCATCTTCGCGAGTGGATGCTGCTCGAGCGTGTCGACGACACGTAGCTTTACGTTCGAGAACGGGCACACGGTCAGCGGAATGCGATCGGCCCGCAGGCGGTGAACCAGCGAGCGGTCTTCGAGGCAACGGACACCATGATCGATCCTCTCCGCGCCGAGGACATCGAGCGCTTGCCAGATGTACTCGGGCGGGCCTTCTTCGCCGGCATGGGCAACGGCACGGAAGCCGGCACCGATGGCGCGGTCGAAGACGTCCCGGAACTTCTCAGGCGGATGACCCACCTCCGCAGAATCGAGGCCGACGCCGAAGATCAGGTCCCGGTGGGCGAGCGCTTGCTCGAGCGTCGCCATTGCGTCATCGGCCGAGCGATCACGCAGGAAGCACATGATCAGGTGGGACGTCATCCCGCGCTGTCGCGCCTCGGCCAGGGCCCGACTGATCCCGCGGACAACGGTTTCGAGCTTCACGCCGCGCGCGATATGGGTCTGTGGGTCGAAGAAAACCTCGACGTGACGAACGCCCTCCTCGCGGGCACGGGCGAGGTAGGCGGCGGTGAGCTCGAAAAAATCCCGTTCGTGGATGAGGACCGAACACGCGCGGTAATAAACGTCCAGGAACGACTGCAGGTTGGTGAACCGGTAGGCCCGTCTGACCGCTTCCGCGTCCGGATACGGGAGGCTGACGCCGTTGCGCTGAGCCAGCTCGAACATCAGCTCGGGCTCGAGCGTTCCCTCGATGTGCAGGTGCAACTCGGCCTTGGGCAAGCTGAGCGGATCGATCACCACGCGCTCATTCCTCGGCGAACACGATTTCCTGACACCCGGCCACAGTCCCGCTACTGCTTACTCAGGTCAGTCGGGGGGAGTTGTGTGCCCTGATGTTCGGGCCGCTGTGGTGCGGTGCGTGCGATGAGCGTGTTGAGGCGTTTTTCGTCGTCCGGGCTGGGGGTGAAGGTGACGAGCTTGTGCTCGGGGTTGTCGGCGACTTGGAGGACGACGTGCTGGAGTAGCAGCTCGCCGAGTTGTGGGTGGCGGATGCGTTTGGTGCCCGAGCCGAGGGGTGCGATGTCGTGTCGTTTCCACCAAGTGCCGGCTTCGGGGCTGGCGGCGCGGACGCGTTGGATGAGATCGGTGAAGTCTGTGTCATGGAGATGCAGTGCCGCGGCGGCTCGGAAGCGGCCGAGCTGGGCGGCTGCCTCTTTTTCCCAGTCGACGAAGACGGCGCGGGCGTGCGGGTCGGCGAACATCCAGAGCAGGAGGTTGCGGTCGTTGGCGGGGCGAGCGTGCCAGTCGGTCCAGAGCAGGCAGGCGGCGCGGTTGGCGGCGAGGATGTCCCAGCGTCGGCCGGTGACGTAGGTCGGGTGCGGGTCGAGCCGGTCGACTAGAGCGGCAACGCCGGGTGTGAGGGCTTCGTGAGGGCCAGCGGCGGGTCGGCGGGAGTCTTGTCCGTTGGCGAGTGCGTCGAGGTAGACGCGTTCGGCCGGGTTTAGGCGCAGGGCAGTCGCGAGTGCGTCGAGTACCTGCGGCGAGGGGTGCGCGCCGCGCCCTTGCTCGAGGAGCGCGTAGTAGGTGGGGGAGATTGCGGCGAGTTGTGAGACCTCCTCGCGACGCAGACCGGGTGTGCGGCGGCGGCGGCCTTCGGGGAGGCCGAGTTCGGCGGGGGTGAGGCTCGCGCGGCGAGCGCGTAGCAGCTTGCCCAGCTCTTGGGCGGACGCGCTGCGCGAGGAGCCCTGGGCGCTCATCCTGGGAACGGTAGTACTAGTACACGCCGCCTGTGGATAGTCGTGTGGGGCTTGACTACAGTGGCCATCGATGCGTGTCCGAACGTTAGGCGCAGGGGGTCTTGAGGTATCGGCGATCGGGCTCGGTTGCATGGGCATGTCGCAGGGTTACGGGCCGGCCGACGAGCGCGAATCGCTCGCGACGCTGCACGCCGCGTTGGACGCGGGCGTGACGCTGCTGGACACCGCGATGAGCTACGGCGCGGGCGCGAACGAGCGGCTGCTCTCGCGCGTGCTCGCCGCCCGTGGCGATGAGGTCGTGCTCGCGACGAAGTTCGGGATCGCCCGCGGACCCGATGGCGTCCACGTCGACGCTCGCCCGGAGCGCGTGAGGTCGTTTCTCGATGGCTCGCTGTCGCGACTCGGCGTCGACCACGTCGACCTCTACTACCTGCACCGGGTCGATCCGGCGGTGCCGATCGAGGAGACCGTCGGGGCAATGGGCGAACTTGTCACGGAGGGCAAGGTCGGACACCTCGGCGTGTCTGAGACGACAGTTGCCGAGCTTGAGCGCGCCGCGGCCGTCCATCGCATCGCGGCCCTGCAAATCGAATGGTCGCTGGCCTGGCGCGAGTGCGAAGACGAGCTGATCCCAGCCGCGCGTCGACTCGGTGTCGGCATCGTCCCCTACAGCCCGCTTGGGCGCGGGCTCCTGACCGGCAGGCTGACCGGCTCCACAGCTGCCGACGCCGACATGCGCAGCCGTGACCCGCGGTTCGCCGGCCCGGCGCTTGAGCGAAACCTCGAACTCGTTCAGGCGATCGCCGCAATCGCGCGCGAGCACCACGCGACCTCTCCACAGCTCGCGCTCGCCTGGCTGTTGGCTCAAGGCGAGGACGTCGTTCCGATCCCTGGCACGAAACGGCCCGACCGGCTGGCCGAGAACGTCGCCGCCACTGAGATCATGCTCTCACCGAGCGACCTGGGGCGTTTGGAAGCCGCGGTCCCGCGTCAGGCGTGGGCCGGCGACCGGTTCTCGTTCGCCGCTCCTCAGACCCAGAGGTCCACGCAATGACGCTCCCACCCGCGGAGATACTGACCGAGCGCGTGGACCTGACCGCCGACGACGAGCGGTTCCACGCCTATCGCGCCCGGCCACGAGGCAACCACCCGCGCAATGGTGTCGTCGTCGCCCACGAGCTGTTCGGCGTGACCTCTCACATCCGCGAGGTCTGCGAACGGCTGGCGAGCGCGGGGTACGTTGCGGTCGCGCCGGACTTCTACCACCGCCTCGAGCCGGGCGTGGACCTACCACATGACGACTCAGGTCGGGAACGAGGCTTCGCGCTGCTGAACCGGCTGCGCCGGACTGATGCGATCGCCGACGTCGACGCTGCGATCGACCATCTCCATGCCGCCGGCGCCACGCACGTCGGCATGATGGGGCTTAGCCTCGGCGGTCACATCGCCTACCTCTCCGCGACTGCACACCGACTCGACGCGATCGCAGCGCTCTATCCAGGCTGGCTGACCGGCACCGATATCGGCCTCAGCCAGCCCGAGCCCACCATCGAGCTGACCGCCGGCATCACCGGACGAATCCTGATCCTGTGCGGAGCCGCCGATCACGCCGTCCCCACCTCCGATCTCGACACCCTCGGTGCGAGGCTCACTGACGCCGCCGTTGAGCACGAGATCGTGTCCTATCGGGACACTCCACATGGGTTTCTCTGTGACCGCCGCGACACCTACCGCCCCGACGCGGCAAACGACGCGTGGCGACGAGTGATCGAGCTGTTCGACAGCACCCTCGAGCCAGGCGCCTGAACCACTGTCCAGCCCTCCGCGGCCGTTCCGGCAGGGTTGACGGGATGGTGTCTACTGGACGGGTCGGCGGTTGTAGAGGTACCTGGCCCACAGATAGCTGGCGGCGGTGATCGCGAGGCACCACACGATCGCCTTGGCGCCGGCGCTGCCGACGTGCTGGTCGGCGAGCAGGCTGCGCACGCTATTGGTGACCGGGGTGAAGGGCTGATTCTCGGCGAACCAGCGGAGGCCGCCGGGCATCGAGGCGACGGGCACGAAGCTGCTCCCGAGGAACACCAGGAGGGTGAGGACCATCGGTGTGTTGCTCGCGGTCTCGACGCTCTTGGCGAGCAGGCCAAGCGCGACGGACAGCCAGATCAGCGCGACGGCCAGCAGCACGAGGATCCCGAGGGCGGCGAGCCAGCGCAGCGGGCCGGCGGCGGAGTGATAGCCGATCAGCAGCGCCACCGCGATGGTTACGGCGAGGCTGATCAGAGTCAGGACGAGGCTGCTCAAGACATGGCCGGCGAGCACGGCGGGGCGCCAGATTCGCATCGTCTTGAAGCGGGCGACGATGCCCTCGGCCATGTCCTTGGCCACCGAGATGGCAGTGATCTGAGCGGCGCCGACGACGGTGAACAGCAGCATTCCGGGGGTGAGGAAGTTGATGTAGGCGCCGCGGCCGCCACCGACCGTGATTCCGTCGCCGAGCGTGCCGCCGAAGACGTACACGAACACCACCAGCAGCACGACCGGCATGAGGATCGGAAACATGGACAGCCCGGGGTAGCGCTGTAGGTGGCGCAGGTCGCGCCGCAGCATGGTGGTCGAATCGCGTAGGGCGTAGGTGTTTGTCATCGGTAGACCTCCTCTTCTGTTCTCGATTCCGCTGCGTCAGCATCTCGGCCTGTGAGCGCGAAGAACACGTCGTCGAGATCGGGGGTGTGAATCGCGAGATCGACGACGTCGACGCCGGCCTCATCGAGGTCGCGGAGAACACGACGCAGGGTGGCGACGTTGCCGTCGGTGGGGATCTGCAAGCTCGGCGAGTCCCGGTCGGTGACCGGCATTCCCAACGCGTCACCGGCCACGAGTTGCGCCTCGGCGTCGGCGAACTGGAGATCGATGCGGCCGCCGGGGATTCGCTGCTTGAGCTCCTGCGCGCTGCCCTCGGCGACCAGCCGTCCGCGGTCGAGGATCGCCACCCGGTCGGCGAGCTTGTCGGCCTCGTCGAGGTACTGCGTGGTGAGGAACACGGTGGTGCCGTCATCGGCCAGGCTCTCGACGATCTCCCACATCGTGCGACGGCTGCGCGGATCAAGGCCGGTGGTCGGCTCGTCGAGGAAGATCACCTGCGGCGCGCCCATCAAGGTCATCGCGAGGTCGAGACGGCGCCGCATCCCACCCGAGTACGTCGTGGCGATCCGGTCGGCGGCATCATCCAGCTCGAACTGCTCGAGCAGCTGGTCGACGCGCTCTCGCGCGGGCGCGCGCGGGAGATGGTGCAGATCGGCCATCAGCGCGAGGTTCTCTCGACCCGTCAGCAGCTCGTCGATCGCCGAGAACTGTCCGGTCACACCGATCGCGGCGCGGACGGCGTCGGCCTCGCGCCTGACGTCGTGTCCGGCGACACGGATCGTGCCGTGATCTGCCTCGAGCAGGGTGGCGAGGATCCGCACCATCGTCGTCTTGCCGGCCCCGTTGGGTCCCAACAGCGCGAACACGCTGCCCGGTTCGACGGCGAGCTCGAGTCCGTCGAGGACGACGTTGTCGCCGAACGACTTGCGCACATCGACGGCGGTGATAGCCGGTGAGGATGGATCTGTCATGGCGTACTTCCGATCGGATTCTTGAGTTGATGTGGTTACAGGGGCACGAAGCTCAGGAGGGCAACTCGCCCGAGGCGCGGAGGGCGTCACGACGCGCCTCCCACTGCTGTCGAAGCGCTTGGGTGCCCTCGACCAGGAAATCTGCGAACGCCGCCAGCTCGAGCAGGTCCGCCCGGCGTTCTGTCGGCGCATCGGTCAGCACCTCGAGGCCCTCCCGCGCCAGATCACCGAGCTCCTGGTATTCCGTGATGTCAAATCCCCGCGCTTCCGCGGAGGAGAAGTCAGTCCGGATGCGGTCCATCCGCTCCCCGGCCGCTCGCGAGCGTCGGATGGCATGCAGACGCTCCAGCACGTCCAGCGCGCCGGTGATCGCGCTGCGGCTCGCCAGCAGCGCCTCGCTCAGGTCGGCGATCGACTGCTCTCGTGGCTCGCACACCAGCAGGTAGCCGAGCACGCGTCCGACCATCGGCGGAAACGCGTAGCGACGGGCGTAGAAGCGGCCCAGGTGGTCGGCGAATGTGATCTCTTCATCGCGTGGCATACACCAGTTATAGCACATATCACGCAGATGACACAAATTAGTGTTATCTCGGTCTCTGACGCACCGGAGCGGCAGCGGGCCGGGCGCGGTCTTTCGGTTTGGAAGCCAGCCGGTGAGCCGGAGTACGCTCAGATGAGTGAGCCACGCCTATATCCGAAGCCGCTAGGAGGTTTCGATGCCCGGCCTCAAGGGACGGTTTTCGACTGTGGTCAAGTCGAAGATCTCAAAGCAGGTTGACCGCGCGGAGAACCCGAGCGAGACGCTCGACTATGCGTATGAGCGCCAGGTCGAGAACCTCCAGAACGTCAAGAAGGGGATCGCCGACATCGCCACCGCCAAGAAGCGGCTGGCGCTCCAGCAGCAGCAGCTCGGTGAGCAGGGCGCCAAGCTCGACGCTCAGGCCCGCGAGGCGATCTCCGCGGGACGTGAGGATCTCGCTCGCGCAGCGCTGGAGCGCAAACAGCTGACCGTTCAGGAGGCTGGCTCGCTCGACCAGCAGATCGCACAGCTCGAGTCAGATCAGGAGAAGCTGATCGCGTCCGAAAAGCAGCTCCAGGCGAAGACCGAGCAGTTCCGCCTGAAGAAGGAAGTAATCAAGGCTCAGTACTCGGCTGCTGAGGCGCAGGTGCAGATTTCCGAGGCGGCCACGGGAGTGGGTGACTCGATGGCGGATGTCGGCATGGCGACACAGCGCGCGCTCGACAAGACCGAGACGATGAAGGCTCGCGCGGAGGCCGTCGATGAGCTTCAGGCGGCGGGAACCTTCGAGGATCTGACGGCGCTTGGCCCCGGCCAGGACGACGTCGATCGCCAGCTGGACCAGCTCGGCGCCAAGAGCGCCGTCGACGACGAGTTCGCCCGACTCAAGGCCGAGGTCCAGTCGGGCGCTCCGCAGTCCGAGCTGCCTGCCGGCGACACCGGCACCGGTGAGCACGCAGAGGCACAGCAGCCGGCTGCTGGCGACGGCGAGGCCCCTCCTCGCCCATGACTCGAAGGCAGCGATCGTAAGACGCTTATCGACCGCTGACTCAGGCTGGGGCAGGTGAGGATCGAGCGATGGTGATGTACCAGTAGCCGCCCGCGAGATTCAGCGCCCCGACAGCCAGGAAGAAGGCTGCCCATCCGTAGACGTCGTACGAGAGGCACACGAGGCCCGCGGCGGCCGCGACGCTGCCACCGAAGATACGCGTGACCCCAAAGCCGCGGACGTGGCGGTACTCCCACGGCGCGATCAGGCGTTGCATGCCGGGTCGCGGAGGAGATAGCCACCACCCGCGCAGACCGTTCGGAGCGGTGTTGTCGTTGGTTGCGTTCATCGGGATGTCTCCTGTTCTGCTGCGGTGTCGCCCACCTGCTTCCACTTTGATATCACGTTGATAGCCATCCTGTCAATACTGACAGTCCGAACTTGAGTTGCGGGATCTCCGAGGGCGCTTCAGGAGCTCTGACCCGGCCTGCGTGCGGAAGGCCTTCGAGCATCGTCCGTCTGAAGGGCAACGAGCAGTTTGGACAGGAGGCGATTGAGCTGCTGTTTTTCTCTCTGCGTGAGGTCGTCCAGCATTTCGCGCTCCCGCCCGGCGCCGGCGTCGATGTACTCCTCCAGTCGTGCTTGGCCGGCCGCGGTGAGCTCGAGCAGCACGCCGCGCCGATCTTGTGGATCGGGAGCGCGCCGGATCAAGGCGCGACCCTCGAGCTTGTCGAGCCGGTTGGTCATCGCGCCTGTCGACACGTCTAGATCACGGCAGAGCCAACCGTGCGAGCGCACGTCGTCGTGCAACGCCATCAGCACCTTCCACTCCTCCTTGGTGAGCCCCACTTCTCCGAGGCTTGCCCGAGACGCGTTTTGAAGGTGGCGGTTGATCTTTTCCACGCGGGTGACGATCCCTTCGACCTCGGGATCGATTTGTGGCCAGTTGGCCACGGCCCAACGGACGTGCTCTGTGACCGGATCCTGCTCAGGGGACGCGGCTTCCGTGCCCGTCACCGCGGACGGCCGCGATTCGTGCGTGCTCATTGCCGGGAATTTTAGCTATACGCAGAGTAGCTTGACAAACAGCTTTATCTAAAGTAGCTTCAGACACAGCGTCTTTGTCTACAGCTAAGGGTGTCAAATGTATTTACATCCGACCCTGGGCCGGCTGCTGGCCCAAGCGAAGATCGAGGAAGCACAGTCCCGGATGCCGCCTGCTCACGTGCTCGCCGCAGCCTCGATGGAGCGGGAAGGACGGGCCGTCACCGTGGTCAGCGCCACATCCGACGATGGGCGAGAGCCGCCGATTCCGTCGAGGAAACGTAGATGGTTTGCGCGGCGGCGGAACCTCCATGCAAACGCGCGAAGCACAACGATCGGCTGAGCCGAGCTCAGCCTCGCCGAGCTCTAGGCCGGCGGGTCGATGCCGAGCTCGGCGATAAGCATCGTTGCTCTTGTGCCGTCGCCGTCGCGCTTGGGAACGGTTGCGCCGGCGGCGAGCAGGATCCGGACGATCTCGGCGTAGGGCTCCTTCGGGATCTCGTCGATCGTCCGCATCGACGGGCCGCCTTCGGACTGGTGGCAGTGGCGCGAGCCGTGGAGGGCGGCGCCGATCGCGCTGCCTCCATCGCGGAACTCGAGTGCCGCGCCGCGGTCCACGAGGTCGCGGGTCATCTGCACACGGCCGCGCCAGCACGAGTGGCCGAGCGGGATCTCCTCACTGTCCGGGTCGCCGTCGATCCGTGCGCCGGCGTCGAGCAGGCGGCGCATCGCCTCGAGGTGTCCGCCTTCGATCGACGCCATGACCATCTCGTCGAGCGCGGACAGCGTGACGGTCGCGGGGACGCTGTGGTCCTGGCTCGAGAGGTATGCCCCGATGGCCCGGTCCTCGCCGGTGACCGCGGTCTCGTCCGCGCCGCGCTCGCGCAGAAGCGTGACGACCTTCCTCTCGTCCCAGCGGACGGCGACTTGGAGCGCGGTGAACCCGTGCTCGTCGGGGTCGTCGATTGGCGCTCCGGCGTCGAGGAGCGCCGCGACCGTCCGTGGCGGTCGGCGTCGCCAGACCGCCTGGTGCAGGTGGCCCGCCGACGCCCGCGCACCGTGCGTGCAGAACATCTCGATCATCTCGGGATTCGGGAAGTTGAGCGCCCGCCCGAGGTCGTAGTCGACGAAATCCTGCCGGGCGCCGGCGTCGATCACGAGCATCGCGCACGTCGGGTCCTCGAACTCGCTGGCGTGGTAGAGGACCTCGTTGCCGTGGAGTCCGGGGCGGTCGTCGGTCGGGTCGGCGCCGGCCTCGAGCAGCATCCGCGTCAGCTCGGGGTCGCCGGCGATCCCGGCGGCGCCGTACAGGGCGACCTGGAGCCAGTCGCCTTGGACGAACGAGGTGTTCGGGTCCGCGCCGGCGGCGAGCAGGCGACGCACGACCTCGCGGATGCCCGGCGCCCGACTCTGATCGCCGCGAAGTAGTCGCGAGAAGCAGGCGTACAGGATCGGCGCCCAGCCGTTCGGGCCCGTGGGGTCGCTGACCGCGGTCGGCCGCGCCGCGATCCGGCGTGAGACCTCGTCCGCCTCACC
Organism: uncultured Solirubrobacterales bacterium; assembly: GCA_963746695.1. Lineage (GTDB taxonomy): Bacteria > Actinomycetota > Thermoleophilia > Solirubrobacterales > Solirubrobacteraceae > Palsa-465. Next base: position 20,829 of record CAVVCP010000005.1, on the reverse strand, counting down.
GGTGGCGCACGCGCACGCGAGGTCGTGGCGGGCGAGCGCGGGATCCGCGCCGAGCAGCGCCTGCGCTCGCCGGAGGTCAGCGGACGTCGCCGAACTGATCAGCGCGGTGGCGCGCTCGGAGGCGTCGAGCGTGACGGCCTCGACGTGGAACTTCAGCCGTGGCCAGGAGCGGAAGCCATACTCGCGCGCGACCGCAAGCTGGGCGAGCGCGATCGACGGGAACTCGCCGGCCTTGCGGCGACGCTTGGCCTCGTCGCGCAGGTGGCGCAGGTCCGGACGGGACGGGAGGGAACGCGGCTCGGACATGTCAGCTCCTCTCGGCCTCCGACGGGTCCGCGCGCCGGGCCTGGAGTCTCGTCCGTCGCCGGTCGCATCACATGGTCGTCACAGGTGGGCCTGAGGCCCTTTCCGCGGACCGGATGCGTCCTGCACGCCCTCGTGACGATACCGAAGCGGCAGTGTGGGGACGCGGAGCAGCGGGAGCGGGGGAGTGGCGCTCTCGGGCCAGCGGGGGCCGGTGGACTGGCGCTCTCCGGACCGTGCCCACCGCGTCGCCATCGGATCGGCGAGATCCTGTGCTTTCGGACACCTGGTCCGGTTCCGCGAGGCCGGCGATGGTAGATTCAGGTCTCCGCGGTGGGCGTAGCTCAGTTGGTAGAGCTCCTGGTTGTGGTCCAGGCGGTCGGGGGTTCGAGTCCCCTCGCTCACCTTCATAAAAGCCCAGCTAATGAGCATTTTCCGGGCGGCGACACGGACCAGCGTCTCTCAAGTGTCCATCAATTTGTTTGCCGCCGTGCAGTTCTGGGCCAGAGAATCCGCTTAGTCACGGCGGGTTGCTCGACCCTCGTGAGACCCCGACCGGATCGAGATTTCGCCATCGGGATCTCTCTCTGTTCTCCGGTTCCTGTCCGATCGCAACTTGTCGAGTCATGGCCGTCAGAGGTTGGCTCGCATGAGCGCGAACTCATCGCCGCTGGTGCCGGCGGCCACGATTCGGCCTTGGGGGTCGATGGCGAGGGCGTGGCCGAAGTCACCGGTGCCGTTGAAGTCGGTCGTCAGCGACGCGGCCACGGTGCCGTCGGGTCGGTAGCGGACGAGCGCCATATCGGTGAGGGGGGGACTGGTGGTGCTCGTGGCGCTGCCCACCAGGACGATGTCGCCATCCGGCTTGAGGAGGAGGTCGTCGCCGAAGTCGTCGCCGTCACTGAGGTCGGTGTCGGCGATTCCGAAGTTGCCGAAGCCGAGGTTCAGCTTGCCGTTGGGCCCGTAGCTGGCGACCATCGCGTCGAGGTTCGCCCTGGGGCCGAGCCGGGTGCCGGCGATCAGGATCGTGCCGCCCGGGGTGATCGCGACGCCATTGGCGACGTCGTCGAAGCCGAGATCGCTAACCACGGTACCGCCCCCGCCGAAGGTCGGGTCGAGCCGGCCGTCGGGCAGGTAGCGCGCGAGGGCGACATCCTCGCCGGTGACGCCGACGGCCACGATCTTGCCGTCGGACTGGATCGCGACCCCGGTGGCAGAGTCGTCAAGGCTGCCGAGATCGGTGGTGACGATCCCGTTGGCCCCGAAGCTGCGATCGAGAGTTCCGTCGGGGTCGTAGCGCACGAGCGCGAAATCGAACAGGCCTGGGGCGGTTTCTGCCTCCCCCGCGGCGACGATCTTCCCGTCGGGCTGGACGGCGACGGCGTTGGCGACATCGCCGCGGCCGGCGATGTCGGTGGTCTCGACCCCGGTGCCGTTGAAGCTGGGGTCGGGGTGGCCGTCGGCGGTGTAGCGCACGACGCCGAAGTCGACGTTCGCCAGCCCGGCGGGATCGGCTTGGCCGACGGCCGCGAACCCCCCGTCCGGCAGCAGCGCAGCGTCGAGCGCCTTGTCGTCGTTCCCGCCGAGATCGGTCGTGGCGATCCCGCTGGAACCGAAGCTCGGATCGAGATCCCCGGCGGCGTCGTGCCGCGTCGCGCCGAAATCGAAGTGGAAGTTCTGCCCGACCTCGCGGGGGCCGACGGTGACGATCTTGCCGTCCGGCTGGATCAGCACCGCCCTGCCGTCCCCGTTGCCCGGGGTGGTGGCCCGGCCGACATCCGCCGAACGAGGAATCCAACCCCGACGGGAGCACCTGCGTCACGCAATGCACGGCTATATCGGTCACGTTCGCGACACCCACCTGCCCGGTGCCGTGATCGACCGTGCAAATCTGATCGGGGCTTGTCGGCTGCGTTGTGACGTTGACCTCGTAGGACTGGCCGGTGACCGCGGTCCCCGGGAACGTAAAGCTCCCATTCGCCGACACCGACACCGGCGCCCCGAGGTCCGACAGGGCCAGCCCGGAACCCTGGAGGCCGTCGACCGTGCCGCCGATCGTGAATGTGGGCGCCGGGGGGACCGGGGGTTGGTCGTCGTCGACGATCGTGACCGGGGCACGATCTTGTTTGCCGAGCTTCGCGCACCGCACGTGGGCGAGCGAGACGGTGAACTGCTCCGGGGGCTCGATCGCCTGGTCCTCGCGGATCGGGATCTCCACGAGTCGCGGAGCATCGTCGCCGTTGTTGAACCGCACTCGCGTGTTCGTGCGCTTGAAGTCACCGCCCGTCTGGGCCGAGCCGCCGGAGGTTGACACGTTCACGCTGGCCGCGCCATGTGACCCACCGGTGCGGGTGACACGCACCAGCGCCTTCCCCGGCCCCCCCTCGCTGGTGAAGAACGCCGGAGCGCCCAACTGGATAATCCCCGCCCCTTGCTGCGGCCCCGCGGGGCACCGGGCTGCCGGCAGCGGCCGGACCGGCGGCTCCTTGAGTATCGGATGGCCGAGCGGTGTCAGACCATGCGCCTGCAACAGCGGCGGGTCGACGCCTTGCGGATCCTTGATGAAGGCTTCGACGGCGGACTCCGCGCCCGCCTCATCGCTGGCATCGGCCTCCAAGCTGACATGCACCGTGAAAGCGTCGCCGGCGTTCACCGACGACAGCGGCACCTTGAACGTCAAGGGGTGCTTTAGCTGCTCCTTTCCCTCTGACCCTGTGTCGGTGACCGTGAAACTGTCATTCGTCCACGCCGGAACCTCCGAGTCCGACGACGTCCCTGCAACGCCCAACCACCTGTGGAACGAAAGACCACCCAGCTCCGCGTCGCCGCCCGCGTCGAACAAGTCGCCCTTGGCGCTGTAGACGCGGGCGTGGAAGTACACGGATCCATCGAACGGGCCGCAGCTGAGATCACCTCCCGGCGAACCCGGGCAGGCGCGCAAGTTCACCGACTCGTCGTTCTGGTTGATCCCGTCGAGCAGGACCCGCGAGAGCGTGATCCTCAACGATGCCTGACCAGGCTCCTTCAGGTAGGCCTGATAGAAATCGAGATGGGTCTCGCTGCCGTGGGGCCTGCCTGGATTGGACGGGTCCGCTGTCGGCGCTTGAGCCAGAACGCTGTAATGCCTGCCGTCGGCCGTCCCCAAAACCCGCCCGACCGCTTTGCCCGGCACCACCACGGCCGGATGGAAGTCGAACGCCGCAGGACCTACGACGAGCGAGTCTTTCAGGCGCCCGCCTTGCTGAGCGTGACCCGGAGAATGGACAATGAGAAGGTCGCTCTGGGTGTCGAACGACCACAGCCAGGCCGGCTCGAACGCCGCCGCCCCCGCGCGGCCGCCGCACACGAGCAGCAGGCCAACAATCACCGCCGCGATGACTGTGAGCACCCGGAATGGGCGACGCCGGTCGATCCGGTGATTACGCATCTGTTTGCCCCCTTGGTCACTTAGCCGACCCGGCTATCTGGCGCGGACGGTAAGCCCTGAACCGCACCTTGTCTTCGGTACTCGTACGGATCTCAGTACGGATCCGGTGGCGAGGTGGTTCTCGGGCGCTCACCGTTCGCCATCCGCGTTACGAATTCCGGGCTTGTGTTTCCAGGCGCAGATCAGGAGCGGCCACAGTGCCGGGGCGGTGCTCCGCCCGGCGAGCGTTTTGGCGATGTCGTGACTGCTGACGACATCGAGATCGCGAGGCAGGCCAGGGCGGTCGTCGGCTCGCCAGCGTGGATGACGACTCCCTGCTCGCGACCAGGGAGTCGTACGATTCGTCGTTCTGGTGACCGGACCTCACGATTGCCGTGGCGCCGTAGCAGCGCCGGGCGCCGTCGTTCTAGGTGGTGTGTGCTCCGACTGGTTCGGTCAGGGCGCTGTCACCGACGATGTCTCGGAGCGCGGCCACGTGACCGTGGAAAGCGGTCCTGCCGGCGGGTGTCAGTTGGGCGCGCACCCGTCGACGCCCTTGGCCCAGAATGTGCTCGAGCGTCACATATCCCGCCTCCTCGAGTGTTGAGAGCTGCTTCGACAGTGCCGAGTCGGACAACTCGAGCTGGTCCCGGATGAACGCGAACTCGATCCAGTCAGTGGCCGCGAGCAATGACATGATCGATAGCCGAGTGCTCTGGTGGATCAGCTCGTCAAAACGGGCGGCCGTCATCGCTGAGATCGGCGTGCGAGTCGGCGACGCGCGTACACCAGCAATCGCGGGCCGCCCAGCACCAGGATCACCGCGACGAGGACGCTGGCCATCGTCACTGGATGGCGGGCACCGTCAGCGCCGGCTGCGACCGACGCGGCGATCGTCACCCCGGCCAGTCCTACCAGGCCGGCCAGCACGAGTCTGGAAACCTGCTGGCCGACCACGTCTCGCCCAACGCGCAGGTGTTCATTGCCATGCCGCCCATCGACGACATGCGGCGCCACCGTCGAGTGCACGGCGCCGAACACCAGCGTCGCCGCCGCTGTGAGCCAGCTGTGCTTCAGATCGGTGATCGCCCCGAGAGCGACCCAGCCAAGGGCGAGTCCCCACCAGTACCAGGCTGGAAGGTCTACCTGCTCGATCACGCGCAGCCGCTCGCGGTCGACCGTTCTCAGCGCCGCCCCCGCCTGCTCGGGAGTAATCGGTTGGCTCGTCATCAGCATCTCGCTTTCCTAGTAGGAAAGTCAACGGTAGACTTTCCCGCCAGGAAAGTCAAGCGTGATCACCCCGCGGACGGTCGCCCCCGGCGCCAGGACCGCTTTCTCTGTCCACCGCCCCGCTGCGCGCGATGGCGGTGGCGACGACGGAGTCGCTGGGAGGTAGCGGCGCGCTCTGGCCAGCCGTCCCGCTACTGCTGGTTGTGGCCGGACCGGGCGGTCGTAGACCGTCACTCAGGCGGGCGATCGATCAGGTACCGGTCACGCGGAAGACTGGATGATCTGGAGCGATGTGGCGCAGTTCCTCGTCTGAAGAGTCGGGTCCAACACCGGCGAAAAAGACGCCGACCTCGAACTTCCACTTCTTCAAGTAGGCTCGGAGCAGTGGCGGCTTTTCGTCGTCGGCGAGCTCGACCGCGTGAAAGGACTGAGTGCGCTTGCCGACACGCAACCTCCCCTGACCGCTCGCGCGAAGGTTCTTGACCCATTGCGAGTGACCACGAGGCGAGACCAGATATTCGGCGCCCTCGTAGCGCAGGAGATTCACCGGGGTCTGTCGCCACTCCCCGGACTTGCGCCCCCGGACCTCAAGCACGCGCGACCCGTACACGCTCACGCCCAGTCGCGTTAGAACGGCAACGACCCGATTGAAGACGTTCGTCGTGAACCAGCCCGGCCGCTGGTAGTGCTCAGCCACGTGACCCATTCTCCCACCGTGGGATACGGCCGTGCGCCCGGCACCATGTCCCCGCTCACTCTTGACGCCAGGCGCGAGTGCTATCAACACTGCAGCCGGCGCCGACGGCACGATCGGATCGCGACATTCGATGCCGCGACGTCGGTAGGCCCCTGGGGCGACGCCAGGGATGGCGATCGTCGGGCTCGATCGCCTCCACGATCGCTATGGTCGTCCGAGCACCGGCTAGCGCCGCGATTGGTTCGCCACGAACGCGTTCGTTCGCAACGGGACGGTACGATCGATCGCGTGGAGCGCGGTGTCCACGATCGTGGCGGTGTCCCAATCGACGAGCCGATCGATCGCGGCGAGCACACGCTCGAGGATTGGGAAGTCCTGACCGACGCGCTCGTCGGCGCGCTCGCCCGCCGCGGGCTGATGAATGTCGACGAGCTGCGGCGCGGGATCGAGAGCATGCCACCGGACGCGTACGTGCGGGCCTCTTACTACGAGCGCTGGCTGTTCTCGATGGAGACGATCCTTACCGAGAAGGGCGTGCTGGCTGCCGGTGAGCTCGATCGGAGGGCCGCGGGATGACCTATCGGGTCGGCGAGCCGATTACGGTGGCCGCCAGAGCTCACGGCGGGCACCATCGCACGCCCTCGTACATCAAGGGCAAGACCGGGCGGATTGAGCGCGTGCACCCCGCGTTCCGGAACCCCGAGACGCGTGCTTACGGCGATGGTGGACTCCCCGAGATGACGTTGTATCTCGTGAGCTTCGCGCGGTCGGACCTGTGGCCCGAAACCTCGGCCGGCGGGCGACACCGCGTCTACGTCGATGTCTTCGAGCACTGGCTGGAGAAGGCGAAATGAGCGAGCACGACCACGACCACACGCCGATCACCACCGGTGACGAACCAGCAGCCGCGGTGCGCGCCCGCGCGCTCGAGGAGCTGCTGGTCGAGAGGGGCGTACTGCGCCCAGAGGATATCCGTGCCGGCATCGACTGGCTCGTCTCGCGCACACCCGCAGACGGCGCGCGGCTCGTCGCACGTGCGTGGGTCGACCCGAAGTTCAAGCAGCGGTTGGTAGCCGACGCCCGTTCGGCGGCGCTCGAGCTCGGCCTCGACCCCGGCCCGTCCCCGGTCGTCGTCGCGCTCGAGAACACCGAGACCATGCACCACATGATCGTCTGCACGCTGTGCTCCTGCTATCCGCGTGCGCTGCTCGGTCCACCGCCCACCTGGTACAAGAGCCTGCCGTATCGCTCGCGCGCGGTCTCGGACCCGCGCGGGGTACTTGCGGAGTTCGGGCTGGAGATCGGCGACGACGTGCAACTGCGCGTGGTCGATTCGACCGCCGATATCCGCTATCTGGTGATCCCGCGTCGTCCGCAGGGGACCGACGAGCTGAGCGAGGCGCAGCTTGCAGTGCTGGTCACGCGCGACTCGATGATCGGCGTCGCGCAACCGGCCGCTCCCGCGCTCGCCTGAGAGCGCCCGCCCCGCTGCCGTGACGCGCTCGGCGGCCGTAGGGGCGATCGGCCGCCCCGAAAGTGTCGCGACCAATCGTGTTGCTGCTTGTGTCCCGAAGCGGCTGGCGTTTCGGGCTGTTCGGCGGTCGATTGGGTGGCTGCTTCTCGTATAAGGCGGGAGCAAGGTGACGCGGGCCTGGGCCAGGGTTTGGGATTGTCCAAACGGCCGCTACTGCTGTCGACCGACCGCTCGCGTTTTGGCTCCCAGACTCACGCCTTGATGGCTGGAAGCACGGTCGTCGCTGCGAGCTCGGTCTGCCGGGGCTCGTCGCCGAGTGGCCAGAGGTATACGCGGCCGCAGCCTGCCTCCGCGTAGCGCGAGAGCAGCTCCGCGCAGTGCGACGCGGGTCCGACGCAGAGCCGCTCGTTCAGTGCATCTGGATCGCGTCTGAGTATCGGTGCTAGGACGTCTCGTAGCACGCGATCGGTGTCGCGGGCGTCTTCGCTGATCCAGGTCCACATCGTCGCGAGCGCGTTCGGGAACCGATCGGGATCCTTGCCGCGTGCGTCAAGCTGCTCGGACAGCGACTGCTTCGCGGCCCTGAAGCCGTCGGGCGTCGTGTTGTAGGCGGATGCGAGCCACCCGTCGCCGAGCCGCGCGACGCGTCGAAGACCGGCGGCTGAGCCCCAGCTCCCGATCCAGACCGGGACTCCGCCGGGTCGGCTTGGGGCCGGCGCCAGCGGCGAGTCCGGTAGGGCGTAGTAGCGGCTGGTCTCCGGTGGCGGTTCGTCCCGCAGCAGCGAGCGCAGAATGGCGACGGCTTCGTCGAACCGCTCCCAGCGCTCCTCGAACCGCACGCCGACCGCGTCGTAGTCACGCTCCGATGAGCCAGGCCCGACTCCGGCGATAACCCGCCCATCGGACAGGACATCCAACGCGGCGAGCGTCTTCGCCAGGGGCACAGGACCGCGCAGCGCGACATTCGCGACCGTTGTCGCCAGCTCCATAGCGCCGGAGCGGTCGATGACGGCAGCCAGAGCCGTCGCGCCGTCAAGCCACGGCGTCTGAAACAGGAAGTGGTCATTGGCGGAAACCGCGGCGAAGCCGCTCTCACGCGCGGCGTCGACTGCGTCGCTAAGACGCGCGAACGAGTGACCCTCGTCGCCGAACTCGATCAGCGGCAGATGAAGGCCGAGTTCCAAACCGGGCCGATCCTCTCACCCCACGGCCCACGCGACAAGACAAGCTGCGGCGATATCTCCCGCCTTCCGCGCGCAAAGCGGCAACGCGCCCAAAGACCTCGCTCGCCCGCGCGAGCGCGTGGACGTGCCTCGGTTCGCGTGACACGCGGGGGTTGGCTGTTGATCTCGATTTGTCTCGTTCGAGCCATTGCTCTCACCTACCGAGCGGAGAGAGTGGGAGCGGTTCGATGGTGAGCTTCGGTTTCACGTCACTTAGTACAGTCGGTGCGGTCGAGACGCCGGTCGCCGACGTGCGCGCGCGGCATGCGGCGCCCCCGAGCGTCCGAAACTGGGCCAGTGAGCAAGAGCCCGGGGATCAAGCCCAGGGCATACACCCCGATCATCGCCTCCAGCGCCCCCGGAGTCAGACCGAGCGCATGGCGATAGACCAACAGCATTGGCGCGAACCGGTTGGACCCCCAGCCCGCTCCCGCGAGCACCGCGGCCACCACCATCCAGCACCGCCAAGGAACGGCGGCCGGCGGTCGGGCCATCGCTCGGAAGTCACCGCGCGTGCGATCCGCGCCCGTGCGCTGACGCGGGGCAGCCGGCGTTGCACTGCCGGGGAATCGCGTAGGTGGCCTGGGTGTTCATCGCGTTTACTCTCGGAGGACGACTGGTCTAGAACGGGCAGTTCCCGGGGCTGGGGGCGGGCACGTCGGGGTTGACGCCGTGCTTGAGGCCGAGATAGGTGACGAAGACGACGGCCGGGCGAGCGCCCTCGTTACGCGCAAGGTGAACGTGGTGGGGGCGTTCGGTGAAGCCCTGCCCCGCGGAGTAGCGATGTGGGGTGCACGTCGGGTCGGCGCTGTCGTAGAGCGTCAGCGTCCCGGACTTGAGCACGACGACTACGGCGGCTCGGTGATAGTGCCAGCCGAAGCTAGCGCCGGGCGGAACCGTAGCCTGGGCGACGACGACGTCGGCTGGCTTGGTGACCTGGATGCGGTAGCGCTGCGAGATGCCGGCGTCGCCGAGGACCTTCTCGGTGATCGGGGACGTGCGGGCGGCCAGCGCGGCCGAGGTCGGGCCGAGCGCTGTGAGGAGTGCGGCGGCGATGAGGAGGCGCTTGATGGGGATGTCCTTTGAGTCACGTGGGGTTATTGGTGGTAGGCAGGCGTAGGCCGCCGGCGCACGGTCGGTGGAGCCGTGCGCCGGCGGTCGGCCTGATCGCGTTAGGCGGGCGTGCCGGCGGCTAGGGCCTTGACGGCGTCGGTGATCAGCGGCTGGCCGCCGATGCCCCAGTCGCCGCTTTTGACCTCCTCGACGACGACCCAGGTGACGCCTCGCATGTTCTCGCCTTCGATCGAGACCATGGCATCGGGAGACGTTCGACGATCTGTCCTTTCTGCTCGGACGTGAATACGTCCTCGATCAGCTTGACGTTGATAAGCGGCATTGCGCTTCTCCTTGTTGGGTTACTGGAACGTGATGTCCACGCGCGTCGGCGGTCCGTGCGCGTGGGGTGGGTTGTTGGAGAGGTGTGCGCCGGGGTTATCGCGCGCCGTTCCCCGACGGTGGCCCGTAGTGCGCAGCGGCGTGGCGAACCTGCCCGCGCGTGTCGAGCTCCATGACCTCGATCGCTTGACGATTCTCGACCGAGCGGTAGTGCAGGGCGATCGATCCGATGCCGGCGAGCGCTGCGATGGGCTGAAAGTGCAACTCCGGATAGCTCGCTAACCCGCGCTCGAAATAGGCCCGCAACGCGCGCAGACCGTCGACCCTTCCGTGCGGAGCGCCGAACCGGGCCGCGATCGGCGACACGAATCGGACGTCGTCGCGATAGTGAGACAGGATCCGGTCGAGGTCGTGAGCATTCCACGCTTCGATCCATTCGCGTTCGAATTCGGCGGTCAGGGCCGCTGAGACTTCCAATGATGTGATTGTTCGGTCCATGTGTGCCATCATGCGATCAAATGGATTGCGTGTCGATAGCCAATCTACGAAAAGTGGACTGAGATAGCCGAAGGTTCGGAACGTTTGGTCGCGGCGCTCGGCCAGTGGCGCGAGGGTCGAGGTCCGCTGTTTGAGCGGCTGGCCGCTGCGATGGTGCGCGCGAGCGAGCAGGCCGCGTTGCCGCCGGGAGGGGAGCTCCCAGCCGAGCGTGTCCTCGCGGGCGAGCTCGAGGTCAGCCGATCGACCGTTGTCGCGGCCTACCGGGAGTTGCGCGAGGCCGGCCTGGCCGTGACCCGCCACGGCAGCGGAACCGTGATGCGCAATGTCACGCCTGCAGCGACGGGCGCGTCTTCGCCGGCAGTGGCCGCGCTATTGGCACGGGCAGACCTTTCCGCGCCGCTGATCGACCTGTCCGTCGGCGCGCCCGACTTCGACGACCTCATTCGAGACCTCACCGTGTCCGGGTCGGCCCTGCCGCAGCGCGCGCGCGGCCACGGCTACGTCCCGCTCGGCTGGCCCGAGCTGCGCGAGCTCGTCGCTCAACTGATGTCGCGCCACGGCGCGCCTACCTCGCCCGACGAGGTGTTGATCACCAACGGCGCGCAAGAAGCGATTAGCCTCGCGGTCGGCCTCGCCGCAGCGGATGGGCGTCGAATCGCGGTCGAGTCGCCCGGGTATCCAAGTGCCCTGGACGCGATCGTGCGCGCCGGCGGCCAGCCACTCGCGATCGAGCGAGACGCCGGCGGCCTGCGCGTCGACAGCCTCAAACACTTGCTCGCGCGCCACCACATCCACGCGCTCTACATCGCCACATCCTGCAACAACCCCACCGGCGGGCGCACCGCGCCGCACCGTCGCGAGCAGATCGCAGCGCTAGCGGCCGATCACGACCTGACCGTGATCGAAGACACCGTGCTCGACGAAGTGTGTTTCGACGGCGATCCCGGTGTTCCCCTCTGGGCGCTGGCGCCTGAGCGCGTGCTCGCGGCCGGCTCGCTGAGCAAGGTCGGGTGGGGAGGACTGCGGGTCGGCTGGCTGCGAGCGCCGCGACCAGTGATTCTGCGCCTCGCGCGTGTCAAGGGGGCGCTCAACATCGGCGTCGGCGCCTTCGACCAGCTCGCCGCGCTCGCCATCCTCGAGGACTACCCGCAGCTGTGCGTGCAACGGCGCGCACAGGCCAACGCGCACATGCACGCCCTCGTGGACGCACTGCACCGCGAACTACCCGAGTGGAGCATCCCGCTCCCCGAGGGAGGATGGTCATTGTGGCTCGCGCCGCCCGCCGGCAGCGGCGCCGCATTCGCGCAAGCCGCGCTCCGCCACGGCGTCGCCATCACCCCGGGCGGCGCAAACACTCCGGACGGCACGTTCCCGGAATACGTACGAATCTGCTACGGGGCGCCCGAGCCCCTCCTCAACGCAGCCGCCGAAAGACTCGCCGCCGCATGGAACGACCTCACAAACATCACCCCGGTCGCCAGCCCGATCACCGCCTAACGAGTCCACACCGGCGACGCGAATCTCAAGACACGGAGGGACCCGTTGGCAGATGACGTTCATCGAACCCACGGTCGATAGTCGCTCAACCCGGCGGCGACTAGAGGAGAGGTGCCACCACGCACTAACGGCAACCTCCAACCTGGGGAGCGCGCCGGTCGCACAGACCGCCCAATCGTGCCACCCGAGCGCTCGGCCGAAGATCACCAGGAAGACCTGCCCCCCGCGGCACGCCCGACGCCCACGATTGCTCGCCGTACGCGAGCGGCAGCGGGCGCCGAGCTCGATCAACGTGTCCGCAATGGACGACGAGACGCAGCGCCGGCCCCGACTGTCGGATCCTCGCGATGGGGAAGTATCCGGCGGGCCGCGCGGCGCACCGAAGTTGAGACCACCGGCTCTACCGGTCGCCGAGCAGAGCAGCCGCACGCGCACCGTGGCCGGTATAGGCGTGATCCAACCGCCCGGCCTCGGCGACGACGCGTGTCTGCTTTGCGGCAGCCTCAGTCACCCGAGCTGACGATCGCTTCCACAGCGGTGCCGCTGTCGGGCCTGCGATTGCATCGGCGACATCTCGATGCCGCGACGTCTGTACCTTCGCGGCGGCCGATGCCCGGATGGCGATCGTCGGGCTCGATCGCCGGCACAATCGCTTCGGCCGTCCGGGCGCCGGCGAGCGCCGCGATTCCTTCGCCACTCCGATCGCGGCTGCCCCGCGCTCGAGTCTCGGTTAGCGCGGCCCGTCGCGTCACGCTCGGAGCCCGCGCTTACACCGATTCAGCGCCAAGCGAAACCCGGCTCTTCCATCTGATCGACGCGGGTACCGAGCTGACCGCGCAGCGCGACCTCGCGAAACTGGTAGAGAATTGCGCCCGTCGGCGGATGGATCAGATCATTGCCTAGCGGCAACTGGAGCACGGGCAAGCTGCTTTGCGGAATCGGGGTCAAGCGAGGCTCGCAGTCGAGCAGGGCTTGTAATCCGACCCTGTAGACGGCCATCACCTCGCTCGGGTCCGGGTCGAGCTCGGGGTCGGTGCCGCCCCACAGGACGACGGGGGTGATTACGAAGCCCGACCGTGTCGCGCGATCGTCGAGCCACCCGACGACGTCGTCTGCGCCCAGCTCCAGCCCGAGCTCCTCGGCGGTCTCCCGCAGCGCGGCGTCGAGCGGTGCCTCGCCCGCCTCGATCCTTCCACCCGGAAGCGCGTATTGGGACGCATGCCGTTTGATCCTTGACGGTCTACGGCATAACAGAAACGCCGCGCCCCCGGCCACCCCGATCATCCGGCCGTCCAACCGAGCTGACTCGGCGGCGTCCCACGGATACCCGGGAACTTCGGCCCAGTCGATCTCCTGCTCTTGGACCGGATCGACATCGTGGCGCTCGAGGTCGCTGTCGACCAGCACGATCGCCACCGCGGCATGTCGCCGCCCATCCAACGCCAGCTCGCGGATCGGGTGCGCGCGCAGCCTATCCGCAACCGCCCGGCGCAGAGTGTCATCGAACGCAATCACCGTCCCGCGACAGGATGATGGATCACCCGAGCATCCGCGCGCACGATCTCGTCGGCCGGCCGGCCGCGGCTCATCGATCCACCGGTCGCGGCAGGCGACCACGTGACTCAGAGTGACGCGATTCTAAAGGCGTGACGAGACGGTGGCAGCTGGGCGCCCGTCCGCGGTTCTGAGGCGTCGTAGCGCGGTAGCGGCGCTCGCCGGCTACTCGAACAACGAGTCGATCGAGACCTCGATCCGTCGCCGGCTGACACTTGGCTCGACGGGGGCAACGGAATCCAGCGGGCGGATGATGCTGCAGCGGCGTTGCACCTCATCGGTGAGAAACCGCGACGGCTTGCCGTAGCCGTGCGCGTCGTCGATTCCGTGGGGACGGTGGTAGTAGCGGACCGGGACGTAGAGATGGAGCTGGCGTCGGGCGCGGGTCATCGCCACGTAGAGCAGCCGGCGCTCCTCGTCGATCGTCTCCGTCGACCCGGCAGCCATGCACGCCGGGAAGTTGCCGTCATAGAGCGCGAGAACATGAACGGCGTGCCATTCAAGGCCTTTGGCGGAGTGGATCGTCGAGAGCACCAGGTAGTCCTCGTCCAGGTGCGGCGCCCCAGCGAGGTCCGAGCTCGATGCGGGAGGATCGATGGCCAGCTCGGAGACGAACTGGCCGAGCGTCGACGCCTCCCGTGCAGCCGCGACCAGCTGGTCAACGTCCTTGAGCCGCAGCGCGCCGTCGGGATACCTCGCCTTGATCAACGGCGCCAGTGATCGTCCGAGCAGCTCCGCGCGCACACCGGCCGCGGTCTCCATGCGGGCTGCGTGTAAAGCCTCGACCACGCCGTCGGCCAGTCCGCGAGCGTCCGCGGGCAGTTTGTTCCGTGCGGTCGGCCACGCCGCGGGCATGTCGCCGTCCGCGGTCACGAGCAGGTCCAGGACGCGCCGGGCGGTCGCCGGACCCACTCCTTCGAGCAGCTGGAGCACACGGAACCACGCGATCTCATCGACGGGGTTGTCGGCGAGGCGAAACAGCGCGATCAAATCCTTCACGTGAGCGGCTTCGAGATAGCGCAGCCCGCCGTACTTGACGAACGGGATCTGGCGCCGGGAGAGCTCGAGCTCGAGCAGAGCGCTGTCGTGCGAGGTGCGCATGAGCGCGGCCTGCTGGCGCAGATCCATCCCGCGTTCCCTGGCCTCGAGCACACGGTCAGCGATCTCGCTCGCCTGCGCGGACTCGTCGCGACAGAAAACAAGCTCCGGTGTGACCCCTCCCTCGCGATCGGTGCGCAGCCGCTTGGGATAGGCGCGCTCTGCCTGCGCGGAGAGAGCATTGGCTACGTCGAGTATGGGCTGGGTTGAGCGATAGTTGCTCTCCAAGGTGACGACGGTAGCGTCGGGAAAGTGGTCCGGGAAGTCGAGGATGTGCGTGGCCGACGCGGCTCGCCAGCCATAGATCGCCTGAAAGTCGTCTCCGACCGCAGTCACTTCCCGGCACTTCCGACGCAGGTGGCGGACGATGTCGACCTGGAGGCCGTTGACGTCCTGATACTCGTCGATCAGCACATGATCGAACAGCGCCTCGATCTGCGCGCCGACGACTTCGTCGGTCGCGAGGCCCCGCCAATACAACAGCAGGTCGTCGAGGTCGATGAGCCCGAGCGCACGCTTTCGAGCCGTGTATGCCATGAACAGCGCGGCGATGTCGTCCCGATGCTCCTCGCACCACGGAAACGACTCGGCGAGCACCTCGGACAGCTGTCGTTGCGCGTTCACCGTGCGGGAGTAGATGTCCAGCAGCGTGCTCTTCTTTGGAAACCGCCGCCTACGCTCCGCATGTCCGTGTTCCTCGCGGACGAGGTCGATCACGTCCGCGGCGTCACCCGCGTCGAGCACCCCGAACCCTGCCGGCAGCCCGAGCGACGCGGCGTGGCGGCGGACGAAATGGAGCGCGACCGAATGGAACGTGCCACCGAGCACGCCTCGAGCGCCGCTCGGCATCGCCACCAACGCCCGCGCGCGCTGCAACATCTCACGCGCCGCGCGACGCGTGAATGTCAATAGGAGGATCCGTTCCGGCGCTACCCCTTCGGCGACGAGCCAAGCGACCCGCCCGCACAGCGTCGTGGTCTTACCCGTCCCCGCACCCGCCAAGATCAGCAGCGGACCGCCCGGATGGCGAACCGCCGTGCGCTGTTCAACGTTCAGCCCCTCGAACCACGTCGACTCCTCAACGAGCAACGCGGGCGTCGGCTGCGATCGCGGATCCGAGCGGACGTCGAACATGTGTTCGCGACTCTAAGCCAGCGCGCGGATGGACCCATCCGGGGCTCCGAAAAGCCCGTCCCGAGCTGACTTGGCGCGCCCGGGCGACGCTCGGCTCTGGACGAACGCGATCGCACCCCCTCGGCCGGCCCGCGCGATCCAGAACGTGGCAAACGACAGCCGGCGCCGCGACGGCGCGGAAGCGATCGTGCCGCCAGGGCCCGGCAATTGCTTCCCCCAGATCGGACTCTCGACAACTCGCCGCGCGGGCCATTGCCTCGTCGCGCGGCGCGGGGAAGGTGCTGCGACGAACGCGCTCGTCGCGCTGTCATGGGAGGGCCCGCCGAGCGCATCGTGCGCTGACGTGTGTTCAGAGCGAGCTGATCTCCGGCAGGACCTGCTCGCCGACCATCCGGACCTGCTCGCCGAGATCGGGCAAGCCCTCGATGTCGATCCCGGCCCAAGCTTTCAACGTGAATGGATCCGTGAACGAGACGAGCGCGTGATTGAGGCCTGCCGGGGCGTAGGTCTCCGTCAGCCACTGCACCCAGTCTTCTGGCGTACCGGCAACCATGATCCGGTCGGCGACTTCGTCCGGAGTAGCTTCGAGCGCACGCTGAACGTCACCGGAAGCAAATGCTTCGGTGACCGCCGCCACCCTCTCCAGCTCGATCCCATGCCGCTCGAGGAGCGCCGGAGGCATCGACGGGATGTAGAACGCAGCGAGGATTCGTCCCGCGCGGCGCGCGAGGTCGCCGTCAGGGGCGATCGCGCCGAGGAGGGAGTCACCGAGATCGAGCCCCTCCGGGTTTCGCCCAACGCGCTGGACCCCTGCCTGAAAGTGCTCCACCGCATAGTCCAGCGCCTGCGGTGAGTACGCGCACGCCGTGTGCAGGCCATCGGCGATCTCCCCGGCTAGCTCCATCGACTTGGGACCACCCATCGCGCCGATCTTCAGGGGCAGATGTTCCTGAACGGGACGCGATGCCGTCGTCACGCCGGTGTAGCGGTAGAAATCCCCCGCGAAATCGATCGCGCCCTCGTCGAGGACGGTGCGCATCACGTGATGCGCCTCGCGCAGACGGGCGATCGGACGTGTACCACGCCACTCGACGCCGTACTGCTCGAGCATCGCGATGTTCCCGATCCCGAACACAACCTCCGCACGGCCATCACTGAGCTCGTCGAGCGTGGCGGCCAGCTGCGCAATGTAAGTTGGCTCCCGCATGTAGATCGGTGCCACGCACGGACCCAGCCGGATCAGCTCCGTGCGCTGGGCGGCGGCGGCGAACAGCAGCCAGGCGTCCTTGTGGTAGATCTCATCCGCGCTGTAACACGCGTAGTAGCCGAGCCGGTCGGCAGCCGCCACTGCATCCAGGAGCTCAGCGGCGGGCTGCTCGGGAAGCATCTGGAAGCTGATTTGCACCCCAGCCAGCCTATCCGCGCGCCAGGCCACTCGCGAGACATCGACCAACCACTTGAAGCCGGCGCCGGCGATTACCGCGCCGCGCGCATTACAGGTGTCGCGCCGCCGTCGGGGACTCGCGACCCGCTTTGGTGTGGCGGCGGTCCTTCGCGCTGGTCCGCCGACAAGAACTCTTCGGCTCCCTACGAGAGGAGCAGTCGCCCGGCTCATACCTGGGCTATCACGACTCGTCGAGGCCGTCGCGTAAACGCTTGGGCGTGAGGTGGGCTCCGATGGCTGTGGTCGCGGTGTTGGTGACGTGCCCGTGGTGTGGGTCGGTGTCATCGCGCTGGGGCCGCTTTAGGCCCTTTGGGTGGTGAGTTGGTGGCGGTAGACCTTGGTGAGGTTGTGGGTCATCATCAGTAACCGGAACTCGGTGCGCACTTTCATCCTGCCTCTGCGGTGGAAGCGGGTGAAGCCTTTGTTGTGTTTGGTGTCGCCGTAGAGCGGCTCAACGGTTTGTTTTCGCATCGCGTACCGCTCGCGGCCGTGATCAGAGCCGAGCACGGTCCGCATCCAGTTCGCCCGTGGATGCTCCAGCCAGCGTTTGGGTGTGCCACGGCTGCCCTTGTCCGGAGCGACCAGCACCGGGATGTGCTTGTCGGACACGACCTCGTCCATCTGCTGCTCGTTCCAGTACCCGGCATCGGCCGCGACCACTTCGGGCAGCTGGTCGATGCCGGCCTGTTCGAGCTCGCGGAGGGTGGCGTCGACCATCGGCGCCAACTGCGAGAAATCGGTCGATAGGTTCGTGATCTCGGCCGCGAGCACAATCTGTTGCTCGTTGACCGCGGTCTGGGCGTTGTAGCCCTGCACGAATCCGAAGCCGACCGGGATCGGCCGCGAGTCAGGATCGGTGGCGTTGACCTTCCCGGCCGGCACCTCAGGCGGCGTGTAGGGATTGGGCGGGCATCCGAACCGCCGCCCGTCGCGCATCCGTCCCTGCGCCCGATACGCCTGATACGCCTCGTTCCCAGCGCGCTCGGCCGACAGATCAGCGTCCAGCCGCTCGGCCGCCAGCAACACCCGCTCGCCGCGGGAGCGCGGGATCGGATCCGGGTGCTCCCAGCGATGCTGCTCGAGCTGACGCTTGGCCTCGCGTGGCCAACCCTCCCGCCCGCGGCCACACGCCACGATCTCCTCTGTGTCGAACTCGAACTCCGGCGTCGTTCTTCGCTCCGGCTCCTCGGTCTCGGCATTTGCCTCGGGCGCTTCGATCTGCTCGCAGTCCTCGACCTGTTGGTCGCGCTGCAGCTGCTCGCGCGCCTGGCGGAAGAACTGCTGGCGCCCGTCCGGCGTGCGTAGCTGCTCGGGCAGCTCATCACCCCGATCCTCTCCATGCAGCTCGTCCTCGGCCTGATCTGTCGCGATCGCCGCGGCCACGATCTCTTTGGCGATCTGCTCGAACTCGAGGTTTACCTCCGGACTGGCATTCCCCGCGATCCTCGTGCCATCGATCGACACCACCCCCGACTTCACCAACCCCGCCTTCTCACACAGCTTCAAAGCCTCGGTGAACAGACCGGCCAACGCCAACTGATGACGATCAATGAACCGCGCGATCGTCGCGTGATCGGGCACCAGATTGCCGGTGATCACCCGATAAGCAACATCTTGTCGACAGTGACACTCGATCCGACGCGACGACCGCACGCTCGTCGAAAACGCGTACACGATCAACGTCACCACCATCGACGGCTCGTACGCCGCCCGCCCATGACCATCGGCGCGATACGCGGCGTAGAACGCCGACAAGTCCATCCCCTCGACCGCGCCGATCACAAACCACGCCAAATGATCGGCCGGAAGCCAATCCCGCACATCCGGCGGCAACAGAAACCCCTGCTCACGGCGACTCTCGATGAAGTTCTGAGACATACCGCAATTGTGTTAATCGGTCCGGACAGACCCCTTTATGCGACAACCTCCGTCTGAAGCGGGCGCGAGATGAGCGACGGCCGCGGGTGCTCTTCACGCAGGCGAAGCAAGCACCGCGAGCCGGTCTTCGGCGCGGCCGACCTCTGCCACGCCGCGGGATGCCTGCGCCGAGCGACGCGGAACTAACGTCTGTCGCACGGAGTCTTGAGCGGGTCTATGGATCCGTCTGGAGCGATGTCTTGTAGCTAGCGTCGGGCGCGATCGCCAGTCCCTCGCAGATCGATGACTCCTTCTCGACGGCGGTTTGGGTCACCGGATCTTTCCGGTTGTAGGCGACGAGGAGCGCCAGCTCGTGGCCGACGTCGTGGATGCGCATGTGCTCGGCCATGCATCGACCGAATCGCGCGTATTGATCGTCGAGCATCTTGGCGGATGGGTTCACGTGAACGTTGGCGGGCACCGATCCAAACACTTCATCAACGGTTCCGCGATCGGTGTTTGCGTCGGTCAGGCCGTACCCAGCTTGCGCAATCAACGCGGCGGTGATCTTCGGGGCTGGAGTCCCTGACTGCCACGCGGGCGCCGAAGGTTCGCTGGTCCGTGCCGCGGGTTGTGCGGTGACGGTCTTTGACCCGCCACCGCCGCATCCTCCTACGAGAAGGGCCAGCAGCGGTCCGATCAGGCGTGGGAACAGAATGATTGGCTTACGCACGGGGACTCCTATTCGTGGGTGCGGCTGGCAACGATTGCTGTGTCGACCAGGACGCCGGGATCGGTCTCAGCCCGTCGACTCGGGGGTGATCGCCTCCTCCAGCGATCACCCCACGCCCCAAGAACCGACCGTCCGGCGGAGTCGGTATGGCTGCTCAGCGTTTGATCCGGATGACGATGTCGGAGTCGTTCGCGGTGTCGGAGACCTGCTTGTTGCTGAGGACCCGGCCGGTCGCGCCCTCGTAGTGCCCGGTGCCGCCCACGAGTTTGTTGCCGTCGAAGACGAGCAGCGAGCTAGCGACCGCGAGGTCACTTTCGCACGTGGGAGCCCCGTGGCCGAACGTGCAACGCAGGTGATTGCTCATGCTCCACCTCGCCGCATGGTGGAGGTGATTGCCGGAGTAGTCGAGCGAGTAGACGTCGAGGACGTCGCCGGGCTTGGGCCGCGGATAGGGTGGGTGGCTTGTCACCTGGCCGCTGGTTGTCGTGAGCGTGGTCGTGACGGGCTGGTCATAGATCCGCAGGAGCGACGTGCTCGCGGCCCCGGCGTGGGCTCCGCTCAGCGACGGGATCGCGACGGCGGCGGCGATCGCGGTCACCGTGACTGCTGCTGCCAGGACTCGTGTGTGCTTACTCATGACTGCTCCTTCTGTTGGTTTCGATGCTGAGCAGTCAACGCTTGTTGCGCCGGGGGTACGTCGCCCCGGGAGGCGAACTTCGGGTCATCCATGAGGGGTACGCGCGGATGGCGGCTACCGCCGCGGGGTCACGGGGTGAGGCGCGAGGGGGAGCGTCGCGTGCAGGCGCCAGCCGCCGGCGGGATCCGGACCGGCTTCGAGCCTTCCGCCGGTCGCCTGCAGTCGCTCGCGCATGCCGACCAGCCCGAGGCCGGCTCCTGTCCCGCTCAGCCGTCCCGTGTCTCTGGGGCCGTCATCGTGGATCGCGATATCGAGGTGATGGTCCTCCAGCGCGAGCTGCACCCCCACATGGGCTCCCGGTGCATGCTTGATCGCGTTCGTCAGGCCCTCGCGGACCACCCGGTAGGCGTCGTCCTCGATCTCGGCCGGCAGTGACACGCCGGGCGGCACCGTGTTGATCTGAAGATCCACGCCGCCCGCGTGGGCCTGTTCGATCAACTCCCGCCACCTTTCGGTAGCGCCGGGTGCGTCGAGGTCCTCGGCATGGAGGATGTCGAGGAGCCTTGCCATTTCCGCGAGCGCCTGGTCGCACGACTGGCGGATCACCGCAAACCGCTCGGACGCGCGTTGGCTTGGCCCGAGCGCGGCC
>CAVVCP010000004.1:0-227255 GCA_963746695.1 uncultured Solirubrobacterales bacterium | reverse complement strand
CAGCCGAAAAGGTGATCCTCGAGCCGTCCAGGAGCAGATCGCGGATCCCGAACACATCGCCTACGTCCTCCAGCGCGTCGAGGAAGAGATCGCCAAGCTGCGCGCCGACCTGCCTGACACGCTGAAGCTCAAGGAAGTCGAGCTCACGGCCGAGCAGCGCCGGCTCTCCAACTTCGTCGACTTCATCGGTAAGGGCCGCGGCAGCCAGGCGCTCGCCAAGGCCCTGGTCGAAACCGAGCGCCGCGTCGACCAACTAGCCGACGAAGTCGAAGCGCTACGCCGCAGCCGCGAGAGGATCTTCCGGCCGCCTCCCATCGAGTGGATCCAGGACCGGCTGAACAACATCCAGCTGGTCCTGGAGCAGCGGACCGCAAGATCAGCTCAGATGCTTCGCGCCCTCCTCGGCCCGATTCGCCTCGAGCTCGTGACGCCCGACATCGGCCGCCCCTTCTACCGCCCCGTCACCACGCTCGACGCCCTCGCCCTCATAAAAGAACCGCCCCCCGCTGGTGCGGAGGGGGGTTCGAATTCTTTGCAAAGGTGGAGACGGCGGGTCCGACGAGCGCGAAGAAGGCTGACGTCGCGGGCCGTTGAGCGGTGGCGTGCGGCCGAGGTGTAGCCGATAACGCTCGCGCTCTTCGCGCCGTTGTGGCCGAGCCGCGAAAACCTCATCGGCCCGTCGTCGACTCGCCGGGCGATCCCGATTCATCCGGCCCATCGCGGCGGCCTGGCTCGATGCCGACGCTGGCGTGATCAGAGACCTCCACAACATCGAATGCGTCGCGAGTGAACGACAGCGGTTCGACCCGTCGTGCAGCTAAATACCGCCGGAGCATCGGATCGATGACAAACCAGCGCCCCTGACGGACTCGTTCCACCACACCGATATCACGAAGCGCATTCAGCGCCCGCGACGCTTGCTGGGGCTTTAGATTCCGGTACAACTCGGCCTCCGCAGCGACTCGAATCGCCATCCGCTCTGCGAAGCGACCGGCGGCGCGAATGCGCTCGAGCTGCTGCTGGTGGCGGAGTTGCTCGGACGCCATGGCCCGGTCGAGCGCCGCTACTACGGCTGCATGATCGATGTCGCGCAATAGTTCCTCGATTGCCTGGGCGTGCGCCTGCTGAGCGATCAGCATCGTGGTTCGCGGGTGCCCCTCGCCAAGCTCAACGAGTCGCGAGAGGGCATCGCTCGTGATCGAGGTCTGATCCCTTGCCAACCGTTCGCGGATCCCCTCGCCCCACTCCTCCGAGGTGATCGCGGTGAGCTCGTGAAACGCGCCGAACTGACTGAGCGCTCGCTCGCCGGGAGCGAACAGGTTCCTCATCAGATGCTCGATCGATCCGGCAAAGAGGACGCTTACCGCTGGCGAACGCTGAAACACCGCTCTCATCTTCCGCGTGATCGTGTCCCCGTCGCCAAAGCGGCCGGTGTCGATGTCCTGGAACTCGTCGAAGAAGACGACGACGCGCCGCCCGTCGCGCTCGGCCAGCTTCTGAGCAAGCCGCAGCGCAGTGTCCAGCGCCTTCGCTGGATCCTCCTCGGCTCGAGCGAGATCGAGAGTGAACTCGATGTCCTCGCCGAGATCCTGCCGCGCGCGGATCGTTGCCGCCGGCCGCAAGGCATCGAGAACGCTCTTTCCGGCGTCAAGTGCATCGCGAATCGCGCGGCGGAGCAGCGGACGGTTGCCGAGCAGCTCGAGCGTGAGCAAATGAGCGAGCGCGCCGGCATCGGCACACTCGAAAAGATCGACCTTGGCGACATAGGCACCGTCGCTCTGGCATGCAACCAGCGCCGCGTCCGCGACGGTTGTCTTACCAGTCCGCCGCGGACCCGCCAGTACCATATTGCCGCCGCCAACGAGCGCCATCGTGATGCGGTCGACATCCACGGCTCGCCCGATCATCGTCCCCGGATCCAGCGGATGATCGGTCGGGAACAAGACGGCGCTCCCGATACGGCGGGTATCACTCATCACGACATACCGTATCACGGGTATCGTGATACAGTAGTGGAGACGGCGGGTACGACGGGTGCGAAGAACCCGAAGTCGCGGGCTGTTGAATCGCGGCTTGCGGCCGAGGTATGGCCGATAACTGTCGCGCTCCCTGCGTCGTTGTGGCCGAGCCGCGAACGCCTGATCGGCTTAGGGCGCCCCTCGACACGATCCGCGTGCGGATGATCGCCGCGCTCCACGAAGCCGGCTTCACCGACCTCGTGCCCGCGCACTTCGCCGTCGTTCGCTACCCCCACCCGAGGGCCGGCGCCCCTCGGGTCTTGATCCAGCGACCCTCCGCGCCGTGCGGAGCCCGATCCGCGCTCGCGTGCCGCTCTCCGCGCCGTCACCCAAGGTGATCGATCCGACACGTGGCAGGTGGGCGACCTGGTCGCCCCCCGGAAGGAGATAAGCCTCCGGCTGCCCAACTTTCAGCCCCTCAAATCAGCCAGACGCCCGATGTGCGCCCCTGCGGCTTAGACGCAGGATGTGCCCATCACATCACCCGCCGGATCCGCCGGCAGGGAAATCGAAAGGGACGACAATGATTCGCATCGAGCGCGCGCTCCGGGCCCTCTAGCCCTCTCATCCGTGGAATCCGCCTCGCCGCCTCCCGCGGCCGGGCCTGTAGGTTCCACGCGGCCAACCGGCCCGGCGCGTTTCGAACGCGCCGGGCCTTTTTATTGCGATGACCAGCGCGGTCCGAGTCTAAGATTGCGCCGTGGGGAGCAGCATTGTCAGTCCCGTCCTCGTGGGACGCGAGACGGAGTTGGCGGCCATGGAGCAAGCGCTCCAGCGGGCGCTGGGCGGTGCGCCGGTCACGCTCGTCCTCGGCGGGGAGGCCGGCGTCGGCAAGTCGCGGCTGATTGGCGAGCTGGTGAGCCGAGCGCGTGCCGCCGGAGCGCGAGCGCTGGTCGGCGGCTGCGTCGAGCTCGACGGCGGCGGAATACCGCTCGCCCCGCTCGTCGACATGTTGCGCGCCCTAGCCGCGGAGCTCCCCGACGACGACCTCGATGCGCTGCTGTGGCCGGCTCGCGGCGAGATTGGTCGGTTGGTTCCCGAACTTGCGGACGGGCGCATCGCCCAGGTGCCGAACGACCCCGACCCATCGCGGATCTTGGAGTTGCTGCTCGGCGTGGTCGGTCGAGTGGTCGCCGAGCGGCCGCTGCTGCTGGTGATTGAGGATGTCCAGTGGGCCGATCGAGCCACGCTCGACCTCATCGCGTTGCTCGTTGCCGCCCCGACGGCAAGGCGCCTCATGCTCGTGTTCTCCGTGCGCTCCGACGAGCTTCCGCGCGCGCATCCATTCCGGCGAATCTCGGCGCGTTGGGAACAGCAACGCAGCGTCGAGCGTCTCGAGCTCGAGCGACTCTCGGCGGCCGAGGTCGCTGCACAGATCGCTGCGATCATGGGCGACCGACCCGACGGTGAGCTCATCGACCTCGTGTTCGAGCGTTCGGAGGGGATTCCGTTGTTTGTCGAGGAGCTGCTCAGCGCGGTCCGGGAAGGGGGCGTCGGCCCCGATTACCTCCCGCCATCACTGCGCGACGTCCTGTTGGCCCGCGCCGAGCGCCTCTCCACAGCGGCCCAGCACGTGCTGCGCGTCGCCTCGGGCGGCGGTCGGTGGGTGCCCGATCAGCTGCTCGGGCTGGTGGCCGGGCTCCCCGACGCCGAGCTCTATGGCTCGCTGCGCGAAACGATCGTGCATCAGCTGCTCGTGGTCGATGCCGCCGGTCGGGGTTACGGCTTCCGGCACGCGCTTGCCCGGGCGGCGGTCCACGAGGACCTGTTGCCGGGCGAGCGCGCCCAGCTCCATCGTGCGTACGCCGAGGCGATGGAGAGTCGCAGCGAGCTTGTCACACCCGGCCTCGACGGGATCGCGATGCTCGCCCACCATTGGCTCGCCGCCCACGACGTGCCTCGTGCGCTCGTGGCATCAGTGCGAGCCGGCCGAGTCGCCGCCGAGGCCACCGCGCCCGCGGCGGCGCAGCGTCACTTCGAGGTCGCACTCGAGCTTTGGAGCCAGGTCCCGGACGCGGCTCAACGCGCGGGCATCACCCACTCCGACCTGCTCGATGCCGCCGCCGAGGCCGCCTACCGCGCGGGGGCGGGCGACCGAGCGCTCGCGCTCGTCGATCAAGCGCTCGAGGAGGTCGGTTACGGCGGCACCCTCGAGCAGCGCGCGATGCTGCTCGCCAGCCGGGCGACGATTCTCCGTGAGCTCGGCCGCGACGAGGAGGGGATCACGGTCCTCGAGCAGGCGGCCGGGCTGCTGCCGGCCGAGCTCCCGAGTCGCGTCAGCGCGCTCGTCCTCGGACGGCTCGCCAACGCGATGCTCCGCGTGGATCAGATGGAGCGCGCGGGTGCGATCGCCGAGCGGGCGGTGAATAGCGCCGAGGCCGTAGGCGCGGTCGCCGAACTGCTCGACGCGCAGGTCACCGCGGGTCACACCCAGGTGTTCTGCGGCGAGGTCGAGGCTGGGTTGGCGCGAGTGCGCGAGGCCGGCGACCGCGCTGTCGAGGCCGGCCTCCTCCGGATCGCAGTGCGCGCCTCCACGAACCTCAGCGACCTGCTCCTCAGCCTCGCCCGTTACGACGAGGCGATCGAGGTGACCGACGCGGGCATGGTGGTTGTCGAGCGGGCGGGGGTGGCGCGGACGCTGGGCGCATTCCTGCGCAGCAACCGGGCGGAGGCGCTCATGCGGGCAGGTCGGTGGGACGAAGCGCTGGCGGCGCTGGCGCCGGAGCGGGAGGCGGCCGGGACGTTCGCCGCGGCCGTCCTGATGTTGCGGACCGAACTTCACCTGCTGTCGGGGCGCGCCGCGGAGGCCCGCGCCGATCTGCGCGAGATCCGCCAGCACCTGCGCAACACGACCGCGCCGCAGTGGGCGTTGCCGTTGGCGGCGATGGAGGCCGAGCTGGCTCGCTCCGAGGGAGATCTCGACGCCGCACACCTGATTCTCGGCCGTGCCCTGGCAGGTGCCACCCCGGGTGAGGAGCCCCGGTACCGCTGGCCGGTGATGTCGCTCGCCATGCAAGTCGAGGCTGAGCGAACCATCCGCGCTCGGGACGGCGGCGGGGAGCCGCCTGCCGATGTGGAGTTACGCGCAGGCGAGCTGTTGCGAGAGGCCGACGCGCTGACCACGGCCACGCCGAACGACCGTGGGCATCTCGCGCTCATGAACGCGGAATATGCCCGTTTGCTCGGCGTCGAGGAAACGGCGGCGTGGGAGGCGGCGGTGAGCGCCGCCCGGGAGATGCAGCAGCCGTTCGTCGTCGCCTACGCGCTGCTGCGCCAGGCCGACGCTCTGGTCGCTGCCGGCGATAGCATCACGGCCGCTTCGTCCGCTAATGAAGCCCAGTCGCTCGCCGGCGGCCTCGGCGCGACGCCGCTGCTGGCCGAGGTCGAGGCGCTCATGCGCCGGGCACGGCTAAGTCCCGACGGTCTCGTCACGCCGGCGGACACCAACGCTGCGACCGCTGCAGAATCGGCAGCAGAGGCCACCGACCGCTTCGGGTTGACGCCGCGCGAGCTCGAGGTGCTCCGGCTCGTGGCCGACGGCTGCTCGAACAACCAGATCGCTCAGCAGCTGTTCATCTCCCGGGCCACCGCGAGTGTTCACGTCTCGAACATCCTGTCCAAGCTCGGCGTCGCCACCCGGGTCCAGGCTGCCGCGCTGGCCCACCGCCGTGGACTCGTCGCGGTGACGGCCGACGTCGACGACGGGCACTGATCCCGCCGCCTCATACGGGTTGGCCTAAGCCAGGCCGGCGCGCGATCTAAGCCACTGCGCCCGCGCAAGATCCGCTGCCGTCCCGATGTGCGCGCCGGGGGCTTACGCGGATGCTGGCCCCATGCTCAATTCGCGTTTGACACCTCGACGTCGCCAGCTCCCCGGCGGCCGCCCGTTCCGCGTCCTTATTGTCGCCCTCGCCGTTTCGTCGCTCGGTGACTGGCTCTACAACGTCGCCCTGCTCGCGTTCGTCTATGACCGAACCGATTCGGCGACTTGGGTGGCCCTGACCACCGCCGCTCGCGTGGCGCCGATCGTCGTGCTCGGACCTCTCGGTGGCACGCTCGCGGACCGCCACGACCGGCGCATCCTCATGATCACCTCCGACGCCGTCCGCGCCGCCATCATGGTCCTTCTCGCGGCGGTCGCCGTGTCGGGGCTGCCGGTGCTGCTCGCGCCGCTGCTAGCCGCGGCGGCCACGGCGGCCACGGCCGTCAACCTGCCCTGTGTGGCCGCGTGCACGGCGCGGATGGTGCCCGCCGACCAATTGGCGCGGGCCAACGCGCTGCGCGCCGCCATCAATCAGGGCGCGGTTGTCGTTGGTCCGGCGCTCGGCGCGTTGGTCCTCGTGGCCACGACCCCCGCCCTCGCCATCCTGCTCAATGGGCTGACGTTCGTTGTCTCAGCGACGGCGCTGCTGTCACTGGGCGCTCGCCCGGCCTTCGCCGCCCCAAGCAACAGGAGCGACCGGCCCGACCGGTCATCGATGGTCGCCGACATCCTTGAAGGGGGACGTGCTCTGCGTGGCGCCCCCGCTGCCGTACGGCTGATCGCCGCCGACACGCTGTGCAGCGCCGTTTACGGAATGTTGACGGTCACGTTCGTCCTCGTCAGTCGCCGATTCGGCGCCGGCGACGCCGGCTATGGGCTTCTGCTCGCCGCATACGGCGTCGGCGGCGTCATCGGCGCGACCCTGATCGGCCGCCTGGCGGTGCCCTCGCGGTGGCGGACGACATTGACGATCGCGCTGCTGCTGGTGGCGACGTCGCTGCTCGCTATTGGCACAGCGCTTTCTTTGATTCAGGCGCTCCTTGCCGCGCTTCTCGGCGGCGGTGGCCTGGTGGTGGGGGAGATTCTCTCTGACACTGCCCTGCCGGTCCTGCTCGACGATGCCGTGATTGGCCGTGCCTACGGGCTGGCACTGCCGGTCTCGATCGGCGGGATCGCCGCCGGCTCATTGGTGGCCGGGCCGCTGGTGGCCGTGGCCGGGGCGACCGGCGCGTTTGCGGTGGCCGCCAGTGCGGTGATCGCGGTCTGCGCGTTGCTCGTGCGCCGGCCGCTGGTAGCCCCCACCCCGGTGGTCCGCAGTTCGTGAAAGTGGGCGACTGCACGCGTCTCGGAGAGCGACGCTCCGCCCTCATAGAAGAACCGCCCCCCGCTGGTGCGGAGGGCGGTTCGAATTCTTTGCAAAGGTGGGACAGTTTCCAAATGCGCCGGGGCGGGCGATCGCGCCTGCTGGACGGCGGGTTTGTACACCAGCCCGGGCCCCTGTGTACATCGAGCTGCAGGACCGACGCCATCCTCCCCTGTGCCATTGCCGGTCTGCTCTCAACCCAGTATGCAAGCGTCCGAACGCGGGCAGACCGTGGTGGTCGCCGGGTTCAGAGAGGCCTTTCTTGATCGAGCGAGTCCCCTCGACCACCGAGCAATGACTCGCCGGCTTGATGCGGGCTTGGATGCCCGCATCACGTAACGCTCGAGATTGGGCGAAGGCGAGAGTTGGCGAACGCCGCTCCACGCCACGGCTCAGGGCGAGGCGGGCTTGAGCTTCGGCGACGCGTACTTGCCGGAAGGCTGCGAGCGCAGGAGGCTCGAATTTGGCGAAGACGACGGTCCGGGCCGGCGGCGGCTAGACGCCTGCTGTGCCCTCGAACCCGCTACGCGACGGGGTGAGAGGGCTGGCCGCCCCCCAAGCCAGAGTCTGGCCCGCGCCGTCGCGTGGAATCGACGGGTTCGGCGCTTTGCTGGCACACGGCTTCGTCGAGCACGAGGAGACCCCCGGTCTCGCGCCGACCAAGGAGGGTGACCTGGAGTTCTTTCGCATTTAGTGTGCGGCGTTTCCCAGTCTGCGGACGGACCCCGTGGACGTTCTAGCCAGCGGTGACAAGGTCGTCGCGCGTGAGGGCGACGGGCACTCACGAAGCTCGGGGTGGCTGGTGTAGGCACTCCGGCATAGGGTTACCAGAGCGCTCATAACGGCGGCGCGGCGCGCGGAAGCCTCGCCGGAGTCCGACACTTCACGTCGTCGTCCCACTTCTGCAGCGTCTCTGCGATGGGGTGTTTGGCGTTCTCTGGCTGTCGTCGGGGCCTCTGCCATGGCGTCGCGATCGACAGACGAGTCGGGTTGCGCTGGATCTGTCGCGAGGGTCGCGGGCAGTTATGTTTGTCCGGTTCCCAACTCGAGGAGGCTGGACATCATGATGTACGCGATGGTGGTGCGCCGGCTGAAGGCTGGCGCCTACGAGCAGTTCCGCCGCGCATGGGAGCCCGACTCTCTCGAGCACTGGCCCGCGGGGATGACGAAGATTTGGATCGCGCGAAGCGAGGATGACCCGGACGTGATCGCGACCTGGAGCCTGTTCGAGCTCGACCAGGCTGGGTACGAAGCGCTGCGCGATGATCCCGAGTGGATGGCCGCCGAGCTGGGCCGGGTGGAGCGGATGAGCGAATTCGAGACGGAGGTTCTCGCCTCAGGCTTCTTCCACGTGCTGGAGGAGATCGTGCCGCCGACCGTCGCGGCAGACTGAGCGCCGCTCGTACTACCCAGGGCGGTTCGGCGAGAGGCCGTCGGCCGCCCCATCACGGGGGTTCAGCCGACGCGCCTTTCGGCCTTCGAATGGCCGGGGTTGGGAAGAAAGGTTCGCCAGACCGGCTTTCGTCCGAACTCCCGGGAGTACGTTGAGATCCGCAGCCCTTTCCCCACGCCCGGGCCCGCCGCCCAATTCTTACCGAGGCAGTACCGGCTCCCCAGCCTCGGGTGACGGCACCGGCTCCTCGAGCACGCCGCTCGCGATCAGGCGGTCGACCTCGTCGGTCATGAGGCCGAGCAACCCGGTGCAGATCTCGCGCGTGTGCTCGCCCGGCTCGGGTGCCGGGATCTCGGCGGGCGCGGGAATCCGCTGCGAGCGGAACGGTGCGTTGTCGACCGGTCTCGGCTCCAAGCCGGGCTGCTCGAGCACACGCAGGAAGTCACGCGCTTGGAGCTGAGGATCGTCCTCGAACTCGGAAGGTCGCTGCATGAAGCCCGCCGGTACGCCGGCGGCCTGTAGCGTGGCCGTCACCTCGCGCGGACGCAGCGCGCGGGTCCAGCGGGTCAGATGCTCGTCGATCTCGGTGCGCCGCGCGACGCGCCCGGCCGCCCTGGCGAGATCGGCATCCGACGCCCACTGCGGGTTTCCGAGCGCGTCGCGAAGGCGGCGCCAGTCGTCGTCGTCGCGGACGGTGACGACGCACCACTCGTCATCACCGGCGCACGGGTAGACGCCCCACGGGGCAGCGTGCCGGCCGGCGTTTCCGGTGACCTCGATTGCGCCCGGTCGTAGCGCCTCCTCGACCAGCGGCGTGCTGATCTGCATCAGGATCGTCTCGGCCTGGGAGGTCGCGATCTCAGCGCCGCGTCCCGATCTCCGGCGGGCGATGAGGGCGGCGAGTGCCGCGATCGCGGTGACGCGGGCCGCGTAGTGATCGGGATGGATCGTCGTTGAGTCGCTGAAGCTGTCGGGGTCGTCGCGATAGCGCCAAAGGCTGGTGAGACCGGACGCGCAGCGGACCAACGGCCCGTAGCCCATCCAGCTGCTCCACGGGCCGGTGGCCCCCACCGCGCTGCTGCTCGCGATCACGATCCCCGGGTTGATCTCCCGCAGATCCTGCGCGCCGAGCCCAAGCTTCTCGAGCGTCCCTGGTTTGAAGTTCGCGAGCACGACGTCGGATTGCGCGACCAGGCGCTTGACCAGATCGACGCCCTCCGGGCTGCGCAGGTTCACGCCGATGCTCTTGCTGCCCCGATGGCCGATTGCGAAGTGCACCGGCGAGATGCGCGCGCCGTCGGGGAATGCGCGGCTCTCGATCTTGATCACCTCGGCGCCTTGGTCGGCAAACAGGCGGGCGGCTTCGGCTCCGAGCACGATCACGCCGAAGTCCAACACACGGAGCCCCTCGAACGGCCGGCGCATGGGGTGGGCGTTGGCGGAGGACGCGGACACGTTGCGGGCGGGTTCCGTGAACACCTCGTGGTTGTGCTCGCCGAGCCGAGATGCGCGACGACCCGGCCGCACGCGCCGGCCGTCGATCTCGGCGAACCCCGTGGGTGCGTCGGCCTCGATCCCGGGCGCGAGTTGTGTGCGCGCGATCGCGCCACGGATTCGATAGTGCTCGGCTGCCAGCACATCGGCGGGCTCGAGCACGGGCGCGATGGGCACTCCCCGCGCCTGCCCCTCGAGGGTCAGCTCGTGTTTGCTGCGCTCGCGGAAGTGCTGGTCGAACACCGCGTGGAGGCGCTCGGACGCAAGCGCCCGGCCCCGGATCGTCTCGAGCTCGGGGTCCTGAAGCTCTTCGGGCTCGCCGAGCCACGCCCGCATCGCGTGCCATTGGCGCGGCGCGAGCAGGACGACCCGAACGTGGCCGTCGCGGCAGCGGAAGATCGGGTAGGGACCGGGTGCGGGGCGATCGCGCGTTGGCTCGTAGCCTGCGACCTGCGCGGTGCCGACGACCCCCATCGCTGGGTCGACCACCTGCGCCGTGGCCTCGTACAGGGAGAAGTCGACGTGATCGCCGTGCCCGTGCTCGAGCCGGTTCCAGTACGCCACGAGCGCTGCCCACGCCGCCTGCACTGCCGTCACCTGGAGTGCCAGGTCTCCGGGCGGCATCAGCGGCTCCCGACCGGGCAGGCCGGACCGGCTGAGGACACCGCCCATCGCCAGCAGTGTCCAATCGGTGGCGGTCCAATCGCGGTATGGACCGGTCTGTCCGAAGTCGGTGATCGAGAGCACGACCAGGTTGGCGTTTCGAGCGTGAACGAGATCGACGGCGAGCCCGAGCTCTGCCATGGCGTCCGGCCTGGAGCTCTCGATCCAGATGTCGGCGCGGTCGAGTAGACGCAGCAGCTGCTCACGACCGTCCGGTGTGGTGGGGTCGATCACCACGCCGCGCTTGCCCATGTTTTGCGTGGCGAAGCGCAGGCTGACCCCGGCGTGCAGCGGCGCCAGCGCCCGCGATGGAGCGCCACCTGGCGGCTCGACCCGGATCACGTCCGCGCCGAGGTCCGCGAGGAAGCGGCCGCACATCTCCCCATTGCCCTCCGCCATGTCGATCACTCGAACGCCTTCGAGTGGCGTGGGTCGCTCCTCCATGGCGGACACTAGCCGAGCACGATCTCGGCGGCCTGCCGCAGCCGCTCGGTCGGTCCGGCGATCAGGATTGTGGTGACCGGGGAGTCGCGCCAGGCCTCCAGGTCGTGCCGGATCTTCTCAGCGGGTCCGATCAGCGCCAGCTCCTCCACCAGCTTCGTCGGCACGGCGGCTGCCGCCTCGTCCTTCTTACCCTCGAGGTACAGATCCTGGATCTTCTTGGCCTCGGCGCCGTAGCCCATCCTCACTACCACCTGGTGATGGAAGTTCGCCTGGCGCGCACCCATCCCGCCAAAGTAGAGGGCGTACATCGGGCGGAGCAGATCCGCCGCCTGCTCGACGTCTTCGTGGACGATGAACGGGATCGAGGGGGCGATCTCGAACTCGTCGGGCTGCCCCCCGCGCCGGGCAAATCCCTCCTCCAGGCACGGACGGTAGAGCTCGGCGTCGTAGTAGGGGGAGTAGTAGAGCGGCAGCCAACCGTCCCCGATCTCAGCAGCCAAGGCAATGTTCTTGGGACCCTCGGCGGCGATGTAGATCGGAATGCGGTCGCTGAGCGGATGCAGGATCGACTTGAGCGGCTTCCCCAGTCCGGTGATCCCTTCTCGCCCCCGCACAGGCAGAGGGTAATGCGGGCCTTCGGAGCTGACTGGCTCGCGCCGGTCGAAGACGTCACGCACGATCGATACGTATTCGCGCATCCTCGCCAGAGGCTTTGCGAACGGCTCGCCGTACCACCCCTCGACTACCTGAGGGCCCGACACGCCAAGCCCGAGCATGAAGCGGCCGCCGCTCAGATGGTCCATTGTCATCGCGGCCATCGCGGTCGCGGTCGGGCGGCGCGCGCTGATCTGCACGATCGTCGTCCCGAGCCTCACCTTCTCGGTGTGTGACCCCCACCACGCCAGCGGCGTCAGCGCGTCGCTACCGTAGGTCTCCGAGGCCCAGACCGAGTCAAAGCCCAGGCGTTCGGCCTGCTTGACGCTCTCAAAGGTTTCGGATAGCGAGGCTCGGCCCGATGACAGGCCTGTGCTCAGACCGAGTTTGAGGCCGTTGGTGCTCATCTGCAGTCACCCCCCTGGGCGTTCGTCCAGGCCGGCTTGCGCTTCTCGGTGAACGCCCTCGGGCCCTCGATGTAGTCCTGGGAGGCAAGCATCCGCGGGATCCTTTCCTGCCAATCGCCGTCAATCGCCTCGTCGATCGGGAGTCCGAAGCCGGCCCGCGCTGATTCCTTGGTGAGTGATACGAGCAGAGGCGAGCACTCCAGGATCTGCGTGGCCCAACGTTCCGCGGCGGCCATGAGCTCGGCCGCCGGGACGACCTCGTTGACGAACCCGAGGCGGTGGCCCTCCTGCGCTGAGACAAAGCGGCCGGTGAGGAGCATGCCCATCGCGTGCTTGAGCGGGATTTGACGCGACAACCGGTGAATCCCACCGGCGCCCGCGATCAGCCCCACCCGAGGCTCGGGGAGAGCAAAGCGAGCGGTGTTGGTGGCGACCACGAGGTCACATGCGAGCGCGATTTCGAAGCCGCCCCCTGCAGCCACGCCGTTGACCGCTGCGATCAGCGGCTTCGGGCAGTTGTAGCCGCGCGTGATCGCGCCAAATCGCGAGCTCGCGTCGACCCGCTCGGTTCCGTTTGCCGACGCCTCTGCCGTCGCTTTCAGGTCGTTCCCGGCGCAGAACGCGCGGTCGCCGGCGCCGGTGATGATCGCCAGCCAAGCGTTGGCGTCCGCCGCGAAGTCGTCGAAGATCTCGATCAGCTCGCGGTGGGAGTGCTTGTCGAGAGCGTTCATCCGCTCCGGCCGGTTGAGGGTCACGTAGGCGACGTGACCCTTCTTCTCGTAGATGACATGGTCGTAGTTCATGCGCGAGGCCTGAACTTTGGGACAGCGACCGCGTCACTCATCCGCTCGAACGTCACCTCGAGCGGCATCCCGATCTCGAGCTGCTCGTTCGGACAGTCGACCACCTGGCTCGTCAGTCGCACGCCCTCCTCGGTCTCGACGACGGCGATGTTGTATGGAATCTCGGCGGCGAACGCCTCGTCGTAAAGCTGATGCATGAGCACGAAGCTGTACAGCGTGGCGTTACCGCTCGAAGGAGCCCAGTCGAGCTCCCCGGAGAAGCAGGTCACGCAGCGGGCGCGCAGCGGGACGCCGATGTACGCGACGGGCGACTGGTAGGTGGCGCAGGCCGGGCAGCGCAGCAACATCAACTCGCCATGGAGCGCGCCGTCGAAGAACGGAGCGCTGGCCTGGTCGGGAACGGGCACCCGTTTGGCGGGCGCGGTGGTCGTCGTCATCGTGCTTCCTATCCGTCGTGCTTGCTGAGGATGGTCGTTGAGTGGAAGTTCAGGGTGCCTCCGTTGCCGGAGACGAGCACGTGGTCGTGCTTGCCGATCTGCCGCTCGCCCCCGTGACCGCGCGCTTGGATCACGCCCTCCGATAGCGGCGTGAAGCCCCACATATAGAAGGAGGAGAGCTGGCCGCCGCCGGTGTTACAGGGCAACGAGCCGCCGGGGCCGAGCTTCCCGTCGGCGACGAACGCGCCGCCCTCGCCCTTCCCACAGAATCCGTAGTCCTCGAGGGTGACCAGGACGGTGTACGTGTAGCAGTCGTAGAGCTCGAGCACGTCCACGTCCGAGAGCCCGATCCCCGCCTGCGCCAGCGCCAGCTGCCCAGACTTCCCGGCGCCTGAATGGACCGCCGGCTCATACTCGGTCCGCCCCGGATCACCGGGGGCGCACTGCCCGAAGCCGCGTAGGTACACCGGCGGCTGGCGCAGGTCCCGGGCCCGCTCCGCCGATGTGACGATCACCGCGACGGCGCCGTTGGACACCACGCAGCAATCGAACAGGTGCAGGGGCTCCACGACCCAGCGGGACGCGTGGTAATCCTCGAGTGTCATCGGCTTCTTCATCTGCGCCCGCGGGTTCATCAGCGCCCATTCGCGCTGCCCGACCGCAATCGTCCCGAGCTGGTCGTGGTTGGTCCCGAACAGGTGCATGTGTCTGCGAAGCGCCAGCGCGTACATCGAGTTGGCGGGCCCGTAGTCGCCGTAGGCAAACCGCAGCCCCGCCAATCCCCGTGCGCTGAGCCGCTTTCCGCTGTAGCCCGACTGCGAGATCGACTCGCCTGCCGCCAATGGCGCGTCGGCATACACACACGCCACCGCGTTCGCCTGCCCGCTCTCGATCGCCTGAGCCGCGTACTGGAGCATCGTCGCCGCGCTCGATCCGAACGCGCTCATTGTGTTCAGGAGCGTCAGGTCGACGAGCCCGAGCGCAAACTGCAGGCTCGGCGCCATCTCCTGGGATTGGTTGCCATTGATCAGCAACCCATCGAGGTCACGTGCCTGCAGGCCCGCATCTTCCAGCGCGAGGGCGATCGCCTCGCCCGCGAAATCTGACACCGTGCGGTCGAAGACCCTCCCCATGTCGGTGATCCCAAGCCCTGCGATTGCGGCTGTCGCGCCCACGGCTGACTGCTCCTCTCCATGAACCACGGCGCGTTTGGCTCAGGCCGGTGCGCGGTGTATCGATCTTCGGGGCCCCGCCGAGCTCTTGATAACGCTTGCGAGGCGGTACGTCAGTTCACTCTACGCTATGTCTAGCGAAGAGTCAACCTGTCCATCGTCCGCTTGCGAAGACTGGGTCTCGCTGAGCCCGAGCATCAAGAGCCACAGGTCGGTGAGCGTGCCCAGGGCGCGCTCGCGGTCGAACGGGATGCCGCTGACGATCCACGCGTACAGAAATCGATCGAGTTGCATCAGCAGAAGAGCGGCGCGGACGCGCGCCTCCTCCTCACCGCAGCCATACCACCGTCGGATCGACTCGGCGATGACCGCGATCGACTCCTTGTGGTTGTCAAGTCTCACCGCCGCCACCTCGGGCTCGATCGCCTCCGCTTGATCCAAGGCTTCCAAGCTCCCTCGGTTAGTTGCGTAGTTGTCGATCATCGAGCCGATCCACTCGTACAGGTCCTTGCGGGACGGTCGCTCGCCCGATGTGAGCTCGAGATAGAGCTCCCGCCAGCGCCGGCCCAGCGTTCGCGCGACCACCAGCACGACGTCGGCCTTGCTCTTGAAGTGGAGGTAGAACGTCGCGCGGCTCGCGTTGGCCTCCGCCACGATGTCCTCGATCGTGGTCGCGGCATAACCCTTGCGCTCAAACGCCGTGACCGCGCCCTCGATCAAGAGTCGACGAGTCAAGCGCTTCTGCTCGTCGCGCAGCGACCCGCCTTTGCCGGTGTGATCGCTCGTCGCCACCGCTGCCGATTATAGCCAATTCAGTAGGCCATCTCTATCTTCACTTGACAGACTGTCTTGTGACTCGCTACTGTGCCTGGCGAGGATTCAGCCCGCCTAGTGTCCCGGACCGGAGTTCCAGGGGGCCCCCTCATCGGCCGCGTGGCCGACAGACCAATCCCACCAGTACAGAGGAGAGGGACATGCAGCGCAATTCGAAGCGCGAGGTCAGCGGACGCGTGTTGCCACGCTCTCGCCGAGTCACAGCTCTCTTGGCGGCCACCGGCCTCAGTATTGCCGTAGCGGCCTGTGGATCGTCGAGCTCGTCGAGCTCGGCGGGGTCGTCTCTCGTGGCGTCTAACGCGAGCGCGAGGACGAGCGCGACCGGCGGCGTGGCGTCGGCAACCGCGGCGCTGAAGACGTACCAGGCCGCTCCCACCAGGATCAATATCACCGCACCGCTGAAGTCCGCGCCACCGCCCGGGAAGACCGTCGTCGTCCTGGGGACTCCTCAGCCCCAGAACGTGCAAATCCAGCAGACGGTCGCCCAGCTGGCCCGCCTCGCGCACTGGAACTATGCGGTGGCGAGCTACGACCCGGCCAACCCGGCCACCTTCAAGAGCGCCATCGATACTGCGCTGACCAAGCACGCCAACTACATCGTCGAGGCGGGGATCCCCGTAGCCCCGTCGATCCTCCAGCAGGTAGAGCAGGCCGGTGCGAAGCTCGCCGTGACGGCCGTATATCCAATCGTGGTCAAGCCGCCCGTGATCGTAAACGCGAGTGCCGATAACAGTACGCAAGGCAACCTCATGGCGGATTACTTCGTCTCGGACTCGAACGGCAAAGGCAACGCAGTGATCGAGCACGTGCCGGGCTACGCGATTCTCGACGGATTCACGAACGCATTCACGGCGAGGGTCAAGGCGTTGTGCCCAGGGTGCACCACCACGACCGCGAACGTGACCCTTCCCCAGCTTGCTGCCGGTCAGGTAGTCCCGACAGTGATATCGGCGCTGAAGCGGAACCCGTCGGCAAACTACGTCGTCTTCGACGACGGTCCGTTTGCAACCGGCATTACATCAGCGCTTGCTGCCGCCGGCCTGTCCAAAATCAAGGTCATCGGTGAAGCGGCAGACTCGGCTGGGCTCGCCGCGTTGCGTACCGGCACGGAAACCGCGTGGACTGGTTACTCGTCACCATACGCGACCCTGCAGGTCGTGGACGCCATGTTCCGCGACGCCGAAGGGTTGCCCATCCCCGAGGCTCAAGAGGGGGTTCAGCAAACCCAGCTGTTGACCAAGGCGAATGTCGGGTCCATCACCGAGTGGAACTACCCGACTGACGCTCTGCAGCAATTCAAGGCCCTGTGGAAGGTCTCGGGCCAGTAGTCGCCGCCGATCGATGACGCCTCAGGAGAAGAACACAACTCCGGTTTGTTGGACGTCGAGAGCGTGTCCAAGCCGTTCACACGCACCTCGCTCCATCGAGTGTCAACCCCACCATCAATCCAGCCCGACGCTCGTGCTCTTGTGGGGCAGAACGGGTCGGGCAAGCCGTCCCTGATCAAAGTGTTATCCGGATACCACGCGCCTGACCTAAATCGGGCCGTGGTATCCGTTCAGCGTGAGGACGTGCCGGTCAAGGCTTCGGTGACACTTCTAACGGCGTGGGTGTCGCTTCGGTCAGCAGGACCTGGCCTTCTACCAACCTTGTCGGTTCTCGCAAGCTGTCACTCGCGTGACGGCGGCCATGGAAAGCTCCCCGTAGGCGGCTATTCAAGGCCCCCCATTGGCGGTGATGGTTTTTCCCGTGGGTGGCCATCGGATCTCCTCACGGTTCTGTCTTGAGGTGTCGGTAGTTGGAAGGGGCGGGTTCGAGCAGTTCATAGCCGAGGTCAACACCCGTCCGCACCGGATCACGCACCGGCCGCTTACGGAAATGCTCGCCGCCGAGCATGAGCACCTTCACCGGCTCCCGAGTTTGCCGCACACCCTCTGTTTCGGGCAGACGCGCAAGGTCAACTGGCTGTCGACCATCTCAGTTGGCAGCGCGATCTACTCCGTCCCGCACGAGCTGGTGGACGAGCGCGTGTGGGTCAGGATCGACGGCGCTGAGCTGATCGTGGTGCACGTCGACGGGCTCGGCGGGCCTCGAGAGGTCGCCGGCACCAGCTGACAACGCCCGCGCGACCGACGCTCCGTGACGAGCACTACCCGTCCAAGCCGACCGGCGCGCTGGACCGCAAGCCCAGGGACGAGCACGATCGAGGAGCGCGCGTTCCTCGCGCTCGGCGAGGGGGTCGAGCGGTGGCTGATTGCCGAGCCCCGTGACAGGCGCGCAGGCTCCGGAGCTGCCTCACTTAGTCCTGGATGTCGCGCTAACGCCGAAAGACGCTCCAGCCTCCTATTTGGGAGCTGAAGCGTCTAACTGTCGAGGTGGAGACGGCGGGAATTGAACCCGCGTCCGCAGTCGCGCAAAAGGTGGTGTCTACGAGCGTAGCCGGCACTCTGATCTCACCCTCGACTCGCCATGCCGGCGGGGTTGTCGGGGGCCAGCTCCGAAAATGTCCCCGGCGGGGCTGGAGCGGGCCTCACCGAGTAAGCCCGCTGTTAGAACCGGGACCGCCACCGCGGGCGTATGGTGGCCGGCTAACGCTCAGCTGTGGTTAGACAGCGAGGTTATAGGTGTGGGAATCTGAATGATTCGCACTTATTTGTTCCCGGGTGTTTAACGAGGCCTCCCGGGACCTCGACTCGCGACCACCCCCACGAACCGACCACGTCGAAGCCTGTCGTCCCCGGGGATGTAGCGATTCGAGTATAGCCCTGGCCGCCCGACTCCTGAGGCGGCTGCAGCTCGCGCACGAGCTAGGCGACCAGCTGAAGGAGATCGTAAGAGCGCTTTGGGCGCCACCGGCCCGTTCCTACAATCTGTACCAATGGAAGCGAACACGCCGCTGCCGCCCGCTCCGATCGGGCAGACCTACGAGCCGCCACCGACGCCGCCGGAACCGGCGTTCGAGCCGCGCCCGCTCGGGTCGCCGCGCCGGCAGTCGCCGATCCGGCGCCGGATCTCGGCGTTCGGCGCCGGCGCCCTCGCGCTGCTGGCGAAGTTCAAGACGGCCATCCTGCTTCTCCCCAAGCTGAAGCTGTTCGCCTCGACCGGCACGATCCTCGTCTCGCTCGCCGCCTATGCGCTCCTGTGGGGGTGGCCGTTCGCCGCCGGCTTCATCGCATTGCTGTTCGTGCACGAGATGGGCCACGTGATCGCGCTGCGGCGCGAGGGCCTGAAGGCCAGCGCGCCGATGTTCATCCCGTTTCTGGGCGCGGTGATTGCGGCTCGCTCGCTGGGCGACAACGCGACCGCCGAAGCGCGGGTCGGGCTCGCCGGCCCGATCCTCGGCAGCATCGGCGCGGCCGTGTGCGTCCTCGTCTGGCACGCGACCGGCAATGACCTATGGCGCGCGCTGGCGTTCACGGGCTTCTTCCTGAACCTGTTCAACCTGCTCCCGGTGGTGCCGCTCGACGGCGGCCGCGCGATGGCCGCGATGGCGCCGGTCATGTGGTTTGCCGGGTTCCTCGCGATGATCCCGCTGGCGATCCTGTTCCCGAACCCGATCATCCTGCTGATCATCGTGTTCGCGGGCTATGAGACCTACCGGCGCTGGCAGCTCCGGCGCACCGGCGGCGCGGCCCAGCAGGCGTACTACCGGGTCCGGCCCCGCGATCGGGCGCTGATCGCAGCCGTCTATCTTGGCCTGATCGCGCTACTCGTCGTGGGGATGGACGCCACGCTCGTGTCGCGCACGATCAGCTAGAGCCGAGCGCGATCGCGACCGGCGAGAGCCGACCGCGAATCGCGACCGCAACGATCGCGACCGCGCTCAGGCCACCGGCGGCTGGCGCCGGGTAACGCGGTCGTCGTACACGACGTCGCGGCGCGCCCACCAGAACGTGTAGATCAGCGACAGCACAAGCCCGAGGAGACCGACAACAAGCAGCACGGTCCCGGCGGTCTGGATATCGAAGCCCTTCACCTGTGCGGTGACGGCCCACTTCATGATCGCCCCAACGGCGATCAGGAGAATGCTCGAACCAATCGTCATGAAAAGGGCCTACCCAGGTATTCGTGTCGCTACCCATCGACAACGGTTGATAGCTCAATGACTTGCGGCCGGTCTACTGCCGGGCGTCGCGCAACTCGCGTTGCACGTCCCGCGCCATGTCCCGCTTCTTGATCGCGTCGCGCTTGTCGTACAGATCCTTGCCTCGCGCGACCGCGATTTCGACCTTGGCCCGCGACCGCGGACCCGCGAAGTAGATCCGGGTCGGCACCAGCGTCAGTCCCCGCTCCCGGGTGAGGCCGATCAGCCGCTCGATCTCGGACTTGTGCAACAGCAGCTTGCGCTGGCGCTCGGGGTCGTGGTTCTCCCGCGCCGCCGGCCCGTACGGCGCGATGTACAGCCCGATCAGCCACACCTCGCCGTCGCGCACGACGGCGTAGGCGTCTTTCAGCTGCGCGTTGCCCTCCCGCAGCGACTTGACCTCGGTGCCGGTGAGCACGAGCCCGCACTCGAACCGCTCGAGCAGGTTGAACCGGTATGACGCCTGGCGGTTCGTGGCGACCGCGCCGGCGCCGGCCTTTCGCTTCCGC
This sequence comes from uncultured Solirubrobacterales bacterium, assembly GCA_963746695.1. Taxonomy (GTDB): domain Bacteria; phylum Actinomycetota; class Thermoleophilia; order Solirubrobacterales; family Solirubrobacteraceae; genus Palsa-465. The sequence continues at coordinate 207,217 of CAVVCP010000004.1, read as the reverse complement.
GTCTTGGCCATCGCTCAGTCAGCCTCCCACCCGGGCAGCAGATCGACGCGGCCGCGGGCGGCGTCGATCCGCCCCACCCGTACCTGCACCGGGTCGCCCAGGCGGATCGTGCGGCCACTCCGAGTTCCAACCAGGATCGTCCCCTCCTCGTTGAGCTCCCACCAGTCGCCGCGGAGCAGCCGGACCGGGAGCATCCCCTCGAACTCCCCGCTCGGCCCGAACGCGATGAACGCGCCCGCGCCGGCAAGCCCGACGACCTCCCCATCGAACGCCTCGTCACGCGCGAAGCCGCGTAACCACGCCTCCAGAAAGAAGCAGCGGACGATGTCATCGGCGTCGCGCTCGATCGACATCGCCTCGCGCTCGCGCGCCGAGGACCACGGCCCCGCCTCCGCGACCCACGAAGCTGCGGGCGCGGGGACATCGCCGGCGACCGCCGACAGCAGAGCGCGGTGGCAGATCAGGTCCGGGTAGCGCCGGATCGGCGAGGTGAAGTGGCAGTAGCTCGCGAGCTGGAGACCGGCGTGCCCGCGGTTGCGCTGGTCGTAGTAGGCCTGCTTCAAAGACCGCAGCACGAGGCTGGTCAACCCGCGCCGGCCGCGCCCATCGTGGGACGCCGTCCACTGCCCGACCAGCTGCGACGCCTCCCCGATCAGATCGGCTGCCTGCTGGGGGGTGAGGTGGCCCTTCGGCACCGGCGGCGTCGGTACCGCGAGTGATGCGAGCTGGTCGATCAGCCGCTCCGCCGCGGCGCCGTCGGGACGCTCGTGCACCCGGTACAGCGTGGGCACGCGCCGGGACACGAGCAACCGGGCCACCTGCTCGTTGGCCGCGATCATCAGGTGCTCGATCATCCGGTGCGATTCGGTGTGCTCGACTGGCTCGGCGGCGACCACGTTCCCACCGGCGTCGAACTCGAACTCGGGCTCGGCCGAGTCGAGCGACAGCGACCCCTGCGAGGCCCGGCGCTCCTCGAGCGCAGCCGCGGCCGCACGTGCGACCTCGAGCGCCGGGCCCCAGTCGCCCGACGCGCGGTCCGAACCGGAAAAGATGCGATCGACCTGCCCGTAGTCCAGGCGCTCGTCCGAGCGGATCACCGATCGGTAGAACGCGCTGCTGCGAACCCGCGCGCCGTCGAGCACGAGCTCGGTCGTGACCGCGAGGCGGTCCTGCCCGGGCACAAGCGAGCACGCCCGGTTCGAGAGCGCCTTGGGCAACATCGGCTCGACCGCGCCCGGGACGTACACGCTGGTCCCGCGACGGTAGGCCTCGCGGTCGAGCAGCGAGCCCGGCCGCACGTATTCGGATACGTCGGCGATGTGGATCCACACCCGCCGCGAGCCATCCCCCTCGTCCGAGGCCGAGATCGCATCGTCGAAGTCACGGGCGGTGACCGGGTCGACCGTGAACGTCGGCAGCGAGCGCAGATCGCGCCGATCGGCCGCGGGCGCAGATGGTGATGCCGATCCGCCCCCGGCCTCGCCGGGCACCGTCGACACCTCCCGCGCCTCGTGCTCGACCGCCGGATCGAACGAGCGCCGGAGGCCCCGGTCGACCATCAGCCCCTCGATCACGTCACGCGCGACGTCCGAGCGGCCGAGGCGGCGCGCGATCGTCGCCCTCCCCCCGCCCGCCCGTTGCGGCCGGCGCGCGCCCGGACCACGATCAGGTCACCGACGTCGGCCGAGCGATCGCGGCTGACCACGACGCGCGGGCCCGGGCCGAAGAACGGCTCGGCGACGAAGAACTTGCCCTGCCGAGCCAACACGGCCACGCGCGGACCGCCGCCCGCGTCCCTTGTCGCTGGGCTCACCGAACCTCGGCCGCGACAGTCCGCTCGGCTGCCGTGAACGCGGTGTCGGTCTTGGCGCCCGGGTTGGCGGCGGCGTAGACGTCGGGCTTGATGCCGACGCCCTCTTTGACCCCGCCGCCTCCGAGGTTGTGGCCGTCCGGCGTGAAGTACTCGCCGACGGTGAAGTCGAGCGCACCGCCGTTCGGGAGCGGCTCGATCTCCTGGAAGACGCCCTTCCCGTAGGTCCGCGTGCCGACGACCTTGGCCCGCCCGCGATCCTGGAGCGCGCCGGTGACGATCTCGGCCGCTGACGCGGTCCCACGATTGACGAGCACGACCATCGGGATGCTCGTCGGAATCGCGCCGCCTTTCGCGACATAAACCTCGCGCGGCTGGGCGCGGCCGTCGGTCGAGACGATCGTGCCGTCGGGAATGAAGATGCTGGCGACATTCACGGCCTCGTTAAGCAGTCCGCCGGGGTTGTCGCGCAGGTCGAGGACCAGCGCCTGGGCACCCTGGTGGAGCACCTTCTCGACCTGGGCCCGGAGCTCGGCGCCGGAGCCGTCGACGAACTGCGTGAGCGTGAGGGCGCCAACCTTGAGGCCGTGGTATTTGACGATCGTCCCGCTCGCGACGGGGACGACGATGTCCTCGCGCGTCAGCGTGACCATCTGCTTGTGGCCCCCGCGCAGGATCGTCAGCGTCACATGCGTGCCCGCCTTGCCCTTGATCAACCGCGAGCCGAACGCCGCCGGCCGGGTGGCCAGCGAGGTCGCGCCGACCGCGACGATCACGTCGCCGCGAGCGAGCCCGGCCTGTGCCGCCGGCGATCCCGGGAACACGTCGTCGACCCGGAGCCCGCGCGACTCGGCGACGACGTCGACCCCGATCCCGCTCAGATGCGGGTTGGACTCGTTCAGGAACCCCTGGTAGTTAGCCGGGTCGTAGTAATGGGAGTACGGATCGTCGAGGCTCGCGACCATCCCGGCCAGCCCCTTGTTGACGAGCTGGCTGCGGTCGAGCGGTCGGTAATAGTCCCGCTGCAGTAGGCCGAGCACCTGGTTGACGAGCGGCGTGCTGCTGTTGTCGTCGACGAAGGCGCTCCGAACCGGAGAGGGCAGCCAGCTTGGATGCCCGCCGAGCCAGATCCCGATCGCCAGCACGATCACGCCGGCGAGGACGCTGATAGCGATCCGAGGATTGCGGGATCGGCGGGATTGCATGACTTGAGGGTAGAACGCCGCGAACTTGGGCGGCTCCAAACGCGAGACGCCGCGGGCACTCGCGGCGACTACGCGCCCCTCCCGGCCGGCCGGGCCACCCGCATGGCCCGACCAGCCAGAACACGGTTCCTAGAAGTTGTGCCGGAACCCGGGTCCGGCAGTCGTGAACTTGTAGGTCGTCTTGGAGTTGAACACCTGGCCCGGATTCAGCACCACCGACGGCCACTGGGGGTCGCCGATGTGGTGCGGGGAGTCCGGGTAGTGCTGGGTCTCGAGCGTGAACGCATCGCCCTGCCGGTACGCGTGCCCGCTGGTGCCAACCAGATCGCCGACTAGGAAGTTCCCGGTGTAAACCTGCACGCCGGGCTGGTCGGTGTACGTCCACAGCACGACCCCGTCACCTGGATCCTGGGCGACGGTCGCCAGCCTGAAGCCGGACCCGCGGAGCACCCAGTTGTGGTCGTAGCCGTGGGCGGTGGTCAGCTGGTCGCCCTCGGGCGCGCTCGCCTTGTTGATGTCCCGGCCGATGGGCTTCATCGCCCGGAAGTCGAACGGCGTGCCCGACACCGACGCGAATCCCGTCGGGATCAGGTTTGCGTCCGTGGGAGTGAACTCGTTGGAGTTGATCGAGAGCTTCTGGTTGAAGATGTCGCCGGATCCTTCGCCGGCGAGGTTGAAGTACGTGTGGTTGGTGTAGTTGATGACCGTCGGCGCGCTAGTCGTCGCGTGGTAGGTGATCTGCAGCGCGTTGCTCTGCAGAAGCGTGTAGACCACCGTCGTCGTGACGGCCCCCGGGAACCCGTTGTAACAGTTCGGGTCGGTGTAGCTGAGCTGCAGCGCGACGCCGTTGCTCAGCGTCTTCGGCGTCGCCGCCCACACCTGGGTGTTGTAGGACAGCGGCCCGCCGTGCAGCAGGTTCAGCCCGTTGTTCGGGAGGGTGGCCGAGCCGCACGAATTCGGACCGCGCCCCAGGCCGTACAACGTGCCGTTGAGCGTGAACGACGCGCTGGCGATCCGGTTGGCGTACCGGCCGATGATCGCACCAAAATACGTGTCGCCCGATCCGCCGGACGCGGGCCACGGCTGGTTCTCGAAGTCGTTGACGTAGTCGCTGAGCTTCGGGAACCCGAGCGCCACATTCACCAGCTTCCCGGTGCGGTCAGGCACCCAGATCGACTGGACCACGCCACCGTAGTTGGTGATCTTGACGATCATCCCGTTGCTGTTTTTCAGCGTGTAGAGCTTGACGGCCTGTCCGTGCGCCGAGCCCCACGTCTGGCTCGAGATGCTCGACCTGCCGTGGTGCTTGTGGCCATGCTTGGCCGCGAGGGCAAGGCTCCCCGTTCCGAGCAACAACACAACGGTCGCGACGGCGACACGCGACCAGCCAACAGCGCGCAACCTTCTTAGGCTGCGAAATGCAGTCTGCATGGACCCTCCCATCGGTTTTGTGCTTGCCCCGGCCGAGGGCGACTGCAAGCGGGTGCAGTGAAGAGGCGTACTTATAGCAAAGAATGTGAGCGCTCACACGTCTCGCGTGAGCGCTAACACGCCACGGTCGGCGAAAACACGCAACCTGCGCCGAGATCCGGACGGACGCACGGGCCAGGACCCAGGCCCGCTAACTGCACACTCGACGATTTCCGACGACCGAGAGTGCCGTTGTGCGCGCTATACGGGACTCTTGGCGCACTCGAGCAACGGGCGGTGCCGAGTGTTGCGTTATCGGTGCGGCGAACAGCCGCGGGATGGCCTCCGGCGACGAACCCGGGCGACCGCGCGCTGGGCGCGCCCCCGAGCCGAAAACCAGGCCACGAACCGGGCTTAGCGAGGGAGGGAGGCGTCGATGCCGGTCGCCCGGACCTCGCGTTCGACGCCGATCGTCAACCGGAGCCGACGGAAACGCAGGGTGCGGCCGACTGGCAGGACGCCGACCGCGAAGGGTCAGACCCGCAGGAACCGCCGCAGCGACAGCCCGGAGCCGATCGCCGACACCAGCGCACCGGCCGCGAGCAGCACCACGACGAGCACCGTGAACCCGATCGTCCGCGGGGCGGCGATCAGCGTCCAGTTGCTGGCCAGCGGATCGAGCAGGGCGACCTTGGTCGCCCCGAGCACCAGGATCGCGAGCAGCGCGCCGAACGAACCGACGATCATGCCCTCGATCACGAATGGCCAGCGGATGAACCAGTCGGTGGCGCCGACGAGCTTCATCACCTCGACCTCGCGCCGGCGCGAGTACAGCGACAGCCGGATCGTGTTCGCGATCAGCAGGATCGATGCGAGCACGAGCAGCACGGCCAGCGCCGCGGCGGTGATCGTCACCAGGTTCGTGACCTCGAGGATCTTCTTGGTGTCGCTCTGCTTGTTCGACACGCTCGCGATCGAGGCATCGAGCACTCCCGTGCCGCCGCCCGCGACGGGCGGGGTCAGGGCGCTGTGGATCCCGAGCACGTCGTTCGGGTTGGTCGGGATCACATGGAAGGTGTCCGGCAGCGGGTTTGAGCCGAGCAACGCGTACGCCTGAGGATCCTGCTTGGCCTGCGCGGCGTAGGCGGCGTCCTTGGAGACGAACTGGACCGATTTGACGTGCGGGAGCCCCCTTAGCTCGTTCCTGACCCGAGCGTCGTCGGCCGCCGTTGCGTTCGCCTTCATGTAGACGTCGACCTCGACGCGACCGCGAACGCTGTTGGCGGCGCCGTTCGTGGCCTGCACGATCGGGATGAACACGCCGAGTACGAGCATCGTGACCAGCACGGTGGCGAGCGCGGCAAAGCTCGGCGCGGCGCTCCGCCGCATCGAGCGGATCGCCTCGCGCAGGAAGAACCCGATACGCATCGGCTATACCCCCGGCGGCCGCGTCGGCGGCTGGCGCATGCGTCGGGCGAACTCCCGCGTGGTTTCGTCGCGCGTGTAGAGACCCGTGGCCTCGTCGCGGATAACCCGGCCCTCGGACATCTCGAGCACCCGGCGGCGCATCTTGTCGACCATTGCCTGGTCGTGGGTGGCGACGAGCACGGTCGTGCCGGTCCGGTTGATCCGGTACAGCAGCCGCATGATGTCGATGCTGGTCTCGGGGTCGAGGTTCCCGGTCGGCTCGTCGGCCAACAACAGCGGCGGATGGTTGACGAACGCCCGCGCGATCGAGACCCGCTGCTGCTCACCGCCCGACAGCTGGTCGGGATAGTTGTGGAGCTTCAGCGACAGGCCCGTGAGCCGCAGGATGTCCGGGACCTTGTCGCGGATCTCTCGGCGCTTGCTCCCGGTGACCTGCAGCGCGTAGGCGACGTTGTCGTACACCGTCCGCGTTGGCAGCAGCTTGAAGTCCTGGAACACCACGCCGATGTTGCGGCGGTAGTAGGCGATCCGCCGGCGCGTGATCTCCGAGAGGTCCCGGCCCGCGACCCGGATCGTTCCTCCGGTGGGATCGAGCTCCTTGATCAACAGGCGCATCAGGGTCGATTTGCCCGAGCCGGTGGCGCCGACGAGGAACACGAATTCGCCGCGGCCGATCGAGAACGTGGCCTGTTCGACGCCTACGTCGCCGCTGGAGTACCGCTTGGATACGCCGCGGAATTCGACGATCGGGTGGGTGATTGGAGCGGCGCCCGCGGGCCGCGTCTCGCGAGCGGCGGGCACGGCCGGCGCGGCGGTTTCACGGCTGCGCCTGGTTCTTTGCTGAGATTCAGTTCTAGCCATAGCTTGCGGGCAGCGTACCGAGCCCCGTCCCCGAACGCCCACGCGATCCTGCCCGCTGCAAGCAGATTTGCACATGCACGCTATTTTCTGTTGTGGTGCCTTCGATCACGCAAACCCCTCTTCCCAACGGGCTTCCGCTGTACCGGATCGCGGTCGATGGCGCCCGCTCGGTGACGATCCTGGTGGCGTTCGATGCCGGCGCCCGAACCGAGCGCCCCGACGAGAACGGGATGGCCCATTTCCTCGAGCACCTCGTGTTCAAGGGCGGCGAGAAGTACCCGACCTACCGCGACGTCAACGAGGCCGCGGAGCGGATCGGCGCCGTGCTGAACGCGTACACGAGCCATGACCTGGTCGCGTTCCACATCACCGCCCGCGCAAACAAGGCCCTGGAAGCTGCCGATCTGCTCACGGACTTCGTCGGACGACCCAAGATCGACGGCGACGAGCTCAACCGAGAGCGCGGCGTGGTCGTCCAGGAGATCGCCCGCGCCAACGATCAGCCCGCGGTGATGGCCGAGCATCTGATCGACGAGGCCGCGTTCGGCGATCACCCGCTGGGCCGCCCGGTGCTCGGACCGGCCGAGCACATCCGCGACGAGTTCACCCGCGAGGGGATCGTCGCGTTCCGCGATCGCCGCTGGGCCCCCGATCGGGGCGGCGCCTTCCTCGTCGGGAACCTGGACGGCCTGCCCCAGAACGGCGATGTCGAGGAGCTGTTCACGCGCTTCCCGGGCCGCCCCGCGCCCGATCCCTACGAGCCCGCGCCACCGCAGCACCCGCGGGTACTGGTGCGCGAGCGCGACTCCGCCCAGTCGCACCTGCGGATGTCCTACCGGCCAACGATCGAGACCGGCGACGCCAAGCAGCGCGCCGCGCTCGGGATCTACTCCACCCTGCTCGGCGGCTCGATGGGCTCGCGCCTGTTCGACGAGATCCGCGAGCAGCGCGGCCTTGCGTATTCGGTGCACTCGATCGCGCACGCGTACGCCGACGTCCCGGTCCTCCAACTCTCGGCCGGACTCGACTCGAGCAAGTGCATCGAGGCCTACCGGCGGATGCGCGACATCGTCACCGAGCTGCGCGACGACGGCCCGACCGAGGCCGAGGTCGAGCGCGCCCGCGCCTACTCCGCGGGAGCGCGCGCGATCGCGTTCGAGAACACCGGCGCCGTCGCCCGCCACGCCGCCCAGCAAACGATCGTCTACGGCGAGGACGTCGATCCCGATCGGACGATCGCGCTGCTCGACCAGGTAACTTACGGCGAGGTGAGAGAGGTAGCCGCGCGAGTTGCAGACGAGCTGTCGGTGGCGTGTGTGGGTCCGCACACGGTGGAGGAGCTCGAGTCAGCCTGACACGTCGGATCGTGGGGGGCATCGCGTTGTCAGCGGTGATCGCAGGGTGTGGCGGCGGGGGCCACGCCGTGAAGCCGAGCTCGGATGCGTCGGTGGGAGGGCCGGTCCCACACACGTCGACGACGAGCACTCAGCTTCACGCTGCCACCGCGCCCAGGCCGGCGCCGTCGCCGGAGCTCGTCGCGCTGCGGGCCTCGCTCCTCGGCCTGTTCGGAAAGGCGGGCCCGACGAGCGGCGCGATGGTGTACGACCTGACCGCGAAGACCCCCCTGTTCTCGCTGCGGTCGGGCGTCGGCCGGCCGCCGGCGTCGGTCGAGAAGCTGTACACGACGGTCGCGACGCTCAGGGAGCTCACCCCAGGCGCCCGGCTCAAGACGAAAATCGTCGGCGCCGGCCACCTGGGTCCCGGCGGCGTCTGGCACGGGAACCTTTACCTGGTCGGCGGCGGCGATCCGACGTTCGGCGACGGCGGGTTCAACCGCGACTGGGAGCACGGCTATGGCCCCACCTCGAGCCAGCTGGTAAGCCAGCTCACCCACGACGGGATCAAGCGAGTCTCCGGGTGGGTGATCGGCGACGCCGCGCTGTTCGACGCGCTCCGTGGAGGGCCGGCCACCGCGTACGGCCCGGATATCCCCGACTTCGGCGGGCAGCTGTCCGCGCTCAGCTACGACCATGGATCGACGTTCAAGAAGCTCAACCCGGGCGCGTTCGCGGCCAAGGAGCTCGTGCTGACGATGCACGGAGCCGGCATCCGCGCCCGCCCGCTCAACCGGACGTTGCCGGCGCCGGGCGGAACGCAGGAGCTCGCGTCGGTCGCGTCGCCGCCGCTGTCGGTGATGCTGAAGCTGATGGACGTCCCCTCCGACGACTTCTTCGCCGAGATGCTGACCAAGCAGCTGGGCGTGCAGTTCGGCGCCGGCGGCAGTATCAGCGCCGGCGCGCAGGTGATCTCGCAGGTGATCGACACCTACGGCATCCACCCCGCAATCGTCGACGGCTCGGGCCTGTCGCGCTCGGATCGCTCGTCGCCCCGGGAGGTCGTCGACCTGCTGCGGAAGGTGTGGAACACACCGATCGGGCGAGGGATGGCGGACTCGCTGCCGGTGGTCGGGGTCAGCGGCACCGTGCAGGGGATCGCCGCGCACACCGTCGCCCAGGGCCGCTGCGTCGCCAAGACCGGCACGCTCAACTACGTCACGAACCTCGCCGGCTACTGCACGACGCCCGACCATCACGTGCTCGCGTTCGCCCTGATGATCGACGGACCGGGCAACTGGACCGCGGTTCAGCTGTTCGATCGAATGGTCCCGGCGATCGCCAAATACTGAAACCGTTGCGCCCACCGCCCGAGACCGGGACAATCGCGCCGTGGAGGTGACCACCGCCGTCAACCGCCGCGAGCTGCAGCGGTACCTGTCGCGCGTCGATGACCGATGGACGATCGACGTCGCGGTGCTCGGCGGCGCCCGGGTAGCCGACGAGCAGGGCGCGCCGCCGCAGCGTGAGCGCGGTCCCGAGTTCATCGTGATCCTGGTCTCGCACGCGTTCGAGGGCATGCCGTGGCTCGAGCGCGTCTACCACGCGGGCTCGTTGTGGGACGGCCTCGAGATGGGCGCCCCCGCCGACGTCCACTGCTACACGCCCGACGAGTTCGAGCGTAAGCGGGTCACGCTCCGGCGAGTGCGCGACGCCGTCGACGGCGGGATCGACCTGCTCGCGGATCCCGACTAGGCCTCGCTGCGCTCGGCGTCCGTGGGGCCGTTCCGCCGGGCATCCATGCCCGCCGCGGCTATCGCGACCTCAGCTGATCGCCACCATCCGCTCGATCGGCAGCCGCGCCCGATCGGCGACCTCCGCCGGCACCTTGACCTCATTCACGCCGTCGCGGAGCGAGTCGCGGAGCTTCGGCAGCGTGATCATCTTCATGAAGCGGCAGTGCGCGGCCTCGTTGGCGGCGATGAACTCCGTATCGGCGGACGCCTGGCGCAGCGGATGGAGCATCCCGGTCTCGGTGGCGACGATCGCCATGCCGCCGTGGTGCTCGCGCGCGTAGCCGAGCATCCCGCCGGTCGAGAGCATGTGCACGCCGTCGGCGTCGATGTCGCCGGCCGCGACGTACTCCATCACGCTGGTCGAGCACCCGCACTCGGGGTGGATCAGGAAGTCCGCGCCGGGGTGGGCGGCTCTGACCGCGGCGATGTCGTCGGGCTTGATCCCGGCGTGGACGTGGCACTCGCCGTCCCACACGTGCATCGCGCGCCCGAGCGACTTCTCGACGTAGGCGCCGAGGAACATGTCGGGACCGAACAGGATCTCGGTCTCCTCGCCGTACTCGGCGTAGATGTGCTCGACGACCTTGACCGCGTTGGCCGAGGTGCAGCAGTAGTCGGTCTCGGCCTTGACCTCGGCGGTGGTGTTGACGTACATCACGACGATCGCGCCCGGGTGGGACGCCTTCCACACCCGCAGTTGCTCGGCCGTGATCGAATCCGCCAGCGAGCATCCCGCGTCGAGGTCGGGGATCAGCACCGTCTTCTCAGGGCACAGGATCGAGGCCGTCTCGGCCATGAAGTGCACGCCGCAGAACACGATCTCCTCAGCGCCGGCCGCGGCCGCCCGCTGGGATAGCCCGAGTGAGTCGCCGACGTAGTCGGCTACGTCCTGGATCTCGGGGAGCTGGTAGTTGTGGGCGAGGATCACCGCCCCGCGCTCGCGCGCGAGCGCGCGGACTTCTTCCTGCAGGGCGGGGATGTTCTCAAGGAGGAAGGGTGCGTCTGACGCACCGAACATCGGCAAGTTCATGGAATCGGTTCGAGGAGGAGGGACAGGTCTAACGCGGGGGCGCTGTGGGTGATCGCACCCACTGAGATGAAGTTTACCCCGGTGCTCGCGACGGCCCGGAGCGTGTCGAGCGTGAACCCGCCGCTGGCCTCGAGCTGGGCGCGCCCCGCGACGTGCCGGACGGCGGCGCCTAGCTCGTCGACCGACATGTTGTCGAGCAGCAACATCGGCGCGCCGGCCGCCAGCGCCTCGTCGACCTCGGCCAGCGTCCGGCACTCGACCTCGAGCGCGAGCCCGGGCGCGAACGCGTGCGCCTGGCGGACCGCCTCCCCCACCCCGCCGGCGAGGGCAGCGTGGTTCTCCTTGATCAGGATCGCGTCGTACAGGCCGGCGCGGTGGTTGGTGGCGCCGCCGGCCACGACCGCCGCCTTTTCGAGCGCCCGGAGTCCCGGCGTCGTCTTACGCGTGTCGAGGATCGTGGGTGGGCGGGGTTCCACATCGGAGACGGCCTGCACGCAGCGCGCCGCCATCGTGGCGACCCCGGAGAGCCGCTGTAGGAAATTCAAAGCGGTGCGCTCGGCGGTCAGGATCCCGCGCGCCGAGCCCTCCAGACGCAGGACCGGACCGCCTTCGCGCCACTCGCCCTCGAGCGCCAATCGCTCGAACACCACGCCCGGATCAACCGAGCGGAACGTCTGCTCGGCGACGTCAACGCCGAAAACGACCCCGGGCGCCTTCTGGGTGATCGTCGCCCGCGCTCGCGCGCTCTCGGGGACCGTAGCCGCCGTCGTCACGTCGCCGTCGCCGACGTCCTCGGCGAGGGCCCGAGCCACTACCTCGTCTGTCACCTGGCGGCCTTGAGCAAATACGCCCGGGCGAAACCGTCGAGGTCCCCGTCGAGCACCCGCGCGGTGTCGCCCATCTCGTAATCGGTCCGGTGGTCTTTGACCATCGAGTAGGGATGCAGGACGTAGGAGCGGATCTGCGAGCCGAAGTTGACGTCCTGGGCCTCGCCCTTCTCCTTGGCGATCTCTTCACGGCGCCTGCGCTCCTCGAGCTCCAGCAGCTTGGAGCGGAGCATGGTCATCGCCTCGGCCTTATTCGAGGACTGCGACCGCTCGTTCTGGCACTGGACCACGATCCCGCTCGGCTTGTGGGTGATCCGCACCGCCGAGTCGGTCTTGTTGACGTGCTGGCCGCCGGCGCCGCTCGCACGGTAGGTGTCGATCTGCAGGTCGTCGTCGTCGATTTCGACCTCGTCGATCTCCTGCACGACCGGAGATATCTCAACGCCCGCGAAGCTCGTCTGGCGGCGGTGGGCGGCATCGAACGGCGACAGCCGCACCAACCGGTGGACGCCCTTCTCGCTGCCGTACAGGCCGTACGCGTTCTCGCCCTTGACCAGGAACGTGGCCGATTTGATCCCGGCCTCCTCCCCCGGCGAGGCCTCGAGCAGCTCGACCTCGAACCCGCGCTTCTCGGCCCAGCGCATCTCCATCCGGAGCACCATCTCGGCCCAGTCCTGGGCATCGGTCCCGCCGGCGCCGGCATTGATCGTGACCAGCGCGTCGCCGGTGTCGTAGGGGCCGGAGAACAACCGTTGCTCTTCGAGCTCCTCGAGGCGCTCCTGCACGCTCTTGACCTGCTCCTCGAGCTCAGCGGCGATCTCGGGGTCCTCCTCGGCGAGCTCGGCCAGCGGCGCGAGATCCTCGACGTCCCGCTCGAGGTCGCGGTACACCGACAGCCGCCGGCTCGCGCGCGCGTGCTCCGCGCTGACCTTCGGCGCCCGCTCCTGGTCCTCCCAGAAGCCCGGTGCGCCCATCTCCTGTTCGAGCGCCTCGACGCGCTCGGTCAGCTCAGCGGGGTCAAAGGTAGTCCGCTAGCAGCTTGAGCTGCTCGCGGATCGCCACGAGGCGCTGGGAAAGTGGCTCTGAGGGCGCCGTCGTCATCTACTTCCACACTAGCAGCGATACTCTCCGCAGCCATGGCAAACCTCACCGATGCACCCGTTCGCGAGCTGCTGCAGCAGCCGAACCATGCCGTCATCTCGACGTACAACCAGGACGGCACGATCCACAACACCCTCGTCTGGATCAGCGCCGAGGATGGAACCGTCGCGGTCAACAGCGCACTGGGCCGGAAGTGGCCGTCGAACCTCGAGCGCGACCCGCGCGTCAACATCCTCGTGTACGAGCAGGACAATCCGTACAACTACGTCGAGATCCGCGGAAGCGCATCGTCGACCCTCGACGGCGCTGACGAGCACATCGACGCGCTGACCAAGAAGTACATAGGTCAGGACGAGTACCCGTTCCGCCAGCCCGGTGAGCAGCGGGTCAAGTTCGTGATCGCGCCGGACCACGTCCGGCATCAGAAGCAGGGGTAGAGCCCCGCCCGGCTAGGAATCCCCGCCGTGCCGGCCCGAGCGCCCGCCGGCGCGGCTCCGCGCGTCGCTGCGGTGTTGGTGGCGCAGCTCGTTCTTCCGCTGGCGGGTCTCGAGCTCGCGCTCGACGCGCTCGAGGTCTGGGTCCGGCCCGTACAGCAGCCAGCCGTTCCGGAGCAGCGGGAGCAAGCACGCGATCAGGACAATGATCGGCCAGAACGTGCCGCTCGCGCCCGACACGACCCAGATCCCGGTGCACAGCGCGAAGCCCCCCAGCCCGCCACCGGCCTCCTGGAGCATCCGGCGCCGGAGCACGCTGCGGCGCGCCGCCAGCTCGGCTTTCTGCTGCGCCGGCGACGCCGGCAGCTTGGGCAGGTCGGCCAGGAGCTTGTTCAGCTCCTGCTCGGTGCGCGCGCTGTAGACGGCCTGAATCCGGTCGCTCAGCTCGTCGTCGGTCAGCCGGCCAGCCGCGAAATGCTCGCGAATCTCCTGCGCCGCGCGGTCGCGCTGCTGGTCTGAGACGCGAAGATCCGGGCCGTCGGACATCTGCTTGGACTGTACCGCCGGACCCCGGTATGCCGGGAGCCGCCAGCCAGAGGACCTACCGAACGAGCCGGACATCACCGACCGCATCAAAACGATGACACTGAGTCGACTTATGCGTGCTGGGACGACGAGCCTACGCGCCGTGGCACTTCTTGTACTTCTTGCCCGACCCGCACCAGCACGGGTCGTTGCGGCCGATCTGCTCGCCCGGGTCAACGCGGCGCTGCTCGACGGGCGCCATCATCGGCTCCTCGGCGCCGGCGTACTCCTCGGCCACGCCGCCGGCCGCAGCCGCGATCGCCATCGCGCCCTGCGGCGCGCCGCCACCGCCAGAGTAGGTCACGCGTCCGCCACCGGTGGACGAGCTCGCGGCCCGGCTCGGGCGGCGCGACGGCGGCGGCTCCGGGGGGCCGCCGTTGCCGGGCGCCACCGGGGTGACCTCGACGTGGAAGATCAGCCGGGCGTAGTCGTCCCAGACGCTGTTCATCAGATCGCGGAACAGCTCGAACGCCTCGTTCTTGTAGGCGACCAGCGGCTCGATCTGGGCGAAACCGCGCAGGTGGATTCCCTCGCGCAGGTAGTCCATGTCGTACAGGTGCTCGCGCCAGCGCTGGTCGATGATCTGGAGCAGCAGGAACCGCTCGACCTCGCGCATCAGCTCTTCGCCGAACTCCTCCTCGCGACCGTCGTACGAGCGCATCGCCTCTTGCTGGAGGGCCTCGACGAGCTCCTCGCGGTCGACCCGGTCGGGATCGACGCCGACGAGCTCGGCGTCCGGCGGGAGCATCTCGTCCATCCGCCGCAGCAGGCCGTCGATGTCCCAGTCCTCGACGAAGTCACCGGCCGTGTACTCACCCACGAGCCGGTCGATCATGCTCGCGATCTCGTTGCGGGCGGCCTCGCTCATGTCGCGGCCCTCGAGGATCTCGTCGCGGTAGGTGTAGATCACCTCGCGCTGCTGGTTGAGCACGTCGTCGTACTCGAGCGTGTGCTTGCGGGTGAGGAAGTGCTGCTCCTCGACCTTGCGCTGGGCCTTCTCGATCTGCTTGGAAAGCATCCCGTGCTCGATCGGCTCCTCGTTGCCCTCGTTGTCGACGCTCCCGAGGCGGTCGAGGATCTTGTAGATCCGCTCGCCGGCGAACAGACGGACGAGGTCGTCCTGGGCCGAGAGGAAGAAGCGCGACTCGCCGGGGTCGCCCTGGCGGCCGGAGCGGCCGCGCAGCTGGTTGTCGATCCGCCGGGACTCGTGGCGCTCGGTCCCGAGGATGTACAGGCCACCGAGCTCGAGCACCTGGTCGCGGGCGGCGCCGACGCGCCCCTCGATCGCTTCGAACGCCGTGCGGTAGTGCTCGTCGTAGTCGGGGTCGCCGGGCGCAAGACCGAGCTTGGCCATCTCGAGCGAGGTCAGGTGCTCGGCGTTGCCGCCGAGCTTGATGTCGACGCCACGGCCGGCCATGTTGGTGGCGATCGTGACCGCGCCGGGAGCGCCGGCCTCGGCGATCGTCTCGCCCTCCCGCTCGGCGTACTCGGGCTTCGCGTTCAGCACCGAGTGCTGAATGCCCTTGCTCTTGAGCTCGGCCGACAGCTGCTCTGAGACCTCGACCGAGATCGTGCCGACAAGGACCGGCTGCCCGGTGGCGTTGCGCTTCTCGATCTCACGGACGATCGCGCTCGCCTTCCCCTCCGTGGTCTTGTAGACCTGATCGTTGTTGTCAGCGCGGACCATCGGGCGGTTCGTGGGGATCTCGACGACCGGCAGGTTGTAGATCTTCATGAACTCGGTCGCCTCGGTGATGGCGGTGCCGGTCATGCCCGCGAGCTTGTCGTACATGCGGAAGTAGTTCTGGAGCGTGATCGTCGCGAGCGTCTGGTTCTCCTCCTGGACGCGCACGCCCTCCTTGGCCTCGACCGCCTGGTGCAGGCCTTCTGACCAGCGCCGGCCCTCGAGGATGCGCCCGGTGAACTCGTCGATGATCTTGACCTCGCCGTCGATCACCGCGTAGTCGACGTCGCGCTTGTACAGCGACTCCGCTTTGAGTGACTGCATCAGGTGGTTGACGAGGTGGCCGTTCTCGGCGCGGTACATGTGGTCGATCCCGAGGAACCGCTCGGCCTTGGCGACACCCTGCTCGGTGACCGAGACGGTCTTGTGCTTCTCCTCGAACTCGTAGTCGAAGTCCGCGACGAACTCCTTCTTGGACCGCGGGTCCATCCCCTCGGGCGTCTTGCCGGGCTTCATCTGTGGTGCGAGCCGCGCGAACCGGACGTACAGCTCCGCCGCCTGCTCGGGGGCGCCCGAGATGATCAGCGGCGTGCGGGCCTCATCGATCAGGATGTTGTCGACCTCGTCCACGATCGCGAACGTGTGGTAGTGCGACTGGCCCTCCTCGGGCTTGGGCCGACCGCCGTGCTGGACCTTCTCGTCGAGCGTGGTCGCCATGTTGTCGCGGAGGTAGTCGAAGCCGAACTCCGAGTTCGTCCCGTACGTGACGTCGGCGGCGTAGGCGGCGCGCTTCTCCTCGTAGGGCTGCATGTTCTGCAGGATCCCGATCGACACACCGAGCGCGTCGTAGATCGGCTTCATCCACAGCGCGTCGCGGCGCGCCAGGTAGTCGTTCACGGTCACCACGTGGACGCCGCGCCCGCCGAGCGAGTTGAGCACGACGGCCAGCGTCGCGGTCAACGTCTTGCCCTCGCCGGTCCGCATCTCGGCGATCGCGCCGTCGTGCAGCACCATGCCGCCGATCAGCTGCACGTCGAAGTGGCGCATGCCCATCGTCCGCTTGCCCGCTTCGCGCACGAGCGCGAAGCACTCGTACTGCAGGTCCTCGAGGCTTTCGCCGTTCGCGGCGCGTTCGCGCAGCTCGTCGGCGGCCTCTCTCAGCTCGGCGTCGGTGTCGTGCTCGAGCTCGGGCTCGAAGGCATTGATCCGTCCAACCCGCTGTTCGTAGACCTTGAACTTCTTCGCCTCGCCCATGCGAAGCGCGCGGTCCAGAATGGACATGGGGCTAGCGTAGCAGTGGGTTCTACGCGGCCGAAGACACCCCCGGAGGCCCTGGGTCGGCGATTCCGTCGAGCAGCGCCTCGTCGTCGAGCGGGGCCGACCCCGCCTCGGCGGTCGCGGCCGCCGCCGCCCTCGCCTCGCGCCGCTTGCGGCGCTTGTCGCGATGGCGCTTGACCTGGATCGCCAGCTCGTCAGCGCACAGGTTGACCGAGTGAGCGATGTCCGGTGAAGCGTCCCGGGCTCGCAGCGTGACCCCTTTCAGATGAAGCGTCGCCTCCGCCACCTGGTTGTCGGCGATGGCAGGGTTCCGCTCTTCAAACACCTCCACCTCGAGCTCGGCGAGTTCCGACACCTGCCGCTCGACCTTGCGAAAGCGCTTGGCGACGTGCTCCCTCAGGTCCTCGGAGACGGGCAGGTTGCGGCCCTTGACCTCGATGCGCATCGACCTACCTCCTTGCTGGGAAGGATGGATGTGCGTGAGCCCTTTAGCGTAGTCCTCGATCGGGCGTTTGTCGATTGTGCACGAGCGCTCCGGGGGCCGCATAATCCACGGTTGTGAGCCCTGAGGTGTCGTGGACGTTCGACTGGACCGCGCTGCTCTCGGTGGTGGTCCTGGTGGCGCTCTACGCCGCGGGCTGGCGACGCGCCCGGCGGGCCGAGCGCCACCGGCCGAGCCTGTGGCGGCTAGCCCTGTTCGCCGGCGGAATCCTGACGATCCTGGTCGCTCTGGTGTCGCCGCTGGACTCGCTCGGCGACCAGATGATGGTCATGCACATGGTCCAGCACATGCTGCTGCTCGACATCGCGCCGATCCTCTTGATTCTGGGCCTGACCAAGGTGCTGCTGCGCCCGGTGACGCGGCGGGTTCAGACGATCGAGCGCCGCGCCGGCTTCCTCGCCCACCCGGCGTTCGCGGTGATCTTCTACGCCGCCGTGCTGTGGCTGTGGCACGTGCCGGCGCTGTATGACAAGGCGCAGGGCGACGGCTTCATCCACGCGGGCGAGCACATGACGTTCTTCCTCGCCGGCTCGATCTACTGGTGGCACGTGCTCTCGCCGATCCGCAACCGCCGGCGGCTTGCCGGGCTCGGGCCGGTCGCCTACATGGCCGGCGGCAAGCTGCTCGTCGGCCTCCTCGGGGTCGCGCTCGCGTTCGCACCCACCGTGATTTACCCGTTCTACGCCCACCAGCCGTCCTACTGGGGGCTGTCGCCGCTCGAGGATCAGATGATGGCCGGCCTCGTGATGGCGCTCGAGCAGTCGATCGTGATGGGGATCGCGCTCGTCGTGCTGTTCATGCAGATGCTCAACGAGTCTGAGCGCACCGCGCAGCGCGCCGAACGATCCGCTGACGCTGCCCACCCGCCCGCGGCCCGTGCGCATCCCTCCGCATTTACCGAGCGTGCTTGATCGGGCGCGAGGGCCGCGGGTCGGGCGGCGCAGCCTCGCTCACAGCTGAGTCGCGGGCCGTACGACCTTAGTCCGGACGGGCCCTGCCGGTCCCATGGATGCCGCGAAGCGGCCCAAAGAGACGCCGCCGGACGCCCCCACGAGGTGCGGGAGCGCCCGGCGCGACGGACAACTTCCTACTTAGTGCACTTCTGGGTGCCGGTGGCGGTACCCGACTGCGGCTGGCCGCCGGCGGTCTCAGCGGTGAACGTCACGCTGTAAGGCCGCGAGCCGTTCTTGCAGCCGACCGAGGCGCCGTACGCGACGGTCTTGCCGTTCTTGAGCTTCTTGGTCAGCTTCGCCCAATGAAGCGTCTCGTTGGTGAGCGAGCCCTCGACGCCGGTGAGCGGGAACGACACGGACGCCGGGATCGGGGTGTTCATCACGAGGTTCTTGCCGACCGTCTTGATCGTGCCCTCGAACGGCCCGACGAACCCGGTCGGAATTGCTCCGCCGGCGCAGATGTTGGTGCCCTTGTCGACGAAGAAGTAGACGACCTTGCCCTGACCCTCGTTCCAGACGTCGAGCAGCGGGTTGCAGGGCGCGGTGCCCAGCGCGGTGGCGCTGGTGTCGGTGATCGGGCCGAGGGTGGCCTGGATCGAGCCGGTGGCGACGAGCGCGCCCTTCGGGCAGCCCGTGTCGCTCTTGGCGGCCGCGATCTTCGCCTTGCTACAGGTCGGGAAGTCCTTCCCGTCCGAGACCAGGCCGTAGACCGTGGTCTTGATGTCCGTCAGCGGCGCGGTGCGGTTTCCGTTTGTGCCGCTGGCGACGTAGTTCTCGGTGAACGCGCCGGCGGCCGGCGACTTCGCCGAACCCGCCTTGTTGGCCGGGAACTTCAGATGGGCGGTGTAGGTGTTGATGCCGCCGGTGGCCGCAAAGGCCGAGACCGCGCCTGCGAGCACGGCGAAAGCCGTGGCAACTACGACGATCCGTCGCAATTGTCTCCTCCTTTTGGTGCGTATGGTTTGTGGGGGCAAGCAGAGCCGGCCATGCTCATGGGATTGCCTGTAATTGAGGGAATGTCTGGAGTTGTCCTGTCGTGGCCTCGCCGAGCGGTTCCTGGGCCTTGCACGACGGCCCGCTCGGATCCGCGGTGTAGTAGACGGAGCTCAAAACCGCGGCGAGCGACGCCGGGATAGTAGGGCCAATCGTCGGCTGAGGATTGTTCGTGCACAGGTAATTGCCGAAAACCGGCAATCCCTGCTGAAGGCTCGAGAGGCCTCCGGGAACCAGATAAGGGTTGCCGCGGTTGCTCTCGAGGCGGTTCGCGTAGTCGGTCAGGGTCTCGGGATTGAGCGGGCTGGAGACGCGTACGTAGTGGAGTAGCCGGTTGCCGACCGCGGCGGGCAGGGTGGCCTGGGTCGCCGCGGTCCCGTTGGCGAAGAACGCCGCGACCTCGCGACGGTAGGTGTTGATGTAGTCGACCACCGGGATCACGCCGCCGAGGTACGGCGTCAGGCGGGTGAGCAGCGGGACGCTGTCGTTCAGGAAATCCTCGACCGCGGGCACCCCCGCCTTCGACGCGCTCGTCAGCGGGCCGATGTTCACGAGCAGGCTGTTCAGCTCAGGCGCGAGCACTGCTATCGACTCCAGTGCGGGGCTCAGCTGCACCGCGGCGGGGCGGAGCTCGTCGACCAGCGGCTTGGTCGTGCGCGCGAACCGCGAGACGCGATTCACCGTCGTCCGGGTCGCGACGAGGAACGGCGGGAATGCCTTGATCGTGGCCGACAGCGCCGCGCCCTGCGCGGCGGTCGCCGAGAAAGCGGTGTTGGCGTTGTTGACGAGTTGCTGGAGCGCCGCCGGCGAGCGTGTCACCGCGGCGAGCACCTGTGCCCCGTCGCCCAGGAGCGTGCTCGTCGCAGCGCTGTCGCGACGAAGCACCGACAGCACCGAATCGACGTTGGTCGCGAACGGGTACAGCTCGGCGAGGGCAGCATTGAGGTCCTGGCCGCGACCGGTGAGCGCGGTGCCCTCCTGCTGCATCCACGTCTCGAACGCGGCGCGGGTGGCGGGGTCGAACGTCGACAGGATCTGATCGAGCTGCACCGTCGGCGCGATCTGGCCGCGCGGCAAACTCCCGCCGTCTTCGAGCTTGGGCCCGGTGTGCGAGCCGGGCGACAGCTCGATGTACGTCTCGCCGAGCAATGTCTTCTGACGCAGGATCGCGCGCGTGTCCGCCGGCCGTGGTGCGAACTGAGGATCGATCTCCATCACGGCCCGCGTCAGCCCGGTATGGCGGTCGAGTGAGACACCGAGCACCTTGCCCACGTTGACCCCGGAGATCCGGACATCGGCCTGGCTGCCGAGATTCTCGGCCTGGGCGAACTCGGCGCTGATCTCATATCCCTTCGGACTCAGCGAGGTGGTCCCGCCGAACGAGATCCACAGGAACAGGAGCAGGCCGATGCACGAGGCCGCGAACGCGACCATCGTCAGGATCCGGGCGGCGCTCGGTGCCTGGCGGTTCATCCGGTCTGGCCCACCCCGGTCGGTGCCGTTCGGCTCAGCGCCCCCAGCGACGCCGGGCAGAACGACGACTGGATCTGGCTGTGGTCGGGGGCGTTCAGCAGATCGAGCAACGGCGCCACCGACGGGCTTCCGGCCTGAATCGTCGTCTCGAGCAGGTTGAGCGCCGGACAGGTCGCCATGAAGATCCCGCGCACGGTCGGACCCTGGGCGTCCTGGAGGTCGGTCAGCGTGTTCGCGATGTGGGCCAGCCACGATCCCCAGAACAGGTAGCCCTGCTCGCCACCCGACGGCTGGAAGGCCAGCGTGTTGAGCAGCGTGTTGATCACGCCCACCGACGCCGTCAGCGGCGGCACCGCCTTCGACAGCTCCGTGGCCGCGGGCTTCAGCGCCTTGGCGAGCGGCTGAACCGCGATCGAGAACGGCCGCAGCTGATTCTGGATCACCGGCGTGGTGTCTGCGAACAGCGGCCGCGACGCCTTGAGCGCCGGCGCCAGCGCGTGCGCGAACGGCTGCAGCTGGCTGAGCGCCGGCCCGAGCGCGGCCGCGAAGCTCTGCACCTTGCCGAGCGTCTGGTTGGTCTGCGTGAGCGTTCCCGGGAGCAGCGTGAGCCCGGCCTCCAGATTGGCGTCCTGGGATGCGATCGCGGAGAAGTTCGTGTTCGACGAGGCGATCAGCGACGCGAGTTGCCCGTCGACGCCGCCGAGCGACGTGGCCACGCGCTGGAGGTTGTGGATCGCGAGCCGGAGGTTCGCGCTCCGCTTCGAGAGCAGCGTCGCGAACGTCCGGGTGTCGCGGTCGAGCGGCTCGAAACGCTTGAACGTCGCCCGCAGCGCCGGAACCGTCGAGGCGGGGTTGTTGAACGCCTGGGCACCACCCGCGAGCAGCAGCAGTAGGTAGCTGCGGGTGTCGCCGTCGAGCGAGGCGAGGATCTGGTCGAGATCGACGTCCGGCGTCGTGCTCCCCGCGCCGAGCATGCCTCCGGCCGGGACGGTCCCGGCCTGTTTGGTGCCGGGGTCGAGCGCCAGGTACATGTCCTTCAGCGGCGTCCGGGGCCGCAGCAGCACGGTCGCGTCGCGGTAGATCGGCGCGTACCGCTTGTAGATGTTCATCGTCACCACGGCCTGCCCGTCGTGCAGGGTGACGCCGCCGACCTGGCCGACCTGAACGCCCGCGATCGTGACCGCCTGTCCCTGCCCCGGGGTGACCGCCGCACTCGAGGAGAACGCCGCGCGCACGGTGTAGTAGCTCTGGTTGAACGTGAACGCGGGCTGGTGGTAGAGCACGTACGCGGCGACGGCGATCGCGATCGCCACCAGCGCGAGGATCGCCAGGAAGTCGGCGCGGTGAGCGGAGAGTCCGCGCCTCACGGCCCCGTCCCCGTGCTGACGCGGTTGAGGTCAGGCGCCGCGTTCTGGTAGCACGGCTTGCTGCTCTTCACCGGCGGCGCTTGGCCCGGCCACGCTGGGCGGGTACCGAGCGGCGATATCACCGCGTTGCCGAACAGCGGTCCCTGGGAGCCGAGTGCGCTCGTCTGCACGGCGGTCGAGCCGCCCGCCGGCGTTGAGCGCAGGTAGCGGCCGTTTCCGTCGAAGTTCTGCCCGGCGCCGGCGATCCCCACCGCGGACTCGAGCAGCTCCTGGTAGACGGGCACCCCGCTCTGAAGCGGCGGATCCTGGATCACCGTGTTTCCCGTCGGGACGAGGTTGTGCGTGACGCAGCGCGCGAGCGTGTTGCTCTGCGACACGAGCTTGGTGCTCGAATGAATCGTGCTCGCGGTCGCCTCGACGGCCGGCGTCAGGTCGGCGACCAGACCGCCGAGCTCGCTCTGGCTCAGCAGTGCTGTGGCCTGCGCGAGCCACGGCAGCGCCTGCCCGATCGTCGGATCGACCTGTTCGATCCCCGGCAGGATCGCCTTCGCGAACGCCTTCGTCGGGCCGAACGAGGCGTCGAGCGCGGTCAGGGCGCGGTTGGTCGTGCGCAGCAGCGGCGGCAGCGCTGCGATCGTCGCGCTCAGGTCGTTCTGTCTCGCGGCGAGCGCGGACAGTGTCGAGTCGAAGGTGGTTACGAGGCTCGCGAGCTGGCCCTGGCGCGAGGCCAGCGCTCGGAACACGTTCTCGTTGCCCTGCACGTACCGGCTGAGGTCGTGCGGCTCGGTGCCGAGCAGCGCCTGGTTGACGATCGCGGACGCCTTGAACGCGCCGGCGGAGTACTCGAGCGACTTGTTCAGCGCCTGAGCGGCGGTCAGGCCCCGGACACTTGGGTCCTGCGAGGCGTCCTGCGCTGCGGTCGGCTGGCCGTTGAGCGAGGCGCCGATGCCCTGCAAGAGCGTCTGGAGGTTGCCGCGGGCGTCGGAGTTCAGCGCGTTCAGGACGCGATCGAGCTGCACCGGGCCCGACGTGCTCGCGGCCGGCAGGGTGTCGCCGGAATTCAACACCGGGGCGTTCGGGGAACCGGGGTGCAGATCGACGTAGAAGTTCCCCTCGAGGAAGATCCGGGCCAGGATCCCGGCGGTGGCGTCCGCGTGAATCGGCAGGCCGTTCGAGTTGATGTCCATCGTGATCACCGCGGCGCGCGAGTTGCCCCCGAGCGGCTTGACCGAGGTCACCTCGCCGACGTCGACCCCCGCGATCCGGACCGGCGAGGGGATGTGCAGCTCGGTCTCGGTCGTGAACACGGCCTTGAGCACGAACGGCGAGCCGCCGAAGGGCGTCGGCCCGCCGAACACCAGGTAGATCGCGGCAGCGATCACGAGCGCGGCGACGATCCCGGCGACGAGGTTCGGGACCCTGGGACGCTGGCGCCTCACTTCTTGCCCCCGTTGCCATTGGTGTTGCTTTTGCCGGTCCCGGTCTGGCTGGTCTGCTCGGTCTGGAGACCTTGGTTGCCGGGGACGTTCCCGATATCCGCCGCCGCGCCCGAATACGGCTCGTTCCCGGCCTCGCACTCGGCGGGCTGGCCGGGCGAGTTGGTGTTCGGGTACGGGTTGAGGTGAAGCGGCCCGTGCTCGTCCGTCGGATTGGTCTGCGGCGTCGTGTACGGATGGTTCGACGGGACCGCTTCCCCGCCGAGGACGTCGTCGATCGCCACCAGCGAGAACCGAAGCGAGGTCCCCGACGTCGTGTTCTCCGACAGCATGCTCTCGACGTTGCGCAGGAACAGCGTCACGTAGTTGCACGACGCCTGGACCGGCGTCAGGAACGCGAGCGGGGAGCGAAGGCTCGAGGCGGTGAGCGTCAGCCGGTCGAGCCCGGTTTGCACCGCCGGCGTCTGTCCGTAGGTCGCGAGCGCGTTCGACAGGCTCACCAGCCGCTGGTCGAGCGCCGCGGTCCCGGGGAGGTTGCGAGCGCCGGCGGTGAAGGCGTCGGCGAGCACCGGCGCTGTCGTCGGCAACGTCGCGATCCCGGGGCGGAGCTCTGAGAACAGCGCCGCGGTGTCGGTCAGGAACGGCCGGATCGTCGGGGTGGCGGCAATCACGGCGTTGAAGGTCGGCGGCGTTTGCGAGATCGCCTCCTGGAGGAATGGGGTCGACACGCTCGCCAGCGCCCGGAACGTGCCGTCGAGGCTGACGAACAGCGCCGCCTGCGTCTGCGCGACCGGCGCGAGCGTTCCCGCGAGCGCCTCGAGTCCGTGCAGGAACCCGCCGAGGTTGCTGCGGGGCGACGCGAGGTTGCGCGCCACCGGCGCCAGGTCCCCGAGCAACGGCAGGAACGCCCCGATCGCGTTGTTGACGTCGGAACCGCGCCCGGCCAGGCCGTCGCTGAAGCCGACCGTCGAGGCCACGACCCCTCGCCGCGTCGCCGGAGTGAACATCGACAGCACCTGGTCGAGGTCGACCGCGGCGCTCGTCTGGCGCAGCGGCACGGTCGCGCCGTCGGCGTACGTGCGCTTCGAGTTCCCGAGGTCGATCGCCAGGTACTTCTGCCCGATCGCGCCCTTCAGCCGGATCGCGAACGTCGAGTTGACCGGCAGCTTCCCGATGCTCTTGTTCAGCTTGAGCTGGAGCACGGCGATCGGCTGACCCGACGGCGCGCGTTCGGGGTCGACGCTGTCGACGAACCCGACCAGCGCGCCGCCCATGTGCACCTCGGCCCCATGCGTCAGCTCGCTCGCGTCGGCCACCTGCACGTGCAGCGTGTAGCTGGGGACGAACGGGAGGCCGTTGTTCGCGTTGTAGGCGAGGAACACCGCGACGATCACCGCAAGCACGGTCAGCGCGCCGATCAGGACTGGGTTGGCGAGCCCGCTGCGATTACGCCGAGCGCTCATCCGCCGGGTCCGATCAGGTAGTCGAGCAGCCGCGACAATGGCGCCGCCGTGGCCTGCGCCACCGAGGCGCCGGCCTGGGCCGTGGCCTTGCCCAGAACCGTCGCGCCGGCGCCCGCGCCTGCGCTCGCGCTCGCGGCCGAGGCGGTGACCGCGGCCGCGCTGCCCTTGGTGAACTTCGCCGAGCATCCCGGCACCGGATTGATCGCGTAGCCGGTGCAGTCGCTGACGAGCAGCTCGTCGCGGACGTAGTGGCCGAGGCTGTCGAAGCCGTTGGCGGCGGTTGTGCCGTAGAACAGGACCGCCATCAGCTGGCCGATCGCGCCGGTCTTGTCGAGGCTCGCGGTCAGGCGGTCGAGCTCGCTCGCGGCGGGCGCCGCCTGGTTCCCAAGCTGGCCGAGCTGCTTGGCCAGCGGCAGCGTCGCGACCAGCGGCGCCTGAGACTTCTGGGCGGCGGCGCCGAGGTTGATCAGCGCCGTGCGCGCCGTGGTCGCGAACGGCGTCAGCGCCTTGAATTCGCGCCCGAGCGCCGCGGCGCTCTGGCCGAGATCGCTCGCGAGCGGCGTGCCCTGATCGGACAGCGTGCCGAGGTCGGCCATCAGCGGCCGCAGCTGGCGCAGAAACTCGGGCAGGAGCTGGATCGACCGCGAGATGTCGCTCGCCCGCTGCGCGCTCGCCACCGACGTCGTGTTCGCCTGCACGATGAAGTCGGCGAGCGCCTTGCGCTGCTGAGCCAGCGGACCGAGCACCGTCGCCGAGTCGGTGGCCAGCTTGGCCAGCGCCCGGTTCTGACCGGCGAGGATCTTCAGGACCTGATCGGTGTTTTGGAGAGCGGGGTCAGCTCGGTGGATGACCGCGTTGAGGTCCGATCCGCGGGCCGCCAGGCCGGTACCCAGCTCGTTCAGGATGATCGCCAGCCGCTGCGCGACCGGCTCCTGGTAGATGTCCTGGACGATGTCGAAATCGACCGGCGAGGTGGTCCGGGTGACCGGCAGGTAGTACGAGCCCTTGCCCGGGCCGGAGTCGATGCGGTGCAGCTCCGGCGTGGCATCGGTGCCGGGGTTGCAGTCGACGTACATCTCGCCGATCAGGGACTGCGGCCGGATCGCGCACGTCGCGTCCGCGTGGAAGGGGGTGAATCGCGCGTCGTCGATCTCGAGCGTGACCGCCGCCTTCTTGCCGGCGGTCACGCCCAGGCCCGCGATCGACCCAACCGGCGCGCCGGCAACCCGGACCTGCTCGCCCGCGACGGCGAACGACGCGTCGTCGAAGATCGCGCGCACCTGGTAGGGGCCGCCACCGGGTCCTCCTGAAGCGCTGGCCACGGCCACGATCGCGGTCCCGGCCGCGGCCACGAGCAGGATTGCGATCAGGGCGATCCGTCTCATGGGCCGGACGGGGTCGAGCTGGGCTGGCAGCCGGCGACGGGGTTCGGCGACGATCCATCGGGCGAGGGCTGCACCGCGCCACCGGGGCAGCGGGATTTGACCATCTGCAGACCCTGGTAGCGGTCCGCCGGCGGCCGGACGGTGAGCTGGTTCGAGCCGTCGGTCCCGAACGCGAAGAACGTCGGCTGGACTCGGACGTAGTGCCCGTTGGCGTCGTAGTAGCCGCTGGCCTGGCCGACGTCGCTGAGTGCTGCGATCACGTCGGGCGTGTACTCGCGCAGGTTGTCGAGCTGGGTCTGGGACGCGTTCATCGCCTCGATCAAGTTGGGGAACGCGGTGGCCGCGAGCTTCGCGAGCTCCGGGGTCTCCTCGAACAGCGTCGTGAGGTCGCCGGTTCCGGCCGGGTTGTGGATCAGGTCGCTGAGCGCGGTGACCGTCGGGACCGCGACCTTGGCGAACGTGTTGAGGCTCGCGGCGAATGGCTCGAGCCGGCGCGCGGCGACTTTCGATTTCGCGACGACCGGGTCGAGTGCGTCGAGCGTGCTGTTGAGCCCGGCGAACGTCGTCGTCGAGCGGGTGAGCGTGCTGGGGAGCAGCTGGAGCGCCTGCTGCAGCGCGACGCTTTCCCGCGCCACCGCGCCGGTCGTCGTGCTCGCCTTCCCGATCAGATCGCTCAGCTGCTGCGCCCGCGACGCCAGCGCCCGCATCGTCTGCGCCCCCTCGACCAGGAGCCCGTCGAACGCCGGCTCGTTGCGGTCGAGCTCGGCGGTCAGGTTGCTCGTGCTGGCCAGGCCGGGGGCCAGGTACTTGAGCGTCTTCGAGGCCTGGGCCGAGCGGCCCTGGATACTCGCCGCCTCGCCCTGGATGAATCCGCGCAGCCCGGCTCGCGTGAGCGGGTCAAGCGAGTCGAAGACCTGGTCCAGGCTGACGAAGCTGTACGTGTGGTCCTCGCCGATCGTGCCGCCGTCGGCGATCTCGGGCGCGTCGGACGGGGCCGGCTCGAGCACCACGTAGCGGGTGGCGATTCCCGACAGCGAGTTCTCGTAGATCCGCGCCACCGTGCCCTCGTGCAGCGGCGCCGAGCCCGAGTCGATCGACATCGTGACCTGCGCCTGGCCATTGGGGGTCAGCGAGATCGATTGGATCGACCCCACCTTGGCCGGACCCATCAGCACGTCGTCGCCGGTCACGAGGCCGCCGGCGTCCTGGAACTCGGCGTGCAGCGTGTACGACGTGCTCCCGCCCAGCACCACCAGGACCACGACGACGATCGCCACCGCCAGCGCGGCGACCGCGGCGACGCGAGCGATCATGACCTCTTCAGCATCCGTGTGGGCATTCGTGCCGTTATCGCGGAAAGCATGGGTGGCAAGACTGGTTCCTCCCCTACCGCTGATCGGACCGGCGGCGCGACCATCCTGCCAGAGAGGGCTCCGCACTGCCAGGGCACGGATGTTTAGGCGGTGTTAAATGCGCCCCGGGGGCCTATCGAGATCCGCAGGCGTTGCCGGCGCGATCGCGGATGCGAGGCGCGATCGCGGAGGCGAGACGCGATCGTGGAGGCAGGCGCGGCGGCCATCGGAGACGCGCGGCGACGGCGCCACCGCGGGACCGGGTCCGCGGACCGCCGACCGCGAGGGCCGGTACCCCGACCACCTGCGCCACCGAACAGGATGCACAATGCGACAAACGGCCACCCGGGCCGCAGCCCTGCCGAGCTGTGCACGATAGTCATGAACCACTCGGCACGGCCCGACCGAATCGCGCGAAATGACGTGCTATGCACCTAGCTTCCGAGCGCGGCGGCTCAGATTGCCACGGAGAGGCCGTGCCGGAGGAGGCACGCCCCGATCGCGCGCACCCTGTGACGCGGCCACAGGAAACCGGCCCCGTCAGCTGCCGGCGCTTGCGGTCGCCCGCGGCCGGCGCGTGGCCTTCGGCTTGGCCAGCAGCGCCGCCCCGATCGCGCCACCGGTGTCGCCGAGGCCCGCCGGGAGCACGTCGGGCGGGATCGCGTCGTTGAACAGGTGGGGCATCATCGCCTTGCGGATCCGCTCGACGAACGGCTCGCCGAGCCGCACGCCCAGCCCGCCACCGATCACCACGGCTTCCACGTCGAGGAGGTTCAGCGCCGACGCGACGCCGGCCCCCAGCGCGTCGACGGCGTCGTCGATCAGCTCGACCGCGAGCTTGTCGCCGCGCTCGAGGGCCTTGGCCCAGACCGCGCTCGTCAGCTTCGTGCGGCCGCGCTCCTTCATCAGCTTGAACAGGTCGGTGTTCGTGCCCTTCTCCTGGCGCTTTCGCGCTCTCGCCTCCATTGCCGCACGCCCGGCGTACGCCTCCATGCAGCCCCGCCGCCCGCACGGACAGCGGGCTCCGCCGATCTCGACCACCATGTGGCCGATCTCCCCCGCGCCACCGCGCCCGATCCACGGCTTGCCGTTGAGGATCAGACCGCCGCCGACGCCGGTTCCCCACATCACGCCCAGGAGCGACTTGTACGGGCGACCCGCCCCGAGCGAGAACTCCGCATCGGTCGCGACCTGAACGTCGTTGCCGATCGCGACCGTAGTTCCGAGCTTTGACGCGAGCTCCGGTCCGAGGTCGTAGGAGCCCTCCCAGCCGGGCAGGTTGCGCGCCGTCGACACCGCTCCCGTGGCCTCGTCGATCACACCCGGGGAGCCGACGCCGATGCCGACGAGATCCGCAGGCTCGACCTCCGCTGCCTGACATGCCTCGGTCATTGCCGCCGCCATCTCCGCGGCGACGTCCGGGGGTCCACCGGTGGCCGGAGTCGGATGCCGGGACGAGCCCAGCACGTTGTTGCGGGCGTCGACCACGATCGCCTCGATCTTGGTTCCGCCGAGATCGATCCCGCCTCGGAGCTGCTTACGCGTGGCTGCCATGAGCGGCATCTTCCCAGAAGAGCCGCTGCGCCGAGCCCGCTACGTCCAGGACTCGCGGTATTCCTGCTGCTCGGGCGTCGGCTCGTCGATGGCCACCCCGAGCGCGGCCAGCTTGAGCGTCGCGACTTCCTGATCGATCGAGTCGGGCACCGGTTGCACGCCGGGCGCAAGCTCGCCCCTGCGCCGCACGAGGTCCTCGATGCACAGCGCCTGGAGCGCGAACGAGACGTCCATGACGGCCGCCGGATGACCCTCGCCGGCGGCGAGATTGACGACCCGGCCCCGCGCGAGGAGGTTCAGCCGGCGCCCGTTCTCGAGCTCGTACTGCTCGATCAACGGCCGCACCTCGCGGACGTTGACCGCGAGCGCGGCCAGCTCCTCGAGGTCGAGCTCGACGTCGAAGTGACCCGCGTTGGCGAGCATCGCGCCGTCCTTCATCCGCTCGAAGTGCTCGCCTCGCAGCACGCGGCGCGAGCCGGTGACGGTGACGAATACGTCGCCCCGTTCCGCCGCTTCGAGCGCGGTCATCACCTCATAGCCCGCCATCCGCGCTTCCAGCGCGCGCAGCGGGTCGATTTCGCACACGATCACCGCCGCGCCGGCGCCGCGGGCCCGCTCGGCGATCCCCAGGCCGGCCCACCCGTAGCCGACCACGACCAGCGTGTGGCCGGCGAGCAGCACGTTGGTGGCGCGGACGATCCCGTCGAGCGCCGACTGACCGGTGCCGTGGCGGTCGTTGAGCGCGCGCTCGGTGCGCGCCTCGTTGACCGCGACAACTGCGCAGGACAGCTTCCCCTCGGCCTCGAGCCGCCGCAGCCGGACGAGGCCCGTGGTCGTCTCTTCGGTGCCGCCGATCAACTCGTCGAGTGCCTCGCCGCCGAGCGCGTGCGCGGTCATCAGCAGGTCCGCGCCGTCGTCAACCGTCACCTGCGGTCTGCCGGCGAGCAGCGCCCGGACATGCCGGACATAACTGTCGACGTCCTCGCCGCGCATCGCCCGCACCTCGATGCCGTGCTCGTAGACGAGCGCGGCCGCCACGTCGTCCTGGGCGGACAGCGGGTTGGCCGAGCACACGGCGGCCTCCGCGCCGCCGGCGGCGAGCGCGAGCACCAGGTTGGCGGTCTCGGCGGTGACGTGCAGGCAGGCGGCGATCCGCACGCCTTCGAGCGGCCGCTCCTCGGCGAACCGCTCTCGCACGCGCGCGAGGACCGGCATCTGGCCGCCCGCCCACGCGATCCGGGACTCGCCGGCCGGGGCCAGGCCGAGATCGGCGACCTCGTGTGGCGGCAGTTGCGTGCGCGCCATCGACGTGCCAGGCCCGGCCTCAGGCTCCCGGAGGGTCCAGGCGCGCGGCTAGTACCGGTATTGGTCGGGCTTGTACGGGCCGTCGACCGGGATGCCGAGGTAGGCGGCCTGGCCGGGGGTGAGCTCGGTGAGCTTGACCCCGAGCGCCCCGAGATGGAGGCGCGCCACCTTCTCGTCGAGATGCTTGGGCAGCGTGTAGACCTGCTTCTCGTAGTCGTCGTTGCGGACGAACAGCTCGATCTGCGCGATCACCTGGTTCGTGAACGAGTTCGACATCACGAAGCTCGGATGCCCGGTGGCGTTGCCCAGGTTGAGCAGCCGGCCCTCGGACAGCACGATCACCGAGTGCCCGTCCTCGAACACCCACTCATCAACTTGGGGCTTGATGCCGATCTTGTTGATGCCCGGAACCCTCGACAGTCCGGCCATGTCGATCTCGTTGTCGAAGTGGCCGATGTTTCCGACGATTGCCTGATGCTTCATTCGTGCCATGTGCTCGGCCGTGATCACGTCGCGATTGCCCGTCGCGCTGATGAAGATGTCGCCGGTGGAGACGACGTCCTCGAGCGTGAGCACCTGATAGCCGTCCATCGCCGCCTGCAGCGCGCAGATCGGGTCGATCTCGGTCACCACGACCCGCGCCCGCTGACCGCGGAGCGACTCCGCGCATCCCTTGCCGACGTCGCCGTATCCGCACACGACCGCGAGCTTGCCGCCGATCATCACGTCGGTGGCGCGGTTGATTCCGTCGATCAGCGAATGGCGGCAGCCGTACTTGTTGTCGAACTTGCTCTTGGTCACCGAGTCGTTGACGTTGATCGCCGGGAACAGCAAGGTCCCCTGCTCGGCGAACTGGTAGAGGCGGTGCACTCCGGTGGTGGTCTCTTCGGTGACGCCCTTGATCTCAGCGGCGATCTTCGTGAACCGCTGCGGGTCCTCCTCGAACGAGCGCCCGAGCAGGCCGAGGACGATCGCGAACTCCTCGGAGTCGGCGCTGGCCGGATCCGGCACCTCCCCGGCGGCCTCGAACTCGGCGCCGTTGTGGACGAGCATCGTCGCGTCGCCGCCATCGTCGAGGATCATGTTCGGGCCCTGGCCGTCGGGCCAGGAGAGCGCCTGCTGGGTGCACCACCAGTACTCCTCGAGGGTCTCGCCCTTCCAGGCGTACACGGGCACGCCGCTGGGCTCCTCGGGCGTTCCGTCCGGGCCGACCACGATCGCCGCGGCCGCGTGATCCTGGGTCGAGAAGATGTTGCACGACGCCCACCGGACGTCGGCCCCAAGGGCGACGAGCGTCTCGATCAGCACCGCGGTCTGGATCGTCATGTGGAGCGATCCGGTGATCCGCGCGCCGCTCAGCGGCTGGGCATCGGAGAACTCGCGCCGAACCGCCATCAGCCCAGGCATTTCATGCTCGGCCAGGCGGATCTCCTTCCGCCCGAACTCGGCCAACCCCAGGTCGGCCACCTTGAAATCTGCCTTGGCAGCAGTCGTGCTCATACGTCCTCCACGGTTGCGGTCATCGGGCGGTCGCCGTCAGGCGACGGCCAACAGTCTTTGGTGTTTTTCTTGCTCGAATCGGAGCCAGTCCTCCGGACCAACGTCCTCGGGCCGGCGCGCCTCGGCTTCGAGCCAGGCGTCCACCGAGTCCCGGAGGTCCGGGCTGTCCGCCATGCGCGCGGCGAATGCCACGTCGGACAGCCCGACGTCGAAGCGCGCGAGCAGCTCCTTGAGCGTCCGGAGACGCTGGAGCTGGGCGGGTCCGTAGAGGCGGTAGCCCGAAGCCGAGCGAGCGGGCGAAACCAGGCCCGCCTGCTCTACGTACCGGAGCATCCGCGGCGACCAGCCGGTCGTCCGCGCCGCCTCGTTGATGGTCAAACCTTCCATCGACTCCCAACCTTACCACGACATTGTCAAGGTTCAGTGGGACCCGAACAAGTTTTTTCGAGAAGGGCTCAAGTTCCCTCGGACATTTGTCGAAATACCTCCAGAGAAGTGAAGTCACGCCTAGCATGCAGACCAACCTCGAACTAGGAAGCCGGAGGCCGGGCATGGAGCGGTCCCGAGAGCGGACGCCAATCTTTCAGCGCAGCAAGGCAGCCTGCGCGATCGCACTCGCGGTTGGGTTCGGCTGCGCCGTGTTCGGCGCAGGCGGAGCAACCGCCGGGAACGGCGCGTACTTCCGCCACGTCCGCGAGGCCAAGCTTCAGAGCAAGCTCGCCGGTATCGCGCTCGCTCATCGCACTCCCGCACAGCTCGTGCTCGCGATGACGCCCAAGCCAACCGCGGTCAAGGCCGCCGTGACCTCGACGCCGGCCGCCACCCCCGCCGCGACGCCCGCCGCCACCACGACGACGCCGGCGGCCACCACAACTTCCGCGGCGACCACGACGGCCGCCACGACCACCACTGCGCCGGCGACCACGCCGACCTCGAGCGACTCGAGCAACGGCGCCGAGAGCGCGAGCGAGAGCGCCGCGACCGGCACGAACCCTGACGGGTCGCCAATCCTGACCGACACCACGCCGACCGGCACCACCACCGGCACGACGACCACAACGGGCACAACGACGACCGCCGGCACCACCACGACCGGCGACGACCACCGGCACGACCACCACGGGCACCACGACCACCGGCACGACCACAACCGGCACCACGACCACCGGCACCACGACGACTGGTACGACCACGACCGGCACGACCACCACGGGCACACCACCACCGGCACGACCACGACCGGCACGACGACGACCGGCACCACGACCACCGGCACGACCACCACCGGTGCCACCACGACCGGCACGCCGGCGGCCACCTCGACGACGACCGGCACGACGACGATCCCGTGCCATGGCCGGTGCCCGACGACGACCACCGGCACCACCGGGGTCCTGCCGGCGGCTCTGCCTTCGAGCACCTCATCGAGCAGCAGCAGCTTCGGCGTGACCCCGGCGGCGGTGACGCAGCCCTCCGTCGCCACGTCGAACGCGACCAGCAATGTCGCGACCGAGACCGTGTCGCCGACCGCGACCCCGACCCCGACGCCGACTCCGACTCCGAGCGGGACGTCATCGCCGAGCCAGCCGCTCCTGAACATCAAGCTTCCGCACCTCAACCTCAAGATCGCGACCCACGGCCGCGCATCGCACGGCTCGGGCGCCATCGCCCCGATCGCGACCGCCGGCACTGGCGCCGCGACCGCCGCCGGGACGACCGGCACGGGCCCCGCGGGCGCCGCGGGCACCGCCGCCACCGGCACCCAGCCGACCACGGCAAGCGCGAAGCGCACGGGCGGCCACCGCACCCCCAAGCACACGTCGTCGAGCGGCTCGGACCAGGGTTCTCCGCTCGCCCCCGCCGCCAGGGTCATCGACCACATCGTCAAGGTCATCCCGACCGCGGTGTGGATCGCGCTGGGCGCCGCGTTTGCCCTGATGCTCGCCTTCGCGGCCCTCGCCTTCCGGTCTGGCCGCCGTGCCCGCCGCCGCGAGAAGGAGTTTGCGGCGATCTCGGCTGCCGCCCTGACCGACGCGCTGACCGGCATCCTCAACCGTCGCGGGTTCACCGAGGCCGCCGAGCGTGAGCTCGCTCGCGCGAGCCGCTATGACCGCCCGTTCGTGCTCGCCTACGTCGACGTGCGCGGCCTCAAGTCGGTCAACGACACCGAGGGCCACCTGATGGGTGACGAACTGATCAAGACCGTCGCCGGCCTGATGAAGGAGTCCGGGCGCGCCGACGACATCGTCGGGCGCATCGGTGGCGACGAGTTCGCGCTTCTGCTCGCCGAGCAGACCGCAGAGAGCGCCGACCCGGTCATTCGCCGCATCCGCGCGCGTGTCGCAGAGGCCCGCGCCGAGATGGAGGTTTCGGTCCCCTGGGAGCTGACGATCGGGGTGGCTTCTTTCCCCCACGACGGCAAGACCTTGGAGGAACTGCTTGACGTGTCGGACCGCCGGCTGTACGAGCAGCGCGGTATCGCCTTGAGGTAGTGGGCTGGGGCAGCAAGACAGCAGGGAACTTGGGGGTTGGGCGCCGTTCGGGCCCCTCACACGGTGGTGAGGGCGCCCGAACGGTGAGCATTCGGGCCTGAACGGGCCTGCGGCGTGAGAGAGACGGTTCTCAGCCGCGCGCGAGGGCGCTCTTCACGCGGTCGAGCATCAGGACCGGAGTCGGATCCACCCCGCGCAGTACGGCGAGGTAGAGCGACACCAGGTCGCCGAGGAGCACGAGCGAGATCAGCCGCTCGGTCCGGTTCTGGCCGATGCTCTCGACCCGGTAGGTGCCGGCGGCCTCCGCCTCGATCAGACCACGGGTCAGCTCGATCCGCTGGCGGATCCGGGGGTGCAGGTCGGAATCGTCGAGGAACACCGCGCTGAAGCGCCCGAACTGGCTGGCTCCCTCCCACCCGGCGATCTCGTTGTGATCGAGCTCGGGAAGCTCGTGCGCGAAGCACGGGATCTTCGCGTTCTCGTTGATCTGGGTCTTCCACCGGTACGCGATCGGCGACGTGAGCCCGGATCCGGCAATCTGCGGAATCGTCCCGTAAAGACCTCGTGCGAGCTGCTTGGCCAGGGAGTCTTCGGCCGAGTCGGGACCCCACATCTCGACGAGCTGCTCGAGGTGGGCGGCGGCGACGTCGATTTCGGCGTGCAGCCGCTCACCGGCGCCACACAACCACGCGACCTCGAGCGCCACTACGAGCGAGTACGCGACTGCCGCGCGGGGCTGGAAGCCGCCGGGCAGTGGGATCACCGGGACGTCCTCGGCTCGTGCGGCAGTGGCGAGCTTGCCACCGGTCGTGGCGACGATCCGCCGGGCGCCCAGCGCGCCCGCCGCCTCGTACACCGCCAGCGTCTCCTCGGTGTTGCCGGAGTAGCTGGCGCAAAGCACGGCCGTGTCTGGCGTCGTCCAGGCCGGGAGCGCGTAGCTGCGAGCGATCACGATCGACCGCGATGCGCGGTCGCCGAGCGCCGCGCGCGCCAGTGTGCCGCCGATCGCCGATCCGCCCATGCCGGCGACGATCAGGCCGCCGGGAGCGTCGTCGGGCTCGAGGTTCGCGGACTCGACCCGCCACAGGGCGTCGCGCAGGTGATCGGGCATCGCGAGGATGTCGTCGACCTGGCGCGAGGCGTCGATCGACGCGATCGTGTCACGAGTGAGATCGACGGTCGTGCTCAAAACCGGATCGCTCCGTCGGGCAACTCCACGCCCGGGAAGATACGCGCGCCGGCCGCAAGCATGTTCCCCGACCCGATCTTGACCCCCTCGCCGAGCACCACGCGACCGCTGATCTGGCAGTTGTCTCCGATCTCGACCCCGGGTCCGATGATCGACGAGCTGATCCTCGTAGCCGCTCCCACGCGGACCCCGTCGAGCAACACCGAGCTCTCGACGCGGGCTCCCGGACCGACCGTCACGCGCTCGCCGAGCACGCTTCGATCCCCTACCAGCGCCCGCGGCGCCACCGAGCAGCCCGCCGCGACGAGGACCGGCGCGACCACGCGCCCCTCGATGGTTGCGCCGTCGATGAGCGTCAACCCCGAGCTTCTCAGCTCCTCGCCGATCACGGTATGCACCCGCCCCTCGAGGATGTCGTACGTCCCGGTCAGGTAGCGCTCGGGTGTGCCGATGTCGAGCCAGTAGCCGCTGCATTCGTGCCCGTAAAGGCCCCGGCCGACCAGCGTCGGGAACACATCGCGCTCGATCGAGACGTTCGTCCCCGCCGGAGCCATGCCGTCGAGCACGCTGCGCTCGAGGATGTAGGCCCCGGCGTTGATCAGGTTGGTGTCCATCTGGTCCGGCGCGGGCTTCTCGACGAACGCGCTGACGGCGCCGTCGGGACCCATCCGCACCAGCCCGTACGCCGACGGGTCGTCGACCGGCACCAGCGCGATCGTGGCTTGTGCTCCCACGCGTTCGTGCGCCTCGAGCTGCGCGGTCAGGTCGAAGTCGGCGAGCACGTCGCCGTTGAGCATGAAGAAGCGCTCGTCGAGCAGGTCCTCGGCGAACTTGAGCGCGCCGCCGGTGCCGAGCGGCCGCGGCTCCTCGAGGTAGCGCAGGCGGATCCCGAGCCCCGAGCCGTCGCCGAGCACGCTCCGAACCCGATCCGCCATGAAGCCGCAGCCGAGGATCACGTCCTCGACCCCGTGACGTCGGAGCCACTCGAGCATGTACGAGATGAACGGGCGGCCCACGAGCGGCACCACCGGCTTGGGGAACGTCGAGGTCAGCGGTCGCAGGCGGGTGCCCTCCCCGCCGGCGAGGATCAGCGCCTGCAAGTCAGTGGCTCCGAGCTCCGGGTCCGGGCGTCAACGCCCGATGCCTTCGTAGACGAAACCAGCGGCCCTGACCGCGTCGGGATCGACGAAGTTACGGCCGTCGATGACAAGGCGGCCGGGCATGCGCTCGGCGACCGACGCCCAGTCGAGCTCGGCGAACTCGGGCCACTCGGTCACGATCACGCACGC
Source organism: uncultured Solirubrobacterales bacterium (assembly GCA_963746695.1). Classification (GTDB taxonomy): domain Bacteria; phylum Actinomycetota; class Thermoleophilia; order Solirubrobacterales; family Solirubrobacteraceae; genus Palsa-465. The sequence goes on along the minus strand of CAVVCP010000004.1, from coordinate 170,181 downwards.
GTCCGCGCCGTCGACGGCGTCGAGGGCATTGTCCGCAAACTGAACGCCGACCATCAGCTTCCGCGCCTCGGCCTCGGCGATCGGGTCGTACGCGCACACGGTCGCCCCGTCGGCCTGCAAGCGGGCCGCGAGCACAAGCGAGGAGGCCTCGCGCATGTCGTCGGTGTTGGCCTTGAACGCCAGCCCCAGCAGCGTCACGCGCTTGCCGACGAGCGAGCCGAGATGCTTCTGCAGCTTCCCGATCACGCGCCGCTTCTGGAGCTCGTTGACCTCGATCACCGCGGTCAGCAGCTGAAAGTGATAGCCCGAGTTGCCGGCGAGTTGTTTCAGCGCCGAAACATCTTTGGGAAAACAGGAGCCGCCGAAGCCGATACCGGGTTTCAAGAAGTGCGTGCCGATCCGCTGGTCGAGGCCCATCCCGCGCGCGACCTCGAGAACGTCCGCGCCGGTCTCCTCGCACACGTTCGCGATCTCGTTGATGAACGAGATCTTGGTGGCCAGGAAGGCGTTCGCGGCGAGCTTGATCATCTCGGCGCTGGCGACGTCCGTGCGCACGAGCGGCGCGTCGAGCGGGGCGTACAGCTCGGCGACGGCGTCACCGGCCCAGTCGCCGTCGTCGCCGACGACAACCCGGTCGGGCGCCCGGAAGTCCGCGAGCGCCGACCCCTCCTTGAGGAACTCGGGGCACGACACGTACGCGAACCCGGTCCGGTGGCGCTCCGCGAACGCGCGCTTGATCGCGGTGCCCGTGCCGACCGGCACCGTCGACTTCATCACGAGCGCGTGCCGGTCGGAGTTCGGCATCGCATCGACGACCGCGTGCACGGAGGACAGGTCGGCATCGCCCGAGTAGGTGGGCGGAGTCCCGACGGCCACGAACAGTAGGCGGGCGTGCTCCAGCGCCGGCGCCAGCTCGGTCGAGAAATGCAGCCGTTCGCGGTTCGCGGCCACCGATTCGGCGAGGCCGGGCTCGTAGATCGGGATCTCCCCTCGCTCGAGCCGGGCGATCTTGTCCGCGTCGATGTCAACGCACCAGACCTCGCTCCCGAGCTCGGCGAACCCGGCGGCCGTGACCAGCCCGACGTACCCTGTCCCGATCACCGCGATCGGTTCGCGTGCTGCTGCTCCCATGGGTGCGGAGGGTAGCTGCTACTTACCCCCGCCCCGCGTGAACGAGGCGGCGATCGCGACGAGCTGCCGGTTCGGGATGTTGTCGGTCAGCGTGTTCGACACCCAGTACACGCCCTTGGCCGTCCGCCACGCCACGAGGCTGATCTTGCCACCGTTCGCGTACAGCAGCAGCTGCTTCCCGTTGACGAACTTCGTCTCCGACGGCTTGCTGAGGATCGGTGGGTTCTGCCAGGTCGTCCCCTGCACGCCGTAGTACTCGCCGAGGATCGGGTTGATCTCGAGCGTCATCCGGTAGGAGTAGTGGGCGACGCCCCGCTGGTCGTGGAGCAGGTAGGCGCGGGGGTAGGAGCCCGGGCTCGCTGTCTCCAGCGGGCACACGCTCGTCAAGCTCGAGCAGTACTGAGAGCCCGACACGAGCAGCCTCGGGTAGTAGATCGGGATCCCGATCGGCCCGAGCGCCTTCGCCTGGGCCTGACCGTCGGTGACGTCCGCGGTGAGGCCCGGCACTGCCCCTCCACCGCCGTGCGAACCCTTCCCGCCGCCGGCCGGATGCGCTGGCGCGGTGCTCACGCCCGACGACGGCGCCGCCGGCGTGCTGGTCGGCGTCATGAACGCGTGAAAGGCGCTCTGCTCCTGGCTGTGCTCGGCGGTCACGTAACAGGCCGGCCCCTGGACCACGGTGGTTCCGGTGGTTCCCGATGAGCACGGCAGGATGATCGCCGGGAACGGGATCTGCTTGATCGTGCTGGCGGCCGAGAACGCGACCAGGTCGAACATGTTGATCAGCCCGTCGGTGGTGTGCAGGTTGTGGTCGGTGGTGGCGTTCCTGCCGAAGATCTTCAGGAGCGTGTCCCGCTCGTTGATGACCTGGTCCTGGCTGAACTGCGACTTCGCCCAGCGGATGAAATCCTGCTGGCGGGCGTTGCGGACGATGTCGCTGTCGGTGTGGCGGAAGCGTACGAACGACAGCGCATCGGCGCCGCAAAGCTTCTGGTATCCGGGCTGAAGGTCGATACTCGAGTAGTCGGTGACCGCGGTGTTGTTGTAGTAGCGATGGTCGACATCGGTGTAGACGCACCCGATCGCGTCGATCATCTTCTCGAAGCCGCCGAACCCGACGTCGACGACGTGGTTGACCTTCAGGCCCGGGAACACCTGTTGCTGCAGGATCTTGATCAGCAGGCCGGGGCCCCCGTAGAAGTACGCCGCGTTCAGCTTGGCGGTCGCGGAGGCCCCACCCTCGGGAATCTGGACCTGGAGGTCGCGCGGCACGGACAGGAGGTTGATCGTCTTCGACTTTGGATCCAGGCGGACGAGCATCATCGTGTCGGTGTTGACGTCCTTGAACGGCGTTCCGGCGCGATGGTCGGAGCCCACCAGCAGGATCGTCTGCGCGCTGCCGGGGTTGGGAACCACCACCGACGGCGACGCCTTGAACGAGGGCGTCGCGTCCAGGTAGTGGGTGATCTGTCTGACCTGGAGTAGGCCGGCAACGGCGGTCGCGGTGGCCGCGAACGCGACCACGAGGATGCCGGCGGCTGCGAACCGCACGAACGTCCCCATGCGCGATTTGGGGATCAGCCGTCTCAAACGAGCCCACCGTCGATCGCGGTCAGCCCGCTACGGGAATCGTCCTGCTCGAGCTCGTGTTCCCGCACGATCCCGTCCCGCGCCACGATCATCTCCCGGCCTTCGTCGGCGACTGGTCGCTCGAGCCACATGGGCAGCATCCGCACGAACCCAACAAGCGAGCGCCGGTACCTCGACAGCGACGAAACCGAGACCCATTCCTCAGGCCCGTGGTGGCCGGCGCCGTCCGGACCGAACTCGACCGCCGGAATCCCCGCGGCCATGAACGCGACCGCGTCCGAAGCGCCGTCGCGGCCCACGCTCAGCACTTCCTTGTCGGGGATCGAGCGCCTGACCGCATCCTGCAACGCGCGGACGTACGGGTTGTGGCGGGGCACGCTGATCGGAGGGAAGATGAACGTCTTGGTCACGTCGATCTCCGGAATCCGGCCGATCTGATTGAGGATCTCATCGGGGTCCTGTCCGGGGAGGAAGCGGATGTCGACCGACATCCGGCATTCGTCGGGCACCTTGTTGATCGCGTCTCCCCCTTCGATCCGCCCCAGGTTAATCGACGGCCGGTCGAACACGTCCGAGGATTCGCGTGAGAACGGGAGCGACTCGATCGCGCGGAACACGTCGACGGCCTTCAGCACCGCGTTGTCGCCGAGCCACGGCGTCGAGCTGTGCGCCGCGCGGCCGTGGACCTCGATCAGCAACGCGAGCACGCCTTTGGCCTCGACGCCGATGTGCAGGTTCGTCGGCTCACCGGTGATCGCGAAATCGCCGCCGAGCCCGCGGCTGACGACGCCGTCGGTCGAGCGGTCTTCGATCTCCTCGGACTCCTCGTCGGGAACGCAAACCAGCCTGACCCTGACGCCCTCCTGGCGCTCGACGTCCTTGACCGCGCACATCATCGCGGCCAGGCCGCCCTTCATGTCATAGGCGCCGCGACCGATCAGGCGGTCGCCCTCGATCCTAGGCGTGAACTGCTCGGGCCGCCCGGGCACGACGTCGAGATGGCCGTGGAACACGACGCAGGGGCAATCGGGTCCGTCGCCGGACGGCCCAACCTCCGCCACCAAAACGGGCAGCCCGTTGTGATCGTGGTGCCGCACCTCGATGTCGCGGGATTCGAGCCATCCCTTCACGAATCCTGCCGCCGCGACGATCTCCTCCGGCCTGGACGTGTCGTAGGAGATCAGACGCTCGGCGAGTACGAGCTCGTCAAGCATGCCCCAAAGAGGATAAGGGCAGACGTGACGCCGCGCCGAACCCCTCCCGGCCCGGTTAGCCCTCGGCAATCTTCAAGAACTGCTCTAAGCGGGTCTTGTCTCGCTCGGCGACGCGCCGCTTTTCGGTGTCTTCGCCGGCGGAGTCGAGCTCGCGCTCGGTCTGCTGCAGGCGCTCGCGGAGGCTGCCGGTGTCCAGGTCACCGGGCGCCATCGCCTCCTCGACCAGGATCAGCGCGTGGTTGTCGGCGACCTGCAGATAGCCCTCGGCCTGGGCGAACCGCACGACCTCGGACTCGGTCTTGTACAGGCGGAGCTCAGTCGGGTCGAGCATCGCCAGCACCGGCTCGTGATTGGCGAGGATGCCGATCGATCCGACCGCGGTTTTCGTCGAGACCATCTCGACCTCGTCGTTGAACACCTCGCCCTCGGGGGTGAGGACCTCGGCGCGGAACTTGGAGTGCGCCACCGGCGCCTACTCCTCGTCGCCCTTGTCCCCGGCCGACTCGTCCTCGGCCTCAGGCTCCTTGCCCTGGCCGGCGTCCGACTCGCCGTCGCCGGCGTTCGCGTCGCCCTTGGCCTCAGGCTCGTTGCCCTCGCCGGCGTCCGAGTCGTCCTCGTCCTTGGCCTCGGCCTCTTCCCCGCCGCCCGCGTCGCGGACGACCTCGTCGATCGTGCCCTTCATGAAGAAGGCGCGCTCGGGAAGGTCGTCGTGCTTGCCCTCGAGGATCTCCTTGAACCCCCGGATCGACTCGGCGATCGGGACGTACACGCCCGGCGTGCCGGTGAACTGCTCGGCGACGAAGAACGGCTGCGACAGGAAGCGCTCGATCTTGCGGGCCCGGTTCACGGTCAGCCGGTCCTCGTCCGAGAGCTCGTCGATCCCGAGGATCGCGATGATGTCCTGGAGCTCGCGGTAGCGCTGAAGCACCTGCTTGACCTCGTTGGCGACCCGGAAGTGCTCCTCGCCGAGGATCTCCTCCTTGAGGATCGTCGAGGTCGAGTCGAGCGGGTCGACCGCCGGGTAGATGCCCTTCTCGGCGATCGAACGCGACAGTGTGGTGGTGGCGTTCAGGTGGGCGAACACCGATGCCGGCGCCGGGTCGGTGAGGTCGTCGGCGGGCACGTAGATCGCCTGGATCGAGGTGACCGACCCCTCCTTGGTCGACGTGATCCGCTCCTGGAGCTCGCCCATCTCGGACTCGAGCGTCGGCTGATAGCCGACCTGGGAGGGCATCCGGCCGAGCAGCGCCGAGACCTCCGAGCCGGCCTGGACGAACCGGAAGATGTTGTCGATGAACAGCAGCACGTCCTGGTGCTCGTGATCGCGGAAGTACTCGGCCATCGTCAGGCCCGAAAGCGCGACCCGCATGCGAGCGCCGGGGGGCTCATTCATCTGCCCGAACACGAGCATGGTCTTCTCGAGCACGCCCGATTCCTTCATCTCCAGGTACAGGTCGTTGCCCTCGCGCGAGCGCTCACCGACTCCGCAGAACGCCGACAGACCCTGGTGCTCTTCGGCCAGGTTCCGGATCAGCTCCTGGATGATCACGGTCTTGCCCACTCCGGCGCCGCCGAACAGCCCGACCTTTCCGCCCTTCGCGTACGGGGCGAGTAGATCGATCACCTTGATGCCGGTCTCGAACATCTCGCTCGTCGGCGTCAGATCCTCGACCTGCGGCGCTTCGCGGTGGATCGGCCAGCGCTCGACGTCGTCCGGCAGCGGCTCGCCGAGATCGATCGGGTCGCCGAGCAGGTTGAAGATCCGCCCCAGCGTGATGTCTCCGACCGGCACCGTGATCGGTGCGCCGGTGTCGATCACCTCGGTTCCGCGCGCCAGCCCGTCGGTGGTATCCATCGCGACCGCGCGCACGCGGTCGTCGCCGAGGTGCTGCTGGACCTCGCACACGAGCCAGCTCTCTTCGCCCGTGGCGATGTCGATTTCCTCCTCGGCGCGCGCGGCGTCGGGTCGGCGGACCAGGATCGCGTGGTAGATCTCGGGCAGCTTGTCGGGGAACACGGCCTCGATCACCACACCCTGAACCTCTTCGATACGCCCGGTGTTCTTCTTCTCGGGCTCGCCGTCTGAGGCTTCTCTGCGCTGTTCTTCTGCTACTGACATAGCTTCTCCAGTGTAGGTCTACCCGGACAGCCCTTCTGCCCCCGCCACGACTTCCAGGATCTCCTGCGTGATCTCTGCCTGACGGGCTCGGTTCATCTCGAGCGTAAGGTTCTTGATCAGGTCGCTCGCGTTGTCCGAGGCGTTGTGCATCGCCGTCATCCGGGCGCCGTGCTCGGACGCGGTCGACTCGAGCAGCGCCCGGTAGATCGAGATCTCCACGTAATCGGGCACGAGCCGCTTGAGGATCTCCTCCGGCTCGGGCTCGTACTCGACAAGCGCGCGGTGCTCGGGCTGCTTGTCCGAGGAATCGGCTTCATCGGAATCTGATTCCTCGTCGAGCACCGTGGCCTGCTGAAGCGGCAGCAACGTCTCCCGCCGGATCACCTGGGACACCGGCGAGATGTAGCCGTTGTAGAAGATCTCGACCTGATCGACCTCTCCGTCGACGTACGCGGCCATCAGCCGATCGGCGATCCGGCGCGCGTCGGCGAACGACGGGCGGTCGGTGAACCCGGTGAAGCTGTCGACGAGCGTCAGACCACGGAACGTCAGCGACGTCGCCGGGCGGCGCCCGGAGGCGAAGAACACCGGCGTATGCCCCTCCCCCTCGTGCTCGCGCCCCGCCGCCACGCCCGCGCGGACGATGTTCGAGTTGAACGCGCCGGCCAGGCCGCGGTCGCCCGCGATCAGCAACAGACCGACCTTCGAGACGTTCTCGTGCTCCTCGAGGATCGGCAGGCTCGGTACGTGGCCCGCCGCCTCCGCCGCTTGCCGTGTCATCCGCCTGATCGCATTGGCGTAGGGCCGGAGCGCCTCGATCCGCTGCTCGGCCCGGCGTAGCCTGGCCGCGGCGACCAGTTCCAGCGCCCGAGCGATCTTCTGGATGTTCTTGACCGCGCCGATGCGGTTCCGAACGTCACGCTGCGATTTAGCCATCGGTCGACTCCAGACTCAGCGGCTCACGCCGGCTGCGCCTGTTCCTCCCGTTCACGGTCTCCACTTTCACGCTGGCGATTCCCACCGTTCCGCGAGGGCTCGGGAGCGTCGTCCTCGATCGGATGGCCCTCCTCGTCGAGGTCGAAGCCGAAGTCCTCGGCGAACTTCGAGACCGCCGATTCGACAGCCTGCTGGGTCTCATCGCTCCAGTCGCCACTGGCGATCTTCTCCAGCAGCTCGGCGTTGTTGGCTCGCACCGATTCGGTGAGCTCCGCCAGGAACCGGTCGACCTTCTCCACGACGATCCGGTCGAGATAGCCGTTGGTCGCCGCGTACACCTGGACCACCTGGTCCTCAACGGGCATCGGACGGCGCTCTGGCTGGTTGAGGGTCCGCACCAGCCGTTCGCCGCGGGCGAGCGTGCGCTGGGTGGCCGGATCGAGCTCGGAGCCGAACTGCGAGAACGCCTCGAGCTCGCGGTACTGCGAGAGCTCGAGCTTCAGGCGTCCGGCCACCTTGCGCATCGGGGCGATCTGGGCGTTGCCGCCGACCCGCGAGACCGAGATGCCGACGTTGATCGCCGGCCGGACGCCGGAGTTGAACAGTCCGGGCTCGAGGTAGATCTGCCCGTCGGTGATCGAGATCACGTTCGTCGGGACGTAGGCGGAGACGTCGCCGGCCTGGGTCTCGATCACCGGCAGTGCGGTCAGCGAGCCGGCGCCGAGATCGTCGTTCAGCTTGACCGCACGCTCGAGCAGCCGCGAATGCAGGTAGAACACGTCGCCGGGGTAAGCCTCACGCCCCGGAGGACGGCGAAGCAGCAGTGACATCTGGCGGTAGGCGACGGCGTGCTTGGAGAGGTCGTCGTAGACGACCAGGGCCGCCTCGCCGTTGTAGAGGAAGTGCTCACCCATCGCACAGCCGGCGTAGGGGGCCAGGAACTTGATCGGCGCGGCCTCGTCGGCGGCGGCCATCACGATGATCGTGTTGTCGAGCGCGCCGGCGTCCTCGAGCGTCTTGGCGAGGGCCACGACCGTCGCCTTGCGCTGGCCGATCGCGACGTAGACGCACTTCAGATTGCGGTCCTGGTTGTTGATGATCGCGTCGAGCGCGATCGCGGTCTTCCCGGTCTGGCGGTCGCCGATGATCAGCTCGCGCTGGCCGCGGCCGATCGGGATCATCGAGTCGACCGCCTTGAGCCCGGTGAGCATCGGCTCCTTCACAGGCTGGCGCTGGACCACGCCCGGGGCCTTGAACTCCGACGGGCGGGTCTCCTTCGTGTTGATCTCGCCCTTGCCGTCGAGCGGATTGCCGAGCGGATCGACGATCCGTCCGAGTAGCTCCTCGCCGACGGGAATGTCGAGCAGGTGCTTGGTGCGCTTGACCGTGTCGCCCTCGACGATCTTCTCCCACTCGCCGAACAGCACCGCACCGACGTTGTCGGACTCCAGGTTCAGGGCCAGCCCGGTGACGTCATGCGGGAGCTCGAGCATCTCGAAGGACATGCAGTTCTCGAGTCCGTGGATCCGGCAGATCCCGTCCGCCACCGACAGCACCGTTCCGACCTCGGTCAGGTCGGCGCTGGAGGTGTCGAGTCCTTCGATCCGGTCCTTGAGGATTGAGGTGATCTCGTCAGGGTTGATCTGCATTCATGACTCCTTCGCGGGCGAGCGTAGCTACGCCCGCGCGACTTGCTTTCGAAGTTGTTCCAGTCGGTTCCGGATCGACGCGTCGAGGATGACGTTGCCCACTCGCAACACGATGCCGCCGAGGATGTCGGGATCGACCTTGCTCGTGAGCTCGACCGTGCGCTTGGTCTGCTCACCGATCCGTTTCCCGATGCTCCCGACGGTGGCTTCGTCGAGCGGGACCGCGCTCGTCACCTGGACCGGAAGCAGATCGCGCTCATCCTCCCACATGTCCTGGTAGCGATCCCTGATGCGGAAGATCGCGGGCATGCGATGGCGCTCGATCAGCGCCTCGAGGAAGTTCATGAAGATGGGTTCGGCGCCGGTGACGGCCTTCTTCAGGCCGTCCTTCTTCTCCTCGGTCGAGAAGTACGGCGAGAAGAAGAACACCGTGAACTCGCGAGTGTCATCGAGCGCCTTTGTGAACGCCGTCAGGTCGTCGCGCACGTCGTCGAGGAGGTCGTGCTCCTTGGCCACCTGGAACAGGGCCCGGGCGTAAACCTCAGCGATCTCTTCCACTACCGGTCACCCCCGCTATCGGTCACGTCAGTCGCCGCCATCCCCGGGGGCGAGCATGCTGAAGTCGAGCTCTGACAGAGCGTCCTCCACGAGTCGCCGCTGGTCGTCGTCGTCGAGCACCTTGCGCGTCACCTTCTCGGTCGCGAGCACGGTCAGGTCCGCGACCTCGCGGCGGATCTCCTGGATCGCGCGACGCGTCTCGGACTCGATCTCGCGGCGCGTCTGCTCCATCAGCTGCTGTCGCCGCTGCTCGGCGCTCTCCTGGGCATTGCGCTCGGTCGCCTCGCCGGTCTTGCGCGCCCGGTCGAGGATTTGCTCGGCCTGGCTCCGGGCCTCCTGAAGCCGCTCGCGATACTCGGCGAGCAGCTCGTCGGCGTCGTGGCGAATGCGCTCGGCGTGGTCGATCGACTCCTCGATCGCGTGCTGGCGCCGGTCGAGCGCCTCGGAGATCCGGGGGAACGCGAGCTTCCACAGGATGTACATCGAGATCCCGAACAGCAGCAGCGTCCAGATCATCAGCCCGACGTTCGGCGTGATCAGGAACGAGCCGCTCGAAGCGGCGACCGTCAGGTGAGAGACCGCGGCCATCTACTTGAGCACGTAGGAGAGCAGGCCGGCCACGAGGCCGTAGAAGAACACGGCTTCGGTGAGCGCGAATCCCAGCCATTGGATGCTGGTGATCTCGTCGCGCATCTCCGGCTGGCGGGTGACCGCCTCGATCACCTTGCCGAAGATGATGCCGATGCCGACGCCCGCGCCGACCGCGCCGAGACCACCGCCTACCGCGATTCCGAACCCCGCCGTGATCCCGGAGGCCGCGCTATGGGGAGATGCAAGAGACAACATCATCAGAGGGCTCCTTGTCGTGTTAGTGGTGAGTGGCGGCGCCGGCGATGTAGATCGCGGCCAGGGTCGCGAAGATGAACGCTTGTAGCGTGGCCACCAGGCCCAGCTCGAACAGGTAGATGAGGATCCCGGCCGGGAGCGCGAACCACCCGAGCGCCTGGAGCCCGAGGATCACCGCGAGCCCGCCCGCCAGGAACAGGAGAATGATGTGCCCGGCGAAGATGTTCGCCCACAACCGGATGGTCAGCGACAGCAGCCGCATGAGGGTGGAGATCACCTCGATCGGGAAGATCAGGATCAGCATCGCCCCGTGAACGCCCGCCGGAATCAGGCTCTTCAGGTATCCGAGCGGGCCCTGCTGCTTGATCCCCACCCAGATGAAGGCGATGAACACGACGAGTGCCAGCACCAGCGGCACCGAGATGTTCGCGGTCGCGGCATACAGCGCGAACGACGGGATGTGTGCGCCGAACAGGTTGAACTTTTCCTCACTGTTCGTCGGCAGCGGCAGGTAGCCGATCAGATTGCAGAACCAGATGAACAGGAACAGCGTGCCGATGAACGGGAACCACTTGGCCGCCATCGAGTCGGGCATGTTCCCCCGGGTGACGTTGTTCCGCATCAGCGAGTACAGCACCTCGACCGCGGTCTGGACCTTGTTCGGTCGCGTCTGCATCCGCCCGGCGATCCACACCATCGTGCATATCGTCAGCAGGGTCGCGATGAACAGGTAGAGCACCGCACGGTTGATGCTGAACACCCCGAGGCTCACCCAGTTCACGAGCTTGAACTCGTTCTGGATCTGGAACTCGTTGTTCTTGTGCTGGGCGAAGCCGTAGATGAGGACCAGCAGGACGAAAATGCCGATGTAGGCGCCGAAGCCGATCAGGACGATCTTGCGGGTCTTGCTCATCGCGTCCTCGGGCGGGTCAGGAACGAGAGCACCAGCTGTGCCGTGAACGCGAACACGATCACGATCAACGCGGTCAGCCCGTCGTCGCGGCCCGCGGCGTTGCGGACGAGGATCACCGCGATCGCGAGCGTGAACAGCCGGCCGAGCAGATACGCCAGCCGCAGCGTGACCTCGCCGCGTGGATCGTGCAGCGACGGGATGACGCGCTCGATGGCCACACCGACCGCGCGCAGGACGATCCACGCGCCCGCGCCGACCAGATAGCCGGCCGCGGGGACGCCGATCAGCAGCATGATCGGAGCCGCCACCACGAGCATCACCACGTCGAGGTAGGCGAGCAGCGCCGCGTGGCCGTCAGAGGTTGCGGGAGCGCTCAGCGACACCGGGGATCCTGTGTTCGTGGTCGTCAAGATGGAACGGGTTGAAGGAGGTGGAGCCGGTCATGAGTGGTCAGAGGGCCGGAAGGGTAGCGGCGCATTGAGGGAACCGTCGCGTTCGAAGTCGTTCGCCTGCGCACGCGGACGGCCCCACCTTCGTGCTGATCCGGAGGGCACTACGTTAGCGCTACGTTAGCGCCGCCGCGTTGCCACCGGCAAACCGTGTTCGGGCTTTGAGAACGTCAGCGCGCGGCCGATGCGCGGCCGATCCGGGGCTTGGGGAGCTGACCCTCCGCCCACAGCGCCGCGATGCTCGCGCGCGGCAGTCCGAGCGGGCCCTCGTACACGAGGAACCGCGGTTCCCAGCGCGGGAAGAACTTCGCGTTGAACCGGTACAGGCTCTCGATCTGGAAGAACGGGTTGCCGAGCGCGATCAGCTTCCCGAGCAGCCGCTCGAGCCGCTTCTCGGGGCTGTGCATCCACTTCGCGAACGCGGCGAAGTTCAGCGACAGCTCATCGACTCCGCGCTGCCGGAGCAGCTCGATCGCCTTGACGACGAGGAACTCGGTCAGCCCGTTGGGGGTCGTCGGGTCGCGGCGCATGAACGACAGCGACACCGCGGACCGGCCGTAGCAGGGAACGAAATGCAGGACGCCGCGGATCGCGCCGGCCTCGTCGCGCGCGAGCACCACGAGCGTCTCGTGATCGTGCTCGCCTTGAAGCGAGTCCATCGCCATCGAGAAGCCGCGCTCGGGCGCGCCCTGGCGACCGAGCTCGACCACTTGTTCGACCCGCTCGACCGTGCCCGCGTCGAGCGCCCGCAGCTGGTGCAGCTCCGCGGTGTAGCCCGCCTTGCCGAGCCGCGTGACCGATTGGCGCACCTTGCGGATCGGACGTCCCTCGAGCGAGAAGCCGCCGAGATCCACGACCGCCTCGTCCCCGACGTACATCGTGCGCAGCCCGAGCTCCGCATACAGCGGGCACAGCCCCTCGCTCGCTCCAAGCGCCCCGAGCTTGAGGCCACGTGAGTCGGCGAACTCGCGGACGCCGTGCAGCAGGCCCGGAAGCGCCTCCTCGGGGCCGACCGGATCGCCGGAGAGCAGCAGCACGCCGTTCTCGATCGCGTAACCGACGAACGCCCGCCGGTCCTCGCTGAACAGGTAGTGCTTGTCGGCCCGCAGCTTGAAGAACGCGAGCGTGTCCGCGCCGTGCTCCCTGATCAGGTCCGACGCCTCCCGGCGCGCGGCCGGGCTCGGCAACGCCCGCGGCGCGGTCAGCGGCCGGAAGATCACGTAGGCGATGATCAGCAGGGTCCCGAACTCGAGCATGTGAACCCCGACCGGAATGTGGTGGTGGTAGTGGATCGGCCCCTGGTGCCAGCGCAGGAGATCGAAGGTCTCGGTGGCGACCGCGCGCCAGGACGGATGGCCCTGTGTCGCCCAGGTCGCGGCGGCGGCGCCGACAAGCCCTGCCAGTCCGAGTAACGGCACTCGCCAGACCGCCGAGCGCAGCGTGATCGGGTCATGGCGGACGCGGAACTCGCTCCGGGCGCCGATCAGCACCGCGGCGACCCCCCAGGTGAGGATCGTCTCCTCGAAGTCGAGCCCTTTGAGCAGGTCGAACACGCCCAGCGCGAGCATCAGCACGACGGCCGTCTGTAGTGCCCGCCGGCGGCGCTTGGCCAGATACGGCGCCACCAGCAGCAACGCGGCGCCGGCCGGGAGCGCGAGCGCGTGGAACAGGCGAATCGCCTCGACCGGCTCGAATTCGAGCAGCAGGTGGCCGCGCCACCGGATGTTCGGCGACAGCGTGGAGACGATGTTGACGATGCCGACGAACGCCGCGGCAATCGCAGCGAACGCGGGCATGCGCTTGGTGAACGCTTGTATCGAAAAGCTCATATAGGCAGGGACCACGGGCCGCAGACCGGCCTCCCGCGAGAACTACCGCGCCGTCAGCGGTTGGTTACGCCGGCCGGGCCGGCGATCCTGCTCGGCTACGCGCGCGAGTGAGCGCCCGCCGCGCAGCGACGCGTTCCGCTCCGACCCGCATGTCGCGACCGCCCGCCTCTCGGGGCGTTCGGCGCGGCAGCGCGAGGCTCAACGCCAGCGCCACCAGCGGCAGGATCGCGACGACCTCGAACACCGCGGTCAGACCGCGCGCATCGGCGAGCAGCCCGAGCAACGGCGCGCCGACGCCGCCGAGGCCGATCGACAGGCCGATCGTCACCCCGGCGGAGACGCCAAGCCGGCCCGGCAGGTACTCCTGACCCATCACGATCGTGACCGCGAAGGTTGCGATCGTCGCCGCGCCGGCGAGCGCCGCGAACCCGAGCGCGACCACCGGCCCGGACAGAAGGAAGCCCACGACCAGCGGCGGGATCACGATCATCGAGCCGACCAGCACCGTGCGCCGGCCGAACCGGTCGGCGAGCGGACCACCGGTCAGCGTGCCGGCCGCGCCACCGAGCAGCATCGCCGTGAGCGCAACGCTCCCGAACGCCTTGCTCGTGTGCAGGACGTTCACGTAGTAGAGCGGGATGAACGTCACCATCCCGAAGTACACGAACGAGCGGACCGCGATCACGCCGGCGAGGATCGCGAACGGGCCCCACGCCTCGTGATCGTCGGTTCGCTGCACGCGACCGCCGACGAGGTCGCGGCGGAACCGCTTCAGCCGCGGCAGCTCGTGGACCATGACAATGGCCATCAGCCATGTCGGGATCACCATGAACGCGGTTCCGTGCAGACCGAACGCGATCACCAGCGGCGTCACGAGCACCGGCCCGAGCGCGAAGCCGACGTTCCCGCCCACGCTGAACAGGCTCATGCCGCTGGCCCGGCGGGCACCCGAGACGTAGTTGGCAAACCGCGAGCCCTCGGGATGGAAGGCGGCCACGCCGAGCCCGCTGAGCAACACCGCGCCGAACGTCAGCGCGTAACTCGGGGCGAAGCCGATCAGCGCGACCCCTAGACCGCCGAGCGCCGGCCCGAGCGGCATCAGCCACGGCAGCGACAGCCGGTCGGACACGTATCCGAACAGCGGCTGGATCACCGACGAGGAGATCGTCGCGGCGAGGATGAGCGCCGATGCGGCCGCGATCGTGATGTGATCGCGAGCGATCAGGAACGGCAGCAGCGCCGGGATCGACCCCTGGGCGATGTCGGTGAACAGGTGGCACGACGATAGGACCGACATCGAGCGGCGATCGACGCCGGCCGTGGCCCCCGCGGGCGTCGCTGTCACTGCTCGGGAAGCTCAGCCAGGCGCTTGTTGACGCGCCGCCGCTTGGCCACGAGTTCCTCCTCGAGCTGGCCGAGGGCCTCGCGCCGCATGCGGACAAGCTCGAGCTGGGTGCCGATGTGCCCGAGCGCCTGTTCGAGGAGCGTTTTGATCGTCGCCGGATCTTCGGCGTGCTCGAGCTCGCGCCGGAGCGCGGCGCGCGCGGTCTCGGCGTCGAGCAGTACCGCGAGCTGGTCGAGCGAGAGCCCGAGCAGGTCGCGGAGCCGGATGATCTCGCGCACGCGCTCGACGTCGGCCTCGCTGTAGACGCGATGCTGGCCCTGGACCCGGTCGTGCGGGACGGGGAGCAGGCCGATCTCCTCCCAGTAGCGGATCGTCCGCGGGGTGGTCCCGGTGAGCTCCGCCACCTCTCCGATCCGCAGCGGCTTGGTTGCGGTCGCGCTCATGCTGCGACCTCCGCGCGCGGGGCTTGCGCCTCCTCACGACGCCGGCTTTCGGTCAGCTCGGCCTCAGCCTGCGAGTGGGACGGCCGCGCCGCGCAGACCACGGCGCCGAGTAGCGAGATCCCGGCCAGGCACCACAGCGCGGTGTGCATGTTCGCCATGAACGGCACGAGCTGCGCGTTCGTGATGTGGTTGGCGAGGCCGGAGAACACCTTGAACAGCGTGCTCTTCGGCACGCTCGAGGTGACGACCGCGAGCACGAACGCGATCGAGATCACCGCGCCGGTGTTCTGGACGAGCACTCGGGCGCCGGCGGCGATCCCGCGGCGGTGCGGCGGAACGGTGCCCATCATCGCCGCGGTGTTCGGGGAGTTGAACATCCCCGAACCGACCCCGACGATGAACATGTAAGCGCCGGGCGCCAGGTACGCGGTGTCTCGCTGGAGCGTGGTCATCAGGGCCAGCCCGGCGGCCTGGACGAGCATCCCCGCCACGGCCATCCCGCGCGAGCCGCGGCGGTCGGCCCAGATCCCCGCCAGCGGCGAGGCGATCAGCATGCCCGAGCGCCAGCGGCGCGAGCTTGATCCCGGCGAGGATCGGCGAGTCTCCCTGCACGCCCTGGAAGTAGAAGACGAACACGAACATCAGCGCGAATCGCGCCAGGCCGTTCATGAAGGCGGCCAGCGATGCCGCCGCGAACAGGCGGTTCTTGAAGATCGAGAGGTCGAGCATCGGCGAGCGGACGCGGCTCTCGATCAGCACGAAGCCGGGAAGGAACACCGCCGCAGCGGCCAGGCTCACGATCACCGACGTCGTGTCCCAGCCGGACAGGCCGCCCTTGGAGATGCCGTACACAAGCCCGGTGAGCCCGATCAGGAACGTGATCGTGCCGAGCGCGTCGAACGACCGGTCCTCCGACCGCCCGCTGACCTCGTGCAGGATCATCCACGCCCACGCGCTCCCGCCGAGCGCGAACGGGACGTTGAACCAGAACACCCAGTGCCATGAGATCAGCACGAGGGCGCCACCGAGCACCGGACCGATGACCAGCCCGATCGCCGCGACCATCGTGTTGGTGCCCATCGCCATGCCCAGCTGCTCGCGCGGGAACGCGTCGGTCACGATCGCTGCCGAGTTGGCGAACAGGAACGAGCCGGCGATGCCCTGGAGGATCCGCCACAGGATCAGCTGGGTGCCGTTGTCCGCGAAGCCGGCGCCGAACGACGCCACCGCGAACAACACGAAGCCGCCGATATACGCCTTCTTGCGTCCGAACTGGTCCGACAGCCGGCCGGCGCTCAGCACGAGCACCGTCGAGGCGATCATGTACACGAGGATGACCCACACGAGCTCGAGCAGGCCCGTGTGCAGGCTGCGCTCGAGGTCGGGCAGCGCGATGATCAGCGTCCCCGAGTTGATCGTCGCCAGCAGCATCCCCAGGCTGGTGCAGGACAGCGCCCACCATTTGTACGAGTCGTGCCCGGCGTGGACGCCTAATCTCCGGGCCCGAGTTGATGTCGCCGTTGCTGCTGACATGGTCCTCCGAAATCTAATTCTTACGTTAACGTCAGAATAGCAGGAACGGCGCTCGGACGGGGGCCCCGGGCGACGGGACAGCGGGCGGCGGGCGGCGTCATAGCCGCGGCGCCGTCCCCCGGGCGTCAAAACTTCGCCACGCGTCTGTTCCAAATCAGGCGCGATCGGCCGGATCCGGTGTCGGGGGTCCGATACTGGGCCAATGAGCCCCGAATCACCTGCACAGTGCGACATTTCGGAGTCGCCCCGCCGAGCCTTGCCGACTCGTGCACGATAGTCATGCACGAGTCGGCAAGGCTCCCGCGCCGAGGGGCCGGTGACGTGTTATGCATCCTGTGGAGCGGGCAATCGCGCGGATCGCGAGGCCGTCAGGACAACGTGATCGACCGCGAAGCACTCTCGCGGCGCGGGACTCGCCCGCGGCGCGATCGCCCATCGGGTGAAGGCCGGCGCGTATGCAGCGGCTACACACCGGCGTCTACCTCCTCGGCCCGGCGCCGCCGACGCCGATGGCTAAAGCTCGGGCGGCGGCTCTCGCCTGTGGACCCGATGCGGTTGTCAGCCATCGCTCAGCCGCCTGTCTTTATCGGCCTTCTGCCGGAGACCGACTCAGCGATGTCGACATCACGGTGGCGGGGCGAAATCCAGGCGTCCAGCCCGGGGATCAGGCTCCACAGAGTCGCGGAGATCGCGATCAGCAAGACGCCACCGTCATGCGGGGCCTGCGAATCACCACGATCGCCCGCACCGTCTGCGACCTCGCCGCCACCGAGTCCGCCCGCGCCACCGAGCAGGCCTTTCAGGAGGCCCTGTACCGCCGCATCGTGACCACCCGGGCGATCGAAGCCGTCATCGCTCGCGAGCCGACCCGCCGCGGAAGTCCCATCATCCGGGCGCTGCTCGACGACCCCCGCCTCACCCGCTCCGAGAAGGAACGCAAGATCCTCAAGCTGATCGACCAGGCCCAGCTCCCGAAGCCCCTCACGAACGTCCGCGTCCACGGCTACCTGGCCGACGTCTACTGGCCCTCACACGGTCTCGTCCTCGAGTTCGACGGCTGGGACGCCCACGGCCACCGGCTGGCGTTCGAGAGCAACCGCAAGCGTGATCAGGTCATGGTCGCAGCCGGGTTGCGGGTGCTCCGCGTAACCGATCGCCACCTCGTGCACGAGCCGATCGCGCTCACCGCCCGAATCGCCCAGGCGCTCCGATAACCACGCAGTCCTCCTCCCCTGGCATGCTTCCCCGAACGCGATGCAGTACTGGGACGCCCTGTTCGCATTCCTGGTGGCGATGGCGGTCGCCACCGCACTGACCCCGCTAACCGGCAGGTTGGCGCGGCGGGTCGGCGCTGTCGTGAGGCCGAGCGAGCGCGGCCTGGCCGAGCGCGAAACGCCCGCGCTCGGCGGCCTGGCGATCCTTGCCGGCGTGCTCGTGGCCTCCGCGTTCTGGCTGCCTTCGACGATCAGCCTCCACCACACGCTCGGCACCGCGCCGGGCACCGGCGGAACCGTCCACACCTGGACAATCCTCGTCGGCGCGTGCGTGATCACGCTGGTCGGCGCGATCGATGACGCCCACCCGCTGGCCCCACAGTGGAAGCTGCTCGGCCAGATCGCGGCCGCGGTGATCGCCGTCGCGGGCGGCGCGGTCGTGACCGACGTGACGATCCCGTTCATCGGGACGCTGCAGCTGCCGAACACCGGTGGCGTGCTGACCGTGATCTGGCTGGTCGGCCTGATGAACGTCGTGAACCTGTCCGACGGCGTCGACGGCCTCGCGGCCGGGCTGTGCACGATCGTCGGCGTGGCGTTCGCGATCATCGCGTTCGACCTGCACGTGAGCGGCGCCGGCGTGCTCTCGGCGCTGACCGCGGGAGCGGCGCTCGGCTTCCTGTTCCACAACTTCTATCCCGCCTCGTCGTTGATGGGCGACGCGGGGGCGAACCTGCTCGGCTATCTGCTCGGGGTGGTGGCGGTCGTCGGGTCGGTGAAGACCGGAGCCGTGGTCACGCTCGTCGCCCCGTTGATCGTGCTCGCGGTGCCGTTCCTCGATACCGGCTTCGTCGTCGCCAAGCGGCTCAAGTACAAGCGCAAGCCGTGGTCCGCGGACGCCAACCACTTCCACCACCGGATGGCGCGACTGGGCTTCAGCCCGCGCCGGACGGTCGCGTACCTGTACGGGTGGACGCTGCTGCTCGCCGGCGTCGCGGTGGCGCTGCGGTTCGTGCCCTACTCGAACCACCACGGGACCTATCACCTCGGCTGGGTGCTGGTGATGGTGGTGATCGCGCTGATCGCGCTCGCCGCGAGCGTCTATCTCATCTACGTGCTCGAGATCCTGAAGTTCAAGAGCCGGCGGGTCCGCGAGCTGCGGGACGCCGCTCCCGACACCAGCGAGCACGAGATCGAGGTGCAGGTGCAGCGCGAGGTCGAGACCGGGGAATTCGAGCGGGTGGGTTAGCTGGCGGCCGCGACTCGAAGCTCGGACGAGCAGCTGAGCGGGCTCACCCGGACCGAAAAGGCGGTTCTGGGCGCGATCGCCGTCGTCACCGCCCTCGCGGGCATAACCCGTTACGCCGAGGGCGTCTCGAGGGTGGTCGCGTTCGTGCTGGCGACGCTCGCGCTCGCCGGCATGGCCTGGATCGTCGCCATCGCCACCGAGCAGGTCGGACGGAGGCTCGGCCCTGCCGCCACGGGACTCATGCAGTCGACGGTGGGCAACCTCCCCGAGTTCTTCGTGGTGATCTTCGCTTTGAACGCCGGTCAGCTGATCGTCGCGGAGACCGCGATCCTCGGGTCCATCCTGGTCAACGCGCTGCTCGTGCTCGGACTGGTGATCGTCGCCGGTGCCCGGCGCGAGGGCGACGGCGTGATGCGCTTCAACCCGAGGTTGCCGAATGACACCGCGACCCTGCTGCTGGTGTCGTCGTTCATCATCGTGCTGATCGGGCTGACGCACTCCGCCGGCGATCCCGCGAGCGGGCACGCCAAGACGATCTCGATCATCGGGGCGGTCGCGATCCTGATCGTGTACGCCACCTGGCTCCGCCAGTACCTGCGCACCGAGTCCGGAGCCGGCGTGGGGGGTGAGCCGCCACGCCTCGGCATCGCCACCAGCGTCGTGCTTCTGACCGTCGCCGGCGTCGGGTCCGCGTTCGTCTCGGACTGGTTCGTCAACGCGCTCCAGCCGACGATCGAGACGCTCCACATCTCCCAGGCGTTCGCGGGCCTGGTAATCGTCGCCATCGCCGGCAACGCGGTCGAGAACGTCGCCGGGATCGTGCTCGCCGCTAAGGGCCAGGCTGACCTCGCCATCTCGGTGGTCAAGAACTCGGTGGCGCAGATCGCCGCGTTCCTGTACCCGCTGCTCGTGCTGGTTTCATTGCTGACGTCCACCACGCTGACGTTCACGCTCGCGCCGGTCTACATCGGCGCGCTGATCGGAACCGCGATCCTCGTCTGGCAAATCACCGGCGACGGCGAGGCAACCGTGTTCGAGGGCGTGGCGCTCATGGCGACGTTTGTGATCATCGCGACCGTGGCTGCATTTGAATGATGGGCCGCCTGCGGCGGCGTCCGTGGGACCGTGCGACCCCGTCCGGACAAGATCGAGGGTCAGACGATCGCGGCGGCGCCGACGCGCGTGTACAGCGGGTAGCGATCCGCGATCGCCGCGGCGCGCTCGGCGAGCTCTGCCTGGCGCGAGGAGAAGTCGTCCGAGACCAGCGTCTCGGCGATGATCGTCCCGACCTCGACGAAGTCCTCGAGCTGAAGTCCGCGCGTGGCCAGCGCGGGCGTTCCGATCCGTAGCCCGCTCGAGACGGCAGGCGGGCGCGGGTCGAACGGAACCGCGTTCCGGTTGACCGTGATCCCCACCGACGCGAGCCGGTCCTCGGCCTGCTTCCCGTCGAGCTCGGACTCGCGCAGGTCGCACAGAACCAGATGCACATCGGTACCGCCGGTGAGCACGCTCACGCCGGCACCGGCGCCGAGCAGCTCGTCGGCGACCGCCTGCGCACCGGCGACCGTGCGCTCCTGGCGCTCGCGGAATGGCTCGCTCGCGGCGATCCGCAGAGCCACCGCCTTGCCCGCGATGATGTGCTCGAGTGGACCGCCCTGCTGCCCGGGGAATACGGCCGAGTCGATCCGCTTCGCGAACTCCTCGGTGCACAGGATCAGGCCGCCGCGGCCGCCACCGATGGTCTTGTGGATCGTCGTGGTCACCACATCCGCGAACGGCACCGGGTTGGGATGCAGCCCCGCCGCGACCAATCCCGCGAAATGGGCCATATCCACGACCAGATACGCGCCGACCTCGTCGGCGATCGCGCGGAAGCGCTCGAAGTCGAGGAAGCGCGGGTACGCCGACCACCCCGCGAGGATCATCTTCGGCCGGCGCTCCTGAGCGATCCGGTGCACCTCATCCATATCAATCCGGCCGGTCTCCCGGTCGACGTGGTACGGAGCGATGTCGTACAGCTTGCCCGACACGTTGATCCGCATCCCGTGCGTGAGATGGCCGCCGTGCGAGAGCTCGAGCCCCATCACGGTGTCGCCGGGATCGAGCAGCGCGTGGTAGACGGCGATGTTCGCCTGCGCGCCCGAGTGCGGCTGCACGTTTGCGTGCTCGGCCCCGAACAGGTCAACCGCGCGCTTGATCGCGAGCCGCTCGGCGATATCGACGTACTCGCAGCCGCCGTAGTACCGCTTGCCCGGATAGCCCTCGGCGTACTTGTTGGTCAGCACCGACCCCTGACACTCCAGGACGGACATCGGGACGAAGTTCTCCGACGCGATCATCTCGAGCGTCCGCTGCTGGCGCTCGAGCTCCAGCGCCAGGACGTCCGCGATCTCCGGATCGACCTCGGACAGGGGGCGATTGAAGAAGTCGGCGGGCAGGTCGGTGGCGGTCACTCGAGCTACGAGCCTAGCAACGGAATCGGCCGACGTTGTTGCCGGCGAACGGTCAGATCCGGCGCGCGGCGACGACCGCCAAATCCCCCTGCTCCCAGGCCACCCGAGGCTCTAGTCCGGCCTCGGCCAGCCACCTCAGCTGGTCGGCCAGCGGGCTCGGGCGGTCGTACCCCGGCGTCAGCGAAGTCGTCGCGAGCGCGGGGTCGACCGGTACGACCACATCGCCCATCACGAACAGGCCGCCCGAGGCCAGTGCGTCGTGCACGCGCGAGAACAGGTCGGCCTTGGCCGCGCCATCGAGGTGGTGAACGCACAGTGCGCTCGCGATGAGGTCGAACGGACCGGCGGGGAGTGGCTCCTCGATCCGGGCCGCCAGCAACGAGACGCGAGACGGAGGCAACGCGTCCTGGGCCACCGCGAGCATCCGCTC
Source organism: uncultured Solirubrobacterales bacterium (assembly GCA_963746695.1). GTDB lineage: Bacteria > Actinomycetota > Thermoleophilia > Solirubrobacterales > Solirubrobacteraceae > Palsa-465. The sequence goes on along the minus strand of CAVVCP010000004.1, from coordinate 148,280 downwards.
GTTCTCGTCGATCCCGACCAGCGAGGCATCTGGGTGGCGCTCGAGCAGCCGGCGGGCGGTTTCGCCGGTGCCGGTGCCGAGTTCGAGGATCCGGCGCGCGCCCGTGCCGCTGGCGGCGGCTAACTCCTCCTGCAGAGAGTCGTAACCGAGCACGTCCGCCCGGATCGCCTCGGTATAAGACCCGGCATCGAAGTGGTACTGCCAGTGGAGCGCCTCGGTCAGCTCGCGCTCGCCGACGGCCCCCTCCCGCACCACGCTCCATTCGCCGTCCACCTCGTAGCGGCGCAGGTCGACCACGGTCGACGGCGTGCCGGGCAGCTCTCCTGCGTCGATCACCAGGTCGACCGCGGCCCGCAGCAGCGTCGGGACCTCATCGAGCGACCGCGGATCGGCGCCGCCGGCCCGGTTCGCACTCGACTGCAGCACGGGCCGGCGCACCCCGGCCAGCGCCGGCACCGCCGGCACCCGCAGCCCGAGCGTCCCGACATCTGAGCCGCAGGCGAGCGGGAACCGGCCCGCCGGGTTCGGCAGCAGCACGCTGACGGCGCCGGGCAGCAGCCTCGCCATCGCGCCGCGAGTCCGCTCTCCGATCTCCGGCACTGCGTCGAACGCCCGCTCCAAAGAGAAGAACATGACCGCGGAGGGCTTGGTCAGGCTGCGCTGCTTGAGCAGGTACAGCCGTTCGACGGCGAAGCGGTCGTCGGGATCGCACGCGAGTCCGTACACGGTGTCGGCGCCGAACAGCACCAGCCCCCCGACCGCAATGCAGCGCTCGAAAGCCTCCGAATCGGTCAACGCCGCGCGAGAACCACGCGCTCGTGACCCGCGAGGTCGCGCAGGATCTGCACGGACGAATAGCCCGCGCGGAGCGCGATGCCGGCGACCGCCTCGGCCAGCCCGACCTCGAGCGCGACGAGCGGAACCCGGGCGTCCGCCGCCGTCATGATCAAGCGCCGGGTCAGGTCGAGGCCGTCCTCGCCACCGAACAGCGCCACCGGCGGCTCATACACCTCGATCTCCGGCGGTAGCGCCGAGCCCTCCGCCACGTACGGGAGGTTCCCCACGACCGCGTCGAATGGACCGGGCACCCCGTCGAGGAGGTCGGCGCACACGAACTCCACGTCGAGTCCAAGCCGCGCGCGGTTCTCGCGGGCGACCGACAGGGCATCCTCGCTCACGTCGATGCCGATCACCGTCAGGTCGGGGCGCTCATCCTTGAGGGCGAGCGCAACCGCGCCGCTCCCGGTCCCGACATCCGCGATCCGCGCGCCGCGGTCGAGCGTCAGCCCGATCTCCACGAGCATCTCGGTCTCGGGCCTCGGGATCAGCACGCGGCGATCGACCGACAGCGTGATCCGCCGGAACGCCTTGTGCCCGAGGATGTAGGCGACCGGCTCGCGGGCCTCGCGTCGCGCCACCACGGCCTCGAACCGCTCCAGATCAGTCGCGTCCAGCTCGGCGGCGGCGTCGATCACGAGCCGCTCGCGTCCCACCCCCAGCACCGACGCCAGCAGCAGCTCGGCGTCGAGCCGCGGGGTGTCGCAGCCGGCGGCGGTGAGCGCCGCGAGCGCGTCCGACAGCGCCTGCGAAACCGACTTCCCGGCCCCTAGAACGGCCTCAGGCAACGGCTTTCTCCTCACCGGATGGGGCTTGAGCGCGCACGATCAGGCGCGACCGGATGTCAAGCCGTGCGCGCTCAAGCGGCGGCGCTTCTCGTCGTCCTGCAGGGCGGCGGTGAGCTCGTCGAGCTCGCCCATCAGGATCGCGTCGAGGTTGTGGACCAGCAGATTGATCCGGTGATCCTTGACCCTGCGCTCGCCGTAGTTGTAGGTGCGGATCTTCTCGGCGCGCTCTCCCGTGCCCACCTGAGCGGCGCGCGAGGCGGCAACCTCGGCCTGTTGCTCGGCGAGCGCGCGCTCGTACAGCCGGGCGCGCAACACGCGCATCGCACGCTCCCGGTTCTGAAGCTGTGACTTCTCGTCCTGCATTGAGACCACGATCCCGGACGGCTTGTGGGTGATGCGCACGGCCGAGTCGGTGGTGTTCACCGACTGCCCCCCGGGACCGGAGCTGCGGTACACGTCGATCTGCAGATCCCCGGGGTCGATCTCGACCTCGACCTCCTCGGCCTCGGGCAGTACCGCAACCGTGGCCGTTGAGGTGTGGATCCGGCCTTGGGACTCGGTCTCGGGGACACGCTGGACACGGTGCGTTCCCCCCTCGAACTTGAACACCGAGTACGCCCCGTCGCCCTTGATCGCGAACGTGTACGTGCCTTCCCCGATCGACAACGGCTCGGTCTGGAATCCGAGCCTCTCCGCGTAGCGGGTGAGCATCCGGTACAAATCGCCGGCCCACAGCCCGGCCTCGTCGCCGCCGGCACCCGGACGGATCTCGACAATCACGTTCTTGTCGTCGTTGGGGTCGCGCTCGACCATCACGAGGCGGATCTCGTCCTCGAGCTCGGTCAGCCGCTCCCTCGACGTTTCGAGCAGCGCGCGCAGCTCAGGGTCCTCGCCATCCTCGGCCAGGAGCTCCCGCGCGCCCTCGGCGTCGTCGGCCGCCCGGCGGTACTCGGTAGCGAGGCGAGCGGCCGGCTCGAGCTCACGGTAGGCACGGCTGGCCGCCGTGAACCGGTCACGGTCGCCGATCACCACCGGATCCGACAGCTCGTCTTGCAGCTCGCCGAAGCGCGTCTCGATCTGTGAGACCAATTCGTCGATCATCGTGTTTCGAGTGTAGGCCCCGCGCCCGGCGGCGCGAACTCGTAATCACGAGGGTCTAACACGCGCAGGCGCTCGGCGTACTGGGTCATGTAGCCGGGCCAGTTGGCGACGATCCGGCCGCTTTCGTCGCGGTACCACGAGTCGCACTGAGTCCACGCCGTGCCGGCGAACGCCGCCTGCACCTCCCGGTCGCTGGCGGCCTCGACCTCGGGCCGGATCGAGATCGACCCCGCCCGCCGGGTGCGCAGCTCCGAGAGCGCCTGACGGATGTAGGCGGCCTGCGCCTCCTCGTAGAAAACGATCGACCCACCCGAGGTGTTCGTGTTCGGCCCGTACATCAGGAACAGCGACGGGAACCCGGGAACGCAGACGCCGAGGTGGGCATGTGCCCCGCCCGTCCACGCCTTGCGCAAAGAACGCCCTCCGGCGCCGACGATCTCCATCGGGAACATGAACTCGGTGGTCTTGAACCCCGTGCCCCAGATCACGCAGTCGACCTCACGCAACACCCCGCCGGCGGTGACGACGCCGGCACCGACAAACCGCTCGATCGGCTCAACGACGAGCTCGACGTTCGGCCGCTGCAGCGCCGGCAGGTAATGCGAGCTGAACAGGACGCGTTTGCACCCGAACGTGTACCGCGGCCAAGCCTTGCGCCGGACCTCGGGATCCCGCAGCTGCCAGCGCATGAACAGCGCCGAGCGGAGCCGCCCAATCCGACCGACGGTCCGCGGGTTGCGGATCATCATCGTGAGCGTCTCGGCGTAGTAGTAGATGAACCGCCGGCGAAGCGCCTGGACCCCGGGTACGAACCGGATCACACCCCGAACGAGCGGCGGGTAGGCGCGGTTTCGCCGTGGGAGAAACCAGTTGCCGGTCCGCTGGAACACGTGCAGGCGCCCGGCCTGCTTGGCGACCTCCGGGACGAACTGGACCGCGCTCGCGCCGGTCCCGATCACCGCCACCCGCTTCCCGGTCAGGTCGTAGCCGTGGTCCCAACGGGCCGAGTGGAAGCTGTGGCCCTTGAACTCCGCAAAGCCCGCAACAACCGGGATCGCCGGCTGATGCAGCTGGCCGGTGGCGATCACCACCGCGTCCGCGCGCCAGGTCCGACCATCCGCGGAAGACACGGCCCACGTGGACGACGAGCCGTCCCAGCGGCACGACACGACCTCGACGCCGTGCCGGACGCGCCCGGCGACGCCCTCGTCCCGCGCGACCTCCTCGAGATAGCGCAGGATCTCCGCCTGCGGCGAGCAGATCCGCGACCAGTGCCGGCGCTGCGCGAACGAGAACGAGTACAGATGGCTCGGCACGTCGCAGGCGCAGCCCGGGTAGTCGTTGTAGCGCCACGTGCCGCCGACGCCCGGCGCGCGCTCGAGCACGGTCACGTCGTCGAACCCGTGCCGGCGCAGCTCTATTGCCGCCGCGAGTCCTCCGAACCCGGCGCCGACGATGACGACGCTCAACCCGCGTTCCCGGGGCATGAAACCCGGACGCTACGCGACGACTTCGAGACCTACAAGATCCTCGGGCGAGATGTGCTTGCCCTCCTGCTGCGCGAGCACCGCCTGCAGCGAGGAGATCGATACCGCCAGCTGGTCGAGGTCAGGCTCGGCGGTCGTGAGCCGCTGCAGCTGCATGCCCGGATACATGAGCGCCTGGACCCAGCCCCGGCTGCGATTCCGGCCCGCCCATTTGATGACCTCGAACGAGAGGCCCGCGATCAGGGGCACGCCGACGATCCGCGTGAGCACGAGGATCCACCACGCCGGCAGCCCCACGGGGGCGAACACGAAGATCGCCATGATCATCACGATCAGCAGAAAGCTTGTCCCGCACCGCGGGTGGAACCGGGAGTAGAGCGCCGCGCGGGCCGGGGTCAGCTCGTCGGACGCCTCGTAGCAGGAGATCACCTTGTGCTCGGCGCCGTGGTACTGGAACACTCGCTTGAGGTCCCGGAGCCGTGAGAGCAGGAACAGGTAGCCGAGGAAGATCGAGGTCCGGACCACGCCCTCGACGGCCCAGAACGCGACCGGCGAGCCGAGCTGGTGCTTGATCAGACTGGTCAGGCCGACCGGGACGACGAAGAACAGCCCGATCGCGAATATGGCCGCAACCGCAACCGTTCCGATCCAGGCGCCGCCGGATATCTGCACCTCCTCTTCGGGGAGCTGCGCGTTGGCGGAGATCCCGAGCGCGCGGATGCCGATCGCGAGCGACTCGACGAGCGCGACCACGCCGCGGATCACCGGCCAGCGATAGACGCGATGGCGCCGGTTCCAGGACTCGAGCGCGAACGTCTGGGTGTCGATCTCGCCGAGCTCGTGGCCCTCGGCCGGCGGCTTCCGGACGGCGACCGCCCACGTACTGACGCCGCGCATCATCACGCCCTCGAGTACGGCCTGGCCCCCAACGGGGGCATCGCGCGAAGCCGTCAGGCGTCCTTGCTCGACGGCCGCGCTCATCAATTCCTCAGGCTAGGAGGCCGCGGTGGTTCCGCGAGCGGCACGCCGCCCCTTGGCCACCCGCCGCTGGAAGCGCTCAACCCGACCGCCGGTGTCGACCAGCTTCTGCCGCCCCGTGTAGAACGGATGGCAGGCAGAGCAGATCTCGACGTGGATCTCGGGCTTCGTGGAGCGGGTCATGAATTCATTGCCGCACGTGCAGCGCACATGCGCATCTACATATTCTGGGTGTACGCCGGTCTTCATATGAGATCGAGTTTAGCGGGCCGCCTGAGCTCCGGATCTCCCTTGTATATCGGCGCGCGGGGGCGTTTCGTTAGCCGGACGACGCCGCCGGGCAGGTCATCGTCAGCGCGTTGTTCGCGAAGTCGTACTCGTCGATGCTCTGCGTCGGATCGACGGTCACGGTAAGCGTGCTTCCGGGGGTGCACGGCGCCGCCACGAACCGCTGGCTGACCGATGACTTGGACCCGACGAACGCGACTGTCGCCGTCTGAGGCGCGCTCGTCCCGGCCGAGAAGTCGACTTCGACCGGGCCGGCCCCGCTCAGGCCGCGATTCGCGATCATCGCGGTGTAGGCGGTCTTCCCGGAGTTCGGGCCCGTCGTGATCGGGGTCATCGACAGCGACTTCACCAGCAGGTCCGCGCGCAACTCGGGCTGGAAGCACGTCGGGCTCGTCTGAGCCTGAGTGCTGAGCGTCTGGCCGTCCGCGTCGAGCCACTTGAACGTCACCCGGTACTTGTACGTGGCCGGCCCCGACAGGTCGACGACCGGGTGATTGACGATCCAGACGTCGGCGGCCCGCTGCCCGAGCGTGGGGTTGCTCGGGGAGATCCAGCTGCCGAGCCCCCTTCCGCGCACGTCCATGAAGCGCGGGCGGTTCTTGGTCTGGCGCATCAGCTCGAACCGCATCTGCATCTTCGCGGTGCTGGTCACGGGCCGCATCACCGCCTGGACCGAGACCGCCCGAGCCGGTGGATCGAGCGCCTTCTGGCACACGAACGTGCGCAGCTGGTCGCGGGGCTGGGGCGCCGAGTCGGCAGCGGCTGTGGTCGAGCCGAGGATCAGGGCGCACGCGGCGGCGGCGCCGACCCCAAGTAAGCGCTTTGACGACATGCGCAAATACCAACAAATCGCGGCGCGAAAAGTCTCGCCGCGCGCCGTGGTCACGTGACCGTATACAGCGGCCCGTCGCCCCCTTCGGGCGGCGTCAGACGTCCGCCCTTGGCGGTGATGGCCCCGCACTGCACGCAGTTGGTGTAGTTGACGATCACGTCGATCGGGCCTTCGCTCCGGGCGCTTCGTCGGGGATCTCGTACACGCCGGCCGGGCACATCCACCGCCACGTCTCGGCGATCTCGCGCGGCACCTGCTTGCGGACGCGGATGTGGTTGGGCGCATCGTCGCGCGTCGCGTTGCCCGAGACGTACACCGAGGACAGCTTGTCGAACGTGTACTTGCCGTCGGGCTTCGGATAGGCGTCCTTCTTGTCCTCGATCTTCATGCCCGCGTCGGCGTCGCGGTGGTTGGACCACCGGCCGCCCGGGAACCGCCCCTTGCTGATCACCATTGCGTTGGTGATCGCGCCGCCGAGGAAGAACCCGCGGCTGAACGGTTGCTTCATGTTGCGCGACTGGTAGAGCTCCTTACCGATCACCGACTCCTCGACCCGCCGGTCGTACTCCGAAAGATCCGTGCCGCCGTCCTTCAAACGGTTGAAGATCGTCTCCGCGGCGAGGATCCCGGAGTGGATCGCATAGTGGATGCCCTTGAGGACCGGCACGTTGACCATCCCGGCGCTGTCGCCGCAGATCACCATGCCCGGCGCCGAGGGCTTGGGCATCGCCCAGTAGCCGCCTTCGGGGATCGCCTTCGCGCCCCAGGCCACGCGCTTGCCGCCCTCGAGGATTCCGCGGACTAGCTTCGAGGTCTTGAACAGCTGGAGCAGGTCGTGGGGCGAGACGGTGGCGTCGGTGTAGTCGAGCCCGACCACGAACCCGATCGAGACGCGGTTCTCACCCTGCGGGTAGATCCACGAGCCGCCGAATTCGTGCCACTTGGCGCCGTAGCGGAGCGGCCAGCCCAGCGTGTGGATCACCCGGTCGAGCGGCTCCGAGACCTCCCACACCTCCTTGACCCCGAGCGCCCACACCTGCGGCTCGCGACTCGCGGCCAGCGTGAACTCCTTGATCGCGGGGCCGGTGAGATGTCCCCAAGTGCCTTCGGCGAGCACGGTGGCGCGCGCGGTCACGTCCGAGCCGGGCTCGAAGTTCGAGAGCTCCTGTCCGTCCTTGCCCCGGCCCTTGTCGCCCGAGCGGATGCCGCGGACCGCACCGTCGGTCACCAGCAGCTGGTGCGCGCTCGTCTCGGTCAGGATGTAGGCGCCCGCCTCCTCGGCCCGCGTCGCCAGCCAGCGCGACAGCTCCGCCACGCTGACCATGTGGTTGCCGTGGTTGCGGAACGGTGGCGGGGTCGGCTTGAGCGGGAGCTTGCGGTTCGGCCCGAGCATCCAGTAGACGCTGTCCTTGGCCACGGTCCCGTGCGTGGGCCACTCGGACTCCGGCACGTCGGGGAGCAGCGCCTTCAGGCCGGACGGGCGCATCATCGCGCCGCTCAGGTTGTGCGCTCCGCACGCCTTGCCCTTCTCGATCACCGCCACCGGCACCTCGCCGAGCTTCTCCATCAGCTCGGGCTCGTGCTCGAGCAGCTGGAGCAGCCGAATGGCGCACGCCAACCCTGCCGGGCCGCCGCCGACGATCACGACGCCGACGTCGATCCGATCCTCCTCGGGGTCGAGCTCGCGCTTGACGAACTCGCCGACCGAGTCGACCGGCGGCGGGAACTGGCTCGGAGCTACGGCACCGTTCAGCGACGCCACGTCAGCCCTTCTTCGCCTTGATCGCCTCGGTCAGCTTGGGCAGGATCTTGTTGAGATCGCCGACGATCCCCAGATCGGAGAACTCGAAGATCGGCGCGTTCGCGTCCTTGTTGATCGCGACGATGTTCTCCGAGGACTGCATCCCGACCTTGTGCTGGATCGCGCCGGAGATCCCGGCCGCGAGGTACAGCTTGGGCGCCACGGTCTTGCCCGTCTGGCCGATCTGCGCCGCGTACGGGTACCAACCGGCGTCGACGACCGCGCGTGTCGCGGCCACCGCGCTGTTGCCGCCGAACGCAGCGGCCAGATCCTCGGCCAGCTTGAAGCCCTCGGCCTTGCCGAGACCGCGGCCGCCGGCCACGAGGATGTCCGCGCCCTCGATGTCGACGTCGGCGCCGCGCTGCTCGCCGCGCTCCACCATCTTGGCCTGCGTCGACCACGGCGAGTACTCGACATCGACGTCGATAACTTCGGCCGATCCGCCGTTCGAGGACACCGCCTCGAACGCGTTGATCCGTCCGATGATGATGCCGAGGTCGCCTCTGTACTTCGAAACCGAGATCTGCGAGTCCTGGAGGATCGGACGCTCGGCGACCAGCTTGCCGTCCTCGGCCCGGACCGAGATGACCTCCATCGTGACGCCGGCGTGCTTGCGCGCGGCCAGGCCGGCGCCGATCTCGAACCCGAGCAGCCCGCCGCCGAACAGCGCGTAGGCGTGCCCGTGGTCGTCGATTACCTTGGCCATCACGTCGACGACCGGCTGAGCCAAACCTTCTTCGCCGCGAGCCCGGAACACCTTGGTCGCGCCGTAGGCGCCGAGCGTCTGGCACAGCTCGTCGGTCAGGTCGTCGCCGCCGACCACGACCGCGTGGCACTCGCCGCCGATCTCAGCAGCGCGAGCCGCGCCCTCGGACACGGCCCCGAGCGAGTTCTTGTTGAACGCCGCCTGGTAGTGCAGAACGTAGGTAAGGACATCGGGCACTTAGATCAGCTTCCTTTCCTCGAGCCACGCGACGATCTTCTCGACGGTCTCGTTCGTGTCCTCGTCCTCGATGATCTGCCCGGCCGGCTTGGCCTCGGGGGCATGAAAGTCGCCGCACTCGACGCGGGACCCTTCGGCCCCGACCATCGAGCCGTCGATCCCGACGTCGCCGGACCCGACCTTCTCCAGCGGCTTCTTGCGGGCGCCCATGATCGCCTTCAGCGACGGGTACCGGGGCTCATTGATCGCGTCGCCGACCGAGATCACCGCGGGTAGCTGGATCGAGACGGTGTCGTAGCCGTACTCGGCCTGGCGCTCGCACCGCAGCGCCCCGTCCTCGATGTCCATCTTGATCACCTGCGTCAGCGAGGGCATCTTCAAGTGGTCGGCGACGACCGCGCCGATCGTGTAGCACTCGCCGTCGTCGGACTGCTGGCCGAGCAGCACGAGGTCAGGCTTCTCGGACTCGAGCACCTTTGACAGCGCGTAGCCCGTCGCGGCGACGTCCGAGCCCGCGAGCCCGTCGTCGCTGAGATGGACCGAGCGGTCGGCGCCCAGCGACACGGCCTTGTGCAGCGCGCGCATCGCGGACTCGGGCCCCATGGTCACGGCGACGATCTCTTCCACTTCCGCGGCGCCGCCCTCGCGGACCTGCATCGCCGCTTCGATGGCGTGGGTGTCGTACGGGTTGAGGTTCTTCTCCCCCGAGCGGTCCAGACGGCCCGTCGAGGCGTCGATTCGCTTCTCGACGGCGGCGTCCGGAACCTCTTTGACGAGGACGCAAATCTTCAAGTGTCGCCTCCTAAAGGTTCAAACGGTGTCGCATATTACCCGGTTGACTGACGAGTCAATCAGTACCGGCAGGGGCTGGACGGCAGGGGCTTACTCAGGCCCGCACCGCGCTGCGGATGAAGTCGACTGCCTGCTGCGTCGAGGCGCCGGGCGTGAACACCTCGGCGACGCCGAGCTCCTTGAGCTCCTTGACGTCGTCCGACGGAATCGTGCCTCCGAGCGTCACGACCACGTCGTCCACACCCTGGTCCCGGAGCAGTTGCATGATCCGCGGGACCAACGTCATGTGAGCTCCGGACAGGATCGACAGGCCGACCGCGTCGGCGTCCTCCTGGATCACGGTCTCGACGATCTGCTCGGGCGTCTGGTGGAGGCCCGTGTAGATCACCTCCATGCCGGCGTCGCGGAGCGCCCGCGCGATGATCTTCGCGCCGCGATCGTGGCCGTCGAGGCCAGGCTTGGCGACGACGACGCGGATCTTCTTCTCAGTGGAGGCGGCCATTTCCGGGGGGCCGGATTGTAGTTATCACAGCGCTAGCGGTGCGAACCCGGCGGCGGCTAGCCTACCAAACGACCGTTTTAGAAGACGGGAGCCTCGCTGTAGCTGCCGAATACGGTCTGGAGCGCCTTGACGATCTCGCCTTCGGTCGCGTCCGCGCGCGCGGCCTCGAGCAGCAGCGGCATCAGGTTCTCGTCCGGATCGCCGGCCGCGTCCACGAGCGAGCCGAGGATTCGCGCCACCGCGTCGCCGTCGCGCCGGTCCCGGATCGCCCGCACGCGCCGCACCTGCTCGACCTCGAGCTCGGGGTCGATCCGGAGGATCGGCGTGGCCAGGTCGTCGCCCTCGGTGTACGCGTTGACTCCGACCACCCGGCGCTCGCCGGCCTCGACCTCCTGCTGGTAGCGGAACGCCGCGTCCGCGATCTCGCGCTGCGGGAATCCCCGTTTGACCGCCTCGACCATCCCCCCGAGTGCGTCGATCTTCTCGAAGTACTCGTACGCCTGCTCCTCCATCCGATCGGTCAGCGCCTCGACCAGGTAGGACCCGCCGAGCGGATCGATCGAGTTCGCGACGCCGGTCTCCTCGGCGATGATCTGCTGGGTGCGGAGCGCGACCCGCACCGCCTGCTCGGTGGGAAGCGCGAGCGCCTCGTCAAACGAGTTCGTATGCAGCGACTGGGTGCCGCCGAGCACGCCGGCGAGGGCCTCGATCGCGGTCCGGACGATGTTGTTCAGCGGCTGCTGGGCGGTCAGCGACACGCCCGCGGTCTGCGTGTGGAACCGCATTCGCCACGACTCCGGCTTCTTGGCGCCAAACGTGTCCCGCAGCTCCCGGGCCCAGATCCGCCGCGCCGCGCGGTACTTCGCGATCTCCTCGAAAAAATCGATGTGGGCGTTGAAGAAGAACGACAGCCGCGGCGCGAAATCATCGACATCGAGGCCGCGCTCCACCGCCTGCTCGACGTACGTCAGGCCGTCCTTGAGCGTGAACGCGAGCTCCTGCGCCGCCGTCGATCCGGCCTCACGGATGTGATAACCGCTGATCGATATCGGGTGCCACCGCGGCATGTGCGACGCGCACCACTCGATCATGTCCCCCACGAGCCGCATCGCCGGGTCGACCGGGAAGCACCACTCCTTCTGGGCGATGTACTCCTTCAGGATGTCGGTCTGGATCGTCCCCGCGAGCCGATCGGCGGCGACTCCCTGGCGCTCGGCGGCCACGACGTAGAACGCCAGCATGATCGCCGCCGGCGCGTTGATCGTCATCGACACGCTGACCTGGTCGAGCGGGATGCCCGAGAACAGCGTCGCCATGTCCTCGAGCGTGTCGACGGCGACGCCCTCGCGCCCGACCTCGCCCAGCGAGCGCGGGTGGTCGGAGTCCAGCCCCATCAGCGAGGGCATGTCGAACGCGGTCGACAGCCCCGTCTGGCCATGGTCGAGCAGGTAGCGGAACCGCTCGTTGGTTTGTTCGGCGGTGCCGAAGCCGGCGAACTGGCGCATCGTCCACAGCCGCCCGCGGTACATCGATCCGTATACGCCCCGGGTGTACGGGAATTCGCCGGGGAACCCGATCGGATCATCGTCCCCGCCCACCCCGGCCGGCAGATCCGCCTCGGTGTACAGCGGCTTGACGGCCTCGCCGGAGATCGACGAGAACGGCGCCGCGCGCTCCGGGGCGCGGCTGAACGTCTCACGCTCCCAGCGCTCGAGGTCGGTGAGCCGCTCGCCGGTCGCCATGGGCGAAGTCTAGGTGCTTCTCATCGGAGCTTGCCCACGACTCCCCGCCCCTTTCGGGCCCGCGCGGCCAGCGCCGCGGACCCGACCCCGCCGGCGGCCGCGGCCCCGAGCAGCCCGGCCGCGGCCTTGAGCCGGCGCCCGAGCCGGTCGAAGCGGAGCACCTCCCACCGCTCCTCCCGGGCGGCGCTCGCCAGCGCCGAATCTGGATTGACCGCCACCGGGTTGCCGACGAGACGGAGCATCGGCAGGTCCGAGGCCGAGTCGGAGTAGGCGTACGAGTCGGCCAGGTCGATTGCCTCGCTCTGGGCGAGTCGCTCGATCGCGCGCGCCTTGTCGCGTCCGTAGATGAACAGACCGGCGGGCCGGCCCGTGTAGACGCCGTCGACGATCTCGGAGAACTGCGAGCCGACCGCTCCGTCGAACGTGAGTACATGCGCGAGCATCTCGGCCAGGTCCTGAGAGGCGGCGGTGACGATGTACACCCGCCGCCCCTCGTCCTGGTGGCGGTAGGCGATCTCGAGCACCTGCGGATACACCCGGGGCAGGACGCCGGCGAGCACGTCGGCGCCGAGCCGCTCCATGTCCCTGACCCGAATGCCCTCGAGCGACTCCGAGATCCGGTTGCGCAGCTCGTGCGAGGACTCGTCGCTCGCCCCGCGCAGCCTGAACATCAGGTTGGCCCACCCGTCGGCGATCAGCTGGCGCCGGCTGAGCAGTCCCGCCCGATAAGCGGCACGACCGAACTGGAAGGCCGAGGAGCCTTCCATCAGCGTTCGGTCTAGGTCAAAGAAGGCGGCGGATCCGCCGGGGGCGGATCCGCTCGGAGTCTGCCTGGCGGCAGACTCCCGGTCTTCAAAGTGAGAAACGGCGTCAACCGCCATTGACCTCGATGATCACAGCGTCGCCCTGGCCGCCGCCCGAGCAGATCGCCGCGCACCCGAGCCCGCCGCCACGGCGCCGAAGCTCGAGCATCAGCGAGCCGAGGATCCGCGCCCCGGAGGCGCCGATCGGGTGGCCGAGCGCCACCGCGCCGCCGTTGACGTTGACCCGGTCCTCATCGATCCCGAGCATCCGCATCGAGTTGAGCGTGACCGAGGCGAAGGCTTCGTTGATCTCCCACAGGTCGATGTCCTCGATCTTGAGGCCCGCCTTCTCGAGCGCCTTCTTGGCGGCGTTTGCCGGGGTCCGGGCCAGGTACGGGAAGTCGTCGGCGACCTGGGCGTGGGCGACGATCCGGGCCAGCGCGGTCTTGCCGTTGGCCTTGGCCCACTCGTCGCTGGCGACGACGAGCGCGCCGGCGCCGTCGTTGACACCCGGCGAGTTGCCGGCCGTGTGCGTGCCGTCCTTCATGAAGATCGGCGGGAGCTTGGCGAGCGTCTCGAGGGTGGTATCGCGGCGAGGCGCCTCGTCGATCTCGACGACCGTGTCGCCCTTCTTGCCCTTGATCGTCACCGGCACGATCTCCTCGGGCAGGCGGCCCTCGTCGGTCGCCTTGACCGCGAGCTGGTGGGAGCGAAGCGCCCAGCGGTCGAGGTCCACGCGGCTCAGCTCGAGCTCGGCGCCGACCTCGCTCGCCTCCTGCGCCATGTGCTTGCCGCTGAACGGGTTCGTGAGCCCGTCGTTGATCATCGCGTCGATCGCCTTCCCGTCGCCCATGCGGAAGCCGAACCGGGCCTCCTTGAGGAGGTACGGGGACTTCGACATCGACTCCATCCCACCCGCCAAGCCGACGTCGAGATCGCCGACGCGGATCGCGTTGTCGAGCAGGCAGGCCGCTCGGATCCCCGAGGCGCAAACCTTGTTGATCGTCTCCGAGGAGACCTCCTTGGGGATCCCGCCCTTGATCTGAGCCTGGCGCGAGGGAATCTGGCCCTGTCCGGCCTGAAGCACCTGGCCCATCACGACGTGCTGGATCTGGTCGGGTGACACGTCAGCGCGCTCGAGCGCACCTTGGATCGCAGTTCCTCCGAGCTCGGTCGCGTCGACAGTGGACAGGCCGCCCCCGAGCTTGCCGATCGGCGTGCGGGCGGCCGAGAGGATCACGGTGTTCGGCATCTTGTCTCTCTCTCCAGTGGTGGGTAAGCAGTCATCGTAGTGGGCCCGTCCGTAGGTCGTGCGGCACCGAGAGTGGTCACTGGTGGATGCTGCGCGCGGACGCAGGACCCGAGGTGTGGCAGCGCCACATGAGGGTCCGAGGACAAAGCGCAGCGCCGCCAGGGGCCGCTCGAATGCCGTGGGACCTACCGACGGGTCCACCGGTAGCACTGGTATGTTCGGCCCGTGCACGTCGAGGCGACGACTGCTAGTCCGCTCGCCGCCGGTGCCGACACGATCGTGGTAGGGGTCTTCGAGGACGAAGACGTCGCCCACGACCTGTCCGGAAACGCACTCGGCGAGCTGCTCACCTCCGGCGAGGCCCGCCGCGAGTTCAAGCGGCTTGCGGTCACGCACGCCGACGGCGTCCGCGCGATCCTCGTCGGTCTCGGCAAGCGCGCCAGGTTCGACGCCGAGCGGGCGCGCGTGGTGGCGGCGGTGGCACACCGGCGCGCGCGGGAGATCGGCGCGAGCACGCTGTGCTGGGAGGTCCCGCACCACGTCGGCGACGAGGTGGTCGAGGGGCTCGTCGAGGGAACGCTGCTTCACGCCTACCGGTTCGAGCGCTACAAGCCGAGCGACGACGACTCACGCGAGGTCGAGAAGCTCGTGCTCAGCGCGCACCACGACGTCTCTGCCCCGGTGGGTGCCGCGACGATCCTCGCGAACGCTCAGAACCGGGCCCGCGACCTCGGGAACACGCCCGCCAACGACCTGGGGCCCGCGGCGCTGGCCGGCTACGCCGAGGAGCTGGCGGGCCGGCTCGGGTTCAAGGCCGCGGTGCTCGACGAATCGGCGATCCGGGAGGCGCACATGGGCGCGTTTGCCGCGGTCGCCCAGGGCTCCGTCGAGGAGGCGCGGTTGATCCGCCTCGAGTACGACGGCACGGGCGGCGCCGGCAACGGCGACGTGCCCCTGATCGCGCTCGTCGGCAAGGCGGTCACGTTCGACTCGGGCGGGATCTCGCTCAAGCCGCCCGGGACCATGCACGAGATGAAGTTCGACATGTGCGGCGGCGCCGCCGTGATCGAGGCTGTCGCCGCGCTCGCCGAGCTCCGCGCCCCGGTCCGCGTGCTCGGGGTGATCGGCGCCACCGAGAACCTGCCGAGCGGCACTGCGGTCAAGCCTGGCGACATCGTGCGCGCGCTCGACGGCACGACGGTCGAGGTCAACAACACCGACGCCGAGGGCCGGCTCGTGCTGGCCGACTGCATCTCGTACGCACGGCGAGAGGGCGCCGCGCGGCTCGTCGACGTCGCGACCTTGACCGGCGGGATCGTGGTCGCGCTCGGGTCGACGTACGCCGGCCTGATGAGCAACGACGACGCGTGGGCGCAGCAGGTCGAGCGGTCGGCGGAGCGAACCGGCGAGCTCGTGTGGCGGATGCCTCTGCACCGCGAGTACGAGGAGATGATCAAGGGCCGCTACGGCCAGATCGTCAACTCCACGACCAAGCGCGAGGCGACCGCCCTCACCGCCGGCGAGTTCCTGCACCACTTCGCCGGCGACGTCCCGTGGGCGCACATCGACATCGCCGGCACCGCCTGGGACGTGAGCCGCCCGTACTACGCCGACAAGGGCGCCACCGGGTTCGGCGTGCGGCTGCTCGTCGACCTAGCCGGCGACCACTAGTGGTCGTCGCCGTAAGTACGGTCGCACCGAGAGGTGCCACTGGTGGATGCTGCGCGCGGACGCAGGATCCGCTGCGTAGCAGCGCTACGTGAGGATCCGAGGACAAAGCGCAGCGCCGCCAGGGGCGCCTCGAATGCGAGCGTATTTGCGGCGGCGACCACTAAATCCGGATCAGGCTGACGAAGCTCCGCAGCGCGCCGACGCGGCCCTGAATCCGGACCCGCCGAGAGGTGAACAGCCCGATCGCGGCGCGGCCCCGGGCGTCCATCGGGCTCGGGACGCCGCGGACTGTCGGCGCGATCATCAGCGCCACCAGATCGGGCAGAGATCCGCTGATCCGCAGCCCCGGCGCAACCGCCGGTCCGTCTTCGACAAGCACGCCGTCCTCGCCGAACACGACCCGTATCGGCGGGTAGGTCTCCTCCAGCTGGAGCTCAACCTCGAGCCTGAGCGCGCGGGCCTGGTCCGGCCGGCGCTCCACCCCGCGCTCGATGATCACCATGATCGCGGGGGCCAGGCCCCCTTCGAGGACCGCGCCGAGCCGCACCTCAGGTACGTCTTGGCGCGCCGCGGTCACGTCTTGATCGTAGGGCTGTGAGAATCAGAAGGCATGGAGTTCGATCTTCCCGACCATCACCGCCTGCTGCAGAGGACCGTCCGCGAGTTCGCCGAGCAGGAGATCGCGCCCGTCGCCGAGGAGCTCGACCGGACGCACGCCTTCCCGTACGACATCGTTCGCCGGCTCGGCGAGCTCGACCTGATGGGGATCCCGTTCCCCGAGGAGTACGGGGGTGCCGGCGGCGACTCGCTCGCCTACGCGCTCGCGGTCGAGGAACTGGCCCGCGTGGACTCCTCGGTGGCGATCACGCTGTGCGCCCACACCTCGCTCGGGACCCAGCCGATCTACCTGTTCGGGTCAGAAGCCCAGAAACAGGAATGGCTCCCACGGCTGTGCAGCGGCGAGCGTCTCGGAGCATTCGGGCTGACCGAGCCCGAGGCCGGCTCGGACGCCGGCAACACCCGGACGCGCGCCGTGCTCGACAACGGAGAGTGGGTGATCAACGGCTCCAAGCAGTTCATCACGAACGCTGGCACCGACATCTCGGGCGTGGTCGTGATCACCGCGGTCACCGGCACGGGGCACGGCGCTGACGGCCGTGGCGGAGAGCGGACGCCGGGCGAGCGCGAGATCTCGAACCTGATCGTCCCGAACGGGACCCCTGGTTACGAGCCGGGCGAGCCGTACCGCAAGATGGGCTGGAACGCCTCGGACACGCGACCGCTGACGTTCGCCGACTGCCGCGTGCCGGCGGACAACCTGGTCGGCCAGCGCGGCGCGGGCTTTCGCCAGTTCCTGAACGTGCTCGACATCGGCCGGATCGGCGTCGCCGCGATGGGCGTCGGCCTCGCCCAGGGGGCGCTCGACCAGGCGCTCGCCTACGCCAAGGAGCGCCGCGCCTTCGGCCGGCCGATCTCGAAGTTCCAGGCGATCCAGAGCAAGCTCGCGAACATGTCGACCGAGATCGAGGCGACGCGGCTGCTCGTCCACAAGTCCGCCTACCTGAAGGACAAGGGCGCGAACTTCACGCTGACCGCCGCGCAGGCCAAGCTGAAGAGCGGGCGGCTCGCGGTCCGGGCCGCCGACGAGGCGGTCCAGATCCACGGCGGCTACGGCTATATCGAGGAGTATCCGGTGTGCCGCTTCTACCGGGACGCGAAGATCCTGACGATCGGAGAGGGCACCGACGAGGTACAGGAGATGGTGATCGCCCGGGCCCTGGGGGCATGAGCCGGCGCCCCCTCGCGGCGATCGCTCTGATGTCAGCGTTTGCGGCAGCCGTGCCCGCTGCCGCCGCCCCGCTGCCGGCGGCGGCGCAGCCGGCACCAGCCCAGGCGCGCCTCGAGGGAACGTTCGAGCTGACCGGTCGCGTCACCGTCGCCCATCACATCCGCGGCGAGCACATCGGGGAGTTCGTCCAGCGGACCTGGATATTCACGCCGCTGTGCGCGACCGGGGCGTGCGCCCAGGTCCGCCTCGTTCGGGGGCGCGCCACCGGCACCGACTCGCTGATCCTGAGCCAGACCGCCCCCGGCCACTACGCCGGCGCGGGACGCTTCTTCGCGCCGCTCAAGTGCGCCGGCAAGGTCTACGCGGCCGGTGTGGAGGTCCCGTTCAAGATCAAGGTCAAGATCACCGCGACCACCACTGCGACCGACGGGACGACCGTGGCAAGCGCGATCAGCGCCACCTACGTCAACAAGTCGCGGCTGAACCTGACGCGGTGCGTGATCGTCCTCGGTAACGACTCCGCGCGCTACAGCGGCTCGGCCACCCCGAACTGACCCGGGACCGGCGATGGGCCGATCGCAGTTCGGCCCGCAGCTCGCAGCCGCGTCCCGCAGTCACTCGATCCGCAGCGACCGCAGCACGACCCCGACCGTCGCCAGCCGGTGGCCGCGCTCGATCCGCCCGCCCGAGATCACGACATACAGGCAGAACGGCCGCCCGGCGTTGGTGAAGAACTGCTGCCGGCCGACCTGGCCGGGCCGTGGGTGGGCCATGCCCCTGGCGCTGAAGCTCGTGGGGTCGAGCGACCGCGGAATCCGCCGGGAGGCGAACAGGCCGGCCCCCGGCTCGAGCCCTGCCCCTGGCAAGTACTCAGTCAGGGCCAGGAACGTGGCGCCGTGCGGCATCACGTCGGTGCTCTGATCCCCGAACTCCCCGTCGTCCAACGGGAGCTGGAAATCGCCGGCGTGCAGGGTGGCGCCACCGCCCTCGCGCCTGAACACTCGGCCGCTCCAGCCCCGCGGCAGCTGCAACGCGCAGCCCGTGCGCCTCGAGGACCGTCACATCCCCGCCACCGCGAGCGCGATCAGGAGCGCCCCGGCCTGGGCGGCCACCGCACCCCAACGCGCACGCCCCCGCCACCGCGCCAGCGTGCGGTGGAAATCGAGCAGCTCCCGCTGGCTGCGCACCCCGGAGGCCGCCAGCGGAGTCAGCCCGCGCACCGCGCCGAAGCATCCGAGCACCACGGCGCCGGTGCCCGGGCTCGCGGACAGGAATGCGGCGATCATCGCGACGTAGGTGGCCGCGCTCGAGACCACCGTGCTCACGGCCAGGCCGAGTTGCGAGCCGTATCCGATGCCGTAGACCCAGCCCCGGTATTCGTCGAGCCAGCGCTCGTCGACCTGCCGGCGTGGACCCGGGACGGGCCGCGGGAGCAGGTCGAGCAGGGTCGCCCCGGCGAGCGCGACGAGAAGCACTCGCGAGGCGGGCGTTCGACGACAGGCCGGCGAGCCCGCCGAGCCATCCGAGCGCGGCGCCGGCGGCCGCGCCGGCGACGGTGGCGCCGAGCAGGAAGGCCGTAACCGTCACTCCCCACCGCGATTGCCGGCCCCGCTCGCCGAGCGGGGTGATGCTCGCGAGCATCGACTCGCCTCAGGGCGACCAGGCTGAGGCGACCGCGGCGATGATCGCCGCCACGCAGCCGAGAACCACCATCGCGATCAGTCCGAGCCCCCCGGGTACAGGCTGGGGTGATCCGGCCCGATCCCCGCTCCGGCCAGCGTCTCGTCGATCCGGCGGTGGCGCGCGTCGGCTCCGATCTCTCGCTGCTCGGCGATCGCGTCACCGAGGAGCGAGGACAGCGCCTGCCAGGTGGTGGCCACGCCCTCGCCGCGGACCGCTCCGTCTTCGATCAGGACGAAGTACGGCGAGCCCGGAACCGCGTAGTCCTCCCAGGCCTCTGAGGACATCACCACCGCCACGGTCTCCGGCGCGAGCGAGCGCAGCTTTGCGCGCTGCTCCCGGTCCGAGCCGCGGGTGACGATCACCCTCCGGACCTCAGGCAGCGCCCGCGACTCGCCGAGCGTCTCGAAGAATCCCGCACAGCTCGTGCAGCCCGTCGACAGGAACGCAAGCAACGTCGGCCCCGGGCCCGGGCCCTCGAACGACAGCTGGATCGCGTCGCCGGCGGGTGTGACGCCGGCGAGGTCGGGGGCGGCCGTTTCGGCGCGCAGCCCCGAGCGCGGCGGCGCCGGCAACGGAGAGGTCATCCTCGGCACCGAGGCGCCGCAGGATCTCGGCGTGGCTGCGCAGCAGCGCCGCCACGAGCACGATCAACAGCACGAGCAGCACGGTCTCGATCGACACGATCACGGTCATCTATGCGCCACCTCCTCCCGGGAGCTGCAGCGCCAGCCCCTCGAGGCACTCGTTGTTGTGCGTGCACGTCCGGTTATCGACCATCTCGGTCCCGTTGCAGTTCATCGAGGGAACCGTGGCCGGGTTGTGGCAGACCACGAGCCGGCAGACGACCTCGGTGGTGCCACCGATCTGCGTGTTGCACTGTCCGTAGCGGAAGTGGTTGCAGTCCACCGCGCGGTGGGAGCAGTCGCCCTGGGCGCACTGGCAGCCGCCCGGGTACACGGTCCCGGGAACCCGGTTGCAGTCGATGTAGTAGCGCACGCCCTGCGCGTGGCAGAGGCCGTTGCCCCGGTAGCTCGTGCACTTCCACCAGCCCGCGACGTACGTGTTCGCCGGGCAGGCGTTGTTGCCGTGCTCGATCTCGCAGCAGAACGCGGTGTAGCCGTCGCTGCACTTCGCCCCATGCCCGCAATCCGCGGGCCGGAGCACCGCCCACGCCGTCCCGGGACGGACCAGGTACCGGATCGGCGCCACCGCGAACGCCGAGCCCGCGACCGCCGCTCGCGCCAGCGCCCCGCGCCGCGACGTCCGCCGCTCGAGCAGTCCGCCCAGCCGGCCGGCGAGTCGCTCGACCGCGCTCACTCGCTCTCCCATGCCCCCCAGGCGCGCGGTAGGGCCGTATACACGAGCACGACCGCGTACAGCGCCCCCGCGATCCCGATCAGCGCGATCGCCCCGGTGCCAACAGACCGAGCCAGCAGCCACTCGAGCCCGCGTGGCGGACCGAACGTGGTCGCGGCCAGCGCCACCGATGCCAGTAGCCCGCTGGCGATCCAGTGGCCTGACGAGGCCGGAACGTCGTCTTCTCCAAAGCAGCCGCACGCCACGCGTCGGCGCATGAGGATCGCGGCCATCACCGCGAACAGTCCATAGATCACTCCGAGCGCCACCGCGGAGACCCGGCTCGGATCGACCGCGCACACCACACCGACCGCGACCTCGAGCACCGCCACCGTCCGCACGATCCAGGCGCGCGCCGGCAACCCGAGCGCCGCCAGCGCGCCGACCGCCCCCGCGGGCGCCCGCAGCTTGAGGACGCCCGCGACGCACAGCAGCAGCGACGCGACGATCAGCGGGGGAGCGAGCGCGGCGCTCATCGCGCGAGGTCCGCGGCCCGGCGCTCGAGCACGATGGTGGCCGCGCTGGCCGGGTCGAGCTCGCGCGCCACGACCCGATCGAGCAGCTCCTGGACCTCCGGGTCCTCGCGCATCGCGGCCTCGAGCTCGCGGCGCATGCGGTAGGTCGCGAGCGCCAGCACCTCGTTGAGCAGGTTGCGCCGCCGGCGCTCGGACAGCGTGCCCTCAGCCTCGACGTACGCGTGGTGCTCGGCGAGCTTTTCGGCCAGCTTCTCGATCCCAACCCCGTTCACCGCCTCGGTCTTGATGATCGGGACCTTCCACCCCTCCTTGGGTCCGAGCGCGAGCACGTTCCTGATCTCTCGGACCATCGTGTCGGTGAGCGGGTGGTCGGCCTTGTTGACCACGATCACGTCGGGGATCTCCATCACCCCGGCCTTGAGCGCCTGGATCGAGTCGCCGGAGCCGGGCATCAGCACGAGCACGATGGTGTCGGCGTGGTCGATGATGTCGACCTCGGCCTGGCCGACGCCGACGGTCTCGAGCAGGATCACGTCGCGCCCCGAGGCGTCCATCAACAGCGCCGCCTGGAGCGATGCCTCGCTGAGCCCACCGAGCGCGCCGCGGCTGGCCATCGAGCGGATGTAGACGCCCGGATCGAGGAAGTGGTCCGATAGGCGGATCCGGTCGCCGAGCAGCGCTCCCTGCGTGAACGGCGAGGTCGGATCGATCGACAGCACAGCCACGGTCCGTTCGCGCGCCCGCTCGAGCTTGGTCAGGGCGCCCACCAGCGTCGACTTCCCGGCGCCCGGAGGCCCGGTGACGCCGATCACCGCCGCTTTTCCGGTGTGCGGATAGACCTCCCGGACGAGCGCCCAGCCCTCCGGGTCGTCGTTCTCTACCAGCGAAATACCGCGGGCGAGCGCCCGACGGTCGCCGGCAAGCAGTCGTTGTGCGAGCGAGTCCTCGGCGCCTGGCATCCGTACGCAGCTAATCATGCCAGGCACCGCAGCAGCCGTATTCACAACTCCCTACGATCACCCCGTGCAGTCCGTGAGCACCGAGCAGCTCGAGCGCCCGCACGAGCTCGCGACGCCGCCGCTGGTCCGCTCAGGCCCGCCGCCGCTGCATGGCGGCCTGCTGACCTTCCTGCGCTTCGCCCGCGAGCACCACATGCTCCGTCTCGGGTACGCGCGCCTGCTGGCCCGCTGGGTGTGGCTGAAGCTGCGCTGGCGCGGACGGCTGAAGACCGACGGGTTGTGCTTCGTGTGCCCAGGCGTGAAGTTCGAGATCGGGCGCGACGCGTCCGTGACGCTCGGCCGCTGGTGCTGGCTCGGCCACGGATGCAAGGTCCGCGTCCACGAGGGCCACCTGTCGATCGGCGCCAAGTCGGTGCTCGGCCAGGAGTGCACGATCTCCGCCTACCAGCACGTGTCGATCGGGCGCGAGTGCATCATCGCCGACCGCGTGATGATGATCGACTTCGACCACGGGATGGTCGAGGTCGAGCGGCCGATCCGCGAGCAGGGGATCTACAAGCGCGACGTCGACGTCGGCCACAACGTGTGGATCGGCTACGGCGCGTGTGTGTTGCGGGGCGTTCGGGTCGGCGACAACTCGGTGATCGGCGCAAGCGCGGTCGTCACGTCGGACGTGCCCCCAAATGCCGTGGTCGCCGGCGTCCCGGCCCGGCTGATCCGGATGCGCAAGGCACCGCGAACCTTCCGCTGGGATTAGCACTCCGGGCCGGCTCGAGAAAGCGAACCTGGAGGACGCTTTCTCGAGCCGGCTCCCCCTTCTAACGAACCGGTGTCGTGCGCCCGTCGATGTCGCTCATCAGGGCGCTGAGCACCGGCGTACCCCAGCCCGAAACGTAGTCCCAGCCCGGCGTGGCCTGGTAGAAGCCGTTCGTGCCGGCCGGGTAGTCATTGAAATCGCGCGCGTAGGCGGTCGCGTTCTCGGCGACCCGGTAGATGTCTGGATCGGCGAAGCCCGTGCCGTGGCGCGAGGCGGCCTGCATCCGCGCCCACATCCCGACCATCAGCGGCGATGACAGGCTGGTGCCGCCCTCGCTCGAGGCGCCACCGAGCTCGTCGCTGTAGATGTCGTACGAGCTGGTCGCGATGTCGCCCGACTCGTCGGCCACGTCTGGAATCCCGCGACAGGTCACCGCCGACGTGTTCGGGTTGCCGCTGACGTCCGACAGGCACGGCCGGTTGACGTCCGAGTCGCCCTGCTGGAACGCCGGCTCGGGGATGAAGAAGCTCTGGCCCCCGCCGCTGTACGGCCACGGGTATTCGAGCGCCCGCTGGGGTGGACTAGAGCCATCGGGATACAGGACGGTCCCGCCGACCGCGACCACGTACGGGCTCGCGGCCGGGTAGTTGACGATCGGGACGCCCTGGTTGGCGACGCCGTTACCGGCTCCCGCGTCCGGGCCGAGGACGAGCACCGGACACGAGGAGCCGGTATCTCCGGTGGCTGCGAACAAGGTTCGACCCTCGAGCACGCCCTGCTCGAGCGTCTGCTCGGCGACCGGCTCGAGCGCATCCGGCGCGCCGGTTCCGTACATCGCGTTGTAATCCTCGTTGTTGTTGAACTGAGTAGGGATCGTGCTCTCGAGCGTCGCGTTCGCGGGCGAGGTCTCGCACTCGCCGAACGACGCGTTGGCCTGCTTCGGGCCGTTCGGGTCGCCGACCCACTTGACGAAGTCGGCCTCGACATCGGGGTCGACCAGGTGCTCGGCGAAGTACAGATGCACCTTCTTGACGTCGGGCGCGACGCCGGTCGACGCCTGGGTGTCGAGCTCCCACTCGACGTTGCCGCCGGTGTCCGAGAAGTTCCCGTCCTTCGGGATGTCCGTGACCTGGACCGCCACTTTCGGGAGGCTGTGCTCGGACTCGAAGATCGCCAGATCCTTGACCGTGGTGCTCGAGTCGCCCGAGCCCATGATCCCGATCGACTGCCCCTGGCCCATGTCGGCCGCCGGCATGTCGTAGACCGACCACATGTCCTGCGGGGTCAACTCGGCAGGGATCGTCGGCACCGACGGCCCAGCCGGAACGCTCAGGTGCGAGCTCAGCGGGTTATCGCCCGGCAGACCGGGCAGCGACCCGAGCACATTCTGGATCGTGGCGGTCAGCGTGCTCTCACCGGGGATCGAAGGAAGCGACGCCGGGGCGGACGAGAGGCCGAGCACCGATGACCCCGGCGCCGGCGCGCCACGGTGGGCGCCGAGCAGCGGCGTCGTCGGATGCTCGAGTGTGTTCAGCCCGACGATCGCGAGCACGTCGAGGTGCAGCGGCACGCTCGGCGGCGTGGCGTTGGCCAGGAACGTGACGCCCTTCGCCGTGTAGCGGTTGATCTTCGTCTGGAAGAGGCTGTCGATCTGCTTGACGGTCGCGGTCAACTCGACGTAGTTGCGCGCTCCCGAGGTGTCGATCACGTTCGCGCCGCCGCTGCGCAGCCACGCCAGCATCCGCGTGAACGCCGCCTTCGAGACCCCGAAACGGGAATCGAACTGGGCCGGGGTCAGGAACCGGCCGTAGTCGGGGCTGGCCGGGTTCTGCTGAGCCCGGGCGAGCGCGGCCTCGCCGGTCGCGTTCGGATCCTTCAGCCCGATCCCGATCGTCATCACCTGCGACGGACTCGGGGGGCCCAGCTTGGTCGCGTAGCCGAGCGCGAGCACGTCGTGGGCGAGCCAGACGCGGCCCGCAGACGCGCGCGGCCTGGCCGCGCGCTTGGCGGCGGCCGGGGTGACCGGCGCGAGCACGACGATGATCGCAGCGATGGTGGCGAGCGCGCCCGAGACGGCGCCTCGGCCGAGGCGAACTTCTGACAAAGCGGACCCTGCCTTCCGGATGTCAATTAGCCGGTTATTAGGTTGTCGCCGCAGGCTACCCCCGCGTGCCGACATCCATGCGCCGACTTCAGGTCCGGCAGACCGCGAGGAAGTCGAGCGCTCGCTCGAGCCGATCGGACCTGAGCGCGAAGTCGCTCGTCGCGATCGCCGGCGTGAAACGTCCGTAGAACGCGTCCGTGATCCCCAGGCGCGAATGCACCGAGTCCCAGCCCAGCGCGAGCGCGACCTCGTGCGCGCGGAGCTTGCGGGCGTGGAACAGACCGAGCATCTCGACCTGTCCGAACGTGCCGCGACACAGCTCGCCGAACTCCGATGCCCTGTACTCCCGCAGGTGCCACGGGTTGTCCGACTTCGCCTGGCCCGCCGGCGCGAGCTTCAACACGTTCGGCGTCGACACGTACGCGACGCCCCCCGGCTTCAGGATCCGCCAGAAATGCGCGAGGACCGCGGACGGATCGATCACGTGCTCGATCGTCTGCAGGAACACGACCGCGTCGAACGCCTGCGGCTCGCCGAATGTCTCGACCGCCCCCCACTCGAACGTCAGGTTGGGGTTGGTGTAGCGCAGGCGCGCGTGCTCGTGGGCCTCGGGATTCCCGTCCACCCCGACGACGCGAGCGGCCGAGCGAGCCAGCACATCGGAGCCGTAGCCCTCGCCGCAGGCCATGTCGAGCACGACCGCGCCGCCAACCCGTGCGGCGATCCATTCGTACACCGCCAGGTGCCGCCGGTACCAGTAGTTCTCGGCCGGCACGTCGGGAAGCGTGCGCTCGCCGGTCAGCTCGAGCGGAGGGACTCCCGGGGGTTGGTTCTGCTGAACGTAGAGGCTCACCCGCGCCGACCCTAGGGTAATGTGCCCCCGCGATGGAGGCACTGCGGACGGCGGACGAGATCCGCGATGTCAACACCCGCTACCACGACGTCGCGGCCTCGAGCTACGACTCCAAATGGGGCATCGACTTCGGCGAGGTGGGCCAGACCCAGGTCGTCGGCAAGCTCCGGAAGCTCCTCGGCCGGGCGGCGCTCGAGCGCGGGTTCGAGCGCTCCCTCGAGGTGGGCGCCGGCACCGGCTACTTCAGCCTCAACCTGCTTCGCGCCGGCGTCGTCCGCGAGGCCACCTGCACGGACATCTCGCCCGGGATGGTCCGCACCCTGGCCACGAATGCCGGGCGCCTGGGGCTCCCGGTCAAGGCACTCCGGGCCGACGCCGAGTCGCTGCCGTTCGCCGATCGAAGCTTCGACCTCGTGCTCGGCCACGCGGTGCTCCACCACCTGCCCGATCTCGAGCGCGCGTTCGCCGAGTTCCACCGGGTGCTGAGGCCCGGCGGCCGGATCGTGTTCGCCGGCGAGCCCTCGCGGGTCGGCGACCGCATCGCCGCGATCCCCAAGCGCGGCGCGGTCGCGCTGGCGCCGACCTGGCGCCGGGCCCTGCGCGCGTCGCCGGCGCCGGCTCACGAGAACGGCCACGTGTGCGGCGAGGATCACTGGCTCGAGCAGGTCGTCGATATCCATGCGTTCGCCCCCGACGATCTCGAGCGCCTTGCCGGCGCCGCCGGGTTCGCCGACATCCGCCTGCGCGGAGAGGAGTTGCTCGCGAACTGGTTCGGGTGGTTCAACCGCACGCTCGAGGCCACGGCCGCCCCGACGACGTGCCGATGCTGTGGCGCCAGTACGCGTTCCGCGGCTACCTGCTGCTCCAGCGCGTGGACGAGCGGCTGCTCGAGCCGCGGCTGCCGCCGGCGATCTTCTACAACCTGCTGCTGACCGCGCGCCGCACGTAGACTCGGGGGGCAAGTGCCCGAACGAGAGTCGCGAGAGTTTCCGCTGTTTCCCCTCGGGATCGTGGCGCTCCCCGGGGAGCTGATTCCGCTCCACATCTTCGAGGAGCGCTACAAGGCGATGATCCAGGAGTGCCTTGGCTCCGAGCGCGAGTTCGGGATCGTCTGGCTCTCGGATGACGGCCTGCGCGATGTCGGTTGCGCCTGCGCGATCGATCGCGTGCTCGAGCAGATGGAAGACGGCCGGATGAACCTGGTCGTCCGCGGCACCCGGCCGTTCCGCGTGCTCGAGCGCCAGGGCCATCTCCCCTACCCGGCCGGCGTGATCGAGTTCGTCGAGGACCGCGACGACGAGCTCGACCTCGACCTGGCCCGCACCGCCCATGAGGCCTACGCCGAACTGGTCAAGCGCGCGACCGACCGCGACTCCGATCCCGAGGAGCTCGCCGGCATGAGCGCCTACGCGATGGCGGCCACCGTCGACTTCGGCCTCGACGCCAAGCAGGGGCTGCTCGACATGCGCTCGGAGAACGCCCGGCTGCGGCTGGTGACGAGGCTGTTCCGGGCCGCGATCAAGCGGCTCGAGCTCGTCGACAAGGTTCAGGAACGGGCGCGCTCCAATGGCAAGGTCCGCTTCGGCGCGAGCTGAGGCGCGAGCGAGCCTCTACGCGTTGTAGATGACCATCGCCGCGCCGAACACGACGCAGTAGATCCCGAACGGCGTCAACGTGCGGGTCTTGAAATAGCGCGTCAGGTAGTGGACGGTGATGATCGCGGTGATCGCGGCCGCCACCGCGGCGATCACCGCATCCCCGCGGATCCCGGCGCCGAGCGACCCGGTCAGATCGCCGAACTTGAAGATGCCCGCGGCGAGGATCGGCGGCGTCGCGAGCAGGAACGCGAACCGAGCCGCGTCCTCGTTGTCGAGCCCGCGCACGAGTCCGGTCGCCATGCACAGCCCGTCGCGGCTCAGCCCGGCGATCAGCGCGAAGCTCTGGGCGAACCCGATCACGCCGGCCTCCTTGTACTCGAGCGTGTCGAGCCGCCGGCCGCCGTCGCGCTTCATCCCCTCGCGGGCGGCCAGCGCGCGCACCTCGGACCGCCTTCGGAACCGCTCCGCGCCGAGCAGGATGAAGCCGTTGATAACCAGGAAGATCGACGCCGCCAGCGGCTTGGCCAGCGCCACCCGGATCGGATGCTCGAGGAGGAAACCGAGGATCCCGACCGGGATCGTCGCGAAGATGATCAGCCACGCCAGCCGCTCCGTCGAGGTCTCGATCCGCCGCTTGCGAACCGTCGCGAAGAACGCGCCGATGACCTCGAGCCACGTGCGCCAGAAGTAGATCAGCAGGCCGATCGCGCTCCCGACGTGCAGCATCACCACAAACGCCAGCCACGGCGACTCGGGCTCGGACTGCCACGCAACGATGTTGTCCCAGCCGAACAGGTTCGGGAAGATGACCGTATGGCCCAGGCTCGAGATCGGGAACAGCTCGGTGACGCCCTGAAGCACCCCGAGCACGATCGCCTGGAAGGTGGTCATGTGGGCGGTGGTGGCAGCGACGTTGATCACGAGCGATGACGGTAGCGAGGCTTCTAACTGGACGGTAAGGCTAAGAAGTTCCTCAAGAACTCAGGCCGCACGGATTCGCGGCTGCCTGTACTACAAACAACTCAAGATCCGACAGTTCCTTGCGCGTGAGCGCCGCGGTATCAGGGAATGACATCGTGCCGTTCTGCACTTTCACGGTGTACGAGTACACGCTGCGCGCGCTTCCGGGGAACTTCAGCTTGCTGGTCACATCGGTGTTGAGGCTGGAGGCCAGATCTCGCGCGGTGAGCAGCTGAGGGTCTGAGATCGCCTTCGGCTTGCCGCCATTGCACGACACCGTGCCCGAGTCGTTGACGAGCAGCGACAGCTTGTGGCCCTGGCCACCGGTGCGCGTCACCAGGAACAGATCGGGCTCCTCGACGTCGAAGCCGCAGCCCGCGAGCAGCACAGCGACGATCACAGCTGAAACGCCGCCCATGCGGCCGCGGCGGAAACGACCAGCGCCGCCCCTCATTCAGCCGAAACTAGCACTGCCGCCCCGCCGCGCCGGGGATCTCCGCCGCCGGAGAATCGGCCCTGGCGATCGCGGGCGACGGCCTGCACTCCGCCGAAGAACAGGTTGAGCTCGCGGAACAGGCTGATCACCCGGCCCTCGCGCTCGAGCGCGACGGTGTCGATCCCCGGCTCCACATACACCACCCCGTCCTCGAAGTGAACGCGCGGCGCGCGTACCGCGTCACCCGCCTCGAGGCCGTCGTCGATCACGCGGATGATCGTCTGCAGGATCGCCGAGCGGATCCGGTTCGACCCGGCGCTCCCGAGCACGAGCTCCGGTGCCCCCTCGCGCAGGACCGCGGTCGGCGACATCATGCTCGGCATCCGCCGGCCCGGCGGATGGCGGTGGAAGCCGAGCGGGTTGAGGTCCTGCTCGCCGAGCATGTTGTTCAGATGGATGCCGGTGCCGGGCACGACCACTCCCGAACACGAGCCGTTCGAGCAGGTCACCGAGCACGCCCACCCCTCGCGGTCGAGCACCGCCACGTGCGTGGTCGAGCCGAGCGCCGAGCTGCGCGCCAGGAACCGCTTGACGAACTCCGGATCGTCGAGCCCTTCGATGAAGGCCGGCGTGCGCTCGGCCTGCGTCCGCTCCATCGTCGCCACGACCTGGGTCACGCTGGGCGCGTCCGGCTCGGCGTCGAGCAGCGCAAGCGCGTGCGCGATCAGGATCCCGCCCGCCGATGGCGGCGGATTCGTGACCACGTCCCGTCCCCGATATGACACCCGGATCGGCGTGCGATCGACGACTTCGTAAGCGGCGAGGTCGGCCGCGGTGACCATCCCGCCGCGGTCCTCGAGCCAGTCGACGATCGCCGCGGCCAGGTCCCCGGTATAGAACGGCGCGGCGCCCTCCGGGCCGAGCCGCTCGAGCGCGTCGGCGAGCTCCGGCTGGCGGAGGGTGTCACCGGCGCGCACCACCCTTCCGCCGGGTGCGAACAGCGCCGCGCATTCCGGCGTCGAGGTCACGATCCCGGCCAGGATCTCGATCACGTATGCCTGCGGGATGTTGAGCTCGACGCCGTCGCGGGCGAGCTTCGCCGCCGGCCGGACCAGGTCCGCGAGGGGGATCCGCCCGAACCGCGACGACGCCGCGACCACTCCCGCCGCGACGCCGTAGGTCCCGACCGACGCCGGCCCGATGTTGAACACCTGATCCGCGTCGCCGAACGACACGCTGATCGGGACGAGCGTCGCCACCGAGCCGGCGTCCGCGCCGCGACCCGGGGCCTCGACGAAGAAGTCGAGCAGCACCGGAGCATGCCCGGGCTCGACGACGAGCATGTGGCCGCCGGCGCCGAGACCGGTCAGCAGCGGCTCGCACGCGAACGACGCCAGCATCGCGGCAAGTGCGCCGTCGACGGCATTCCCACCCTCCGCCAGCGCGTCGGCCCCGGCCCGCGCGGACAGCGGATGGCCGGCCGCGACCACGCCGAGCGGCTCGGCCATCACGACTCGCCTATCTGCGCGGGATGAACTCAGGCACGTCGAGATCGAGCGTCCCGGAGCGCTGCCGCACGCGGCTGACGCGCGGCTCGCCGGCCGGCTCTCGAAGCGGCTGACTGCGCTCGCGAGCGGCGCGCTCGTCCGAGCGTGCACCCTCGCGGCTCAGGTCGCGCCGACGAACGCGTCCGTCGCCGTAGCCGGTGGCGATCACCGTGACCCACACGTTGTCCTCGAGCTTCTCGTCGACCATCGCGCCGAAGATGATGTTGGCGTCCGGGTGCGCGGCCTCGGCCACGGCCTTGGCGGATTCGTTGACCTCCCACAGCGACAGGTCCGGGCCGCCGGTGATCGACAGCAGGATCGAGTGCGCGCCGTCCATGCTCGTCTCGAGCAGCGGCGAGGCCACGGCTCGCTCGGCCGCCTCGATCGCGCGCCGGTCGCCGCTGCCCATCCCGATGCCGAGCAGCGCGGTGCCGGCACCCGACATGATCGTCCGGACGTCGGCGAAGTCGAGATTGATCAGGCCCGGAAGCGTGACCAGATCCGAGATCCCCTGGACGCCCTGTCGGAGCACGTCGTCGGCGACGCGGAACGCCTCGACCATCGAGACGTTGCGCTCGAGCACTGACAGCAGCCGATTGTTGGGGACGACGATCAGCGTGTCGACTTCGTCGGCGAGGTCGTGGATCCCGGCCTCGGCCTGATCGCGGCGGCGGGTTCCCTCGAACTGGAACGGGCGGGTGACGATCCCGACCGTGAGCGCGCCGAGCTCGCGGGCGATCTGGGCGACGATCGGCGCGGCGCCGGTCCCCGTCCCACCGCCGGCGCCAGCGGCGATGAACACCATGTCCGAGCCGCGCAGCATCGCCTTGATCCGGTCGTACTCCTCGCGCGCCGCGGCCCGCCCGAGCTCCGGGTTCGAACCCGAGCCGAGGCCGTGCGTGATCGCGTCGCCGATGTGCAGCGTCTCGTGCGCGGCCGACTGCTGAAGCGACTGAAGATCGGTGTTGATGGCCAGGAACTCGACGCCCGTAATCTCGGCCTCGACCATCCGGTTGATCGCGTTGACGCCGGCGCCGCCTACGCCGACGACCCGCAGCACGGGCCCACCCGCCGGCCGGTCCGCGATCGGCTCGTCGCGCGTGACCCGCGCGTAGACGTCGCGCTCGGGCTCGGGTTCGAGTTCGGGTTCGGCCGCCGGGGGCTCTGGGGCAGCCGCCGGTTCGAGCACGTTCTCGGGAATGTCGGCGGAGAAGGCGTGGCGGAGGCGCTCGTGCGGCAGCGGGAGCCGCGGCTCCTCGACCTCGGGCATAGCTGACGCCGCCAGGCCGTCCTCGGTCGCGGACCGCTCCGACGCCGGCGTCCGCCGCTCGGCCCCGGGGTCGACGTCCTGAGCCGTCTTGCGAAACAGTGCCGCGAGTGGTCCCTCGCGCATACTCGCGCGCTTACCGGTTGGCATTGGACAGGACCTCCTTCGCGAGCTGCCGATAGGCGTGAGCGGCCAAACCGTCGGGATCGTACTTCAGGACTGACATCCCTTTCACAGGAGCCTCGGCGAACCGAATCGTTTTACGGATCCGCGAGGCGAATACGCGATCCCCGAAGTTCTCTTCGAGCAGCTCGATCGCCTCCTTGGCGTGCAACGTCCGCGTGTCGACGAGCGTCGGGAGGATGCCTTCGATATCGACATCCGGGTTCAGGTTCTCCCGGATCATCGCGAGCGTGTTCTGCAGCTGTATCAGGCCGCGCATCGACAGATATTCGCATTGGACGGGGACGATTACCTTGTTCGCGGCGGTGAGCGCGTTGATCGTCAGCAGGCCGAGGCTCGGCGGCGTATCGATGAACACGAAGTCGTAATCGTCCTCGACCGGCTTCAAAGCCTTCTGCAGCGAGCGTTCGCGGCCGATCATCGTCGACATCGCGATCTCGGCGCCGGCCAGGTCGATCGAGGAGCAGGCGATGTCGATCTCGCGCTTGCGTACCACCTCCCGGAGCGAGATGTGATGCACGAGCACGTCGTACATCGACTTCTCGAGCGTGTCAGGGTCGATGCCCTGAGACATCGTCAGGTTGCCCTGGGGATCCATGTCGACGCACAGGACCCGATGCCCTTCCTCGGCGAATGCCACCGCGAGGTTGAGCGTAGTCGTGGTCTTGGCGACGCCACCCTTCTGGTTGGCGAACGCGAACACGTAGCTCATATCGACCGGAGTATTCGTAGAAGGCGGGCGGAATCCTCCGCGATTGCTGGAATCCCCCGCGTCCGCCCCCGCTATTTTCGAGTGCCGTGCCCGCACTTCTCGAGAAGCGCCTGGTGTTCGTGACCGGCAAGGGCGGCGTCGGCAAGTCGACGGTGGCGACCGCACTCGGCCTGCTCGCGGCCCGCCAGGGCCTGCGGACGATCGTCGCCGAGCTCTCCAGCCAGGACCGGATCCAGGGGCTGTTCGACGCCGAGCGCGAGCAGTTCCGCGAGGTGGAGCTCGAGCCGCGGCTGTTCACGATCTCGATCGACCCCCAGCAGGCGATGGAGGAGTACCTGCGCGTCAAGGCCGGCACGCTCGGGCAGGCACTCGGTTCGAGCCGCCTGTTCCAGGCGTTCGCGATGGCCACCCCGGGGATGCGCGAGCTGCTCAGCATCGGCAAGGTGTGGGAGCTCGCGCAGCTCGACCGCCGGACTCGCGGCGCGGCGCCGTACGACCTCGTGATCGTCGACGCGCCCGCCACCGGCCACGGCGTCGGGCTGCTGCGCACGCCCAAGACGTTTGCCGACATCGCCCGCGTCGGCCCGATCGCGCACCAGGGCCGCACGATCGCCGACACGATCGCCGATCCCGAGTTCACCGGCGTCATCGCGGTCGCGACCCCGGAGGAGATGCCGGTCAACGAGACGCTGACGCTGGTCGATGAGCTCGCGCGCGACGAGCTGTCGCTCGACCTCGTGATCGTCAACGCGCTCTATCCGGCCCGGTTCGAGGCCGGCGAGATCGACGACCTCAACACCGCGTTGTCGAAGACGCGCTCGCCGCTGGCGCGCTCGGCGCTCCGCGCGGCGCTGTCCGAGCACGCGCGCGCGGCCACGCAGCGAGAGCAGCTCGACCGGCTCCGCGAGCACGCCAACGGCAGGCTCGCCGAGCTCCCGTACGTGTTCGCCGAGCATCTCGGGCTGCCCGAGCTCGGCCAGCTTGCGGACACTCTCGAGGACGCGCTGCCGTGAACGTCGCCGAGATGCTCGACGGCAAGCGGGTGTGCGTGTGCGCCGGCTCGGGCGGCGTCGGCAAGACGACCACGTCGGCGGCGATCGCGCTCGGGATGGCCGCGCGCGGCGCCAAGGTCGCGGTCGTGACGATCGACCCCGCCAACCGGCTCGCGAACGCGCTCGGCCTCGAGCAGCTCGGCAACGAACCCCGTCGCGTCGATCCCTCCCGGCTGGCCACGGGCTCGCTCGAGATCGAAGGCGAGCTGTGGGCGATGATGCTCGACCCCAAGCGAACGTTCGACGAGCTGATCGAGCGAATCGCGCCCGACGCCGGCCGCGCCGAGGAGATCAAGGCCAACCGCGTCTACCGGGAGCTGTCGACCGCGGTGTCCGGATCGCAGGAGCTCACCGCGATCGCGAAGCTGTACGAGCTCGACCAGTCCAAGCAGTTCGACCTGCTCGTGCTCGACACGCCACCGTCGCGCAACGCGCTCGAGTTCTTCGACGCGCCGGGCCGCCTCAACTCGTTTCTCGAAGGCAAGGCGCTCAAGGCGTTCATGCGCCCGACCGGCTTCGGGGTGCGGGCGCTCAGCCGCGGCGCGCTGCCGCTGCTCGGCGGCCTTCGCCGGATCACCGGCATCGACCTGATCACCGACCTCACGGTGTTCTTCGGACTGCTCGGCGACATGACCAACGACTTCAGCGAGCGCGCCGCCCAGGTCGACGAGCTGCTCCACGCGGACACGACCGCGTTCGTGCTGGTCACCTCGGCCGCGCGCGAGCCGATCGACGAGGCGATCTGGTTCGGACAACGGCTCGAGACCGACGGCCTGCCGTTCGCGGGCGTCGTCGTCAACCGCGTCCACCACGACCTGCTCGGCGACCGCGAGCCGCGCGAGCTGGGCACGGCACTCGCCAAGGCCTTGCCCTCGTCGCTGGCCGGCCGGGTCGCGGACAACTTCCGCGACTACCACGTGCTGGCCCGGCGCGACGACCAGAACGTCGCGCGGCTGGCCAGTGAGCTCGATGACGCCCGGCTCCTGCTCGTCCCCCAGCTCGACGACGACGTCCACGACATCGAGGGCCTGCTCCGGGTCCACCGCTACCTGTTCGCCTCCCAGGCCGAGCGGGAGCGGCTGATCGATGATCTCGTCGCGTAGCCGGCTAGGGCGGACCGAGCGACACGGCGTCCGAACCGTCTACGGCCCAGGTCGCCCAGGTCAGCAGGACGGCCTGCCACTCGTACGCCGGCACCTGCTGGTCCCCCCGGGAAAGCTCGACCGGCACGGAGTGCAGCAGCTCCCAGACGACCCGCTCGCACAGCGCGATCCGCTCGCTCACCCGAGACTGCGGGTACCAGTCCCCGGCGATCTCCACCAGGCCCGGGAGCGGGATCGCGCCGGCGAGCGCGCGCGCGGCGATCTCGGCCCGGAAGTCGTCGGCCGTCGGCACGTCGCTCCCCACCGCGCGTGACTCGGTCAGCAGCTGCTCGGTCACGTCCTTGCCGGTGCGGGTCACGTTCTGCCAACCCCGGCCGAGTCCCATGTCACCGACCGCGAGCATCGGGGCCTCGTAAATCGCCAGCGTCGCCCGGTCCGGTGCCCAGCGGCGGTCGTTCAGCTCGAGTCGCTCACCCGCCACCCACGGCCGCAGGATCCGCTCGTCGATCTCCTCCCGGGTGAGGTTGAACGCCCGGGTCTGGTGCGGGAACTGACGCAGCTCGACGTGGAACACGACGGTAGAGTCGCACGCTCATGACCGAGCGGCCGCTGTGGGCACCCTGGCGCATCGAGTACATCACCGGCCCCAAGGACGGCGACTGCATCTTCTGCGCCGCCGCGTCGTCGCAGAACGAGGACCCGGCGCATGCGCCGATCGACCGCACCGAGCACTGCATCACGATCCTGAACGCGTACCCGTACGCACCCGGCCACGTGATGGTCGCGCCCGTGCGCCACGTCGCCGCGTTGGAGGAGCTGAACGAGCGCGAGATGCTCGACACGATGCTGCTGGCCCGCCGTTCGATCCTCGCCATCCGCAAGGCGATGAGCCCGGACGGGTTCAACGTCGGCCTGAACCTCGGGAAGATCGCGGGCGCCGGGATCGCAGATCATCTACATCTGCACGTGGTCCCGCGGTGGAACGGCGACACCAACTTCATGCCGCTGCTCGCCGACACGCACGTGATCCCGCAGGCGCTCGAGGCCACCCGCGCGGTGCTCGCCGACGCCATCGCTGAGCTACCGTGACACCCACATGGCAACGCGGATCTGGCTGGAACAACTCCGCGAGCTGATCGCCGCCGGCGCGCAGGTGGTCGAGGTGCTGCCCGAGGACGACTACGCTCCGGCGCACCTCCCCGGCGCCACGAACCTCCCGCTCAAGCGAATCGACGCCCGCGGCGTGGCGGTGCTCGACCGCACCCGCCCGATCGTCGTCTACTGCTGGGACTCGCTCTGAGACCTCAGCGCACGAGCCGCGTGCCGGCTCGAAATGCTGGGGTTCGGTGATGTGTACGACTACGTTCCGGGGAAGGTCGACTGGCTCGCACACCGGCTCGGGGTCGAGGGCGAGCGGGCGGAGCCGCCCACGGTCGGACGGGTCGCCCGCGACGACGTAGCCCGCTGCCGCGCGAGTCATCGCGTGTCCGACGCGCTCGCGGCGATCGAGCAATCGCCTTATCCGTTTGCGCTTGTCACCAGCGCAGGCGGGATTCTGGTCGGCCGCCTGCGCGCAAGCGTCGTCGAGGCGGAGTCGGGTCAGACGGTCGGCGAGGTGATGGAGCTCGCCCCGTCGACGGTCCGCCCACATCGATCCGCAAAGGACATCGCAACGCAACTGGGGGAGAAGGATCTGCGCTGGGCGATCGTGACCACCCCGGATGGTCAGCTGATCGGGGTCGCGTGGCGCGAGGACCTCGAGCAGGCGTCGTAGAGCTCAGGTGACGATGATCTCGCCGGCGACCCCGTCGGCGAGCCGGCCGATCACCCACCCCGGGACGTCCGCCGCCCGCGCCGGGTCGATCGCGACGAGCAGCCCGCCCGAGGTCATCGCGTCGGTCACGAGCCGCCGGAGCACCTCATCGACGCCGTCGTCGAACGACGCGAACTCCTCGGCGTACCGTCGGTTGTTGCGACTCCCGCCGGCGACCGCGCGATCGTCCTCGAGCAGCTCGAGCGCGCCCGGGATCGCCGGCACCGCCGCTGCTTCCACCACCGCGGACACGCCGCTCGCGAGCGCCAGCTCGTGCAGATGGCCGAGCAGTCCGAACCCGGTCACGTCGGTCATCCCGCGGGCGCCGGCCGCCCGCGCCGCCGCCGATCCGGCGGCGTTCAGCTCGGTCATGACCTCGACCGCGCCGGCGAGGACGGACTCGTCGGTCAATCCCTTCTTGAGCGCGGTCGTGACCGCGCCGGCGCCGACCGGCTTGGTCAGCACCAGCACGTCGCCGGCACGGCCGCCGGCGTTCGTGATCACCTCGCGCGGGTCGACGACGCCGGTCACCGCCATCCCATACTTCGGCTCGCGGTCGTCGATCGTGTGCCCGCCGACGATCGCCACGCCGGCCGCGGTGGCGACGTCGTGACCGCCGCGGAGCACGTCGCCGAGCATCTCGGACCCGAGCTCGTCGATCGACCACGCGACCAGGTTCAACGCGCTCACCGGCCGTCCGCCCATCGCGTAGACGTCCGACAGCGCGTTGGTCGCGGCGATCCGTCCGAAGTCGTAAGGGTCGTCGACGATCGCGGTGAAGAAGTCGACGGTCTGGACCAGCGCTAGGTCGTCTCGAACGCGGTAGACGCCGGCGTCGTCCGAGGTCGAGGTCCCAACCAGCAGGTTCGGATCAGAAGATTGCGGGAGCGCGCCGACGAGCGGCGCGAGCAGCGCCGCCGGCACCTTGCAGGCACAGCCAGCTCCATGGGAGAGCGAGGTGAGCTTGACTGCGGTCATATCGCGATCATGGCAAACGGCGCGGGTAGGGTCTTCACCGTGTTCGATCCGCTGCTAGCTGCCTCCGCGCCTCCAGCGCACCTGCCGGGTGTCCTGCACAGCCTGGAGCCGACGCTCGATCGCTTCGGGTACCTCGCGCTCGCACTGATCTTCCTCGAGGACTTCGGCGTTCCGGTGCCGGGCGAGACCGTGCTGATCATCGCCGCCGTGTACGCGGGCACCGGGCGGCTGAGCATCTGGCTCGTAGCCCTGATCGGCTTCATCGCCGCGATCCTCGGCGACAACGTCGGGTTTGCGATCGGCCACTTCGGCGGCCGCCCGCTGGCCGAGCGTTACGGGAAGTACATCTTCCTCACGCCCGACCGGCTCGACAAGACCGCCAAGTTCTTCGATCGCCACGGCGGCAAGGTGATCGTGATCGCGCGCTTCGTCGAGGGGCTGCGCCAGGCCAACGGGCTGATCGCGGGTATCACCGGCATGCACTGGAAGAAGTTCTTCCTGTTCAACATGCTCGGCGCCGCACTGTGGGTCGGAGTCTGGGTCTCGATCGGCTACTTCTCGGGCAGCCACATCGACAGCATCTACAAGGCGGCGACGAAGTACGAGTTGTTCTTCGGGATCGCGGTGGGGGTCCTGATCCTCGTGTGGGTCGCGTGGCGGCTGCGGAAGCATCAGAAGGAGCGCGTGGCCAAGATCGCCGCTCAGGCCGAGGCCGCCGGGCCGGCCGAAGCATCCACCGCGGACACGAGCCCTAGCCCGTCTCCTCCAGAAACGCCCGCCGCGCCCGCTCGATCGCCTCGAGCGCCGCCTCGCGACCCGCCCATCCCTTGACCTCCGAGTGCCGGTCGGGATCGAGATCCTTGTACACCGCGAAGAAGTGGCCGATCTCGGCCCGGAGCTGGTCTGGGAGGTCGTCGAGATCCTCGAGCGTGTTCCAGCCAGGGTCGTCGCACGGCACGCACACGACGTGGTCGTCCGGGCCCTTCTCGTCGGCCATCCGGAACAGTCCGACCGCCTTGGCCAGGATGTAGCAGCCGGGGAACGTCGGCTCGGACACGCACACGAGCACGTCCAGCGGATCGCCGTCGGGCGCCAGCGTGTCGGGGATGTAGCCGTAGTCGGTCGGGTACACGACCGACGCGGACAGGAACCGGTCGAGCTTGATGCCGCCGAGCTCGGGGTCGTACTCGTACTTGTTGCGCCCGCCCTTGGGGATCTCGACGACGCAGGTCAGTCGATAGTCGTTCACGAGCGCCGCCCCCGCCGGCCGGTCCGCGCCGGCGTCAGTTCATCTCTCCGCGGGAGACCGCCAGGCAGGCCTCACAGCGGGGCCAGGGCGGGTTCCACGGGTAGCCGGCCACGTCCTTGCCGCACAGCGCGGTGTCGGGATCCTGCTCGGTGACCAGGTGGCACAGCTCCTCGAAGCCGTCGTCGTTCATCCGGGGCGTGTTCAGGCATTCCGGGTGGACGTTGGGCGCGACGGCGGGCCGGGCGGCGACCGGAAGCACGTTTCGCAGCATAACCACCTACTTACCCCGTCGAAAGGCTGTGACCCACAAGACCGTGCCCCGAGACAGCACGAGCGGGCTCAGAGCCCGCCCGCCGCTGCGATCGCGCTCCCCCTAACTGCATTAGAGCCCCAGGACTTACATGTCGAGCCTGGCGGCAGGACACTCCCGGCCCCGTCAGGGACCGAGTAGGGAGCGGTCTTGATCAAGCCTAGCGGGCCGGCACTCGCCGCGGGCTCGTCCGTCAGGCTGCCGCCTCGGCCAGCAGATCGTCGGCGACCGCGCACAGATCGGACTCGAGGTGGCCGCACAACACGTCTCTGAGCAGCGCCCGGAGCTGCTCGGCGAGCTCGTCGACGAGTGAGTCCACGCCGGGCCCCGCCGGCGCGAGCCCGCCGATCACCGCGCGCTCGAGCGAGATCGCGTGCGCTGTCCGCTCCGCCGCCGCCGCCCGGTCCTCGGGCCTCGCGCAGATCGCCGCAAGCCGCCCGGCGAGACGCCCGCTCCCCGGCCCCTCTGGCTCGAGCAGCGCCCTCAGCGCCAGCAGGTAGTCGGTGAGCGCCTCGAACGGCGCCAGGCGCTCGCAGCCCATCTCGAACCGCGCCAACGCCCAGGCGACTTCGCCGCTCTTGGGCGTGCGCCTGGCGACCAGGTTGCAGAACGCCCGCAGCTCGTCCTCCTGTTCGGCCGCGATCCGTCTGGACAGACGCGGCCGGCCGCCGCCGCCAAGCGGCACCGAGCGCCACGTGCCCGCGTCGATTCGCGTCCACGCGACCGGACCGAGCGCATAGCCGCCGCACTCGAACAGCCGGAGCGCGGTGAGCGTCCGCCGGAAGCGCGCGCGCGCCACCGACACCGGCGGCGGCGCCGCGCGATCCTGGGTGGCGGTCAGGACGATCAGCACGTTGGGCTCCTCGGCGTCGCCCCAGACCGCATCGGCCGGGGCGTCGTCGAGCGACTCCCCGCGGACGAGCGTGAGGCCTTCGCCGAGCGCGAGCTCGGCGGTCGAGCGGTCAAGCGCGATCCCCAGCAGTGGCGCGACCACGGTGGTCACCGTCCGACCCTCGTACAAGGCCTGCTCGAGCTCCTCGTAGGCCGCCTCGAACCGGTCCTGGTCGAACTCGAAGTCGCTGCGGTCGGCATACACGACCGCCAGGAACGCCCGCAACCCGTCGTCCGCGCATTCCCGCGGCTCGGACGGGATGCGCGTCTCCCCGCGCTGGCGCAGATACGCCTCGACTCCGTTCAGGTTGGTGAGCGCACGCACCGCGGGGACGTACGTCGGCAACGCCGACAGCAATCCCTGCCGTTCCTCGAGGAACGGCGCGGTCAGCGGCCGGTAGCAGTAGAGGGGGACGCGACCCCGCGGACCGCCGGCCGCGTCGACGAGCTCGAACGGGATCTCGACGCCGGACGCGGTCTCGGCGCACAGCGCCATCGCGGCCTCGGTCGCGAATGCCTCGATCACCCCATGCAGCGTGCCGTTGCGCACGTCGGCGGGTTCGCCCCCGCGGCCGACGATCCTGCACGGCGAATCCCCAGTTGCAGACCCGGGCCCCGCCTGGAGCCGAC
The DNA here is from genome assembly GCA_963746695.1 of uncultured Solirubrobacterales bacterium. Lineage (GTDB taxonomy): Bacteria > Actinomycetota > Thermoleophilia > Solirubrobacterales > Solirubrobacteraceae > Palsa-465. The sequence goes on along the minus strand of CAVVCP010000004.1, from coordinate 107,757 downwards.
CCAGCGGCCGCGTTAAACGGAGCGCTCGATCTCGCTCAGGTGGGCGATGTTGTCGACGTCGTCGGCCTCGGCGCTCGAGCGGCCCGCGAACCAGGCGTCGAGGATCTCCTCGAGCTCGGCCGCCGACGTCGAGCGCAGGCTGATCGCGAGCACGTTGGCGTCGTTCCAGCGCCTCGCGCCCTGCGCGGTCTGGGCGTCGCCGCACAGCGCCGCCCGGACCCCCGCCACCTTGTTGGCGGCGATCGACGCGCCCGTCCCGGTCCAGCACGCGACGACCGCCTGCTCGGCCCGACCGTCGGCCACGTCGCGAGCCGCGGCCTCGCTGGCCCATGCCCAGTCGGCGCGCTCGGCGTCGGAGTAGGCGCCGTGCAGGACCGGCTCGTGGCCGCGGCGGCGAAGCTCGTCGGGCAGCGCCTCGGCGACGCCGGTCAGCTCATCCGCGGCGACCGCGATTCGCATGCGCGCACGCGGCGGTCAGGCCGCGGCGATCGCGGGCTCGCGATCCTGGTCCGGCGTGCTGTCTGCGATCGGCTCCGCGCACTCGTCGAAGAGCCACGTGAGCCCGTAGGCCCGCATGTCCTCGATCAGCGGCACGAGCGCACGGCCCTTGTCGGTCAGCGCGTACTCGACGCGCGGAGGGACCTCAGGGAACGTCTGCCGCTCGACGACGCCTTCCTCCTCGAGCGCCCGCAGTCGTAGCGAGAGGGTGCGCGGGCTGATCCCCCGGAGCGAGCGCTCGAGCTCGCAGAAACGCGAGCGGCCCTCGGCCAGGTCTCGGATCACCAGCAACGTCCACTTGCCGCACACGATGTCAGCCGTGCGACACACCGGACATGTGTCATTTGAAGCCATCTCTAGCTGATTCTAGCGCAATGCTTCACGAACTGAAGTGAAGGCAGCGCCAGCGGGCCCTCGGTTCCCGGCACGCTGATGATCGGCGCGCTCTACCGAAATCCCTGAGGACCGGACCGGAGTCTCGTTGCGCTTGACACACGATTCAGGCCCATATAGGTTGCCCGGCGGTCTGCGGAATCTCGCTTCATGGCTTGCCGGGCCCATCGGAAGCTTGTTCTGTTTGGTTTGTTGACCTCAACTTTGTTGAGGTTTGATCGGACGCGAACGTGGGCGCGTCATGTCGAGTGGAGGCTCGTATGAGGATGTCTCGAAAGTTTCTGACGCGGCTGACCGCTGCCGTTACCGTGGCCGCCCTGGTGGGCGCCGCGCCGGCGATCGTCTCGGCCGCAAGTAGTCATCACAAGGTTCTGCGAACGTTCAAGTCGGCACTGACGCCGGCGCAGATCCAGGCGCTGTCCAACAACGCCAACCAGCGCGTGATCGTGCTGCTGCGCAACCAGTTCACCCAGGCTCCACTCTCGAGCAGGCTGCGCCGCTCGAACCTGGCCACCACCCAGGCCCCCATCGCCAACGAGCTCCGGCTCGTCCGCGCGCGCCGCGTCCACACTTACAGCTTCATCAACGCGATCTCGGCCACGATGTCCAAGGCGGAGGTCGCCCGGCTGAAGACCGATCCCGCGGTCAGGGCGGTCGTGCCTGACACAGTCGTCCAGGCTCCGGCGTCGACGCCACAGATCGCCGTCGTCCCGAGCTCGCCCTCGAGCGGGACGCAGAGCTCGATCGGCGCCTCCAGCCCGACCGAGGGCGGCGGCACCGCGTCGCAGGCCTGCCCGGCCAACCCGAACGAGCCACTGCTCGAGCCCGAGGCGCTGCAGTCGATGAACGTCGACTTCGGCGACGGCGGCCCGGCGGCCGCCCACTCGCTGGCCAACGGCGCCGGCGTCAAGGTGGCGGTCTTCCCCGACGGCCTCGATCCGAACATCCCGGACTTCATGCGCAACGGCACGTCGGCCATCTTCGACTACCAGGACTTCACCGGGGAGGGCACCACCGGCGTGACCGGCGGCGAGGAGGCGTTCGGCGACGCCAGCTCGATCATCTCCCAGGGCAACCAGACCTTCGATCTCAGCGGCGAGGTCAACGCGGCGCATCCCGCTGCCGGCCGGCTGCAACATCAAGATCGAAGGCGTCGCCCCTGGCGCGAGCCTGGCGGTCATGAAGGTGTTCGGCGACACGAACTTCGCCTTCAACAGCGAGATCCTGCAGGGCCTCGACTGGGCCGTCAGCCAGGATCACGTCAACGTGCTCAGCGAGTCGTTCGGCGGCAACCCGGTGCCGAACCCGGGCAACGACCCGATCGCCGTGTTCGACCAGGACGCGGTCAACGCCGGCATCAGCGTCGTCGTCTCCAGCGGCGACGCCGGCGTCACGAACACGATCGGCACCCCGGCGGTCGACCCTGGCGTGATCTCCGCCGGGGCGACGACCGACTACCGCCTCTACCAGCAGACCACCTCGTACGGCATCCAGTTCGGTGGCGGCGGCTGGCTGAGCGACCAGATCTCCGGCCTGAGCAGCTCGGGCGTCGACGAGGCCAACAACACGGTCTCGGTTGTCGCCCCGGGTGAGGCGGGCTGGGCGGACTGCTCGACGGACACGACGACCTTCACCGAGTGCGCCGATGCCTATGCCGGCCCGAATCCGCAGCCGATCGTCGCGTTCGGAGGGACCAGCCAGTCGGCACCGCTGACAGCGGGCGTCGTCGCGCTGGTGATCCAGTCCTACCGCGACACCCACAACGGCTCCACGCCGTCCCCCGCGCTGGTCAAGCAGATCATCATGAGCACCGCTCGTGACATCGACACCCGCGGGGCCGATCAGGGCGCGGGCCTGGTCGACGCCTACCGGGCCGTCCAGGCGGCGCGCTCCTACGGGAACAGCCCGAAGACCGGCGACGGCCTGCTGTTCTCGACCAACGCGATCAACGTCGTCTCCAACCCCGGTCACAGCAGCACGACGCAGGTGACGGTGACGAACGACGGCGCGAGCAGCCAGACGCTCAGTCCGTCGGTGCGTGCGCTCGGCACGCCGTCGACGATCGCGAGCGGCAAGCTGCAGCTCAATCAGGCGACCGATCCGACGTTCATCTACCAGAACGGGTCAGACCGTCGGCGACGTCCACACGGTCCCGTTCACGGTGCCGGCACATACCGACCGGCTCCATGCGGCGATCGCCTGGCAACAGTCGAACGCCGCGAACCCGGACTTCCAGACAGTCCGGTTCGACCTGTTCGATCCCGAGGGGCCGGCTGGTAAGCCAGTCGCGCCCGCAGGGACCGGTCGGAACCCCGGGCGGCGGGTTCAGCGAGGTCGAGATCCACAACGCCCAGCCGGGCACGTGGAAGATGGTGACGTTCGACACCGCGTTCGCCGGTCCGGACAGTTACACCGGTCCGCTGGCCTACCAGCTGACCTCCCAGTCGTTCACCTCGGGAGGGACGGTACGTCCGGCGTCGGCAACCCTGGCCTCGGGACAGTCGACCACGTTCCGGGTCACCACCACGACGCCGTCCTCGCCGGGCGACGTCTCCGAGTCGCTGGTATTCGGGACCACGCCGGGCGACAGCTTCGCCCAGGGCACGGTTCCGATCACCCTGCGAAGCCTCGCCCAGGTCGGCCAGACGTTCACCGGCACCGTCACCGGCGGTAACTCCCGGATGAGCTTCTACGGCCAGGAGCTCCCGTACGACTTCGTCGTGCAGGGCCATCACCAGGACATCGACGCCCGCATCACGGTGGCCAATCCCGGCTACCAGATCCTGGCGTTCCTGGTGGATCCGTCCGGCACGCCGGTCGACGTCCAGAGCTCCGCGAAGTGGGACGGCAGCGGGACCAACAGCCAGACCATCTCCCTGTTCCGGCAGAACCCGGAGCCGGGGACGTGGCAGCTCGATGGTCGTCCAGATCAACGACGTCGAGTCCGACCTGGTGAGCAGCCCGTTCACCGCCCGGCTCGACTACGACCGGGCTCAGGCGAGGACGGTCGGTCTACCGGACAGCGCCAGCCAGCGGATCTCCCCCGGGTCGACGATCGTGGCCAAGATCAAGGTCACGAACACCGGCAATCAGGAAGAGGCCTACATGGTCGACGCCCGCCGGAACGACCAGACGACGATCCCGCTCACCAGCATCGGCGGCAACCCGGCCAGCGAGCCGCTGCCGATCTCGGACTCGAGCACGATTCCGCAGTTCGTCGTGCCGCCGTTCAGCACCGCTGCGACGATCGGGGCCAGTTCGACGGTGCCGATCACGCTCGACACGAGCCCGGACTTCGGGACTCCGGACGTCGAGGCCCAGCAGTTCGGCAACAGCGCGGTGGCGACCGTGACCGCGCCGGAGGTGCCGGCTTCGGCGTGGTCGTGCGCGCCGGCGGAGCAGGGTCCGTTCACCGGCACCGCGCCGTCGACCACGTTCAGCTGCGGTGCAGACGCCGTGACGAGCAGGTTCGCTCCCGACGTGTCAACGTCCGCCGGAAACTTCTGGCAGGACCTGTTGACGGGATCGAGCACCTACAACCCGCTGGTGCTCGACCCAGGTCAGTCGGGCACGATCACGGTGTCGATTAGTCCGACCGACGCGAACAAGACCAAGGTCCGCGGCTCCCTCACCCTCGAGACGTTCAACTTCAACACGTTGAGCTCCGACGAGGTGGCCTCGTTCCCGTACGCGTACCGCGTCGGGTTCCCAAAGTAGAGCGGTCCGGGTGAGCCCAGCGCGGGCTCACCCGGCGCCGCGATTTCCGGTGGCGGCCGGCTCGATCTGAGCCGGCCGTCGCTGTTCGCGGTCCGTTGTAGCCGGGCGAGCTGCCGCCGCTAGTCCACTAAGCGGCCATGCCCGGCGGGGGTGCCGAGGGCCGGCCGTTCGGCGAGGCGACGGACGCCACGGGGCGAGCCTGCTGCACCGGTGCCGGGACGGGCTCGGCGCTGACGGGCTCGGCGCTGACGGGTTCCTGGCCTACGAGGTCGTTCATCGACGTCGCGGTGCGCCCCTCGCCCGCGACCAGCAGCTTGAAGTCGTGCGGGCTCGACGCGACGCGCAACGCGTCCTCCATCGCCACCCGCCCCGCCTGGTGGTGGTGAAGCAGCGCCTGATCGAACGTCTGCATCCCGTAGTACTCGCCCTCGGCGATCACTTCGCGCAGGCGATCGGTCTGATCGGGGTCGAGGATCATGTCGCGGGCTCGGCCGGTCATCCGCAGGATCTCGCAGACGGCGACGCGGCTCGCGTGGTCGGCGGTGCGCACCAGCCGCTGCGAGACGACGGCCCGCAGCGTTCCGGCCAGCATCGCGCGCGCCTGGCTCTGCTCGTGGGGCTGGAAGAAGTCGATGATCCGGTTGACGCTCTCGGCGGCGTCGAGCGTGTGGACCGTCGAGAGCACGAGGTGGCCGGTCTCGGCGGCCGACAATGCGGTCCGCACCGTCTCCTCATCGCGCATCTCGCCGATCAGGATCACATCGGGGTCCTGGCGGAGCACCCGGCGCATCGCGCGGCCGAACGACGCGGTGTCCATCCCGACCTCGCGCTGGTTGATGATCGACAAGCGGTCGCGGTGCAGGTACTCGATCGGATCCTCGATCGTGACGATGTGGCGCGGCATCGTCTCGTTGATGTGGTTGATGATCGCGGCGAGCGTCGTCGACTTACCCGAGCCCGTGGTCCCGGTCAGCAGGATCAGCCCGCGCTCCTCGTCGGCGATCTGCTCGATCACGGCCGGCAGCCCGAGCTCAGTGATCGTGCGCACGGTGAACGGAATCACCCGGGCCACGATCGACACCGACCCGCGCTGGCGGAACGCGTTGACACGGAACCGCGCCAGCCCGTCGACGGTGTACGAGAAGTCGATCTCGTTGTCGCTGTCGAACGCCGCCATCTTGTCCGAGTGGTTGGCGAGCATCTCTCGCAGCACCCGCTCGGTGTCGGCCGGTGTCAGCGGCTCGGTGTAGTGCTCGAGCGGCTCGAGTTGGCCGCGGAAGCGCGCCATCGGACGCGCCGGCACCTTCACATGAAGGTCCGAGCCCTCGTTTTCGACGACATAAGCAAGCGCCTCGTGGAGATTGAACATCCCTACGGGAATCGACCCAGCCGCCCCCCAGCTTTAGCGAGCACGCGCGAGATGGACGCTCGCCAGAAGCGAGCGCCCTCCGCGCTAACGCGACGCCCTAGGCTACGTCGCGAAGCTTCTGCGCCTCAGCCAAAGACTGAAGTTTCTTCAGCGACTGGTTCTCGATCTGCCGGATCCGCTCGCGGGTGACGTTGAACGTCCGGCCGACCTCGTCGAGCGTCCGCGGGTGCTCGCCACCGAGCCCGTAGCGCAGCTCGAGCACGCGCCGCTCCCGGTAGCTGAGGTTCTCGAGCGCCTCGCGGAGCGCCTCCTTGGTCAGGATCTCGGCCGCCCGCTCGTACGGCGACTCGGCGCGCTCGTCCGCGATGAACTGCCCGAACTCCGATTCCTCCTCGTCGCCCACGGGCTTCTCGAGTGACACCGGCGCCTGCGCCGACCGCTTGATCGACTCGACCTCCTCAGGCTCGATCCCGGTGACCTCGGCGATCTCCTCGGCCGTCGGCTCGCGGCCGAGCTCGGTCACGAGCTTGCGCTCGGCCCGCCCGATCTTGTTGAGCTTCTCGACCACGTGCACCGGAATGCGGATCGTCCGCGCCTTGTCGGCGAGCGCGCGAGCGATCGCCTGGCGGATCCACCACGTCGCGTACGTGGAGAACTTGAACCCCTTGCGGTAATCGAACTTCTCGGCCGCACGGACGAGGCCCAGCGTCCCCTCCTGGATCAGGTCCAGGAACGGCAGGCCCTGGTTGCGGTAGTTCTTGGCGATGGAGACGACGAGCCGGAGGTTCGACTCGACCATCTTCTGCTTGGCGTCGAGGTCGCCGCGCTCGATCCGCTTGGCGAGGTCCACCTCTTCCTGGGCCGTGAGCAGCCGCACCTTGCCGATGTCCTTCAGGAACAGCTGAAGGGAGTCGGTGGTCATGTCCGGCTTCAGGTCCAGAGCGGTCTTCGGCTTGCGCCGGCCGCGCTTGTCGGGCGCACGCTCGAGGTCGGCCGCGGTGCTTGCGGGGTCGAGCTCTTCGACGAGCTCGATCTCAGCGCGCTCGAGGAAGCCGTGCAGCTCCTCTACGTCGGCCTCGTCGAGGTCGAGCTCCGACACCGCGCCGGTGATCTCGGCGAACGTCAGGACGCCGAGCTGCTGGCCGCGCGAGACGAGGCCCTTGATCTCTTCGAGTTCCTGCAGGTCCGCTACTGACATGTGGATCCGTTTCCCGTCGTATCCGCCGGCCCTGGACGCCGCCGGCCTGAAAGGATGTCAAACGAGCGAGGGCCCCCAGGGCGCACGCCCGCTAGTTAAGCACGTAGTGAAAGTCTAGTCGCTATACTTTATGAAGTCAATTAATGGCGGATCGCCGTGGCGGGCGATCTGGGGGCCTGCCGCCGTGCAGGAGGGTCAAGACCTCTGAAACGGGGGCGCTTCCGCCGTCGCTGGCATGAGCGCACGTCTGCGCTCAGGTAATACGTATACGCGGAACCTCGGGGCCGGTTTCAGCTTCTGTTCGGGATTTTGCCTTCAGGACGTAATTCTCCGGGATCCAGGCCTCGCGACGGTGACGTTCGCCTTCCGCCATCATGGGGTGCTTGAGCGACGAACGCCCCTCCGACGTGCTCGGCGCGCTGCCGCGTAGGCGGCCGCACCGCCGCAGCGACAAGCGACCCGCGCCCGCGCCGGACGAGCGCTCCCCGCGAGCACGCGGATCGCGACCGGCCCAGCGGCCTCGCAAGGCCTCCACGACCGCGAAAGCCGGCCCGGCGACCGCCGAAGCGAAAGCGGCCCCGACGACCGCGACACCGGCCTCGTCGGTCCCCGCACGCGCCCCCACGGCCCCCCAGCGCCCCGGCCGACCCGGGCGCCCCGCAGCGCCTGCGCCAGCCCGCCCAACCCGCGGGCGTTCCGCACACGCCGCGCCGGCGCGCGGCCCCGCGCGAGCCCAGTCCGAGCAAGCCCACCGGCAGGGACATCCTCGGGATCGCAGCGCAGGCAGCCGCCGAGCTCGCCGAGATCGGCCTCTCGGTCAGCGCCCGCGCCCTGCGCAACGCGGTCGGTCGCCTCCCCCGTCCGTAACCGTCGGTAGGCGCCCGAATCCGACCGGCCCCCGCCGCCGGCGTATCTGGTTAGAATCTCCGCCCGTTACGCCGAGCGATCGTCCGTCCGCGGGCGATCGGCGGGGGAACCACTTGCGGATCCCATGGTCTGCAGGGGCGAATCGGTCCGATATGGGCCGTAGCGCTCACAAGGCGCGAGCCCGTCAGCTCACCCCGTAGGCACAGCACGAGAGGACCGACCAGCTGCTCGCGAGAGTTCGCGTCAACCGCTATGTAGCCCCACTCCTGGCCGCCGGCGCCGGCGTCCTGATGATCCCTGGGCTGGCGTTCGCCGGCTCGGGGGGCGGAGCAGGGGCCTCGGGCGGGGCCGGGACCGGGCCGCAGTCGAGCCCGATCGTGCCGGTCTGCAACGGCAACGTCCCCGTGAGCGCGTCGAGCGACGGCATCACGGTCACCTCCGAGGCATCGGCGTTCATGCGCGGCGGCGTATCGGTCACCGGCATGGTTCCGGGCTCGGACGGCGGGGATAGCGTCGAGATCGATCAGCTCGGCTCTGGCAGCTCCGCGACATGGACCCCGGTCGCGGATGCGACGGCCGCATCGAACGGCACGTTTTCGGCGACGTGGCATCCGGCTCGTCCGGGCGAGGTGACGATCCGTGCGGAGATACAGGGCTCTCAGGCCTCGAGTGCCGCCGCGGCCCCGACCGTGTCGGTCACGCTCTACCGCCGCTCGACGGCGACGCTGTACGGCCCCGGCTTCTACGGCCACCGGACCGCCTGCGGACGGATCCTCAGGCGCAACACGATCGGAGTGGCCAACCGGACCCTCAAGTGCGGAACCCCCGTGCAGATCTATTACAAGGGCCAGGTGATCACGGTGCCTGTGATCGACCGCGGCCCCTACGCGCACGGTGCGAACTGGGATCTGACGATGGCGACTGGGCGCACCATCGGGATGCTGGAGACCGAAGTGATCGGCGCCGCGCCGGTCCCGTCCGCGGCGCCGGCCGGTTCGGCGACGGCGGCGACCACGTCGCCGCAGACACCCGGCGCCCAGTAGCCGATCCCGTATCTTCCAGCAGCGCCCGCGCGTCAGCTGACGAGGCTCGGACCGGCCGTCGGCGGCTCGGGCTCTTCGTCTCCGGCCCCATCTCTCAAGATCCCGATGCCGCTCGCCTCGGCCGCGAATCTCGTCTGCTCCGCGGCGTCGATCAGCGCGGCCGCGTTATGGCCATCCTCTCCGAGGACGGCCAGCCCGACGCTCACCGTCAGTGGAGCCCCGCGCCAGGACTCTTCGGCCGGCACAGCGGTGGCGATCCTCGATCCGAGCGCCTGGGCGCCGGCGCGCCCCGTGTCGCGCGCGATGATCCACGCGCGGCTCTCTGTCTCGCACGCCAGCACGTCGCGATTTCGTACCGCGGTCCGCACGGCCTGCGCGAACCGGCCGAACGTCGCGGTCGCCCCGCTGCGGGCCTCGGACATCAGCATCCGCTCCGCCTCCTCGAGCTCGACGAGCAGCAGTGACAGCGGGCTCCGAGCCTGGGCCGCCCGCACGATCTCGTCGCGGAGCGCTCCGATCCAGAGCGCATCGCCGACCGCTCGAGCACGGTCTGATGGGCCGTGAATCGGGCCCCGGGCCCCTGACTCGGGGTCGTGCGCCGACTCCCTGTCCTCGAAACTCCCCGTCGTCCCTGCGCCGCCAGCTGGTCCCCCCGCGCCGTCATGCCCCGGCGCCCCGCCTCGCTCCCCGCGGCGCTCGGGGGGTCCGGCTCCTCCAAGACCCTCGCGCGACGCGGACGGAAGGTCTGCCGGCGCCACGCGCAACGGCGCCACCCGCGCGCGCTGGCGCCCTTCGGATTCGCCGCCCGCGAGCTTGCGCAGGACGGCCGCCCGCACGAGCTCGGCGACCAGCGCCAGCCGCTCGCCCGCGTCGGCGAGCAGATCGGCATCGGTCCGGGCCAGCTCGATGCGAAGCGCGCTCCAGATGATGCTGCGCAGCGTCTCGACCGCATGCGCCGCGGCCGCGGCCGCGCGCGATCCGGCGATCTCGCCGGCGCGGGACACGAGCGGCTCGAGCACGCCGCCCGGTTCGATCCGCCGGAGATCCGCCTCGTCGTAGATCGCGCGGACGACCGCATCGCAGATACGCGGGCCGTCGCGGGCGACGTCGCCGGCCAGGATCGCGGCCGCCTCCTCGAGCGGCGCGTCCTCGACCATCGCCACCAGCCAGCCCTTGGCCAACTCCTCGCCGCGAAGAAGAAGCGCTTCGACTCCTGTGGTGACGACCGGCCCTGGTCGCCTGCGACGTGGCACACCCCGCTCCATCCAGGCACTATTACCACGCATCGCCCCTGTCCACTCCCATTCACGCCAACCGATCGCCGTTGTCCGCGAAAATGCCTCAGATGGCTACCCCTCTGCTTACGATCGCCGAGGCCCGGGAACGGGTCCTGAAAGCCACCCGGCCGCTGGGAATCGAGCAGGTTGCGATCGCCGACGCCCACGACCGCGTGCTCGCCGCCGACCTCCAGGCCGTCGGCGACGTGCCCCCGTTCCCGTGCTCGGCGATGGATGGTTACGCGATCCTCGCCGGGGACGCCGGCCGGACGCTGACCGTGGTCGGCGAGTCTCGCGCCGGCACCCCTTCGTCCGTGCCGATCTCAGACGGCAACGCGATCCGGATCTCAACCGGCGGCTCGGTGCCCGCCGGCGCCACCGCGGTGATCCGCCAGGAAGACGTAGAGGTCCACGACGGCACGATCCTGACCACCGCCGCCGTCGGCGCTGACGAGAATGTGCGCGGAGCCGGCGAGGACATGCGCTCGGGCGAGACCGTGCTGCGCGCGGGCATGATTCTCGGCGCGGCCCAGCTCGGGGCGGCGGTAGCCGCGGGCGTGGGCGAGCTGTCCGTGGCGCGGCGCCCGAGAGTGCAGGTGCTGTGCACCGGCGACGAGCTCCGCGCCCCCGGGGAGCCGCTCGGGCCCGGCGAGATCCACAACTCGAACGCCCCGATGCTCGACGCGCTCGCCGCCGAGCAGGGCGCGGTCGGTGAGCCCGCGCGCCGGCTTCCGGACGACCCGGCGGCGACCGAGGCCGGCCTCGCGATCGCGCTCGACAGCGCCGACGTCGTGATCGTCTCCGGTGGCGTCTCGGTCGGCCCACACGACCACGTCAAGCCGGCGCTCGCCAGTCTCGGCGTCGAGGAGGTGTTCTGGCGCGTCGCGCTCCAGCCGGGGAAGCCGACGTGGTTCGGCCGCCGGGGCGACGTCCTCGTGTTCGGGCTGCCGGGCAATCCTGTGTCGGCCGTCGTCACGTTTGCGCTGTTCGTGCGTCCGGCGCTGGCCGCGCTTCAGGGCCGGACCGAGGAGCGCTCGCTCGAGCCCGAGGCCGTTCTCGGGGCCGCCGTGCCGCGCAGCCCGGACCGCGAGCAGGCCGTCCGCGTGCGCCTGGAGCGCCGTGACGGGGCGCTCGTGGCAATCCCCAATGGACCGCAGGGGTCCCACATCGTGACCTCGCTGCTCGGCGCGGACGCGCTCGCGTTCATCCCGCCGGGCGAGGGCGAGCTCGAGGCCGGCGCGGTGGTGGCGCTCCAGCGCCTTCCGCACTGACACAATCCCGCCGTGGCTGTGTTCGTCGCAGTCTTCGCAGCGCTGAGCGCGCTGGTCGCCTCCCGGCGCTGGCGCCGTCGGCCGGGCAAGCTGCCCGCCCGCGCCGTGATCGTCTCTCCCCCGAAGTCGACCGCGATCGCGCAGGACGGCGCGGTCCGCTCGGTCCAGTCCGCCGAGTTGACGCTCGCGGCGGAGGACTGGAAGCGCATGTGGAACGCCACCCACCTCGAGAACCTGGCCCGAACCTACTGGCTGTTCCTCTCGCGCGTGACCGGGTGGCTGATCCGCGTCGTCTACGACGAGAACCAGCGGTCCGTGGTCTTTCTCGGCCGGCCGCTGACGTTGCTCCGATTCGACGCGCCCGAGTACGAGCTCGAGCGCGACCACGGGAAGGTCAGCTGGCGGATCCGCGACGGGCTCCTGGTCGCGCGCGGCGGCCGGGGCTGCGGCTTCCTCTCCCTCGACGTGAGCCGCGTGGGCACCGAGTCCGACGGGAGGGTGAAGCTTCGCATCGAGGTCGAGGTCGCGAACTTCTACCCCGCGATCGCCGTCGGCTTCAGCACGCCCGTGTACGAGGCGACCCAGTCCTCGATCCACGTGCTGGTGACCCACGCCTTCCTCCGTTCGCTGGCCAAGCTCGATCTCGCCGAGTCAAAGGTCGGCCGCTTCGCCGCCGGCCGGGCTGCCGGCGTCGCCGCGGGGCGCGCCGCGATAGGGCGCGCCCGCCAAATCCGCGACCACCACAAGTAGGGGCCTCGCTTCGCTCGGCGTCCATGGGGCCGCGAGGGCCCGTCCGGACAGTGCCCGTGGACCCTCGACGTGGCTTTCAGCGAGGTGGCGCCGCCCAGGCTTGGCGCGAGGCTGCGACACCCGGCCCGCGGCACTCGCGTTCCGAGCCGACCGCCGACGAGCGCAGGCTCCAAACGCGGTGCCGCCGGACGGGCGTGCAGCCGAAGCGCTATCCGTAGCGAATGCCGGTGAGCGTCCGCAGCTTGGCGCGATCGTGGCGTGCCGACACCCGCCGGACCGTGCCCGACCGCGACCGCATCACCAGCGACTCGGTCGTGGCCCCCCGATCGCCCTGGTAGCGGACGCCCTGGAGCACGTCGCCGTCGGTGACGCCGGTGGCGGAGAAGAACACGTCCTCGCCACCGACCAGGTCGTCGCAGGTCAAGATCTTCGAGAGGTCGTAGCCGGCCTTCACCGCCGCGTCGCGCTCCTCGTCGTTGCGCGGCCACAGCCGTCCCTTCAGCTCGCCACCGATGCACTTGATCGCCGCCGCGGTAATCACGCCCTCGGGCGTGCCGCCGATCCCCCACAGGATGTCGACCGGCGTGTTGTCGGTGACCGCGAGCAGCGCCGCCGACACGTCGCCGTCGAGAATCAGCCGAACGCGCGCGCCGGCCTGGCGGATCTCCTCCATCGCCGCGTGGTGGCGCTCGCGGTCGAGCATCACGACCATCACGTCGCGGATGTCGATCCGCTTGCGCTCGGCGATCAGCCCGAGCGTCTCGGGAAGCGGCCGGTCGAGGTCGAGCAGGTCGGCGATGTCCGGCCCGCCGGCGATCTTCTCCATGTAGACGATCGGGCCCGGGTTGAACATCGAGCCCCGCTCGGCCAGCGCGATCACCGAGATCGCGCTCGGCATCCCGAGCGCGGTCAGGCGCGTGCCCTCGAGCGGGTCGACCGCGATATCCACGAGCGGCGGGGTCCCGTCGCCGATCTGCTCGCCGTTGAACAGCATCGGCGCCTTGTCCTTCTCGCCCTCGCCGATCACGACCACGCCGTCCATCGAGACCGAGTCGAGCACGTGCCGCATCGCGTCGACCGCGGCCTGGTCGGCGCCCTCCTTGTCACCGCGCCCGACCATCCGGGCCGCGGCCAGCGCCGCCGCCTCGGTCACGCGGACCAACTCAAGCGCCAGGTTCCGGTCCGGGCGGGTGGGTTCGTTGCTCTGGCTCATGGCAGTCCGGGCGGCTTTCTCGTCACCATGCTCTCCTTGGTCCGCCACACCGATCCGACGAGGATCAGGACGCCACCGACCAGCCCGATCCACCAGCCGAAGGTGATGCCGATCTCGCCCGGCGGCGTGCCCGGCTTGTCGATCAGACCGCGGAACACCGTGAAGCCGAGGGCGAAGATCGCGATGATCGCGGTCATCTCGCCCCGCGGCCAGGACAGCGCGTGGCCGCGGAGGATGATCCAGGCGAGAACCGCCGGCGCGATCGCCGCGATCAGCAGCAGGAAGCGGAGGATCAGCAGCGAGTTCCACGCCGTGCACGACGTGTCGGGGCCGCGACAGTTGCCGAGCACGGTGAACTTGTCGCCCAGCGTGTACCACGCCAGGAACACCGAAAGGCCCAAGACGGCCCCGCCGAGGACCGCGACCAGTTCCCCGCGGTCGAGCTGCCGGAAGTGCATCGGCGGGCAGCCTAGCCGGTTTGCCAGGCACCTGGCGCCGCCTGCCTAGAGGTCCGTTGTAGCCCGCTCCGGCCGCGCGATCCCGCTCTTCACGGCTGCGACCCTGACCGCCTCTGTGACAGCTTCGTGGACGCCCTGATCGAGCGCGTAGGGCACCAGCTCCCCGTCCTTGGCGAGCTCCGCGATCGCGTCGGCGGCGGCGAGCTTCATCTCGACGTTGATCCCGGCCGCTCCGGCCTTCAGCGCGCCGGCGAAGATGCCCGGGTAGCCGAGCACGTTGTTGACGCTGCGGCCGTCGGCCGCGAACGCCGCGCCGGCGGCCTCGGCCGCCTCGGGCTCGATCTCTGGGTCGGGGTTGGTGAGGGCCAGGATCACCTGACCCGCGCGGATCATCTCCGGCTGAATCAGGCCGGGCCGACCGGTCGTCGCCACGACCACGTCGGCCTCAGCCAACACCCGTTCCATCGAGCTGATCTCGACACCGTGCTCGCGCGCGCGGGCGTGCGATGCCTCGAGCGGATCGAACGCGAGCACGCGGCGGACACCCGCGTCGACCATGAGCGCCGCGATCCCGTACCCGGCTGCGCCGAGCCCGAGCTGGCCGACGGTCGCCGAGCGGAGCTCGATCCCGGCGTAGCGGCATGCGACCATCGCGGCGGCAAGCGACACCACAGCGGTGCCGTGGACGTCGTCGTGCATGACAGGCTGGGGCAGCTCCTGCTTCAGCCGGCGCTCGATCTCGAAGCACTCGGGCGCCGAGATGTCCTCGAGGTGGATCCCGCCGAACGTCGGAGCGATCCGCAGCACGGTGTCGACGAACGCGTCAACCTCGGCGGTGTCGATCAGGATCGGCATCGCCGAAATCCCCACGAACTGGTCGTAGAACACCGCCTTGCCCTCCATCACCGGCATCGACGCGACCGGCCCGATGTTGCCGAGGCCGAGCACCCGCGAGCCGTTCGTACAGATCGCGACGCTCCGCGAGATCATCGTGTAGCGAGATGCCAGCTCGGGCTGCCGCGCGATCGCCATGCACACGCGCGCGACCCCAGGGGTGTACACGTCGCGCATCTCCTGGACCGTCCGAACCGGCCAGCACGCCTCGATCCGGAGCTTGCCGCCGACATGTCGGAGCAGCGCCCGATCCTGGTGCCAGAGAACGTTGACGTCGTCGAGCGAGCCCAGCAGCTCGGCGATCCGGTCCGACTGGGCGATGTCGCGCACCTCGACGGTTATGTCCCTGACCGTGTGCTCGCGACCAAGCGAGACGGTCACAACGTCGCCGATCAACCCCTCGCCATCGGCGATCGCCTGGGCGACGCGTGCGAGTTGGCCGGCGTGGTGCCGGATCTGGACCCGATAGGTGCAGTCGAGCATGCTCCTCCCTCGAAGCGGAGTTCCCGAACCGCGGTGTTTATCACCTGCTGATACGTTCGGCTCCGTGACGCCCCCTCCGTCCTCCGACCCGGGCCCGGAGCTTCGCCAGCTCCTGCCCAAGCCGGGACGGACCCACGTCGGCGAACTGCTCGGATCGCTGAACCTCGCCGCCCGCGCGCACGCCCACCGGCCGTACACGATCGTCAACTTCGTCGCGAGCGCCGACGGCCGCGCGACGTTTGAGGGACGGTCGGCGGGGTTGAGCGATCCGGCCGACCGGGAGATGTTCCACGGGCTGCGCGAGCACGTCGACGCGATCCTGGTCGGGACCGGAACGCTGCGCGCCGAGCGCTACGGCCGACTCGTTCGCGACCCCGAGCGCCGGCGCCGACGGGCGGGCTCGGGTTTGCGCCCCGACCCGCTCGCGTGCATCTTCAGCCGCAGCGGCGAGCTGCCGACCGACATCCCGCTGTTCGCGCAGGACGGCGGGCCCGTCGTGGTGTTCACCCCCGGAGTCGTGGACACCTCCAGCATGGCCGCCGACGTCGAGGTGGTCCGGCTCGACCCGGGCGAGCTGACGCTGACCACGATGATGCGCCGGCTGCGCTCCGACTACGACGTCCGCTCGCTGCTGTGCGAAGGTGGCCCGACGATGTTCGGAGCGCTGCTCCATGAGGACCTCGTCGACGAGCTGTTCCTGTCGATCGCGCCCAAGCTGACCGGCGGTGGCCGGTCTCCAGGGATCACGAACGGACCGCCGCTCGCGGAGATGCTCGAGCTGTCGCTCGTGTGGGCGCTCGAGGCCGACAGCGCGCTGTTTCTCCGGTACGCGCGTCACTGAACCGTTTCACCAAAAATGGTTAACCGCTTCACCTCGATGGTGAACCGGTTCACCTCAAGTTACTTTTAATATTTCACCGGAATTCCCCCGAAGTTAATAATTCGGGTGCCTAGAATGGTCGGCAGTGAGCGCCTCGATCGCAGCTATGGCGCCTCTGACTGCGGCGCGGGTCCTCGAGGCGCTGCAAGAGGCTCGCCGTCGAACCTTCGCGCTGGTCGCGTCGGTGTCAGACGACGACCTCGAACGCGTCCACTCACCGCTGATGAGCCCGCTGGTGTGGGACCTAGCGCACATCGCCGCGTACGAGGACCTGTGGCTGGCGCATCGTTACGGACAGCGCCCGTTGCTGCGCGAGGACCTCGCCGCGATGTACGACGCGTTCGAGACTCCGCGCGACGTACGAGGTGACCTACCGCTGCTCCGACCAGCGGAGACGCGCGAGTACCTCGACGAGGTTCGCTCGAGGACGATCGAGGTAACCGACGAGCTCGGCGTCGGCGATGGCGTCCTTCACGAGATGGTGCTCCGCCACGAGCAGCAGCACAACGAGACGATGCTGCAGACGCTGATGCTCGCGCGCCTGGACGGATACGAGCTGGCGGGCCGCAGGCCGGTGCCGGCGTCATCGTCGCATCAGCCCACCGGGCTCGAGCTGATCGAGATTCCGGCTGGTGCCTGCACCATCGGCGCCAGCGCGAACGGCTTCGCCTACGACAACGAGCGCCCGCGCCACCGCACCGACGTGCGCGGGTACCTGATCGGACGGACGGCGGTCACCAACGCCACCTACTTGACGTTCGTCGAGGGCGGAGGCTACGAGCGGCGCGAGTGGTGGTCTGAGGAGGGCTGGGCCTGGAAGGAGCAGTACGACATCTCCCGACCAGGAGGGTGGACGCCCGACCTGGCCGGCGAATGGCGGCTCGGAGGGCTCGGGCCACTCCATCCCGACCGGCCCGTGGTTCACGTGTCCTGGTTCGAGGCCGACGCCTTTGCCCGCGCTCACGGCGCCCGCCTCCCCACCGAGATCGAGTGGGAGAAGGCGGCGACCTGGGACCAGGAGTCCGAGGTTGCGCGGCGCTACCCGTGGGGCAACCGGCGCCCCGTCCCCGGGCTCCACGCGAACCTCGATCACCGCGGCTGCGGGACCACGCCGGCCGGCGCCTATCCCGAGGGCGCCTCGTCGTATGGATGCCTCGGGATGATCGGCGACACGTGGGAGTGGACCGGCACGCGGTTCGACGGCTATCCGGGGTTCGTCGCCTACCCATACAAGGAGTACTCCGAGGTGTTCTTCGGAGGCAGGTACCAGGTGCTCCGCGGCGGCTCGTGGGCGACGCGCACCCGCGTCGCGAGCTCGACCTTCCGCAACTGGGACTTCCCCGAGCGCCGGCAGATTTTTTCCGGCATCAGAATCGCGAGAGACGCATGAAGTTCGTGGCCAGATGCCGCAGCGTCCGGATCGCAAGGGACGCATGAGGCCGCCGGCCGTCGAGACCGGCGATATCCGGATCGAGTCGTTCCTATCCGAGACCGACGAGCGGTCGCTCGCCAACGATGTGCTCGACGGGCTGACCCGGCCGTTCAAGGAGATCCCGGCCAAGCACTTCTACGACGCCCACGGCTCGGACCTGTTCGAGCGCATCTGCGAGCTGCCGGAGTACTACCCCACCCGGACCGAGCGGGCGATCCTGCTCGCGCGCGCGGACGGGATCGTGCGTCGGACCGGGGCCGGCGAGCTCGTCGAGCTCGGTTCGGGATCGGCCGAGAAGGCCCGGATCCTGCTGGGCGCAATGTCCCGCGCGGGCACCTTGCGCCGCTACATCCCCCTCGACGTGTCCGAGAATGCGCTCGAGGCCGCAGCACAGGAGCTCGTCGAGGAGTTTGAGGAGCTCACCGTCCACGGCGTGATCGGAGACTTCGAGCGACATCTCGGCCACGTGCCCGCGCCCGGGGACACGCCGCGGATCGTAGCCCTGCTCGGCGGTACGATCGGCAACTTCCTGCCGGGGACGCGCCGGCGCCTGCTCCGCGAGATCGGGAAGCTGCTCGGCCCTCGCGACCGGCTGCTGCTCGGGACCGACCTGGTCAAGGATCCCGCGGTGATCGAGGCCGCCTACGACGACTCCGAGGGAGTCACCGCCGAGTTCAACCGCAACGTGTTGCGGGTGATCAACCGCGAGCTCGACGCCGACTTCTGCCCCGACGCGTTCGACCACATCGCGTTCTTCGACCGCAGGCACGAGTGGATCGAGATGCGCCTGCGCTCACAGCGCCCTTGTACGGTGCTCGTGGCCGACCTCGGCTTGCGGGTCGAGTTCGCCGCCGGCGAGGAGCTGCGGACGGAGATCAGCGCCAAGTTCACGCATGCTCGCGTGGCCGAGGACTTCGACGCCGCCGGCTTGACGCTCGAAGCCTGGTACACCGACCCGGACGAGCTGTTCGCGTTGTCACTGGCCGCCCGCCAGTAGGGTTCCGCGCATGGACATACAGGGCAGCGGCGCGATCGTCGGCGGTGGCGCCTCCGGTCTGGGCGAGGCGACGGCCCGCCGCCTTCACGCGGACGGCGCTCACGTCGTGATCGCGGACATGAACGACGAGCTCGGCCAGGGGCTCGCGGACGAGCTCGGTGAACGCGCGACGTTCGTGTCCACCGACGTGACCGACGAGGCCGCGGTCCAGGAGGCCGTGGCCACCGCCACCGCGCTCGGAGTCACCCTGCGCATCGCGGTCTCGTGCGCCGGGATCGGCTGGGCCGGCCGGGTCGTCGGCAAGCGCGGGTCACACGAGCTCGAGCCGTTCGAGACGGTGATCCGCGTCAACCTGATCGGGACCTTCAACGTGATGAGGCTCGCGGCGGCGGCGATGGTGCAGAACGAGCCGACCGCTTCGGGCGAGCGCGGCGTGTGTGTCAACACGGCGTCGATCGCGGCGTTCGACGGCCAGATCGGTCAGATCGCCTATTCGGCCTCGAAGGGCGCGATCGTCAGCATGACGCTCCCGGCGGCGCGGGATCTGTCCTCGGTCGGCATCCGTGTTTGCGCGATCGCCCCCGGGACGTTCGACACCCCGTTGCTGGGCAAGCTGCCGCAGGAGGCGCGGGAAACGCTCGGCAGGTCGGTGCCGTTCCCCTCGCGCTTCGGCCGCCCGGAGGAGTTCGCCGCGCTCGTCGCACACATCGTCGACAACGAGATGCTCAATGGCGAGGTCATCCGGCTTGACGGCGCGCTGCGCATGCCGCCGCGCTGAGGGCAGCGCCGGCGCCCGGTCGCGCCGGCATCCCGCCATGCCGGCGACACCCGGCTACGCCGCTCCCGCCATGCCGGCGCCACCCGGCCGCGCCCACCCGTGCCTGGCCATTTGTTCTATCGGCGCTTCTGCCCCCCTATGCAGGGGTAAGATGCTCCCGTCCAGGAAGGGAGCACAGTTGGCGTTCACCATGCAGGGTGGTGATCGGCGACCCAAGTACCGCGCGGGTACATCGCCAGATCGGTCGTGATGGAGCGGCCCTCAAGACAACATCGTGGCGCTAGCGAGTGGCTCGATCTTCAGCGCGCCGTGTCCGAGGCGCTCGGCCGATCGGAGTCGCTGTCCGAGGCCCGTCCGCTGATTCTCGACGCGCTCGCCCGCGCCGAGGCGCGCGCGAGCAGCGAGCGGCTGCTGAACGAAGCCGAGCACGCCGCGCGGTCCGGCAGCTTCGAGCTCGAGCTCGACTCCGATCGCGCGCACTATTCGGCGGGACTGCGCCGGATCTTCGCGACGCCCGCCGAACTCGAGCTGACGCGCCAACATGTGATCGCGCGCGTCCATCCCGAGGACCGAGAGCTGTTCGAGAAGTCGTTCGATCGCGCTCGCCACACGCTCGAGCCACTGCGGTTCGAGTTCCGCGTCACCCGGTTCGACGGTGTCGAGCGTGTCGTGCGCGCCCGCGGCGAGGCGATCGTCGAATCCGAGGGCGCGCCCGTCAAGGTCGTCGGAACGATGGAGGACGTGACCGAGGAGGCGGCGGCACGCTCAGCCCGAGACCTCCTCAGCTACGTCGTGCAGTCGACCGGCGACGCGATCGTGACCAAGGCCCTCGACGGCACGATCACGAGCTGGAACCGGGGCGCCGAGCAGCTCTACGGCTACCCGGCCGCGGAGGCGATCGGTCAGCAAATCGGGCTGATTGAGCCCTCCCACCGCGCCGGTGAGCAGCAGAAGATCCTCCAGACGCTGCTCGCCGGCGAGTCGATCGACAACTTTGAGACCGAGGGCGTCCGCAAGGACGGAAGCGTGATCGCCTTGTCGCTGACCGTCTCACCGGTCACCGACGCCAACGGCCGGATCGTCTCCACCGCGATCATCGCGCGCGACACGACCGAGCGCGTGCGCTACGAGGACCGGCTGCGCCACATGGCCGACCACGATCAGCTCACCGGGCTGCTCAACCGCCGCCGCTTCGACGAGCAGCTCAAGCGGGAGCTCGCCCGGGCCGGACGGTATGAGGCTCATACCGCGGTGCTCAGCATCGACATCGACAACTTCAAGAGCATCAACGACTCCGCCGGCCACGCCGCCGGCGATGCCGTGCTGGTGCAGGTGGCGCACGTGCTCACCAACCGGTTCCGCTTGACCGACGTGGTGGCTCGCCTCGGTGGCGACGAGTTCGCCGTGCTGCTCTCGGCGGTCGGCGTCGCCGAGGCCCGTGCCGCCGCCGAAGATCTGCTCGCCGAGATCCGCAACAGCCCGGCGACGTACGGCGGCAAGCCGTTCCGGATCAGCGCGAGCATCGGCGTGACCGCGTTCGAGTCAGACGACGCGACTGCCGGCGAGGTGCTCGTCAACGCCGACCTCGCCATGTACGCGGCCAAGACCTCCGGACGCGACCGGGTCGTCGTCTACACCGCGCCCGAGGCACGCAAGGCGCGGGCGATGGCGCGGCTGACCTGGTCGCAGCGAATCCAGGACGCGCTCGACCGCGATCGCTTCGTGCTGCACCTCCAGCCGATCCTCGAGCTCGCGACCGGTCAGATCAAGCACGGCGAGCTGTTGCTGCGGATGAAGGGCGACCGCGGCAAGCTGATCGCGCCGGGAGCGTTCCTGCCTGCCGCCGAGCGGTTCGGCCTGATCCACGCGATCGACCGCTGGGTGGTGGCGCGGGCGATCCAGCTGATCGCCGAGACGATCGGCCCGGTGCCCCAGGTCGGCATCAATCTCAGCGGCGAGTCGGTCGTCGGCGACCACGAGCTGCTGCGGATGATCGAGCGCGAGATCGAGCGCTCCTCTGTCGATCCCTCCAAGCTCATCTTCGAGGTCACCGAGACGGCCGCGATTGCGAACATGCCCGAGGCCACCGAGTTCGCCCGCGGCCTCACCAGCCTCGGCTGCAGCCTCGCGCTCGACGACTTCGGCACCGGCTTCGGCTCGTTCTACTACCTCAAGCACCTGCCGGTCAACTACGTCAAGCTCGACGGCGAGTTCATCCAGAACCTTCCCCGCAGCGAGGTCGACGAGCACGTCGTCAAGGCGATCGTCGGCGTCGCCCAGGCGCTCGGGATCAAGACCGTCGCCGAGTCGGTGGCCGACGAGGAGACGATCGCGCTGCTCCAGAAGCATCACGTCGACTATGCCCAGGGCTACTTCGTCGGCAAGCCGGCGCCGCTCAACGTGGCGCTTGCCGAGAACGGCTGGGCGTCGCAGCCGAGCAAACAGCTTCTGTAACGGGGCCGGCGCTTAGTTCAGGCGCTCGATCAGCATCGCCTGGCCCATCCCGCCGGCGACGCACATCGACTCGATCCCGAGCGTGCCGTCGAGCGCGCGCAGGCCGTTGATCAGCGTGGTCATGATCCGCGCGCCGGTCATCCCGAACGGGTGACCGAGGGCGATCGCGCCGCCGAACGGGTTGAGCTTCTCGTCGGGGATCCCGAGCTCGTCCTTGCACGGGACGATCTGCGCCGCGAACGCCTCGTTGATCTCGACCACGTCGACGTCGTCGATCTTCACGCCGGCCGCCTCTAGCAGCGCCTGGATCGCCGGGATCGGCCCGAGGCCCATGATCTCGGGCCGGATCGCGGCCACCGTCGAGGCGATGATCCTCGCCTTCGGCGTGAGGCCGAGCTGCTTCGCCCTCTCGGCGGACATCACGAGGACCGCAGCCGCGCCGTCGTTGAGCGGGCACGCGTTGCCGGCGGTCACCGTGCCGTCCGGCCGGAATGCGGGCTTGAGCCGGCCCAGCACCTCCATCGTCGTCCCGGCGCGCGGCCCGTCGTCCTTGGTCACGACCGTGTCCGGGACGTCGATCTCGTTGCCCTCCTTGTCGGTGTCCTTGTGCGCCGCCACCGGTACGGGCACGATCTCCGGGTCGAAATGGCCGGAATCGCGGGCGTCGACCGCCCGGCTCTGGGAGATCACCGCCCATTCGTCCTGGGCCTCGCGCGTCACGTGACAGCGGTCGGCGACGTTCTCGGCCGTCATCCCCATCGGGATGTACACGTCGTACGCCGACCCCTCCGAGCCATTCAGGTACGAGTTCTTGGCCTCCTCCATCATCCCCGCACCGAGCCCGGCCCGCGACACCGCCTCGACCCCAGCGGCGATGTACTGATCGCCCTCGCCGGCCTTGATCGCGTGAAACGCCATCCTGAGCGTCTGCAGCGATGAGGCGCAGAAGCGGTTGACGGTGCAGGCGGGTACGTGATGGTCGAGCCCCGCCAGCAGCGCCGCGTTGCGGCCGACGTTGTAGCCCTGCTCCCCGACACCGGACGCGGCGCCCATCATCACGTCGTTGGTCTCAGCGAAGTCGACCTCGGGGTTGCGCTCGATCAGCGCCCGGATCGGGATCGCCGCCAGGTCGTCGGCGCGCACGGTCTTCAACGAGCCCCTTCCGGCTCGACCGATCGGCGTTCGGATGGCGTCGACGATCACGGCTTCTGGCATCTGGTTTCAGCTCCTGGCGGGATTCGAAGTGCGAGGGCCCGACGGCATGGGCTGGCGCCGGGATTTCAAGCGTAGTTGCCGATCCCGCTTCCTGCCCCGGTTCCCCTCCCCGCCAGCCGCCGCGCCGGCCGCCCCGCCTTGTTGCGTTCGCCACATGCGGTAAGTAATCTGCTTACCGGGCTGAAGGCAACGCCAAGGAAAACGCTCATAGGGGGCACATCGTGATCAGGGACCGGGCTGTCGTGATTCTGCGGGGACGGCGGGTGCTTCTCTGCGCCGCGCTCTTCCTGGCCGTGCCCGCCGCCGCGCAGGCGGCGACGGTGACCACCACGGCCGACAGCGGGGCCGGGTCGCTGCGCGCGACAATCCAAGCCTCGGCGAGCGGCGACACGATCGACTTCGCGCCGGGTCTGAGCGGGACGATCATGCTGACCAGCGGCGCTCTCGCCATCACCCACAGTCTCACGATCTCTGGCCCCGGCGCGGGCAACCTCACGGTGGAAGGCGACGGAAGCGACCCGGTGTTCGACATCGACATCGTGCCGCCCGCCTCCACGTCGGTAACGATCTCCGGTCTCACGATCACCGGCGGTCACGCCAGGGACACGGGCGGGGGCGGGATCTCCGCGAGCAGCGTCGCCACCCTCACCTTGGACGGCGACGTCATCACCGCCAATCAAGCGACGGTCCGCACGAACGGCTCGTTCGGCGGCGGTGGGGTTTTCGTCAACGGCGGAACGGTGAACGTGTCCAACACCGCGATCACCAACAACACCATCACGTTCACCGATGTCACCATGCCCATCGGCGCCAACGACGATAGCGGCGGCGGCGGCCTCTACTCGGCCGGCGGCGACGTCACCGTCGCGGGCAGCGATGTGAGCCACAACACCGTCGATCAGGCGTCGAGCTCAGGCGACAACGGGGGCGGGGGTATCTACTCTGACGGCGGCGCGGTCGAGGTCGACGCCAGCACCGTGCTCGGCAACTCCGTTCACATCACATCGGACTCGGGTGGCGACGACGGCGGTGGTGGCATTCACAGCGAAGGTGGCGGGGTGTCCCTCAGCAGCTCCACGGTCAACGGGAACTCGTTCACGATCGGCTCGAGCACGGGTGGCGACAACGGCGGTGGCGGCGTGTATGAGGACGGCGGCGCCGTGGCCGTCGTGTTCTCCTCGATCGATGGCAACACGTTGACGCTGCAGAACGACACAGGCGGAGACGACGGCGGCGGGGGGCTCGCCAGCCAGGGGGGCGACATCGCCGTCACCTTCTCGAGCGTCTCGAACAACACCAGCAACATCACCGACAGCGGGGGTGACGATGGCGGTGGCGCGATTCTCGACGAGGGCGGTGACAACGTCTACCTGACGAGCACTTTCTCCGGGAACTCGATGACGATCTCGGGAAGCGGCAGCGACAACGGCGGGGGCGCCATCTACAACTTCGGCGACTCCCTGATCAGCAACCTCACGATCGCGGGCAACAGCATCAACGCGCCCGGAGGCGCGATCCTGAACCGCGGCCAAGCCCAGTTCAAGAACACGATCGTCGCGGGCAACACCTCGACGCCGGCGGGCAACTGCGCCGGCACCGGCACGTTCGCCTCCGCCGGCTTCAACCTGGAGAGCGCGAACAGCTGCGGCTTCAACGCCGCAGGCGATCTGGTGAACACCGACCCGCACCTTGGACCACTGCAGAACAACGGCGGACCGACACCGACGCAGGCGCTGCCGGCCGGCAGCCCGGCGGTCGACGCAGGAGACTGCAGCCCCCTCGCCGGTACCCCGCCGTTGACCATTGATCAGCGCGGTACCGCCCGGCCGCAGCCCGCCGGCGGTCGGTGCGACATCGGCGCGTTCGAGCTGCAGCCTGCGCCGGCGCCCCCGCCTGCCCCGCCCGCGGCGGTTCCGGGCACCCCGGCCACGACCAGCAGTACCGGCGCAAGCTTCTCGGGATCGGTCAACCCGCAGGGCCAGGCGACGACCGCGTTCTTCCAGTACGGGATCGACTCGCGCTTCCGGCCCGGCGGCGGCACCGCCGTCATCTACGACCAGAGCACGCCACCGCAGACGCTCCCGGCCGACTCGAGCGTGCACGCCGTGTCGGCGTCGGCGACGGGTCTCGTGCCCAACGCCCTCTATCACGTCCGTCTCGTGGCGAGCAACGCCACCGGCACCACCTTCGGCCCCGACCAGACGTTCACCACGCCGGCGGGTCCGCCCGCACCACCGCCCGTGGTCGGCCAGACCTTGAACGCCACCCCGGTCAGCGGCAAGGTGTTCGTGCTCGTCGGCACGAAGCTCGTGCCGTTGACCGAGGTCAAGCAGCTCCCCTCGGGTGCGGTGATCGACGCGCGAAACGGCTCGCTCCGGGCTCACCGCCGCCACCGGCGACCGGGAAGAAACGCGAGACCGGCACGTTCGGCGGGGCGGTCTTCAAGCTGACCCAGGCCCGCGCCGGCGCGAGCCGCGGCCTCACCACGCTGTCCCTCCTCGAGGGCGCGTTCGCCGGCGCGCCCTCCTATGCCGTCTGCAAGCCGCACCACGCGGCCGACAGCTCGGCGGCCGCGGCGAGCAGCCGAACGCTCCAGCTCCTGCACGCGAGTGCCAAGGGCCGGTTCCGGACGACCGGACGCTACGCGGCGGCCACGGTGCGCGGCACGAAGTGGACGACCGCCGACCGGTGCGACGGGACGCTGATACGGGACCTGACGCACTCGGTCGCGGTCACCGACTTCGTCCGCCACCGCACGGTGCGTGCTTCACGCCGGGCAGAGCTACCTCGCGCAGACGCCGCGCAAGAAGCACAAATAGCCGCGGCTACAACCCCAGGCCGCGGACGCCCTTCTCGTCCCAGCCGAGATGGTGGGCGAGCTCGTGGCGCAGCGTCCGGGTGACCTGCGCCTTGAGCAGCTCGGGATCGTGTCCGAAGTCGCGCAGGAGCGTGTCGCGGAAGATCACGATCCGGTCGTGGAAGTAATCCTGGGCGACCGTGTCGCCCTGGTAGAGGCCGTAGGCGCGATGGCGCCGGCCGCTGTCCGATATGACGACGGCCACGTGCTCGAGCGCCCGGTGGAACTCGAGCGGGAGATCGTCGATCGCGGCCCGCACGAGCGCCCTGAAGTCCTCCTCGTTGTGAGGGTCGAACAGGTCGTCGTCGTCGTCCTCGTCGCCGTCCTCGTCCACGTCGCCCCATGACCCTTCGGCCGCGAGCCGCTCGGTGCGCAGCACGAGCGCCTCGAAGTCGGTCTCGGACTCCGGGTCGTGCCATCCGGCGAGGCGGATCATCACCAGCACCACGGCACCGCCGACGATCACCGCCCCGGCCCCGAACACCGCGATCCCCTGAAGCAGGCGGACCGGAGCCGATTCGCTGAACCCGGCGATCACGCTGATCGCGCCGAGTCCGACGGTCAGCGCGGCCAGTGCCGAGAGGAGGATCCGTCGGGGTGTGGGCTCGCTCTGGTTCATCGTCGCTATTGCATCGTCCGCGCGATCACCAGCCGCTGGATCTCGCTCGTGCCCTCGTAGATCTGGGTTATCTTCGCGTCGCGCATCATCCGCTCGACCGGGTACTCCTTGACGTAGCCGTACCCGCCGAGCACCTGCACGGCCTCGACGGTCACTCGCATCGCGACGTCCGAGCAGAACAGCTTGGCCATCGCCGAGTACTTGCCGAAATCCGAGTCGCCCCGATCGACCTTCGCGCACGCCTGATACAGCAACTCGCGCGCGGCCGCGCACTGCGTCTCCATGTCGGCGAGCTTGAACTGGATCCCCTGGAAGGCGTTGATCGGCTGGCCGAATTGCTTGCGCTCGCGGGCGTACCCGGCGGCGTAGTCGGTCGCGCCCTGCGCGATGCCGAGCGCCTGCGCCGCCGCGCCGAGCCGGGAGCGGTCGAGCGTGGCCATCGCCACTCGGAAGCCACGGCCCTCCTCGCCGATCAGGTTCTCGTCGGGCACATGGACGTCCTCGAAGATCGGCTGCCCGGTCGGCGAGCCCCGGATCCCCATCTTGTGCTCGAGCTTGCCGACTGTGAAGCCCGGCCGGTCGGCCTCGACCACGAACGCGCTGATGCCGCGTGAATGGCCGGCCTGCGGATCGGTGACCGCGAACACCACGTAGAAGTCGGCCACGCCGAGGTTCGTGATCCAGTTCTTGGTGCCGTTGATCACCCACCCGTCCGAGTCCTTGACCGCCCGGACGCGCATTCCGCCCGGGTCCGACCCCGCCTCGGGCTCGGACAGCGCGAACGCCGGCGTCCATTCCCCGGTCGCGCAGCGCGGCAGCCACCGCTCCTTCTGCTCGGCGGTTCCGAACAGCTTGATCGGGAGCGTCCCGAGCTCCTGGATCATCAGGATCAGCGCCGTCGACGCGCACGCCTTGGCGATCTCCTCGATCGCCATGTTCAGCATCAGGGTGCCGGTGCCGGTCCCGCCGTGCTCGATCTCGAACGGCAGCGCGAGCACGTCCTGCTCGGCGAGCAGCCGGCGGAGGTCGTGCGGGTACTCGGCCTTGTCGTCGATCTCGGCCGCGCGCGGCGCGATCCGCTCACGCGCGATCTGCCGGATCGTGTCCCGGAAGTCCAGGTGATCCCGCGGGATCGTGTACAGCTCGGCCAGCGCCGACATGTACTGGATGCTAGTAGGCCAGCCGAAAAATCAGCACCCCATTTCGCGAGCCTGGATGGTCCACCCAGACGGACCAGGGGCCATCCGGCGGCTGGTGTGCCGCCGGACCCCTGTCGGCCCCTCTCCTTACATACCGGGCGGGTGCCGGACCACGTAGTCGCCGCCGTCGGCCAGGTTGCCGAGCGGGTTCTGGCGCCACCTGGGTCCATCACCGGATGGGATGTTCGGGCCGCCGTAGTCGGCGGTGTCGAACGCGATCCCCCCGATCACGATGAAGGCGTGGCTCGGATCCGAATAGATCGTGATCCACTTGCCTGGTCCGGCGCTGCCGTATGACTCGAGCCCCGTCGAATCCTCTGATGAGGACAGCAGGCCCGCGCCGTGAAGCACGAAGCTGACCGCCCCGGAGCAGTCGTAGCAGCTCGAGGTCCACTTGCCATGGCCGCCGCCGACGCAGTAGGAGGTATCGATGATGGAGTTCGCCGCGGTGATCGCGGACAGGACCGCCGGCGGCGCGCCGGCCGGAGCGGTGGCGGTTCCGTCGGAGTTGATCGTCGCGGTGCCCGTCGGCACGTCGGCCTCGAACGCGCTGATCGCCGCCTCGAGCGTCTTATCGAAGGACGGGCCGGCGACCCCATTGGCGGGCGTGATGCTGTGCGCCTGCTTGAACGCGGCCACGCTCGCGGCCGTCTCAGGCCCGTAGTTGCCGTCGACCGAGGTTGGGTACCCGGCGATCGTCAGGTAGCCCTGCAGGATGGTCACATCGGTGCCGTGCAACCCACTTCGCAGCAGCCGCCGGCCGAGCTTGTTGGCCGTGCTCGGCCTGCTCAGCGTTCCGGCGGTCTTGATCGTGGCCGACATGGCTGCACCACCGGACGCCGGCTGGTCCTGTGCCTTCTTGGTCGCGGCGCTGGCGGATGCCCCTCCGACGACCAGCGCGGCAGCGATTACGGCCGACGCGCCTGCCCTACGGGCGAGACGGTGAAAATCCAAATACGACAAGCACAACCCCTTCTCTTTCTGCGCCTACGGGGTTAGCTGTCGGGCTCGCGCTGAAAGAGTGCGCTACGCCGGAAATCCGGCGATTCGCCCCCCGGAGCCTCGCGGCTCCACTGGGTTCCCCGCTCCCCGGCGCCGTGGCGACCGGGAACTCGGCTGGGCTTCTTGTATGTCGGCGCGGCAGCCTACACGACCGGCCCGACAAATGTCACATAACCACGTATCGGGACAACCTCGCCGATTCCTTTAGCGTGGCTGAGATCTTGCAAGCGCCGCCCCGGACGTCCGCGAGCCGCGGACCCACCGTCTTGACACGCCCGTACCTAACGGTTATCTTCATGGCAGTAGCTAACCGTTAGGTGATGACATGCCTCAGACCGCCCAGCTACCGGACAGGGAGCCGCTCAACGGTTATCAGCTGGGCGTCGTGCGCGAGGTCCTGCTGGCCCTGCTCGCGGGCGAGGCCTCGCATGGCTACCAACTGCGCGCGCGCCTCGCGCTCGCCCTCGGTCCGCTCGCCGAGGCGCTGAACGACGGGCAGGTGTACGTGACGCTCGGCCGGCTCGAGAAGGCCGGCCTGCTCACCTCGCGGCGAGTCGGGCAGACCGATCGCCCCGATCGCAAGGTCTACGAGCTGACGCCGGCCGGGCACGAGCAGGTGACCGAGTGGCTACGAGACACGAGCTGGCCGAAGCCGGCGCCGGCCGAGTTCCACCTGAAGCTGGTGGCGGCCGCCGCGGCGGGTCTCGCGGATCCGGTTGGGATCGTCGATGGCCAGCGCCGCGAGCTGCTCGTCGGGCTTGGTCAGGCCCAGCGTGCCGCGCTGGCCGAGCCGGACGGCTCGGTCGCGGCGCTGTTGCTCGAGGGCGTCGTGCTGAGGCTCCAGGCAGACCTGCGTTGGCTCGAGGCGTGCGCGCGCTACTGGGACGCGGTCAAGGAGCGGTGATGGAAGCGAACACGTCGGTGCTGTCAGCCCGCGGCCTGCGCAAGGAGTACGGCAAAGGGCCGGCGCTGGTCCGCGCCGTCGACGACGTCAGCCTCGATGTCGCCCAGGGCGAATCGGTGGCGATCGTAGGCCCGAGCGGCTGCGGCAAGTCCACGTTGCTGTACCTGCTCGGAGGGCTGGAGCGCCCGACCGCCGGCACCCTCCAGCTCGCGGGCAGCCGGCTCGAGCAGACCTCCGAGTCCGGTTTGGCCAGGCTCAGGCGCCACGCGCTCGGGTTCGTGTTCCAGTCGTTTCATCTGGTCGACGAGCTGACCGCGATCGAGAACGTCGAGCTGCCGGCGCTCCTCGCGGGCAGCTCCCCCCGCAGGGCGCGGGAGCGGGCGACCGAGCTGCTAGAGCACGTCGGCCTCGAGGACCGGGCCGATCATCTCCCGACGGCTCTGTCGGGCGGGCAGCAGCAGCGTGTGGCGGTCGCCCGGGCGCTCGCCAACGCCCCGCTCGTCGTGCTCGCCGACGAGCCGACCGGAAATCTCGACAGTGCCGCCACCACCGACGTCCTGCGCTTGTTCGAGCGCCTCCACTCAGGTGGCCAGACGCTCGTCGTCGTGACCCACGACTCGCGGATCGCCGCCACCGCCGACCGGCTGATCACGATGCGCGACGGAAGGTTCGTCGACGAGACGAAACTGACCGGCGGCACGACGCGTCGCAGCCTCACCGAGTTGGCCGGTCTCGAGGGGTAGCGGCGCCGTGGGTCGGCTGCTGCTCGTCTCGCGCCTGGTCATCGCAGATATCAAGCGCCGGCCCGTCCAGTCCGTCCTGCTGCTTGTGATGGTCGTGACCACGACCACGACGCTGACGCTCGGGCTGGCCCTGCACAACGTCACCGACGACCCGTTCGCGCGGACGTTCGCCGCGACCCGAGGTCCGGACGTCGTCGCCGAGCTGGTACCCGGGCCCGGCGCCGGCACCGCGCGCACAACCGCGCCGTTCGCCTCGCTCCTCCACGCCCGGGGCGTCGTCGGAACCTCTGGCCCGTATCCGGTCGCCTTCCCCCGTTTGACCGCACGCGGCGTCGACGTCCAGGCGCAGGCCGAGGGCAGGGACGGAGCGCCGGCGCCGATCGATCAGCCGTTGGTGACCGCGGGCCGGTGGGTCAGCCCAGGGCAGGCCGTGATCGAGCGCGCCTTCGCCGACGCGCTCGGCCTCCACGTCGGCGCCACGATCAGGCTCGGCGGCCGGCCGTTTCGCGTCGCCGGCATCGCGGTCAGCACGGCCGAGTGCTTCTACCCGGTCAGCACTCCCGGAGTGGTCTGGGTGACGCGGAGAGACGCCGCGCAGCTGGCGACCGTGAAGCAGCGGCTCGGGTACGTCCTCAACCTGAAGCTGGCCGACCCCGCGACCCAGGAGGCGTTCCTCAACGGGAGTGCGGCGACCGCGTTCGGCAACGACGCGGGCAACGACGTCGCATCGTTCCTGCAGACCTCAGAGGACGTGCAGCGCCAGGATTTCAAGGTGGTCTCGATCGACCAGAAGGTGCTGCTGATCGTGAGCTCGCTGCTGGCGATGCTGGCGATCGCGAGCATCGCGGTGGTCGTCGGAGGCCGGATGGCCGAACAGACCCGGCGCGTCGGGCTGCTCAAGGCAGTCGGCGGCACCCCCGCGCTGGTGGCGGCGGTGCTGCTGGCCGAGAACCTCGCGCTCGCGCTCGCGGCCGCCGCGGTCGGGGTGGCGATCGGGCAGCTGGTCGCGCCGCTGCTCACCGATCAGGGCAGCGGGCTCCTCGGAAGCCCGCCGTTGCCGCCGGTGACCGTCGCGTCGGTCGCGGTGGTGGCGCTGGTGGCGGTCGCGGTGGCCGCCGGCGCGACGATCATCCCCGCGATCCGCGGCGCCCGCACGAGCACGATCAGGGCGCTGAACGACCCGGCGCATCCGCCGCGCCGCCGCCCGTGGCTGATCGCGTTCTCCGCGCGGCTACCCGTGCCGATGCTGCTCGGAGTGCGGCTGGTCGCCCGCCGCACCCGCCGGAGTGTGCTCACCGCCGCCAGCCTCGCGATCGCGGTGACGATGATCGTCGCCGCGCTGACTCTGCAACACAACGTCGAGGTGCGCGACCGGCAGAACGTGTTCGCGGCGAACATCATCGGAGGCAGCTCGGTCGCCGACCGCGTCACCCACCTGGTGTTCCTGTTGAGCGCGATCCTGGCAGTGCTCGCCGCGGTCAATGCGATCTTCACCACCTGGGCGACGGTGATCGATGCCGAGCGGTCGACGGCGCTGGCAAGAGCGCTCGGCGCGACGCCGCGACAGATCAGCGCGGGGCTGACCGTGGCCCAGCTGCTGCCGGGGTTCCTCGCGGCCTGCGTCGGGATCCCCGCCGGCCTGGCTCTCTACGACCTGGCGGGCGGCCACGTCGACAAGGCAAGCCCGCCGGTCATGTGGTTGCTCGCGGTGATCCCCGGAACGCTGCTCGTCGTCGCGGCGCTGACCGCGATCCCGGCCCGCATCGCCGCCCGCCGCCCGGTCGCCGAGGTTCTCCGGTCCGAGTAGAGCCGCCGCTCTAGGCCACGTAGCCGTCGGACGGCTCGAGCGGCAGGCCGGCGGCGTCCCACTCGAGCAGGCCACCGAGCATGTTGTGGGCCTCGAACCCGGCGCCGCGGAAGGCCTCTGTCGCCATCGCCGAGCGGCTGCCGCTCCGGCAGTAGAACACCACCGGCCGGTTGCGGTCGATGCTGTCGACCTCGGCCGCGAGGTCGGAGAGCACGACCAGCCGGTCGCCGGCGATCCGCCCCGCCTCGTGCTCCTCGGGCTGGCGCACGTCGATCAGCTGGACGTCGCCGCGCTCGATCAACTCGGCCACCTGCTGCGGGGTGTAGTCGTCCACCGCTATTGCTTCCACTTGATCGAGCAGCCGACCGGCTTGGTCTCCGCCTGAGCCGGCTCCCGGCCGGCGAGCACCGCGTCGAGCGCGTCGCGCAGCCACTCCGCGCGCTGGCCGGGATCGTCGTAGTCGGCGTCGGGCGCGCCGCGGTAGCGCAGCCGCAGGCCCGAGTCGAGCAGGAACACGTCGGGCGTGACCTTGGCGCCGTACGCATGCGCGACCTCCTGCGTGGCGTCGTGCAGATACGGCATCGGCCAATCCTCGCCGCCGACCCGCGCCTTCATCGCGTCAAACGAATCCCGCGGGTGGCGCTCGGCGTCGTTCGCGTTGATCGCGAGGAAGCGGACGCCGCGATCCGCGTAGTCCCGCGCGGCGTCGGCGAGCCGGTCCTGCCACGCGAGCGCGTACGGGCAGTGGTTGCACGTGAATACGAGCACGGTCGCGGGTGCGCCGGAGTCAGATGCGGACCACGTGGCGCCGTCGGTATCGGGCAGCTGGAAGTCGGGCGCCTGTGCGCCGATCGAAATGCTCATGGCTTCACCTCCGTGCGCTCGGCCGCGCGTCGCAGCGCCTCGCGCAGGTCATCGGGATCGGGAATCGGGCTGACACGGCCGTCGCGCCGGCGATACACGCGGCAACTCAGGCCGATCGGCTCAGCGGCGGCGGCGGGGACGAGGTCGACGCCGTCGATCAGGATCGTGGGCGACCCGACGAACCCGGTCTCACGGGCGTCCCCATCGGTCTTCACCTCGCGCATCCGCACCTCGGCGTCGTCCAGCCCGAGATCGGTCAGCGCGTCTCGCACGGCCGCCAGCGCACGCTCGGTCGAGGGACACCCCTCCCACCACAGCAACTCAACGTCGAGTTCGCGCATCGAACTCAGCGTAGCGACCGGTGTCTTGGTCGCCGGCCTCGCGAAACTGACGCTTACCCGACGGTCCAGCTGTCGGCGCCGAGCAGCAGGTCCGACAGCTCGACGTCGGTCGCCGGCGTGGTCCGGACCGGAGCGGTGCGCCCGTACACGGGCCGCTGCACCTGGCGGAAGATTCCGATCGGCGTCGGCGAGGTCGGGTCATCGGCGAGCCGCGCCAGCGAGAACGCCAGCCCCGGGTCGGGCCGTCCCGGATCGTGGACGATCAGGTTGTCCTCCCCCACGTCGCTGACATCGACGATCGCGAGGCCGCCATCACTGCCGCGCGCGACGCCACGCTCGTCCTCCACGCCGAAGCGGATCGGGCGGCCGGCCTCCAGGCGGATCTGGTTGGCGTCCTTGGTCTCCTTGTCGGTCAGCGCCCCGAACGCGCCGTCGTTGAACACCGGGCAGTTCTGGTAGATCTCGACCAGCGACGCGCCCTCGTGCGTCGCCGCCGCCCGCAGCACCTCGGTCAGGTGCCGTCGATCCCGGTCGATCGTCCGCGCGACGAACGTCGCCTCGGCGCCGAGCGCGAGCGAAACCGGGTTGAACGGGTGGTCAGCGACACCGAACGGCGTCGACTTCGTGATCTTCCCGAGCTCTGAGGTCGGTGACGCCTGGCCCTTGGTCAGACCGTAGATCTGATTGTTGAACAAAAGGATCTTGATCGGGACATTCCGCCGCAGCGCGTGGATCAGGTGGTTGCCGCCGATCGAGAGCGAGTCGCCGTCGCCGGTGACGATCCAGATCGACAGGTCCTCGCGCGTCGAGGCGAGCCCGGTGGCGAGCGCCGGCGCGCGGCCGTGGATGCCGTGCATCCCGTACGTGTTCATGTAATAGGCGAACCGGCCCGCGCAGCCGATGCCGGTGATGAACACGATCTTCTCGGGCGGGATCCCGAGCTCGGGCATGAACTGCTGGACCGCGGACAGCACCGCGTAATCGCCGCACCCCGGGCACCACCGCGTCTCCTGGTCAGACTGGAAGTCAGCCTTCGTGAGCTCGACCGGCGTGCCACCATTGCCGTTTGTCACCACGGCGCTCATTGCCGCTCCGCGATCTGCTCTTCGATCTCAGCGGCGAACAAAGGCTGCCCCTGGACCTTGCAGAACGACTCGACGTCAATCAGGAACTTAGCCCGCAACAGCTGCGACAGCTGGCCGGTATTCATCTCGGGCACGAGCACGCGGTCGAACGAGCGCAGCACGTCGCCGGTGTTCGACGGGAACGGGTTGAGGTGGTGCAGGTGCGCGCACGCGACCGTATGACCGGCCTCTCGCGCCCGCCGCACGCCGGCACGGATCGAACCCTCGCTCGATCCCCAGCCGAGCACCAGCAGCCGTGCGCCGGGCTCGGCGTCGACACGCAGCGGCGGGATGTCCCGCGCGATCCCGTCGACCTTCGCGGCCCGCAGCTCGGTCATCCGCTCGTGGTTAGTGCCGTCGTAGGAGATGTTGCCGGTGCCGTCGGCCTTCTCGAGGCCGCCGATCCGATGGGCCAGGCCCGGCGTACCCGGGACCGCCCACGGGCGCGCGAGCCGCTCGTCGCGGGCGTACGGCATGAACTCCTCGCCGTCGTGCGCAACCGCGAACGCCGGGTCGATCGAAGGGAGATCCCCGACCACCGGCACCCGCCACGGCTCCGAGGAGGACGCCAGGTACGAGTCCGACAGCAGGATCACCGGCGTCCGGTAACGGATCGCAATCTGCGCCGCTTCGAACCCCGCCGCAAAGCACCCGCCCGGAGTGCTCGGCGCGATCACCGGGATCGGCGACTCACCATGGCGGCCGTGCACCGCCATCAAAAGATCCGACTGCTCGATCTTGGTCGGCATCCCGGTCGACGGTCCCGCGCGCTGCACGTCGACGATGATCATCGGGAGCTCGAGCGCCGCCGCCAACGCGACTGTCTCGGCCTTGAGATCCATGCCGGGGCCGCTCGTAGCAGTGACACCGAGGCGCCCGCCGAACGAGGCGCCGAGCGCCATCCCCGCGGCCGCGATCTCATCCTCCGCCTGGATCGTCCGGACGCCGAGCTTGGCGTGCCGCGAGAGCTCGTGCAAAAGCTCGGATGCCGGCGTGATCGGATAGCTCGCCAACAGCAGCGGCAACCCGCTGCGGACGCTCGCCGCGATCAGCCCGAGCGACAGCGCGGTCGTCCCGTTGACATTGCGGTACGTGCCCGGCGGAACGTCAGTCGCCGGCTTGACTCGATACTGGACGTCGAGCAGCTCGGTCGTCTCACCGAACGACCAGCCGGCGTTGAACGCCGCGAGGTTCGCGAGCAACACCGCCGGACGCTTGGCGAACTTAGCCTCGATCCAGCGCTTGGTCCCGTCCGTCGGCCGCCCGTACAACCACGACAGCACCCCCAACGCGAACAGGTTCTTCGCCCGTCCAGCGTCGCGGGTGGAGGCGTCCTCGACCCCCTCGACCGCCGCCACCGTCAGCGCGGTCATCGGAATCCGGTGCACGCGGAACGCGCTCAGCGAACCATCCTCGAGCGGGTTCGAGCTGTAGCCGGCCTTCTCGAGATTGCGCTTGGTGAACGCATCCTCGTTGACGATCAACGTGGCGCCACGCTCGAGCTCGGCGAGATTCGCCATCAAAGCCGCCGGGTTCATCGCCACCAGCACGTTCGGCTTGTCGCCGGGCGTGAGAATGTCGCGCGAGGCGAAATGGATCTGGAACGCTGAGACGCCCGCAAGCGTCCCCGCCGGCGCGCGGATCTCCGCCGGGAAGTTCGGCAGCGTCGCCAGGTCGTTACCCAGCATCGCGGTCGCATCCGTAAACCGGCTGCCCGCCAGCTGCATCCCATCCCCGGAGTCGCCCGCGAATCGAACTACAACCCGCTCGCGTTCCTCGACCGTCTTAGTCATCTATGTGCGCCCACAGCAAATCGCCTTACCCATAGTACGCACGAGCGCCGACGAAGTTTCGCGTCTGGCGGTCACGCCCCCCAAATGGGGGCCGCTTCGCGGCATCCACGGGACCAGGCACCCCGTCCGGACGGGCCCGCACGGCCCCACGGACGCCGCCGCAAGGCGGCCCATCACTGCAGCCCGCTCGCGACACGCCTCGGGCGAGGCTCCGGCGTGCGGCCCGCGGCACTCGCGCCCGATCCAGTACGCCCGACGACACGTACGACGGCGCAGGTGCGCCGGGACGTACGTGCAGCCGACGCTCAGATCTTGTTGACGTTGACCGCCTTGGGGCCCTTCGGGGCGGCCTCCTCCTCATAGGAGACCTTGCTGCCCTCGGACAGCGACCGATACCCGTCGGCGGTGATGCTCGAGTGGTGGACGAACAGGTCGCGACCGCCGTCGTCGGGGGTGATGAACCCGAACCCCTTCTCGTCGCTGAACCACTTGACTGTGCCAGTTGGCATGTGGAGTGACCTCCGCTCGAAGTGCTGCTACCGCGGAGGATGTGCCGCCCGGAGCCTGCACCTGCTTGGCGCCGCCCGGTCAGTCGGACGGCCTTACGACCTGGGAAGGTACAGGACATGGAGGATCCGATGTCAATCGGTCGTGACGTGAAGCTGCCTTTGCGCGAGATCACGGTCAGAACCTCGCGGTCATCCGGCCCCGGCGGCCAGCACGCCAACGTCACCGCGTCGCGCGTTGAGGCGATCTTCGACGTCGAGGCATCCTCCGCGCTGACCGACGATCAGAAGCGCCGTGTGATCGCCCGCCTGGGGCCGCGGGTCACCGCAGTCGCCCAGGACGCTCGCGGCCAGGCCCGCAACCGCGAGCTCGCGCTCGAGCGGCTCCGCCGCCGCCTGACCCAGGCGCTCGCCACCCCGCGCCACCGGCACGCGACCCGTCCCACGACCGCGTCGGTACACCGCCGGCTCGACACCAAGCGCCGCCAGGCCGCCCGCAAGCGCGACCGCCGACGACCCTCTACCGACGACTAGCCTCAATATACATGCGCTGGCTTGTCGACGGGATGAACGTGATCGGCACCAGACCCGACCACTGGTGGAAGGACCGCGACGCCGCGATGCTGCGCCTGGTCGACATGCTCGAGCGCTGGGCCGCCGCCAGCGGTGACGACGTCACGGTCGTGTTCGAGCGCCCCCCGCGGCCGCCGATCCGCTCGACCGTGATCGAGGTCGCGCACGCCCCCAGGCCCCGCCCGAACTCCGCCGACGACGAGATCGTGCGACGCCTGCGCGCGGACCCCGATCCGGCCGCGGTGCGGGTCGTGACCTCGGACCGGTGGCTGGCCGACCGGGCCTGGGCCGCCGGCGCGAGCGTCGAAGGGGCAGATTCATTCCGGACCCGTATCGAATAACGCGCGAAGAGTTGCGTGCTTGGGTGCGGCACCTTGCCACAATCAACTGATGGCCGAGCAACCACGCCGGCGTGAGAGCAGCCCCCGGCTGCGACCGAGCGGTACTCCGACTCAGCAGCAGCCGCCCGGCTGGCGGGTTACTCCGGCGCCGGACGGACGCGGCAAGCCAGTGAAGCCGCCATCGGGGCCGAACATCCGATGGATCGCGGTGATCCTCGTGATCGCCCTGATCGCGCTGAATTTCTGGGTCTCCTCGCAGGTGCTGAGCCCGAACCCGCGCGTCCGGATCCCCTACAGCCCGATGTTCCTGACTCAGGTCACTGACAAGAACGTGGCCTCGATCTCCTCGACCGGCGCCTCGATCCAGGGGACGTTCAAGAAAGAGGTCAAGTACCCGTCGGACGGCCCGAGCTACGTCTACTTCTCGACACAGATTCCGTCGTTCGCAAGCAATCAGCAGCTGTTCGCGCTGCTTCAGAAGAACGACGTCACGATCAACGCCCAGCCGACGAACACCGGCCCGTCGTTCCTGGCCAGCCTGGTGTTCGGGTTCGGTCCGACGCTGCTGTTTCTGCTCCTGCTCGTGTGGGTGTTCCGCCGGGCCGCGGCGTCTGGCGGCGGCGCCGGCGGGCTGATGTCGTTCGGCCGCTCCCGCGCGCGTCGCGTCGAGGCCGCGGACCAGCGCGCGACGTTCAACGATGTCGCCGGCATCGAA
This sequence comes from uncultured Solirubrobacterales bacterium, assembly GCA_963746695.1. Taxonomy (GTDB): domain Bacteria; phylum Actinomycetota; class Thermoleophilia; order Solirubrobacterales; family Solirubrobacteraceae; genus Palsa-465. The sequence goes on along the minus strand of CAVVCP010000004.1, from coordinate 69,182 downwards.
GAGGCCAAGGCGGAGCTGACGGAGATCGTCGACTTCCTCAAGAACCCGGACAAGTACCTCAAGCTCGGAGGCAGGATCCCGCGCGGCGTGCTGCTGTCCGGTGCCCCCGGCACCGGCAAGACCCTGCTGGCTCGAGCGGTCGCGGGCGAAGCCGGCGTGCCGTTCTTCCAGATGTCCGCGTCGGAGTTCGTCGAGATGATCGTCGGAGTCGGCGCATCCCGCGTGCGCGACCTGTTCGCGCAGGCCAAGGCGGCGGCGCCCGCGATCATCTTCATCGACGAGCTCGACGCGATCGGCCGCTCACGCTCATCGGGCGGGCCCAACATCTCCGGCGGCCACGACGAGCGCGAGCAGACGCTTAACCAGATCCTCACGGAGATGGACGGCTTCGACCCTCGCCTCGGGGTGATCGTGCTCGGGGCGACCAACCGGGCGGAGATCCTCGACCCGGCGCTGCTGCGCCCGGGACGGTTCGACCGCCGCGTGTTCGTATCGCCGCCGGACCGCGCCGGCCGCGAAGCGATCCTCCGCGTCCACACCCGCGGGGTTCCGCTCGCGGAGGACGTCAGCCTCGGCGGCCTCGCGGCCACGACCCCGGGCATGGTCGGCGCCGATCTCGAGAACCTCGTCAACGAGGCGGCGCTGCTCGCCGCCCGGCGCACTCACGAGAAGGTCAACCGCGAGGATCTCACCGACGCGCTCGAGCGAATCGTGCTCGGCGCCGAGCGCAAGGTCATGATCTCCGAGGACGACCGCCGCCGCACCGCCTACCACGAGGCCGGCCATGCCATCGTCGGGATGCTGACGCCCGGCGCGGACCCGGTTCGCAAGGTCTCGATCATCCCGCGCGGGCAGGCGCTCGGGGTCACGTTCTCAGCCCCTGATGCGGACCGGTTCAACTTCGAGCAGCAGCACCTGCTCGCCCAGATCAAGGTCGCACTCGGCGGCCGCGCCGCTGAGGAGCTGGTGTTCAACGACCTCACCACCGGCGCCGAGTCCGACATCCAGCACCTGACTCGGATCGCCCGCCACATGGTCGGCCGGTGGGGAATGAGCCGTGCCATCGGGCCGATCGCGGTGATCCCGCAGGACGGCATGGGACCGCTGCTGCCCGGCGTCGCCGAGACATCGGAGTCGACGCAACGGCTCGTCGACGAGGAGGTCAGGAGGATCGTCGAGTCCGCGCACTCCGAAGTTGCCGTCCTGCTGCGCGAGCATCGCGAGAACCTCGATTCGCTCGTCGCCGGCCTGCTCGAGCACGAGACGCTCGACGAGGCCGACGCCTACGCCGCCGCGGGACTGCCGCGCAACCGGCTGGCCGAGCCCGAGCCGCATGTGACGCTCGACGCGCTCCACTCGACCTCGACGCCCGAGCCCCCGCTGCGCTGATCAGGGCGGGCGGGACCTCAGTCCCCGAGCCGGGTCAGCCGAGCGAGCGCCTCGTGGCACTCGACAACCCTGCGCTTGACCGGATCGTTGTCGGGCCGGTCGTGGACCAGGTCCCAGGTGCGGTCCGCGATCTCGCGCGCGGACTCGGCGGTGGCGCTCTGCCAGAGGCGATCGATGAGCGTGATCTCAAAGCTCTGGATCTGGTCGGCGGGATCACCGGGAGGCATCCTCGGCAGTGGCTCGGCGATCGTCTCCTTCCACATCGCGGTCGCCACCAGCAGCCGGTTGCGCAGCGTGATCTGATCCATCGGCGGCATCAGCGCCAGCGTAACGGAAACGCCGCCGCGTCCTCACCGCAGCGGGGGCAGGTTTTGCTTGACGCCGAGCACCGCCGCGAACAGGTCTCCCTGGTCGTCCACGCGGGCCAGCAACTCGTGCGCCTCGAACGTAAGTAGCCGCTCGTCGCGATGCTCGTGACAGGCCGACACCTCCTCCCAGGTGACCGGCGTCGACACCGTCGGCCGCTCGCGCGCGCGTAACGAATACACGGTCGCGGTGGTCTTGTGCTCGTCGTTCTGGCTCCAGTCGACGAGCACCTTCCCGGGCCGCAACCGCTTGGTCATGCGCGAGACGACGAGCTTGGGCATCCGCTGTTCGAGCAGCTCGGCCACGCGCCGCGCGAACGGCTTGGTCACGCCGTAGTCGGTACGCACGTTCAGCGGCACGTACACCTGCACTCCCTTGGACCCCGAGGTCTTGGCGGCGCTCTCGAGCCCGAGCTGATCGAACAGCCCCCGCAGGACCAGCGCGACCTCGCAGCACTCGACGATCCCCGCGGGCGCCCCCGGGTCGAGATCGAACACCATCATCGTCGGCCGGTCCGGCCTCGCGGCAAGGGCCAGCGAGGTGTGCAGCTCGACGTCGGCGAGGTTCGCCAGCCAGATCAGCGTCGGTCTGTCTTGCGCGAGCGTGTAATTGACGTCACCGATCCGCGCGATTTGAACCCAGTCAGGTCGATGCGACGGCGACTGCTTCTCGTAGAAGTACGGCGCCTGCACACCGTTCGGGTAGCGCTTGAGCGTCAGCGGCCGGTCGCGCAGATGCGGGAGCACCGCCGGCGCCACCCGCGCGTAGTAAGCGATCAGGTCACCCTTGGTGAAGCCGGATTCCGGATAGAGGACCTTGTCCCAGTTGGTGATCCTCAGCTGCCGTCCCTCGGTCCTCACCGACAGCACGCCCTCGGGCAGCCGCTCGACCTCGTCGAACAGTGCCTCCGGCGAGTCGGGGTCCGTGTCCGGCGCCGGCGTCGCGCCGGCCTCCTCGACGACGACGTCCAGCGCGTCCTTGTCCTCGCGCAGCCCTTTGAACGAGGGCGCGCGCATCACCCGCTCGGTAGTCCACTCTCTGAACTCGATCTCGGCCACCAGGCGTGGCTCGACGAACACCGCCTCGCGCGGGAGCTTCGGCGCGTCGTCGAACGGGCTCTCCTCGCGCCGCAGCGGCTCGAGGCGCCGCCTGAGCTCGTCGAGCAGCTTCTCGGTGAAGCCGGTCCCGACCCGCCCGGCATACCGAAACGCGCCGTCGTCGTACACGCCCATCAGCAGCGCCCCGATCCTCGCGGTGCGCCGGCCCTCGCCCGGGATCCAGCCCGCGATCACGAGCTCCTGGCGCATCGTGTTCTTGATCTTCAGCCACGCGCCGCTGCGCCGGCCGGGCTCGTAGCGCCAATCGAGCCGCTTGGCCACGACGCCCTCGAGTCCCTGCTTCTCGGTCGCCTCGAGCAGCCGCGCGCCGTCGCCCGGATGGACCGCCGGCACGCGCCAGGCCGGCCCGGCCAGCTCGAGCGACTCGAGCACGACGCGGCGCTCCGAGTAGGGACGGTCGAGCAGCGAGCGACCGTCGAGGTACAGGAGGTCGAAGATCGCGTACACGACGGGCGTGCTGCTCTGTAGCCGCCGGACCGCGGTCGGCGAGGTCACGTGCATCCGCCGCTGCAAGCGCTCGAAGCTGGGCCGCCCAGCTTCGTCGAACGCGACGATCTCGCCGTCGAGCACCGCCTCGTGCATCCCGAGCGCGGCCACGAGGCCGCGGACCTCGGGGTAGGCGGCGGTGATCTCGTTCAGGTTCCGGCTCTCGAGCCGGAGGCGGCCGGGCTGGACGTATGCGATCGCGCGGACCCCGTCCCACTTAACCTCGAACGACCATTTGCGCTGGTCGCGTGGCAGCGTGCTCGACGGCTTGGCCATCATCGGAATCAGCCGCTCGGGCATTGGCTGGCGGTCCGGATCCGCGGGCGGATCCATCCGGTGGATCATCCAGTCGTTCGCGGATTCGCCCTGCTTCCCGATCGGGAACAACCCGTAGCGCCCGCTCAACCGCTCGCCGTGGAAGGTGACCTCCACCTTCCTCTCCTCCCACTTGTGCACCTCGAACGTGCCCTGATCCCAGATCGTCATCGTGCCGGCGCCGTACTGACCCTTGGGGATCTCGCCGTGGAACTCGAGGTACTCGAGCGGATGGTCCTCGGTGCGGACCGCGAGCCGGTTGTCCGCAGGATCCGCGGGGATCCCGTTGGGGATCGCCCACGAGGCGAGCGCGCCGTCGTGCTCGAGACGCAGGTCCCAGTGCAGGCGCGTGGCGTGGTGCTCCTGGACCACGAACCGCTCCCCCTCTCCACCGCGGCCGTCGCCACCGGCGGGTTCGGACGTCGCGCCGAAGTCGCGCTTGGCGCGATAGCTCGAGAGCTGGTCCTTGTCCTTGTTCCTGGCTCTGGGCACCGGCATTGATGATCGCTGTTTTCAGTATTGCGACCCCGCCGCGTGACCCGGCCATTCCTGAACGCCGGCTGAACTACGCGGGCGAAGCGGAAAGAACGCCGCGTGCAGCGACGTCTTCTGGCTGGAACCAAACCCAAAGAAGGGGGCCGTCATGGACATGAGCAAGTTCTCGCGAGAGGAGCTGATCCTGGCCGGGGTCGCGCTGCTCCTGGCAATCGACCTGTTGTTCCTGCCGTGGTTCGACGTCACCGTCGGCATCGGTTCGTTCAAGGCGTCATTCACCAGCAGTGCCACGGGAGAACCCGACGGCTGGCTCGGCGTGCTCGCGGTGCTGTCGCTGGTGGCGCTCGTCGCCGATCTCGCCGTGGAGCGCCTCGGCAACGTCGACCTTCCCGCGATCAACGGCAATCGCGCCGACACGCGGCTTGCGCTCGCCGCCGTCGCGGCGGGGTTCGTCGTCCTGAAGTTCCTGTTCCACATCCACTTCAGCCTGTTCGGGATCGGCTTCTGGGGCGCGGTAGTGCTGACCGCGGCGCTCGTCGCAACCGCCGTGCGCGCCCGCGACGCCGCGCGGTTGACCCCCACGCTGGCATGACGGAATAAGACCTCTGAAGGCTCGGGGGCGGTCATTGCCCCCGAGTCTTCACATTCTTTTACTCGCAAGCGCCACAATTGCCCGCATGGCGCGCGTACTGGTGGTCGATGACGAGCCTGCCGTCCGGCGGGCGCTTGAGCGTGCGCTGAGGCTCGACCGGTACGACGTCGAGCTCGCCGGCGACGGCGAGGAGGCGCTCGACGCGCTCGCGAAATCGCCCCCCGACGCGGTGATCCTCGACATCGGGATGCCCAAGCTCGACGGCCTCGAGGTCTGCCGCCGGATGCGCCAGGCGGGCGATCGCACCCCAATCCTGATGCTGACCGCCCGCGACGCGATCGACGACCGCGTAGAAGGGCTCGATGTCGGCGCCGACGACTACCTCGTCAAGCCGTTCGCGCTCAGGGAGCTGCAGGCCCGGCTGCGGGCGCTGCTCCGCCGGTCGGGCGACGGCGCCGACGGCGAGATTCTCAAGTACGCCGACCTCGTGCTCGACCCGATCGCCCACGAGGTCCGTCGCGGCGAGCGCGTGATCGAGCTGTCGAAGACCGAGTTCCTGCTGCTCGAGCTGTTCATGCGCCATCCTCGACAGGTGCTGACCCGTTCGACGATCTTCGAGAACGTGTGGGGTTACGACTTCGGCCCGACCTCCAACGCGCTCGGCGTTTACATGGGCTACCTGCGCCGCAAGACCGAAGCCGACGACGAGCCCCGGCTCCTGCACACCGTGAGGGGCGTCGGCTACGTGCTGCGGGACTGAGGTCCGGAGTGCCACTGCGCCGCCGACTCGCCATAGCGTGCGCCTCAGCGGTTGCGCTCGCGATTCTGCTGGCGTCGATCGTCGTGTACGTCGTCGTGCGCCAGCAGCTGCTCGGCCAGGTCGACAGCGAGCTCCGAGCGCAGGCCGGGCTCGTCAACCAGCTCCGCTGTAGCAACATCCCGACTCCGCCCCCAAGCGCCGGCGGCGGGGCGCCGATCTGGCAGGTGTCGACGAGCACCGGTCAGGTCCTGTGCAGCGATGGCAATGTCCCGCTCCCGGTCGACAACCGCGTGCAGCAGATCGCAGGCGGCAACGCCGGCGCCTACTTCGAGGATGTGAAGGTGAATGGGACCGTGCTTCGCGAGCTGACGGTGCCGGTGCAGATCGGGTCGTTCGGGGGGCCGGAAGGCCCGGCAGCCTTCCAGCTCGCGCGTCCCCTCGCCGGAGTCCGCAATGTCCTCTCTGACCTGCGCCTGGTCCTGTTCCTGCTGTGCGCCGGCGGGATCGCGCTCGCCGCGTGCCTCGGGCGACTCGCGGCGGGGCGCGTGCTCGCGCCACTCGGCGAGGTGGCCCAGACCGCGCAGCACATCACCGACACCGAAGACCTGACCAGCCGCATCCAGTACCACGCCGACGACGAGGTCGGCCAGCTCTCGGCCCGCTTCAACGCGATGATCGAGCGGCTCCAAACCTCCCGCGCGGCGGTCGACGAATCCGTGCGCGCGCAGCGTCAGCTCGTGGCCGACGCCTCGCACGAGCTGCGCACTCCGATCACGAGCCTGCGCACGAACATCGAGGTGCTGATGGCGGGCGGCCAGCTCTCCGACGATGACCGCCACCGGTTGCTGGCCGACGTGCTCGAGCAGAGCGAGGAGCTGAGCGCGCTGATCGGCGACGTGATCGAGCTGGCCCGCGGCGACCTGCCGATCACCGAAGCCGACGACGTCCGTCTCGACCGCGTGGTCGCCGAGAGCCTCACCCGCGCACGCCGGGACTTCCCCGAGGTCAGGTTCGAGAGCTCGTTGACGCCGGTCGTCGTCGAGGGCATGCCCGAGCGCCTGGCTCGCGCCGTCAACAACCTGCTCGACAACGCCGCCCACCACTCTGCGGCTGGCGGGGTCGTCGAGGTGATCGTCGATCCCCACGGCGTGCGGGTGCGCGACCACGGCACCGGTATCGACCCGGGCGACCTGCCGTACGTGTTCGACCGGTTCTTCCGGGGCGCGAACTCGCGCCATCGCCAGGGCAGCGGCCTCGGCCTCGCGATCGTCAGCCAAGTCGCCGCCCAGCACGGTGGCTCGGTGGCGGCCGCGAACGCGCCCGACGGCGGGGCGGAGTTCACGCTGCGGATCCCCGTCATCGCCGACGACGGCTCCGATGACGCCAACGCGGCGTTCCCGATCGCCGGCGACCCGCTCCCGCTCAGTTAGCCCGCGGCCTGCTGGCGCTTCGCCGGCTTCGCGATCCGCGCCTGCCGCGCGATCAGGAACCGCTTGCGCAGGAACCACGCGCAGACCGCGAACACGGCGGCGACGGGAACGAGCAGCAGTAGCCGGACCGCCGGCGTCCCGACGGTCAACGCGATCGCGAACTCGACGACGACCGCGGGGATCGCCGCCAGCAGCACCGTATGGGAGCGATAACCCGAGAAGTGCTCGCGCGCGGTCACCTCGGTCACGCCGAGCAGACAGATGACGACGCCGCCGATCAGCGCCGGCCCGCCATGGTTGATCACTCCGACGATCAGCGCCACCGTGCCGGCGAAGATCGCGAACTCCGACACCGGGAGCCCGCCGAACGGACTCTCCGGGCGCTCCCCGTAGGCACCCATCGGACCGGCGCGCCGCCGTGCGGGCCGCGGTTGATCGACTCCCCGCTCGACGCCGCCGCCACGACCGCGCGTCCGGCGCGACCGCTCGGCTCACCACCCGCGCGACCACTCGGCTCGCCACCGGCGCGTGCGGCTGCCCTCGCCCCGGAACCCTTGACGCCGCCCGCCGTCGGCGGCGCAGCCGATGCCACGCCGGGGTTCCGTCGCTTACGCGAGCGCCGCCTGGACCTCTGAGAAGCCACTCCGGCGCGAGGATAAACCTATGGTGCCGGCGCCGTCTCAGGTGGGTTCGAGGCGTCCGCGAACTCGCGGAACAACCCGGTGACCACGAACACCGTCTGCTCGGCGATGTCGACGGTGTTGTCGCCGACGCGCTCCAGGCAGCGAGCGACGAGGATCATGAACATCGCCCACTCGCGCAGGTCGAGGTTGTCGCCGACCTCGACCGCTCTGCGGAAGATCTCGCGATTGAGGCGGTTGATCTCCATGTCCTGGCGCACCAGGTCCTGTGCGAGCTCGACGTTACGGCCGGCGAACGCCTGCTTGGCCTGTGACACCTGCGAGCGCGCGAGGCGGCCCATCCGCTCGATCGCGTCGAGGATGTCCTTGTCCTTGGGCGCCTCGTAGCCGGACAGCGGAACCAGCTTGGCAATGTTCACGCACTGGTCGCCCATCCGCTCGACGCAGCGGATCACGTGGAGCAGCGCGGCGACGATCCGCAGATCGCCGGCGACCGGCGCCTGGCGCGCCAGCAGCGACAGGATCCCCTGGTGGACCTCCAGGTACCGACCGTCGATCCGGTCGTCGTCGGCCACGACCATCCCGGCGAGCTCGACGTCCTGGTAGGAGATCGACTCGAGCGAGCGATCGAGCTGCTGGGTGACGAGGTCGAGCCCGTCGAGTGCCTGTGCCTCGAGCGCGCGGAGGTTCTCGTGGAACTTGTGCCGTGTCTCCTGCATGGCCGAGCCCTACCCGAACTTCCCGGTCACGTACCGTTCGGTCCGTTCGTCGCTCGGGTTGGTGAAGATCTTGTTCGTCTCGTCGTGCTCGATCACCTCGCCCTCGAGCATGAACACGGTCGAGTTGGCGACGCGCGCCGCCTGCTGCATGTTGTGGGTGACGATCACGATCGTGTATCGCTCCTTGAGCTCGTCGATCAGCTCCTCGATCTTGAGCGTCGAGATCGGGTCGAGCGCCGACGCCGGCTCGTCCATCAGGATCACCTCGGGCTCGATCGCCACCGTGCGTGCGATGCAAAGACGCTGCTGCTGGCCGCCGGACAGTCCGATCCCCGGCGAGTTGAGGCGATCCTTGACCTCGTCCCACAGTCCGACCGCCTGCAGCGAGCGGTGGACGAGGTCGCGCAGATCGCCGCTCTTGGTGCCCGTCAGCCGCAGCCCGGCCGCCACGTTGTCGAAGATCGACATCGTCGGGAACGGATTGGGCTTCTGGAACACCATGCCGATCGCCCGCCGCACCGCGGTCACGTCGACCTCGGGGCTGTAGACGTCGAGGTCGTCGAGCATGACCGACCCCTCCGCGCGCGCACCGGGGATCTCCTCGTGCATGCGGTTGATGCACCGGACGACGGTCGATTTGCCCGAGCCGGACGGCCCGATCAGGGCCGTGACCTCGTTGGCAGGGAAGTCGATGGTCACGTCCTTGATGCTCCGCGTCGAGCCGTAATATGCGTTGAGGCCCTTGAGGTTGACAGAGTGGCCGGACTTCTTGACGACGGTGGGCTTCGACGCTCCCGGCTCCGTCTGCGACCGCTCTGAGGGGCCCCCAGCGGTTGACATAGCGGCTTGGTCCTTGCTCGAGGTTTCTGGCGGGATCATGCCATGCTGCTCCTTCGAGAGACGAGTCGGGCCAGCAGGTTCAGGATCAGGATGATCGCGACGAGGGTCAACGCGGCGCCCCAGGCCCGATCGATCACCGCCTGACGCGGGTTGGTGATGTCGGTGTAGATCTGAAGCGGCAGGTTGTTCATCTGCGCGTTGAGGTTGTACGACGTCACGAACGTCGCGCCGACGGTGAACAGCAGCGGCGCGGTCTCCCCCATCCCGCGGGCCACCGACAGCAGCGATCCCGTGACGAGTCCCGGCAGCGCCGTGGGCAGCACGACCCTCCGCACCACCTGCCAGCGCGGCGCGCCGAGCGCGAGCGCTGCCTCGCGCAGGCTGTCGGGGACGAGCATGAGCACCACCTCTGAGGAGCGCGCGACGATCGGGAGCATCAGCAATGCCACCGCGATCGCGCCCTTCCAGGCCGCGAACGACGCACCGCCCGTGTGGCTGATCACCAGCACGATGTAGATGAACAGTCCGAACACGATCGACGGCACGCCGGTCATCACGTCGATGAAGTAGCGCACGACGTTCGCGAACAGCGACTGCTTGCCGTATTCGACGAGGTACAGAGCGACGCCGATCCCGATCGGCACCGAGATAATCGTCGCGAGGGCGATGATCTCGAGCGTCCCGATGATCGCACTCTTGATCCCGCCGGGGTTGCCGAAGAAATTCCCGTTCGGATCGGTCGTGAAAAAGCTGCCGCCCCACGCTTTCAGACCGTGCACGAGCAGGAAATAGATGATCAGGATCAGCGGGACGAGCGCGATCAGCGTCCCGATCAGCAGCACGGCGCGCATCACCCTGTCGGTGCGCCGCCGGCGCCCGCTCACATGGGGCAGCGATGAAGCCACCGTGCTCATCCGACCTCCCCCAGGGTGGCGGCCTGAGCCGCGACGACGGTATCGCCGCCGTGCCTGCGACCGCGATTGCCGCGCGTGACGAACCAGCGGGCGATGATGTTCACGATCAGCGTCAGGACGAACAGGACCAGTCCGGCGGCGAACAGCGCCGAGCTGTGAGCGGGCGTGTTGGCCGCCTCCCCGAACTCGTTCGCGATCACCGCCGCCAGCGTGTAACCCTGGTTGAACAGGTGGCTGCCGATCACCGACGCGTTGCCGATCACCAGCACCACCGCGATCGTCTCGCCGATCGCCCGGCCCAGCCCCAGCATCGCTCCGCCGGTGATCCCGGGCCGCGCGTACGGCAGCACCGACATCCGGATCATCTCCCAGCGCGTCGCCCCGAGCGCCAGCGCAGCCTCCTTGTTCTCGAGCGGAACGGTGGCGATGACCTCGCGAGAGATCGCCGAGACGATCGGCAGGATCATGATCGCGAGGATCAGACCCGCGAGGAAGTAGTTCGGGGCGGTTGCCGTGCCGCCCCCGATGAACGGGATGAACGAGAACGTGTTCGCGAACCATTGCTCCGCGGGCTGGATCTTCGGCGCCAGCACAAAGATCCCCCACAGCCCGTACACGACCGACGGCACCGCCGCCAGCAGGTCGACGAGGATCGTCAATGGAGTCCGGAGCCGGCGTGGGCAGAGCTCGTTGACGTAGAGCGCGGCCGCGACCGCCACCGGCACGCCGATCAGGAGCGCGATCGCGGACGTGACCAGCGTGCCGACCACCAACGGAAGCCCGTGGTAGATGGCGTGTGCCGGATCCCAGTCGTTCCCGAAGATGAAGCTGAGCCCGTACCTGCTGAACGTGCTCGTCGACTGTCCGATCAAACGGATGAAGAAGTACGCGAGCAGGGCCAGGATCGCCGCGGCGAGAGCGGTCAGTCCCCACTTCAGGATGCGGTCCGGAAGCCGCGACGCCGGCGACCGCTCGAGAGTCGAGCGGCCGCCGGTCGCGGTGGTGGCGCTTGCCTCCACGACCGGATCCCTACGAGATCGGGGATCCGTTGCAGATCATCGTGGCGAGCTGGGTGTTGTCCTTTTCAGCCAGCGCCGCCGGCACCGGCGCGTACGGGAGCTGGCTTGAGCCAGCACCGAGCGTCTTCTGCCCGGGACCGAACGCGTACGTGAGGAACTTCTTGAGACCGCTCGCCACCGACGCGCTGGCCTTACCGTCCTTGCAGGGGTCCTTGTACGCGTCGAGGAACGTCTGCGACACGATCGGGTAGGCCCCCGGGTTCGGCGAGTTGATCGTGCTGATCCCGAGGTCCGCCGGGACCGTGACCCCCAGGAACGCGGCAGACGTGTTCGGGATCGTCGGCAGGACGTACGCGCCGCCCGAGTTCTTGACCGCGGCGTACGTGAAGCCGTTCTCCAGGGCGTAGGCCTGCTCGACGTAGCCGATCGCCCCCGAGGTCTGCTTGACCGCCGCGGCCACGCCCGAGTTCTTCGCCGCGCCGGTGCCGGTCGGCCACTTGACCTCCTTGTCCGAGCCGATCGACGACTTCCAGGCCGGGTCGGTGTCGGACAGGAACGCGGTGAAGCCGGCGGTCGTGCCCGACGAGTCCGAACGGTGCACGACAGTGATCGCCGTGCTCGGGAGGCTCATCCCGGGGTTCAGCGCCTTGATCGCCGGGTCGTCCCAGGTCTTGATCTGGCCCATGTAGATCTTGGAGATCGTCGGGCCGTCGAGCTTCAGGCCGCTCTTGACGCCCGACAGGTTGTAGGACACGGTGATCGCGCCCGCGGCAACCGGGAACTGGAGGACCGCCCCCTTCATCGCCGATTTGTCGCTCGGCTTGAGCGAGGGATCGCTCCCGGCGAAGTCGACGGTGGCGGTCTGAAGATCGGCGATGCCAGTGCCCGAGCCAACGGGGTTGAAGTTGAGCGTGACGCCCTGGCCCTTCAGCGCCGAGGCCCACTGCTGGTAGATCGGGGCGGCCAGCGTCGAGCCGGCCCCGTTGACGGTCGAGCTACCGCCGCTGCTGCTGCCGCCGCTCGAGCCGCTACTCGCTGAGCCCGAACTCGAGTTGCTGCTCGAGCCGCACGCCGCAACCGCCAGCGATGAGGCGGCGACGGCGGCAATCAGTGCCATACGTCTTGGTGTCAAGGTCACATCTCCTTCGCTTTGTGTGCGCCAGAGTCTTCGTGGATCGATCGCGCCAGGTGTTAGCCAGTTGTGAACGACTCGTTAGCGTCCTGCGCCCGTTCGGCGGCCAGCCGATAGCCGAACCCGAAGTGCGTATGGATGAAGCGCCATTGCGGTAGCGCTATTTCCAACTTGACGCGCAGCTTTCGCACGTACACGTCAACCGACCGATCGCCCGCCCGCATCTCCCGACCCCATACGAGACGGAACAGCTCCTCCCGCGGCATGATCCGATCCGCGCGGCGGCCGAGCTCGGTCAGCAGTCGCAACTCGCGTATCGACAGCACGAGCGCTCTGCCGTTCGCGCGCGCGAGGTGCTCCTCGGGAAGGATCTGGAGCGGACCGACCTCGATCACCTCGCTACTCGACCTGACACTTGCCGCCATTCGCCCCGCATGCTCTCGGGGCGGAGGCTGTCAGGCGTTATCGAGTCGTGACGACCTTGTGAACAACCTGTGATCAAACGGGGCAGCGGCCCCGCTCGAACGGGCGGCCGGCGGGCACCCGCGGCGCGACGCTCAGGTCAGCGGGCTCAGTGCGGCGCGCAGCTCGGGCGTCGGCTCGAGCGCGCCGTTCGCGAGCTCGAGGCTGTCGGCTTCGAGCTCCGGCGCGAACCGGTAGCCAACCCCGAAGTGGGTGTGGATGTAGCTCCAGGCCGGGGAAATCGCGCGAAGCTTCTGGCGGAGCTTGCGGACGAACACGTCGACCGAGCGGTCTCCGTGCGCCATCGCGTAGCCCCACACTCGCTCGTAGATCTCCTCGCGGCGGAGCACGCGGTCCGACTGGGCCAGCAGCTGCAGGATCTCGAACTCCCGCGCGGTCAGCTCGAGGCTGTGCTCGCCGACGTAGGCCTGATACAGGTCGGGACGGATCGTGATCTCGCCGATCTTCGCCGCGACCTCGACCGGGGGCAGCTCGTGACGCCGATGCCGGCGGACGGCCGCCTCGATCACGCAGATCAGCTCCTCGGGATGACAGGGCTTGGTCATCCACGCGTCAGCGCCGAGCCGGAGGCCGCGCACCCGCTGCGCCACCGACGAGGGGCCGGTGCAAACGATCACCGCCAGGCCGGGCAGCCGCCCGCACACGCGCTCGAGATAGTCCCAGCTCTCGGGGCCGATGATCGACAGGTCGACCACCAGCGCGTTCAGCCGCATGGCCACGAGCGTCTCGACCGTCGCCGGGCTCGCAAGCGTGCGATGGTCGCAGCCGAGCGCACCCAGGCGGTTCGAAAGTACCTGCATAAAGCCAGGATCGCGGTCGATCACCGCCACCCTGAGCCTGGTCTGTCCCCGCTGCGGGGAGCCCTGGCCCCCAGGCTGCGCGTCGGTGCGCTCACGCGACATGCGGCGCACTGTATTTCAACGCGAGGCCGAACACATGGGGGAGCGCATCCCGATCACAGGATGTTTACACGCAAACAGCGAGGAAGCGGGCATCCCTTCGAGCGGATAGCAGCGCCGGCGACCTAGACGCGATCGCCGGTCGGGGGCGTTTTGCGAAGAGCTCATGAAGACTTCTGAGAACCGCGCTGAGCTCGGAAATCTCTCGCTATCCTCACTGCGACGCGCCACGGGCGCCCCGCACGAAGATGGCTTCTCGAACCAAGCAGAAGGAAGAGGCACGCGCCCGCCGACTCGCCGAAGAGCGAGCACGCGCAGAGCGCGCCCGTCGCGACCGCCGCATGTGGACCGTCGGCGGCATCGTGCTCGGCGCGGTGATCGTCGTGGCCGTGCTGGTCTTGATCAACAGCGGCGGCAACAAGGGTGGCCTCCAGACCGGCACGAAGGCGAACGCCACCGTGGCCAGCGTGAACAACCTGCTCGCCGGCATCCCGCAGTCCGGCGCCCGCCTCGGGAACCCAAAGGCGCCGGTCACGATGACCTATTTCGGCGATTACCAATGCCCGATATGCAAGGCGTTCACGCTCGAGGGCGGCTTCCCGCAACTGGTCCAGAACGAGGTCCGCCAGGGCAAGGTGCAAGTGGTCTACAAGGCGTTCTGTACCGCCACCTGCAACGGGCCGGATCCCAGTGTGTTCAACACCCAGCAGGTCGCGGGACTCGCCGCCGGCAAGCAGAACAAGTTCTGGCAATACACCGAGCTCTTCTACAACCAGCAGGGGCAGGAGGACACGGGGTACGTGACTCCCGCGTATCTCACCAGCCTGGCTAACCAGGTCTCGGGCCTGAACCTGGCCACGTGGAAATCTGACCAAAGCGATCAGACCTTGACCAGCCAGGTCACCAGCGATCAGGCCACCGCCCGAACCATCGGCGTTCAGGGCACGCCGACGCTGATCTTCAAGGGACCGAAGGGCCAGGCAGCCCCCAGTGCGAGCGTGCCGACCTACGCTCAGCTGCAGCAGTCGATCAAGCAGGTCTCGTGACCACGACCGTCAGCACCGCGACGCCCCGGCGCATGAGCGCCGACGGCAAGCTGCGGATTGCGATCGGTGTGCTCTCGCTCGTCGGCATCGGGATCGGGACCTACCTGACCTACACCCACTACGCCGGGCTCAACGTCCTGTGCCTGTCGAGCGGCGGCTGCGAGACCGTCCAGCACTCCCGCTGGTCCAAGCTCGACGGTATCCCGGTGGCGACGCTCGGCCTCGCCGGCTACATCGGGATCCTCATCTCGGTCTGGATCCGCGGCGAGATCGGCCGCGCGATGGGGTTCGCGCTCGCGCTCGTCGGGTTCCTGTTCAGCATGTACCTCACGTATCGCGAGGCGTTCACGATTCACGCCTACTGCCAGTGGTGCCTCGGAAGCGCGGTCCTGATGACGCTGCTCGCGATCCTCACCACGATCCGGATGCTCCGCACCGACCCGGAGCCGGTGGAACCGCGCAAGAAACCGGTCGATCGCGCCGAGCGCCGGCGTCAGATGGCCGGGCGCCGCTAACCGCGCCACCGCCCGCCTCGCCTTAGCGACATCCTCGCCCTCGGTCCGCGCCACCGGCGCACCACCCCAAAGGCCCTGATGCACCGGATTCCAGGGCGCATAACGTCTCACTCGACCCGCTCGCCACGCCGAGTGTGCAAAAAGTCGCCTATAGCACGGCTTTCGTGCCACTCGAGCTGCGTGGCTCGTCGAGTGTCACGTTAGCCGCCCTCGGACCCGCCCCGCCACCGCCCGGCCACCGCGCCGCCGCCAGCGACCGCCACCGAGACCAGCCCCAGGTGCCCGCCGTTCAGGACCGCCCGCGCCTCCAGCTCCTCCCGGGCGAGCACCACGGCTGACCGACCCCGCCACCCAAACCCCGCTCGTGGCATCCATCTGATATATCAGTGGCGAGGACCAATGCCCGGTGCAGGCAATAACAAGCGAGTCGTCGTGATCGGCGCCGGCATCGTCGGCAACAGCCTCGCGTACCACCTCACCCAGCTTGGGGTGACGGACCTGACGATGATCGACAAGGGGCCGCTGCCCAACCCGGGCGGCTCGACCGGGCATGCCTCGAACTTCATCTTCCCGGTCGACCACTCGAAGGAGATGACGCTGCTGACGCTCGAGAGCATGCGTCAGTACAAGGACCTCGGGGTGTTCATCGAGTGCGGTGGGATCGAGATCTCGCGCACGGCAGAGCGGACGCAGGAGCTCACCCGCCGCGTCGTCTCGGCCAAGTCGTGGGGGATCGAGCCCGTCCAGATCCTGACCCCGCAACAGGTCAAGGACAAGGTCCCGTACATCAACGAGACGCTGATCCTCGGCGGCTTCTACACCCCCGGCGCCGGCGTCGTCGACTCGCTCCGGGCCGGGACGATCATGCGGGAACGCGCCCAGGAAGCCGGCATGACGGTCTCGGCCAACACTGAAGTCCTCGGGATCGACGTCGAGAACGGCCGCGCCACGCGCGTCCGCACCACCAAGGGCGACTTCGACGCCGACATCATCGTGATCGCGTGTGGCGCCTGGAGCCCGCGGATCGCCCGCATGGCCGGCGCCTCGATCCCGCTCACGCCGATGATCCACCAGATGATCGACATCGGCCCCGCGCCCCGGTTCGCGAACACGACGGCGATGATCGAGTACCCGATCGTCCGCGACATGGACACGAACATGTACGAGCGCCAGGAGGGCACCGGCCTCGAGATCGGTTCTTACGCGCACCGGCCGATCACGCTCGACGCGGACGAGATCCCGAGCATCGAGGAGTCCGCGCTCAGCCCCACCGAGCTGCCGTTCACCCAGCAGGACTTCGACCCCCAGATGGAGCTCGCGCTCGACCTGATGCCCGAGATCGTCGGGGACGAGAGCGTCGGCGTGAAGTACGCGATCAACGGCGTGCTGTCGGTCACCTACGACGGCATGCCTCTCCTCGGCGAGACCCCGGAAACCCGCGGCCTGTGGTCCGCCGCGGCGATCTGGATCAAGGAGGGGCCGGGCGCCGGCAAGACCGTCGCCGAGCTGATCGTGCACGGCGACTCCGAGATCGACGTGTTCGAGTCGAACATCGCGCGCGCGTACTCGTGCCAGAAGACCCGGACCCACATCGTCGCCCGGGCCTCCGAGGGCTTCAACAAGATGTACGGGATCGTCCATCCCGGCGAGCAGTGGGCGTCGGACCGCAACGTCCGGCTGTCGCCGTTCCACGAGCGCCAACAGCAGCTGAAGGCCGTGTTCATCGAAGGCGCCGGCTGGGAGCGCCCCAACTGGTACGAGTCGAACGCGCCGCTGCTCGAGGAGTACGGCGACCGCGTCACCCGGCGCGAAGCCGAGTGGGACTCTCGCTGGTGGTCGCCGATCATCAACGCCGAGCACCTGGCGATGCGGGACCGCGCGGCGATGATCGACCTCAGCGCGTTCGCGATCTTCGATGTCACCGGGCCCGGCGCGCTGGAAACGGTCCAACGAGTTGCCATGCGCCAGATGGACGTAGAAAACGGCCGCGTCGTCTACACGCCGCTCCTCAGCCAGAGCGGAGGCTTCAAGCAGGACCTCACGATCATGCGGATCGCCCATGACGTGTTCCGCGTCGTGACCGGCGGCGCCTACGGGATGTCCGACAAGAAGTGGTTCGCCGACCACCTCCCCGACGACGGGTCGGCCCAGATCCACGACCAGACCAACGCATTCACCACACTTGGGCTGTGGGGCCCTCGCGCGCGGGACATCCTGCAAAGCGTCACGAGCGACGACGTCTCCCATGAAGGCATGCCATTCGCCCGTTGCAAGGAGATCGAGATCGGCCCGCTCAAAACGCTGGCCAGCCGCATCTCCTACGTCGGCGACCTCGGGTGGGAGCTCTACGTCCCGTTCGAGCAGGGCGCGAGGCTGTGGGACATCGTCGCCGAGGCCGGCGCGCCGCACGGGATCGTCCCGGCGGGGATCGGCGTGTATGGCACCACCGGTCGCCTCGAGAAGTGCTATCGGGCCTACGGCGCCGAGCTCGAGGGTGACTTCAACGTCGTCGAGGCCGGCATGGCCTGGGGCAAGGTCAAGGACGAGGACTTCGTCGGCAAGGAGGCGCACGTCCGCCATCGCGACGAGGACCCCGCCGCGATCATGTGCACGCTCACCGTCGACGATCACACCTCAAGATCCGGGGTCAAGCGATACATGCTGGGGCACGAACCGATCCTCACGAGGGCCGGCGCACCGATAACCGACCGCAAGGGGCGCCGCTCCTACGTCACGAGCTCCGGCGCGGGCCCGTCGCTCGGCAAGCACATCCTGATGGGCTACCTTCCGCCCGAGCATGCCGTCGTCGGCGCGGAACTGGCCGTGCAGTACATGGGCGAGCGCTACCCGGTGACGGTCGTGACGAACGACTCGACCCCGGTGTTCGACCCCGACAACTCGCGCGTCCGCTCGTGAGCCCATGAACGTCCTCGTGTGCGTCAAGCGCGTGCCGCTCACGGGTGGCAGGATCGTGCTGACCGATGACCAGCGCGCGATCTCGACGCGCCACCTCGGCTTCACGGTCAGCCCGCACGAGGAGTGCGGCGCCGAGGAGGCGGTCCGGCTGATCGAGCAGCATGGCGGCTCCTCGACCGTGCTCACGCTCGGCCCGCCCGAGGCCGAAGAGCAGCTCCGCGACATGATGGCGCTCGGCGTCGATCGCGCGGTCCATCTCGTGACCGACGGGGGGGAGTGGGATCCACAGGCGACCGCGGGCGCGATCGTCGACGCGATCCAAAACGAGCCAGAACCACCAGACCTGATCCTGTTCGGCAACGAGTCCGCCGACGCGGGCAACTACCAGGTCGCGATCCGCGTCGCGCACAAGCTCGGACTCCCCGTAGTCACGGGCGTCAAGGGCATCACCGCGAACGACGGGCAACTACGGTGCGAGCAGGAGGTGCCGGGCGGCCGCGACGTCTACGTCGTCCCGTCGCCCGCGGTCGTGACCGTCAAGGAGGGGCTCAACCTGCCCCGCTACCCGTCGGTCCCCGGCCGGCTGCGGGCCAAGCGCAAGCCGCTCACGAGCTCGACCCCGACCCGCCCCGAACCGAGGCTCGAGATGGTCAAACTCACCCTCCCGCCCGGCTCGGGCAAGCAGGCCGAGGTGCTCGGCGACGGCGCCGGCGCGGCGCCCGCGGTCGTGACTGTCCTTCAAGAACTGGGGCTCGTCTAAGAACCATGATCCTCGTCTTCGCCGAACGCTCCGACGACGAGCTCTACCGCCAGGCCCTGACGTTCGCCAAAGGCCTCAACAACAACGACGTGCAGGCGGTCGGCATCGACGATCCGGCCGGCTACTCCCCCGACGGCTGGGCGACCGCGCTCGCCCGGGCCGCAACGGAACGCGCACCGGACGTCGTCGTCGGACCCGGTACCGACCGCGGCAACGAGGTACTCGCGCACGTTGCCGCACGGCTCGATCTGCCATTCGCCGCGAACTGCGTCGAGGCGACCCCCGGCGACCCGCTCACGCTGACCCGCGTGCGGTGGGGCGGGAGTCTGCTCGAGGAGGCGCGGCTGCACGGGGCGCCGGCGCTGCTCACGGTCGCCCCCCACGCCGTCGCCGCGGACGTGGCCGCCGACACCGAGGTCGAGCTGGTCGAGGCCGCCCCAACCGCGAGCGTACGAGTGTCCGAGCGGGTCGAGACCGTCACCGCCGGCGTGTCGCTCGCCGACGCCGACGTGGTCGTGTCCGGCGGCCGCGGCGTCGGGTCGGCCGAGGGCTTCTCAGTGATCGAGGAGCTCGCGGAGTTGTTGGGCGCGGCCGTGGGGTGCTCGCGCGCGGTGACGAGCGCCGGCTGGCGCCCCCACACCGACCAGGTCGGGCAGACCGGGACGAAGATCTCGCCGTCGCTGTACATCGCATGCGGGATCAGCGGCGCCACCCAGCACATGGCTGGCTGCAAGGGCGCCAAGAAGCTGATGGCGGTCAACCCCGACCGCGAGGCCTCGATCTTCGCCAGCGCCGACTACGCGGTGATCGGCGATCTCCACGAGATCGTGCCGGCGATCTCCGCTGAGATCCGCAGAACAAGGGGCGGCGGATAGCTTCGCTGATCTCCGCGCTGGCGCTGGCCGCCGCCCTCGCCGTCAGCGGGACGCTGTTCGCCACGCGTGCCCGCCTGCTGGTGCGGCTCGTACAAGGGGCCGCGCCCACCCAACGAAAGGGCGACGTGCCGCGCCGCGCTCGCAACGAGGCCGAGATCGTGCTCGGGCAGAGCAAGCTGCTCCAGCGAATGGTCCCGGGGCTGCTGCACGCGTTCATCTTCTGGGGCTTCACGATCCTCCTCCCGACGATCCTGATCGCGCTGATCGGGATCGTCGACAAGCACGACACGTTCCCCTGGCTCGGCCACCAGGGCTGGTACGCGCTGCTCGTTGACATCTTCTGCGTGCTCGTGCTCGTAGGAGTGATTGGCGCGCTGTGGATCCGCAAGGTGCAGAAGCCGAAGCGGTTCGAGGGCAGCCACCTCGGTGAGGCCGACCTGATCCTGGCCCTGATCGCGACCATCGTGATCAGCCTGCTGCTCTGGCACGCGACCCGGATCGCGCTGCATCTGAACGAATGGCCGGCGTCGTGGTCTCCGGTTTCCAACGCCCTGTCCCACCTGTTCGCCGACAACCAGACCACGAAGGTGCTCGAGCGCGTGTTCGTGTGGATCCACGTCCTCACGATCCTGGGCTTCCTCGCCTACCTCCCCCGCTCCAAGCACCTGCACATCTTCGTCGCCGCGGTCAACGTCTGGTTCGGCCGCACGCGGGCGGGCGGTCGGCTCGAGCCGCTGAAGTTCGACGACCCCGACATCCCCGAGGACGAGCTCCGCTTCGGCGCCGGCACAGCCAAGGACCTGACCTGGAAGCAGGTCCTCGACACGTTCTCGTGCACCGAATGCGGCCGCTGCCAGGACGCGTGCCCGGCGTTCGCCACGGGCAAGACCCTCTCCCCCAAGCTCGTGATCATGGGGCTGCGAGACCTGGTGCTCGCCCAAGACGACGAAACGCCACTCGTACCAGAAGCGGTCCCCGCCGACATGATCTGGGACTGCGTGACCTGCGGCGCCTGCGTGCAGGCGTGCCCGGTCTCGATCGAGCACGTCGACCACATCGTCGACCTGCGCCGTCATCTGGTGATGGTCGAGTCGAGCTTCCCCCCCGAGTCCGAGCAGATGCTCCGCGACGTCGAGCGCGCCTCGAACCCCTGGGGCAAGGCCCAGTCCGAGCGCGCCGACTGGGCGGCGGACCTGGGGGTCAAGATCCTCGAGCCCGGCGACCCCGCCCCCGAGTACCTGTACTGGGTGGGATGCGCGTCCTCGTTCGACGAGCGCGCGCGCAAGACCGCCGAGGCGACCGCGAAGCTGCTGCAGAACGCGGGCCTCGACTTCGCGATCCTCGGACCGCGCGAGAGCTGCACCGGCGACCCCGCCCGCCGGATCGGCAACGAGTACGTGTTCCAGGCGTTCGCCGAGCAGAACGTCGAGACGCTCAACGAGTCCGGGATAACCAAGATCGTCACCGGCTGCCCGCACTGCTTCAACACGATCGCGAACGAGTACCCGGACTTCGGTGGCAACTACGAGGTGGTCCACCATTCCGAGCTGCTCTCGAAACTCGTCAGCGATGGCCGGATCACACCGTCCAAGCAGGCCGCAGACCGACCCATCACCTACCACGACTCCTGCTACCTCGCCCGCCACAACGACGTGCTCGAGGCGCCAAGGGAAATCGTCTCCGCAATCGGGACGCCCATAGAGATGAAGCGCTCGCGCAAGCAGACGTTCTGCTGCGGCGCCGGCGGCGCCCACATGTGGATGGAGGAGCGCGCCAAGCCGATCAACGAGGAGCGCGTCCGCGAGGCCGCCGCCACCGGCGCCGGCACGCTCGCGGTCGCGTGCCCGTTCTGCACGGTGATGCTCGACGACGGGGTGCAGAGCGCCGGCGCCGACCTGCGGGTGGTCGACGTGGCGACGCTGCTATCCGAGGCGATCGACGACGGCGGCTGATCGCCCGGCGACCGCGGCGTCGAGTTCCGCGCGGGCGCGGGCAGTCGCGCCCGGGTCCGCCGCGACGCCGTCAAGGGCGAGCAGCGCGGCGCCGACGATCGGCTCGCTGGGAGAGACCAGGACGCGCGCGGCCGGCGCCAGCCGCTGAACCTCGCGCGCGATGGTCTCGATCACGCTCGGCGGGACCGCCGTGAGCAAGCGCCCGCCGAGCACGACATCCGGATCGGCTTCGGCCAGCTCGAGCCGGCGGATGGCAGCGCCCGCGAACGCGATCACCTCGTCCGCGAGGCGGCTGACAACGCCGCGAGCGACCGAATCCTCCTCGCAGAGGGCGAGCACGACGGGCGCCAACTCCCCCAGCCGAGACATCGGCATCCGGTCCAGATGGACGGCCCGCGCGACCTCGAACGGGTCGCCCAGCCCGAAGTGCGAAGGCACCGCCTGCTCGAGCACCGTCCGCGGCCCGCGTCGATCGGCGCTCCGCACGGCGGCGGCGAGCGCGGCCAGACCGACGTCATTACCGCCGCCCCAGTCGCCGGACACCGGGCCGAACGAGAGGAATCTGGCCTCACGTGGAGTTGATCCCCCCCGACCCCCACCCGGAGCGACCCCGACGCAGTTGATTCCGGTGCCGCACACGACCGCTATCCCCCAGCCGCGGTCGGTGCCGGCGCGCAGCAGCGCCAGCGTGTCGTTGCCGACGACGAGGCGGGAGGTCCAGTTCTGCCGCTTCGATCCGGGAGCGAAGCGAAGCCAGCTCCTCGGGCAGGTCCACGCCGGCGAGCAGGATCTGAGCCGTCGCCGCGAACGGGCGCTCGAGCCGACCTAGGCCCGCCTCGACGATCGCGCGATCCAGCAGCGCCTCGAGCACCTCGACGCAGCCGTCGACCCCGAGGTAGTACACCTGGCTGCGCTCGCCGCGCACGAGTGACAGCAGCGCTCCGCGAGTATCGAGCAGCGCGAGATCGGTCTTGACGCCCCCTCCGTCGACCGCCAGCACCAGACCGTCGGCGCTCACGACCCCGTTCCGGACAGCGATGGCCGGACCTCCGACGACGAGACCATGCGCTCGGTCAGCGTGGAAGCCAAGCGGTACTCGCGGACGAGCGGATGTGCCAGCAGCGCGAGGCGCGCGGCCTCGTGGTCCCCGCGCGCCGCGGCGGAGGCGGCGAGCCGCTCGTAGGCCGCGACGTGCTGGACCAGGCCGAGCAGCTCGGGCGCCAGCGGCCTCTGAGCCACGGGCACGGCGCCGCCCTTTCCGACCCGCGCCGGCACCTCGACCACATCGTCGTCCGCCAAACCAAAGAGCGCCCCGCCATTGCGCACATCGACGACCTGCACGTCTCCGCTGTCGCCGAGCAGCGATCCGACGAGCGCAACGGCGGCTTCGCTGTAATACGCGCCCCCGCGCTGATCGAGCAGCGCCGGCTTTTCGGCCAGCCCCGGATCGCGATAGAGATCGAGCAGGCCGCGTTCGATCTGCATGACGGTCTTTGCGCGCGGAGTGGTCATCTTCTGCTCCTGGACGACCTCGCGCTCGGCGTAGAAGTACCGCAGGTAGTAGGACGGGATCGCCCCCAGCGCCTCGATCAGGGAACGCGGCAGGCCGATCTCGTGGGCCAGCACATCCCCGAACCCCTCGATCACGTCCGGCAGGACGTCGCGACCATCGACCCACACCGCCCGGATCCACGTCAGGTGGTTCAGACCGACCTGCTCGACCAGCACCCGCTCTGCCGGCAGGCCGAGATGCGCCGCGATCTGACGCTGAAAGTTGATCGCGACGTTGCACAGGCCGATCGCGCGGTGACCGGCGTCGAGCAATGCCCGCGTCACGATCCCGACCGGATTCGTGAAGTCGATGATCCAGGCCTCGTCGGAGGCGAGCTCGCGCGCGCGCTCCGCGATCTCGAGCACGACCGGCACGGTCCGCATCGCCTTCGCGAGTCCGCCGGCGCCGGTCGTCTCCTGGCCGACGCAGCCGCAGGCCGCCGGGATCGTCTCGTCGCGCAGCCGCGCCGCCTGGCCGCCGACGCGAATCTGGATCAGGACCACATCGGCGCCGTAGAGCGCACGATCGAGCTCGCCGGTGAGCTCGAGCGCCCCGGAGAAACCCTGGCGCTCGAGGATCCGCTGCGAGAGCCCGCCTACGACGTCGAGACGAGAAGCGTCGATGTCGTGCAGCACGAGCTCGTCCACCCCGACCCGCTCACGCTCGCGCATCAGCCCCGAGACGAGCTCGGGCGTATACGTCGAGCCCGCGCCGATCACCGCCAGCTTCATCGGCTCACCCTGACTGCGCTCCTCATCCCGTGACCCCGATCCTGTATCGATCGTCGGACGGTCGGGAGATGATCGTGGTGGCGAACTGCGTGGCGCTGGCCAGCGCATCGCGCCAGCCGGCCCCGTGCGCGAGCGCGTAGACAAGGCCGGCATTGAAGGCGTCGCCGGCGCCGGTGGTGTCGGCGACGTCCACGGCCGGCGCCGGGACGGCGATCTCGGTTCCGTCCGGCCCGACGGCGAAGCATCCGGACGGTCCGCGCTTGACGACGACCCAGCCACCCGATACGGCCTGCAGGGCGCGCGCCGCCCCCGCCGAATCCCCGGGCCGATCTGCGAGTGCGCACGCTTCGACCTCGTTGGGCAGGAACACATCGACGGCCGGGAGCAGCTCACTCACCTCGGCGCGGGTCTCCCCGGAGAAGCCGTCGGGATCCCAGGTGGTGTCGAAGAACGTGCGGGCGCCACGCGCGGCGGCCGTGTCCAGCAGTGCTCGCGCCGCGTCGCCTCGCAGTCGGGGTGCGACGAAGTAATCGCAGAGCAGCAGGTTGTCGCAGGTGAGGGCGTCGTCCGGGATCATCGCCGGCTCCCACAAGGCGTTGACGCCGAGGTACGTGAGGAACGTGCGGTCGCGCACCGGCGATTCGAGCACGACGGTGAGGCCACTCGCCTCGCCCGCCGCTACGACGAGCTCGTCCGCGAGACCGGCGCGGGTGAGCTGGTCGCGCATCCACCCGCCGAGCTGATCCTCGCCGATGCATCCGATCAGCCGCACGTCCAGGCCGGCTTCGACCGACGCGAGCGCGGCGTTCGCGCCCGCGCCGCCGACGCGGACCGCCATCTGCTCGGTCAGCAGCGTGCCGCCCGGAGTGGGCAGGTCGGTGACGGGGCTCATCACGACGTCCGCCTGCACGCAGCCGATGATCGTCAGCGTGGGGACGCCGAGAGCCTTGCCCACTGCGCCGTCCATTCAGGCCACCTGGAGGTCCGGCTTATGGAAGGGTCTTGCCTTATCGCCGTTGTGACGCTTATTCTTAGGCCTCACGTGGGCCATCCTATTCGTAAAGGACCCTAACCTCAATGCCTGGGGCGAGCCGGCATGACGGTCATCGCCGGCCCGGTCGGACCGAGCCCGACTCCCGTCTGAGCCTGCTGCGCGAGCTCGGCGAGCAGGCGGTGCTGGAGACGATATTCCGCACGGGGCCGATCACGCGGCCCGAGATCGCGACGGCCACGAACCTCTCCAAGCCGACGGTCTCGGCCGCGGTCAGCCGCCTCGAGCAAGGCGGGCTCGTTCGCGCGGCGGGACGGCGCGCCGGCCAGCGCGGACGCAACCCGATCGCGTACGTGGTCAGCGCGCGGGCCGGGTTTGTCGTCGGTGCCGACATCGGCGGGACCAATGTACGGGTCGCCGCGGCCGACCTGTTCGGCGAGTCGATTTGCGATCTCAAGCGGCCGACGGCCAAGAACGGCAGCCGCGCCGTCGGGGTGACAGATCCTCGAGATGGTCAGCGAGGTGATCGATCAGGCGAGCGCCGTGCACGGCCGGCCGCTCGCGCTGGGGATCTCCTCGCCGGGGATCGTGGACCAGACGAGTGGCCGGGTCACCTCGCTGGCTTACAACGTGGTGCCCGAGGGCGGCTTCGATCCGCTCGAGGTCATCCGCGACCGGTTCGACCTCCCCGTGTTCGTGGAGAACAACGTCAACCTCGCGGCCGTCGGCGAGAAGTGGTTCGGCCTCGCCAGGGGCGTGTCGACGATGGTGTTCATCGCGATCGGCGCTGGCATCGGCATGGGGATCATCATCGACGACGAGCTCGTGCGTGGCGCACATGGCGCCGCCGGCGAGATCGGCTATCTGCCGCTTGTCGGCGACCCGTTCAACCCCCGGCATCGGCTGCACGGAGGGTTGGAGGACGAGATCGGCGCCGCCGGGATCGTCGCGGCGTTCGAAGGCCGCCGCGCCCCGGATGATCCTGAGCTTTCGTCGGTCCACGACGTGTTCGAGCTGGCTCGCGACGGGAACACGGCAGCTCGGTCCGTGGTCGATCACGTCGCGTCGCGCCTCGGGACGGCGATCGCGACGGTGTGCGCGATCCTGGATCCGCAGCTGGTCGTTCTCGGCGGCGGCATCGGCGCGAGTCCGCTTCTGCTCAGTCCCGTGCGAGGGTCGGCGGCCGCGCTGGTTCCGATCACCGCTCGGATCGAGACCAGCCTGCTCGGCGAGCGGGCCGCGCTCCAGGGAGCAATCGCGGTCGCGCTGCACGCCGCCCGCACGACGCTGCTGTCCCCGGGCGCCGCGCCGATGACGCACAAGAATCTGGTCGCGATCATGCCCCGGAACCGCTAGTGAGTTCCCGAACCGATAATCGGCAGTGAGCGTCGTGGTCTCAAATTGGTAAAGGAAACTCCAATCAGTTGCGTAGTTGAACATCTACACAGAAGGCGATATGTTCCCTTTTGTTTAGGGATTTCCCAAATGCTTGGTTATTCGAGGGTGTCCGGAAAGGCTGCGTTGGCGAGTCCGCGTGGACGCCGCAGCCGACGGCCTCGTTTCCTGGACGAGCCCGGGACCTCGGCCGTTACGAGAGGGAGAGATTTTCGATGACCGGTCATACGAACGGAGGGTGTCGATGAAGCGCGTCAAATGGCTCATGGCGCTGGGCGCGCTGTGCGTGCTGGCCACGGCCTGCGGGAGCTCGTCTTCCGGGTCCTCCACGTCGTCCGGGTCGTCAACGGCCGTCGTGACCGGCGGCAAGGTGGCCGGCAAGCTGGTTGTCGACAACGAGAGCGGATCGACCTGGACCTGCCAGTTCAACCCGTTCAATCCGGCGGTCACGCTCGTTTCGTTCGGCTGGATCTATGAGCCGCTCGAGTACGTGAACATCCTCAAGGCCGGCTCGGTCACGCCGTGGCTGGCGACTACGTCCCAGTGGTCGAAGGACTTCAAGACACTCACCTTCACGGTTCGCAACGGCGCCACCTGGAGCGACGGCCAGCCGTTCACCGCCGCCGACGTCGCCTACACCTTCAACGCGATGAAGACCGACAAGGCGATCGACCTCAACGCGCTGTGGGCCGCGGATGGAGGTCCGCTGACGAGCGTGGTCCAGAAGGGAAACCAGGTCGTCCTCACCTTCAACGCGGCATCTGAGCCGTACTTCTACCTCGTCGCCGATCAGACGCCGATCGTGCCGAAGCACATCTGGGCCACTCTGAACCAGAGCAAGCTCCACTCATACTCCGACACCAAGCCAGTCGGCACTGGCCCGTACCTGATGTCGAACTGCGCGCCACAGAACATCAAGTACCTGAACAACCCCCATTACTGGCAGAGCGCGCCCGGACATCCGGTGCCCGCGGTCAAGGAAGTCGACTATCCGGCGTTCCTCAGCAACACGCCGGCCAACCTGTTCCTGTCGCAGGGACAGGCCCAGTGGGGCGGCCAGTACATCCCGAACATCAAGTCCTTCTACATCGACAAGGATCCCGCGCATCGCCACTACTGGTTCGCGCCGGTCCTGAACGTGTCGCTGTTCCCGAACCTCACCAACTCGGTGCTGGGCCAACTGCCGGTCCGGCAGGCAATCTCGACCGCGATCGACCGCGCCACCGTCTCCCGCCTCGGCGAGAGTGGCTATCAAGCGCCGGCCAACCAGTCCGGCGTCGTCCTGCCGACATACTCGACCTGGTCCGATCCGTCGCTGACGCAGACGACCTACAGTACGGCGAAGGCCGATCAGATCCTGACCGCGGCCGGTTTCACGAAGGGTTCGAATGGGATCTATCAGGACAAGAGCGGGAACCCGCTCTCGTTCACGATCAAGACGATCAGCGGCTTCTCGGACTGGGACGCGTCACTGCAGTTGATCACGCAGCAGCTGAAGGCTGCGGGAATCGCCGTCACCGTCCAGGACGAGAACACGAGCTCGTACACCGCGGATCTGCAGAGCGGTCACTTCCAGCTTGCCTACGGCGGCAGCGGCGGTCCCGCGCCCAGCCCCGGCCCGAGTCCGTACTACGAGCTCCGCGGACTACTGTTCGGGGGCAACATCGGGTCGACCAACTACGAGCGTTTCAAGTCGCCGTCCACAGACGCGCTGTTCAACCAGTATTCGGCAGCCAGCCAGTCACAACAGGTGAGCATCATTCACCAGATTCAGAAGGTCATGGTCGACCAGGTTCCGCTGATCCCGGTCACCGAGGGCGTCGACTGGTACCAGTACGACACCTCGCACTTCACCGGCTGGCCGACTCAGTCCAATCCGTACGCTCAGCCGTCGCCTTACCAGGCCCCTGACATGGGCGTGGTCCTGACACACCTGGTTCCGCTTCAGTGACGAGGCAGGCGCCACGAGAGACCGAGGTTCGGCGGATCCGCCGATGAGATACCTCGCGCGGCGGGGGGGCCTGTTCCTGGTGACCCTGTGGGCCGCGCTGACGGTCAACTTCATCATTCCACGGGTGATGCCGGGGAACGAGGCCAGCGCTGTGCTGGCAACGTTCCGTGGCATCAACCCAGCCGCCCTGCACGCGCTCGAGATCCAGTTCGGCACGGGCGTTCACCAGAACGTGCTGTCCAGCTACTTCGAGTACCTCGGGAACTGCCTGACGGGCCAGTTCGGGCTCACCGCCCAGGGGGTTCCGGTGATGACCGAGATCACGTCGAAGCTGCCGTGGACGTTGGGGCTCGTCGGCGTGACCACGGTGATCGCGTTCCTGATCGGCACGTTCGCCGGCATGGCGACCGCCTGGCGGCGCGGCGGCCGTCTCGACGCGATCCTGCCTCCGACGCTGTTCATCGTCTCGACCGTCCCGGTGTTCTTCGTCGGCCTCCTGCTCATCTACGTGTTCGCGGTGAAGCTGAACTGGCTTCCGCTCGGCTCGAACTACAGCTACGGGGCGACGCCGACGTTGTCGCTGTCGTTCATCTGGGACGTGATCGAGCACGCCATTCTCCCCGGGCTCAGCCTGGTGATCGTGACCGCCGGCCTGTGGGTGTACTCGATGCGGAACAACATGATCACGACGATCTCCGAGGACTATGTGAAGACGGCTCGCGCCAAAGGGCTGCCCAGCCGGCGGATCATGCTCGGCTACGCGGGACGCAACGCGATCCTGCCCAACCTCACCGGGTTCGCGATGCAGCTCGGCTACGTCCTCGGTGGCGCGATCGTGATCGAGTACCTGTTCTCGTACCCAGGGCTCGGATATCTGTTCTACACGGCCACCACAGATCACGATCTGCCGCTGATGCAGGGCCTGTTCCTCGTCTACACGCTGGCCGTGCTGATCTGCGTGCTGATCGCTGACCTCATCACCGCGGCGCTCGATCCTCGGACACGGGACGCCTGAGATGGCGATCCCCGACATCGCAATAGGCGACGGGATCACCGACGTCGAGGCGACCCGCGCGCCTCGACGGTTCATGCGCGCGGTTCTCGGCAACCGCAAGGCGACCGCCGGCGCCGTGATCCTGCTCGTGATGGCGTTCGTGGCCGCGTTTCCGGGCCTGATCGCACCTGACGACCCGCACGCGGCCATCTATGCCCAGAATGCCGGACCGTCGTCCGCCCACCTGCTGGGCACCACGCAGCTCGGTCAGGACGTGTTCTCCCAGCTCATCTGGAGCACGCGCCTGACGCTGATCGTCACGCTCGTGGTGACCGCGATCGCGACCTTCCTGTCGACGGTCATCGGTGTGACCTCCGCGTATGTCGGCGGGTTCACCGACCGGGTGCTGACCGTCTTCATCGACGTGTTCCTCATCCTCCCCGTGCTGCCGTTGTTGATCCTCCTTGCGGCCTACCTCCCACCCGGAATCACCTCGCTCACGATCGTGCTGTGCATCACCAGCTGGGCGTTCCAGGCCCGTCAGCTCCGCTCCCAGGGGCTGTCGATCCGCAACCGCGACTTCCTCGTCGCGGCCCGGGCCCGCGGGGAGCGCGGGATCTACATCATCCTCGTCGAGATCGTGCCCACGATGACCTCGCTCATCGCCGCCTCGTTCCTGTCGCTCGCGGTGTACGTCGTTGGTTTCGCGGCCAGCCTCCAGTTCCTCGGGATTGGCAACAGCAGCGAGCTGATGTGGGGCACGATGCTCTACAACGCCCAGCAGTCATCGGCGCTCGAGGCCGGCAACGTCTGGTGGGCTCTCGCACCGGGCGCTGCGGTTGCGGTGCTGGGCGCCGGCTTCGCCCTGGTGAACTACGCCTTCGACGAGATCGGGAATCCGGCGCTCCGACCGGTGAGGAGGCGGCGTGGCCGAGCCTCTGCTTGAAGTCGACCGCCTGACCGTCGACTACCTGACCGAGACCGCGGACGTTCGCGCCGTCGATCACGTCAGCTTCACGGTCGGGCCAGGGGAGTTCCTCGGGATCGTCGGCGAGTCCGGGTGCGGGAAGTCGACGCTGCTGTTCGCGGTGGCGCAGTTGCTCTCACCCCCTGGCGAGGTCGTCGACGGGAAGGTCGTTTTCCGCGGCCAGGACATGGTCCGGCTCAGCCGCAGTGAGCTCCAGAGCATGCGCTGGCGCGACTATTCGATCGTGATGCAGAGCGCCATGAACGCGCTGAACCCGATGAAGAGCATCGGCGCGCAATTCAAGGACACGCTCGAGGCCCACGGCATGGGCTCGAGCGACGACGTGCGCCGGCGCTCGACCGAGGTCATGAACCTCGTCGGGATCGACGCCGCCCACCTCAAGAGCTATCCCCACCAACTCAGCGGGGGCATGCGCCAGCGCGCGATGATCGCAATGGCGCTCCTGTTCACCCCGCAGCTCGTGATCATGGATGAGCCGACATCGGCGCTCGACGTGGTCGCGCAGCAGTCGTTGATGACCAAGATCAAGGATCTCCAGCGAAGCCTCGGGTTCGCCGTGATCTTCGTCACCCACGACATGTCGGTCGTAAGCCGCTATTCGGACCGCGTGCTCGTGATGTATGCGGGCCAGGTCGCGGAGGCCGCGCTGACCGACAAGGTCTTCGACCGGCCTCTCCACCCGTACACCCGCGGTCTCATGAACGCGTTCCCGTCGGTCCGTGGCCCGCGCCGCGAGCTCGCCGGGATCCCCGGGAGCCCGCCCGATCTCGCCCGACCGCCCAGTGGCTGCCGTTTCCATCCGCGCTGCCCCGACGTCATGCCGATCTGCCTGACCCGCGAGCCCGAGCTGTATCGCGTCGGCGATGCCGACGTTCGCTGCCTCCTCTACGCCGACCAGGCGAAGGAGGCCGTGTAAGTGGCCCAGGCCCGCGACTCGCCCGAGAGCACACCGACCCCCGCCGTCGAGGTGGACGGGTCGGGCGGGCCACTTCTACAGGCCGTCGACCTGACCCGTCATTTCCGTCTCGGCGGGATGTTCTCGAAGCACTCGCTGCATGCCGTCGACGATCTCAACTTCAGCATCGCCGAGCGCGAGATCGTCGCCCTCGTCGGGGAGAGCGGCAGCGGTAAGAGCACCGTGGCCAGGCTGCTCGCGCGCATCTACAAGCCCACTCGGGGAGAGATCCAGTACCGGGGCCGGCCGCTGCAGCGCCTGCGCTCCCGCAAGGACCTGCTCTGGTACCGGGGCGAGGTGGCCTTCGTCCTCCAGGATCCGTTCAGCGCGTTCCACCCGGTGTTTCGCATCTCGCACGGTGTGATGCGCAATCTCGCGTTGCACAGGCCGGAGCTCAGTCGCGCTGATCGCCAGAGCGAGGCAGAGCGTGTCTGCGATGCCGTCGGGCTCAGCCCCAAGATGCTCAGCCGGTATCCCTACGAGATGAGCGGCGGCGAGCGCCAGCGGATCGGCTTCGCGCAGGCCCTGGCGGTCCAGCCGAAGCTGATCCTCGCCGACGAGCCGGTCTCGATGCTCGACGTCTCGATCCGCGTCGGCGTGCTCAACATGATGGCCGGGCTGCGCGACCGGGAGGGCGTCTCGCTGCTCTACATCACCCACGACCTCGCCAGCGCCCGCTACGTCGCCGACCGCATCATCGTGATGTACGCCGGCCATCTCGTCGAGGAGGGCCCAACCGAGACCGTCCTCTCGAGTCCCAAGCATCCGTATACGCAGCTGCTCTTGTCGGCGGCGTCGGATCCGAGCGAGAAGGACGCGGAAATCGCCGCCGACAGCGGTGAGCCGCCGCGGGTCATCGATCCGGGCGAGGGCTGTCGCTTCCGCTGGCGCTGCCCGTACGCGATCGAGAAGTGCGCCCAGGTAACACCCCGGCCGATGCCGATCGGATCGACCCAGGTCGCGTGCCACGTCGCGGTCGCACAGGCCGAGCGCGCCTCGAAACCAGCCTCGATCAGTTAGTGGGCGCCGTCGAGCTCGTGATCTTCGACTGCGACGGCGTGCTCATCGACTCGGAGCGTCTGGGGGTCAAGGTGGACGTGATCGCGCTGCGCGAGCTGGGATGGCCTCTCTCCGAGGCGGAGGTCATCGCGCGTTTCGTCGGGCGCGCTGACCGCGAGAACCACGCGGCGATCGAGGCCCACCTCGGCCGTAAGCTGCCCGACGGCTGGAAGGAAGAGCTCGAGCAGCGCTACCGGCAGGTATTCGCAAGCGCTCTCACCCCCGTCGATGGCGTCCTCGAGGCGCTCGACCGGATCACGCTGCCGACCTGCGTGGCGTCGAGCGGCACCCACGAGCACCTGCGCTACACGCTCGGATTGACGGGCCTCTACGAGCGGTTCGCCGGGCGGATCTTCAGTGCAGATGACGTCGCCGCAGGGAAGCCCGCGCCCGACCTCTTCCTGCACGCTGCCGAGCGGTTGGGCGCGATGCCGGGTGGTTGCGTGGTCGTCGAGGACAGCCACTCCGGCGTGCGGGCGGCGCGCGCGGCGGGCATGCGCGTGCTCGCATTCGCCGGCGGGCTGTTCTCGGCCGAGGTCCTGGACGGACCGGACACGCTCGTGTTCGACGACATGCGCGAGCTCCCGACGCTCGTTGACCGTTACAGCGCGGCATGAGCGAAACCCGGATGGCGGTGGAGATGGCCGAGCAGCCGCACCGGCTGCGGCAGTTGATCGACCGGCATCAGGAGATCGTCGAGCGGGTACGGGCGATGGCGCCGGCGCCGCTGACCGGCATCACGATCGTCGCGCGCGGCTCCTCGGACAACGCGGCGGTGTACGGGCGGTATCTGCTCGAGGCGGCCACCGGAAAGCCGATCTCGCTGGCGGCCCCGAGCCTCCACACCCTCTACGACGTCGACGTCGACTACCGCGGCCAGTTGGTGATCGCGGTCAGCCAATCGGGCGCGACGCCCGAGATCGTCCAGACGCTGCAGGCGCTCCAGCAAGGCGGGGGGAGCGGCCTCGCGATCACCAATGATGCGGACAGCCCGCTCGTTCACGCGGCCGACGAGACAGTTGCTTTAGAGATGGGAGTGGAGCGGGCCGTGCCCGCGACGAAGACCGTCACCGGGCAGCTCACGGCGTTCGCGATCATCGCCTCGGCCCTGGGACGCGTCCCGTTCACACGCGAGCAGTTGGTCGCAGTGCCCGACCGGGTCCAG
The DNA here is from genome assembly GCA_963746695.1 of uncultured Solirubrobacterales bacterium. Classification (GTDB taxonomy): domain Bacteria; phylum Actinomycetota; class Thermoleophilia; order Solirubrobacterales; family Solirubrobacteraceae; genus Palsa-465. The sequence goes on along the minus strand of CAVVCP010000004.1, from coordinate 35,739 downwards.
GCAGTGCTCGATGACCCCGACCCCGTCGCCGCCGCGGCCGAACACCTCGCCGGCGCATCGCAGCTGATCGTCGTCGCCCGCGGGTATCTGTTCGCAGCCGCGCTCGAGACTGCGCTCAAGATCAAGGAGACGTGCTCTCTGCTCGCCGACGGCTACTCGGCCGCGGATCTTCGCCACGGGCCGATCGCGGCGGTCACCCGCGGTCTTCCCGTGATCGCGCTGTGCGCCGACGGTCCGGCCCGTGCCGACGTCGGGTCGCTCGTCGAGGAGATGCGAGCGCGGCAGGCGAACGTGCTCGTCGTCGGTGAGGGCGAAGGCGCCGACGTATCGCTGCCGAGCGATGTGCCGGAGCCGCTCGCGCCGATCGTCGCGGTCGTCCGCGGCCAGCAACTCGCGCACGCGCTCGCGACGGCGCTCGGCTACGACCCCGACAGCCCGCCCGGCCTCACCAAGGTGACCGCGACTTAACGTCACGCAAATAGTAAAGCGCCATCCAAATGCGCCTTTCCATTGACTCATGTCGGACTTCTTGGTTAGGCTATTTGTTCAGAGTCTTACCGAACTGGGAGGAAGCACATGTCACGACGTGCCGCCCGTCGTCGCCTGACCCTGCTCGCCACCGCGACGCTTGCCCTGCTCGCCACGGTCGCCATCGCCGCGGAGGCGGCTTCGGCCGACACCCAGACGGTCGGCCTCGGCGGCTGGCAGGTCCAGAGCAGCGCGCAGGCCACGCAGTCGCCCCAGCAGATCTCGACGCCCGGCTTCCCGACGGGCTCGTGGCTGCACGTCAGGCCCGACGACGCCGGCGCGGTCGGCACCGAGGTCGGCGCGCTCGTGCAGACCGGCCATTGCCCCGACGTGTTCTTCTCGACCAACATCAAGACCTGCTTCGGCTACATGGACTCGGTCGGGGCGGACACGATCCCCGAGTTCTCGGTTCCGTGGTGGTTCCGCACCGACTTCTTCGCGCAGGCGAACGGCTCTGGGCGGGCGGGCTCCCAATCGACCGACCTGATCGTCAACGGCGTCGTCGGCCAGGCCGACGTGTGGGTCAACGGGCAGGAGGTCGCGACGCAGGCGACCGTGCAGGGCGACTACACCCGGTACACGTTCGACATCACCGGCCTGCTTCAGCGAGGCCTGAACACGCTCGCACTCGAGGTCTATCCGAACAACCCGAACACGATGTTCACGCTCGACAACGTCGACTGGACGCAGATCCCGCCGGACAACAACACCGGCATCCAGTTCCCGGTCCAGCTGCACACCTCCGGCGCGCTGGCGCTGAGCAACGCGCACGTCGTCCAGGACGACGCCGCGGACCTTTCGACCGCCGCGCTGACCGTGAAAGCCGACGTCACGAACCATGCCTCGACGCCGCAGACCGGCGCCCTGTCGGCCGCCGTCGAGACGCCCACCGGCCGAACGATCCGCGTGAGCCGGACGGTGACGGTCGCGGGCGGAGCGACGCAGACGTTCTCGTTCAGCCCGAGCGATGACCCCCGCCTGAACATCCGTCATCCCAGCGTGTGGTGGCCCGTCGGCATGGGCGCGCATCCGCTCTACGGGCTGCAGACGTCGCTGACTCAGACCGGCGCCCCGCCCGATACCGAGTCCGAGACGTTCGGAATCCGGACGGTCACGACACGCCTGGTCGGCGCGGCGCCGACCGCGCCGCAGGGTTCGCGGCAGTTCCTGGTCAACGGCGTGCCGTTCGTGTTCCGCGCCGGCGGATGGTCTGAGGACCTGTTCCTGCGCTACTCGTCCGCCAACACCGCGAACCAGATCGCGATGATCGAGAACCTCGGACTGAACGGGATCCGCACCGAGGGCAAGCAGATGCCCGACGACTTCTACGAGCAGATGGACCGCGCCGGGATCCTGATCGACGGCGGGTATCAGTGCTGCGATGCCTGGCAACCCAGTCGCAGGCAACAGCTCACCGCCCAGCAACTGGCGGTGCTCGGCGACTCGGCGCTGACGATCGGCGAGAACCTCCGCAACCACCCGAGCGTGCTCAACTTCAGCTGGAGCGACAACGCTCCGACCCAGGCACAGGAGCAGGTCTCGCTCGCCGGGTTTGCGCAGGCTGACTTCCAGGACCCGCTGATCTCCTCGGCGGAATACAAGACCGATCCGCTGGGGGTGCTCGGCCCGTCCGGCGAGAAGGAGGGGCCGTACGACTGGGTGCCGCCGAGCTACTGGTACGACACGACGCACTACGACCCCACCGATTCCTCCCGCACCAACGTGGGCGGCGCGTGGGCGTTCGACAGCGAGGCGTCAGCGCGGGCCACACCGTTCCGACGCTCGACTCGATCAAGCGGTTCCTGTCGCCGTTCGAGCAGGATCAGCTGTGGCAGAACCCCGACTACAACCAGTACCACGCCAACTACGAGCCCGACCTCCCCGGCCCCGACAATGGCGGCTACTCGTTCGGGACCCTGCACGACCTCGACGCCGCGATCTCCAGTCGCTACGGCCCGTGGTCGAGCCTCGATCAGTACGTGGAGGAGGCCCAGGTCCAGAACTACGAGACCCAGCGCGCCGAGTTCGAGGCCTACATCGACCACTCGACCAACCAGGCCGCGCCGTCGACCGGGATCGTCTACTGGCAGCTCAACAAGGGCTGGCCCACGCTGCTGTGGGATCTCTACAACTACGACTACGACCAGGCCGGCAGCTACTTCGGGGCCAAGAAGGCGAACGAGCCGCTGCATGTCCTGTATGCCTACGACACCGGAGCGGTGTCGGTCGACAATCTCGCCGGCTTGGCCCAGCGCGGGCTGTCGGTCGAGTCGAAGGTCTACGGGGTGGACGGCAAGCTCCTCGACGACCAGACCGCGAACGGCATCTCGGTCGACAGCCAGGGAGTCGCGCAAGGCGTCCTCCATCCCGTCGTCCCCGCCACCACGCAGCCGCCCACGCCGGCGCAGACCTACTTCGTCGAGCTGCTCCTCACGCACCACGGTCACCTGGTCGATCGCAACGTCTACTGGCTCTCGACGCAGCAGGACCTCGTCGACTGGGACGCCACCATCGGCAACCCGCAGGCGACGATGACCCAATTCGCGAACCTCACTCAGCTCCAGTCGCTCGGCGGCGCCACCGTCCGCGTGACCGCCGACACCCAGCCGTCGTGGGGTGGCGGCGGCGGTGGCGACACCGAGACCGACGTCACGATCACGAACGTCTCGAAGCAAGCCGACCGTCGCGTTCTTCCTCCGCGCCGACGTCCGCCGCGGCTCCCCCCGGGGCACCCCCGCGCCGGGCGACAACGAGGTCCTGCCGATCATGTGGAGCGACAACGACGTGACGCTCTGGCCGGGCGAGTCCGAGACTCTGCGCGCGACCTACCGCCGGAGCGCGCTCGCCGGCGCGTCACCGGTGGTCAGCGTGTCCGGCTGGAACGTCGGGACGCAGGACGTGTCCGCGGCGCCGCGTTAGCCCACAACTGAGCCGACCAGGGCCTCGAGCTGTTGCTCGAGGCCCCGGTCGCCGACCTCACGAACCTCCAGGGGCAACCCGATCCGCTCCGCCGCCCGCGCCGCCGCCACCGCGGTCGCCGGCGTCGGCCGCTGCGCGAGCCAGATCACGCGCGTGTAATGGCGGAAGTACTCGTCGCGAAGCTCGGGGTAGCGATCGAGACCGAGCTCCCGCCAGACCGTGTGCTCGAACGTCCGCGCCAGGAAGTCCGTGAGGAAGTACGTGCCCGGCTCCTCCTCGAGCGCCGCGCGCACCTCGTCCCGGCCGAACACGTCATAGCAATCAGAGCCCTCGAGGCGACGGAACCCGTCCAGCGCGCCGTACGTCCCGCAGTCGCCGTAGGCCACGGCCACGACGTCGTGCCCCTCGGATCGTGCGGCAACCGCGGCCTCGATGCGGTCGGGATGGTTGTGCAGCAGGGCCGGCACCGGGATCACCTCGACGTCCCAGCCGCGACGCTTCGCGATCCGCCGCACGTCGACCGCCAGGGCCCCGCAGGCCACGACCGCGGCGCGGCGGGGGTGGCTCATCCCGGGAACGCCAGCTGGTCGACGAACATGTCGTTGAAGTCGGGCCGCCCCGACAGCTCGACGTACTCGACCTCGCGCAGGATCGAATGCGCCTCGGCGCGCTCGCGCACCGACAGCGCCGCGATCTTCGCGCCCTCGCCGGCGACGTTGCCGGCGGACACGATTCGCGGCAGGGCGATCCGCGGCACGAGCCCGATCCGGATCGCGCTCATCGGGCTCAGGTACGCGCCGAAGCTCCCGGCGAGCAGGACCTGGGTGATGTCCTCGGCGCCGACGCCGAGCTCCCCCAGCAGGATGCCCCACCCGGTGGCGATCGACGCCTTCGCGAACTGGAGCTCGCGCACGTCGCGCTGCGAAAGGAACACGGATGACTCGGGATCGGAACCGCCGCGCCAGTCCAGCACGAACACCCGCTCCTTGTCGATCTTCGTCAGCCGATCGGCGAGGCCCGGGTGCGAGACGGCCGCGTCCTCGTCGGGAATGAACCGGCCCGAGTGGTCGAGCAGCCCGCAGTGCACCAATTCGGCGACCGCGTCCACGAGTCCCGACCCGCACATGCCGACAGACTCAACGTCACCGATCACGTCCAGCGCGACCCCATCGGAGGCGGAGATCTTCACGCCCTCGATCGCGCCCGACGACGCCCGCATGCCGCAGCGGATCTGCGCGGCCTCGAACGCCGGACCCGCCGGCGCCGCGGTCGCGACCACGCGATCGACCGATCCGAGCGCGATCTCGCTGTTCGTGCCGACGTCGATGAACAGCCGCAGCCGTCGATCTCGGGTGAGGCCCGTGGCCAGCATCCCGGCCACGATGTCCCCTCCCACGTAGGCGCCCAGCGACGGGAACACGAATGCCGGCGCCCGCGGGTGCACCTCGACTCCGAAGTCCCGCGCGAGCACTTCTCCGAACGAGTGGGTCGTGACCACGAACGGCGCCATCGACAGCGGCTCGGGATCGATCCCGAGCGCCAGATGCATCATCGTCACGTTGCCGCACACGGTGATCTCGTACACCTCGCCCGCATCGACCGACCCTTCGGCGCAGACCTCGCCGACCAGTTCGGTCATCGTCTCGTGGACCCGCGACCGCAGTGCGCCGAGCGCGTCGGGGTCCATCATCGTCGCCGAGATCCGCGTGATCACGTCCGCGCCAAACGGTTGTTGGCGATTCAGCATCGAGCGCACCGCGACCGGCTGGCCGCTCTCGAGATCGAGCAGCGTGGCCACGACCGTCGTCGTCCCGAGGTCGAACGCGATCGCGAACCGCCGCTCGCTCGTATCGCCGGGCTCGAGCGCGATCAGCTCCTGATCGGCGACGACCGCGGTGACGTCGAACCCGGACTCCCTCAGGACCCGACCGACCGACCGCAGCACCTCGATCGACGCATGCGGCTCGAGGTCGTCGAGCGCATCGAGCACCCGCTGGAGGTCCGAGCGCTGATCCTCCATCGTCGGCTCGGTCAGCACCAGGTGGCGCTTCTGGACCGCCGGTCGCAGGATGACGTGACGCCCGACGCCGGCCAGCGCCGCCTTCGGACGGGTCTGCAGCGGTGGCACCTCGACGACGAGGTCGCCGCGCGCCGACGCCCGGCACGCGAGCCGCCACCCCTCGTGGAGCTCGTCGACCGAGAACGCCCGGGGATCCAGCGGACCTACCGGCACCTCGCCGGACACGATCCGTACGCGGCACTTCTTGCACGTCCCGTGCCCGCCGCACGTCGAGTCGATCGCGATCCCGTTCCAGCTCGCCGCGTCGAACACGGGCGTACCGCTGGGGACGCGGACCTCCGCGCCCTCGGGCAGGAACCGCAGCCGGACCCGCTCGGCGCCGTCCGCTGGAGCCGGATCGACGGCTCCGGCGCCGGCGAGCTCGAGCCTGACGGCGCTGCGGCGAGGGACTGCTCACGACACCGGGGCCCCCTGCGCGACCGTGGCCTGGCGCGCGCGGTGCGCGGCGATCCAGCTCGCGCCCCACTCGTCGTGGCCGAGCAGCAGGTCGGCCGCCCTGACCGCGTCGACGCACACATCGGCGGTCGACATGATCGCGCTGGTCAGACCGGCTGCCATCGCCATCGGCAGGAACGCCGCGTTCAGCACGAGCCGCTGCGGCAAGCCGAACGAGACGTTCGACGCGCCAAGGCACATGTTCACGCCAAGCTCGTCGCGGATCAGGCTGATCGTCTCGAGCGTCGTCCGCACGGCCGCGGGGTCGGCCCCGACGGTCATCGCCAGCGGGTCGATCACCACGTCGTCGCGCGCGATGCCGTGCTCGGCGGCGACCGCGACGATCTTGCGCGCGCACTCGAGCCGCTTCTCGGGCGTCTCCGGGATCCCGGTCTCGTCGTTGGCGAGACCGATCACGGCCGCGTCGTGGCGCGCCACCAGCGGCAGGATCTCCTCGAGCCGCTCGTCCTCGGCGGTCACCGAGTTCACAAGCGCCCGGCCCTCGTACACCGACAGGCCGGCCTCGAGTGCCTCGATGACCGAGGAGTCGATGCAGATCGGCACGTCCACGGCTTGCTGCACGGTTCGCAGCATCGTCTTCAGCAGCTCGGACTCGTCGACGAGCGGGATGCCGGCGTTGACGTCGAGCATGTCCGCGCCCGCCTCGACCTGCGTCAGCGCGTCGTGGGTCACGGTCGACAGCTCGCCTTCGCGAAGGTCCTCGGCGAACTTCTTGCGGCCGGTCGGATTGATCCGCTCGCCGATGATGCAGAACGGCCGACCGCGGGCGATCGTGACCGTCTTGGCCCCCGAGCGCAGAACGGTCTGCGCCGGAGCAATGGAGCCGCCGCTCATGCCGGCACCTTTTCGCGCTTGAGCTGAATCAATTCCTTCGCCTTCTTGACCGCCGACGACGCGTCGGCCGAGTAACCGTCGGCGCCGACCGCGTCGGCGTACTCCTGCGTGACCGGGGCGCCGCCGACCATCACGATCACGTCGTCGCGCAGGCCTGCCTTCTCGAGCGCGTTGATGTTCGCCTTGAACATCGGCATCGTGGTCGTGAGGAACGCCGAGAACCCGACGACGTCGGGGTTGTGCTCCTCGATCTGCTCGATGAACTTCTCGGGCGGAACGTTGACGCCGAGGTCGATCACCGTGAATCCGGCGCCCTCGAGCATGATGTTGCACAGGTTCTTGCCGATGTCGTGGACGTCGCCCTTGACGGTGCCCATCAGGAACGTCCCGACCGCGGCGACGCCGGTGTCGGCGAGCAGTGGCCGCAGGATGTCGAGCGCGCCCTGCATCGCCCGTGCCGCGATCAGCATCTCGGGGACGAAGAAGTCGCCGCGCTCGAACCGCGCGCCGACCTCCTCGAGCGACGGGATCAGCCCGTCGTACAGCATCCGCTCGGGTGCGAGCCCTTGCTCCAGGCCGTCCTCCACGCCCTGCCTGACCGCCGGCGCGTTCCCGACGAGCGTCTCGTCATACAAAAGCTGGAGGATCTCTTCATCGGTCACGCCGCTCGTTCTCCTTCATCGCGGTGGCCGAGACGGCGGCTGAGCAACCGCGCCTCGTGGGTCAGAATTGGTGCAAGCTCCCCGATCCGCTCGGGCGTCATCCTGAGCGTCGGGCCGGAGATGCTGAGCGCGGCGATCACCTCGCCCCGGGCGCCCCGCACCGGCGCCGCCATCGCGGCCAGGCCAATCTCGAGCTCGTCGATCGATGTCGCGAAGCCGTCGCGCCGAACCGCCTGGAGCTCGCGATTCGTCGCTGCTACGGCCGCGTCCGTCGGCGCGCGGCCAAACGCTTCGAACACCTTGCCGTTGGCGGAATGCTCATAGCCCACCGAGCACCCGAGCCACTGACCGGCGCCGAGGAAGTGCCGGCTGTCGACCTGGGCGATGTGCTCGACTCCCTCGGGCCCGGGAACGGCCAGGTTGATCGTCTCTCCCGTCGCGTCGGCGAGCGCGTCGAGCGCCGGCTTGGACAGCGCGACCACGTTGCGCTCGAGCATGCCCCGCTCGGCCACTCGCAGGATCGCCGGCCCCGGCCGCAGGCGCCCGCGCTCACCGTCCTGCTCGATCAGGCCGCGGCGCTCGAGCGCGCTCACGAGCCGGGAGGCGGTGCTCTTCGGGAGCCCGGCGGCCGACGCGAGCTCTCCCAGCGCCACCGGCTCCTCGCTCTCGAGTACGCGCACGAGCAGATCGGCGCCGCGATCGATCGCGGCGGTGCCATGCGCTGGAGGCAAGCCAACTTGGAACTGTTGTTCCACGCGGTATAGATTACGCATACACGCCGCCAGGTCAACCCCAAAAGCCCCGAGACGCGAGGAGCCAGCCTTGTTCGTCAACGCGATGCCCCGGTACGAGATCCTCAGCGAAGACGCGATGGCCGTGATCGATCGCGGCTGGAGGCGGCTCGTCGCCGAGATCGGAATCGAGTTCCTGCTGCCGGAGGCGGTCGACCTGCTCCGAGGTGCGGGTCAGATCGTCGAGGACGAGAACCGCGTCCGCTTCGACCCCGAGTTCATCCTCGAGCAGGTGGCCAAGGCCCCGCGCGAGTTCGAGCTCCAGGCGCGCAACCCCGAGAACACCGCGCACATCGGCGGCGATCACATGGTGTTCGCGCCCGTGTATGGCTGCCCGTTCATCCGCGAGGGCGACACGCGACGGGACGCCAAGATGGCCGACTTCGAGAACCTGGTCAAGCTCTCCCAGACCTATCCCGAGCTCGACTCGCCCGGCGGGACGATCTGCGAGCCCGAGGACCGGCCGCTCGACTCGCGCCACCTCGACATGGTGTTCGCGCTCCAGACGCTCAGCGACAAGCCGTACATGGGGTCCGTCACGAGCGGTCCGAACGCGGCGGACACCATCAAGATGGGCGAGATCCTGTTCGGCGGGCGCGAGGCGATCGAGCGCGCGCCGGTCTCGATCAGCCTGATCAACGTGAACTCGCCGCTCCGCTACGACGACCGCATGCTGGCCGCGATGTTCGAGTATGTGAAGGCCAACCAGGCCGTCGTGATCACGCCGTTCCTGTTGATGGGGGCGATGTCGCCGGTGTCCCTGCCGGCGACGCTCGTGCAGCAGGTCGCCGAAGCGCTCGCCGGGATCGCGCTCGCGCAGCTGATCCGCCCCGGCGCCCCGGTCGTATTCGGAAGCTTTCTGTCGAACACCGACATGCAGTCCGGCTCGCCGTCGTTCGGCACGCCCGAGTCGGGGATGGGCGTGCTCTGCACCGGTCAGATCGCGCGCCACTTCGGACTTCCGTGGCGCGGCGGCGGCGGCTTGAACGCCTCGCAGACCGTCGACGCCCAGGCGGCGTACGAGTCGTTGATGACCATGCTGCCGACGTTCCTGGCCGGCACGAACTTCGTGATGCATTCGGCCGGGTGGCTCGAGGGCGGGCTCGTGTCCTGCTACGAGAAGTTCATCGTCGACGTCGAGCTCCTGCGCGAGCTCCGCCACGAGTTCACGCCGGTCGAGTTCGACGACGCGTCGCTGGCGTTCGATGCCCACACCGAGGTCGGCCCCGGCGGTCACTTCCTCGGCGCCGCCCACACGCTCGAGCGGTTCCGCGAGTGCTTCTACCGCCCGCTCCTGTCCTCGACCGACAACTTCGACCGCTGGTCCAAGCGTGGCGCCAAGGACACGACCGCTCGCGCGAGCGAGATCTGGCGGACCGCGGTCGAGAACTACGAGCAGCCCCCGCTCGACGATGCGGTGCGAGCCGAGCTCGAGGAGTTCGTGGTGCGGCGCCGCACCGAGCTCGGGGACTAGCCAATCCGGGCAGGTAACCTGAGGCGCATGAACGCGCGCGAGGTCGAAGCAATCGCTCGCGACCTCGCTCGTAGCCGCACGCGAATCCGGGAAGCCGCCGGGTTCGGGGCGGCCTGCCTGGCGGTGGCGCTCGCGACCGCTCCGATTTCCCTCACGGTCGCCGCCGCCTGCGCAGCCGGCGCCATGACCGGCGCTCTGATCGCGACTTTCGGGAGGCTGGCTCGCCAGGGGCGGATCGAAAAGCTGGCGCTCGATCCGCTGGCGTACGAGCTGCCAGAGGTGTCTCGCTACGCCAAGCGGCTCGCGACCCATCTCGAGCGCGAGCGGCTCGCCGCCTGGATCCTCGAGATCCTCCACGAGGCCGCCTCGATCCCGGGCAACCGGTACCTCACCGCGCGCGTCGTCCGCTACGCCGACGAGCTCGCGGCGCTCGGCGCCGACCTATCCGATCCGCATGCCGAGATCCGGCCCGCCAGCGCGGTCGCCGCGCATCTACTGCTCACCCAGGCGGTCGAAAGCCCGCTCTACAACCCGGCCGTTCCCGCCGACCGGCTCCCGGCGATCATCGCCAGCATCCGCCTCGGCATCACGAGATCGTCGGCCTGAGGACCGGCGCGCGCGCGTCGGGGTTGGCCAAGTTGACGGCCACCACGTTTCCGCTCCGAACAATGTTCGCGCCGCCTACACCGCGCGCCCGCGTGATCGCGTAACGTCGCACCAGGATGGAGTTGACGAGCGCGTCGAACGCCTTGCTTGCGTCGGGCACGGATGCACCACCCCCTCGTGACGGCCGCTGGCAGCTCACCGACTTGATCGACACCGAGGCGCTCCAGTCGATCCAGGACACATTCGCGAAGGTGTTCGGGCTGCCGACGGTGATCGTCGATCCGACCGGCCGCAACGTCACGAACATCACCCACCGGGTCAGCTTCTGCGAGGACCTGACTCGCACGTCCGGAGTCGGCGGCCCGCGGTGCATGACGTGCGATCTGCGGGCGATGGCGGAGGCGGCCACCACCGATCGGCCCGCAATCTTCCACTGCTGGAACGGGCTGTACGACTGCGCGATCCCGATCGCCCCCAAGGGCGAGGTGCTCGGCTACTTCCTGTGCGGTCAGATCATGACCACGCCGCCCGACATCGATCGCATCGCTCGGACGGCGGCAGAGATCGGTGTGTCGCCCGACGCCTACGTCGAGAACGCGCGCGGGATCCGGGTGATGCCGCTCGAGCAGTACGAGGCTTCGATCAACACCATGCACACGCTGGCGCGGATGATCGCCGACCAGGCGGCCGCATCGATCGACAACCTCAAGATGCTCCAGGACGCGCTGACCGCCAGGGAGGACGCGGCCAGGCTGGTCGAGGAGCTCGAGGTCATCCTCGAGGCGTTCCGGGACAGCTTCGCGCAGTCCGACGAGCACGCCACGCTCGAGACGATCGCCGATCAGCTCCAGCGCCTGATCCCGTACGACTCGTGCCTGATCTACACGATCGACGATCAGTCCGACGAGCTCATGCCGCGGATCATCCGCGATCCGCAGGCCGACGCGTTCTGGGCGTTCCGGCCGCGTAACGGCGTCGGTGTCCTGGGCAAGGTGGCGGCGACCGGCGTACGCCGCAAGATCGACGACGTCCGCGATGACCCCGACTTCCAGCCGGTGCCCGGGGTCGACCTCGAGCCCGAGGCGATGCTCGTGGTGCCGATGATCCGCAAGGGCACGATCTTCGGCGTGATCTCGCTGAGCCGGCTCGAGCGCCGGGTGTTCACCGATCACGAGCTCCGGATCCTGGCCGTGTTCTGCTCTCATGCATCGTTGTCGCTGCAGGTGTCGCGCATGCATCTCGAGAGCACGAGAAGACTCCGAGAGGAGCAGGCGCTCGGCGAGCTGCTGTCAGCGCTCGCCAACGGGCCGGGCGTCGAGGAGACGCTCACCGCGATCGGACGTTGTGGCCTGGACGTGCTCGGCGCCCGCTCGGCCGTCCTGCGCTGCCACGCGCAGGCCGGCGCGCCAAGTCAGCTGGTCCGACTCGAGCTCGACGAGACCGCCGCCACCGACCTGCTCGACGAGATCGACCCCGATCTCGAGGCGTGCCTGGCCCGCCGCGCGTGCCGCGTCCTGGCCCGTGCGGACGGTTCACTGCTGCTCGTTCCGCTCCTCGGCGGCGCCGACATCCTCGGCGTGGCGGTGTTCCTGGCGCCCGCCGGCACCCAGTGGGATCAGAGCCTTGTGGACACGCTCGCCGACCAGTCCTCGCTCGGTCTACGCAACGCGGTCGCGCGCGAACGCGAGCGTCAGGTGCTCCTCCAGCACGATCTCCTCTCGGCGCTCGGCACCGAGCTGGCCCAGGCGAAGTCACGGGACGAGATCCGCGCGCAGGTGCTCGGCAAGAGCGCCGACATGTTCGGCTCGGAGATCAGCATCCTGGCGCTGCTCGATCAGTCGTCAGACGGCATCGAGGTGCACGTCCGGGAGGGGCGGCGGACCCGCGAGCTGTCGATCAAGCTCGCCGGCCGCGGTCGATTCGCATCCGCCCGCCTCAGCGGCGAGCCCGCACCCGAGGACTCCGTGTTCGCGGCGTGGGCCCAGGATCTGTCCGAGGAGCTCGCCCGCGAGCTCGGCGTCGTCTCACACATGGCCGCGCCGCTCCGCACGCCGACCGGGATCCTTGGCGGGCTGTTCGTCGCCTGGCGGAGCGCGATCACGCGCTTCTCCCCCGAACAGCAGCGGCTGCTGGGCGTCGTGGCCGGCGCAGCGGGCGCGAGCCTCGGGAATCTGCTGGCCCGGGCGGAGACCGACTATTCGCTGCGCCGGCGCTTCGCCGAGCTCCAGGCACTGGCGCGACTGGCCGAGCAGATCACACGGCTGACCGAGGAGGGCCCGATCCTCGAAGAAGTGCTCGCTGCGATCCAGGTCCTCGCCGGCCTTGGGGGCGCCGTCTACGCCGTCGAGCACGACGGTCGGTGGAACGCCCGCCTGGCCGCTGGGCTCGACCCGCTCGAGACGGACGAGCTGATCGCCACGCTCGGCGAGGTTGACCTCGGCGACCGGACCGCCCGGTACGACCTCGATCGGGATCCTCGCCAGCTCCTCGTGATACCGATGCCGGGGATCGAGCCCCGCCGCGCGGTGATCGCCGGCATGGCGGGCCACCGCGACGATCCGCAGCGCGACATCGTGCTGGCGGCGCTCGCGCGGTTCGGTTCGGTCGCGCTGGAGAACGCCAGCCTGCACAGCCGCCACCGTGGGACGATCGCCGGCCTCGAGCATGCGAACGAGAAGCTGCGCCAGGTGCTGCTCGTGCACGAGACGCTGACGGCCGACGTGATCGGGGGGTACGGGATCCAGGCCGTGGCCGACTCGCTCGCGGCGCTCGTGGATGCCGAGGTCGCCGTGATGGGATCGCTCGGCGAGGTGCTCGCACGAGCGCCCGAGCTCGGGACCCTTCAGTGGAGCCCTCCCGACGAGGAGCCGGGCGCGCGGACGATCATCGAGGAGGGAGCGGGCGGCCACATCGCCGCCGCGCCGTCCGCCGTCCAGGACGAGATCCTCGCCTGGGTGGTCGCGCGGTTCAAGACATCCCCTGGTCAGGTCGAGCGCTCAGCGATCGAGTACGGGGCGTTACTGGTCGCCCTCGAGTTACTCCGCGAGCGGACTGTGCTCGAGGTGGAGCAGCGCCTCCGCGGCGGCTTCCTCGACGAGCTATTCAGCGGCGAGTTCATCGAGGACCTGATCGTCAAGCAGGGCGCAGCCTTCGGGCTCGACCTGACTGCCCCGGCGCGGATCTTCCTGATCGACGCGGCCGAGGGCGAGCTCGGCCCCGTGAACGGCCACCTGCTGTACTCGGTCGCCACCGACTGCGCCCGCTCGTGGCCGGGCCGGTGCCTGGTGGCAGTCGAGGGCAACACCGCGGTCGTCCTACTCGAAGAGACGGCAGGCGCCGACGGGTCCGGCGCCACCGGACCGTTCTTCGAGGACCGGCTCGATGAGGTGCTCCCGCTGCGCATCCCGAGTTGCCGGTTCAACATCGCGGTCAGCCGACTCGCGCGCACCCCGTCCGAGTACGGCCGCGCGCACGCCGCGGCACGACGCGGCCTGGACCTTGTCCGGCTACTCGGCCGCTCGCGGCAGGTCGTCTCGTTCCGGCACCTGGGTGTCCAGGAGATCCTGCTCCAGGTCGAGGAGCCCGCGGCGCTGCTCGAGTTCATCGCGCGCTACGTCGAGCCGCTCGAGCGCTACGACGAGGAGCACTCGTCCAAGCTCCTGGCCAGCCTGGAGACGTTCTACGACGCCGGCTTCAACCTCCAGGAGGCGGCGCGGCGACTCGACGTGCACGTCTCCACTCTCCGCTACCGCCTGACCCGGATCGAAGAGCTGCTCGGCGTGGACCCGAAGATCGGCGACTCGCGGCTGAACATCGAGGTGGCGGTGAAGGCGGCCAAGGCGCTGGCCGTCCACGGGGACTGACGCGACACTGCCCGCAGCGACTGACACGGTCCATTGCTAGCGCTGATCGTCGGATACGCCATCGCGGTGGCCGCGGCTTCGTGCTGGGTCGCGCGCGGGCTGCACGGTCCACGCGACTTCCTGATCGGACGGCGCGGGCTCGGCGTCGCGCAGGGCATCGGCCTGTTCGGCGGCATCTTCCTCGCCGCGACCGCGGTCGGCATCGTCGGCGAGGGCTACCGCCGCGGCGTGGCCGGCGCCGCGCTCGACGTCGCGCTCGGCGTGGGCTTCGCCGATCCTCGGTCTCACGCTGCTCGACCGGATGCGAGCGAGCCATCATGCGAGCCTCGCCGCGCTGCTGCGCGCGCATTACGGCCCCGTCCCCGGAGCGATCGGGACGGTGCTGGTGGCCGGCGCGTGGATGATCATGCTCGCCGGCTTCGTCGCCGCCGCGGGCGTCGCGCTCGGGCAGCTGACGGGGTGGGCGCAGGGACCGTGCATCGCGGTCACCTTGGTGATCCTGCTGCTGTACGCGATGCCCGGCGGGATGCGCGCGGTGACCGCGACCAATTTCGTCCATCTGGCAGCGCTCGCGGGGCTGATCGGAGCATTGTGCGTGCTCGCTGTGGGCCACTCCTCCGCGTCGCCCGCGCCGGCTCGGCACGATTCGTTCTCGTGGGGCTACGTGATCGGGCTGCTGCTCGTCTCGGCGCCCACGACGGTCGTAGCCCCCGACGTGATGATGGGCATGAGCGCGTTGCGGACCAGGCGAACCGCGCGCACCACGCTCCTGCTGGTCGTGTTGCTGCTGGCCTGCGGGGGTGTGGTGCTCGCGCTGCTCGGTGCCAGAGCCGATCACCTCGTCTCCTCTGGCGACGCCGACACCGTGCTCCCCCATCTGATCGACCTTCTCCTCCCCCACGGCGCGTCGCAGGTCGCGCTGCTCGTCTTGTTCGGTGCGGCGCTGACCGGCGCGGTGGCCGAGGTCATGGTCTGCACGTTCATCCTCAACGATCAGATCACGAGCCGGCGGGCCACCCGCGGCGCCGAGCCGCTCGGGCTCGCCGGCATCCGCCTGCAGATGGTCGGGGTCGCCGCGCTCGCCGGCGCCGTCGCGCTGGCCGACCCGAATGTGGTCGGCCTCGTGATCACCGCGTTCCGCGTGTTCGTCCCCGGGATCGTCCCGCAGGCGGTGCTGGCGCTGCTCGGTCGACCGGTGCGGTCGGGCGCGGTCGCGGCGAGCATGGTCGCCGGCCCGCTGGTCTGCCTGATCCTCGCGGAGGCGTGGCCCGGCCTACGTGACACCGCGGCCGACCCGGTGTTGTGGGGCACGCTCGTGTCCGTCGCGATCCTCACCGCCGGCCTTCTTCCCCGGGACCACGTACGCCTGCACGAACCGTAGGAGACACCCCAAGAGAATTCCTACGCTTCGCGGATAGTCGCCGGCAGATGGCTCTTATACGTTGCGCGCCACACCGCGGGCCGCTCCTGGAGGCCAACCCGGGAGCGGTCCAGCGGACGCTGTCAACGGACGAGGACGGCAGGCAAATGGCGACTGTGACGGAACCAACCGAGGAACTCGCTCGGTTCAAGCGCGAGCAGGAGCGGCTGAGGGAATCTGGAGTTGAGTATTGCCTCGCCGCATACGTAGACGTGCACGGCATCGCCAAGTGCAAGGCGGTGCCGATCGACCACTTCGTGACGATGATGCAGGGCTCCGAGCTGTTCACCGGCGCGGCGCTCGACGGCCTCGGACAGGAGCCGAGCGACGACGAGCTGTCGGTCCGGCCGGACCTCGACGCGATCACCGTGCTCCCGTGGGAGCCGACGGTCGCCTGGGCGCCCGGACAGCTGCACTTCCACGACGACCCGTGGCCGATGGACTCGAGGACCGTTCTGCGACGTCAGCTGGCTCGCGCCGCCGACCGCGGGCTCACGTTCAACCTCGGGATCGAGACCGAGTTCTTCCTCGTCCAGAGGGAGAACGGGACGATCGTGCCCGCGAACCCCAAGGACACGCTGTCCAAGGCGGCGTACGACATCGTCGGGCTGCTCGAGAACATGAGTTACATGGACGAGCTCGTGAAATACATGAACGTGCTCGGGTGGGATGTCCACTCGTTCGACCACGAGGACGCCAACAGTCAGTTCGAGTTCGACTTCTCCTACACCGACGCGCTGGGCATGGCCGACCGCCTGATCCTGTGGCGCATGATGACCAAGACGCTCGCGCGGAAGTATGGCTGCGAGGCCACGTTCATGCCCAAGCCGTACGCCGACCGGACCGGCAGCGGCGGTCATTACAACATGTCGCTGGCCGATCTCAGCACCGGGGAGAACCTGTTCGCCGATCCAGACGACCCGCGGGGTTGCGGCGTCTCAACGCTGACCTACCAGTTCATCGCCGGGATCCTCCGCCACGCGCCGGCGATCTGCGCGATCACCGCCTCTACCGTCAACTCGTATAAGCGGCTGATCAAGACCGGCTCGATGACGGGATTCACCTGGGCGCCGGTGTACGTGTCCTACGGGAACAACAACCGGACGCACATGCTGCGGATTCCGATGACCTCACCGAGGGTCGAATCGCGCGCCGTCGACATGACCACGAACCCCTACCTCGGCGCGGCGATGATGCTGGCAGCGGGGCTCGAGGGGATCGAGCAGGAGCTCGATCCAGGCGATCCGATTCCGCACAACATGTACCTCCAGACCGACGACGAGCTGCGGGGCCTTGGAGTCACCACGCTCCCGCGAACGCTACTCGAGGCGGTCGAGGCGTTCGATGCGGATCCGCTCAGCGAACTGGTGATGGGCCCGGCCCTGAAGCAGTCCTACGTCGAGCTCAAGAAGGCCGAGTGGTGGGATTACCACAACGCGGTCTCTGAGTGGGAGCTCGACCGCTACCTGACGTTCTATTGAGGCCCGGAGATGGCGTTCGGCCGCAAAAAGCGCTCTTCCACCGCCGGCACGCGGGTGTTCTTCTGCACGGATCTGCACGGATCCGACGTGTGCTTCAAGAAGTTCGTCAACGCCGCTGACTTCTACGGAACGCAGATCCTGATCATGGGCGGGGACGTCACCGGCAAGATGGTGGTCCCGATCGCCAAGCAGACTTCCGGTGCCTATCTGACGTCGTTCGCGGGCGAAAGCCTCGAGTTCACCTCTGAGGATGAAGCCGCTTCGTTCAAGAAGCAGCTCGCGAACATGGGCTTCTACCCGGCCACGATGGACGAGGAGGAGTTCCGGAACATCAAGGCGTCCCAGGATGAGCAGGACCGCCTGTTCCGCGAGCTGATCAAGGCGCGCCTCGAGCAGTGGCTCGAGTACGCGGAGACCAAGCTCGACGGCACCGGCGTTCAGGTGTTCGCGGCTCCCGGCAACGACGACTTCTTCGAGGTCGATGAGCTCTTGGGTGCCTCGAACACGATCGAACTGCTCGAGATGAAAGTGCACCGCCTCACCGAGGACCACGAGATCATCACCTCGGGCTGGACCAACCCGACGCCCTGGAACACCGAACGTGAGTGCACCGAGGAAGAGCTGGCGACCCGCCTGCAGTCGATGTTCGATCAGGTGCAGGATATGGAGCGCTGCATCTTCAACATCCATGTCCCACCCAACAACTCGAAGATCGACATCTGCCCAAAGCTCGACGAGAACATGAAGGTCGTGTACGACATGGGCAATCCGGTGATGGCGCCGGCGGGCAGCACGGCGGTCCGCGAGGCAATCGAACGCCACCAGCCTCTGATGGGCCTGCACGGCCACATCCACGAGGGCCGTGGGGAAACCAAGATCGGCCGGACTCTGTGCCTGAACCCGGGCAGCGTGTATTCCGAGGGTGTGCTGAACGGGCTGCTTGTGACCCTGGCCGACGGCCAGGTCAAGGACTATCAGTTCACACAAGGGTGACTGTGAGAGGGAGAAATGTCAGCCCAGAAGACATCTAATACAAGCATCGGCTCCGGCGAGTCAACCGGCGACCGCGTCTTCCTGCGCAAGGCCTCGGGCCTGATCAAGACCGCGAGCACGACCGACGTGTTCATCTTCAACGTCGGGCTCGTCAGCGTCGGGATCGGTATCGGCGGCCTGCTGCTCTACGGTCCCGCGGTCTACCCCGGCGGCAACCTGATCGTCGGCGTCCTGGTCGCGGCGGTGATGATGGGACTGATCGCCTGGGGGATGCTGACCTGGACGGTGACGATCCCGCGGTCGGGCGGCATCTATCCGTTCGGCAGCCGGATCCTGCCGCCGTCGGTGGCGTTCACGCTGAGCGTCGTCGAGTCCCTCGCGTGGCTCTTCTTCTGCGCGATCGCCGCGTACTGGGTGGTGACGATCGGCCTGATCCCGATGTTCACGGTCGGCGCCGCCGTCACCGGCAACTCCGATCTGACCAGCATCGCGACGTTCCTCTCGCACAAGGGCATCACGTTCCTCCTTGGCGCGATCGTGCTGCTGCTCGCCGGCGGAATCCTCACGTCCGGGATGCGCCGCTACTTCCTGACCCAGAAGGTGGTTGTGGCGGTCGCGACGGTCGGGACGCTGCTGCTGTTCGTGCTGCTGCTGTTCGGCTCGAGGGGTACGTTCGTCTCGCACTTCAACCACTACTTCGGTCCCAAGACCACGTACGCGTCGGTGATCGCGTCGGGCAAGTCCGGTGGCTGGAACGGCGACCACTTCAGCCTCGGCCAGACACTGAAGGCGTCGAACTGGGCCTTCCTGCCGCTCATCGGCGCCGCGTTCTCAATCGCCATCGGCGGGGAGATCAAGTCGGGGATGAAGGGCCAGAGCCGCGGGATGTTCGGCGCGATCATCGTGTGCTCGATCTGCTTCCTGATCAGCATCGTCCTCGCCTACCACATCTTCGGCTACGACTTCCTCGGAACGGTCGGCTACAACTCGCTCGGCTTCAACACGAGCGCGAGCGCGTTCACCACCCCCACCACTCCGTGGATCACGCTGCTGGCCGGCGTCCTGTCGGGCTCCTGGGTGGTCACGGTCCTCGTTTCCCTGGGGTTCATCGCGTGGATCTGGATGTGGATCCCCGGCATGCAGGCCTACGGGGAGCGCGCGATGATCGCCTGGGCATTCGACCGGGTGGCCCCGGCCCCCCTCGGCCGGGTCGACGACCGGTTGCACAGCCCGGTCGTGGCAATCGCGGTCGCGACCGTGGTCACGCTGATCTTCCTGGTGCTGTTCGTGTTCACCACGTACTTCGCGACGCTGGTCGTGTTCATCATGATCGCGCTCGGCGCCTGGGCGATCGTGCTCGCCGCGGGCGTGGTGTTCCCGTACAAGCGTCCCGAGATCTACGAGAAGTCGCCGATCTCCAAGCGCAAGGTGCTCGGCCTCCCGCTGATGACGGTGGCCTGCGGCAGCGGCTTCGTCGGAGCGGTGTTCTACTTCTTCACGCTGTTCTTCGACGATTTCGCCGCCGGCCACGACATCGGGAGGCTGGCGATCATGGCGGCTTGCTTCCTCGGCGGATTCGTCTTCTTCCACATCATGAAGGCGTACCGGAAGTCACAGGGCGTCGATGTCGATCTGGCCTTCAAGCAGATCCCGATCGAGTGAATGAGCAGCGACACCGTAGTAACCAATATCGGGACAGGAGCGTCAGGTCACATGCCGGTTGAGAACGAGCACTTCGTCGCCGAGGCGCTGCGGATCGTCGAGGAGGCCGAGGTACAGGGAATCAAGCTGAGGATCCTCGGATCCCTCGCCTACCGGATTCACTGCCCGCAGAACATCGAGATGTTCGCAAAGATGGAAAGAGCGCTGACCGACATCGACTTCGCGGGCGAGAAGCGGCAGTCGAAGCAGATCAAGCAGTTCCTCACCGCCACGGGATACGTCGAGGACGAGCGGATGACGGTCTCGACGGAGGGCAAGCGGTACTACTTCGAGCATCCGGACACGCAGCTCGGAGTGGACGTGTTCATGAACGAGCTGTATTTCTGTCATCGGATTCCGTTCGACGGCCGGCTCGACCTCGATCGCCCCACGATCTCGACCGCGGACCTGCTGCTCGAGAAGATGCAGATCGTCGAGCTCAACCTGAAGGACATCACGGACACGATGGTGCTGATGCTGGAGCATCCGATCGCCACCGCCAACACCGGCACCGAGGTGATCGACGGGGCCTACATCGCCGATCTCCTCCACGACGACTGGGGCTTCTATTACACGGTCACCACCAATCTCCAGAAAGTCGACCGGTTCGTCCCGGACAACGAGGCGCTGACGCCCGAGCAGGCACAGGTGATCCAGGCCCGGCTGGCGGAGATGCTCGGCCTGATCGAGGACGCGCCCAAGTCCCGTAAGTGGAGGCTGCGCGCCAAGGTCGGGCCGAAGAAGCAGTGGTACCAGGACGTGGCGCCGAAGGGCTCGGGGTTCTAGTGGGCTCGTCCGTAAGTCGTGCGGCACAGAGAGTGGTCACTGGTGGATGCTGCGCGAGGACGCAGGACCCGACGTGTGGCAGCGCCACACCAGGGTCCGAGGACAAAGCGCAGCGCCGCCAGGGGCCGCTCGAATGCCGTAGGACTTGCGGACGGGTCCACCGGTGGGGGCGATGACCGAGCCCGCCGACGTCCTGCCCCTCCAGCTATCGCCCGCCGAGGTCGACGAGCTGCTCGAGGCGCGGCTGATCGCGAACCTCGCCTCGATCAACCCCAACGGAACGGTGCACCTCGTCGCGATGTGGTTCCGCCGCGACGGTGACTCGATCCTGTTCCCCACCAGCCGGCACACCCGCAAGGCCAAGAACCTGCGGCGCCACCCCCAGGCCACGGCGATGATCGACCGCTCGCGCGACGGGCTCGATCTCCGCGGCGTTCAGATCAAGGGACGGGTCGAGCTGATCGAGGGCGCGCAGGCCCACCGGCTCAATCGCTCGATCCACGAGCGGTACATCACCGCCGACGGACTCACCCAGCCCGCGGTCGTCGCCTACCTGTCCGACGGTGATGACGTGACGGTCCGGCTGTCGATCGAGCGAATGAGCACGTGGAATCTCGCCGACGGGGCCGCGGGACAGGCCCTGTGCGGCGAAGGCCGAGCCCACCCGCTCGATCTCTGAACGGCAACTGAGAAGAGGAGCACCCCGCGTGGCGAGCGTCACCCAGCAATCGACCGACACCGACAGCGCCAACCGGGAGGCGGTCCGGCGTCTGATCGAAGCCGACCCGATCCTCGTGGACGTCAGGGCTGCGCTCGACGTCGTCCCCGGGATGACTCCGAACACGATCTTGACCTCGGGCGCGCCGATGCCGTGGGAGGCCTACTTCGGGGGCCAGCGTGCGGCCGTGATTGGCGGCGCGCTATACGAAGGGCTTGCCCGCGACGGCGAGGAGGCGGACGCGAAGCTGCGTGCCGGCGAGATCAAGCTCGCGGCGTGTCACGACCACGGGTGTGTCGGGTCGCTCGCCGGGATCTACACGGCATCGATGCCGGTGTTCGTCGTCGAGAACGCCACCCATGGCAACCGGGCGTTCTGCAACTTCTTCGAGGGCCCATCGCCCAAGCGGCTGAACTACGGCGTCTACGACGATGAGGTGAAGCAGAGCCTGAGAGTCGTCGAGACCGTGATCGCGCCCGTCGTCGCGGCCGCGGTCCGGCGCAGTTCCGAGGGCATCCCGCTGCGGCCGATCATCCGCAGCGCGCTCAACATGGGCGACGAGCTTCACAGCCGCAACTCCGCGGCGACGCTGCTCTTCATCAAGGAGATGTTCCCGCTGTTGCTCGACGTCGCCGAAGAACGTGGCGAGGACGTTCGCGCAACATACGCGTACATGAGCCATGGTCAGTACTTCTTCCTGCGGCTGTCGATGGCGTATGCGAAGGCCACCGCCGACGCCACCCGGGACGTCCGCGGATCGAGCATGGTCTCCGCGATGTGCTTCTCATGCCGAGAGTTCGCGGTTCGGGTGAGCGGGCTCGGCGATCAGTGGTTCACCGCCCCGATCCCGGCGGTCGACGCCAAGCTGTTCGACGGCTACGGCCCGGACGACATCGAGTACATGGGGGGCGAGAGCACGATCAACGAGACCGTCGGGCTCGGGGGGTTTGCGCAGGCCGCCGCGTTCCCCCTCCAGGACTATCAGGGCGGGTCACCCGAGGACATGGTGGGGATGAACCGCGAGATGTACGAGATCACGCTCGCCGAGCACCCCGAGCTCAAGATCCCCTACTTCAGCTTCCGGGGCGTACCGGTGGGAATCGACGTCCACAAGGTGGTGGCGACAGGCATCACCCCGGTGATGGACATCGGGGTCGCCGGACGGGGCGGTGGTCAGATCGGCGCCGGCGTGCTCCGCGCCCCGCTCGAGTGCTTCACGGCCGCCGCGCGCGCACACCACGACGCGAACCAGTAAGTGGTCGCTCACGCAAATACGCTAGAGACCACTAGTAAGGAGCAGGGATATGGGCATGTTTCACAGTCACGGTAAGGGCAACGGTCACTTCCACTTCGACCGTGAGCAGTTGCGCGGCACCCAGATCATGAAGCGGATCGCCGACATTCCGACGCGCAAGGCGCGCGAGCAGCTCGAGCGGGGTATCGACCTCGGCCTGGAGGCGGCGCCGTCGGTCCAGGACCGCACGATCTCGACGTTCGCGCGCGGCGCGCAGCCGGCGTTCGCGGGCATCAACACCTTCCTCAAGGCCGACTACTGCGAGAACATCAGGGATGTCAGCAAGTACGACGTCGCGATCATCGGCGCGCCGTTCGACATGGGCACCACCTACCGGGCCGGGTGCCGGTTCGGCCCCCAGGCGGTCAGGCGAATCTCCGCGCTGTACGACGGCTACAACGCCGACATGGGCGTCGACCTCATCGAGGAGGTGAACATGTGCGACGCCGGCGACATCTTCGTGATCCCGTCGAACATCGAGAAGTCGTTCGACCAGATCGACCGCGCCGTGTCGTTCGTGCACGAGCAGGGCGTATTTCCGGTCGTGATCGGCGGCGACCATTCGATCGGCTACCCGGACGTCCGCGCGATCGCCCCCCACATCGACGGCCGCGTCGGGATCATCCACCTCGACCGTCACATCGACATCCGCGAGCGCGACATGGACGAGCGCATGCACACCACGCCGTGGTTCCACGCCACCAACATCCCCAACGCGCCGGCGAGCAACCTGGTGCAGATGGGAATCGGCGGGTGGTACGGCGCCCGCTCGGGAATGGAGGTCGCCCGCGACCGGCGAACCACCGTTATCACGATCTCCGACGTGGAGGAGCTCGGCGTCGAGAAGGCGGTCGAGATCGCGCTCGAGTGCGCCTGGAAGGACGCCGACGCGGTCTTCCTGTCGTTCGACATCGACTCGATCGACGCCGGCTTCGTTCCCGGCACGGGGTCCCCGGAGCCCGGCGGCCTGCTGCCCCGCGAGGCGCTCAAGGCGCTGCGAATGGTCGCCCGCGAGGGCATCTGCGGCATGGAGGTGGTCGAAATCGCGCCGCCCTACGACGTCTCCGACATGACCGCCCAACTCGGATGCCGCGCGATCATGGACGTGCTCGGAACGCTCGTGGAGGAGGGCCACCTGGGAACCAGGCCCAAGCGCGACCGGGAGCAGCAGCCGCCGCAGGCGCAGCCGGCGCAGGACTGAGCCGGCCCCCCGGCGCCACATGCGCAGCTCACTCGACCGTGGCCAATGGCGCACGATCGCGCTGATGAGCGCGGTCGTGCTCGGCCTGCATCTGCTCGGCTTCGGGCTGCTGTTCGCGCTGGTGGCGCCGCATCGGTATCGCGTCGGAGGCTCGACCGTGTTCGCGGTCGGCACCGGATTGACGGCATACACGCTCGGCATGCGGCACGCGTTCGACGCCGACCACATCTCCGCGATCGACAACACCACTCGCAAGCTGATGGCCGACGGCAAGCGGCCGCTGAGCGTTGGCCTGTTCTTCTCGCTCGGCCACTCGACGATCGTGTTCGTACTCGCGCTCCTGTTCGCAGCGGGCCTGCGGTCGTTGAACGGCCAGGTGCGTAGCCCCGGGTCCTCGCTCCACAGCGCTGCCGGACTGGTCGGGACGGGTGTCTCGGGCGCGTTCCTGTACCTGATCGCGGCACTCAACGCGGTGATCCTCTACGGGGTGGTCAAGGTGTTCCTCGAGATGCGGACCGGCCGCTACTCAGAGCTCGAGCTCGAGCAGCAGCTGGCTTCGCGCGGGCTCATGAACCGGGTGTTCGGTCGTTTCACGGGCGCCGTGTCGAGGCCCTGGCACATGTACCCCGTCGGTGCGTTGTTCGGCCTCGGGTTCGACACCGCCACCGAGGTCGCGCTGCTGTTCCTGGCCGCCGGCGCGGCGGGTGCGGGACTCCCGATCTACGCGATCCTGTGCCTGCCGGTCCTGTTCGCCGCCGGCATGTCGCTGCTTGACGCGATCGACGGCTCGTTCATGAACTTCGCCTACGGTTGGGCGTTCTCCCAGCCGGTTCGCAAGGTCTTCTACAACCTGACGATCACCGGGCTGTCGGTCGCAGTCGCGTTCGTGATCGGCACGATCGAGCTGTCCGGACTGCTCGCCGAGAAGCTCGGCGCCCAGGGCACGTTCTGGAACTGGCTCGAGAACCTGAGCATCAACACGCTCGGGTTCATCATCGTCGGAATGTTCGTGGGTACGTGGACGATCGCGATCGCGGTGTGGCGCTTCGCGCGGATCGAAGAACGGTGGGGCTCGTCGGTAGACGTAAAGTGAGGCGCCGCCGTGAGCCCTGCCGCCGCACCCGGGGAGTCCGTCTCGCGCACGGGAACCCGCGAGCTGCGGGTCCTGTTCCTGGTCACGGGCGCGATCGTGTTCGTCGACACGATGTTCTACGCGGCCGTCGTGCCGCTGCTGCCGACGCTCACCCGCCAGCTCCACCTGTCGAAGGCGTCCGCCGGTGTGCTGACCGCGTCGTACGCGCTCGGCACGCTCGTCGGGTCGATGCCGGGAGGGAGGCTCGCCTCGCGGGCGGGGCCCCGCACCGCGGTCTACGTGGGGCTGCTCCTGATGGCCTGCTCGAGCGTCGCGTTCGGGTTCCTCGACAACATCGCCCTGCTCGACGCCGCGCGCTTCGTGCAAGGGGTGGGCGGCGCGTATACGTGGGCCGGCAGCCTCGCGTGGCTGATCGACGCAGTTCCGGTTGACCGTCGCGGCAGCACGATCGGCGGGGCGCTTGCCGCCGCCATCGGCGGCGCGCTGTTCGGCCCGGTTATCGGCACGCTCGCCCACCTGCTCGGCCGCGCGCCGGTGTTCTCGGCGGTCGTCGTCGTCGCGGGCGCGCTGGCCGCGATCGTGCGGCTGCTCCCCGCGCCTCCGCCCCCGTCGTCAGAGCCGCCGCGCACCCGGCTGCTCGACGAGATCCGCGAGCCCGCGACCGCGCTCTCGCTGTGGCTGGTCGCGCTGCCAGCGATCGCATCGGGGGTGATCAACGTGCTCGCGCCGCTCCGGCTCAGCGCGCTCGGGGCGAGCGCGATCGGCATCGGCGCAACGTTCCTGATCGCGGCCGCGCTGGAGGCGGTCGTCAGCCCTGCCGTGGGCCACGTGTCGGACCGGCGCGGCCGCCTGCTTCCGCTGCGCGTGGGGCTCGCGGCGTCCGCGGTCGTACTTCTGCTGTTCACGCCGCCGAAGAACGTCGTCGTGGTTGCCGCGATCGTCGTGCTCGCGGCGGTGGCGCTCGGGAGCTTCTGGGCGCCGGCGATGGCGATGACCTCGGATGTCGCCGCGTCCCGGGGCGTTCCCCAGGGCTACGCGATGGCGCTCACGAACCTCGCGTGGGCGGCGGGCCAGATCGTCGGCGCCGGCGGCGGCGGCGCGCTGGCCAAGGTCACGAGTGACGGAGTGCCGTTCGCGGTCGTCTCGGGCATGTGCGTGCTCACGCTCGCGATGATGCTGTTCCGGCCGTTGTCGGCGAGGCTCCAACGGGGTTAGACTCTGCTCGTCGATGACTGATATATCAGTCGTCCCCCCACGCCCGGACCGCCCGGTTGCCTCCCGCGGCCTGCTCGCTGACCGCGCGTACCGCGAGCTGCGCGATCGGCTGGTGACCCTGCGGATCCCACCCGGGACTCCGATCGACGAGGACCTGATCGGCCGCGAGCTCGAGATGGGCCGGACGCCGGTGCGCGAGGCGATCAAGCGCCTCGCGCTCGAGAACCTGGTCACGCGTGTTCCCGCGTCGCGGGACGTTCGCGTCGGACATCAACATCACCGACCTCGCCCACATCTCCGACGTGCGGGCCCAGCTCGAGGGGCATGCCGCCTACCGGGCCGCCGAGCGGATCACCGACACGCAGCGCGGCGAGCTGGCGGGGCTGCTGGAGGAGCTTCACGGCAGCCGGGGCACCGATGACCTCGAGTCGCTGATGGAGCTCGACACCCGGGTGCACCGGTTCATCTATCGGTGCGCGGCGAACCCGTTCCTGGAGGAGACGCTCGGGCGGTACTTCAACCTGTCACTGCGGATCTGGTACCTGGTGATCGACCGGTTGCCGCACCTGTTCGCGCGCGTCCACGAGCATCGGGATGTTCTGCTCGCGATCTCCGCCGGCGAGCCGGCGAACGCGCGCGACATCCTCATCGGGCACATCGCGACGTTCGAGCAGGAAATCCGCTCAGTTCTCTAAGAGACGCTGGTGGACCGGTCCGCCTGCACGATGGCGGGCTGCCGGCCGAACACCGCTCGCAGCGAGGCGCCGACGTAGCGGCGCAGATGCCACACCATCAACCCGGTCCACCACGCGGCTGAGATCAGGTGCGAGTAGGCCAGGAACGACCCGGTGCCCGGGGCGAGCAGCAGGCCGATGCCGGTCACCAGCAGCGGGACCGAAACCACGCCGAGGATGATCGACACGAGCTCTCCCGCGCGGTCGCGGTGCAGCGCGCGGCGGATCCGGGCCAGTCCGAGATCGGCGACCTTGTAGACGACGAGCAGCAGCGCGAGCATCGAGATGCCGGAGTGCACCCAGATCACCGCTCCCGGAATCGGGCCGCCGCCTATGTCGAGGCCGTACAGAACCGCGCCGGTGGCCACGGCCCCGACCAGCGGCCCGAGCGCGAGCAGGCCGCGACGCGCGACCGAGCGCTTCACGCTCGCGGGCTTGGACGCCGGTGACGGGAGCTCGACGGGCTCGACGCGCTCGCCACCGCCACCCACCCCGTCATCAGCGCGTTCGGGCCGGTACGCGACCCACAGGAACGCGATCACGCCGATGAGTACGAAGATCATGTGGGGCCAGTGGGCCGCGAGGATCTTGCTCACGGCTGCGGGACCCTCACGAACGGGAGGAGCGCTGAACGTCGCGAATCGCGAGCCCCATGAGCACCCCGCCAGCGAAGATGAAGCCGTGCTGGGTGAAGTGGATCATCGGGTGAGTGTCCGCGAGGTGATCGACGAACGGGAGGATCAGCACGATCTCCAGCAGCGCCGCGAACACCACGAGGCGAAGCGCCCGGCGGCGGGCCGTCCGGCGATCGCGAGCCGCCGATAGCGATGAGACGGACGATTCCATAGCCAGGTGATCGGCGCCGTCAACCCGCGCTTGAGTCGGGAGCGGCTTCCCCGTGGAACCACGTGTGGCTCATGGCCTTGATTCCGGCAGCCAGGGAGTGCCTGGCCAGTCGCCGGCGGCTGCCGGGCGCGCTGGGCGGCGGGATCAGTCGGCGCTGTGGGGCGGGCGGGATGGGCGCTGGCGGGCGCCGGCTCGATGTGAACCGCACGCTCCGGCACCGCGACGCCGGCGAACAGCTTCTCGACGACCTCGGGCGGCTCGGGACGGAAGAACAGGAATCCCTGGGCGGTGTCGCAACCGGCCGACTGGAGGTTGCCGAGCTGGTCGGCGGTCTCGACGCCCTCGGCCGTGACCGACAGCCTGAGCGCGTGGCCGAGCTCGATCACCGCGTTGACGATCGCCACGTCCTCCTCGTTCTCCGGCACGCCGCGCACGAACGACCGGTCGATCTTCACGCAGTCGACGGGCAGCCGCCGCAGGTACTCGAGCGACGAGTAGCCGGTGCCGAAGTCGTCGATCGCGATCTTGAGGCCGAGCTCCTTGAGATCGGTGAGCATCCGGATCGACGACTCCGGATCCTCGATCAGGACGCTCTCGGTGACCTCGAGGCAGAGCCAGGCCGGGTCGATCCCGGTCTCCTTGATGATCCCCGACACGGTCTCGCGGAAGCTCTCCAGCGCGAGCTGCCGAGCCGAGACGTTGACCCGCAGCATCAGTGGCTGGTGGCTCGGCCGGCTCCGCTGCCAAGCCACCGCGCGCCGGCAGGCGTCGCGCAGCACCCAGGCTCCGAGCGGGACGATCAGCCCGGTCTCCTCGCACAGTGAGATGAACTCGCCCGGGCCGAGCAGCCCCCGCTCGGGATGCTGCCAGCGGACGAGCGCCTCGAGCCCGGTGATCTGTTCGTGGTCCACGATCGACACCTCGGGCTGGAAGAACACGCGGAACTCCTCGCGATCGATCGCCTTGCGGATCGCCTTCTCGTTGTGCAGCCGCGCGAGCGCACGCTCGCGGGTGACCTCGTCGAACAGGACCACGCGGGCGCCGCCGGCGCCCTTGGCGCGGTACATCGCTGCGTCGGCGTCGCGGATCAGATCGTCGGGATCCTGGTTCGGATCCGAGGTGACCGAGATGCCGATGCTGGCGGCGGCCATCGTCTCGCCGTGGGCGAGTGCGAACGGCAGGCTGAACGCCTTCAGCACCCGCTCGGCCACCGCGACCGCGCCCTCGTCGTCGAAGATGTCCTCGCACAGGATCACGAACTCGTCGCCTCCGAACCGCGCGAGCGTCTCGTGCCGGCGCAGCGAGTGGCCGATGCGCTCGGCGACCGCGACCAGCAGCTCGTCGCCCTCGCCGTGGCCGAGGCTGTCGTTGATGACCTTGAAACGATCGAGGTCGAGGAACAGGACCGCGACCGAGCGGTTCGGCCCGCGACCGAGGCGCTCGAGCGCAAGCTTGAGGTTGTTCAGATACAGCAACCGGCTCGGCAGCCCGGTCAGCGGGTCACGCAGCAGCTGGTTCTCGTTGGTCCGCCACGCGACGACGTGGGCGACGCTGGCGGCGAGCACGAACCCGCCGTGGATCAGCGCCCACACCCACGGGTGCCTGACCGCCTGCGGGTTGTCGCCGAACACCGCCTTCGGGTCGAGCACCCCGCCGACACCGTGATGGACGACCACGAACGCGATCGCGACCAGGAACGGAGTCCAGTCCTGATACAGGGTCAGGACCCCGATCATCACGAAGAAGTGGAAGTGCGCCTCGGTTACCCCGCCCCACAAGTCCACCAGGACGGCTGAGCACATGACCAGGCCGAACGACGCCGCGATCACCCGCGCCTTGAGCCGGAACCGGTCCCAGCTGGCGCCGATGCCGAACAGCACGACCATCGCCACGTCGGCAGTGACGTGCAGGAGCGAGTTGCCCCCGATCAGCAAGCCGAACGCGAACAGCGCCGGCACGTGCAGCCACAGCAGCACGCAGATCGAATGGTGGCGGCGGCGCAGGACGTGCTCGGGGAGCAGCTGCCCCTTGGGGAGCCAGTGCTTGAGGGTGAGCCACTTGCCGACGAGCCAGGCACCGGCGCCGCCCGAGCGCGAGCTCCGGGCGCGATCGAAGTGACCTTCCACGGCGCCGCCGACTAGGGGGCTCGCCCCCTCATCCACGGCGGGGGCACCGGCCACGGCGCTCATCAGGCCGCGGACGACTTCGCTCGACGGACTTTGGTCACCGCGCGCTGCGCCTCGGTGAGCGCCCGCGCCGCCGGAATCTCGGGTGCGGCGGGGAGCGCCACCTTGCACGGCGCACCGGTCTTATAGACGAACAGGCCCCGCGCCACGTGGTAGCTGCGGTCCTCGCCGAAGAAGCACTCGTGCGAGCGGGCCATCTCCTCGGTGCGGTAGGCGGCGAGCGGCTTGATCTGCTCGTCGCGAGCCCGCTCGCGACGCTTGTTCTCGAGCCAGTGGCCAACGTCGGGATGACGTGCCAGGCGCTCGGCCAGCCCCTGCACCTGCGAACGGAAGCTCGCGATGGTGTCGCCGAACGCCGCATCGACCAGCCCGATGTCGACCGCGCGCCGCGTGCCGATCGGTGTGAACGGCGCGCTCGTGAGCTCGGCGGCGACCTCGGGGCCGACTCGGCGCGGCAGCAGGTACGTCCAGTACTCGGAGCCATACAGCCCGCCCATGTGCTGGTAGTACGGGTTGAGCACGACGTCCTCGCGGGCGACGACGTGGTCGGCGGCGACCGCGAACGGCACCCCGCCGGCGGCGGCGTCACCCGACAGCGCCGAGATCGTCACGTGCGAGTCGGTCTCGACGATCTCGCGCACGATGTCGTCGATCGCGTGGAGGTTGTACCAGGACTCCTCGCCCTGATCGGCGGCCGCCTCGATCACGTTGAGGTGGATGCCGTTCGAGAAGAAGTCGATGCCGCCGGCGAGCACGATCACCTTGGTCTGGCGGCGGCTGCGCGCGTACCGGTAAGCCTCGAGTAGGCGCCGGCACTGCTCGGTGCTCATCGCACCGTTGTAGAAGTCGAAGTTCAGGTAGCCGACCCCCGCCTTCTCCTCGTAGGAGATCTCGCGGTAGGTGTGGCCCGCCGGGATCGGCGCGTGCAGCGCCACCGGGATCTCGGGCGCGTCCGGGACGTGCCCGGCCAGCTCGAGCGCGCGGGTGGCGGGCAGCTTGAACGGCGCGGGACCGTCCTTCGCCTTCAGGTGGGTGATCCACACCGCGCCGTCGACGGTCGCGCGGCAGATCGCGCCGTTGCGAGTCGCGATGATGTCGCCCGGGCGGCCACGGAGGCCGCGCTCGGGGTAGACGTTGAACATGTGGAACTCGGTCCCGGCGATCGTGTCGAGCACGCCCGGGTGGCCCTCGGCGGCGCGGATCTTGCGGACCACGCCGGCGGTCGACTCGCAGCGCCAGTCGATCGCGCGGTCGGCCTGCTTGATCAGCGGACGCAGCCGGCCGGTCACGTGCGGATCGTCGTAGTTCAGCGCCGTCGGCTTGAAATCGCCGCGCGCGAAGTTGTGGACCGCAAACACCAGCATCTCGACGGCGGCGCGGCGCACCTCATGCCGGTAGATGCTGCTCTTGCCGACCGGCCGCATACGGAATTTGCGGGTCTCCCAGATGTCGCCGGCATCGGCCTCCTCGACCGCCTCGAGCACGGTCACGCCCCACTCGTCCATCCCGAGCTCGATCGCCCAGTCGAGCGACGAGGGGCCGCGGTCGCCGTGCGGACCGGGATGGACGACCAGGCACGTGTACTTGCTCCACACCGACTCGGGGATGAACTGCTTGAGCATCGGGCACACGACGAGGTCGGGCTTGTGCACCTCGACGGCGCTCTCGATGAGGTCGCTCGAGTCGACGACCTGGACGGTGACCTCGTGTCCCATCTCGGTCAGGGCGATGTAGCAGCGCTGGCTCAGGCTGTTGTGCGCGGAGGTGACGAACAGGATGCGAAGCGGGTTCTCCGCGGCCGGCGTCGGGACTTCTCCACGCAGGGGTCCTGGGCTACGGCGCAGGACGTCTTCGAAATTCTTGGGCGGCTCCATAGCCCCCTGCATCGACCTCGCCGGGAGGCGTCTGGAGGTCGTCTGGACGGATTACGGACTAATGCCGGTACCGCTACAGAACGTGCCAAACCTGCCGATGTTCAAGAGGCCGGCCTGCCCGCGGCGCAGCGCGGTCAGAACCCTGACGCGGGCCGCCTATGAGGTGACAGCACGACCGTCTGCAGCTCGGTGAATGACTGCATCACGTGCGAGCCGCCGACACGGCCGATCCCGCTATCGGTCCCGGCACGGCCACCGAACGGGAGATGTGCCTCCCAGTAGTTGCTCGACTCGTTGATGTTGACCCAACCCGTGTGGACCCGGTCGGCGAACTCGAGGCCGTGCTCGAGGTTGGCGGTGAAGATCGCCGCGAGCAGTCCGTAGGGGGAGGCGTTGGTCAGCAGGATCGCCTGCTCGAGCGAGTCGATCGCGACCACCGGAGCGATCGGACCGAATGTCTCCTCGACCGCCACCCGGGCGTCGGCTGGCACGTCGGTCAGGATCGTCGGCTGCCAGTACAGCGACGTGGCGAAGCCCTCGGCGCGCGCCCCGCCGCTGACCACGCTGGCGCCCCGCGCCACCGCGTCGCTTACGTGCTCGTCCATCTTCGCCGCCACCGGCTCGTTGTTGACCGGGCCCATCGTGGTCGCGTCGTCGAACGGGTCGCCGAGCAGGATCCGCTCGGTCACCCGGCGGGCGAGCAATTCGACGAACTCGTCCCGCACCGCGCGGTGGACGAGGATCCGCTCGCCCGCGGTGCAGCTCTGCCCGGCGCACAGGTAGCAGGCCGTCAACGTAGCGTCGACCGCCGCGTCGAGGTCGGCATCGTCCATCACCACCACCGGCCCGTTGCCGCCCATCTCCAGCAGCGCCGCCTTGCCCGCGGCCGCCTGAGCCACGATCCGGCCGGTCGCCGTCGACCCGATGAAGGCGACGCCGTTGGTTCCCGGGTTGCGGGCGATCTCGTCTCCGACCACCGGGCCGGGGCCGGTCACGAGATTGAACACCCCGGGCGGCAGGTCGGCGTCGGCGATGCACTCCGCCAGCGCCACCGCGCACACCGCGGTCGACGGCGCCGGCGTCCACACGACCGCGTTGCCGCACGCGAGCGCCGGCGCGATCAGCTCGGCGGGCATCGTGTACGGCCAGTTCCACGGGCTGATCACACCCACGACGCCGCGCGGGCGCCGCATGAGCATCACGCGCTTGCCGGGCGAGAACGAATTCGGGAGCTCTCCGCCCAGACGCTTGGCGTCCTCCGCGGCCATCCGCCAGTACTCGACCAGCTCGGAGACCTCGTCGAACGCCTCGGCACGCAGCGGCTTGCCCTGATCGAGCGTGAGCGTGCGGGCCAGCTGATCGCGTCGCGACTCGATCAGGTCGCCGACCGCGTGCATCTTCTCCGCGCGCTCGAACGCGGTCAGACGGGCCCAGCCGTCGGAGGCTTCGCGCGCGGCCTCGATCGCGCGCGTGGCGTCCGACCGGTCACCCTGGGAGACGGTCGCGATCTGCTGCCCGGTCGCCGGGCTCGTGGCCTCGAATGTTTCGCCGCTGGCGCTTGGTTGCCAGTCGCCGCCAACGAACATCTGCTGCGCGGTTTGCGTCGCCATGGAAGCCTCGCCCCGGTCGCGTTGACACAGTTCGACAACTGATATATAACAGCCCGATTAGGCTCGGGTCAATGGATTCGAGGTTGCTCTACCGCCCCAGATTGCGGGCAACGCCGTGTTGTGTTCGATGGGTCGCGCGGCCCTGCGCGATTCGGGGAGGTTGATCTATGGCAGCCGTAGAGGCTCCAGGTGCGAGCAGTCGGACGTCGGATACCAACGAGCTCGCAGGCTTCGGATACAAGCAGGAACTGGACCGCTCGCTGGGAAGCTTCTCGGCGTTCGCGGCCGGGTTCAGCTACATCTCGATCCTGACCGGCGTCACCGCGCTGTATGGGTTCGGGTACCTGAACGCCGGCCCGGGCGTGTGGTGGACGTGGCCGGTCGTGGTCTTCGGCCAGATTCTGGTCGCGCTGTGCTTCATGGAGATGGCCGGCCAGTACCCGATCGCCGGGTCGGTGTACCAGTGGTCCAAGCAGATCTCGAGCGGCTTCACGTCGTGGATGACCGGCTGGATCTACATCGTCGGCGCGATCGTCACGATCGCGGCCGTTGCCGTCGACTGGCAGATCGTTCTGCCGCAGGTCACGACCAAGCTCCAGTTCTTCGGAACGTCGGCCGACGCGGGCACTTACCTGACCAAGCACGGGGCTCAGAACGCGCTGCTGCTCGGCGCGATCCTGGTCGCGATCACGACCACGATCAACATGCTCGGCGTCAAGCTGATGTCGCGGATCAACAACGTCGGCGTGACCTGTGAGCTGATCGGCTCGACGATCCTCGTGATCCTGCTTCTGTTCAACGCCCACCACGGGCCCCAGATCATCTTCCACTCCTACGGCTTCGGCGCCGGCCATCCTTGGGGCTACTTCGGGGCGCTGCTCGTCGGCGGCCTGCTGAGCGCGTACGTGATGTACGGGTTCGATACCGCGGGGACGCTTGCCGAGGAGACCAACAACCCGCGCAAGCACGCCCCGCCGGCGATCATCCGCGCGATCGCGGCGGCCGCGATCATCGGCGGTCTCGTGATCCTGCTCGCCTCGATGGCGAACAAGCACGTCCTCGACAAGAACGTCGGACTTCTCGGCCTTCCCTACGTGATGAAGCAGGCGTTCGGAAACACCGTCGGAAACCTGTTCCTGATCGACTGCGCAATCGCGATCTTCGTCTGCTGCCTGGCCGTGCAGACGGCGACGATCCGGATGCTGTTCTCGATGGCGCGCGACAACCGGCTACCGGCCGGCTCAGCGATCGCTCGCGTCTCGGGTCATCGCAAGGTGCCGATCGTTCCGGCGCTGGTTACGGGCGGCCTGACGCTGCTCCTGCTCGTGATCAACCTCGGCAACCAGAGCGCGTTCCTCGTGCTCACGTCGCTGGCGATCATCATGTTCTACCTCGCGTACCTCGGGGTCACGGTCCCGATGCTCCTCAAGCGCCTGCGAGGGGAGTGGCCGAAACCCGATCACGGGCCGTACTTCTCGCTCGGTCGGTGGGGGTTGCCGGTAAACATCGCCGCCGTGACCTATGGCGCGCTCGTGGCGCTCAACATCGCCTGGCCGCGCAACTCGATCTACAACGCGCTCGGCACGCCGCACTGGTACTGGCAATGGTCGCCGTTCCTGTTCGTCGGCGGGGTCGTGATCATCGGCTCGATCTACTACTTCACGGTGCAGGTCAAGAAGGGCGGCCGACGTCCTGGAGGAGCACCGCGCCAACGTGCCGGATCTCGAGCACCTGCCCGCGATGGGCGAGATGGCGCCATGATCGACGCCGGCGAGTTCGACTATGTGATCGCCGGTGGCGGCACCGCGGGCTGCGTGGTCGCCGCTCGACTGACCGAGGACCCGTCGGTCACGGTCTGCCTGCTCGAGGCCGGGCCCTCAGACGTCGACGACCCGCGGATCCTCCGCCTCGAGGACTGGATGTACCTGCTCGACTCGGGCTATGACTGGGACTACCCGATCGAGCCGCAGGCCAGGGGCAACAGCTTCATGCGGCACGCACGAGCCAAGGTGCTCGGCGGCTGCTCGTCGCACAACTCGTGCATCGCCTTCTGGACGCCGAAGGAGGACCTCGACGAGTGGGCCGCGATCGGCAACGAGGGCTGGAGCGCGGCCGACTGCTGGCCGCTGATCACGCGCCTGGAGACCAACGACGGACCGGGCGACCACCACGGCCGCGACGGCCCGGTGAACATCCGCACGGTCCCGCCCGCGGATCCCTGTGGCGTGGCGATCCTCGAGGCCGCCGCCCAGGCCGGGCTGCCGACGAGCCGTTTCAACGAGGGCCACACGGTGACCAACGGTGCGGGCTGGTTCCAGATCAACTCCTCCGCGGACAACATGCGGATGTCGTCCTCGCACGCGTACCTGCATCC